>JBMYRH010000003.1:258954-367458 GCA_049602155.1 Myxococcota bacterium | reverse complement strand
ACCGCGGCGTATACAACCCGCAGAACCCAGAACCATATGAATTAAGCCGGTACCGTATAGAAAATTTTATAAATTGCCCGGCGTGCTTTTATCTCCAGCAAGTGGGGGGTATCAAGTTCCCCAGCATTCCTGGCTACAATATCAATGAAGCCACAGACGTACTCCTCAAGCGTGATTTTGATGAACACCGTAAAGCGGGAACTTGCCACCCATTTCTAAAAGAAAATGGTTTTGAGAATTTAATCCCCCTCGCCGATGATAGGTTTGAGCTATGGACCCAAAGTTTGCACTTCGGTGCTGAGGGACGCTTCAATACCGTCCACGAGGAAACAAATTTAAAGGTCGGCGGCGGCCTGGATGACGGTCTCAAGCCAATCGGGATCGACGCCGCTCTTACGGGGCACGAGGCCGAGAAAGGCTGGCCCCCACATCCCGATGGTGTCCGGGGCGCTGTGCGTATGGGTGGCCATGATAATGATCGACGCGCCTGGTAGGTCATCCACCCGTGCGCGGATGGCTTGAACCACTGGGAGGTTGAGCCCGATGCAGTCGATGGTGACGAGCGCAACTTCGGTATCACCGGCCTTGAGGTAGAGGGCGCCGACCTCAAGGGGATCCAGCACACCTAGCGCCGTTCGCCCCGCCCCAAACCCCGCGAGGTGGAGTCCCTCCACTTCCTTCGGGGTGATGTCACGGGACGCGGCGCCAGCGAACACGGGTCTACTCCTCGGACTCGAAGGTCAAGAAGGGCTCGATGGGCACGAGGCCGGTCACGGTGAACTGCCAGTAGTCCTCGAGGACGATGACGTTACGGCCTGCGATGGCTTTACGGTACGAGAAGCCGAGGCCGATTGGGATGTAGAGGGGGAGGAGGGTCGTGGTCACGCCGACCTGGATGGCGTGGAGCTCGCTTTGACCGACGAGTTCAAGCGCCCGAGCCATGCGGATGAAGTCGGGGTCTCCCTCCATCCATGGCGTCTGACTGAACTGAATACCGTAAGCAAAGCCCACGCTCAGCAGTGGCGCCCCGATGCTCAGCTGCGCCATCCAATCGAGCGCGAACCCAGGGGTGTAGCTGAACGTGCCGTCCAAGTCGGAGAGGTCGGGGAACGAGTCCGCGTCGATCTGAGTCGCGATCTCAAGGGGCGGCTCAAAGTTCGTCGGGTACTCACGCTCCTGGGGGAATCCGTAGTTCACGCCGACCTCGGTGGTCAGGATGACGTCCAACCAAGGGGGCAGGCGGAACAGGCGTACGTCCATGACGTGACTGGCGCCCATGGCCCATCCGCCCAGCCCGGTCTCGATCGCCGGGCCCGTGCCGTAGATGACTGAGTTATTGGGGTGCTGCACTTTGCCTGTGGGGAAGGCGACCTTCGGGACGAGCGCGAAGGAGACGCGGGAGTTCCGGAAGTAGTTCCAAGAGAAGCCCGTTCGGATGTCACCGAGCAGCCACTCGCCTTGGTAAGACGTCGCGGGGCTCGCGCGACCGAGCTTGGGCATCGTGTCGTAGATGAAGTCCGCTGCGTTGTAGGCCTTCGGGTCGGTGATCCCCAGGGCGTTGGCGTAGAGGCCCGGCGCGATGCGATTACCCTCTTCATCGATCTCAGCGACCACGGGGTTGAGGCTCAGGTTCATGTAAGTGAAGGGGAGCTCTAGGAACCAGTCCAGGGGGTCGATGATGCCGTAGGAGACCATGAACCCGTGGCCACCGCCCTCGCCGCTCATCCCGAGGTCGACGTTGATGATTTTGTTGCCGTTCTCTTCGAAGCTGATGGGTGACATCACCGGCCCGAGGTTGCCGGCGGAGTCAAAGCGGCTGCCGGCCTTGGTGGTCGTCCAGTCGTACTTGATCGACAGGTAGCCACGGGGCAGCTGAGCGGAGTTGCCGAAGAGGTCTTTGTCCCCGACACGCTTGATCTCACTCTTGAGCAGGCGCACGTACCATCCATCATTAGGCTGGATCTCGAGGGGGTTCCAGCCGCCCTCGTCCTCTTCAGCTGCGGGGGCCGCTGGGGCGGTCTCTGCCGGCGCTGCGATCGGGATCTCGGAGGCAGGCTCCGTGGCGGCGGGCGCTTCGCTGTCTGACGGCGGCGCATCAGGCACGGCCTCTGCCGGCGCCTCTGTGGCCGTTCGCTCAGCGTCGGGTGCCCTCGTCGCGGCCTCTTGAGCCCACACATCAGCGCTGATAAGGAGCGCCAGCGGGAGGCAGAGCAGGGTGTTCATCTTCACGGTGAGTCCTCCTCACAGGTGCCCGATTGCTCGCATTCCAGTGACACGATGACGTTGTCGGGCAGGCAGACCGAGAGTTCTGGTGAATCGCTCAGCGGCGCGATGCAGCCCCAGGACTCTTCCCACCGGCAGTCCATCAACCCTTCACAGGTCGACAGGCAGATTTGAAAGCCATCGGCGCCAAAGGGGGCCCCGTCAATGCACGTGGCTTGGGGTCCGCAGTCATCGTCGGAGCTGCACAAGAGTTTGCTGCACAGGCCGCCCGGGATGTCGATCCCGGTGGCCCCTAAGCTCTCGAGGAACTCGGTGGTGATGCAGGTCTCCGAGGCGCACTCGTCATCCGCAGCGCAGGCCGGGCCGGTGAGCAGCGGGGCCTCGTCGGCGCCGCCGTCTGGTGCGCCGGTGACGTCGCCTGTGGGGCCATTGTTACCGCTCGTCGTGTCACCGGAGGTGGCCACATCTTTACCAATGGTCATCTCGGAGTCCGGGTAGTACCCCACGGTCTCGCTTTGACATCCCATGAGCATCGCTAGGATCGCTAGCGTACCCAAGGCATTTCCACGCACACACATCGCGCTCTCCCTGAAAGTCGCGAGACCTTAATGGGTCACCCTCGTGTGAGCAAGGCCTCTCACTCTATGAGAAGAGCCGCGCGAGAAGTTCGTGTGACTGCTTGGATGCGCGTTCGCCAGCGCTCGGGTCCAGTGGCCCCCCAAGGCGATAGAAATAGGGGGAGACATCGACCTCGTAGCCGCCGCGCGCGTGCTCCTCGGCGGTCGGCAGGTAGCCAATCATCCCGTTTGAGTATCCGGCGAAGAGCGTGACGGTCGCCGGTGACTGCGCCTTCATGGCGACCGCGAGCCCATGAAAGACCTCAGCAGCCCACCCGATGAGCGCGACCTCGCCCAACCGAAGCACCTGGGCCTCCATCGGGACCGCAGAGGTGCCGTCGGGGGTCATGGTCTGCCTCGACTGCCAAGGATAGCAGCGGTTGAGGAGCCATCGAATGGCGAAGCGTGGCAGGGGGATCTTCTTCCGCAGGCCGTCAAGGTGGTCCAGCGGCTCGCCCTTTGGGCCTCGCTCAGTGGCGATCGGGATGGGGACCTCTACCCGAGCTGCCGCCAAAGGCACCCCGGTGACGTCGTCCATGCGCTCAAGGACGCTCAGGGTGGCTTCGCCGACGGTGTTGCCGAGCCGCACCATGGCCTCGATCTCGGCTTTGCCCCAAGAGGCGTCAGGGTTCAGGTCCCCGGTCGCACCTTGCATAAAGAGGACAGGGGCCTTGGTCTCGGCCTCGACGACCGCGCGCATTTGCCCAGGCCAAGCCGCTGTGGCGACCCTATGTTTCGGGCTTAAGCAGGTCGGGTGGCACGCGAGGTTGACCACGGTGGCTTTGACGCCTCCGTCTGAGTCACGAAGCTGGAGGACGAGGAGGTCGGGATCGATGGTGCCGTCGGGGACGACGCCGATGACGGTCTCGCCCTTTGCGTTGGTCTCACGGCGGTTGACCGCGATCGTGTTCTCACCGCGCCCGACCTGGAGTGTCACAGGCGCCATGTGTGCCGCTGCGTCGCGCGCCGCCTCACCGAGGCGGGTGATGGTCATCTCAATATGGTCTCGTTGGCGCTTTGAGCTGTCCTCAAGCGAGGAGAGGACGGGGGAGCAGTGGCTGTGAGAGCACGCGATCATCACGTGCGCGATGGGCACCTTCGTCGCGTGGTGGACGACCTCCCTCAGGCGGACGACGATGTCCTCGTGGACGCTCAGGGCATCTAAGGTGACCAGCGCGAGCTGTGTGGCGCCATCATCGAGCATGAGGACGGTTACAGAGAGGGGGTCCCGAACAGCCTTAGAGGTTCGGAACGGGTGCCCATAGCCCGCGAGGTAGGTCCCCTTGGCTGGGGAGATGTTGGCTCGGCCTGCGCCGGCACGGAGGACGGTGATCATGTCCGCCAGTTAGCCCGTTCTGGGGCAGAGGACAAGGGGCAAGCCGCGCTCAGCCTGTGCGCTTTTGAAGCGCCATCATGGCTTGAAACGCCTCTTTATCTTCTGGGTTTTCTTCGAGGATCGCGTCATAGAGGGCGATGGCGCCTTGAATATCTTTGAGCCCGTCGGAGAGCACCATGGCGCTATTGCGCTGCAGGGTCGCGCGCTCCTCTGCATCGGCCGCGTACGGTATGAGGCGCGTGTAAGTCTCGATCAGCTGAGCCCAATTCTCGCTCTCGGCGTAGAGCGCCTCGAGGGCATCTAGGCAAGGCAAGGGCTCTGCGCCCGCGCCGAGCGCCGCTTCATAGAGGGCGATGGCTTTGTCGACCTGACCCAGATGTTCGTCCATCACGGTCGCGATGCGGAAGGTGATCGGGCCGCTCTTGTCCCCAGCATTCATCGCCGCTTGGGCCAGCTCTTTGACCAGCTCCCACCAGCTCTCGTCGGCGGCGTGACTCTCTGCGATGGCTGACCAAGCCCATTCGCAGTCTGGTTGGAGTGACAAGGTCTCAACACAGGTCGCGCGTTGACCTTGGATATCACCCTGTCCGTCACGTTGGACGCGGAGGATCTTCTCCAGGATAGCCGTCTTCTCAGGGGCCCCTTCGGCCAGGTCCAGGCCGCGCCGGTAGGCGGCGACGAGCCCGCTCCAGTTTTGCGTCTCGCTTCGCAGCCGCTCCAGCGCGTGGCGCACGTCGTTGTCGCCCGGGGCCTTATCGAGCAACCACTCAAGGACGTCGCCCGCTTCATCGGGCTGACTCAGCTGGGTTTCAAGTAGGACGGCCAGGCGATTTGCCAGGTCATGGTACCCGGGGTCGCCGGACATCATCCGCTCACGGAGGTGCTCTGCGAGCCCCGCCCAATCCCCGCTCTTCTCAAGGGATTCAGCCACTGTGTCTTGTGAATTGCCTGTCATGATTGGCGCCCATTATGCACATCAGATCGTCGGGTGCACCTGCTACCCGACAGGGGGGACTATTCTCGCCGGTCGTACCGGCACATTTGTGAGATGAAATCTAACCATTGAGGGGTCGCTAGAGGTGGCGAACTTGGCGCGCTCCAGCGCTCGCTCAAGAGGCGCTCAAGGGCGGCTTTGACCGTCACCTTATCCGTCGCTACAGGGACGTGATGGAGGTCCAAGAGGTCCGCCGGAGCGGGATCACCCGGCTGAATGGAAAGCGCTGGGCGCCCTAGCCACTGGGCCTCCACCTGCAACATCGACACGACGCTCACGACCACGTGGGCTGCCGCCACCGAGGCAATTCGGTCCGGGCGGTCGTCTATACGGAGCCGCAAGTCAGGTGATTGAGCGCCCTCGAGGCGTGGTGAGAAGAGCCCCTCGGGCTCGGCGGGGTGTCGGCGAAGCACCAACGTCACGGGGAGCTCGAAGACCATGGATTTGAGGGTGTCGATGAGCAGATCCAGCGCGGCATGCTCGTTCCATGATGCCGCCAACCCTCGTCCCGCGAGGGGCTGGCTGGCGAAGAGCAGCTCGACCCCGCCGTCTTGCGACGGGCTTGGGCTCCTTTGGCTCATTAGTGCATCGAACGCGGGGCTCCCCAGGACACGCAGGCGCCCGTCAGGCAGGCCTAGGCGCCGCATGCGCTCCCGCGAGGCTTCATCGATCACAGCGATCACATCGGGGAGCGGGTCGACCCAGCCCCCGTGAGACGCAGTGAAGCGCATCGCGTAGTTCACCCAGCTGTCGACGAAGGCGACAGTCGGGACACCGGCTTGGCGCGCCCACCGCCAGCTCCGCGCGTCATCGTCCACCTCGGCGGAGGTGCCGGTGATCAAGAGGGAGGGGAGCGCTTGCGCGGCCAGCTCTCCCTCAAGCCCCGAGAACGCCGCGTGGCTCAGTGAGGCACGCGCTCCCCAGCTCCTCTGGGCGTCGCCGAGGGCCATGACGAGCGGGGTGTCCCCCGAGGCCTCAAGGGCGTCGATGAGGGGCGTGAAGGCCGCGGCGGTCCCGGCTTGGCGCGCGAGGAACGCGATGGGGCCCGTGGTCTCAGGTGGTGTTGGTGGCATTCGCTGCGTCCACTGGGGTGACGACCTGGCCATCGTCGAGGTGCGAGGCCCCTTGGCGGATGGCGTCGGCGTGGTCCAGGACCTTCTCTATCGCGTCCGCGAAGTCGTCCATGTCCTTGATGGTGTGCGGCTCTCGGACCAAGGGAGAGAGCAGCAGCTCTTCGGCGTACATCCGCTCGGCGACCGGGCACAGCCCCTCGCTGTAGTCGTAGGTGACCTCGGGGTTGAAGGCCCAGGGATAGCCTCCGCGCCCTAGTGCGCGGCGTCTTTGATAGACCGGGTTTAGGTAGAGCGGCTTCACGTAGCCGGCCGCCAATGGGAGTGACTCGAAGCCCTCCGGCGTGGGCAATTCGGCGCAGACGGCTCGAACGAACATCGACCGAGACAGCCCGATGACCGCAGCGTCGTATCGTATCGGGAACACGTAGTAGGCGTGTGTGCTCCCAGGCTCGACGGATTGGAGGGTCAGCCCAGGCCGGTCCCCGAGCCGCTCTGTGAGGTGCTGGGCCAGCGCCTGCCGTGTCGTGAGGTAGCCCTCGAGGCGCCCGAGCTGAGCCAGCCCAATGGCCGCTTGAAGTTCGGTGAGGCGATAATTGGCGCCGATGGGGTTCACCAAGGCCTCAAGTTCCTCTTCGGTGACCGCGTTCTCGCCGTGGTTTCGGATCAGCTGGCAGGCCCGGGCGATGGCGTCGTCATCGGTGACGATGACCCCGCCCTCTCCGCAGTGGATGTGCTTATGGAAGTTGAGGCTGAAGCCGCCGACGTCCCCGATGGTGCCGACCGGGCGCCCACGGTAAAAGACCCCGGGAGCTTGGGCAGCATCCTCGACCACCGCGATCCCGTGGCGTTTGGCGATCTCGCAGATGGGGTCCATCGAGGCTGGCCGTCCGAGGAGGTGGACGACGACGACTGCTTTGGTGCGGGGCGTGATCTTCGCCTCGAAGTCGGCAGGGTCGAGGCACAACGTGGAGGCCTCGACGTCCGCGAAGACGGGGACACCACCGTAGAACATCGCCGCTGTGGCGCTGGCGCTCATGGTGTAAGGCGGGCAGATCACCTCGTCTCCAGGCTCTACGCCTACTGCGCCAAACGCGACCATCAGGCCCGTCGTCCAGGAGTTGACGGTCACGCAGTGCTTGAAGCCGTAGCGTGTGCGCCACGCGTCCTCGAAGGCTCTGACCTTTGCGCCCCCGAGGAAGAATTTACCTGAGGAACCGAGGAACGCGCTGAGGACGTCCGAGTCCAGGACCTCCATGGCGGCTCGCTTCTCGGGCTCCCCCATCGTGGTGCGAGGCAAGAAGGGGGTGTGGCGTACTGGCTCGCCGCCTAGGATCGCTGGTGTGCTCATCGGCTCACCTCGTCATGCTGGGGTCAGGGATCTGTGTGACCTCGCCACGTCGCGAGGCCAGGCGTGTGCTTTCAACGATGCGCAGGGCAGCGAGCCCATCTTCCAGGGTGCAACGCGGCGCGTCGCGCTGACCGCTGAGCACCGCTACGAGGTCGTCCCACAGCCCCGCGAGAGCGTCACTGACGCCGCCTAAGGTGACGATCTCGGCCCCCAGGGCGGAGTAACCAGGGAAGGCCGGGTCCTCGGTGACAGTGCTGATTCGAACCTGATCGCCGCGGTCTGTGAGCCGCAGCCGTCCGTGCGCGCAGAGCACGTCGAGTTCGAAGAGCGAGATGGCTCGGTGATCGCAGCCCTGGAGGGTCACGGGGAGGGCGCCTCCGTTGGTGCGGAGCGTGTAGTGGGCGTGCAGGGTCGTGTCGTCATCACGCCCATCAGAGACATGACCGAGCGCCGTGACCTGTGACGGCTCTCCAAGCCACCACCGCATGAGATCGATGGCGTGAGAGCCATTGTTGCTCAGGCCTTTGCCGTAGAGCACCCGCGCCACCTGGGGCGCACCCAGATCACCGCGAACGAGCCGCTCTCGGGCGTCGATCAGGCCCGCAGCGTAGCGTCGAAGGTAGTTCACTGAGACCGTGGCGTCGTGGGCTCGAAGCAGCTGAGCGAGGTGCTCGGCCTCCTCGAGGCTTGATGCCAGTGGCTTCTCTATGACGAAGGTGCGGACCCCAGCGTCGAGTGCGCTCTGAACCACTGGGGTGCGGAGATGGGTCGGTGTCGCGATCACCGCCACGTCGATGGGGGTACCCTCGAGGAGCGCATCGGCGTCGGTATAGAGCGCGGAGACATGACGCGCTCGGCCAGCCTCCCTCAGGCGCTCTGGATCTGCGTCACAGAGGGCCGCCAGTCGCAGGCGGGGGTGTTGTGCGCACGCCGCCGCGTGCGTCAACACGTGGGCTGACCCTGATTCATCGAGCGCGCTCCCGATTCGGCCGCAGCCGAAGATGGCTACCGCGGGAATTGCGTCTGGAGTTTGTCGGCGATCGCCCATTTGTCTCGCAGTTGGTCGTATTCGGGACGGAGGATGCTCATACGCACGGCGTCGTAGTAGCGGCTGTTGCGATAGGTCTCTGCGCGCAGGACGCCCTCTTTGACGAAGCCGACCTTCTCGTAGCAGCGCACGGCGCCAACGTTATCGGCGGTCACCCCGAGCCACACTTTGTGCATGTTCAGGACCTCGAAGCCGTAGGCCACCATCAGCTGCGTGACCTCGGTACCGTAGCCGCCGTTCCAGAAGCCCTTTTCTCCGATGAGGATTCGGAATTCTGCGGAGTGCGCGATCGGGTTCATCGAGTGGATGCCTGCGATCCCGATATGCTTGCCCGACGCCTTGTCTTCGATCGCGAGTTCGACCTCTCTCGGGTTCGCAGCGACGGCAGCCATCGCGGCGGCGGCGGTCGCGCGGGTCTCTGGGAAGGCGCCACGATAGAGCATGCGCGTCACCTCTCGGTCGTTGGACCATTGAGACATGGGGCCGTCGAGGTCCTCTTCGGTGAGGCCGCGTAGCAAGGTGAGGTTGCCGTCGAGGAAAGGGATGGTCTCGCTCATGAAGACGTCACTCCTTGTGGTGGGCCCTGGTGGGCCGCCTTCTTGGTCAAATAGTCGGCGTTGCGGGCCAGCCCTTCAGGGAGGGCAGCGCGACCAGCGTCGCTCGTCATCCACGCGACGAGCTCATCGACAGTGAAGATGTCATCGGGGCGATCGAGGGCGGCGAACGCAGCCCGGGCGAAGGTGAGGTCTTCAGGGTAGTCGACGGTGATCTGCAGGTCCGAGACGTCTGTGTGGTGCCGAATGCCGCCGACTCGGCTGCCCTCGACCTCTCGGTTGACGAATTCAACAGGAAATTCCCGATAGAAAGGGTCCGCGCTGCCCTTGAGGATGGCCGCGAGGCAGTCCCCTCGGTAGACCTCGATGTCGAGGCCGAGCGGGAGCGTGCGTCCTGGTGGTCGCATGGTCGAGACGAAGAGGTGGTCGCCTTCGATGAGGGTCTCCACGGCGCGCGTCACGACCCCGGGATCGACGCACGGACAGTCTCCCCAGACACGGACGAGCACGTCAGCTTCGGAGGCCACTACGGCGCCGTAGAGGCGCTCCACCAGGTCGTCTACTGCGCCGCGATGAACCTCAAGCCCATGGGCACTCACGGCGTCGGCGAGCGCGTCGTCTGAGGCGTGGGTCGTCGTCGCCAGGACGACGTCGTCAATCGCGGCAGACGCTGCGAGCCTCCGCGCGATCTGAAGGACCATAGGGAGGCCGTTCAGGTCAGCGAGTACTTTCTGGGGGAGCCGTGTCGATCCAAGGCGTGCTTGGATCGCGGCGATCGTCCTCATGGCGCTGTGTCCTTCGAGATCATAGGATCGATGCTATCTTCGGGGACCGGACCCCGCAAAAAGGCCACCGATGCTGCTCCCTCTTTACGATGACAACCCGAACCAGCAGCGCCCCGTAGTGACCGTGACCCTCATCCTGATCAACGCACTGGTCTTCCTTTACGAGATCTCACTGCCCGATCAGGCGTTGGTGGAGTTGGTCTACGCCGCGGGCTTCCTGCCATCGCGCCTGATCGGAGGCGAGGTGCCTCAAGGGGTCGAGCTTTTGCCGCTCCCCTTCACGCTGGTGACGCACATGTTCATGCACGGGGGCTGGATGCACCTGATCGGGAATATGTGGTTCCTGTGGATCTTCGGGGACAACGTTGAGGACCGACTTGGCCACCTGCGATTCCTCGGGATTTACCTCGCCTGGGGATGGGTAGCCGCCGCCGCTCAGTTCATCTTTGGCGGAGATCCGAGCGTCCCGATGGTGGGTGCCTCAGGGGCGATCGCCGGGGTCTTGGGGGCCTACGCCGTGCTCTACCCCGGCGCCAAGGTCCACGTGCTCCTCTTCATCTTCATCCTCATCACGCGGATCAGGGTCCCAGCCTTGCTCATGTTGAGCCTCTGGTTCGGTTATCAGTTCATGAGCCTCAGCGAGGCTGGCGTGGCCTGGTGGGCGCATATCGGTGGCTTCGTCGCCGGTGTCTTCGTCGCGATCGTCTTGAAGATCAGCCGCCCGACGTGACGCTCACCTTTTGACCAGGCGCTGCAGTGACTCGATCAGCCGATCGACTTCGCCGGCGGTGTTGTAGTGCAGCAGGCCGATGCGGACCATCCCGTTGGGCTCCAAGCCCAAGGTCTGGCTCAGCTCCACAGCGTAGAAGTGCCCTTCCCAGACAAAGATGCCATCGCCGGCGAGGTGCCGGGCGATGGCCATGGGTGTGTGTGCGTCGTGCACGATCGAGATCGTGGGGCAGCGTTGAGCTGCTTTTGAGGGGTCTGTGATGCCGAGGACACGCACGCCATCCAGGGCTTGAAGTCCGCCGATCATGCGTTGGCACAGCTCGGATTCGTGGCGCTCGATGACATCGAAGGCGGCCTTCAGGGCGTCGCGACGCTCCAGGTTCGGGTCTTCACTGGCCTCGCGGCCTAGGTCGGCGAGGTACTCGACCGCCTCGAGCGCCCCCGCGATCCCCTCGTGGTTCTGAGTCCCGGTCATCCAGCGATCGGGTGTGTTGTTACCCGCCGGGCGCACGCGGTAAGCGTCTAGGGTCGTCATCCACTCACGCCGGCCCCAAAGTACGCCGACGTGCGGGCCGAAGAACTTGTAGGCCGAGCAAGCAAGGAAGTCGCAGCCCCAGGCGTCGACATCGATGAGCCCGTGGGGTGCGTAGTGGACCGCGTCGACGAAGAAGGTCGCGCCGACCGCGTGAGCCAAGTCCGCGACCTCACGCAGCGGGTTGATCGTCCCCACCGCGTTCGAGGCGGCGCCCACGGCGACGTGCTTGGTCTTGGGTCCAATGACGGACCGAGCGCTGTCCATATCCAGCGTACAGTCCTCTTGATCGATCTCGATGTACCGAAGCGTTGCCCCCGCGTCCTTCGCGGCGAGGGCCCAGGGCCAGACGTTGGCGTCATGATCCAGGCGCGTCACGACGATCTCGTCACCGGGCCCCCAGGTGCGCCCGAGCGCTCGACTGAGCCCCAAGGTGAGCGTCGTCATGTTGGGGCCGAAGGCGACGAGGTTCGGGTCATCTGCGCCGATCAAATCGGCCATGGCCTGGTGCGCTTTGGCCAGCATGGCGTCACTCTCAAGCGCGGTGACGAACTCTCCGTGGGTGTTGGCGTTCACGTAGCCCAAGGCGTGGCTCGAGGCGTCGATGACCCGTTGCGGAACTTGGCTCCCGGCGGGGCCATCAAAGAAGACCACGGGTTGGCCACCTTGGGTGCGCTTAAAGGCAGGGTACTGCGCTCGAATTGATGCCATGTCCAAGGTGCCGTTCATCGTGCCCTCCGTCGGTCAGGGATCGGGTGTACCTTGCGCGCGTCGCGACGTCGAGGCCGGGCAGCTCAGTGGGTGACGAGGCGCATCATCCCGAGGGAGCCTGTGGGGCAGCCACGCCAGGCGCCCCGGTTGGCCCAAGGCCCTGTCTCACCGTCCGTTGCCAGGGTCGCGATCCAGTCCACGCCCTCTGAGCCGGGCTGGCATCGATAATTCAGCGTCATGTCCACTGCAGATGAGGTGCAGCAGGGGGTGGCTGCCTCACCATCCGCGACCGCTGTGGCTTCACAGGTGTGTTGGTGCTCTCGCAAGATCACTTGGGTGCCTTGGAGGGTGAGTTCAAACTGGGCCTCGACGGTGCACCCGGGGAGCTCCCACCTGGTCGTGCCCCCCGCGCCGTCGAAGGTGTAGCTCGCTTTGACGTGGTCGGGGCGGGCTTCAGGGTGACCTGTACAAGCGAGGCGCTCGACCTCCCAAGTTCCGGTGAGCGCACACGGTGACTTGGTTTCGCAGCCGGCGAGGTTCGCGGCGAGGAGGATGAAGAGGCTGAGGCGTCGTGCAAACACGACCCCACTCTTCACTGTCCGCTGACACCTGACAAGCCTCTCGCGTTATGGTGGGCGAGATGAATGAGGAACTTCGGGATATCGTGTGGCTCGAGGCGATCTCTGACGGGCTCGAAGTGGCCCAGCGAGATCGCCGTATGGTGCTCTTACACCCGTGCGGACAGGGCATAGGGAGCGCGGACGACTTGTGACCCGCCGCACAGTACCAGAGGGCCGTCGGCTTCTCTGAACCTGAGATCGTGCGCCTGATCGCCAAAGCCTTTGTGCCGGTGAGGATCAGCATGGCGCTTGAGGGCTGCGGGGTGGATCCCGTGGGGCGAGCCTTGGTCAACTCGAGCTTAGACTCCAGCCGCGCCGCTGCGGCTCCCCCTGATTGCCTCATCCTGACACCACAAGGCGAGATCGCTGGGAGGTTCCGCAGCGGGAGCGCCGTCGAAGAGATCCTCGCTGCACTGCGTGGCGCACTCTTTGCCCACCCAGAGTACGCGGCGGAGGTGCCTGATGCGGACAGGCCTGATCCCGGGATGGTGGCGTATCACGAAGGGCTCGACGCCTATCGGGCTGGCGATCATGCAGGCGCTTGGCGGACCTGGGAGGACCTCCTCGACGGGCACCCTAACCACCCGATCCGTCATCGCATCGCTTGGCATCGGCAGCGCCCAGTCTTCTTGCCTGCTCACCCAGACCTGAGCGGGTTGCCTAGGCAGGCCGAAGGGGCCGAGGCGGCCTTACGCCCAGAGCGCGCTGCTCATTTGCAGCGCCTCAAGGCCGACCCCTCGGTGGCGTGGTCCCCCTCCGGGCTCCCCTTTCGCAAGGTGCCCGCGGGCACCTTCACCATGGGTGGCAGCCCTGCGCAAAAGGCGAGTGAGTTGCCGCTGCGTTGTGTCACGCTGACAGAGGACTATTGGATGGCCGCCTGGCCGGTGACGCGGGCGCTGTGGGCCTCTGTCTCTGCGCCCGACGCTCCCCCCCTTGACGCCTATGTCGGCGCGTTACCCCAGACCGGGCTCAGCATCGCCGATGTCGTGCGCTTATGCGCTGTATTAGAAGGTCGAGATGGGTGGCGCTACCGGTTACCGACCGAGGCTGAGTGGGAACGCGCCGCACGAGGGGGCATCGAGGGGGCGCCTTTTCCGTGGGGGGACGCCCCGATCGATGGCTCCCGGTGCAATTTTGACCGCCCCGCCCCGGTCCCAGTCGCCTCGTATGCGCCCAACGGGTATGGGCTCTACGACATGGTGGGTAACTGTCCGGAGTGGACTGCGGATTACCACTTGGCAGAGGCCTACGGGATGACCGCGCCTGAGGTGATTGACCCGGCAGGCCCCCCGCGCGACGACGCGCGCACCCCCGTCACCCGAGTCGTTCGCGGGGGGGCCTGTCAGCGCCCGTTTATGGCGCTCTTATGCCGAAACAGCCGTAGGTTGGCGGCGCCGGAGACACCGCCACCTTGGATGGCGATCGGCGCCCGTTTGGTTGCCGAACCACCAGCCCCTTAGCGTTGCCCGACTGCGCCGGTGTCCTGATCGTCTTTTGTGCTCTGGGCGTTTGTGCGCGGCCTTTCGTTGTTCAGCGGACCTACGGGGAGGTCATTGACGCTGGAGTAGAGGTCTTGGATGACGAGGGGGAGCTGGATAAAGACGTTGTCTGGCATGAGATCCTCTGTCGCTTCGGTACGTGGTGATTCGGTCATCAGGCGTGGCGGCCGTCAGACGCTCATGGGGGCGAATGTGTTGCGGCGCGGGCCGCGGCTTTTGATGCGTCTTCATGGGATGTTCCTTCGGTAGCTAGGCTGTCTCAGAGAGACCCTTGGTTTTGCGTCCCAGCCTCGCGACTGGTTTGCCATTTCGGGATGATGTCACCGCGAGGATCGCGGTGGTTGGGTTAGCCTTGCCTCCTCTCGGAGGTGACACGCTGAATGGGTTGCACGGCGCCTTGGTGCATGTGTCCCTCGATGTGACCGTTTTTACCGCCTTGTTCGAGGGAGGTTGAGAGCCCCGAGGGCCGGTTTAGGTCCCTGATATCAAAGTGGTGCATGGCACTTATCAGGGCTAAAGTGAGGAGACAGAGCACGACGGTCTTCATAGGGCACTCCTGTACGTTTCGACCGATGCGGGACATCGGCGACGTGGCATCACGGGGGCGTGGATGCTCGCGAATGGGTCAGATAGACGAGGCGCTCCCCTGCGAGGGCGCCATCTGAGGTTGCTTAGGTGTCGTCGTCGGGGCTTGACGCGCCGCCCCCCTCAGAGGGAGCGGGCGTCAAAGGACGGGTGCTGAGGCCGGCCTGCTAGACGAAAGTCCACCTTTCTCGACATTCTCCTTCGGTAGCCAGGCTGTCTCAAAGAGACCCTTGGTTTTGCGTCCCAGCCTCGCGACTGGTTTGCCGTTATCGTGGATGGAGTCCCCGCAGGCGCGGCGTGCGCCCCGACCCGCGCAACACTCGTGCCGGGCGAGAACTCCACCCTCTCCTACGGATGCTGGGCGAAGATCCTTAAGAGAATAACCAGATCAGAGGCTGCGCTTGGCGTGAATTGCCATCACGTGTGCCATACAGCCGGTCAGGTTTTTCGCCATGCCGAGGTGCAGGAATTCGTTTGGGCCGTGGGCGTTTGAGCCCGGCCCGAGGACACCTGTGATGACGAACTGAGCCTCGGGGAACTTCTCTCCAAGCATGCCCATAAAGGGGATGGTCCCGCCTTCGCCCATCTGCATCGATGGTCGCCCAAACCAGGACATCGAGGCGCCGTTGAGCGCGTCTTCGAGCCAGGGGCTCAAGATTGGGGCGTGCCAGCCTGACTCGCCAGAGCCTTCAAAGCTCACTTGAGCGCCGTAGGGGCTCTCTCGCTCGAGCTCCTCTTTGACCGCCGCGTAGGCGACCGTCGCGTCCACGGTCGGCGGCAGTCGGAAGCTGAGCTTGAGTGATGTGCCGGGGCGCAGCACGCTGCCGGCGTCTTGCAGAGATGGGAGCCCAGCGACGCCGGTGACCGAGAGGGTCGGGCGCCAGGTGCGGTTCAGGACCAGCTCCGCCCGGTCTTCGGTGACAGGGCCCATGCCCTCGACCCACGGGAAGCGGTCTGAGATGACGCCCCCTAGGCACTCCGCGGCGGCCTTGGCTTGCTCGACCCGCTGCTGAGGGATCTCAGCGTTACAGGCGGCGATGTGCATCACGCCGGTCTTAGAGTCCTCGATGCGATCGAGGAGCTCTCGCGCCACGCGGAAGCTCGACGCAACTACGCCGCTGGCGTCGCCGCTGTGGACGCCCTCTTTGAGGACATCGACCTTAAGGGTGCCGCCGATCATCCCGCGAAGCGACGTCGTCATCCAGAGCTGCTCGTAGTTGCCTGCGCCGCTGTCGAGGCAGATCACAAGCTCAGGGGTGCCGATCTTCTCGGTGAGGTGGTCGATATAATAGGGCAGGTCAAAGGACCCGCTCTCCTCGCAGGTCTCGATGAGGATGAGCGCCCGGGCATGAGGGATGTCTTGGTCGCGCAGGACGTTGATGGCCGTGAGCGACGCGAAGACCGCGTAGCCATCATCGGCGCCACCTCGTCCGTAGAGCTTGCCGTCGCGCAAGACCGGATCCCAGGGCCCGAGGTCCGCATCCCAGCCGATCATCTCGGGCTGCTTGTCCAAGTGACCGTAGAGCAGCACGTTGCCGGGTGCCGTACCCGGGACATCGACGAGCAGGACCGGCGTGCGCCCAGGCAAGCGGACGACCTCAATCGATGCGTCACTTGGCGCGTGTTCACGCACCCAGTTCTCAGCCAAGGTGATGGCCTCGTCCATGTAGCCGTGCTCGGCCCATTGGGCGTCGAATGCAGGGGACTTATTTGGGATCCGAACGTACTCGACCAAGGTCGGTATGATGGAGCTCTCCCAGACGTCTTCGATGAGCTTACGTGCGCGCTTAGTGTCCATCTTTCGCCTCCCGGGTGTGCGACGCTCGGGAGATTAGCACTGTGCTGCTCTAGAGCAAGGGCTGAGGGCGAAGGGCCGATAGCCCCATTGACTGCGGGCGTTAGGGACTAGGCGTATTCAGTGCGCACGTCCCCAAGGTGTCGATGCATTGACCGTTGACGCAAAAGAGCCCCTCCTCACAGTCTGAGTCGGCCTCGCAGAGCGCGAATGCGCAGCCGTGCAGGTCGCTATGCGCTGCGCTGGGCTCACAGCTCTGGACCGCGTGACACGCGTAGCCATCCTCACAGCTCTGCGGCACACGGACGCCCTCCTCGTTCCAGGTCAACTCGTCCCCGGGTTCGGAGCCTCCGCATGGCGTGTTGAAGACCGCGTCCTCCGAAGGATCTGCGCAGTAACCCCCGATTCCATTGGCCGAGCAATTCGACATGACCGCGTGACACTCGCTGCCCCCGGGGAATTCCCCGTCGAATGGCCCACCCACACCTGGGCAGAGCTCTTCGCAGGGGTAATCAGGGTAAGCAGCAGGGATGCCACAGACATGAGTGTCGTCATAAGGGGTCGCGCAGTAGCTCTCAAAGTTACTGTCTAACGGGCAATCGTCGGCGCTTCGGCACCCGGACTCCTCGGGTTGCTCTGTGTCGTCTTCGGCCTGAGCGTCGTGAGCCTGGGCCGCGTCGCCCTCTGTCACGACATCACTTGGGGCTTGGGTGTCTTCGCTCGATGCGTCGGTCGACGCCGTGACGTCTTGAAGCGACGCGTCGTTGTCAGCGGTCCCTTCGCCACCACAGGCGAGGAGCGATGTGCTGAGGAGCCCCACAAAGAGCAGCCTCTGAGTCCTTATCTGTGTGTCCCTTGGTTCGGCTTTGTCGCGATTTGGTTATAATTCTAATCACTTAAGTGTCGCTCGTTGTCGTGGGTTTGTCCAGTCGAGCCTTTCACTTGGTGACCTTGAGCCGCCGCATTGGGGAGGTTTTACCGACCCCTTTGATGGCCTCGGTTTGGACCGAGACTTGATTCTACCCGTCGCTCTGTCGTATCCGGCTAAGAGGGCACCATCATTTCACTGCCGGCTTGAGCTGGCGTTGAGAGACGTTCGAGCGCCCTTGATCACCCAGGGGGATCTCATCCGTCGCGCTTGTCTTACCTTCTTCTTGATGGCGGCCGCGCTCTTCGCGAGCGCGTGCACCGGTGGTGACCTGTCTGGTGACACCACGAGCAGCGTGCCGCCCGCTCCGCAGCCCGGTTGGACTCAGACCAGCGAGGTCGCGCGCGCAGACGCGGGCAGCACGGCGACGCCCGGGGACACCCTCGACCAAGCAGCAGAGCCGGAGTGCCAAGAAGACGCCGACTGCGCGGGGCTGATCGCGGGGACATGTGAGCAGGTCGTGTGCACCCTTGGGGTCTGCGAGGTTGCCTTTGCAGAGGACGGTTCGCCTTGTGATAGCGCGCCGTGTTTGGACGGAGAGGCATGCCAAGGAGGCGTGTGCGTTGGCGGCTTTGCAAAGAATTGTGACGACGGCGATGCCTGCACCGTGGACACCTGTGGCACTGACGGCTGTATCCACACGCCACCGGCCGATGACCCTTGTTGTGGTGTCTGTGACACCCGCGAGTGTGGTGATAATGGGTGCGGCGTCAGCTGCGGGGTGTGCGGCATCGGGCTGACCTGTTCTCTAGAGGGGCAGTGCGTTGACCCCTCGGTGTGCACCCCGGACTGCGCGAATAAAGCGTGCGGTGACGACGGGTGCGGTGGCAGCTGTGGTGTCTGTGGCGTGGGGTTCATGTGCTCTGAAGACGGGGTCTGTGTCGATCCCACAGCCTGCACACCGCAATGTGACGACAAAGCGTGCGGCGACGATGGATGTGGCGGCAGCTGCGGGACCTGCGGCGTCGGCACCACCTGTGGTGCAGATGGGCTATGCGCGGCAGGGTGCCCCATGAACGAGATGTCTGACTGCATTGGCGGATGCACGCCCTCGCTGTCCTACGGAGACGGGGTTTGCGACCCCGCATTAAACTGCCCAGAGCTCAGCTTTGATGGAGGCGACTGCTCGGCGTGCGCGCCCGCCGAGCTCTTGGCCTGTGACGGCAGCTGTGTATTGGCGGCGCTCGTGAACGACGGCACGTGTGACGAAGCGCTGAACTGCGAGGCCTTCAACTGGGATGGCGGTGACTGTGTCGTTGACCCATGCCCGGATGGTGACCTGGTGGATTGTCTCGACGGCTGCACACCGGAGGGGGCGCTCGGCGATGGTCAATGCGACGCGTCGTTGAACTGCGGGCTTTGGGACTACGACGGCAGCGACTGCGTCACCGGGGAGTGCTTGCCGGGGCAGATCCTGGACTGCGAAGGGGAGTGCATCGCCGCAGTGCTCAATGGTGATGGCGAATGTCACCCCGAGCTGAACTGTAAAGAAAGCGGCTATGATTCAGGTGACTGCTGCCCCCCTGGGGAAGTCCCGAGCTGCGTGGGGGAGTGCCTGCCAGAGGGGTTAATCGGTAACGGCAGCTGTGATGACGCGTTTAACTGTCCCGCTTACCAAGAGGATGGCGGCGATTGCATCGCCGGTGACTGCCCCGTGGGCTTCCTCTACGACTGCACAGGGGTGTGTGGGGACCTCGCGAAGGTGGGTGACGGCGTCTGTGACAGCAATTTTGATTGCATCCCCTTTGGCCTCGATGGCGGGGATTGCGGCGTGATTGGCTGCCCGATCGGGCAAGCTCCGAACTGTGCAGACGGGTGTACGCAGGAGAACTGGTTGGGGGACGGTTTTTGTGACCCGCTCTTCGATTGCGAGGCGACCGACTGGGATAACGGGGACTGTCAGCCTCCTGGTCCAGTGTGCGCCCCGGCCACAGAGGTCTTGGATTGCCTCGGTGGATGCACCGCTGTGGCCGCCCTTGGGGATGGTCAGTGTGATGAGGCGCTCAACTGTGAAGCCCAGGGCTTTGACGAGGGCGATTGTATCGACGCGCCTGTGTGCCCAGACGGGCAACAGCTCGACTGCATGGAGACGTGCAGTTGGCAAAGTTGGTACGGTGACGGTGAGTGTGATGAGCCCTTCGCGTGTGATGCATTGAACTGGGATGGCGGGGATTGCCCAGGCGTCTTCTGTCCTCCCGGTCAGACGCCCAGCTGTGCGGCGACCTGCCTGCCCGCCGAGGTCTACGGCAACGGCTTCTGCGACTTTGAACTGGACTGTGAAGCGACCAGCTGGGACGGCGGTGATTGCGCCCCGACGCAGTGCGCGGACGGCCTCACACCGAACTGCCTTGGGGCGTGCTCATGGGCTGGCTGGTTGGGCAACGGCAGCTGCGACGATGTCTTCGCGTGCGAGGAGCTGGGGTGGGACAATGGCGACTGCGCGCCGGTGGTCGAGTGCGGCCTCGGAGAAACTCCTGACTGTTTGGGAGGGTGCCAGCCTGCATCATCGCTGGGTGACGGGGTGTGCGACGAGAGCTTGAGGTGTGAGGAGACCGATTGGGATGGTGAAGACTGCTGCCCGACCGGTAAAGCCCCCGATTGTCTCGGAGAGTGCTCTTTTGAGACCTGGTTCGGCGATGGCCTCTGTGATCCCGTGCTCGCCTGCGAGTTGACGGGCTGGGATGGCGGTGACTGTGAGCCTGTGGTGGTGTGCCCCAATGGGGAGACCCCAGACTGCTTGGGGGGCTGTGTCGCCTCATCGGCGCTCGGCAACGGGATCTGTGACGCACCCCTGCAATGCGAGGAGACGGTCTGGGACGGCGGCGATTGCTGCACCGACCTTCAGGTCGCCAACTGCCAGGGCGGCTGCGTATGGCTCAGCTGGCTCGGCGACGGCACCTGCGACCAGTCCCTGGCCTGCTCGGCGACGAATTGGGATGAGGGCGATTGCCCCGTCGTCGCTGAGTGCGCAGAAGATGAGGTGGCCGATTGCGTCGGGGGCTGCCTCCCGGCGACGTGGCTGGGCGATGGCACCTGCCAAGCTACTTTGGCCTGCTTAGATACGGGTTGGGATGGGCTGGATTGCTGCCCGACAGGGGAGATCAAGACATGCGACGGTGGTTGCGCTTGGCCGACTTGGTTGGGTGATGGTTTCTGTGATCCCGAGTTTCAATGCGAGACCTTTGGGTGGGACTCTGGCGACTGCGAGGCCCTCGTCGTCTGCCCGCCCGGAGAGGTCGCGGACTGCGTAGGCGGCTGCCAGCCTTCATCGTCGGTGGGAGATGGTCAGTGTGACGAGGCGCTCCGTTGCCTCTCTCACGCGTGGGACGGTGGCGACTGCTGTACAGCCTTCGAGATCACGGACTGCGATGGGACGTGCTCCTGGAGTTGGTGGCTTGGGGACGGCCTCTGCCAGCCGCAGCTCCAGTGCGAAGCGCTCGCTTGGGACGCCGGAGACTGTTCACCGATCGTGGAGTGCGCGCCAGGAGAGATCGTGGACTGCGACTTTAACTGCATCGATCAGGCGCTTCTCGGTGACGGGATCTGCCAGCCGGAGCTGCAATGCGTGACGATGAGCTACGACAACTTCGACTGTTGCCCCGATGGCTACGTGAAGAGCTGCCAGGGCATCTGCACAGCGGCCTCTGAGCTCGGCAACGGGTCTTGCAGCAGCTCGATGAACTGCGCGGAGACGGACTGGGATGGTGGCGACTGTTGCGGTGATGGGACGGTCAAGGGCTGTGATGGGACTTGCCAACCTGAAGCGTGGTTGGGTGACGGCACCTGCCAGTCTGTCCTGGCGTGCTGGCAGAACTCTTGGGACGGGGGAGATTGCTGCCCGATGGGGCAGATCAAAGACTGCGCTGGCGTCTGCAAGTTCGTAGGCCTGGGCAACGGCTTCTGCGATCCAGCCTTCGCCTGCGAGGCCCTTAATTGGGACGCTGGCGACTGCCCGATCCCATGCCCAGAGGGTCAAGCGACGAACTGCGAAGGGGTCTGCGCCGAGGCCTCGATGGGTGACGGCCTGTGTGATCCCACCTTCGCCTGCGAAGACGGCGAGTGGGACGGTGGTGACTGCTGCCCAGAGGGGCAAATCAAAGACTGCAAGCAGGTGTGTCGGCCGGCTGGGTGGCTGGGCGATTCATGGTGCGACATTCAGTTTCAGTGCATCGAGCTCTCTTGGGATGACGGCGATTGCCCCTCGAATGGCACCTGCGCACAGGATCAGACGGCCAATTGCTTCGGCGGTTGCACACCAAACACGTGGTACGGCGACAACAGCTGCGATGCGGTGTTTGCCTGTGATGAGCTGCTTTGGGACGGGGGCGACTGCCTCGACGGCGAGATCCCCTAGCTCAGGCGCTCTCAGGTAGCTCGTCACTTTGAGTCGGCGGCGCTGTGGGGCGCCTCCGCGCGAGGGTCATCAGGCTCCCCTCGGTTTGCTTCCAGCTGGGGGCTTCGCCCTCCGGGAGTGGGTGACGAAGGCGGGTCTGTTCAAGGACCTCAAGGCCGGCGTAGGTCATCGCTGCCCGCCACATGCTCTCAGGCATGAGGTTCATCTGAACGCCGACGTCTTCGGGCCAACTGTGGCTGGCGGTGTTCTCCTCATAGAAGTCGATGATGCAGACGAACCGTCCGCCGGGCGCGAGGAGCCGCGCGACCTCTCGGAGCCCTACGCTGAGGTCTGGGAGGTAGTAGAAGACCTCCATCGAGAAGATCGCGTTGAATGCGCCATCGCGGAGCATCGGGAGGGGAAAGGGGGCGTGGATAAAGCGCGTGTTGGGGTGCTTGGATGACTGCTCCCGGGCGCGCGCGACCATCTGCGGGCTGAGATCGAGGCCCGTCGCGCGGATGCTCGGGTCTAATTGTGCAGCCCAGCGCACCGAGTAGCCGTTGCCGCACCCGATATCGAGGTAGGAGTCACCGGGGGTGAGGTGCAGGCGCTCGAAGGCCTCTCTCGCCGTCGGGGTGTGGCCCTCCTCCATGCCCTCGGCGCGGCCATTGTCTGCCCATCGATCAAAGAGCGCTTGAACGGGGAGCCTTGGGTCGTCGGGGTGCAGGTCCATGGGGCCTCTCCAGAGGTCAGGGGCGCGACGAAGCCTGCCCGACGTTTGGGTCTCGCGCTACCCTGAAGCGTCGACGGGGGCATCTGTGGTAGGGTTTGAGCATGACTGAGCGGGTTCTGGTCACGGGGGGTGCGGGGCTCATAGGCTCGCATACAGTCGACGCGCTGCTGGCCAAGGGCCACCGCGTGCGCATTCTGGACGCCTTACGGGCGCCGACACACCTCGATGGACGCGTCCCGGATTGGGTGCCTGAAGAGGCGGAGTTCATCCACGGTGATGTGGGGCATCGGCCGACCATTGAGGCCGCTTTGGATGGGGTCGACGCCGTGATTCACTTGGCGGCCACTGTCGGGTTCACGCCGGATATCGGGCATTATTTCCGCGCGAACACGGTGGGCACGGCGACGTTACTGGAGGCGATCCGTAGCCGCTCAACGCCCTTGCGTCGCCTCGTGATCGCATCATCGGTCGGGATCTACGGGGAAGGGCGCTATCAGACCGCTGCGGGGGAGATCGTCGACGGCGATCTGCGCCCTGTCGCACAGCTGGAGGCCGGTCAATGGGAGCCGCTCGGCCCAGATGGTGAGACGATGACCCCGGTGCCGACAGGCGAGGGCAAGCGACCGGATCCCCCCAACCCATACTGCATCTCTAAGCTCGACCAAGAGCAGCTGGCCCTCAGCTTTGGCCGCACCGATGGCTTAGAGGTCGTCGCGCTTCGCTACTTCCTGACCTACGGCCCGAGGCAGTCGCCTTCGAACCCATACACCGGCGTCATCGCGATCTTCGCCAACCGGATTCAGCACGGGCTCGCGCCGATGGTCTTTGAGGACGGGGCCCAGACCCGTGATTTTCTCCATGTTCGGGATGCCGCCGCAGCGACGGTGGTCGCGCTGGAGCACCCAGACGCCGCGGGGCGCGCGTTCAACGTCGGGACCGGGGTCGGTACGGCGATCGGTGACGTCGCTCAGCGCGTCGCAGAGCACCTTGGCCACCCGGAGTTGATGCCTGATCTCCAGGGGGCTTATCGGGCCCTCGATATCCGACACCTCGTGGGGGATTGCTCTGCCATGCAGTCCCTAGGCTGGTCCGCTGAGGTCGGCTTTGAGGAGGGGCTCGCTGAGGCGGTCGCGTGGCTGAAGGCGAAAGGACCGGCTGAAGAGTCGTCGCAGGACGCGCTCGGGGGACTGCGCCAGTCGGGGATCGTCCGAGGTGGGGGGCTCTCCGACGCGGGCGCGCTCTCAGAGGATGCCACGATCTCAATCGTCGTGCCTGCGTACAACGAGGCCGGAAATATCGAGCGCATGGTGCGTGATTGCTTGCGCCATGTCCCCACGTTCACGCGCGCCATGGAGGTGATCGTCGTCAACGATGGGAGCCACGATGGGACGCGCGAGATCATCGACCGCCTGTGTCGAGAAGATGATCGTGTCCGAGCGGTGCATCATCCGTTCAACCTCGGTTATGGGGCGGCGCAGAAGTCTGGGTTCCTCATCGCTCAGTATGACTGGGTCGCGCTCGTCCCTGGAGACAACCAGTTCGATATCCGGGATCTGGCGCGCTACCTCGCAGTGCGCGATACAGCGGACGTGATAGGCGGTGTTCGGCAGGGCCGGAAGGAGACCTGGGATCGGCGCTGGGCGTCTGGCATCTTCAACCGCTATATGCGCGCCTCTCACGGCGTGACGTTGACCGACATCAACTGGGTGAAGCTCTACCGAAGGAGGCTCTTGAGCCAGGTCACGATTGAGACCCCAGGGTTCAGCGCGGACGCGGAGGTCCTCGTGAAGCTCGCGGCCCTCGGGGCGCGCATGACCGAGCTCCCCGTGGAGCATTTACCTCGCACGTGGGGCGAGGAGACCCATGTGACGTTACGCAACGTGACCCACACGGCGATGGAGCTCCTGAGCCTCCCGGGCAAGGTGCGACGGCTCAAGCCGCCTGGCACGACGGAGCGCTGAGTTGGCCTGGTTAGAGCTCTCGCTGCCCCCCAGTCTGCGGCCAGCATGGCTGGGTGAGCGCGCCGTGCTGATCCCGATCGAGCCTGGTGAAGAGGCCTGCGTCATCGAGGGGCCTGATACGCCGACGTTTGGCTTTGACCTCGCCAGCGCGATCGCGCGACTCGAGGACGAACGCTGGGCTCAGGAGATGCGGTCGGTCACTCAAAGGTTGCCCTTCGCCTATGACCGATTGCCTTGGGTCTTGCGCGGCCTCGGGGCTGTCGCGGTGTTCACACCACAGCGTATGCTTCGCAATCGCCAAGACCCCAGTTGGCCAGTGGCGCCCGCCTTAGATGTCTTGCGTGCGCTCCGCGGCGACCCCCCGGTCCTGCAATGGCGAGGGGCGAGCTGGGGCTTCGCCGTGACCTGTGATGTCGACTCTGGCGCGGGGTGGCGCCGGGCCCTCAAGGTCGCAGATACGGTGGAAGAGGCGGGCATGCGCGCCACATTCTTTGTCGTGGGAGAGGTCTTGGAGGGGACCCCGGAGATCGGCCATGAGCTGGTCGCGCGGGGGCACGAGATCGGCAGCCACGATGTCCGACACGATAACCGCCTGACGACCCTCGAACCAGAGGCCCTTCACGCCCGGTTGATGGCCGCCCGTGAGAGTATCATGCCCTTTGATGGCGTGGGGTTTCGCTCACCCTCGCTCTTGCGCTCCCCGCGCACGCTGACCGCTGTCGCTCAACACTTCGCGTATGACTCAAGCGTCTGTGACGCCGACCTTGAGGTCGCGCGCGGCGTCACGACTGTCCGGCCTTACGGTCTACATGGTGGCGTTGTGATCCCGATCACCCTCCCGATGGACTCTTCATTGCGCTTCACCTTGCATGGTCGCGGCGCGATCGCCTCGCTCTGGCGAGAGAAGTGCGAGTGGGTCCGTGCTCTAGGGGGCCTCGCGACCCTCGCCATTCACGCCGAACCTCAGCTCTCTGGGGGCAAGGTGTTCCGTCGGGTCGTCGCCGAGCACCTCGCGTGGGTGCGGAGCCAAGAGGATGTCGAGCCCCTCTTGCTCCGTGAAGTGGCCACTCGGGTGCGCTTGGGGCCGTGAACAGCTGCGCCCCAGCGCTCGGACAGCCGGGGCAGGCTTTCGCGTGCGCCACACCCCTTCTGCCTGGCTCGCCCCTGAGAGGGCCGGTACAGTGATCGGGTGAGGCATCGACGGACGACAACGAACTCCCGCGGCCTGCGCTGCCTTGCGCTTGGGTTCATCCTCATCGCTGGCTGCTCGGCCGAACCTGACGCTGCATCGTATGTCGACGTGTCGGTCTCTCTGGCTGACGCTGCAGATCCGTTGCCGTCCCCACGCGGTGACGCTGGCGACGCGGGTGGGGAGCCTCCCGTGACCGAGGTGCACGACAGCGCGGTGTCCGAGTACCTCGGGGGGGTTCACCCGCGGCCCCCGGGCGATTTGCCGCCTGTCCCTGAGCCCCCGGAGAGCTTCACCGGTGGGTTTGTGTCCCTGAAGACGACCTTCGAGTCGTCGCCACCCTTTCCGCTCTTCCCGGGAGACGGCGGGGATATCCCGAGCCCTACGACGGCACTCTTTGGGGACCTCGATGGAGACGGCGCTCAAGAGGTCATCGTGTCGAGTGACCGTCGGGGTGTGCCGGACAGCGAGGGTGCATGGGAGACGGTCACGAGCCTCGCGCTTCGCCACGATCCGTTGACCGACTCCTTGGTCGAAGACGCGACCATCCCCTTGCCGGTTGGTCATATCTTGGCGGTCGTCGACCTCGACGGCGATGGCCGCGATGATCTGCTGACCCAAGGCCCGAGCACGGTCCACTGGGGAGGAGAGCCGATCGCCCACAGCCTGACGTTGGAGCAGGCCGGTGGGGCAGAATTGATCGGGTGGAAGGCGCTCGGACTCGCCGATATCGACCGCGACGGTCTGGTCGACCTCATCGGGCAGCCCGTGGACTGTTGCAGCGTGACTTGCCCGGAGCTCGCCGTGGTCCTCGCGACGGGGCGGCGTCACTACAAGGCGCACTCGGAGCTCATCGAGACGGTGAACCATGCCAACGTGTGTGCCTCCCTCGTCGCCCCAGTCGGTGACGAGCGCCTCCTCATGTCCTTCGCCGCGGTGAGCGCCTGCGGGGGCCGTAGCCACGTGTTTTACCGAGAGATCGGCTTGGATGACCAAGCGAGGCCGCGCTTTGAGGCTGTAGACGCCGCGGGAGAGACCCCCACGCTCGATCTCTCGCTCTCCTCTCCGATGGGCGGGTCTGTTGCAGATCTCGACGGAGATGGAGACCTCGACGTGACCATCACGACCGACGCGTATCATGTCGTCTTGAGGGCCGAGGTGGCGTATCCCCTCACCGACATCACGACCTGGACCGGCATCGGCACCGATGGGCTGCTCTTGCCTCCGAACCCTTTGGCCCCGGATGGCTACATGATCCCCTGGGGCGCTGCCGCGCTTGACCTCGACAGAGATGGTCGGGTGGACCTCGTCTACAGTCACGGCGCTGACCCGAACCCCGGGGGAGATAAGCTGCGCGTCGAAGTCGGACCTCAGCATGTCAGCGCGCACTGGAATGGCGGCCAGATGCGCTTCGCAGACGTCACCGAGCGCCTCGGCTTGTCGGCGCTTGGAGAGTGGCGCGCCCTGACGGTTGGGGACCTCGATGGTGACGGGCTGCCGGACCTCGGCGTAGGGGGCCTAGGGGAGTTTCCACGGGTCTATCGAAACGCCATTGAGTCCGAAGGATATGGCCTCGCTCTTCGGCTCCGGGGTACGACCAGTAACACCCTGGGCTTGGGCGCCCTGGTGCGCGTGCGACCGCGCCCAGGAGACCCCCAACAGCTCCACGTGATGGGGCATATCGGGAGCCCCTACGGCACCTCGCAACCGCTCATCTTCGTGGGGCTGGGCGCCGCAGAGGTCGCGTCAGAGGTCGAGATTACCTGGCCCTCCGGCTTGGTCCACGTCATCGCTGAGCTCGAGGCTGGGCGTGTTCACACGGTGACCGAGCCGAGGACGGTCGAGGTCAGCCCTTGGTCTCGGCGGCTGCCATCTGACGGCACCGCGTCGGCGTTTGTGGCGATTACGGCCCGTGCCCCAGATGGCTCGGTCCGCTCTGACGCGTCGCTCAGCCTGACCATCATCCATGGCGTGGGAGAGCTCGCTGGACCTGGCGTCCCTGATGGTGGGGGAATGCGCTGGGAGATCCCTCCACCCGGCGTCCCCGGCGAGACAGTGGTGGAGGCGCATATTGACGGCGTCCCGGTCACGATAAAACCACGAATTACATGGCTCTGACACGCCTGTGACACGTGAATCGGTGTCCGGTCCGCGGACGACTTTGAGCCCGGACTCTGATCGCATCGTGGTGATGAGCAGGCACGGGCTCACAGGTCGCTCTGAACGGTTTCAGGATTTCTCTCTAGAGGCGCGCCGACTCGCGCGCCGTGAAGATGTGACTCGCAGGGTTGCAACAATTTGAAAGTATTGAGTTTTTGAGGTCATCCGGTTCGCGTTTGTACGTTGGGTATGGCGGGGCCCCAGATCTCAGGTCTCAGAGGGGCCCCTCGTTGCTTGACCGTCTGTCTCTCGACCCTCTAGCCTCAAGGGGATGCGGGCAATTGACGATCAAAGGCGTGTCTCCTGTTTGGAGCGCTCGGTGACCTTCCGGATGGTGCTTCTTTGCGCCTGTCTAGCTGCGTGTGGTCCCGAGGACTCGCCACTGCCGACGGACACCGAGGCACCTGAGGACACCGCTGTGTCGGCGGACATCACGCCAGAGGCTGACGCCTCTGACGCGCTTGTCCCGGAGCTTGACGTCAATGACGCCGTCGTCGCCCCCCCTGAAGACACCACGGACGTGCCCCCGGTTGATGACACTGCCGATGTGGTGACGCCCCCCGAGGACGCTGAGGATGTCGCGCCAGAGCCTGATGTCCCCGACGCCCCATCCGACGCAGAAGACGCCGACGTTGGCCCGGCGCTCGATACGACCGATGCGACCGGAGATGCATCGGCCCTCGACGTGAGTGGGTGCGTCTCTGATGAGGAGTGCGTCGACTTTGAGCTCTCCGGGCCGTGCATGGTGGCCATCTGCGCGGACGGAGCGTGTGCCGAGGTCTCGGCCGAGGCCGGGAGCACCTGCGACGATGATGACCCGTGCACCTCAGACGATGCCTGCACGCCAGATGGTTGCGTCGGCGTGGTGATCGCTGGCTGCGATTGCACGCCCGACTGTGCGGATAAGGCGTGCGGTGACGATGGGTGCGGCGGCACCTGTGGCGAGTGCGCGGAGGGCACCACCTGTTCGCCGGCCTTTGCCTGCGAAGGTTGCGTCGCGAGCTGCGACGGCAAGACCTGTGGTGACGACGGGTGCGGCGGCAGCTGCGGCGCCTGTGACGACTCGACCTATTGCGACCTTGAGGGGCAGTGCGTGAATCCCTCCTCATGCGTGAACCGCTGTGGGACCTTAGGGGCCCTCTGCGACTGCGACCCAGACTGCGCGACTAAGGGCACGTGCTGTCCGGATGTCTGCCCGGTGTGCGGAGATGATGCGCCAGTGAGCTGCACGCTCTGCCAACCGGCTTGCGACGGGAAAGTGTGCGGTGATGATGGCTGCGGGACGCTCTGCGGCCTCTGCCCGGCAGGCCAACAGTGCTCTGTGTCGGGGGACAAGTGCGATGCATGCGAGCCGAGCTGCGACGGCAAAGCATGCGGAGACGACGGCTGCGGCGGAACCTGTGGCGCGTGTGCCGAAGGGGTCCTCTGCACCGCGGATGGGCTCTGCATGGCTTCGGGCTCCTGCGTTGGAAAGTGCGGCTCCTTGGACGCTGGCGGCTGCTCGTGCTCGATCACGTGTCAAATCACGGGCGACTGCTGTGACGACCTCTGCGACGTGTGTGTCGATGTCTACCCCGAGCCGACGCCTGTTGGTTGCGGGCAACCCTGTGTCCCGGACTGTGGTGCCGCGGTGTGCGGTGATGACGGCTGTGGCGGGAGCTGCGGCGACTGCGCCGAGGGCCAGACCTGCGATGACGGGGCGTGCACCGTGTGTGTGCCCTCGTGCGAAGGCGCCTCCTGCGGCCCAGATGGCTGCGGAGGCAGCTGCGGTGCGTGCGGTGAAGGTGAGGTGTGCGGGCTCTCCCTCCAATGTGTCTCGTCGGGCTCGTGTGTGGACCGCTGCGGTGACGTCGGCGGTGACTGCGTGTGCGACGCGGATTGCGTCCTCTTTGGGGACTGCTGTGCGGACTTCTGCGATGCATGCTCAGGGGCCTTTGATGGCCCCGCGCCGGAGGGCTGCGCGCCGTGCGAGCCGAGCTGCGACGGTAAGCTCTGCGGCCCCGATGGGTGTGGTGGCGCGTGTGGCTCCTGCGACGCTGGTGAGGTGTGTGACGATGAGGGTGCGTGTGCGCCGTGCGTCCCCTCGTGTGAGGGTAAGGCCTGCGGCCCAGATGGCTGCGGCGGTCAGTGCGGGGAGTGTGAGGTCGGCGACTATTGTGCCGCAGGGGCTTGCGTCCTCTGCACGCCCGTCTGCGAGGGCAAAGCGTGTGGCTCTGATGGATGTGGAGGGAGCTGCGGCGCCTGTGATGATGGGCTCTACTGTTTGCTCGGTGCGTGCACCGACCCGGCTTCCTGCGCTGGGCAATGCTCCGGTTCGCCGGGTCAGTGCTATTGCGACTCCAGCTGCTTCGATAACGGCGATTGTTGCGCCGACGTGTGTGAGACCTGTGGTCCCATCTTGAGTCTGCCCGGTCAGGTCGCCTGCGGGCTGTGTGAGCCGAGCTGCGAAGGCAAGGTGTGCGGATCGGACGGTTGCGCGGAGACCTGTGGGACCTGCGCGGAGGGTGAAAATTGCACAGCGGCTGGGCAATGTGAGGTCTGCCAACCGGCCTGCGAGGGCGTGAGCTGTGGTCCGGATGGCTGCGGAGGCACCTGCGGTGTGTGCGCCGACGGGGAGGCGTGCGGGCCATCCGGTCAGTGTACGAACGCGACGAGCTGCGCCGGCTACTGTGGTGGCGCTGCGCCCGGTGGCTGCTTCTGCGACGGTGAGTGTTTTGAGACTGGTGACTGTTGTGACGACGCTTGCGATGCTTGCCCAGGGCTCGCCGCTCAGGGGCTCTGTGGAGCGTGTGTCCCCGACTGCGACGGCAAGGGCTGTGGTTCGGATGGCTGCGGGGGAACGTGCGGGTCCTGTGCCGATGGCGCGGTCTGTCATGCTGGCGTGTGCGGTGCGTGTGTCCCCGACTGCGCGGACAAGGCCTGCGGCGATGATGGCTGTGGTGGCAGCTGTGGCGCGTGCGAGGCTGGGCAGGATTGCTCACCCTTTGGAGAGTGCTTGGCGGCTGACTCCTGCGGGGGGCTCTGCGGCGCGAGCGCTCAGACCTGCGCCTGCGACGCTTTCTGCTTCGCCCTTGGGAACTGCTGCGATGACATCTGTGACGCATGCGGAGACCTCTTCTTGGAGGCGCCGCCCAACGGGTGCGCGGGGGGGTGTGAGCCTGACTGCGACGGTAAGCAGTGTGGACCCAATGGCTGCGGGGGCTCTTGTGGGACCTGCGCTGACGGTGGACAGTGTACCAACGGGCAGTGCCCGGTGTGTGAACCCAGCTGCGCGCCGGACAGCGCCTGCGGGCCTGATGGTTGTGGCGGCACCTGTGGGTTGTGCGGTGACGGCGAGCAGTGCAGCCCCAATGGGGTCTGCGTAATCGACGGCTCTTGCGCAGGGCAGTGCGGCGGATACGCTGGCAATTGTGCTTGCGATCCTGGCTGCTTTGACTTTGGTGACTGCTGCGATGATGTGTGCGATTTCTGCGCGCCTCAGTTCGATGAAGGCCCGCCTGGGGGGTGTCTACAATGACCCGTATTCGCCTCGTCGCAGCACTCCTGATCGTCGCAGCCCTTGGCCTCTTTGCGGCCGGCTGCAAGAAGCCCTTCTTGGTCCCCACTGCCTTTGACCTGAACGCCAACGGCGGATTCTACCTAGAGCGTTACTTCGGCCAGCTGTACGAAGACGACGATGAGCAGGTCCACATGAGCACCGGCGTGCGCATGTGGATCTCGAAGGAGATCCCGATCTCCTCGCCAGTGGACGGCATCATGGAGTGGTGCCCCCCCGGTGTGTGGTGCGACCAAGCCCAGGGCTACGGCACTGTGCGGGTGACACTGAAGCCTAAAAAGGACCAAATCAACGAGATTGAGGAGGTCAAAGCCGTCCCTCAATACGTGCTCATCGGCGGGTTGCAGGCCAGTGAGGTCCGAAAGGCGGTCAAGGCCCTCTACTTGGCGGAGGAGGCCGATGACCCGCTGAACCCATCGGAGGCCGAGGTAGGCGACGCGCAGATCTTCTCAGAGAAGTTCATCAAGTACAGCCAAGAGGAGCCCGAGGCCTACGTGGTGCGTATGGGCGACGTGCTGGGCAAACCCCGAGGGATCGGCGCGGCCTCGCTGGGCCCTCGAGGGCGCATCACCATCACTGTCCTCGATCCTAAGGGATACTACCTCGACCCGATGATCTACCTGAACCTCGGGTTGGCGCCTCAGAGCGCCCCGGTTCAGGCGCTGGATGGGGATACAACGCCGCCCCAGATCACCCAGGTCACCATGTATGCTCACGGCAGCATGAGCGGTAACAACGCCCTTGGGATCCAGACGGTCAACATTGGCGGGACCTCGGTGCCCGCGGTCGTCGTGCCGACGGCGAGCGTCCCTGGAGATCCGGCCCTCTTCGACATTACCGTCGGCGTTCGCGACGTGGGTCCGCCGCGCTGTGACGCGGACGGAGGGACGGAGACCGCCCCGCCGGTGGTCACATGCGAGGCGGTTGATGCGGCAGCAGATCCGACGAGGGCGATCAAGCAGATCGACGTCGAGATCTTTGGCCTCGATCCCCTTGCGCCCCCGCCATCGCCCACGGTGAGCGACTACATCCACCCGATGCTCGCGACCCCCTATCAGGCCGGGCCCTACTGCTTGGCGGAAGCGAACGCACGGCTCGATGGCTCTGGAGAATCCGATATCGGGAGCGATCTGCTCTACAACCCCTTCGAGCCGCCGGTCACGAAGACCTCCCCGCACGTCTACAACCTCGCGAACCTCCGAGCGCGCCCCGACGCCGACTGCCTGCCCGAGACCTGGAGAGACGAAGAGGAGGAGACGGAGGGTGCAATCGACACGGCGAGCTTCCCCGAAGGAGAGTACAAGGTCGTCGTGACCGTCACGGACTTCGCAGCTCAGACGGACGTCCACGAGAGCTGGATCCGGGTCACCTCTTCTCCACCGGGTTGCAACCTTGAGATCTCCTCGTGCACCGGAGAGGTGTCCTTCGGCGACACCTCAGCATCGGCGTGCGGCTCCGGTGACCTGCTCACAGCGGTCAACCTCAGCCTCGACATCCCGCCTCCGAGCGCGATCTGCCAAGGGACGGCCACGCTCCAACTCGGTCAAGGCAACGTTGAGGTCTTCTTGAACCCCGACTGCACCGGCCCAATCACGCTCCCATACCAGTGGGACCTGGCCGCGGGCGAGGTGGTCCCTTCACAAGTCTTCCTCCGCGCGGGCCTGGACGGGGCTACGACGGCGCCCGTGGAGTTCCAGGAAATTGTGCTTCAGTTTGGCTACACAAACGGCGCGACCTGCGCCGCCTCTGCCAACACCGTCTTGCAAGGGGGCAGCAACTCCGGCCCCGCCGACTACGAGGGGGGCTGCTGCACAGAGAATGGTAGCCCAGGCTGCGAGACGGAGGGCATCGCGGCCTGCGTATGCGCCATCGACTCCGCGTGCTGCACCGGCAACTGGACAGAGGACTGTATCGCCCTCGCAGACAACAGCTGCAACGCCAACTGCCCGGCGATTGACAGTGAATGCGGCAATGGGGTCTGCGAGATCAACGAGAACCCTTCGATGTGCCCGGGGGACTGCCAAGGCAGCGATGACATCAACGATCCCGTCGCTGGCTTTGAGTCCTGTCTTGACCTCCTGACGCCATCGGCCTTCGCTATCAGCAACTCGACTCTGGTGCCGTTCAGCGTTGACTGGACCTCTGGTGGCGTCGCGTTTACGGGGCAAGACGACCAGGGCTTGTGCAGCTACGAGTACGTGCCACCGAGCCTGGAGATCAAAACCGAGACGCTCTTCGTCAAGACGATGGATTTGAGCCAAGTGACCCTGGCTTGGAAAGAGCAGGCGCCAGTGGCCGGCAGCGGTGGTTCGCAGGAATTCGCGTCCGCGGTCGTGACCTGGGAAGGTGAGCAGGCTGTGGGGACCTTCGGGGTCGTCGAGGGCAAGGTGACCGAGGTCACCTTGGCGTTGAATAATCAAGGGCAGCTTTCAGGTATCGTCGACTTCGAGGTCGCGACCACAGCGGACGCCAACCTGGGCACCAACGCGATTTTACGTCACGGGCTTTACGGGACCTTCAGCTTCGCGTTCGGTGGCGATACAGATTGGACGGGGAACTGGAATTTCGGTGGGATCGAGGGGATCCACATCGATCTCGTCAGGGGCACCGACGTGCTCGCCTCAGCGACCGGTGTGCTGCAGCCAACAGGGGTGCTGGAGGCGACCCTTGTCCAAGCGGCGCCGATTACGTTCACGACCTTCGGGGTCACGGCGCAGATCTGCGACCTCTCCGTGGGCTTCAACTACAACATCGCCAACAGTCAACTGGACTTCCTCTCAGGGGGCGGTGCGCTCTCAACCTCTGGCTTCGCAGGGCTCGACGGCAGCATAGACTTGGTCTTGGACTTCGCCCCGACCCAAGTGACTGTGGGCTTGGGCTTGGGCCTCGGCTGCTCATGCTGCGCGACGGGCGCGAGCACAATTGAAGTGGTGGGGATGGAGATCAGTAACCTGAGCCTCACCGGGGTCTTCAGCTACGACTTTGACCTCATCTCGCTCGTGGGTACGGCCTCGGCCCAACACCCCGACTTTGACACCGCCATCGAGGGGGTCGTGGTCAAGCTTGAGGACCTTCCAGGGGCGACTGGGCTAGGGATAAGCGAATTCTCCATGGCCTCGTTTACGACGGGGTTCCAGGGCTTCGAGCTCTCGGTGACCAACGCGAGCTATATCACCGCAGGCAGCGAGTTGACGTTCTCGGCCAAGCTGGTGATCCCGCCGCTTGGTCAGTTCACGATCATCAATTTCAAGTGCAATGACGCTGGCCTGATCTCGATTCAGAAGATCACTGGGGCGCTCACGCAAGCGCCGCTCACGGGGACCTTCCAGGCCTCATACGAAGATAACGGGACCACCTCGCGCTTCACTGGCTATATCAACAACCTGAGCATCGCCGGCCTGGTGACGGTGGGCGCATCGATCGATGTTGGCACGGCGCTCAGCGGTTCGAGTCCCTTCACGTTCATCTACCTTCAGATCGTCGCGGCGGGGCTCCCGCTCCCCTTCGTGAAGAAGTTCGCGGCCGCGGGAGGCTACAACTATGGGATGGACGGCATCGCGGGCTGCCCACCAGACCCTGGCCAGGTCTGTTTGCCCTTTGGGGGGGGAGGCGGCAGTGGTGAGACGCTCGCTGCACCCGGCTACCCATCTCTCGGGAACTACATCGTCGGCTTGGGCATCGGCCTCGGCGATCCGGCCGGGATTATCGGCTTCGACCTCTATGTCCAAGTCCAGTTTGGCAGTGGTCCAACGTTGCTCTCCGGTGCAGCGGGCATCTCGATCCCGCAGGTCGACCCCTGGATCAGCGGCACGGTCTTTATCAACAACTACGAGCTGGGCGGCGACTCAATGGCTGGGGGTATCTCAACCAACGTTGAGATACCCCGCGGTGACCCCTGGTTCTTTGAGTTGAACGGCACCGTGCTCTATGAGTCCGATGAGGGTGGGTGGTCTGTGGAGACCCCGACGCCGATCGTCGCCAACCTCTTTTGGGGCTTCCTTGAGGTTCAAGGGACCTTCAACTTTAGCTCTCAGGTCTCGACGAACCCTGCGGTCCTTGAGAACTCGTTCAACGGGCACATCAGCGGATCAATCGAAGTGGGTGGGTCGGTCACCTTCAGGTACCCGAGCGGATTCAACTCGGCCACCTGCTCGACCGCCCAAGCGACCTCGAACTCTCTCGGCCTAGGTGCCGGCGGCGGTATCGGGATGTCTATCGGCGGGAGCCTCGGGGCGAATTTTGATAACGACGGGATGAGTGGTGGCAGCTTTGGTGTCCATGCCTCGTTTAACGGCAACGTCAAGGTCAAGTGGCCCTGCCCCTTTGGCTGCTCAAGCTGCTTCAGTTACCTCTCGGTCTCCGCGAGCGCGAGCTTCCAGGCGAGCCAGACCTCCACCAACCGCCTGAGGGTCGCTGGTTCAGCTTATTTCGTTACTAGCTTTGGGGTGAACGTCAACCACTCCTTCAGTCACACATTCTAGGCGGCGCATGATGTTTACGGCGCGCATCATGACACTCGCATGTCACTGCGCATCAGCCCTTGTGATGATGTGTCTCCTTTCGACCAGCAGCCTCGCGAGCTGGTTAGAGGTCCACGGTGACAGCGCGCCTGCGGAGGTGCGCTTGCTCTGGGTGCCGGTCGAAGCGTGGCCAGCTGATGTTGCAGCGATCGATATCCTCCGAGCCCCCTGTGACGGCGCTGGTGTGAGGAGCGGACCGTGGGTGAGGACGACGCTCAAGCCCATCAAGCCCTCGATCTCGACGGAGCGTGTGTGGTCTGACGTACACTACGAAGATGTCGCACAGAGCCTGCTGAGGGCGGATCTGATGTCCCGCTTGGCTAACGGGACCATCAATTTCGACGACGACGCCGCCTTCCTTGCCTTCCTCACAACGATCAGCGGTGAAGAGATGATCAACGCCGTCCGTGCAAACCTCCTCCACGAAGAGAACGCCGTCTGGGTGTTTGGGTTCGGGACCACGCGCGCACGGCCGCTCACCCAAGCAGGGCAACTCTATGGCTTCTTCGAGGTCTCAGCCTCCGGGGTGCGGTCCGCGGAGCCAATAGGGACCTTTCATGACCTCTACGTACCCAATGACGATCCTCGCCTCGCCGTCACTCCGAACTTCGCCACCGTGCATCCAACCGGTGTTCGGCTTACGTGGAGCTTCCCAGCGTCGCTCTACGACGAGCTCGACTTGCGCCCCTTTGGGGTCAGCCGCGACGTGATCGGCCCTGGGGGTGATAAGGAGGTCGTAGAACTCGGACACCCTGTGATTGAGCGCGTCGGCGATATGCTTGAGTGCTCCTTCTACGACCACCTCGCTGATCAGGAGGCACCCTACACGTACCACGTCACCACTCGGAGCTTCGTAGCGAGAGACAGGAGGACGACGAGCACTGATTACGATCCAGAGACGGTGCGTGAGCAGGAGGCGCGTGTGTTGCCCTTGGAGGCCCCGGTCCTCACAGAGGCTAAGCAGCTTCAAAACGGCGACCTCGCGGTGAACTGGGAATTCGATATGGCGCACGAGAAGTACATCCAAGGTTTCGAGCTCCATCGGCGTGAGGGGGCCCGAGAGGCCTTCAAAGCAATCCGCGCCGACCTCTCGCCGACGACGCGCCACACCTTGGATACCAGCGAGAAGATTGTTGGTAATACCTACAGCTACAAGGTCGTCGCGCTCCGCAAGAGCGATCGCATGCCGTACAGCTCCAAGATCGTTCCGGTCCTCATCAGCGACCTTCGAGAGCCACCGGCTCCTCAAGATCTCAAGGCGACCATCGAGGTCCAGGAAGGCAAGCGCTTCGCGGTCTTGACCTGGGCAGCGCCCGCTGCGGATGACACGGTGACTCATCAATGGCTCATCGACTCTGATGAGAGTCACCCTGGTGAGGTCGTGAGGCAGGCGGGCATCGAGCCTCTCAGCGCCCCCATTTATCGTTACCCAATCGGGACGGTGGAGGCGCGCCCTTACACGTTCCGTGTCACCGCGATCTCTAAGGCCAGCATCGAGAGCCCCCCCTCGGAGGTCAAGATCGACACCCCAGGGAAGTACCTCCCGAACGTCGTCTTCGAGCGCTTCGAGCTCATCGATTCGGGCCGCCGTCTACGCCTCCACTGGCGCTTCCCCACCCTTGAGAACGTCACTGGGTTCCAGCTCTACATCAACGGCAAGGCCGTGACCGCCTCGCCGCTTTTGGGGCCGGACGCCCGCATGTGGGAGACTGAGCGCCTGGAACGGGGATCTGAGCACCGCTACAACGTGCAGGCGGTCAGCGAAGGGGGCCTCCGCTCCTATCTTGGCAAAGACTGGAGCTACCGGATGCCTGCGGGCGCTGGCCTACCGGTCAAGCCGACTAAGCTCAAGGTCCGCAGTGAGCCCGCGCTCCAGCGTCTGCGTGTCTTCTGGGCACGGATCACCGATGGCCTGACCCACGTGTACACCGTGAGGGTTAAACCGCCAGGTGAGGATTGGCGAGACGCCGGCACAGTCAAGGGGACCGCGCCGCCCCTGTGGATTCAGACCGACGTCGACTCTCCAGGTTCATGGGAGTTCGAGGTCAAAGGGACGACCATCCATGGGCTCAACGGTCCAGCGGCCACGGTCTCCCACGTGGTCCTTGCGACCAAGCCTGTGACCGAGGCGCCGCCTAAGGCTGATGTACCCCCTGAGGACCCTGAGCCGGAGACGCCATGGCTCCTTTGGGCTGTGGTCGGCCTCTTCTTGCTCTTGGGGGCCGGCACGTGGTGGTGGCGTCGAAAGGCCTGAGTCGCCTTCGAACCGCGCACGGGTGCTGCAGGCTACGCCACGTCGTGATCAGTGGGCCACGCACCCGGTGAGCACTCGGCAGCGACCCCTTGGTCGGTCGCTCCTGCCTCCTCTTTCACGGGGAGATTTCTGCAGCGCCTAGGCCGAAGGCCAGCGCATGCTAGGCCTTCGCCGGCTACTCGCCCTGGCCCAACCAAACGTAGGCGGCCCCGGTGTCGACCCCAGCGCCCCCAACATGGTCAAAGCCTGGCGCGGTGATGACGAGGTCGTCATTTCCGTCCCCGTTGAGGTCACCAGGACTCCCGACACGGTGACCGACGAGCGCTTGTCCTTGAACGCTGTTGAAGGTGACATCAGCTGCACTGAGGGAGAAGCTACCCGAGACGGGGCCGTAGAAGAGGTAGGCGGCACCGCCATTTTCTCCGGCCGTGGCGGCGCCGGGCGCACCGAGCACGACGTCAGTGAAGCCGTCACCGTTGAAGTCACCGGCAGAGGTGATAATGGTCGGTCGCTGCGTGCCCTCTCCAGACCAAACCGCGCTCGCTTGAGCCGTCGTGATGTGCTCTTGGATGGGGCCAGCGAATACATACGCACCGATGGCTTCACCGGTCGGCGCGTTGGTCACCAGCAGGTCAGCCACGCCATCGCCGGTGACGTCGGCTACCGACATCGCGCCGCCTTCGACTTGGCCGAATTGTAAGCCGGTGGATGCGCCGCGGATGCTCCCACCTGCGCTCTCTATCGACAGGCTGGCTCCCGGCTCAAAGGGGCCATGGAAGATGTACAGCGCGCCGGCGTCGACTTTGACCGTGCTGTCGCGGGTGTACGAGATGCCGAGGTCGGCGTGGCCATCGGCGTTGATGTCGCCGAGGTGAACGACCTGAGTGGGGATCGAGACGCTGCCCTCTAGGTTGCCTAGGTTTTTGAAGGACAGCGATGGCTCAATCACCGCGCCGTTGAGCGGGCCAAAGTAGCCATAAGCGTTGGTTTGATCGGCCCCTAGTAGCCAGCGTGAGTTCGACAACAGGTCGACGCGTCCATCGGCGTTCAGATCAGCGCTGGCGTCGAGGTGGGCGCCGATACTGTCGTCGTAGCAGCCGCCCTTGGAGATGTAGTCCGTGCCTACGATCGACGCGGTCGCGTTGCTCCATGGGATGGCCTCAGCGTTGCCATTGAAGGGGCCGTCAAAGAGTGAGATGCGGCCTGATTTACAGGCAGACTCGCCCTCACCATTGGCGTGCATGGGCGAGCCCACGGCGAGGGTTATGGCGGCCTCAGGTGCTAGGGCGCCGGCGGTCAATGAGGAGCCAAAGAGCGCACCTGGGAACCCTGTCATGCTACCCAGGACCTCCTCGGCGTTGACTAAGAGGGTGACCTCGCCTGCGGCAGTGCCCCTGACAAGGAAGGCTCTACCGGTGCCGCCTTCACCGATGTCGGCAGGGGCGCCTAGGGCGATGTCTGGTGCTGTGTCACCGTTCAGATCTCCGGTGGGGGTGAAGGCCATCCCGACGCGGCCGCGGGTGTAGGCGCCGATGAGCGTCGCGTGGCCTCCGTCGGCTTTGTAGGACCCGGTGAGCTGACATTGGTTGGAGCCCTGGCCGCTGCAGTCATTGTCTTTGCCGTCGCCGCAGATCTCTTCCGCGCCTGGGTGGACGAGCTTGTCATTGTCGTCACAGTCGTTTCCGTCGGCACACTCGACAGAGGCATATCCGTCGCCGTCTGCATCACAGGGATCTTGGCACTCGTCCGAGGTCTCGGGGTTGCAGTCGTTGTCTTTATCGTCGCCGCAGATCTCTCCTGCCTCAGGGTGGACGAGCTTGTCGTTATCGTCGCAGTCGTTTCCGTCGGCGCACTCGACAGAGATGTATCCGTCTCCGTCTGCATCACAGGGATCTTGGCACTCGTCCGAGGTCTCGGGGTTGCAGTCGTTGTCTTTATCGTCGCCGCAGATCTCTTCTGCCTCAGGGTGGACGAGCTTGTCGTTGTCGTCGCAGTCGTTTCCGTCGGCACATTCGACAGAGATGTATCCGTCGCCGTCTACATCACAGGGGTCTTCGCACTGGTCTGGGGTCTCGGGGTTGCAGTCGTTGTCTTTGTCGTCGTCGCAGACCTCTTCCGCCTCAGGGTGGACGAGCTTGTCGTTGTCGTCGCAGTCGTTTCCGTCGGCACATTCGACAGAGATGTATCCGTCGCCGTCTACATCACAGGGGTCGATGCAGACGTCCGGGGTCTCGGGGTCACAGTCGTTGTCTTTGCCGTCGTCGCAGCTCTCCTCAACCCCTGGGTTGATGAACTCGTTGTTGTCGTTGCAGTCGTCTCCACCCTGGCACTCGACAGAGATGTATCCGTCGCCGTCTACGTCACAGGGGTCGGTGCAGACGTCCGGGGTCTCGGGGTTACAGTCGTTGTCTTTGCCGTCGTCGCAGATCTCTCCTGCCGCAGGATTCACCCCAGGGTCCTCATCATCGCAGTCGTCACCGCCACACAAGGGGTGAGTGGCCGCGTCATCGTCGCTGTCACAGGAATCGACACATGCCGGGCCAGGTGACAATCCGTAGAGCGACAGCTTGAAGTCGTTGGCCGGCCACTGGAGGACCGATAACTCCAGCTTGCCGGAAGAGAGCGTGCCGTCGCAGCTGTAGCCCCGGAGATCGAATGCCAGCCAAGTCTTGGCTGACGTCGTGCCCTCGGCGGCCTGGCTCGCGGTGACTAAGAGCTGCTCGGGGGCCGCTTCCGGCGCCAATGGCTCGACTACATCGCTGCTCAGGTGTGCCTGCGCGTAGGCATCGGCGACCGCCTCGAATACCGTCGTGACCGGGGGACAGCTCACCTTGCACGCCACGTTGGACGTGCATGATAGGACGAGTCGAGGGGCGTAGGGCGCCGGCGCATCGACGCTGTCTTGCACGTATTCACGCCCCTGGAACCGAACGCCTTCACCATCGTGGGGCATCGTGGCTGTCACCGCGAAGCGCGCAACGGTCCCGGCGATATCGCTCATATGGCTCGACGCCAAGGGGGCAAAGGCGATGACTGAGCCCGGGCTCTGGGGCTCAAGGGTCACGTCGACGAGCGCCAACCCTTCTCCGGTGAGGTCCGTCGCGCTGCTGACGTCATTGGCTGGAGCGGTGAGCCAGCGCAGGTCAGCCTCGCTCACGCCCAGAGGGGGGGCCGATGGGAGCAGCGGCTCGTTGTCGTTGCAGTCGTCGCCGCCGCAGACCGTGGCGATATATCCGTCCTCATCGACGTCGCAGTTGATCTTGCAGTCCGCAGAGCACGCGTCTCCATTGTCCGTGTTGCCGTCGTCGCAGGCCTCTTCACCCTGGGTGATGCCGTCACCACAGGTGGGCTCCTCGGCGATCTGGGCCCATGCCCACTCGGCTGGTGTCTCGTCGACGAGCAGCTGTCCGTCGACGACGTGCTCACTCCAGACGGCTAAGCTGTACGCGCCGAGCGGCAAATCGCTCAGCGTGAGCGTCAGCCCTGTTCCGGTGGTTGGACCGCCGTTGAGGCTGTAGAGGAGCGTGGCTTGGGGATCATTGACGCCGAAGGTGAACGCCGCATCTGGGGCGGTGCTCTCCTCTGGCGGACCGGTCAGGATGACCGTGTTGAGGTTCCGAGCCTGCCAGGTCGTGTGAGCAGGGGTCAGGTCGGCGTTCCCTGCGCTGTCGGTCGCGTAGACGGACACCGTGTGCCAGCCTGGTTGAAGCTCGTTGAGCATCAGCGGTGAGTCACAGGGGAACCAGCCGCCGGGCCCCTGTGGGCCTTGGTGACGGCAAGTGAAGGTGACCAGCGCCTCGTTCGAGGTGAATTCAATCATCGCTGAGTTCGACCACGTGATGACCTCGGGTGCGGTCACGATCGAGGTCTCAGGTGCGCTGATGTCGACGGTCCACAGCACGGTCTCGATGACCTGCGCACCATCGGCAGGTCGGGTGGCCCGCACCGTGACCGCGTGCTGGCCCTTGATGAGCCCGGTGAGCAGCAACGGTGGTGTGCAGCTGGTGGGCTCTTCCTCGTCGACCTGACAGGTGTATTGCGGATCGATGAAGTTCGTCTGGAAGTCGATCGAGGCCTCAGCCGAGGCGGTGACCAGTGGTGGCTGGTCCGTGATGGTGAGCTCGGGGTCGGGGACCTCGCCAAAGTGCGCAGTGACAGACTGCGCGGCGCTCATCTCCACAATGCACGAGTCAGTGGTGTCATCGCAGCCACCGCCGCTCCACCCCAAAAAGGGCGCACCGGCGAAGCCATGAGCGGTCAGCTCGACGACGCTCCCCTCCAAGAAGTCGGCGTGACAGAGGACGCCGCAGAGGATCCCATCCGGCTCACTACTTACGTGTCCCTCGCCGCTGACCTCGACGGTCAAGGGCTGAGTCGGATCGACGGCAGTCAGGGTCACCTCCAGGGTGTAGCCGCCGCTCTCGGTACCGCTCGCGCCGTCGACCGCGATGAACCAGACCCCTGGCTCAAGCACCTGCTCAAGGATCTCGGCTTGGCCGACGCCCGTGTCATCTGCGCAGGGGACGTCGTCAGGCTCGCAGCTGGTGGCCATGTAGAGGACGGTGTCGTGGCTTGAGAGGACGCGCGCGCTCACGAGCGTCGGATCGTGGAGAGTCAACGTGTAGAGCGCCTCTGGGCTCCCCTCGCCGCCGCAGAGCATCGACGCTTGGTCGGCCATACATGCCAGGCTCCCTTCGTAGAGGCTCGTGCCCAGGTTGGCAGGCAGTGGGATGGCGTCAGCGCAGCCGTCCCCCGCCAAGCTGAGGTCGGCGCCGCCGCAGACGCCATCGGCGCATTGATCCTGATAACTGCAGGGCTCACCGTCGGGTCCAAGGATGGTCCAGCTGTCGAGCCCGGTGACCAGCTCTGGGCAGACCTCGAGGCCGATGCCGTTATTGGTCTGTTGCACACACTCGGCCCCGGCGCCGACATCTCGCTGGATGCGATAGACGTCCGCAAAGGCCTCCAAGTCCCAGCGCTGACTCCAGACCGTGCCGGCGGGCCCTGCCCAATCCCCCGAGGGCATACACGGCGTCTCCACCATCGGTGACGGTCCCGTCGCCGAAGCGCTGAGGCAGTAGACGTCGCCTGATGGTGAGGTGCGTGAGATCGAGTATTGACCACCAGGCTCCAGGGTGAGCGTCCAGTTAGCCTCCTCGCCACAGCCGCCGGTGGTGATGGTCTGGGTGTTGAGGCTTTGCCCCACTGAACCGTCGGCGGTTCCGAACAGGCACTTCCCGTGGGTGGAGATCGTGATCGTCCCCTCGCAAGGGGCCTGGTCGCCACCGGTGCAGCTGTCGTCGTCGTCACATGGGGCCTGGTTAGGGGCCGAGGTGCACTGGCCCTGCTCGTCACAATGATCGTCGGTGCATGGGTTGTCATCGTCGCAGGTGCTCTCGTGGGTGCAGCCTTGGCCTGCTACGCACGTGTCGACGGTGCATGGAAGCCCGTCGTCGCAGTTGATCGGCTCCTCACGACATCCCTCGCCCGGGACGCACACCGCCGTCATGCATGGGTCTTGAGGTGCGGGGCAGCCCTCATTATTGGGCACGTAATCGCAGGCCCCTGTGTCCGGGTTGCAGACGTCGGAGGTGCAGTCGAGACCGTCATCACAGCCCATCAGGTTCACGCAGTGATGGTTCTCGCAGGTGTCGATGGTGCACGGCGAGTCGTCGGTGCACTCGGCGTCATCCTCGCAGCAAAAGGGCCGCGGGATATGATGACACGTCCCGTTGAACAGGCACTGGTCGATGGTGCATGGGTCACCGTCACCGCAGTCCTCTTTGTTCTCGCAGCAGCCGGCGATAGGGGTATTGAGGCACTGGCCGCCGACGCATTGGTCTTGGGTGCACGGGTCTTGATCGTCACAGCCGGCACCGTCGACGCATTCCTCAAGGCAGTCTTTCTTCGTGAACATCACCCCGATGTTGTCGATATAGACATGGGACAGGTGCTCGATTCCGATGGTCGCGCCCGCGGGGATGACGCAGTCGGGCCCTTGATGGAGGCCCGCGGGGAATTGGTAGAGCTGGTAGCCGGTCGATACGGGCATTGACGCACCGCTCAGGCCGCTGTCCTTGCTGACCTTGAGCGCGCCCGTTTTAGAGGGGCATGGCTGTCGCGGCGGGTATTGGCTGGTAAAGCAGCCGGAGCTGCAGCCGAAGTCCTGGTTGTCTTGGGTCCACATCGCCGCCGCTTGCCCGAGCGGTCCGCTCGATGGTCGAGCATGGAAGCAGAGCTGAGCGCCCGGCAGAGAGCTTGGGTTGTCGTGGTGAATCGCGGTGACGCCGCTCGGGACCTTCAGGGCCCCTGAGCCGCCGATCCCGACGCCGCTGCGCCAGAGGTCGGTCTGTTTCACACCGGCTTGATCGATGTAGTACCAGCCTGCGGCTCCGGACTCGAAACTGTAGAGCGGGAGGCAGACGTTAGAGACGGCGGCCTGCGCGCTCCAGCTGAGGCTGAGCGCGAGCAACAGGGTGCCGAGGGCGGTGCTAAGGCGCGTCATCAGTCGCTTGCCCCCAAGAGTACTTTGCCGTCATCACGCCCGGACTTGAGGCCGGTCGCGTCGTAGATCTGAACGCGATACCAATACTCACGCCCCAGCTCAGCACTCATATCTCTGTACCTGTAGCCATAGCCCGCGCCATCGATCCAGTGCTCGAAGTTCTCGGGCGGGAGCGCCGTGATGCTGCCGTCGCCGACCTCGATGGCTACCGCGGCCTTGTCCAAGGTGACCCAGGGCCCGTTGGGGCCTGCGGTGCTGCGCTTCACGCGGACCCGCACCGGGGATTCGTCGTGTCCCCAAGACAGCGTAGCGACACCGCTGTCCCGGGCAACGGCCAGGTTGGTTGGCGGCGCCGGCGGCGTCATGTCCACAGAGCGACCCACGAGCGGCACGGAGTAGGGCGAGGTGTTGCCTGCCGCGTCACTCACCTTCAGGGCGTAGCAGTAGTCGTGGGCGTCGATCGGGGGCGTGTCGCGCAGGCTTAGGCGCTCGTCCGGCGCCCCAGGGTTCAGTGTGACCACGTCGTAGCCATCGATGACTTGGGGGGTCGGATTCGGCCGAATAAGCGTCGAGGTGTTGACCGTGCTCAGGGCGTCATGTCGGACGATGAGCGCCACTTGGTTGAGGTCACCAGGGGGCCGCCACGTGATGGTCCCAGGGGCGCCACCGAGCAAGTAGGCGGTTTGGATGACCCGGCTTGGGTCGGGCTTGAGCCCGGCGGGCACCACATCAACCCGGTAGCAGCGACCGGGGGCGAGGTCATCCAGGGTATAGGTCCCGCTGTTGCCCACAGTGAGCGGCTTCCACGGGCTTCCGCCGAGGGTGTTGCACATCGCGGCGTCACTCATCAGGTAGTCAGGGTAGGGGCTCGCGGGGAGCTCGCAGCAGACCGGGACCTCGGGGACGCAGAAGCCGCCGAGCTCGTTGGCGATGATGACCTCGCTTGTCGCAGCGGCGTCAGCGGGATCGTTGATGGTCAAGATGACCCCGGTGTTCGTGATCTCTTTGAAGACCTGGACGGTGGCGGGGGTGTCCAAGCGCTGCCCACCTTGGCTGGCGCAGGCGCCCCGCTCTAGCCAATGGAACGTAGAGCCGGTGCCGCTGGTGAGCTCGCAGCAGACCGCACGCTGATTCTCACAGCGCGCCCAGCCGACGTCGGCGCGCTCGACCGTGTAGCCTGCCCCGGCGACGAGGGTGTCTGACTCGGGGCCGACCGCCCATTGAATCGAGACGGCGCCGCCGGTCACCCCGTCGGCGATGGCGCCCACCAGCTCAGGGCGCGTCGGGGCGATAAAGTCGGGAGCTTGAATCGAGAAGGGCGCTGAGACGGTGCTCGCCACCGTGTCCTCGCTCTCTTGGAGTCCGGCGCGGCTCACAGCCATGACGCGGTAGAAGAAGACTTGCCCAGAGGCGTCCGCGGGGATCGTGTCCTGGTGATATTGGGTGCGTCCATCGATGGCTGTAGCGAGCTCCGCCGAACACGCGCTCTGGTCACCGGTGGCACAGGACGGCGCGACGTTCACGCGCGCGCCCGTGGCGGGATCCCTGTAGAAGAGGTTGCCGAGGACCGCCAAGGCGCGGAGTTTCCCTAGGACCTCTAAGCTCCCCGTGGCGTTGTAGGGCTCGACACCATTGGTGAGCATCGCCTCTCGGTCCTCCTGTCGGTGACCTGTCGGGCCGAGGTCAGGGCCGTCGCCACAGAAGCCTGATGGGTGACATGGCGTGGGGACACAGCCGTCTTGATCGCAATCTTTGGGGCACTGGCTGCTCGTCGCACACGCCAGCGCCCGCAAGCTGCGCATCACTTTATAACCCATCGGGTCGCTACCGGTGGTCGCGCCGGCTGACCACAAAAGGTGGACTTGCACGGAGCTGTCCCACTCGGAATAGGAGTAGATGGGGGTCACGTCGTCGGGTGGGACCGCGGGGGCCATATCGACGACGTGACCGTTGACCGCTCCAGACGGTGGCCCTGGGTTCTGACTCGGCGCGTCGTAGGCGACCACTCGGTAGAAGAAGTGACGCACTGGCGGTCCGGCGGGGAGCGTCAGGGTGTCGGTTAGCGCGTAGCGCTGCACAGGTAAGACGGGGTTCAGCGCTGGCTGCTCATCGACAGGGAGGGGGTTGTAGCTGTTGTACAGGTGGGCATAGGCGCCGACCGGGATGGTCGCGACAAGCTCCCAGTTGGCGGGGTCGTCTTGAGGCATGATCGGGCATTGGCCGTTCATCGTCAGGTCTGGGGTGTCGACGCGCCGGAAGACCTTGAAGGCCGCGGCGTCTGGGGCGGCCTCGGCCTCCATGGCCGTCCAGTCAAAGGAGAGCTCCACGTCAGCGGTCAACGAGGTCGGCGGCTGCACCGTCTGAGCTTTGACGTTGACTGGACTTGGCGGGCCGATGGGGTCGATGAGCGGCAGCTGCACCGGAGGGGATGGCAGGCTCTCTCGACCAAAGATGTCGAGGCCGGTGATCGCGTAAGTGTAAGCGCCGATCGCCAGAGGGTCATCGTCGAGGTGATCGGTGTAGAAGACGTCCGGCAGGACCATCAGCGGGTCCCCCGAGGGAGTCAGCAGGGGGTTGCCTTGCCCGTCGAAGCTCGGGACCCGGGGCACGATCATCGGGCTCTCGACCAGCTGAGGGCCGGTGCCGTCGTCATAGGTCGCGCGAGAGATCTGAACTAGGTTCCCGTCCCCAGGCGCCTCGCGGCAGACGTTGTACATGATGGGGCTGTCCGCGGCGGCCACCATCGACTGGACCACGGGGAGGTTCCAGGTCAGGTTCATCGCGACGTTTGGATTCCCTGCAGCCTGCGTCGGTCCCCCTAAAGCCTCACAGGAGAAGCTGCCGGGCTGAGGCGTCTGCTCAGCCGCCAAGCCGTTCGGGGGAGAGAGCGGGGCCTCGATGAGGGGGCCGGTGACCGACTCATGCGCGATGCCGCCACTCCAATGGCCGACGACGCGGTAGATACAGCTTGGGGACTCGAGCTTGTCATCGACCCAATAGAGGCCGAGCAGTGTCGCGATCTCGGGCTTCATCGAGGCGAGGAGCAGGAAGCTGGCCGGGTCTTGGCTTACCTCGAAGGTCTGGGCCGTCGGGTCGACCGCGCCAGGAGGCGGGGGCGGTGGGCAGTCGCTCGGAAGCCCCGTGGTTTGCTCGAGTACGTTGCAGTATGTCGTCCACTCCGTCGCGGTGATGCGTGGGCCGATCACGTTCCGTGTGCCGTCCGGAAGCAGGCCGATGCCAGAGACAAAGACCTGCCCTTCGGCGTGGGTTTGCGGCGGGCGGATCCGGTCTTTGTTGAGCTTCGTCCAGCCGGGATCGCCGGGTGGCGGTGCCGCTTCGACGCCACAACAGCGGTAGAGATCATAGCCCTCAGTAGGGAACCCGAGATCCGGCTCAAAGGCCCAACGGAGCAGGTTGTGCGGCGCCAAGTTCTGGGTGCTCGCTGCGGTGGCGCCGCAGTCTGGGGTGTAGGTGCGTCGCAGCGGGGGCAGCGGTGCGACCTGGGCAGGGGCGCCTGGGGGAGCGATGTCCCGCACGCCGACGAGGGCCAGCGGTGGAGTCTGTGGTTCCGGGACGACTTGGCTCAGGTCTGGGGCCGTCTCGGCGGGGCGCTCGTAGAAGACGAAGAGCCCTGACAGCGTCATCACGGTGACGAGCAGGAGCAGGGGCCAAGAGGTGGGTTTGAAGCTGAGGATCATAGCTCGTCCTCCAGCACCAGGTTGACGTCCTCGGAGATCACCGTGCCGCCTCGACGAACTACCGGGCCGCTGAGATCACAGGTGCCTGACGCAGGGCACTCAAGGTCCTCATCGCAGATGTGGCCTGCCTGGCAAACGCCGCTGATGCAGCGTCCTTCCCCGGGGCAGTCGACGTCATCGGTGCAGGTGCAGCGCCCGTGTGGGCGGCTGTGGTAAGTCAGGCGGAGGGTGCCTCCAGCTGCGGCGGAGGCGCTCGCCAACTCGAAGACGTGGATGGAGTCGGTGTCCTCGGACAATCGGAGGCGGTCCAGGTCGATCTCGTCGCCGGTGTTCTCGGTCCCGTCAGGGTCCAGGACCGCACTGGTGTGCAGCCAGTCTAGCGCCTCGGGGGTGGTCAGCGTGATGTGCGTGCTGTCCGAAGAGGCGACCGCGAGAGCGCTCTCTAGCGCTTCGGTGAAGGTCTCGAACTGACTGGTGACGAAGCTCGTCTCAAGGAGGGGGGCGTCTGAGCTGGTCCCCAGGGGGTTGGGCATCGCCATGAAGTACTTCGTGTTCGCCGCCAGCGCCGCGAGGGTAAAGTGCTCATTCGGCGGTGCGGTGTCGCCGCAGACCACCCCTGCGCACGTGGCGTTGACGACGCATCCGCCGAGCCCGTCTGAATCGTAGCCGGGTTTACAGGCGCAGGTCGCCGCAGCCCCATCGACGTTGGTGCACCATGCGGCGGGGTCGCAGCCGCCGTGATTGACCTCACACTCATCGATGTCGGCGCAGAGGACGCTCCCAGGGGTGTTGGTGCAGCTGTAGTAGAGCGGATCGCCGCAGCCACCATTGCCTGTCGCGCACTCGTCTACGTCGTCACAGCCGCCCTCGCTGTTGGTGGCCCACCCTGGCGCGCAGACGCACTCGCCGATCTCGCACGGCACATTGATCGTCACGCAGCCGAGGGCAGGATCGCTGCAGTCGGTCGCAGTGCAAGGCTGGGCTGGGGTCACGCAGTAGCTCCCTGTCGGGCATGTGGTGGTCTCACAGCCAGTCACAGGCACGCAGTCTCCCGAGGGGTTCAGCTCGAACCCGTTCTCGCAGCTGCAGGTCCGCGGCGCGCCGACCTGGTTGTGACAGGTGGTGTTCTTTGGGCATCCCCCGTTGGACAAGACGCAGTCGGCTGGATCGAGGCACACACTGCTCTGTTGACAGTCATCCACGTCAGCGCACTCAAAGCTGCCCAGGGTGTTTGTACAGCTGTAGAGCGCCGGGTCGCCACATCCGCCGTTGGCGGTGGCACATTCGTCGATGTCGACACAGTCGCCGTCGACAGTTGGGCTGTAGCCCGGGTCACAGACACAAGTCCCGGCCACGCAGTGGCTGGAATCCGCGCCGAGGTCACGCATCTCACCTGGGGTGAAGATGAGGAAGTCGTCTTGTTGACCGACGGGCTCCCAGTCGTTGGGATCGTCGAAGAGCGCAGTGATATCAGACACCTCGTTGCACCCGACGCTGTAGAGCTGACCCGGGGTGACGTCAGTGGGCAACACCGCGTCAGCGCTCCGGAGCTCGATCGCAAGTGGCGCCCCTGAGCAGCAGCTGTAGAGCTCACAGATGACGCCTGAATTGAACTGCACCATCAGGTCGTTGGCGGTGTAGACGACGCGCTGGGCGTCCGCGGGGTAGGTCCAAGCGACGTAAGGCGAGAGCGCCTCGGGTGGGTCCTCGATCTGGTAGGTGACCGTGCAGGTTTGGCCCGATGACGACGTGCTGCCGCCATCGACAGGGGTCGTGTCTTGGTTCATCACGAGGTTCAGCTCGTACGTCGTGGCGGGGCAGAACGGGGCGCCTGGCAAGTACTCCGGCCCAGTCCCGTCGTCGTTGCTGCAGTCCGGGGTGGTGGTCACGGTTGAGGGGGCGACCGCCGTGCCGTCATAGAGCGTGCAGAAGGTCTTTGGGCCCGAGCCGAGCGATGGGCACAGCGCTTGGTCGTTCGATGGACAAGGCGCGATCATCGCGTCGTCGAGGGTCGCGCAGCTCCCGACGGGGTTGGTCGGAACCGGATCACCCATGCCCATCTGGAAGAGGTCGCCCGCGGCGTTCACGTGGTAGCCGGTCACCAACCAGTCGCCGTTGGGGCCCTCACAGGCGATGGGGTTCAGCGGCGCGGTGCAGCAGACGTCCTCCTGTGCGCCGGCCGCGAGGCACTCGGGGGGGTTGTAGAGCATCTGCCCCTGCCCCAAGGTCACGAGCTGGTCACCGAGGGCGTAGTAGATCGCTGACTGGTGATTGGAGTTGTACCGCCCAGTGAAGGTGGCGGCTTGTCCACCGCTGCTCATCTGATAGCTGACGACGAGCTCGGCAAAATCGATGGCGGTGTTGCCAGCGATGCTGACGGTCAGCTGACCGTCTTCGACCATGTCGAGGACCTCTGGGAAGTCAGCCAGGTCCAGGGTCGCCTGGCCCTCCAGCGCGCCGATGTAGCCGTCGCCGGATGGAGTGCAATCGCCAAACATCGCCCCGGTGAAGGCCTCGGTACAGAAGTCGAAGTCCCGCTGCCCCTTGGATGCGCTTGCAAATGAGAGGGTCTCGGTCGGTCGACTCGGCGAACCCGGCAGGTTGGCGCACGGTGCGCACTGTAGCTGCTGGCCGACGCGCTTCCACTTCAGGACCAGCTTGGCCTCGGCGAGGCAAGCGTTCGGCGGTAGGTCGACGGTGTGCTTCCATGTGCGGTGTGCTTCCGGTGTCAGGCTGTCCATGTCTGCGGGTCGGTTCGTGACGGGGCTCGCGACCCAGCCCGGTCCAGGTTGGGCGGCGTCAGAGGAGCTGTGTTTGAACTGGTCCTTGTCACCGACGAGGTTGGTCTGACCGTAAAGGCGACCGTGACACCCCGCACCCCCTTGGACACAAGCGGCGGTCTTGCTCAGCACCCGACACTCGCCGTTAGGGACGGTGGTCGTCGTGCACTGATCAGGATCAGTCGCGTTGCTCCACTCTCCTGGGCACTCCTCGAAGGCGAAGTGTGTCGGGCGGAATGAGAAGGTCTCATAGCGGCGTTGGGCGGTCGTGCCGACGCTCTCGGGTGCGCCCAGTGCGCCGCCCCAACCGCCGACGAGGGTTAAGTCTGCGGCGGCCCCACCCGCTTGAGTCACGCTCCACCCGGTGAACTGGTTGGCGATATAATGTCCTGCGGTCTCGTCTTGGAAGTACGAGTTAGACTCGGTGCCGGCGGGGCAGGGGCGGACCGAGCTTCCGTCCCGGCAGTCCATTCGGCGGTTGAAGGTCAGCTGGGTGATAGCGTCGAAGGGGACGTCGGTGATGGTGCCCGTCGGGCATACATCAGGTGTCCCGCCGTCCTCTGGGAAGGCGCGCACCGTGCGGCCGGTCGCCTCGCTCTCGAACACGATCTCCTTAAGCGGCTTGGGGAATTCGGGTGGATCAGACGGCTTCTCCCAGTGCAGACCGACCTCAAACGAGATGTCCTTGAAAGGCCAAGGGAGCTCGATCGCGACGGCCAAGTTCGCGTCGAGCAGCATCGGTGTGGGGGTCTCACCGCGGAGCATAGCGTCGATCGCGAGCCCCAGGCTCAGAGGGCCGACCCAGACCCGCGCGTTGCCCCCGATCCCGGCCACGACGAACACATGCTTAGGCTGCATCTGGAGGCCCATTTCGCCGTGGGCGTAGAGCCCGAATTCGTAGCCGACGAGGCCCCCGAGGGCTTCGCCTGAATTCTGCATATGGATCCCGGCGCCGACGAGGAAGCCGGGCATAATTCCAGCATCAAAAGGCACTTGAGTGCCGAACATCACGTAGGCCTCGGCGTTGATCGCCAGGAGGTCCTTGGCGATCTTCGCGGAGATCGGGTGGGCCTTGGTCCCCAAGTAGACGTGCCAGTCGGTCTGAGAGAGGAAGACCTCCATGTTGCCCGAGGCGTCGACGATCTTGCCGTTTTCCTCGACGTTGTCTTTGCCTTCGCCGCTTTGATAGCGGGCCGCGAGGCTGAAGATGAACTCCTTGTTGATGCCGTCGAAGATGATGTCGACGGTCAACAAGGGCGGGAGTTTACGCTTGTTGCGTTCGGTCGCGACCCAGGCCTGCCCGTTGAAGACGATGACGGGCCCTGGGATCTGGACGAAGAGCTTGACGTCGGTGTTGATGACGAAGCCGTTGTCGTGCCCCGAGCCGAGGGTGACCCCCGCCATGAAGACGAAGGTCCCACTGGTCGGAGAGACCGGGTTAGCGAGGTCGAGTTGACGCGGGAATGCATCAGTCACGTTAAGCGCAACGTTTTTGCCGAAGCCCCCTGAGAACCCATAGATGGAGACCCCGGTCGCCGGCACGGGGATACCCGACGGCAGCTGTGCGTCGATCTGGGCGTACCAGAACGTGAATGGGTCGAGACCCGCGCCGCCTGGGTTCTTGCCCACCATGAGCTGCCCCTTGAGCTCGATGGCGGGCTGCTTGAGTCTGACGTCCACGGCGGCCTCAAACCACTTGCTTCCCAGCGCCGTCGTGCCGTCTCCACAGCCGACCTTGCCGGCCTCGCAGAAGCGCAACGTACCGTCGAGGCTCAGGACGTTGGGGATCTCCATGCCGAGCTTGATGTCGGCGATCTCAAGCTTCGGGTTGGCGAACGCGACTGGGTTCTCGCTGGCGTCCTGGTACTCCCAGCTTAAGCTCATCTCGTTGACGTCGATTGTCACCGGTAGAACGTCTTGCAGCTGGAAGTTTCCGCCAAGGCCGACCCAGCGCCTGGCCTCCTGGGGACTCGCGCCATCGCGGGTGCCAAATCCGAACTTGGTCAGCTCATACTCGAAGCCGGCGATCTTAATGATGCGGGGATCGGGGAACTGCATCCATCCACCGTCAAGCTTGACCTCGCCGTCGCTGGTGATCTGAAGGTTCTGGAGGTTGATATCGCCCGTGTCGAAGACCGGGGAGCCGATACCGGTCGTCGCGTCGAGCGCGATCACGCAGTCGCCTGCCTCACACCCAAAGGCGATGCGCTGGACCAATAATCGAAGCTCAAGCGGACCGAGGTTCTTCGAGAGGTCGACGCCGTTGCCGCTCGCGCTGATCTGAGCGAGCCAGCCGCCCTGTCCGTCTAGGACGAAGCTGATGCCGAGGGTCTCGTCGAAGAAGGGCACGTTGAGGTCGCCGTAGACACCGAAGCCTGTCGGCGTGTTGTGCACGAAGCTCATCTGGATGGCGCTCAGCGAGACGTCATAGCCCCCGAAGGTGACTGGATCGATGCCAGCGTTGACCACGAAGTTGCCCGAGACTCCGCCGCTCCCGATGGACATGTGGGTCGCGCCGAACGTCAGGCTTGAGCCATCTTGCTTCTTAAAGGGGACAGTGACCTCAAGGGACGCCGCATAGAGCCCCATCCACTCATCATCACCGGCGTTCACGGTATCCTCGGCCTTGTTAAGCCCCTCGTGGAAGTCGAGGCCCACCTGGTCCGCGCAGACTTCGACGCCGCTTGAGCCGACCTCCATCGGAGGCATTGAGAGTCCCTCACCGGCACCGCAACCGATGCAGACACCTTCGGCACCTATGACCACGGTCTCCGGCATCACGATGCCATCGACGGGCTTGCCTTGGGCGTCGTCCAAGATAGGCTTGAGCTTGTCAGCTGATGGCTTGAAGACGCCGATGGGGGCGCTGCTGTTCAGGTTGGGCTCGTTCTGCTCTCCGGGGACGGTGCTGGCGTCAAAGCCGCTCAGGGTGATCTCGAATTCGGGGCTCGTGACGACGTCGACGCGGATAAAGCGCGCGGTCTTCTCGGCCGTGATGTCATAGCTGGCGCAGTTCACGGTCGCGGTCTCGGTCTCTCCAAGGACCAAGGCCCCCCCGGCATCGGAGCCAAAGCTTAACTCGCGGCAGTTGGCCGGCAGGTTTTCGGTGTCCAGCATGCCGGTGAACACCCCTTGATCGTAGGCGAGATCGACAGGGAGCGTGGCGTCTGGGTCCTCCATACAGGAGAAGTAATCACTCGGGAGGTCCATCTGACCGCCAACCCCGCAGAGGTCGACCTTCTGTTCCCCGGTCACTGGGTCGATGGTGAAGGCCACGCAGACTTGGTTCAACGAGGCGGTCATTCCGCCGCCGACGTCCATGCCGCCCCCGTCGAAGTTGACGTCCACGGTCCCGGTCACGCCACCGTCTTCAATGATGAAGTTCTCGGCCTCGATGCCGTCGATGCCGCCGAGGTTGTCGGGCAAGTCGATGACGACCGAGCCCAAGAAAACGCCGCGCCAGGAGCCGTCGTTATCGACGCCATCCGGGCTGATCGTGGTGTGCATGTCGATCGCGACGTTCGTGGCGGAGATGACCACTCCTGAATTCCCGACCAAAGTGCGGGGCAGGGTCAGGTTCGGGACGAAGAAGTCCCCCTCCGTGGTCGCTTGGATGGGGTTGTCCTCGGTCGCGACGACCTCGATGGCTGCAGGGAGGCCATTGTCCTCCCTGGTGAGCAGACCGGTACCTGCGCCCGGCAACTCGAAGGTCATGACCACACCGTCGACCTCGGTACCGCTGAATTTCAGCACTTTAGGCCCGTCCGCCTCTTCCCCCTTCTCTTCGTATTCGTACCGCATCCGTATGCCGTTATCGACGCCAGAGCTCTCCGCGGCGGGGGTCCCGAGGGCGTGTCCGTTCAGGTCGGGTTTGCCGAGGTAAAGCCCCGCTCCGAGGAGCGGGATGGGCAGCTTGATTTGCCCTTTCCAGCTCAAGCCGAGCTCGGTGTAAGCGCCAGGCGAGCCTTTGCTGCTGAAGTCTGTGATGCGCACCGCGTCCATCACGTTGACCACGCTCGCCGGGAGCTGAATCGGAACGTTCGCGTTACCTGTCCAAGCGGCCGGATCTAGGAAGGCGCTCACCGGGACGTTGATCGCATGGACCGCTCGCGTTGGAATCAGAAGTCCAACACAGAAAATCAGCGATATTAACGCCCTACACGCCACGCGTAACCCGTCTGCGAGAGTCTTTACGGAATGCCCTGTAAGAATGTAGCACGGCAGGCCTCCCGCCGTCTCTTGTCTCCGTGCACCCCGACCATATTTCCTACGCGTGCGCGCGGAGTTTCGGCCGAAACGACGTGCTGAGTGGCTGCTTTTAGGAGGCTATGGGGTTTCAGTGCCTACGCCTTTGCTCGCCGCGCTTCAGCTGGGGGTCTCGCGCCGTCCACCGGGGTGAAGGGCAAAGCGCCCCTCCGTCTTCTCGTGCACAGGGTCATCTCGCTTCCAGGGCCACCCCCCGAAGCCCGTGCGCTGGTAGTCCTGAAATGCCTGCCGAATCTCCTCCCGTGTGTTCATCACGAAGGGGCCATGCTGGGCGACCGGTTCTCCGATGGGGCGCCCCTGCAAGAGCAACAGTTTACAGGGCACCGCGCCGGCCGTCAGGGGGACCGCTAGGTGAGAGTCCACAGAGGCTCGGTGGTTGGGCGTCACGGGGGTTCCGGCGACATCAAGGGTGTCACCGCGGTAGACGTAGAGGCTCCGAGTCAGCCCTTCGGCTGACGGGGGGATGGTCCACGTCGCCCCGGGGGCCATGTCGATGGTCCAGATGGCTGTGTCAGCTAAGGTCTGAGAGGCCCATGACTCTGGTGGAGGGCTCGGTGGGGCGACGCCGTTGAGCACCCCGGCGATGGTCGTGACGACGATCTGGCGTCCCTCAGCGTCGCTCAGCGTGTGCACGGGCACCGCGTCTTTCCAGAACATCGTGAAGTAGGGCGTCGTGAACTTGCTCTTCGCGGGCAGGTTCATCCAGATCTGAAAGAGTTCTGTCGGGTTATCTTCGTTGTCTTTGCACAAGGGGAACATCTCTGAGTGGACGATCCCCTCCCCGGCGGTCATCCACTGCACATCACCGTCACCGTAGCGCGCGGTCGCGCCCAGCGAGTCAGAGTGATCGATGACGCCTTGGCGGGTGACCGTGATCGTCTCGAAGCCGCGGTGGGGGTGACGGGGGAAGCCCGGCACCACGCGCCCATGATACATCGACCAGCCGTCCTTACCCGAGAAGTCAGAGCCCATCTGTCGCCCATCCAGCGATGCCACTGGGCCCATCTGCGCGTCGCCTTTCGGGTACGCGTCCAGGTGGTGGACACAGAAGAGGAAGGGGTCTTGGGTCTGCCAAGGCATCCGGAGGGGGAGCGTCGTTACGTTCACGGGGTCCGCCTGCTTGGGGGGCATCGGAGGGGAGGGAGCGGCCGAAGCGCCTGGATCACGGGCATCCGCCGTATGACAGCCGCTCAGGGTAGCCGCGGTCACCGCAGCGCGTTTCAAGAATTTCCGTCGACCTACTTCGTCCACTGGCATGCCCTTGTCAGGGCTCGATGGTAGCGGTTCGCAGGAGGTCATGCCTAGCGTTCTGTTTGTGCGCAGGGCTGGACCGCGCTGCGACTCCGGGCTAGAACCGGCGTCGCTTTGGAGGTCCACGATGTCTTCTAGCCTGCACCTCGCTGTCCTGGCGCTCACCATCATCGCCTGTACGCCGGCCCCCCTCGAGGCACCGGCAGCCGCTCTCTCGGAGGTGGCCACAGCGTCGGCCGTCGCTCAGGCTGCTGTTGAGGATGTTACAGGGGCTGCTGCTGGGGCGGGCGAGGTGGTCAAATCTGCACGGCCAGAGGTCGTCTTTGACCCGGTCAACCCACCCCCCGGCTACACCCGCTGCCAAGGCAAAGAGTGTCACACGGTCGATGGGCGGATTTTATCCTACAAGCAAGTCATGGCGGAGATAGGCGCCGTGCGCATGGCGGGTGGGCTCGACACAGCCAAGCTCCCTGACGCCCCTAGTGATGTGGCCGCACCGCCTAAGACCGCCGAGAGGGCCGAGAGCGGCCTCGCTTGGCGGGTGTTAGCCACCGGCACAGGCACCGTGCGCCCCAACCTCAGCAGCCGGGTCTTGGTGCACTACAGCGGATGGACCACCGACGGGAGGGCATTCGACAGCTCTATTGCGCGGGGGCGGCCGGCAGCCTTCCCCCTCGACCGCGTCATCCCCGGGTGGCAAGAGGCCCTCTCGGGGATGGTCGCTGGTGAACGTCGCCGAGTGTGGGTGCCAGAGGCCCTCGCCTATAAGGGTCAAGCCGGGGGACCCGCAGGCATGCTGGTCTTTGACTTGGAACTCGTGAAGGTGATTGGGGGTTGAGCCCGAGGGGGCCGGGCCTGCGTCAGCGGATAGGGTTCCCTAGGTTGAAGGTCCCACCACTCTGCGAGTAGTCGACCCCCTCGACCCGCTCACACTCCGGGGGAAATGCCGCCCTCTTCTTCTCGAAATAGGCCGTCCGAACGTCCCCTTCGGCCAAGCGATTGTAGGTCACATAGGTGGCGCGCCGTGCCGCGTCGCTGCTGTTCCCCGGGGAGCGATGGGGGATGTAGGAGTCGAAGAAGACGACGTCACCGGCCTTGGTCTCAAGGGGCGCCCACGGCATTGAGGCGACGACATCGGGGTCGATGGTGCCATCCGCCGCGGGGGTCAGGAGCTCACCGACCCCGGTGGGTGGCGCGAACTCGAGGCAGCCGTTCTGCGTGGTCGCGTCGTCGATCGCGACCATCATGGTGATGTGATAGCGGTGGCCGAATGAGGCGAAGGCAGGGGCGTCCTGGTGGGGAGCGAAGCCCGCCCCACCCGGGAGCTTGAAGTTGATCTTCTCTTTAAAGAGGACCGCCTCTTCGCCCATCAAAGCGCTGAGCAAGGTCATCAACGCTGGCCCCTGGATTAGGTCCTTATATCCCGCGTGGTACGGGATGAAATTCTCGATGCGGCAGAGCATCCGAGTGTCGTCTTGAGCGTGGCGCTCGTAGTAGGCCATCCACTTTCCGGGGGTCTCTGGCCAGCTCGCCAGTTCGTCGGTCCAGGTTCGGATGTGCGCCAATGCGTCTCCGTCGCAGGCGCCCCGGAGCACTAGGCGATGGTCACGGCGCCATGAAGCGAGTTCTTCATCGGTGAGCACGTGGTCAAAGAGGGGGCGTTCCTGCCCAGGCTCACGCGTTGCGGCTGAAGGCGGGGATGACATGGGGGCTCCTCGTCATGGTCCAGGTGCACTCTTAGCGGGCCGTCCGGAGCGCCGTCGTCGCGGAGCGGGCAGTGAGCTTGTGGTGGGGGAGTCTCACTACTCGGGGAGCCCGCTGCAAGCGTCATGGACAGGATGGGCGCTTAGTCGGCGTTTCGGTTGCGCGCCGATCGTCATCGATGGCGTGGCAGGCCGCTCCGCCGACGTGCGATGTGGTCAGAGGGGGCGCCGCGGGCAATCTGAGTTCGATAGGCTGTGCGACGCCAGGTTCAGAGTCGAGATTCCGAGGTCCGTCACCCGCTCAGGATGGTTGCGACCCGCCCACACGCCTGCTATTGAGGCGCCACCTCGGCGTGGGCTGACCGATGGGCTGATCAGAGCCATCGGATGGAACAACCGAGAGCCTAAGGTCCGACGTGATGTCGGAGCCAAGACCTGAGGACTGGGAGGACAGACGTGACGGACCGCAAGACGGCGCTCATCACAGGCATCACAGGACAAGACGGGTCGTACCTGGCGGAGTTTTTGCTCGCCAAGGGGTACGAGGTCCATGGGATCATTCGACGCTCGAGCTCGTTTAATACGGCGAGGTTGGACCACATCTACCAAGATCCCCACGTCCCCGATCAGCAACTGAAGCTTCACTACGGTGATCTGACGGACTCATCGAACCTCTCACGGCTGGTGGAGAAGATCGCCCCCTCAGAGATCTACAACCTCGGCGCTCAGAGCCACGTCGCCGTCTCGTTTCAGGTCCCCGAGTACACCGCCCAGGTGGACGGCTTGGGTACGTTGCGCCTTTTGGACGCCATCAAAGAGACCGGGGTCGACACCCGCTTTTATCAAGCCTCGACGAGCGAGCTGTTTGGAAAGGTTCAAGAGACCCCACAGCGTGAGACGACACCATTTTATCCGCGGAGCCCCTACGCCGTCGCCAAGATGTACGCGTACTGGCTCGTCGTGAACTACCGCGAGGCCTATGGGCTCTTTGCGTGCAACGGCATCCTCTTCAACCACGAGAGCCCCCGCCGCGGTCGCACCTTTGTGACCCGCAAGATCACCCACGCTGCCGCGCGCATCTCGTTGGGCCTCCAGGAGCGCCTGTACTTGGGTAACCTGAGTGCTCAGCGCGACTGGGGTTACGCGCCGGAGTACGTCGAGGCCATGTGGCAGATCTTGCAGCAAGACACCCCGGACGATTACGTCGCCGCGACTGGAGAGATGCACACGGTGCGCGAGTTCTGTGAGCGCGCCTTTGACCGCGTGGGCCTACCCCTGCGCTGGGAAGGCGAGGGGGCTGACGAACGTGGCTATGCGCCTGACGGTCGGCTGTTAATCGAGGTCGACCCGCGCTACTTCCGACCGACGGAGGTCGAGCTCTTGCTCGGCGACCCGACCAAGTCGCGAGAAGTCTTTGGCTGGGAGCCGAAGGTCACCTTTAAGGAGCTCGTTGAGATCATGGTCGACGCGGACCTGGAGCTTGTGCGCCGCGACGTGACACTACGAGAAGCTGGATTTCAGGTGGGAGAGCAAGACGATGACTGAGTCGACTCAAGCCGAGAGCCTCGATCTCTCGACGCGCCGAATCGTCGTGACTGGCGGCGCTGGATTCCTCGGGAGCTTCGTCCAGGAGGGCTTGCGCGCACGCGGGGCTGAGCACGTCTTTGTGCCTCGCTCGGCCGAGTTCGACCTGAGAGATCGCGCCGCCATCCAGCGCATGTTCGACATCGCGCGCCCGGACATCGTCATCCACATGGCCGCAGTGGTCGGGGGCATCGGCGCGAACCGGGTGAACCCTGGGAAGTTCTTCTACGACAACATGATCATGGGCATCGAGCTCATGGAGCAGGCCCGGCAGTACGGGGTCGAGAAGTTCGTCACCCTCGGGACCATCTGCGCGTACCCCAAGTTTACCCCCGTGCCCTTCCTCGAGGACAACCTCTGGGATGGGTACCCTGAGGAGACCAACGCCCCTTATGGCGTGGCCAAGAAGGCGCTCTTGGTTCAAGGGCAAGCCTACCGTCAGCAGTACGGTCTTAACGCGATCTACTTGTTGCCGGTCAACCTCTACGGCCCCAACGACAACTTCGATCTCGAGACCTCGCACGTCATCCCGGCGCTCGTCCGGAAGTGCCTCGAGGCGCGTGATGCGAAGGCGGACCACGTAGAGGTCTGGGGAGACGGCAGCCCGAGCCGCGAGTTCCTCCACGCGCGTGACGCTGCGGAGGGGATCTTGACCGCGACGGAGCGCTTCAATGGGCCTGAGCCTGTGAACTTGGGCACCGGGGCTGAGATCACCATCCTGGACCTGGTCGAGCTCATCAAGCGTGAGACCGGGTTTGAGGGTGAACTCAAGTGGTTGACAGACAAGCCGAATGGGCAACCACGCCGTTGCTTGGACACCTCGCGGGCGAAGGCGCTCTTCGGGTGGGAGGCGCGCATTCCCTTCGTGGAGGGCATCCGTGAGACTGTGGCTTGGTACGAGTCTGTCAGATGAGCCCAGAGCTTGCGAGGTCTGAGGGCCACGCAGAGGGGACGTCATGAACCAGCGACTCTTCGTCGCCATCGATCTGCCAGAGGAGGTCACAGAAAGCCTCGAGCGGATCTGTGTGGGGCTCCCCGGCGCCCGCTGGAACGACCCCGAACAGTACCACCTGACGCTCCGCTTCATTGGTGAGGTGGACGGCCTTGTCTATCGCGACATCGAGGCGGGGCTCGCGGAGGTCGACTTCGAGCCCTTCACGCTGCGCCTGCAGGGGTTCGGGCATTTCCCTCCGCGTGGGGAGCCCAAGGTGCTCTGGGCCGGGGTGACGCCGACCGACCCCATCGAACCCTTGCGTCGCGCTGTGGACCGCGTGGTCAACGCTGCGGGGGTGCAGCCCGAGCGCCGCAAGTTCAGCCCTCACGTGACAGTGGCCAGGTTCCCTTATGGCGCACCGATCCAGCGGCTCCAGCGCTTCCTAGCCGGTCATGCGCTCTATCGCTCTGAGCCCTTCTTGGTAGAGAGCTTTCACCTCTACTCCAGCCAACTCCATCACGACGGTGCCCTTCACACCCTCGAGGCGAGCTACGGCCCGGCAGACCCTGAGGAAGACGACTGGTTCAGGTCGCGCTGAGCGCTCTAAGCGCCGCTCCAGAGGCGGCGCTGAAGGCCGCGAATAGAGACCTGGAGCTGCTCTGAGGCGAGGGTGATGTCGCCCCCGAATTGGCGCATAGCGCCCTGGATAGCAGCCTCGGAGAGGCGGTCCGGGGTCTTGAACATCGGGGAGGCGTCCATCAAGTCGTTCACGGCGCGCACGGAGGTGCCGAGGTGCGTCGCGGTCGCAGTGGCGTTCCAGCGGTAGGCCTTCAGGGCACCCAGCAGGTCCTGGTCGGTGATGTCTGAGGGGGCCACGTGGCCCGTCGCTGGCATCCCGAGCCCGAGGCCGTGGTCAAAGGTCGCGGCATCGTCGAGGTAGCGCTCGACGTCCTTGGTGACGCGCACCGTGTAGCCTTGGCCGCAGGTATCGGCGACTGCATCGGCGACCGCGGCGAGCTGGTTGCCGTTGCCCGGCCATTGATGTCTGAGCAGACGCCCCACGAAGTCTGGGGGCAGCCACAGGGGGCGCCCTGGTCCGCCATCTTGTAGCAGCATCACCTGTCCCTTTTCGCGGAGGGACTGCTTCAAGAAGTGGAGGAAGAGCGGGGCGATGTCCTCGATGCGATGCCGCAAGGGGGGGATGTGGAGGGACATGGCGAAGAGCGCGATGAACTCACTCCGCAGATGATCTTCGGCGACGGCGTGCTCGAGCTCTCGCCCGGAGCCCACCAATAAGCGGACGTCGATGGCCCGCTCCTGACCGGCGACGTCAAGCATGTGGCCCTTCTGAACGAGGGTGACGAACATCCGCTGAACGTCGTCATCGACCTCGGACAGCCCCTCGATGAAGAGGGTCCCTCCGTCGGCTCGGAGGAGCACGCCGTCGTCGCCGCGGAGGGCCTGTTTGACATGCTCAGGGGGGATCGCCGCCAGATCGAGGACCTCAAAGGCGCGTCCACCGCGGCTGCTGGCGTCATGGATGGCTTTTGCGACGCGGCGCTTCCCAACCCCGTATTCACCGACCAGCAGGGCGGGATCGTCGTCCGCCGCGAGGTCCCCGATCAGCTCGCGGACCTCGTCGATGGCGTCGCCGTGGCCGATGAGTCCACGAGCGGCGGAGTTCCCACGCCCGGGCTGGGAGAAGTGCACACAGATCATGACGCGATCCGCGAGCTTTAAGGTGAGGCCCCGGTTGACTTTCCATCGGGGGATTCGCGTCTCCTCACGGAGCCACTCGCTGTTCAGGACGACCTCGGTGCTGGTCTGCGTTGGGTCGATGACGAGGTCTTCTTCCTCTAAGCGCAGGAGCACGGGCGAGCGGCTGATGTGGGAGTCCTCAAGGGGCATCGGCATGTCGCCGTGCTGCGCAAAGCTGGGCGCGTTGCGGTTGAGGGAGATGGGCTCGCCCTGCATGGCGTGCCTCAGGATGCACTGCTCACCGACCCGACTGGTGTCCGGGTGAAAGGCGATCGTAAGGGTCAGCGCGCGGTCGATCTGAAACATGGGAGGTTCGGGCCGGAGTTGCTGTGGGGGCCATGTCACCCCACAACGGGGAGCAGGCGCAAGCTCACAGTAGGAATGGGAGGACGGCTTTACGCTCTGCGGGGTAGTCGTCGAAGGTGCGATGATACCACCCGTGACTCGAGAGTGCGCGCGGGACGAGGTTGGACATGGTCCAGACCGCGAAGGCGAGGCCGCCGAGGGACCAGGAGGCGATCGCGAAGCCAATCCACTCGAGGATCTCCCCCAAGTAGTTGGGGCAGGACACCCACCGATACCCACCACCGCGAGGGATATGATAGCCCGTGTCGCCCTCTTTTCGCAGACCGAGCAAGATGTTGTCGCTTTGGATGTTGATGAGCATCCCGAGCCCGAAGATCGTGGCGCCGACGATGAAGCGCGGATCGGCGAGCCACTCTGCGCCCAAAGGGGGCCCAAGGGTGAAGATCCCGTAGCCCACCAAGTAGCCGACCCCGACGTTCGTGGTGCCCCCCATCACCGCGATGACCAGGGGGGTCTGCTTGCCCTTGGTGCGTGTGCGGAATGGGTAGATGAAGGTCCGGTTGATGTAGTGCGCCTCCCACATCCCGAGCAGGCAGAGGCCACCGAGATCGGTGGGCGATCCGGCCAAGTACCAGACGACTAAGATGGTCACGACCGCGGGGAGCTCCATCACCAACCAAGCCATGCGGGTCGGGATCTGAGGTCCCCACCCTTGACGCGCCATACGCCCGTAGGGCGCCGACACGAAGAAGAGGAGACAGAAGACGACGGCCGACATGCCGAGCCATCCCCAAAAGACGCCGTTGTAGAGCGCGCTCTCTGTCATTCGTCTCCCCGCGTTTCGAGCACAGGTTTACTCGCGAGGTAGACGACTTGGCTCCCTTGGACGACCTGAGTGTCGTCCGGGGGGTTGAGGATGTCGCCACCGTCACGTGGGCGGATTCCGATTAAGAGCGCCCCTGTGGCGCTCTTGACCTGCGCCGAGACGGTCTGGAAGGTCGCTGGGACGTTCACGTCCTGTGGCAAGGCGCCGACGTAGATGTTCTGCCAGCCCTTCACGCCGACTCGGCTGACCAGCGCGGCAGTCCCGGGCTGGTCGACGGTGTGGGCCAGGAGCGAGAAGCCAAGCCGCGTGGTCTCGATGACCTCATCCGCGCCGGCCGTGCGAGCGTGGTCGACGTTCTCGGCGTCCAAGATCTCGGTGACGATATAAACAGGCTTCTTTCGGTCGCTGACCAATGGCCGCTCACTGAGGTAAGAGCGCGCCGTGAAGACCGTCAGAATAGTGCGAGCGTCCGCGTCGCTCGGCGGCACATCGCGTGACCCCACGACGAGCGCACATCGCGCGTGTGTCAGTCGGACCTTGTCGAGCTCGCTCTCCTTGGTGGGGTCGCCCTGTATCCAGGTGAAGTGTGGCGGCACCTCGGGGGGGCGCGATCGCGGCGCGAAGATAACGACTTGGCGTTCGTTTGTGTCGAACTCCTCCACGATAGCGTCGAGGAGCATCTGGCTGCGTGAGTCATATCCGCAGATCACTACGTGGTCGTAATAGCCGCTCATCCGAACCTGCTCCTCTCGAATGCTTAGGACGACGTTTAACAGAGTGTTGCCGACGATGCCCGCAAAGAGCGCGAGGGTAAACATCCCCGCCACCATCAGCGTGCCCCCGACGACACGGCCGAGGCTCGTGACCGGGGTGATGTCGCCAAAGCCCACCGTCGTGAGGGTGACGATCGCCCACCAGATGCCGTCCCCGATGGTGGCGATGTCCGGGTTCGCCCGGACCTCGACGAGGTAGATGGAGAGGCCGCCGACGATGGTCGCTGTCGTCAAGAGCCCAAAGCCCACCGCGTAGAGCAGGACGTTCTCTTGGAAGGCTCGTGAGATGCCACGGAGGGGGTGACTGTATCGGAAGATGCCGCCGCTCCGGAGCAGCCTCAGAAGCCGAATGGCGCGGAGACCTCGGAGGGCGGGGACGAGCGCCAACACCGTCAGCAAGTCGGCCAGCTGCAGCGGGCGCAGGAGGAAGCGAAGCCGACCGGTGACGTGGATACGGAGGCGCCGGGCGTGGCCCATGTGGAAGAGGTTCAGCTCAGGGGGATGAAAGCTCGCGACCCTGAGCACGAGCTCAAGGACAAACCCGAGCAGCATGAACCCATCGATGGTTTGGAGTGTGGCGCGGGTCGGGTTGGACTCCGGGAGCTGAAGCTCGACGATAAAAAGGAGGATGGAGGCCACGATGAAGACCCACACCACCCGCTCGGTCATCTGATAGGCCCGGCTCTCCTCTTGGTGGAAGGCGCGGTGCAGGTGGTCGAAGAGAGCGGAACCATGTGGCGACATGGGACGGTTGTATCACGGCTGGCGGTACTCGCCAGACTCCGCCCCATCAACGCGGGTGGTGGCGGCGTTGAATCGCGCGCAGAGGCCCTCTTTATCGGCGGCCCTCACCTGTGGGTTGTTCGCGCGGATCGGCTGCGGTATGGCTGCTGGAGATGGATGCTATGCGCAGCGCGCTCTCTGAGCACTTCGGCTTTGACGACTTCCGACCTGGGCAGCGGCCCGTGGTCGAGTCGATCCTCCGTGGCCGACCGACTGTGGCGGTGATGCCCACCGGTGCGGGGAAGTCGCTGTGCTTCCAGCTCCCTGCGCTCCAGGCCTCTGGGGTCGCCTTGGTGGTCTCCCCTCTGATCAGCTTGATGAAAGATCAGGTCGACGGGTTGAGGCAGAAGGGCGTCCGCGCCGCCTACGTCAACTCGACGCAGCACCCCGCGGAGCAGCAAGAGGTCTTAGAGGCCGCTCGCTCTGGCGAGCTTCAGTTGCTCTACGTGGCGCCAGAGCGGTTCCGCTTTGAGCGTGCCATGGCGACGTTGCGTGAGCTTGAGATAAGCCTCTTCGTCGTCGATGAGGCGCACTGTATTTCGAAGTGGGGGCATGATTTCCGCCCAGACTATCGCTCCCTGGGGCGGGTCATCGGCGAGCTTGGTGCTCCACCCGTCGCGGCCTTCACGGCGACCGCGACCCCCGAGGTTCAGCAGGACATCGTGACTCACCTGGGGATGCGTGACCCGTATATCCACGTGTCCGGGTTCATGCGGGACAACCTGCACTTGGGGGTCGTCCCCATCCGCAAGATGGTCGAGAAAGACGCCCATATGGTGTCCTTGATCCGCGACGTGGAGGGCTCGGCCATCGTGTACTGCGCGACGCGTCGGCACTGTGAAGAGGTCGCGGCCAACCTGAGGTCGCGCCGTATCGAGGCAGCTGCCTATCACGCCGGGCTCGATGACGAGACGCGGCAGGCCGTGCAGGACGGGTTCTTGGACGGGACCCGCCCGGTCATTTGTGCGACCAACGCGTTTGGTATGGGCATCGACAAGTCCAACGTCCGCGCTGTGATCCACTACGACCTCCCCGGCTCCCTCGAGGCGTACTACCAAGAGGTCGGGCGCGCGGGCCGGGACGGCAGCCCGTCACGCTGTGTCTTGCTCTTCACCTACGCGGACACGCGCATCCACGAGTTCTTTATCAGCCGCTCTGGAGAGGGGCTCCCTCCCGATGAGCAGGCCACGGTCATGGCGCGCGAGCGGGGCAAGCTCAGGGCCATGATCGGCTACGCTTACGAGGAGGGGTGTCGACATAGCGCGATTTTACGTCACTTTGGCGACCGCTTCGTCGTCGGCCCTGAGGGATGTGGCGGGTGCGATCGCTGCACGGGCGAGACTGGGATCCCGGGGCTCAAAGCCGTCGCTCCTGATGCGGCTCAGCCGCGTCGCAGTCGCACGCGCCGCAGCGCCTCTCCGTCGCATTCAGTTCGGGCCCTCGAGGAGGATGAGGTCGTCGTGGTCCAGAAGGTGCTCAGCGCGATTGCGCGCTCGAAGGGGCGCCTCGGTGCCGCGGATGTCGCGCGCATTTTGCGAGGCAGCAACCGTTCGGAGATCGTGACGGACCCGCTGGCGAGCTCGAAGTCCTTCGGCATCTTGCGTGGCATGAGCCACCCGACGCTTACGGCCTTGATTCGAGCCCTTCGGGATGCCGGGTGCATTCAAGGTCAGCGCCCTGTGCTTACCCCTGTCGGGGCCGATGTGATGTGGCGTCGTGGAGACGCGGCGTTGGCGATGCCTCCCTTCTCCCCCAAGGCGAGCACCCAATCAGGTAAGGGGTCACGATCCGGGACGGCGACAGCGCCCCCGCGAATCCTTACGGCCGACCAGCGTTCGCTCTTTGATGCGCTCAAGGATGCACGGAAGGAGGCCGCCGCCGAGCGCGGTGTGCCCGCCTATCGCATCGCCACGAACAAGGTCTTGGAGTCGCTCTTGTCCCTGTCCTCAGGGGCAGACCGAGAGGCCTGGCTCTCGCTGCACGGCGTGGGGCCCGTGAACGTCGACCCACTGCGCGAGGTGTTTGAGCCTGTCTTTGAGGCTGTCTTGGGTTGAGGCCCGGGGTTGCTCTCTGCGCGCTTCCGCCGAACACACTGCGGCGTGACCGGCGTCAATAGGCTTGACGAGACACAGCCGAGCCGCGAGATTCCACCCGTTTCAAAGACCACGCCCAGGAGCGTCCGTGAACGCACGACTTCATCACGCCACCCTATTCGCGATCGCGCTCAGCCTCTCTGCTTGCTACATGGGCGACCCAATCCCTGTGGAGTGCGTCTGTCAGTGCGGGGACGAGGCGCCTGCGGCGGCGGCTGTGACGGCCCCCGCGACGGAAGCGCCTGCGGTGACGAAGAAGGCGGCGCTGCGAGACGCGGTTCGTGCCAAGCGAATCGCAGCCAAGAAGAGCGCGGCGGCCAATGGCATTGCGCCGGTGGCAAAGCGCGTCGCTGACGCCACGCGTCGTGCGGGGAGCCGGGTGGCCCGCCAGCCGGGGACGGGGGACCTGATTAAGACTGACCCGCGCACCCAGGCGGCGATGGTCTCGACATACAGCGACTTCTTGAAGGGGGCTGAAAAGCGTCAATTGGCGCCGATTAAGCCCTACATGACGACGCGCCTCCATGGCTCGTTGGAGAAGAACCTGCCCAAGTATGAAGACCGCTTCTTCAACGGCCTGCGTGAATCCGTGGCTGCCCTGGGGAAGGGGGCGCTAGCCATCAAAGAGACCCGCGACATGGGGCGCGGCAATGTCGAGGCGCTGGTCGTCTTCGCCAATGGTCATGAGCGGCGCGTCATCTTCTTGGAGGAGGGCGGTGGCTGGAAGTTGAACCGCCTCTAGTCAACCCCCTCGGGAATCCCTGGGGGCGTTCACCTGTCCTTGGGGTCCAGTAAGGAGAGCTTCTGTGAACACGCGCGCGCTTCGGATTGTCATCGGGTTTGAGCTCCGCAGGATGCTGCTGGGGCCCCGCGGCATCCTCACGCTCCTCGCCGTGCTCCTCGGGATGATGACGATCGTCCCCACGCGACGGTTGTTGGAGGAGATCAACACGCTGAAGGGCGACTCTGTGGGCGTAGACCCTCTGAGCCCCGCATATGGCGTCATCGCGGACTGGACCGAGCTGTCTCGCGCCGAGATAGCCCAGCTCTTCAGCGACTATCCACCGCACCTCATCGCGTTCTTCGCCGTGCTGCTCGCGGCGGTCCCCGCGCTCGCTTACATCACTGGGTTTGATCAGACGGCCAATGACATCCGAGCGCGTCATCTGCGCTTCCTCCTCCTGCGCGTGGATCGCGCGACCTTGCTCGTGGGGCGCGCCCTTGGTGTGGTGCTCATGCTTGGCATCATCTACGCCCTGGTCATCGTGGCGCTCATGGCGGTCCTGTCTGGTCTTGAGAACGGGGTCGGTGGGGCGACAGGGCTCCTGTACTGCGTACGAATCTGGTTCTGCGCCCTCTTGTTCTCGCTGCCCATGGTGGCGCTGCTAAGCTGCACCAACGTCCTGACAGGGAGCCCACGAATGGCGCTCGCCAGCGCAGTCGGGCTTCAGATGACCCTCGCATTTGTCGGCTGGATGTGGAGCGACGTGGCGGTCATTCAGCACGCTGAGCTCCTCTTCCCGACGGCGTTCAAGTACAACCTCTTGAGCGACGACCCTGAGTACCTTCAAGTGGTGATTGGGCATCAGCTCGGGTTGACGATCCTCTTCGCTGCCTTGGCTTGGGCGGCGTTCCGCAGGAGGGACGTATGAGCACTCCCCTCCTTGAAGTCACAGGGATCACCAAGTCCTATGGCTCTGTGCACGCCCTTCGTGGCCTCGATCTGCGCGTCGACTCCGGGCGCATCTTCGGCGTCGTAGGGCCCAATGGCGCCGGCAAGACGACCCTCTTCTCGGTCGTCTGTGGCTTCACCGCGGCCGACACGGGGACGGTGCGCGTGGCGGGTAAGTTGGTCACCCCAACGACCCCACCGCCGCGTGGCAGCATGGCGATCCTCCCTCAGGACGCGTTGCTCGGCTCTCGGCCCTCCATCGGCGCGCAGTTGGCCTACTTGGCTCGGCTGGGTGGCCTAGCACCTGAGCACGCGAAGGCGGAGGCCCGCCGCGTGCTGGCGCTCGTCGACCTCGCGGATGTCCATGACCGACGCCCCCACACGATGTCCCACGGGATGTCGAAGCGCGTGGGCATCGCACAGGCGTTCATGGGTGAACCGCAGCTGATCATCCTCGATGAGCCGACGGCGGGCTTGGACCCTCACGCTGCAGCTGACATTCGGCAGCTCATCCGCGGCATCCGTGGTGATCGTACGATCGTTGTCTCCAGCCACAACCTCGCCGAGATCGAGGACCTCTGCCACGAGGTCGCCATCGTCCACGAGGGCGCTGTCGTGCGACAGCAGACCCTCAGCGAGGTGTTGGGTGAGGCCGCGCAGCTCATCGTGCGCCTCTCGACGCCCCCTGACGCCGGCCTGCTCAGCGACTTGCAGGGCCTCGGGGTCTTCGCCCAGGTGGCGTTTGACCAAGGCGCGGACCGCCTCCGGATTGACTTCGATCCCAAGGCGCTCCCGGCCGGTCGCGCTGCCCAGCGCCTGGTCACCGAGTTGGTTGAGCGTGATGTGGTGTTCGTCGAGCTTCAGGTGGGTAAGCGCCTCGAAGATCGCTTCCTTGAGGAGACGTCCTGAATGTCCGCTGGCTATCGATGCACCTCGGGCGAGGTGGACCCATGCTAAGGGCACTCCGCAGCGCGACGCGCACGGCTGCGCACTACCTGCGCTACCACCCTGAGACCTTAGTCGTGCTCGGGCGTCACGCCCTCGGTCGGCGTGTCGCCGTGCCGCTCGACCTGCTGCGTTGGGCTGCCGACCAGCTCCCACCAGGTGCGGGCAAACCGGAGTCTTTGGTCCTCACGGCGCGGCCACCGGCCCTCGCGGTCGACGCGGTCGTGAGCTTGATGGGCAACAATCGCCTCAGCGTCGGTGCGTCGATCTTGGTCGAGGCCATTGAGCTAGGCCCCGAGGTCTTCCGCGTGGCGCTCCGTGTGCATGAGGTGGACGTCACCGCGCTCACCCCGGACAGCCCGCTTGGGAAGATGGTCTCGGCAGGGTTCCTCGACTTCTCGAAGCCAGCGAGCCTCCTCTCTTTCTTACCGAAGCGGCCATCGGTTATCGCCGACGCCGCTGGCGATCGCTTCGTGCTCGACCTGATGAAGGTCCCCGCGATCCGGAGAAGTGCGCCGTTGCGCCGTGCTTTAGCGACGATTTCGCCTGTCCTTCAGGTCCGTGAGCTGCGGACTGAGGGGGACTGGATCGTCCTTCAACTCCACGCTAACCCCTTTGGGTTGGCGGCTGCGCTCGCCGGTCTACGGCGCGCGCCGAGCTCCTCTGATTAATGTCTCCACTTTCCCCGGGTTTCAAAGTCACCATGCCTGCACGTCATTCTCGCGTTATCTCCCTGATCGCCCTGTTCGCGCTCCTCGGCTTGGCGCTCACGCCGCTCCACGCCAAGTCCAAAAAAGCGCCCGCTCCGGCGTTCTTAAAGGCGTTCAGCAAGAACCATAACAGCCTCATCGCTGGCATGAACTTGGTCCCGAATCTGCGGGCGGCCTTAAGCGGTCCCCTCGCCGAGTCCATCTCGCTGTTATCCAAGAGCTACTTTGGCGAGGCCCTGCCCTTGGCCGACTTCCTCAGCGAGTTGAACGCGAACGCAGCTAAGCTTCCGACTGAGGTCGCCTTCGGGTTGACGGATCGAGGCGTCTCAGAGCTCGGGCGGATGACGCGCCTCGTGGGGCTCGTGGCGCTGGCGAGCACGGCCTCCGACCTCAAGGATGCCGAGACCTTGGGGCAGGTGCATGGCGACCTGGCCAAGGAGTTCAAACGGGGTGGGGTCAAGGGGATGACCTTCTTCATCAACCTGACGAGCAAGGATATGGCGAAGGGGCTCTTTGAGGAGATCCGCGTCCAGGCCAAGCGTCAGCAGGGCACCCAGCCGGGCCTCACGATCGACATTGAAGAGAGCGCCATCGGTGTGACCATCGATGTCGTGAAGGCCTTCCCGACGCCAGTGCTCTCGCGGGGGCTCGTGGACCTCTCTGTCGTTCCCGATGGGGGTCACCCGGCGACGTCCTCTTTGGTAGGTGCCCTAGGCGGGATCACCCAGCAGTTTTGGCTTGAGCAGATCGGGGATGGCTTCCGCTTCCATGTCGGGAAGCGAATGCGCCGCAGCAAGGGGCTGCGCGCCAAGAAGCTGGGCCCAGCGTTTCGGGCTGATGGCAACGATGCGCTCTGGGGTCAGATGACGACTAAGCCCTGGAGCAAGATGCTCGAGTCTGTCGAGACCCTCGTGACGCGCTACGAGAAGAGCCCGGCGATGGTGTCATTGACTCAAGAGTTTGGCGCCCTCGACAACAGCATGGGGATGGGGGGCTTTGTTGACCGCCTCCGACGTGGAGAGTTTGGCAAGTCTCTGAGCTACCGCCTGTGGCACGAAGAGAAGGCGCTCAAAGCGTTGACCATCAACAACGGTGTGAAGAAGTCGCAGCCCCTAAAGAAGTCTTCAATAGCTGGCCTTTTGCCAGGATCGGCGACCCTCTTAACCGCCCAGACCAACCTCTCGGTCAGCGCCTTGCTAGGATCGCTCGCCGATGGCTTCTCGGTCGCGCTCTCGGCGCTCCCTCTGGCGAAGAGTACCTCCTTCGTTGGGCTGCTTGAGGCCCTCGAGACGTTGGTGTCAGAGCGGGCTGATGAGGTCTTCGGTCAGGGCGCCGGGTCGGTCGTCGGCTGGGGAGGCGATGTGCAGTCTTTACGGATCGTCCGCGCCTCCAAGTCGGGCGATCAGCGTCGCCTTGAGGGCAAGCACTTGCCGCACTACGGGATGGCCTTTCTCTTCGGCCTCGCGAAGGGAGCAGATGGGTTGGCATTCGGCGCAGAGATGCTCGATATGACGGGGCAGACGATGTGCGCTGTGCTGGGCGGGACCTTCGCGAAGGACGCGCGAGTGGCTGCGCCGCACAAGCTGGGCCTCGGCACGCCGACGGTGGCGATGCCTTGGACCGCGATGTCGGCTTGCCAAGTGGGCAAGACCGCGCTGCAAGTCGACCTCAAGGGGGACCTGCTCCTCCACGTGTTCCAGTTAGAAGACGTGCTCGTCGTCTCCACTTCCAAGGCCTTGAGTACGCGGATCGCCGCGACCCATGCAGGTGTAGCCACCCCATACACACTGCCGAAACCCCCCAAGGGACAGCAGGGCAAACTGGTCGGGTTTGACCATCTCACGGGCAACGCCCTCGGTGCATGGGTCGACTCGTTGCGCACAGCGTTTGGCCGACTGACGATGGACGGTGAGTCCATCTCCGATGAAGGCAAAGGGGTGATCGCGGACGGGCCCGACGCAGGGTCGCCGGTACCTGATGGGCCACTGACAACGGGCATGAAGGTCTTCGCAGATGGGCTGCGCCTCTTGAAGGACCTGAAGACGACCACGACCCTTAAGGGGCGCACCTTGACAGGCCAGACCACGCTTTCATTTCGCTAGAGACCTCTCGGTCCGTGAGGCTCACCTCGCATCGAGGAAGCGCACGATGCGCGCGATGCAGGGCTCACAGACCGGGTCCTCTGCGTCGTTAAAGAAGCCGTGACGCGCGCCACCTACGATGTCGAGTGTCGTGCTCAACCCCGCTCGGTCCCGCGCGCGCTTCATGTCGTGCGCATGGCTCACGGGGGTCATCTGATCGGCGTCGCCGTGCACAAGCAGGCACGGGGCGTCGATGAGCGCATGGCTGAGCGGTGACCGGCTTTGCCACGAGGCCAGATCCGGGCTTTGGAGGAGTCGGCGTCTCAGCCAGGCTGAGCGGCGGTCGGAGAGCCACCCGAAGTCATAGAGCCCAAAGAGGCTGACGATGCGATCGACGGCCAGTTCATCTCGGCTCAAAGCGAGCCACATGAGCGTCGCCCCGGCGCTCATCCCCATCACCGAGATGCGCTCCGCGTCGAGGTTGTAGCGCGCGCCTTGAGCACGCCACCATGTCAGGGCGGTCGCCACGTCGTCGACAGCCTCGTCGAGTCGGCCGCCGCGGAAGATCAGCCGATAGTCCGGCGTGGCCACCGCGAACCCGGCTTGAACCAGCCGCGTCGCGAGGTATCGAACCGGCTTCAGCGTCCGAGAGCCGATCAGAAATCCACCGCCGTGAACCAGGACCACAGAGGGGTGAGGTCCTGTACCTCGGGGACAATAGACATCGACCTTTGGGGGGACCCCGCGAGGGGCCCGGTCGCGATAAGAGCGCCCTGGGTCAGTCGGGGTGAGGACCTCGAATTTTAGAGGGGTGCAGAGGGTCCACAGCGCGCGGAGGACGCCACCGGGTCGGCTGGGTTGAGAGGGCTTCACGAAGACACTACATGGTTTCGGTGGCGTGAAACGCAAGCTGAATCCGTTATGCTGGCTTCATGTTAAGGGTTCCCTCGTCGCTGATATGCGGGCTCGCCGTCATGTTGTGGGCGGCTGCGTTGCCTGGATGTCGGGCAGATGAACCGGTCACCTCAGGAGTGGCCCGCACAGACGCGACGCCGCCGTTACCCACGTGGTCCGAGGCCAAGTCGGGGGTCTCCTTCACTGCCAAGGCGCATGAGTGGACGCTCACGCCGAGAGAGGGAGCGAGCGGGGTGGACGTCGTGATAAGTGAGATGTGCACGGGCCACCTGACACAGACGCGCGTCGCCGAGACGCCGGAGCCCGCCCGGGCAGCAGCCCTGGAGGCTCGTCTGCGGGCGCGCATCGCGGAGCTCGCCGTGAGCGACGTCGTGGTGCGGGACCGCGGAGAGGTGGCGCACGGCACATTTCGAGCTTTCATGATGCGCGTCGATGGGATCCGAGAGGGGGCTCCATGGTCCGCTCGGCTTGTCGGGAGCTTTGTGACGCGCAGCAGTGCGCGCTTCTATGTGGAGATCATGGCGAGTAGTCGCGCGTCTGGGTTTGTCGCGCGCCGCACGTGCTTCGATGCCCTCGGCGCGGCGGTCACCATCCGTGCGGAACGGCGTTGATTCATTCGGGATCCTCTGCCAGATTGGCCGAATGGAACCATGCAACTCGCCCTTCCACTGTGTGCGGCGTCGCCTGCTCGTGGTGATGGCCCTCTGCTTGCTGTTCGGCGGGTGTAGCTCCGCGGATGGTGGCGTATCCGGTCTCGAATTTGTCGATCCGCCGATCGATCCGCCTATCAGTCAGCTGATCTCGGACGCTGAAGCGAGCAACCCACCCGTGACTGACACCTCGGCTCCTGCCGACGTCACGGGCCCCGAAGACATTGTGGGGCCACCTCGCTCGGATGTCGTCACCCCACCCGACGATGCCGACGCGGTCCCCGGTGACGATGTCGTCTCCAGTGACATCGCGTCGCCTCTCGACGATGTGACGGCCGATACAAGCGAGTCGGACATAGACGTCCCCGAGGACGTGTCTCCAGAGGGCAGCGATGTGGACCTGGAGGACACCTCTCCTGATGTCGAGGGCGACACGAGCGGGCCTCAAGACGCTGCCGAAGAGGATGCAGCGCCCGATGTGGAGGACCCCACCACAGACACCATCATGGAAGACGGCGCCGACGCCGCTGATGAGGACACCGTCGAGGTCCCGCCCTGTAGCTCGGATGACGAGTGCACCTCTCCTGAGCAACCATGCCGCGTGTCAACGTGTCAGGACGGCGCCTGCGTTGAACTCGATGCACCTCTGGGCACGCCGTGTGTGGCCGAGGACGCCGGTGGTGACGCGAGCTGTGTTCAGAGCAGCTGTGACGCCTCGGGAGCTTGCGTCTCCGCCGTCCTTGATGGGGGCGCCTGTGACGATGGCAATCCATGTACGACCGGTGAGTCGTGCGACGCCACGGGCTCCTGCGTCGGCGGGAGCCAGACCCTCTGCCCGTCGACGGGGCCCTGCGAGATTGGCCTGTGCGACGTCATTCAAGGCTGCGTCCCCTTGGCTGTGGCCGATGGGTTGCTCTGTGATGATGGTGACCCGTGCACCGTTCAGACTGCGTGCGCTGCAGGTGAGTGTGGTGGAGGCGAGAACCTCTGCGCGTGCCTTGAGGATTCGGACTGCTATGAAGACGGGGACTTCTGCAACGGTGTCCCGGCCTGTGTGGACTTGGAAGCGGGCGGCAAGGGCTGTCAGATCGCGCCAGAGACCGTCGTGAACTGCGCACAGCCCGAGGACCCCTGCTTCATCGGGGTGTGCGAGCCCAGCGACGGCTCGTGCTCAGATGCAGTGCTCGCGGGGGGGGCCTGCGACGACGGAGATGCCTGTACTCAAGGGGACGCCTGCGACGACATCGGTGGCTGCTCTGGGGTCGCGTTGGTCTGCGATGATGGTGTCCCTTGTACGGGCGATCAATGTGAGGACGGGCTCTGTGTGTTTACGTCCCTCGATGGGGCGCTGTGTAACGACGGCGATCCCTGTACGATTAAGGATGTCTGCTTGTCAGCGGCGTGCGCCGGTAAGCTGAAGAACTGTGATGACGGCAACCCGTGCACCCTCGATGAGTGCGACGGTGAGTCGGGTACATGTGTGCACACCTTCGATGACGGAGCCGACTGTGATGATGGCTCCGCTTGCACAGAAGGGGACCTCTGTCATCAGGGAGTCTGCTTCGGTACGGTGGTGAATTGCGACGATGATAATGTGTGCACTGACGAGGCGTGCGACCCCGAGACAGGCTGCATCATTACGCCGAACACAGCGGGCTGCCCGGATGGTGATGTGTGCACCGGGCCTGACCTTTGCGATCAGGGAGAGTGTGTGACGGCGCCACTCGAGTGCGATGACGCGATCGCCTGTACTGTGGACGCCTGCGAGCCCGGTAAAGGGTGCGTGAACCTGCCCGACACGGAGGCCTGCGACGATGGTAACCCGTGCACGACGGATAAATGCTTGGCGGGTCAAGGGTGCATCTTCGTACCGAACACCCTGGCGTGTGATGATGAGTCACTCTGCACCTTTGATGATGTCTGCTCAGGCGGCGTCTGCGGTGGGCAACCGATCTTGTGCAGTGACGGCGTCGATTGCACGGTCGACAGCTGTGACCTTGAGACGGGGCTCTGCCTGTCCGTGGGCGACGACCTGTTCTGCGATGATGGTAACCCTTGTACGGTCACTGGTTGTGACCAAGAGAGCGGCTGCGTCAAGGTGGATGATGACGGCGCGGAGTGTGACGATGATGTCCCGTGCACGGAAGGAGACCTGTGCAGCGCAGGCGTGTGCACGCCGGGCGCAAACATCTGTCCGTGCGCCATCGACGCGGACTGTGATGACGAGGACCTCTGTAACGGTGTGTACGCCTGTGAAGAGACCACGGACGGGCTGACCGAGTGTCTGGCCGTCGTGGAGCCTGTGGTGTGTCAGTCTGACTTGGACACGGCGTGTCTCATCAACCAATGCGACGCTCTGAGCGGCGTCTGCGACCTCGTCTCCGTCGAGGACGGGACCCCCTGCGCCGACTCGGATGCATGCACAAAAGACGAGTCATGTGTCGAGGGAGGCTGCGTCGTTGCTGAGGTGACCTGTGACGATGGAGTCGCTTGCACGCTCGACGGGTGCGAGCCCACGGTCGGCTGTGTGCATACCCCGTCTCAGAGCGCGTGCGACGACGCAGTCGCCTGCACTGTGGATGCGTGCTTGGCCCTCACAGGCTGCATTCATGAGCCTGACAGCGCGGCGTGCTCCGATGAGATCCCCTGCACCCTGGACGTATGCCATGCGGAGGACGGCTGTCAGTTCGTAGAGGACAGTGGCCCCTGCGATGATGGTGTTGCTTGCACCTTGGATGTCTGCGATCTCGAGACAGGGTGCTTCTCGGTGGTGGATGACGCGCAGTGCGAAGATGGCAATGAGTGCACAGCTGAGGTTTGTACGGACACGGGCTGCGTTGTTGAGGTGGTGGAAGGTGACTGTGAAGACGGCAACCTCTGCACCGCGGGAGACCTCTGCGTCGCCGGTGCGTGTCAGTCAGGCGCCCCTGTCGACTGCGATGACGGTGATCTCTGTACGAAGAACGTCTGCTCCCTTTTGGACGGCACCTGCCTTGAAGAACAGCAGCCCGACGGATGGGACTGTGAAGATGGGTCCCTGTGCACTGAGTTAGACACCTGTGCCGAGGGGGCATGTGTCGCCGGCCCTGTCGCGACCTGTGATGATGCGCTGGCTTGCACAATCGACGCATGTGACCCGGCCACGGGCTGCGCGTACACCGCGGACGACGAGGCCTGCGACGATGGGAATGCCTGCACCGTCGACGTGTGCATCCCTGGGCAAGGTTGTGAACACAACGCTGTGAGCGACTTCACGAGCTGTGATGACGGGATCAGCGGCACTGCGCCGGATGTTTGCCTGAGCGGTCTATGTCGCGGCGGCCAGGCCGCATCGATCGGGGTCCCCACACTGTGGTGCCAGATTGAGTCTGCGAGCTTTGAGAAGGTCTCGGCATTCGATGGCTCAGTCTATGGTCTGATGACCTACAAGCTGTCGGGGATCCTGTGCGGCACAGTGCCCTGCACCGAGGGCGGTGGCTACTGTCACAGTCGTGTGTTGCGCCTCGACGGGGTGAGCACCTCTGCCGTCGCCACGCTGGGCGGGGTCCTCACGGGCCTCTCTTATGATGGTGTGGTCGGTCAGAGCGGGCAGGTGGGGCAGATCGCGGCTGGCGGCTTCACCGTCTTTTGGAACTGGAGCGACCTCGCGAGCGCCATCACCAGCGGTGGTATGGCGGGCGGCACGTGGACCGACATTTGGGGAACCCCACTGCCTGATGACAGCGGTACGGCCTACACCTTGGTTGGGCGGACGAGCGCCGCTGGCGATGGGCGCGTTGTTCAGTGTCGGTTGGATGACACGGGCGCATCCTGCGACCCGGTGAGCCTCGACTTCGATGAATGGAGCTGGGATGATCTCACGCCGACTGCGGTCTCGGGGACGGTGGATGACGGCTTACCCCTCGCGGCGGTCGCCGTTCAGGGGGTGAGCCCCGGCGCCCCGAGTGGCTTGTGGTTGACGGAGGACTCCGAAGAGTTCGCCTTTTCGCCTCTGGGTCCTGACCTCACTGTTCAGGGCGTCATGCGGCCCTCTGTCGATACCGCTTGGCTCTTTGGTGCCGATGACCTCATCGCCTCCATTGATGGCGCGGGGTGGTCGACTTGGCCTTCAGAGCTTGAGGGCCTCTCGCTCTACTCAGCGACGACCGTGGGCGAGACGCTCGTCGCCGTGGGGGATCACCCCGAGACGGAGGAGGCTTGGCTGGTGGCCTTGGATCTCGACGCAGAGCCTGAGGATCCGGCCAGTTGGCACTTGGTGTCACTTGGATCGGGACGTCAGGCGCGAGACGTGTATGCTTCTGCGGACGGTTTAACGATTGTCGGCGCGGAACTTCAGCCTGATAGCACCACGAGGCCTTACCTTTGGCATCTCAAGCTCTGACCCCTTCAGCGGGCGAACCGTTTGACGTCATCGTGGTTGGATCCGGTTTCGCGGGGACCTTCTTCCTCTGGGAAGCCTTGCAGCACTTGGGGCCGAAGGCGCGCGTCTTGGTGCTTGAGCGTGGGAAACACAGAGACCGCTCCTGGCAACTCAAGAACCCGGGAGGGCTCCTCGCCCATGGGCGCCGGTCCTTTAAGAACGCGACACCCAAGAAGCCTTGGCGTTTCTCGGTGGGCGTCGGGGGATCTTCCAATTGTTGGGTTGGCTGTACCCCTCGGATGCTCCCGGAAGACTTCGCGCTCAAGACGCGCTACGGCGTCGGGACCGATTGGCCTCTGACCTACGATGAGCTCGAGCGTGACTACGTGACCGTCGAGCGCCTGATGTCGATCTCAGGGCCTGATAACAGCGCCCTCTTCCCTCGTAGCGCCCCCTATCCAGAGCCTCCGCACGTCTTACAGAAGCCTGATGAGGTGCTCCAGAAGGCCTACCCGGGGCTCTTCTTCTCCATGCCGACAGCGCGGTCTCGTGTGGGGACCGATACGCGAGGGGTCTGCTGTAACAGTAGCCGCTGCCAGCTGTGCCCAATCGACGCCAAGTTCACGATCCTCAACGGCCTCATGTCGCCGCTGCGTGACCCTCGCGTCACCTTGTTGACGAGCGCCCGTGTGGACGCCATTGAGCTCACCGGGGGGACCGTCACTGGGATCGCCTATAGGCACGGTGGGCGCGACAAACGCGCGAAGGGCGACTTCGTGGCCCTCGGGGCCAACGCCCTCTTCAACCCAGCGCTCTTGCTCGCCTCTGGCCTCGACGGTCCGGCGGTCGGTAAGGGGCTCGTGGAGCAAGTCTCGCTGCGCGCCGATGTCCTGCTCGATGGGCTCGATGCCTTTCAGGGGAGCACGTACCTCACGGGGCATGGCTACATGCTCTACGGAGGAGCGCACCGTCGCGAACACGCTGCCGGGCTCATTGAGACCAAGAACCGACCGGACCTCCGCCTTGAGCGCGGTAAATGGCGACAGCGGCTCAAGCTGAAGGTTATCTACGAGGACTTGCCTCAAGCTCAGAACCAGGTCGAGGCCACTGGTGACGTGATGCGCCCAGCGCGTGCTCGATTTAAGGGTCGGTCGAACTACGCCAAGCGCGCCCTGGCCCGCTGCCAGTCAGACCTTGAGCGCATCCTGGCGCCGCTCCCCGTCGAGTCCATTCGTGTGGAGCGTCGCCCTGACGGCACGGAGTCACACATCATGTGCTCAGCCGTGATGGGTAACGACCCCGCCACGAGCGTCGTCGATGCTCAGCTGCTGCACCATCGTGTCCGCAATCTGGCGGTGTTGGGGGCGAGCGCGTTCCCTACGGCGGCGCCGGCGAACCCGACCCTCACATTATCGGCGTTGTCGATCCGCTCGGCTCGGTCTACGTTTGGCGCATGAGTGACGACTCCATCAGTCGAAGGCGCCTCATTGGCGCAGGGCTCGCGATCGCCGCTGGCGGCGCGGGCGCGTGGCGTCTTTGGGGCGGTGAGGGGAGCTCACTTACGGCTTCAGAGGCCCAGTCTCACCCTGAGGTCCAGGCCCCTGGCCGCACCTTCAGCGAGGACTATGAGGCCGTGCGTAAGATCATCGTCGCCGGCTTCCCCTTCCTAATCTTGCCCCGCGAGACTGTGGACGACTTCCTCGAAGCGCTCAGCGCCGCGAAGAAGAGGCCTCGCAAGTCTGATGACGTGAAGCAGCTCTTCCTCTTATCCACGGACTTCTTCGCGTATGGCGCGGACGAAGCGCGCCCTCTGCGCTACGCGACCCTCTACGATCCCTACCGCAACCCCTGCTACAACCCGATGGAGCCTGCATGAAGGGCCTCCCCCTCCGGGCCCCCCCTGAGGGGCTCTTGCGGGTGTGCTTGACCGTCTTGGTCGGGGCCTTTGCGGGTTGGCAGCTCGTCCCCTGGCTCACCGTCGACGCCACGACCTTGATCAGCGCCGGGCACGTCAAAGACGACGCATTTTTCTATAGCGTCTTGGTCGATCACTATAACGAACTCGGGTTCTTCACCCTTGACGGCACCATGCCGACCAATGGCTTTCAACCACTCTGGATGGGGCTGCTCCTCTCCTTGAGGGCGATGGTCGACTCTCTTTCAAGCTTCGAGCTGGTCAGGCAGCTCAGCTGGTTCAGCTATGTCCTCTTTTGTGTCTCGGCGACTTGGATGGTCTCAGCAGGAGGTGGCTGGGGCGCTCTCATCCGCACAGGGGTCCTCTCTGGGTTGGTGCTCTTGAACCGCCCCTTCCAGGACGCCATCGTCGAGGGACTCGAGCCTCCGTTGGCGATGGCCGCGTTGACCTTGAGTCTCCTGGCCGTCGACCCGCTGACCCGGCGATTACGGGCAGCGGAGGCGGACCGGCGGCGCCAACTCCTTGTCGCGGCCCTCTTCGGGCTCTTGGGTGCGGTCGTCTTCTTGGCGCGCACCGACCTCTTTTGGCTCACCGGGCTCTTCGGTCTCTGGGCATGGTGGGCCTCTGGTCGTCGGCCACTCTCGGCCATCGCGGTGGGGGCGGCGGCCGGGCTTGTCGTGGTCCCCTACCTGATCTGGAACGTCACTGAGCATGGCTCTCTGGTCCCGATCAGTGGACGGGTGAAGGTCTTCCTCATGGACAGCTTCCTCGCCGAACAAGGTCAGTCGTACTGGGACAGCGAAGAGTGGCGCGGGCTCATCTCTCTCTTCGGGACGTGGTTGCCCAAGACGAGCCGTGAGGTGTCTGTGGCGCTCTCTTACGGTGGGATCCTCGTGGGCCTTGGGGTCGTCTTCGGGCCCCGGGGGCGTAAGGAGCTCCCGGATGCCTACCGCATCCTCGGGGTCTTGGTCGTGCTCCACGCTGCCTACATGCAGCTCGTCTACCGAGAGGTGCGCCCCTACACGAATTATTACTTCGCCCCCGAGGTCTTCTTTGTCGTCCTCTCGATGGGGGCGTGGTTCGCGTCCCTGGCGCCTCGCCTGGGCACGGTGGTCTTACTCGCCGCGATGATGCTCAGCTCACAGGCCACTTGGGGGGCGCTGGACATGAAAGAGCGCTCGTATTGGACTCACCGCATCGCCATCTCGCAGGACCTTGAGGCCATGGCCAAAGGGGCGCCAGTGGGCTCATTTTGGCCAGGGACCCTGGCAGGCGTGACCGACCTCAAGGTGACCCCGCTGGACGGCATCATCGGCTCGAACGCTTACTTCGATGAGGTGGTGACGTCCGGTGGCGAGGTCGACTACGCGCTCGAGCAGGGCCTGGCCTATATCCTCGTGAACGGTAACCCGAAGCGCTTCCTCGGGTCGAAGCCCCCTAAGGTCCCCCGGTGGTCGACCATGGATCTGAAGAAGCTGTGGGAGCGGAGGGATCGCTTCAAGGTGGTCAAACGACGCGGCCCATGGACAGTGCTCAAGGTGCTCCCACCAAAGCAGCCCAAGAGCTGACTCGCTCCTCAAGTGGACTACAGCCCCCAAGGGCTACGCGACGATGCCCGTATAGAGGTGCGCGGCCCCAAAGCTCTGCGGCTGAATCGTGACGTCACGCAGCCCGTTCTCGGCCATCAGCGCAGCGAATTCATCGGGGCTTGGGAAGCCCTCGACGCTCTCTTGCAGGTAGCGGTACTCGTCTTTCCCAGCGAAGAGCCGCCCGAGGAGCGGCACGATGAACCGCACATGGAGCCTTGCGAGGGGGGCGAGGAGCCCAGACCGAGGGACGCCGAGTTCCAGGACGCAGACGCGACCGCCTGGACGGGTGACTCGGGCCATCTCACGTAGCCCCAGTGCGCGGTCCGGCACGTTGCGGATGCCGAAGCTGATGGCAGTCGCTGCGAAGCGATCGTCGTCGAAGGGCATGCATTGAGCGTCCCCGACCGTGAGCGAGAGGCGATCGGTGAGCGCCGCGGCTGCGACCTTCTCCTCCCCGACCCCGAGCATGCCCACGGACGGATCTAAGCCCGTGACTTGAACCTCTGGGTGGGTCGTCGCGGCGGCGATCGCGACGTCCGCAGTGCCGCAGGCGACGTCCAAGGCTTCATCCCCGGACGACAGCGCCATGGCGCGGATGAGGCGCCCTCGCCAGAGGTGGTGGAGGCCGAAGCTGAGGAGGGTGTTCATTCGGTCGTACCGCTTGGCGATCCGATCGAACATCTGACCACCACCCATTCGGACCGGGAGATCTCCATCGACCTGTGATGCGTTCATGGTGCCTCCAGGCTGGTCTCTGCCAGCTGCTTAAGCTCAACGTGGCTCAGGGCTTGAGCGCCATCGCTCAGCGCCCCGCGGGCATCGGGGTGTGCTTCGAGCAACAGCCCCGAGGCTCCAACAGCGATCGCGGCTCGGCTCATCGGGGCGATCAAGTCGCGGCGCCCGACACCGTGGGAGGGGTCGACCAGGACCGCGTGACCTTCCGACCTGAGGAGCGCGACAGCGGCGAGGTCTAGGGTGTTCCTCGTCTCGGGATCGAACCCCTTGATGCCCCGCTCACAGAAGATGACGCCTGCTGCACCAGCGTGCAGCGCGTGCTCCGCGGCCAGCCGCCACTCTTGTAACGTCGCCGCCACGCCGCGCTTGAGGAGGAGCGTACAGCCCGCCTCGCCCAGGGCACGCAGGAGGGCGAAGTTCGACATGTTTCGGGAGCCGACTTGGACGAGGTCGACCCACTCGGCTGCGGCTTCGACGTCTCGCTCACTTAAGATCTCGCTGACGACGAGCAGCCCATGCGCATCAGCAGCCTGCCGCAGCCACTCAAGCGCTGGCCGACCGTGACCCGCAAAGTCGTAAGGGCTCGTTCGGGGCTTGAACGCCCCACCGCGCAGCAACTGACCGCCGGACTCGGCGACCATCTTGGCGGCGGCAGTGATTTGAGCTTGGCTCTCTACGGCGCAGGGGCCTGCAGCCAAAACCCGAGGCGCGTCGCCCCCGATCGCGACGTGAACGTCGCCGCGCGTGACGGTGATCGAGGCGTGGCTTTGGGCGTCGAGCATGGGGTGAGAGGAGCGGGAGCCGAGGACCTCGGCGACCCCAGGGAGATCCTGGAGCACGGACAGTGGGACACGCTGAGAGTGTGCCTTGAGGACGATCGCCCCCGGGTGTCCGTCTTCAGACCGCTGGATGTCACTCCAGAGGCCGAGGCCCTGGAGCCTGCCGCGCAGTACATCGACGTTGGCGTCGTCTGTGAGGGTCAAGGTGGTTGTCATGCGATCCCCCCTACAGCGTGCGGTCGATGCAGACCGCGACGACCGTGACGAGCGCGTCACGCGCTGCCGATGGAGGGAGGGTGGCCAAGACCGTGCGGGCCTCATCCGCGAGGACCTTCGCCCGCGCTTGCGTGGCCGCGATGCAGCCCGTCGCCAGGAGGCGGCGACGGAGGCGCTCGCAGCGGGTTGCGTCGTCCAAGAGGCTCGGGTCGTGCGCGATGGTGGTGAGCAACGTCTGGAGCCCAGGATCCCGCTCGCAAGCTACGATGAGCGGCCAAGTCAGCTTGCCCTCCCGCAAGTCGAGGAGCCCGTCTTTCCCAAGCACGGCTGGATCTCCAGCCAAGTCGAGGGCGTCATCGACGAGCTGGAACGCGACGCCGAGGCACTCCCCAGCGACCCCTAGCGAACGGACTTGGTCCGGCGTCAGCCCCCCCATCGTGGCCCCAGCCATCATGGCCCACCGGAAGAGCGCCGCGGTCTTTGCAGTCACGACGGTGTTGTAGACGTCGGGATCCGGCTCAAAGCGTCCCCGGCGCTCAAGCTGAAGCGCCTCCCCTGCGACCATCTCGCCGATCACGCCGAGCAGCTCGGCGAGGAGCTCCGGCCGCGCGACACGACGTACGCGATCGAGCGCCTCGATGAGGAGGTGGTCTCCCCCCAAGACGCTCGCAGCGTTCCCGTACATCACCCGCGCTGTCGGTGCTCCGCGACGGTCCATGCCGTGATCGATCACGTCGTCGTGAAGCAGGGTCGCGGCGTGCACCAGCTCAGCTGCCACAGCGAGCAGCCGGATATCCTCGGTGTGCTCTGGCGTCGAGTGACCGCATTGAGCGGCGAGGTAGACGCACATTGGGCGGACGCGCTTGCCGGGCCGCTCCAGGAGGTGCGCCGCAGCGCGATGCGCCAGGTGACCCTCCTCGGGCATGATCCCAGCCAAGGCGCCCTCGAGGGCGTCGAGGTCCTCGGCGAGCCATGACCTCACTTCGGCCAGGCGAGCAGCCAGGCTAGCGAGCCCCTCTCGGGACGTCGCCTTCTCCAGTGGGGTCAGAACGTCGTTGACAACACGTGCGGTTGCGGTCTCTCTCATCGGGTCCTCCGGTCGGAGTCCTTATGTCCTTCGAACATCGTCTCACCGTGCGCTTCTTTGAGGTCGATCGTGCTGGGATCGCCTTCTTTGGGCGCGTCTTTGAGTACTGTCATGCGGCTTATGAAGCCCTCTTGGTTGCGCTCGACTATCCCCTCGCTCAGGTCTTCGACAACGAGGGTTGGGGCATGCCGCTCGTTCACGCCGAGGCCGACTTCAAGCGGCCCATGCGCCTTGGCGAGGAGCTCGTCATTAAGGTCAGCGTGGGGCGCTTGGGCAAGACGTCGATCATCCTCGACTTCGCCGTCTACGGCGCTGACGACGGTGAGCTGCGCGCCACGGCCCAACATGTCCACGCCTGTGTCGACATGGAGCGCTTCGCCCCGATGGAGGTCCCCGACCGTCTCCGCCAGGCGTTCAAGTCGCTCGGTGACGCGGCGCAGTGAGGTCTTACCCAGCGCGGTCTTAGGGAGGTCGGTCACCCAACACATGCTGTTGGGGAACGCGTAGCCGTCCATGCGCTCTGTGAAACGCTGACGCAGCGCTCCGCGTGTGGGCCGCGACGTTGGCTCGGTGGCGACGAGGAGCGCCGCGGGGCGCTGGCCCCAGTGAGGGTCAGGGAGCGGCACGACACAGGCTTGAGCGATCGCAGGGTTCGAGGTGAGGGCCACCTCGATGGCCTCAGCATCGAGGTTTTTGCCTCCACTGATGAGGATTCGGTCACGACGGCCCGAGATATGGACACGCCCTTCGTCATCTATCCACCCTCGATCCCCGGTCGTCAGAGGGCACTGGCCGGCCAGCCGGCCAGTGATGGTGAGCACACCACCCTCCGCGGTGACCTCGGTCAATGGGAGCGGGGGTAAGCCATCCGAGAGGTCGCCCGGGCGCGCGGTCGCCACTTGTGAGCCGGCCTCTGTCATCCCCCAGGTGCGTGCGACGGGGACATGCAGCGCGTCACAGCGCGCCAAGAGGTCCTCCGTCGTGGCGGCTCCGCCGAGCAGGACCGCGCGCACAGCCTCCGAGAGGGGGCGCTCATTCAACACGTCCAAGACCTTGCTGAGCATCGTCGGGACCAACGAGACCACGGTCGCGTGACCCATGGCGAGCTGGTCGGCGACCTGATCGGCCTCGAAGCGGGGTTCGAGCACGGCCGTGATGCGGTTGAACGCCGCTCGAATCATAATCGACAGCCCGCCGACGTGGTGTACGGGGAGGCAGCACAGCCAGCGATCCGTGGCCTCATGCCCCAGGCGTGCGCGCGAGCCCATGGCGGAGCAGACCAGCTGCTCGGTGGTCAGCATGACAGGCTTGGGTGAGCCGGTGGTGCCCGATGTGGTCAGCGCGACTCGCGGCTCTGAGAGCCTCCAGGGGGTCGGCTCACGGGGCACGACCTCTGTCAGGCTCGGCCAGTCGAGGGTGAGCCATGCTCCGGTTGGCGCTGGCCCCACGACGGCGCGGGGGTGGAGTGCCTTGAGGGTGCCGAGTTGCTGCGCGGAGTGTTCCTCAGGATCCAGGGGCGCTGGGATCGCGCCGAGCCAACTGATCCCGTGGAATGCGACAGCCCAATCCAGAGTTGTGGGTCCGCGCAGTGCGACCGTTTGACCGGGGCGAACCCCTTGGTCCGAGAGCCAGGCAGCGAACGTCGCGGACCGACGGGCGAGGGCGCCGTAAGTCATGTGCTCTGACCCGCACTGCAGCGCGATACGCCCTGGCGTGTCCTCGGCCGCTGCCGCAACTGGATGGCGGATCACGTCGGCAGGCCCCGACTCCTGCGAGATCGTCCGCAGGGCCTCTGCCGGACAGAGCCTCGCTGCCAAGCTCGCTGACGCTTGCCCCATCGGGCCGTCGAGGCAGTGGGTGATGATCACCTCTCTGCCCTCGCCTGCGGCCCGTCGCGCCAGAGTCGCGGTCTTGAGGACGCCGCCGATGAGCATGGGCTTTAACACCACGGCGCTGCCGGCATTCGCCGCGAGGATCGCCTCCAAGTCGGCCTCTGTACGGCACGATTCGTCGGCGGCGATGGTGATCTGCGTGGCCTTCGCGAGGCGCGCCATCCCCACGAGGTCCGATCCCACCAGGGGTTCTTCGATGAGCGCGACATTCAGCGCCTCGAGCTGCGGGAGGTGCGCCAACGCCTCGTCGAGAGACCACGCACCGTTCACGTCGATATGGATGCGGAACTGCGGCCCTACCGCGTCTCGGATAGCGGCGACCTGGTGCAGGGCGTCCGCACCACGCCCGACTTTGACCTTGAGCGCGGCGGCTCCCCTCGCGATGGCCAGCTGCGCCGTCCATCCGTCTGTCACGCGCACATGAAATGGGAGCGGCCCCTCAGCGCCCCCAAGGAGGGTGGCCGCGTCCGTGTGCCGCTGTGTTGCGAGCAGGTTGAGCAACGCTTGTTCGACCGCGTGCGTCACAGAGGCAGGCCAAGGCGCGCGCTCGATATACGCCGCGATCGCCTCACAGGACGCGAAGGTCGCCCCGATGAGCGGACCTTGCGGCGCGCTGAGGGCCTCGAGTGCGCTCATGACCTCATCGGCTCCCTCGGCGCTGAATCCTGGGAGGGGAGCGGCGAGACCAAGGCCCGAGCGCCCTTCGGTGTCCTCAAGGGTCAGCGTCCAGGTGCGTCGCGTTGACACGATCTGGCAACGCCCGGGGATCGTGATCGCGGTGGGCAGCGTGAGTTCTCCGACTCGGACGATCGCGTGGAGGATGGGGCTCATAGGAGCACCCCGATGCACAGGAGCGCTCCAAAGACCGCGCAGAGCTGAGCGGTCGCCGCCAGCTCGGTGTTCAAGGCGGCACCATCCTGGGTGTGCACTGCTCGGATCCGGCGCACCGCCAAGGGGCCTGAGAGCAAGGGCAGCAGCCAGCCGAGCCCCGCCCCTCCGAAGGCCGTCAGCCCGGCTGGGATCGCGTAGGCTAGAGAGACGAGCGCCAGGTACTCACGGCGAGCGCCCGTTGCGCCCATCCGCACGGCCAGAGTGCGCTTGCCCGCGCGCTCATCGGTGTGGCGGTCTCTGAGGTTATTGACGACGAGGATCGCCGTCGCCAAGAACCCGACGGTGGCCGAGGCCCACCCAGCCATCCAAGTCACAGTACCGACCTGGACGTAGTAGGTCCCCAACACGGCCACAGGGCCGAAGAAGATGAAGACGAGCGGGTCGCCAAGGCCATGATACCCGAGGGGCACAGGGCCGCCGGTGTAGGCGACCGCACAGAGGATACCCGACAGGCCGATGATGACGATCGGCCATCCCCCGATAGCCACCAAGTACGCGCCGACGCCGAGGGCCGCGAGGAAGACGAGGCCGGTCCCAATCAGCATGTGACGCGTGGAGAGCCACCCCTTTTGAGTGGCCCGAGCGGGCCCGACCCGCTGATCGTCGTCAGCGCCATTCAGGAAGTCGAAGACGTCATTGGCGAGGTTGCTCCCGACCTGCAGCAAGAGGGCACCGATCAAGGCTGCGAGCGCGGGCCACAGAGAGAACGCGTCGACTTGCGCCGCGAGCGCCGAGCCCAAGGCGACGGGGACAGCTCCAGCCGCCAGCGTCCGGGGCCGCATCGCGCTCGTCCATGCCGCGAGGGCTGAGGGGCGTGCATCGCTCATGCGATCGCCTCCTCGCCCACGAGGGCAGCATCGGCCCAGAACCGACGATGTTGGGCCATGTCTACGTCCCGGGCGAAGGGGACGTGGATGACCGTGATCTCCGGGCGGCTGAAGGCCTCTGTGAGCGCTGTGTGGAGGGCCTCTGGGCTTGTCACCGAGAGACAGGTCTCCACCAATGGCTGCGTGATCCGCATCACATCTGCTCTCTGGGGCGTCACGAAGTGCGCCTCGTAGGCAGCAGGGTGCTCTGCGATCGGCAGGTGGTCGAAGATCCCGCCTCCATGGTTGTCCAAGACGACACAGACGAATGGGGGGCCGTCCCAGGACGCGGCCAAGGTCGCCAAGCTCCCGACGTCGTGAAGGAAGGCCAGGTCACCGAGCATCACGGCCACAGGGCCGCTCGACTTAGCGGCCTGCCCAAAGGCCGTGGCGAAGGTCCCGTCGATCCCATTGACGCCGCGGTTTGAGGTCACCTCGACGTCGTGGGCTGTCGGTCCCGCGAAGGCGTCGAACGCCCGAACCGCAAGGCTGCTCGCGAGGTGGAGTAAGCCCCCGGGAGGGAGCGTCTTGCCGAGAAGACGTGCGGCCGCGCCTGCCCAAAGTGGCCCGGTTGCGCCGGTGACCTGCGCGTGAGCCTCGATGCTGTCGGCGACCTGTGACCAAGCGAGGCGCCACGCAGCGTCCGCCTTCGGGGTCCGGGCGATCAGCCGCGCGGTGAGCGCGTCTAATGTCACCACGGGGTCACCGGCCAGGATGTGTGCGCCGAGGCCGTCGGGCTCATGGGCTTGGCCGGTGGCATCCAACAGCACCGTGCGTCCTTTACCGTGCTGTGCGAGGAAGCGACGGAGCGGTGTGGAGGTCGGGACCTGGCCGAGTCGCAGAATGAGGTCCGGCGTCAGCGCCTCTGTCAGACCCTCAGAGCGAGCGACACAGTCGCCCACGTGGAGCGCCCCCGGTATCGCACGGGCCCCGCGGAGGCATGAGGCCCCGTCGACGAGGACTGGCCACCGCAAGGTGTCCGCGAGCCGCGCGACCTGGCCTCTGAGGTCTGCTACGTAGTCGGTCCGTGGCCTTCCGTGTACTCCGATATCGCCGGGGCCACACACCAGGACACCACGCGGGGTATCGCTCAGACGCTCCGCGATCGCATCCAACGCTTCTAAATCAGGCGTGAATGACCGTGGGTTCCGAACACACCGGACCGCCACGGGTGCTCGCGCCCCCTCGGGTGCCCAGAGGGGTTTACGGAAGGGGAGGTTCAGGTGGACCGGACCTGGCTGCACGCCTAACGCCGCGTCGAGCGCTCGCTGCGCGGCGGCCGCAGGATGCTCCAGCGACGCCTCTGGCCCGGGGGCGCCCACGTCCTCGGCGAGGCGCACATGGCTCCCGAAGAAGTCTCCCTGTGTGGTGGTCTGAGGTGCCCCGACGCCGTGGAGCTCCGGGGGGCGATCAGCGGTCAGGGCGATCACGGGGAGCCGGTCGTGAGAGGCCTCGATGAGCGCCGGGAGATAATGACTGCCGGCTGTCCCCGAGGTGCACGCCAAGAGCGTCGGTGCACCTGTCACTCGGGCGACGCCGAGGGCGAAGAACCCCGCTGTGCGTTCGTCGAGGATCGTGTGGAGTCGGACTCGCCCCGCTTGGGCTGCGTGATGAAGGGCCAGTACGATCGGTGTGTGACGCGACCCTGGAGACAGCACGGCGTCCCGGCACCCGCCAGAGAGGAGGCCCTCGACAAGCGTCGTCGCCCATGCGCCGTTCGTCAGGGCCTGCGTCATGCGTCGACCTCCACTGTGGTGAGCCCACCTCGGATCGCGCGGAGCTTATGGTTCACCTCACGCCACTCAGCGTCTGCCATGGAATCGGCTACGATCCCAGCCCCAGCAAAGGCCCAGGCACACTCTGGGGTGATAAACACGCTGCGGAGCGCGACGTACATCGCGCCCCGACCGGCGCCGTCAAACCACCCGATGGGCGCCGCATAGTGGCCTCGGTCGAGGCCCTCATGTTGCGCAAGCCATCGCAGTGCCTCTTGTCGCGGGACGCCACCCACAGCAGGCGTGGGGTGCAGGGCCGAGACGACGTCGAGCAGCTGGTGTGTCTCAGGGAGAGGGCCAGAGATCGGGGTCTCTAGGTGCTGGACATCCTGCAGTTGCCGGATGCGAGGGGTCGTCGACGCAGAGACCTGGACTCCGAGCTCGACGAGCGCATCGATGATCCCGTCGACGACGAGGCGATGCTCATGCCGCTCTTTGGCTGTCGCCGTCAGCGTCGTCGCCAGCGCTTGGTCTTCACCCGGGTTCCGTCCCCTGGGCGCGGTGCCCGCGAGCGCGCTCGTCTCGACGCGTCTGTCCATCACGCGACAAAGCAGCTCTGGGGTCGCCCCGACGAATGCTGTGCCGTCCGCCTGCTGCCATGCAAAGGTGACGCACCCGGCTTGCTGCTGTCTCAAGTGCCAAGCCGTGTTCAACGGGTCGAAGCGTCGGCCTGGCGCCGCCTCAAGCTGTTGCGCCCGTGCCAATACGACCTTGCGGAACTCTGGGTCCGGGGACGACATCGCGTCCACCAGAGCGCTCACCCTCTCGGTCCATGCGACGCGCTCCCCGCAGGTGTCCAACGTGTGATAGCCGCGCCGAGGCGCGGGGGGATCGATGGGGTGACGCTCGGCGTCAAACGCGCGTAGGCGCTCTTTCCACTTCGGGAGCTCGTCGGCCGTGGCGGTGATGACCGCCTCGGAGCCTCCGCTCAGTGCGCGGATGACGACGCGGGGGAGCCAGGTCTGCTCAGAGCTCCACCCCGCCCAGACGTCCCCTGAACTACGGGTCCCTCGGCGCTCGTCAAACCCAAAGGCGCTCAAGTAGAGCGGTGCTGTCGCGGCATGACTCGCGCCGGCTGTGATCTGTTCAGTGAGCTTTGAACACCAGGCTTGCCGTGCGTCGCGGTCCATCGCGGGGGCGACCGATGCCTCACCAAACGCGGCCAGCGTCTGCTCACCAGGTTCGTGCCACAGGAAGGTGCTGCAGCCCAAGTGCTGCCCGAGCTCCTTGTAGGCCCAGGGATCGGCAGCGCTGAGGCGCAGGGACACCTGCCGCAGAACCCCTCCATGGGGCGCGACGTGTTCGGCTTTTCCCTCAGCGCTCTGCCTCTGCGTTTCCATCTAAAACACCCTGGACATGACGGCAGTATAGACACCGCCACCTTTTGTTCAATACATTGTGAACACGGATACCCCCTGCCTTACTCCGGCGCGCCGTACCTATCGACACTTGACCCTGAGCGTTGACACCGATGAACACGTTTGAGCGACCACCTTCGACCCATGAATCGCCAGACCGTATGACGGTGCGCGTGCTTCAGGCGTGCGACACGGTGGGGAGCTTCATCGCTTGGTGGGGGTTTAAGGCGATCCATGGCCGGGTCTGGACGCTCCTCGCGCTGCGCGGCGCGCCGATGTCTCAAGCAGAGATCAGTCGCACGCTTTCGGTCTCGCGTGCGCTCGTCAGCGGCGCTGTCGGGGAGCTCATGGGCTTTGGCTTAGTGCGCTCTGTGGGGTCGGGCAGGACCGCACCTTACGAAGCCGTGATGGACGTCTGGCCGGTGATCTCGGACATCCTCCGTGAGCGCGAGTGGATGATGCTCGAGTCGTCGCGCGTGAGCCTCGAAGCGGCAGTGGAAGAGGCTGAGCTGATGAAGGACACAGGCGCGGAGATGGTGTGGTCCTTAGAGCGGATGCGGGTTCTTTTGGGGCTGACCGAGATGGCTCAGACCTTCCTCAAGATCCTGATCAAGCTCCGTTTGCCGCGCTCGAATGATGCACTAGGCGCTTGGCTCGCCAGGGCCACGACGTTCATGGCGACGCTTCGGCGGTTGCAGCGCTGAGGAGGCGCTGGTTCGGTCGCCACAGCTGAGAGCGCTGGGCTGGGCGGGTTCCTTGCCGGGGCTGTTGCGCCGTGCCTCGTCGTCAGTCAGGATATCGGACGTGAAGCTGATCTCCCGATTCGGTCTCTTGATCGCGGCGCTCTTGGCCTTGCTTGTCACCTCAGGGGTGCCGAGCGGCTCTTGGACATCGGCACCGGCGATGGCGCGGGGGATGACCGATGTCCACCGTATCTCGGTCGACTCGGCTGGGATGGTCCAGATGAAGGACGTCGTCTCGGTCCTGAGTCGATATCTTGAGGGCTCGGGGGATCCCATCACGGCGCGGGCCGGCACGCGGGAGCGGGTCACTGGTGCCACCGGCAAGCACGTCATAAAGCGGTGGAACATGACGTTCCGGACCTGCGGTGTCTCTTTTGAGGCTACTGGGCCCTTCCTCGTCATCACCGTGCAGGCGGACAAGCCTTCCCGGGCGAAGCGATACTACCGCCGTATGGTGGCTCGCTTGGGCGCGGGCGCTCAGGCGTCACCGCGGTCTCAGACGCGGCGAACCGAGAGAGGTGCGCTCTCCGCGCCCACGAAGCTGGGCATCACGCGGGTCCCCGATAGCCGCCCTGCGGGGCCCCCCGTGGTGCTTGTGCACGGGATGGATTCCAGCCCAGCCGCTGTCGCAGGGGCGAGCAGCGAGCTCGCGAAGAAGGGCTACGACGTCTACGTCTTCCACTACTCAAGTGAGTCCAGGATCTCGGACTCGGGGTTGTTTTTGGGCAAAGAGCTCCGCGACTTACACCGCACGGTGAAGCAGAAGATCTCTTTAGTGACGCTGTCTCTCGGGGGCGTGATCGCCCTCTACGCGATTGAGCGTGACCCAAAATACAGCGGGGTTGTGGGTCGCTTCATCGCCTGCGCACCGCCATTCAAAGGAGCGGGGCTCGCGAAGTATCGGCCAATCTCGACCTTAAAGAACGCCCTCACAGGCCTCGCGGCTCAGGGCCTCGGAAAGGTCTTGGTCTTCCAGGGCCTTGGCGACGCAGCCATGGATCTCGAGCCGGGCTCACGTCTGCTGCAGTTGCTGAATAAAGGCCGCCGAAATGGCCGCGTAAAGTACAGCATCCTTGCGGGGAATCAGCCGGTGATCCCGGCGCCTTTGCTCTTCGCGCTCTCAAGCGCAGCCCAGCAGATGGAGCAACAAGGTCAAAACAAGGAGCTCGCGGGTTGGCTCAACGGGATCACGAGAGAGGCGACCTTGGTCTCTCAGGGCAAGGGAGACGGCGTCATCCTGCTCTCCAGTACGCAACTCAAAGGCGTCCGCGATCGCAAGGTTCTGCCGATCAACCACATGCAGTTCCTAGCGACGCCGCGACGAGGTGGCCCAATTCCAGCGCTTGATCACGTGATTAAGCGACTACCAAGGGCGCGATGAATCACCTGCGACAGAGCTCCCTTCTCCTCGCGCTCTGCGGGCTTCTTGCTGGCTGCTCGGAGTCACCTTTGGTGACGCCTGATGGCGAAGATGGGCAGGCCCCCGACGCGAGCGCCTCATCCGGCGACAGCCATCATCCTGAGGATGAGCACGACGCCGAAGACCCTGGCGCGCCTCCCGTTGAGGCGATCGAAGGGGTGCAAGTCGTCATGGCGCTCGACGGACCCTTCCTGACGCCCGACCGCTTTTATGATCACCCGTGGCCCTCTGATCTCCGATTGGAGGCTGGGGGAGGTCCGGCGATGGAGGGCTTCCCCCACCCTGAAGATGTCGAGCTGATCCAAGGGGTGCTCCAGATGACGGGCCAGCGCCCGGGCTTCCCTGCGACCCCAGTCGCTTGGTTCCGTTTTGATGGGCCTGTGCAGCCCACAGCAGGCTTGGCGCCCACGGCGGCGTCTCCTGAGAGCCCCGTTCAATTGATCGACGTGGACCCCGACTCACCCGATCGAGGCAAGCGATACCCGACGATCGTGCGGACCCTTGAGGCGGACCCTTACCTACCCGAGCATGTCCTCTCCGTGGCCCCGTGGCCCGGGATCGTGCTCCCTGCCGGTCGCCGCTATGGGTTTGTCGTCCGTCGAGACCTTGGAGACAGCGGTGGAGAGCCGCTCGGTGTCCCGCTCGTCTTACGAGAGCTCGCCTCGGGAGTGACCCCCACTGCCCCGCAAGGTGAAGCCGCTGAGGCGCTCTTTTCGGACCTATGGAAGACCCTGGACTTGCTGGATGAACCTAGGGACGCCATCGCGGCCGCGACCGTGTTCACGGTGGGGGATGTCGTTCAAGAGCTCTTCAGGCTGAGTGAGTCCGTGCGGGAGACGCACGTGGCCACGATCGACAACCTGAGCGTCTTTGACGAGTCCGCTCAACCTTTCCCACGGTTCTGTGCGCTGCGCGCTGAACTGACGGTGCCTGCATTTCAACGGGGGGAGCCCCCCTTTAACTCCGAGGGGCTGTTTGAGTTCGATGCCGCGGGAGACCTCGTGTCCCAAGGGCCCGTGACTATCCCGCTCACCGTGACCTTCCCGAAGGCGGAGATGCCCGAAGGGGGCTACCCCTTGGTCCTCTACTTCCATGGGTCAGGGGGCATCAGCACTCAGGTGATCGATCGGGGGACGGTGACCGAGATAGGGGGCTCACCCACACCGGGTGAAGGGCCGGCTCATGTGCTCGCCGCCCATGGCTTTGGGACCGCCTCAAGTGCGCTCCCGGTGAACCCTGAGCGTGTCGACGGCGCCAGTGATTTTGAGTACCTGAACTTCGCCAACCTCGCCGCGTTTAGAGACACCTTCCGTCAGGGCGTGATCGAACAGCGGCTGTTGCTCGATGCGCTCTTGGCGCTGCGCGTGACGCCAGAAGCTGTCGTGGCGTGTGACGGGATGTCCCTGGCTGACGGGGACGATGCGTTTCGCTTCTCGGACGCCACCGTCTTCGGGATGGGCCAGTCAATGGGGGGGATGTACACGAACATGGTCGGCGCCGTTGAGCCCCGCTTGACGGCGGTCGTGCCGACAGGAGCTGGAGGCTTCTGGAGCTGGTTCATTCTGGAGACTCAGCTCCTAGATGCGGTCCCGTTGCTGAAGCTCGTGTTGGGCACTGAGACCGACTTGAGCTTCATGCACCCCGCCCTTCATCTGCTGCAGACAGTGTGGGAGAGCGCTGAACCGATGGTCTTTATGCCTCGCCTCTCGTTGAACCCGTTACCCGGCCATCCGGCGCGAGATGTTTATGAGCCGGTGGGCCTTGATGATTCGTATTTTCCTTACCAACTCTTCGACGCCGTGGCCTTGGCCTACGGTCATGAGCAAGCAGGCGAGTTGGTTTGGCCTTCTCTTCAGGATGCGCTGGCGCTCGCCGATAAGGACGGGCTGGTAGATTACCCGGTGGCCAGCAACCTAAACTCGGTCGACGGCGCGCCTTACACAGGGGTCGTTGTGCAGTACCTCGGGGACGGGATTTACGACCCCCACGCGATCTTTGCGCAGCTTGATACGGTGAAATACCAATACGGCTGTTTTCTAGAGACGGCCTACTTAGAGGGTCCCGCGGTCGTCCCTGCGCCGGCCCCCCTTGGAACCCCCTGCCCGAAGGTCACACCATGACATCACGCTACGCCTCGATATCGCTGTGCATTGTTTTCACCTTTGGCTTCCTTGGGTCGTCGGGGTGCGCTTCGACGGCCTCGGTGGCTGAAGTGACCGCAGAGGTCGCACCCACGGAGGTGTTCGATCCCTCAGAGCCGCTCCGCATCTTGCAAGCCAGCGCCGAGGATTGGAGCGCGGGTGATATTGAGCGATTTGTCAGCGTCTACGCTGACGACTGCCTCTTCATCACGTCGGCAGGGTTAACCCGAGGTCGTGACGCGGTCTTGAGCCGTTATCGCGAGCGTTACCCAGATCCCCAGGCCATGGGGATGCTCCAACTCGAGGTCCTCGAGACACGTCCAGCCCCTCCAGATGGCTTAACCGTCGCTGCACGGTGGATCCTTGCTTACCCGGACCGCCCCGCTGCGAGCGGTCACACTCTCATCGTCTTTCGTCGCATCGACGGGCAGTGGCTCATCGTGCAGGACGCCTCGATGTAGGCCGGGGTGGTCGCGCGTGACGGCCAAGAGCGGGCCCTCAAAGCGTGCTGCAGTGCGCGGGCCGATCCCTGGCACCTCTAGAAGCTCCTTCACATTTCGTGGTCGGAGGCAGGCGAGGCTCGTGAGGGCGCGGTTTGTAAGGACGGTATAGGCTGGTCGTTGTTCGGCGCGCGCGGTCTCACTCCGCCACACCCGGAGTCGGTCGAAGAGCGCACGATCCCTTACGGCAAGGGTCTCTCGCCATTCAGTACAGCTGCGCACGGGCCTCTTGGGGGCGCTCCCAGCCAGGATGAGGAGCTCAGCGCGATCACCCGCCCGGTCGAGGGTCATGGCCATCGGGCTGAGGCCCAGGGGGCCTAATGACGCCCTAAGTCGTGCGTTGACGTCGGGAGCCTGCTCGTCGCTCCAAGGTAGTCTCACTAAGGTCCACTTCAGGGTCGCCCTCCTGGTCAAAAGGCGCCATACATGACGCACACACAGGTCATGACAGCTGTCGACCGATGCGCGTCACCGCAGACTCAAAATAAGGCGGCAATGGCCCGTTTGAGGCGAATGCTTACTTGCCGGAGAAGTCTGGGACCTCGACCTGCAGCAGCTCGTCAATCGCGCCCAGGGGATCTCCGCCCTGTTCCCAGTTCCAGTAGTAGATCATCCCTTGAGCGTCCATGACGCAGTCCCAAGGCATTCCGACCGAGCCGCCGCCTCCGGGGTCGATCTTACTGAAGAGCAGTTGATGCCCGGCATCGAGGATCATGCGCGCAGGATCAATGCCCATCTGCATGGCGTACTGCTTGCAGTTGGCCTCGGTTGAGGGGGTGAGGTCGGCGAACACGAGAAGCTCGACGCCGAGGGGAAGTAAGTCGGGATGCGAAGCGGCCACCTGCCCGAGGTGACCTGGGCACGCGCTTCACCAATCGGCGACGGCCACGACCCACACGGCTTCATAGCCGCAGTTGTCGTGGAACTGCACTTCTTCACCGTTGCAGTTGAGCATGGGGAAGTCACCGATCTCGGTTCCCACGGTTGTGCCTGTACCTTCCGGCGTGCAGTCGGTCGGCTCGATGATGATCTGCTCCAACTCTACGTCGACGTCGAAGCCAGGCATACAGACGGACTCTGCCTTCTTGAGGATCTGATACTGACGGGTCTTGTCGTCATAGTACGCTTGGGTGAACACCAGCTCGCTGGCGGAGCCTGTGAAGCGGACCGCGTCGGCTCCTGCGCTGTCGAGCGTCAGGGTGCCGAGGGTGGCGATGTAGGGGAAGGCACACTCCGCTTTGTTACACTCCATATGCCCCACGACACAGACGTCGCCGCAGTCCGTGAGGTTCTCTACGTTGAGGGTGTGGGTCCCCACGCTCAGGCTCCCTATCTCCTCGATCACGCGGTTACTCACGATCTCGATTTTGGTGAACTGTGAGCCCTCGACGACCGCCTCATAGCGCAGCCGCTCCTTGCCCTTGTCGTCCATCCGATACGCAGCTTGTGTCCCCACGGTGAAGTCGACCCCGGGGCAGCTCTCTTCGGTTTGGCATGCTCCAGAAAAGCAAAACGCTGTGTCTCCGTCGCACGTCCCACAGGACACGCCGCATCCGTCATCACCGCAGACCTTGCCTTCGCAGCTACAGTCCGCCATCGCGGGTCCCGCGCCATCCTCAGCGGCGGCAAGGCTGTCATCGCCTGTCGCTGCGCTTGATGTGCTGGTTGGATCGCCGTTCGGGCTGGCGTCATCACCGCCGTCACAGCCCGGCTGGAAGGCGAAAAATACCAGCATGATCGCCATCACAAAGGATGACCTTGTGCCCGTTGATGATGCGCTCAAATGATCCTCCGAAACGCAAGTCCGACACGCAGTGTATGGGAACGAAGGTGCCCCGGGCAATCGTTAGGCTGCTCCAACGCCTCGTTGACCTCATAAACGAGGGGTTGCAAAGGGATCGCGACGGGGGCACAAGTAGGCCGGAGTCTCCATTTCTACCTCTCAATGCCGAAGGAGAGAGCCGATGTCGCAACGCGAAGAGCTGAGCCGTCACCTCCATAGTCACTTCACCGCAGTTGATGTGGATCGCTTGAGCCGGTACGGCAGTCATCGCCGCGGCAAGGTGCGCGATCTCTTCGTCGGTGAAGACGAGATCATGATGGTCACCAGCGATCGGCTCTCGGCGTTCGACGTGGTGTTGACCTCGATCCCTTGCAAGGGTGCGATCTTGAACGCCATCGCCGTGGGCGCGTTCGAGGCGACCGCAGACATTTGCCCGAACCACCTGCTTGACTCACCTCATCCAAACGTCCTCCGCGTGAAGAAGGCTGAGCCGCTTCCGATCGAGGTCATCGTCCGTCGCTACATCACCGGCTCGCTTTGGCGGGACTACGAGGCGGGTCGACATACGGTCTACGAAGTGGACATGGCGTCCGATTTACGTCGCGACCAGCGCTTCGACGAGGTGATCATCACGCCCTCGACCAAGGCGGACTACGGCATCCACGACGAGCCTATCAGTCAGCGCGCGATCATCGAGCAGGGCTTGGTTGAGCCAGCCATCTTGGACCAGGCGTTCACTTACGCCCTCGCGCTCTTCGCACGAGGCGAGCAGATCGCTGCAGATCAGGGCCTCATCTTGGTCGACACCAAGTATGAGTTCGGCATGATCGATGGTGAACTCGTCGTGATCGACGAGATCCACACGGCGGACTCCAGTCGCTACTGGGTCGCAGATGAGTATGAGAAGCGCTTCGCGGCCGGTGAGTCGCAGAAGATGCTCGACAAAGAGAACATCCGACAGTGGCTCATCAGCATGGGTTACCAGGGAGACGGTGAGCCGCCTGTGATCCCGGAAGATGTGCGCTTGGACCTCGCTGAGGTCTACGCAAACCTCCATGAGCGCCTGCTTGGTCGTCCTTTCGCGGTCCCCACCGACGATGCGCTTCAGAGCCTCTACGCGACCCTCGAGGTATAGAGTCGACGATGATGGATCTCCTCCTCGTATTGGGTGGTGTGGCGCTCCTCTACGGGGGAGGGGAGCTGCTCGTCCGATATGCGAGCGGTCTGGGGCGTGCCCTGGGGATGAGCCCCCTCATCGTGGGCTTGACGATCGTCTCGTTTGGCACCTCAGCACCTGAGCTGGCCTCGACCTTGAGCGCGACCCTCAAAGGTGCGCCAGCCATCGCGGTCGGTAACGTCGTTGGTTCAAACATCGCTAACATTGGCTTAGTCGTAGGGCTCGTCGCCTTGCTTCGCCCTCTCCCTGCGCAGGGGAAGCTCGTCCGCATTGATACGCCGGTCATGGTGGCCGTCTGCCTCGTGTTCGTCTTGGCCTGCGTGGATGGCCTTTTAGGTCGTTTAGAGGCGGGGATCCTCGTCACGTGCCTGGCCCTCTTCATCTACTCCCTCTTCCGGCGCAATAAGGGAGAAGCGCCTAGTGAGACGGAAGAGAGTGACGCCGTCCCGATCTGGCAGTCCATCATTGGCATCACCCTCGGCCTCGGCGCGCTGATGGTCGGAGCTGAGCTGCTCATCGAAGGAGCGACGACCATCGCGCGGACCTTCGGTGTTTCTGAGCGTGTGATTGGGCTCACCCTAGTCGCGCTCGGGACGAGCTTGCCCGAGCTTGCGTCGAGCCTCGTCGCTGCGTTCCGTGAAGAGGTTGACCTCTTGATGGGGAACATCATCGGCTCGAACATCTTTAACGTGCTCGCAGTCGCTGGCACGACCGGGCTTGTCGCCCCCATCGAGGTCTCTTGGTCCGCGTCGGCCCGAGACATGGCTGTCATGGTCGCCTTCGCCGTAGCGCTCTGGATCGGCCTCGGGCTCCGCGGGGGCATCCGCCGCATCGAGGGCGCCTTGCTGACCCTAGGCTATGCGCTCTACATGGTGATGCTCTAAGGTTTCGCGCTCAAGCAGTGTGACGATTGGCCTGGACTCGAAGAGCGCGCTACCATGTGGACGACCACATTCGCCTTCGGAGGACGCCATGTTACGGACCTGCCCCGTTGCGCTCTGCGCGCTATTTCTATCTGTCGCCCCTTACGCTACCGCGACCTCTTATGTGGCTGACGTACAGCCGATCTTGGAGGCCAAGTGTGCGGGTTGCCACACCGCTGGAGGCAGCAGCGGTGGCCATAATATCGGCGACACCTACGCAGACGCCGAAGCCGCCTCTTACCATTGCGCGGGCGAAAATGTAGCGGCCTGCTCTATCGAGCGGATCAAGGACGGCAGCATGCCCGCCTACCCAAGCTGTAGTGGGGTCGTGGCTGATGATGCCGCTGATGCAGGTCAATGCATCACGACAAGCGAGATGGCCGTGCTCGAGGCCTGGGTCGCGGCTGGGGCGCCGCAGGAAGCATGTCAGCCAGCGACGGACTGCGGCGGCATGGTCTGCGGTACGATGGACGATGGGTGCGGCGGGACCTTGGCCTGTGGAGACTGCGCGGAAGGCGAGACCTGCACTGAGGGGGCTTGCTGTGCGCCGATCACGACGTGCGGTGATGTCACCTGTGGGACGATCGACGATGGCTGTGGCGGGACCCTGGCGTGTGGCGATTGCCCCGAGGGACAAGGCTGCGACCAAGGGGTATGCGTCGAGGGGTGTGTGCCGGCGACCTGCGCTGAGGGCGCCTGCGGCGAGATGGACGATGGATGTGATGGGACCGTGACATGTGGCGAATGCGCCGCGGGATCGAGCTGCACGGATGGGATGTGTGTCGAGGACTGCGCCCCGATTTCTTGTGCTGAGGGCGCCTGTGGCGAGATGGACGATGGGTGCGGTGGCACCGTGGCCTGCGGCGAGTGCGCTGAGGGATCGACGTGCACTGACGGGGCGTGTGCCGAGGACTGTGTCCCCGCAGAGACGTGCGGTGACGTCGTATGTGGTGGCATGAATGATGGCTGTGGCGGCACCTTGGTGTGTGGTGAGTGCGCTGAGGGTGAGACGTGCACCGATGGGGTATGCGCGGCAGATGAGGAGCCAGAGCCAGTCGCTGCTGGGCCTGATTATGTCAACGACGTGCAGCCTATTTTGGAGGCCAAGTGTGCGGCGTGTCACACGACTGGCTCCTCGGGCGGTCACAGCATCGGGATGAACTACGAAGACGGGCAAGACGACTCTTACTCGTGCACGGACAAGCACATCGCTGCGTGCTCGGTCGACCGGATCAAGGACGGCTCGATGCCTCAAGGAAAGGGATGCGATGGCGTGGTCGCCGATGGCGCCCCTAATGCCGACGTCTGTGTGACAGAGAGCGAGATCGCTATCCTAGAGGCGTGGCTCGCCGCAGGGACCCCCGAGGCTGTCACCTCGGGGACGACTGACGGTGGAGGTGACGACGACGGGGAGGCTGATCCGGTGCCTGGCGATGATGACGATTCATCCGGAGACGACACGGCGGATGGCTCCGACGAGTCTGACGACGGAGGCTGCGGTTCGACGGACGGCTCTCTCGGCGGCTTGATGGCGCTGTTGGCTGGTTTGGCGCTCTTTGCGTCTCGCCGCCGCTCAGTCGTCCACGAGTAGAATCTCGGTCCGCGGGGTCGCCATCAGGTTGCGATCCCGTGGACGCGCCGGCTTCACTGCGGTGAGGACCGCGGTCATTTCTAAGACCACGTTCCGCTTCTCTCGGACGTCACGCAGGCGCTCTGCCTGAGGGACGCCGAGGTAGCGCTCCTTGCTCAACTTGAGCAAGACAAAGCTGATGCGCCAGTCCGCTCTATAGCCCTGGTCGGCTTTCCAATAGTAGGGCTGGCCGAAGCCGGCGAACGACTCGGGGAAGAAAGGGCGCACCGTGAAAGGGTTCGACCACGCTACATCGGACGCACCGTGAGGCAATTGGAGGACGAGCTGGCAGCCGGGCCTGGCGATGCGGTACAGCTCGCTCATCAGCGCGGTGGGTGAGTCAACCCGGTCGAGGACGTCGCGCCCGAACATCTCATCGAAGCAATCGTCTTCGAAGGGCAGAGAGCCATATACGACAGCGTTCAAGTCTGCCACGACGTCCACACCGCGGCCGGCGAGGCCGTCGAGGTTCACCCAGCCCTGGCGCGCACGTCGGCCGCACCCCAGGTGGAGCTTGATGGTCTCGATTTCGTGTGCCGCTGAGATGAGGAGTGCCCTGTCGTGAACCTGATGTGCAGGATGTCGTCAACCTCGCCATACGGGACGCGGTCTGAGCGACTTAAGCGCATTTTACCGGAACGTCAGTCGCCCCCTCCCTGTGGCGCTCTACTTCAAGCCCGGATGCGCCCTTAGGGGCCCGCGTAAATGAGGGCATGCTCTATGATCTGAGTGATGGACGTCGCCGATGTATGCTGGCCCTTGGGCCTCACATCATCAGGGAGCAGACGGGATCGCGGCTGCCCCGGTGGATGAGGGGATGCGCCGCAGGAGGCGACTGTGATGCGTGCACTGCGGTGAGCGCACGATGAGGGGGCGCTAACGGTTACCGTAGTTGTGTGCGCTGGACTCTTCGTTGCGATCAGTCGCTGGCGGGGGCGTCGGGCTGAGGCCGCTGATGCGGTCTCTCAACTGGGGGGACATATCAAAGTCTAGGGCGGCGAGCGCGGGCTCGAGCTGGCGGAGGTTTCGTGCCCCGATCAGCGGCGCTGTGACCGCGGGGTGAGAGCGGACCCATGCGATCGCCAAAGTCACAGGGTGCACCCCGAGCTCTTCAGCCAACGCGGTGAAGTGTCCGGCGATGACGAAGTTGTCTTGAACGCCGTAGCGCGTCGTGTACATCGCGTTGTCGACCAAGCGACCGCTGTCTGGTTGTCGCTGGGCGCTGTACTTTCCGGTGAGCAGGCCGCCTCCGAGTGGGCTGTAGGGCAAGACTGCGATCCCCTCGGAGGCCGCCATCGGCAGGATCTCGACCTCCGCTTGCCGCTTCACCAAATTGTACATGGGCTGGGTGGCGACAATCGGGGTTAACCCTAAGGAGTCGGCTACCCCTAACGCCTTCATGGTCTGCCACGCGCTAAAATTACTCACCGCAGGGTAGAGGATCTTTCCCTGCTGAATCAGCTGCTCGAGGCCCCTGAGGGTCTCATCGAGCGCAGTGGATTCGTCGTAGCGATGGAGGAAGAAGACGTCGACTCGGTCGGTCTTCAGGCGCCTGAGGCTCGCCTCGACGGCCTGCACGAGGTGGTACCTTGAGCTGCCTCGGTCATTCGGCCCTTTGCCCGTCGGAAAGTAGGCCTTCGTCGTCACGACGAGTCGGTCTCGATGGGGCGCGATGAACCGCCCTAGGAGCTCCTCCGAGCGCCCCCCAGCGTAGACGTTCGCGCAGTCAAAGGTCTGTACGCCCGCATCCAGCGCGCGATTGAACAGGGCCTCTGAGGTCGCCTCGTCCGCGTCGCCACCGAAAGACATCGTCCCCATCACAAGGGGAGAGATACGCAGGCCTGTGCGGCCGAGGAATGGATGATTCATGACATCAGCATATCAACGCACTCCCGCGCTCGCCAACCGAGAAGCGCGGTCGTGACCTTGTCCTCCGGGGACGCGGAGGGCATCCTCTAGGGTGATGGTTAACGATTCAGGTCCCGACACGATATCGACAGCTGCTGCGACGCGTGAATCCAGTTGGGCGCGCCGTCTAGGTGCCGCTCAGACCGCGTTTATCGCCATCACGCTGCTCGGCCTGATGGTCTTCTCAGTGTGGGTGTTTGCTCTTGCACAGGATGTCCTGCAACTCAGAGACGAGCTCGGGGCCCGCACGGCTTGGATCGCAGTGAGTGACGGGCTCACTGAGCGGCTCAACGCTGCTGACCCAGACTCCGTGCGGTTGGTTGCCGCGCGAGGGTTAGACCTGTTGACCGAGATCCGGGCGCGGCCCAGCGTAAGCGGCCGCAGCGGCGAATTGATCGCCGACTTGGCCACGATTTTCGCCGACGCGCAGAAGGCTGACGAGATCTCGCCATCGGTGATCGCCTCCATGGGGCAAGGTCTCAGTGAGATCACGACGGTGCTCCGTATCGACAGAATTCAACTGCGCAGTCGCCTGGACACACGCTGGACCGAGGTCTTCCTGCTGGTGGTCGGCGCCCTCGCGCTCTGTGTAGGGTTCTTCAGCCTCCTCCTGCTCTTCCTCCGCGCGAGCGGGCGCCTGGGCAGGGCGCGTGCTCGATTGGCGCTGATGGTGCGGGGGTCCCGAGCTGGGTTGTGGGAGTGGGACGTTCGCCATGGGACAGCCATCTTCTCCTCTCGATGGCAGGTCATCTTGGGGCTCGAGCCGGGGGAGGTCGCCCGGACAATCGACGCGTGGCTGCACCGGGTGCACCCGGAGGACTTGCCGGAGTTGCGGCGCAGCCTCCAGGCGCACCTCGCTGGTGAGACCTCCTTCTTTGATTATGAGCACCGTGTGCGGCACGGCTCAGGCCGGTATCGCTGGTTTCAAGTCTGCGGGGTGGCCTCTCTCGACGCGGATGGTCGGGCTACAGCGATGGCCGGCGCGCTGCTCGATGTCAGCGCTGTTCGTGAGGCGAAGGTGAGCGTGCGCGAGCTAGAGTTTGCCGATCGCATGATGAGCGTCATGGATGGCGCGCTGGCGTTGGTGAACCTTGAGCAGGGCGTCATGGAGCACGGCGCGAACCTGCCTATACTGTTGGCACAGTGGCGGTCGGTGGATGAGTGGTGGGTCCAGGTTCGAGCTGCCCTCCGTTTGCCGCAAATGAAGCCCTGCCTACACTGCAGTCAGCCTTCGTTGGTCGGCCGAGCCTCTGCCTCAGTGCGCGGCCCTCACGGCAAGCGACAGGTCTTCGAGCTGACCTTCGCGGGCCACGATCACCTAAGCGCCGGAGAGATCGGAGGCAATGTCGTCTTTATCCGTGATGTCTCGGAGGCCACGCGCGCCGCCGAGCTCGCGGCGCTTGAGGCAGCCACCGACGAGAACAACATCATCGATCGCGTCACAGGGTTACCGGATCGACGTGCGTTCCTGAAGACGCTGAAAGAGGCCATGACCGAGGCCGCTGTCGAGGACAGGTATGACTTCGCGGTGGTGTGCCTCGATGTCGATGGGCTGGGCCTAGTGAATGACACCTTGGGCAGCCAAGCCGGCGACACGTTGTTGAGCACGATCGCTCAAAGATTGAAGCGCGGCCTGGGGCAGCACGATGCGCTCAGCCGCATTGGTGGCGATGAGTTTGGGATCCTCTTGAGCCACCTTGAGAGCGAGCAGCAGGCCTCTGCCGTCATCTCTGGCTTGCCGGCGGCGATCGGTGCGCCCGTCGACTTGCTCGGGCTTGAGGTCATCCCAACCGCGACCGTCGGAGCAGCCATAGGTCATGCGGATTACAAGGACGCCGAGTCGATGATTCGAGAGGCCGAGGGGGCCTGTCGATCTGCCGTCAAAGGTGGCAAGCGCGCGGTGGAGATCATTTCTGGGCCGGTCACCAAAGGGGCGCGCAAGACGCTCCGGATGAACAATGACCTGCGGCGTGCGTTAGAGCGTGAGGAGTTTAAGCTCAATTATCAGCCCATCATCCCTCTGAAACCTGGAGTATCACGTGGGTTCGAGGCGCTCTTGCGCTGGGAACATCCGGATTTTGGAGCGGTGGGGCCCGCGGACTTCATTCCGCTCGCTGAGGCGACGGGGGCGATTGTCCCGATCGGCCTCTGGGTGTTCCGCGAGGCGTGCTCAAGGTTGGTGCGCTGGCGAGAGGTTTACCCCGCGATCGCAGGGCACTTGATGATGAGCGTGAACCTGTCCATGCGGCAGCTCCGCGAGCGAGACTTAGTCGATCAATTGCGCCTCATCTTGAACGAGACCGGCGCGTTGCCCGAGGAGTTGAAGCTCGAGATCACGGAGTCGACTGTGATGGAGAACCCTGCGGAGACCGAGCGCATCCTCTCCAACCTGAAAGCCCTGGGGGTCCACTTGTGGGTTGATGACTTCGGGACGGGATACTCATCGCTGTCTTATCTTCAGCAGTTCCCCATCGACGGCCTCAAGATAGACAGGGCCTTTGTCTCACCGGTGGCGGAGGACTTGAGTAGTCAGCAGATCGCGACCTCCATCATCGAGCTGGGGCACAACCTCGGGCTTGAGGTGGTCGCTGAAGGGGTTGAGACCCCTGAGCAGTTGGCGTTCCTTAAGACCAGTGGATGTGACCTGGCGCAAGGGCGTCACTTCGCTCGCGCGGTCGATGAGGACAAAGCGGAACTCATCGTGCAGGAGTGGAGCCTCGCGTTGCTTGAGCCTGCCGAAGCGCCGGACACGGTTCAGGAGCACATGGCCGTGACCCCAGAGATGATCAAACCAGACCGAGGCTCTTGAGCGCCTCGGGGTCGTTCACGTTGGCCCACTGAGGAGCCAGCGATGCAGGGATGACTGGGCTCAAGACTTGGAGCTCTCCCACCGCTTGATGGGGGGCTGAGAGCGTACTCAAGAGGGACTCAGAGCCTGGCCCGTAGAGGGCACAGGTGGGTTGCACCTGACCGTCGGGCGTCTGCGGGAGGACTGCGATTGCTCCGTCGATGCGTTGCTCAAGCAGCCAGCCGACCGCTTCGGGGCCGATCAGCGGCATGTCGCAGGCGAGGATGATCCACCAGGCGGTGGGTGCGTATCGCTGTGCTGCGAGGATCCCTGCTAACGGACCGGCGACGTGAGGGACGTCCTTGATCCCATCGGGACCGAGCCGGTGGACTTCGGCGCAGTGCGGGCGCAGCGCGTCCTCTGCGATCTCCGCTAAGGCGCGCCCTTGAACACGGAGGGTCGCCTTGTCGTGCCCCATGCGACGGCTTGAGCCGCCGACAAGGACGCCGCCCAGGATCACCTCGGCACACCATCGAGGCTCAAGGCCTCGAGCGTCTCGACCCCCCAGTCGTCTCTGAGATCGCCGAGGACGCGTCGAAACAAGGCCTCTTTGGTCCGGAGCGGGACCCGGAGATCGGGCTGCTTGAGCAGCGCGGGGTCGATACCATCGGCGTCCATGTCACACATGTCGATACCGTGGAACTCCAGGTTCACGAAGGGGGCACGCTTGAGCCACGGACGGATCAGGCTGTAGCCACGGTCACCCATCATCAACAGGCTGGTCCCGATGAAGGGGGCCCGAAGCCACGGCAGGACCGTGACCGGGAATTCTTGAAGTGCACCACGCTGGTGAGGTTGGGTCTTGGCCCACATCACTGACGGCTTATCCAGGATGGACTCGGAGTGCTTCCCTCGTAGCGCCATCGAGGCCAGCACGGCGGCCTTGGCGAGGTAATAGGGAGGGCAGGGGAAGATGGAGCTGTCATAGGTGTAGCCCGCGGCCTCAAGCTCGCTGAACACCTGCTCATTCATCGTATAGCCGGGCGCCCGGAACCCGACTACGGGCTGCCCTCGGACCTCTGAGAGGATCTCGCGGGAGCGCCGAACCTCGTGCGCGATGACCGACGTGGTCTTCCGCGTGAGGTCGTAAGGGTGGCTCCAGCTGTGGCTCGCGAGCTCATGACCCTCTGCGACAAGGGCCTTCGCTTGCTCACGGGCGTCCGGGTTTGTCTCGATGTCGGCTGCGACACAGAAGAACGTCGCTCGGATGCCGAGTTCGTCAAAGAGCGCCATGAACCGTGGCACGCCGCGGGTCCACACGACGTCTGTGGCACGGGAGGCGTCCAGCCCATGGATGCGGTAGTAGAGCGCGAGGCTGTCGATATCGACGTTGACGGCAGCCTGACGCTTCATGCGGCTTAGGAGCGCCCTGCGACTCGGATGGCCCAAGTCAGCTTAGCGAGGCTCTTAATGACGTGCGGGACGCGCTTGTAGAGGTTGATACTCGGGGGGCGCTTCTCATGGATCGTGACCGGGATCTCGAGGATATTGTAGCCCTCGCGCTCGGCCCGGATCACGAACTCGCTCGCGAAGAGGTCTTTGTCCACGATGCAGCGGCTGACCACTGGGAGCAGACGCTCACGATGGAATGCCTTCAAGCCGTGTGTGTCGGTGCCACGGAACCCAAGGGCGACGCGGAGCATGCCGTTGAG
>JBMYRH010000003.1:129639-258854 GCA_049602155.1 Myxococcota bacterium | reverse complement strand
GCGGCGGCCTTCTTGGCGGGTGTCGCCTTCTTCGCGGCGGCCTTCTTGGCGGGTGTCGCCTTCTTCGCGGCGGCCTTCTTGGCGGGTGCCTTTTTCTTAGCCGCAGTGGCCTTCTTGGCGGGCGCCTTCTTCGCGGCTGCTCCTGCCTTCTTGGCTGGTGTCTTCTTCGCGGTTGGCTTCTTGTTCGATGATTCGGCCAATGCCCTGCTCCCAGAACGAGGTCGGCGCGGTATACTCAGGGGGGCCGATCTCTGTCAACGATCGGCAAACCCGCGCGCGGAGAGCACTTCATGAGTCGTGGTCATTTCATCGGCCTCAATCATCACCGGCTGATGCTCGGAGACCGGGAGCGTATGGCGCGATACCGCGAGGCGATCACGTCCCAGGTTCGCCCTGGAATGCGGGTGATGGATCTTGGCACAGGGACCGGAATTTTAGCGCTGTGGGCAGCGGAAGCCGGCGCTCAAGTGGTCGCCGTCGAGCCCCACGACGTCATCACCGTGGCCCGCGCTATCGCAACGCAGAATGGCCTGGCGGACAGGATCACGTTTATCCAAGGCGACAGTCGCGAGATATCGCTCGCTCACCCCGTCGATCTTGTGATCACAGAATGCATGGGTAACTTCTTCGTCACCGATGAGATGCAGCCGGTCCTTCGCGACTTGCCTCGGCATATGGCTGAGGGCGGCGCGACCATCCCACGGCGGATAAGCCTCCACCTCGCCGCCGCGACCTTACCGCTCTGGCGAGAGCTGGCGTTTTGGGATGAACCGGTGGGGGGATTTGATTTTGGTCCAGCGCGCAGCTTTGCTGACCAGGCGGCCTACGTGATCGCGTGCGAACCTGAATTCGTGAGCGCCGGCCCGGAGACGCTTCGAGCGTTCTCTCTGGTGGAGGCCCCGGACGATCTTGAGATGACCACCGAGCTTGAGGTCACGCGCGCAGTGACCCTTCATGGGCTCCTTGGTTGGTTCGACGCTGACCTTGGTGAGGGGATCACGCTGAGCACCCGGCCGGGAATCCGCACCCATTGGGGCCAAATGGCGTTCCCCTTGCCGTCGACCGCGGTGAAGAAGGGGGACAGGATCGCCGTTACGCTGCGTCTGGCTATGGACGCTGAGTTGCGCTGCCACTATACCTGGTCAGGTCGCATTGTGCGCCCTGGACATCCCGAGGGTGACGTCAGCTTCACCCGGGATACACGTAAACGCTTTGACGCGCTGTTGGAGGTAGAGAACCACTCGTGATGTTCATCATGACGATCCTTCAGACGCTCGTACTTGCAGGCTTGGCAGCCGGTGGTGTGTGGTGGTGGCAACGTCGCCGCAAAAAGCGCCTCGAAGCCCAGAAGCCTGTGGCCGACCTCTCCATCGTCGATCTCGTCGGCGTGACCGGGGTGCTCGACGCGCACGGAGATGATGCCACGAAGTGCCAAGTCCGGCTGCGCGATCATGATGGAAAAGAGCATGTCCTCGGCGCTCAGCTTGAGGACGCCGACGAGGATTTGGACCTCGGTGCTGAGCTCTTGGTGATTCAGAACCCTACGCGCTATGCGTTGATGGTCGTTGTCCCTAATGAGTTACCGAGGCTCGAGGATCTGCCGAGGTGAGGATCACCGCATCTGCTGCGGCCTCGGTGTCGAACCTTGGCCCGGGCTATGACGTCCTCGGGCTGTGCTTGGAGAGCCCCCGCGACCGCGTGACTGTGGAGCGCACCGACTCCGGCGTCGTGGAGCTTGTGGAGGTGTCCGGTGATGGGGGGCGATTGCCACGGGTGGCCGAGGAGAATTGCGCGAGCATCGCCGCGCAGAGGGTCCTTGAGCAGTTTGGTCCGCCCGGTGCGGGCGTGCGACTTTGGCTCGAGAAGGGGCTGCCCCTTGGTTCTGGCCTCGGCAGCTCCGGTGCATCTGCAGTCGCTGCGGCCCTGGCGACGAGCGCGTTGGTCAGCCCCGAGACCCCGCGAGAGTTGCTCTTGTCGGCGTGCAGAGAGGGCGAGCGGCACGCGACCGGTTCACCTCACCCCGACAACGTCGCGCCCTCACTTTTGGGTGGATTGGTGGCTTGCGTCCCACGACCGACGACCGAAGACACGGAGGCGATCGAGGTTGTCCAGCTGCCGATCGTAGATGGTCTTTGGATCGCGGCGGTTAAGCCGGACGTTGAGGTCCGCACCGCGGACGCCCGCGCCGCGCTTCCGACGCACATCCCGATGGCGGATGTGGTCGCGAATTTAGGTGCGATGGCGAGCCTCGTCGCGGGGCTCGCGACGGGCGATCTTGCGCAGGTCGGGCGTGCCCTGACCGACCGCATCGCGACACCTTATCGTCGCGGTTTGATCCCCGGTTACGATGCCGTCGTAACGGCGGCCGTTGAGGCGGGCGCGGTCGGCGCGGGTATCTCTGGCTCGGGTCCGACGGTTTTTGCCCTCGTGGACGGGGCAGAGGCCGCAGTTCACGTGGCGGAGGTCATGGTGCGTGCATTTGGCAGGGAAGGGCACGCGGCGATGACTGTCCTTGGAGCCGTCGATCCTGTGGGCGCACGGATCGAGGTTCGATGAGACGCTATGGGGCTGTCCGGTTTTACTCCCGACGGACGCAGTGCTTCATCCGCTAGCTCGCGAGGGCAATCCCGTAGCACTGAGCGTGCTCTCGCAGGACGTCCTGAAGCGCGCGTCGTGCCCGGAAGAGCCGCGACATCACGGTCCCAATGGGGCACCCGATGATCTCTGCGATCTCTTTGTAGGAGAAGTTCTGCAGGTCGGCGAGGACGACGACGGTGCGGAAATTCACAGGCAAGTCGGAAAGGGCGCGCTCAACGACGGGAGAGAGGTTGTGCTCCTCGTAGCCGCGCTCTGGGTCGCCCCAGCGTTGAGCTGCCGCCTTTGAGAAGAAGCGCTCACCGTGTCGACCGAGCTGTTCGGCCTCAAGGATCTCTCGCTCTTTGGTTCGGCGACGGTAGCCGTTGATGAATGTGTTGGTCAGGATTCGAAAGAGCCACGCTTTGCAGTTCGTGCCGTCTTCAAACTGATGCCACTTTCTCCACCCACGCAGCACCGTCTCCTGGACGAGATCCTCTGCCTCTGCGTGGTTGCGTGTGAACCGCAGCGCCGCGCCGTAGAGTGCACCCAGGTGCAGTAAGGCTTGCTTCTCGAATGCACGTCGAGCTGCGGGCGTGGCGGCAGGGGTTGATTTGGATTTCTTGGGCTTCATCGGATCGCTCCTGGGTCGGCGGTGACACGGAGTACTTCTTCAAGACCCGTGCCAGATGCTCTGAACGGGTGATGTCGCGGATAAAGTGTTCGGCCAGGCACATCGGCTGTGTCTCGTGTGCCACGCCGCTGTGCGCCGTTTGACACTCTCCAAGGGCTGAACTCTCTGCCGTCTTCAGGTCTTCGACGCGCCAGGATTCAGATCGTTTCATCTTTTTTTTTAACGCCCTGGAATTGACGGGTTGTCACAGGGACGCTCTCTGACGTGACATCCTGTCCCCTCGCACGTCTGCTGAGGGAGATTGGTTGGACCAGATGGCGCGCCTGCGCGACGCTCGGGGCCTTGCCACTCAAGAGCACGTCTGCTAATCGTTTCAGTGGTGGTTGGTGCAACGCTTGTGAAAGATAGCGTCTCGCTCCAAGCCCCATCGATTGCGTTGACCAGGACTCACCGCGCCCATGTACAGGCTTGAAATCAGGGACGACGAAGGCCGTTCAACTGTCGTACCCCTTGAGCGGCTCTCCCGTGAAGAGGTTACGATCGGGCGCAAAGAGGGCAACTCGATCCGCCTGACTGAACGCAACGTCTCGCGTCAGCACGCGAAGCTCGTGCGCCGTGACTCAGACGTCTTCATCGAGGACAGCTCTCGGTATGGGACTCGGATCAATGGCCGACGCATCGTCGAGCCGACGGCGCTCGGCCACGGTGACATTCTTCTGATAGGAGACTATCAGCTGGCCTTCGAGATCGACCAAGACGCCTCGATGGCCGAGACAGCGGATGAGCCGGCTACCGGCCACAGCTCCGGCGATTCGACGGCCCTTGTGAATCTGGACAAGCTCGCTGCAGCAGAGCGGGACACCACCTACCCTCGGTTAGTGGCCACGTCGACCCAGCTCGCCGGGACGACCTATGAGTTGACTGCCGATGAGGTGGTCCTCGGTCGAACCGATGACAATGACATCGTCATCGACCACCGCTCGGTGTCGAAGCATCACGCGAAGCTAAGTCGGTCCGGCGATCAGTGGTCTGTGAAGGATCAAGAGAGCGCCAACGGCCTCAAGATCAACGGCGAAGACTATACGCACACGACCCTCAGGCGCGGTGACGTGCTGGAGTTGGGTCACGTGAAGCTGCGCTTTGTCGCTGCTGGCGAAGCGTACACCTACACCCCGAGCGATGAGGATCCGACAGGGAGCCCGGCAGGGGCGTCGACGGGAGGCAAGGGCCTCCTGATGTTCTTGATGATCGGCGGTGTCGCCGTGGCTCTCGGCCTCGCATGGTTCATGATCTTCAGCCAAGATAGCCCCGAGCCGGCCGTGACCAAGGCCCCGACCACATCGAAGGTCGCTGGCGCCGCGAGTGCGCCGGATAAGGCGCCGGCATCTAAGGCAGCTGCGCCGAAGGCCGCTGCGGAGCCCGCCAAGGCTGTCGTGGATGTCTCTCCTCTGCTGAAGCGCGCTGGTGAGCTCATGGACGCGCGGAAATGGGACGCGGCCATGGCGGTCTATCGCGAAGCGTCGAGTAAGGCGCCAAGCAACGCGGAGGCCAAGCTCGGGTTGAGCACGGCTGAATCAGAGAAGAGCGTGGGCGACCTCTACGACGTCGTAAGCAGGACCTTCAAAGCGGGTCAGGTCGAAGAGGCCTGGACCAAGGCGGGGGACTTCGGGAACATCGCCTCGAACAGCGCTTACTACGCGCAAGCCAAAGAGCTGCAGAAGGCGATCTCTGTAGACTACGCGGGGAAGCAATTCGACCAGGCGAAGTCGGCCTACCGCGCGAAGCGCTACGGCCAAGCATCGCGCTTGGCGGCGAAGGCTTTGAAGATCGTGCCGGACCACGCTGACGCGAAGGCGCTCCTCGATAAAGCACGCAAGAAGGCGCGGGAGGACGGCGCGGCGTCTGTGGACAACGACAAGCCTGCTGAGCCGGTGAAAGAGAAGAAGCCCGAGCCGGTGAAAGAGAAGAAGCCCGAGCCGGTGAAAGAGAAGAAGCCCGAGCCCGCCAAAGCCGAACCTGCTGCACCCGATGCAGGGGCGATGTCGGCTGGTGAGCTCTACAAGGCGGCGCGGAGCGCACACCGCAAGGGTGACTCGGCGGGCGCAGTCAGCCTGTACAAGAAGGCCGCGAAGAAGGGGTCCGCGAAGGCGTGGCGACAGCTCGGCACCCTCTACGGCGGACAAGGCAAGACCGGAGACGCGATCAAGGCATGGAAGAAGTACCTGAGGCTTCGCCCGGGTGCCTCTGACGCCGAGACGATCCGTAACGCCATCATCCGCTACGGCGGCACGCCCTAAGGACTCGGCAGAGGGGCTCTGATGGCAGGAACAGACCGGTTCGACGACTGGGCAGCGTCCGTCGTCATGGTGGGCTTTCAGGGCCAGGAGGTCGGCGACGATCTCCGCCGCTACGTGGCGGAGGGGCCGCCTTCGGGGATCATCCTGTTCAGGCGCAACATCTCAGGCACTGAGCAGGCCGCGACCCTCCTGCGAGACCTGCGTGCGCTGTGGCCTGTGGACGCGCTTACGCCGTTGATGGCTGTCGACCAAGAGGGGGGCAAGGTTAGGCGGCTGCGGCCCCCAGAGTGCCCCGAGTTCCTCGACCTGCCCCAGGCGCGTGACGTCGCCGCCGGCGGTCAGCCCGAGCTGACGCGCTTGCTCGGGTCGATTTGTGCGCGCCAGCTCGCCGCTGTCGGCTTCAACGTCGACTTCTCCCCCGTCTTGGACGTGGACTCCAACCCCGACAACCCGGTCATCGGTGCCCGGTCCTATGGGCCGTCGGTGGAGACCGTCGTGACGCACGCGTTGGCGTTCACCGAGGGGCTCGTCGAGGGTGGCGTCGTGCCTTGCGGTAAGCACTTCCCCGGTCATGGTGATACTGACCTGGATAGCCACTTTGCGTTGCCTTCACTGCCTCATTCGCTCGAGCGGCTTCGCGAGGTCGAGCTCGCGCCCTTCGCGGCCGCGGTAGCCGCGGGGCTCCCGACGATGATGAGCGCCCATATTGTCTTTGAGGCTCTGGATGCGGAGTGGCCCGCGACCCTCTCGCCTCACGTGCTCCCGACGCTCCTCCGCGAAGAGATGGGGTTCGATGGCGTGGTGTTCTCGGATGATCTTGAGATGAAGGCCATCGCTGATCACCAAACCCCGGAGACGATCGCACGACAAGGCCTCGCGGCGTCTCTGGATGTGTTCCTTGTGTGCCATGAACTCGACCGTGCGCGGGCGATCCGAGACGCGCTGGCGGCCGTCGCGCGCCGTGACGCCGACGCTGCCCAAGCACTTGAGCGCGCCGCGAGCAGGGTCGCGCGACTTCGTGGGCAGACCGAGGATCACGCTGCACGTGCTTGGGGAGGCGTCCCGCTCAGGGATGAGGCCGCAGCTGCGCTCTCACGCCTGAGTGCGTCACTGACGTAGGACGAGCCAGGCTTCGGAAAGCAAGAGCCCAAACAGCCCCAAGAGCAGGTAGGGCCAGAGGGGGTGACGGGCCGTCTCGGAGGTCATCCTGGGGGTATCCTGGATTGGGGCTTGGTCAGCGTCGCCCTCGCGCTGGAGCAGTGCATCGAGCGACTCTGTACTCGCGGGGATGAGATCGCTCTCAAGGGGGTCTGGGTGCGCAGTGAAGCTGACACGCTCTTGGCCGCCGCTTCGACGTCGGAGGGTGTAGCGTCCCAAGACATCGATGTCGCTCACCGTCATGCTGCGAACGCCATCCACCGCCTCACCGTCAGGGGCCTCAAGCATGACCTCTGCACCGTCGGGTCGATGGAGCACAAGACCGCCGCGCCCTGCGGGGAGAGGGACCTTCACGGAGGCGCCAATGGTGACATTGGCGCCATCACGGCCGTCATCGCGCCGCGCCAGATGAGCCATGAGTTGGTGCACCAGAGGTACGAAGCTCGTCCGGAGGGCCAAGTCGGACCAGTCGCGGTCGATGGTCGTGGTCCAGAGCATCGTGCGTCCATCACCATGCAGCCCCTCAACGAGGGCTGGTAGCCCTCCGGTGAAGCTCGCCAGCACCGTCGCGCGCCGCCCGGTCGGATCGAGCAGCGCTACGCGGTAGGTCTTCGCCTTGAGCAGGCTGACGTCATCCACGGACGCGAAGAGCGCAGTGACAGGGTGCTCGAGGTCAAAGTCCGTGATGTGCAGGGCTGCGAGCGCGGCGTCCGGGACGCGGGGATCTGCGACCTGTTTGTGACCTCGAAGGGGGATGGGCATCAGGTCATCGAGGATCTGAGCCGCCTCGGACGTCAGCCGATCTCCCGCCGTGATGAAGAGCCCGCCCCCTCGCCGAACAAAGCCCCGCAGCGCCGCGAGAGAGGGAGGACTGAGCGCACCTGGGTTCGCGAGGATGACCACATCCAGGTGCCCTAAACGCGCGGGGTCGAGCCGCGCTACGTCCAGCATCGTAGTCCGGATAGGGGCCCCGGGCCCGACTGTGTCGAGGGCCGCCCGCAGAAAGAAGACCTCATCGAGGGCAGCCACGTCGTGCGGTGCGCCGTTGACCAAGCCCACGCGGATGGCCTCGCCATCTCCTAAGCCGAACGGCCACTGGTTGTCGTCGAGGAGCGCATCGGCCGGGAGACTGACGAGCCCTATCGGGATCTCGGCGTCTTGGCGCGTCAGGGTCACAGCGATCTCACCCGCGCCGCGACCTGGGAGGTCGACTGCTGCCTTGGCGGTGCCTGTCCCCAAGCTCACGGTCACCGTCGTCGTCGCAGGGTCGGGTCCATGGTTGGCGACGCTGACGGTGACGTGGACTTTGTCGGCCCCCAGCTCAAGGGCAGGGCGGACCTCGACCCCAGTGATGGCGAGGTTGGCGATGGGGCTGCCTTGGCGGAGATCGATACGCTCGACCGAAGGCGGATCGTCGAGCGCCCATGGCTTGGTGACCTCGCGCCATGCGTGGGCGGCATGATCGCCGATGATGATGACCTGCCGGTTCGTTTGGCCCGTCTCCGCGAGGACCCGCTCGGCTTCCCTCAGGGCGCCGCTCGTGTCGGCGCCCCTGGCGCCGGGCGCAAGCGCGGCCAACGCCCGCGTGATCGCCTGTCGATCAAAGGTCGCTGCCGGGGTGAGGAGCCGGGCAGGGGACCCGGACGCGACGAGCGCGAAGCTCGTCTGGGCACCTGCTTGAGCGATGATCGCCTCAGCTTCGTCGATCGCGAGGTCTAGGAGCGTGTCGCTCGTGTCGGTCATCGATGCATTCATTGAGAGGGAGTCATCAATGATCAGGGCCACCGCTCCAGGACCGGACCGCGCGATCGGGACGGTGGAGGTCTCGGTCAACGAAGGCTTCGCGAGCGCGAGCGCGAGCGCGGCGATCAGGCCCACTCGAAGCGCCAAGACCAGGAGCTGACGCAGTTTCAGGCGCTGCGCCAGCCGCTTGTCGCTCATCAGGAGATGCTCGAGCGCGGCGAACCGAACGACAGGGGCACGTTGGCGGTTAATGAGGTGGATCGCGACAGGGATCGCCGCCGCGATCAGGCCCAGCAGCAGCCATGGGTTCTGAAAGCTCATGCGCCCTCTGCCCCTCGACTGCCGCCTCGACTGCCGCCACGACCGAGGGCGCCGAGGACGCCCAAGATCAGCCGATCGATTGGCTCCCGGGTGTCGACGAGGATGTGGCGCACTTGAGCCTCGAGGCACCCCTTTCGTACCACGGCCTGATGGGCCTCCATCGCCGCCAGGTACCGGTCCCGGACCAGTCGAGGTTCCGCCAACAGCCGCTCGCGACGCTCCAGCCCCTCGAAGTGAACCACGCCCTCAAAGGGGAAGCTCAACTCATCACCGTCTAGGACGTGGAACGCGATGACGACGTGCCCCTTGCTGACCAGGCGTCGCAGGAGCACTAACGCCTCCTCCGTGTCACCGAAGAAGTCAGAGAACACGAAGACCATGCCGCGCTTTGAGGCCGTCTCAGCGACGCGCTGAAGGCCCGCACCGAGCTGCGTCAGTCCATGGGGTGTGTCGGACTCCAGGGCGTCTGTGAGGCGCTTCAGGTGGGAGAGTTGGCTCCGAGGCGGGACCACTTGGCGCACTGTGTCCGAGAAGGACACGAGCCCGACTGCGTCCTGCTGACGGAGCAAGAGGAAGGCCAGGCTCGAGAGCACGGTGGCCGCGTAGTCGTACTTCGTGAGCCCGCCCTTTGCGCCATATGACATGGACTCCGAGGCGTCGATGGCGAACCACGCTGAGAGGTTCGTCTCTTGCTCGAAGCGCTTCACATAGACCTTGTCGAGCCGCGCAAAGGCGCGCCAGTCGATGTGCCGTGTTTCGTCCCCGGGGGTGTACTCCTTGTGCTCGGCGAACTCGACTGACCGACCGCGATGCGGGCTCCGGTGGACCCCTTGGAGGAGGCCGTCCACGACGCGCTCGACGCGCAGCGACAGGGACTTGAGCTGAGCCAAGGTGTGGGGGTCCAAGAGCTGGGAGATCGCGCCCTCGGTGCGCGCGCGTGGGCTCCCCTTGGGTGTGGGGGTGTCTCCGCTCACCTGACGTGAGCGAGCACGGCGTCCACGATGTCAGAGGCGCTGACTCGCTCGGCCTCGCCTTGGAAATTCACCAGCACTCGGTGGGACAGGACAGCGTGGGCCAGGGTGTTGACGTCCTCGACCGAGGCGTGTGCGCGCCCATGAAGGGCGGCGCGGGCCTTGGCGCCCAAGATGAGGTGCTGACTCGCGCGGGGGCCGGCTCCCCACGACACGTAGCGCTCGACGGCCTCAGGTGCGCGCCCTTCGCCAGGCCGCGTGGCGCCGACGAGAGATACGGCGTGCTTGACCACGTCGGGGGCCACGACGATAGAGAGCACCGCTTGCTGGTAGCGCACCAGCGTCTCGCGATCGAGGACTCGCTCGATGATGGCTTGTGGGCCACCGGTCGTCCGGGTGACGATCTCAAGCTCCTCCTCAAACGTGGGGTAGTTCACAGCGATCGAGAACATGAAGCGGTCGAGCTGGGCCTCCGGGAGCGGGTAGGTGCCCTCTTGCTCGATAGGGTTTTGGGTCGCGAAGACCAAGAAGGGGGGCTCAAGGCTGTGGGTCCGCCCGCCCGCTGTCACCTCGAGCTCCTGCATCGCCTGGAGCAGCGCAGCTTGGGTCTTCGGTGGGGTTCGGTTGACCTCATCCGCGAGCAAGATGTGGCAAAAGAGTGGCCCCGGGATGAATTCAAAAGAGCGCTTGCCGGTGGCTTGGTCCACCTCTAAGACATCGGTGCCGGTGATGTCGCTTGGCATCAAGTCCGGGGTGAACTGCACGCGGTTGAAGTTCAGCCCCAGTGTCTCTGCGAGCGATGAGATGAGCAGCGTCTTGGCGAGCCCAGGGACGCCGATGAAGAGACCATGACCCCGTGAGAGCAGCGCCGTGAGGAGCAATTCGATCACAGCGTCTTGGCCAATGATGCGTTTTCTCAGCTCGGTGACGAGGCGGTCACGTGTCTCCGCGAGGTCACGCAGGTCGCTTAAGATCGCGTCGCGCTCAGGCGCGGGGGCTGTCACGGGCTCGGACATCGTTCAGAGTCTCCTCGAAGGGGGATAGGGTCGCATCATGGCCCAGTCGCGGGGACTTGTGCCATGACCTTGGCGTGTGCGGCCGCTGCGCGCGCCGCGCGGTCCGTCTCGCCCAACGCTTCGTACACCGTTCGGAGGTGACCGTGAAGCTGTGGATCGAAGGGGTTGATGAGTGCGGCTTCTTCAAGGTGCCCCCGAGCGGCCTCCGCCTCACCTTGGCGCATCAGCGCTTCTCCGAGGAGCAGCCGGGTCAAGAGGTACTCCGGGTAGAGCTTCAGGGTCTTCTCAAGCTCCCGTTGGGCCTCCTCTACCTTCCCCAGCGCCAGGAGGGCGCGCCCCAGCTTGGCCTGGATAAGTGGGACGGCATCTCCGACCGCAGAGGCCGCCTTTCGATACTCTTTGGAGGCCGCTAGAGGGCGCTCCTCCACCGTAAGGCGGTCACCTAACCAGACAAAACGTCGCCCCTCTTCCCCCTTGATCTGGTCCAGCTCGTCGGCCTCGGTGTCGTGCCCCTTGAAGAGCAAGCGGGGATCAAACGCGGTCTGTCGTCGCTTGTACCCTTGGCGTTTGAGGTGACCTTTCCATGCCGCCTCAAAGCGCGCCCAAGGGAGCTCCGCCAGGTTGGAGACGGTCTCCCGGTCGCTTTTGCCCGCGGCCATCATCGTGGTGAGGCTGCGGGGGAGCGCCTCTCCGTGTCGGCTCAGGAGGAAGTCGATGACCGTGTGCACTTCCGCGAAGGCCGTCGCCGTAGCCTCTTGGTTGGGGAGCTTCGCCATGGAGGGGCTCATGGCCTCGAAGGAGATGAGGCTGTCTCCTGCGAGCGCCTTCGCCAAGAGGGTCCTAGAGGCGACGTCGAGCGACGGTTGGGCGCCCTCTCTCCAGCCGACCTCATAGAACTTCGCTAGGCCTTCATGGAGCCAGATAGGCACCGTGTTGCGGCTGCGCTGGGTGATGAGCATGTGGATAAATTCATGGGCGAGGGTGTCCGCCCACCCGTACCCGTAGACCAAGTCACGCGGTGAGGTGATCATCAGGCGGTTGTACTTGCACAGGGCGATCGTCCCGCTCTGCCGGATCTCGTCACTGGTCAGCGGTGTGACGGCGGCCAAGGTGTCGGCCTTCGGGTAGAGTTCCACTCGTACGGGGAACTCGGGGGTTTGACCAAAGCGCACAGTCAGCGCGTCCCAGGCGGCCTCCAAGACCTCATCCATCCAGGGGATCATCACGTCGTCGATCCCAGGCTTCCAGTGAATCGTGAAGTGCCCCCCGGAGGTCGTATGCGACGCATATCCCCGGGTGACCTCGCCCACGGCGCGCGATACTTCGGCCAGGTGCGTCGCGAGGCCGCGGTCCCCTGAGAGCCCGGCGGCGGCGCGAGTCAGCAGCTCCGTCGCCTCGTCGTAGTGGCCCTCGAAGAAGCGCAGTTGGCCTTGAACGAGCCAGGTGACCGGTGTGTCTGGCGTGCGCTTTACGACCTCGCTGACGGCCCTTCGGGCCTCGGCCATATTCCAGGAGCCCATGGCTTGCAGGGCCTCGCCGACCGGATCGTTCGTCTTCGCGACGGCGCTCGGGCCGGTGAGGCCTATCACGAGGATTGCTGCGAGGAGAGTTCTCATCGGACGAGCTCCTCGTAGTAGCGCTCAATGGCGTCTTCATAGCGCTCGGGCGCGCGCTCCTTCATCGCCTTTAGGAGGGCGTCCCGGAGGGCCTTGGGGTTGCCGCGCTCGTTGGCGTCGGGGATCTCGACACGTTGGTCTCGGCGGTGAATGCCCGCGCCGCCACCGCCCCGCCCCGATGCATCTTGGAGGCGCTTGTCGATCGCCTTCTTCATCGCCCCGAGCTGATCCATGGCGCGCCGCTGATGGCCTGCAGCGTCCCCCGGTCTGACCTCCCCTAGCTCATCAGAGGCTGACCGCATCGCCTTCTTCGCGGCCTCCATCGATGGCTGCAGTGATTCGCCGAGCCCGGGGAGCGTCTCATCGACGCCCTCGAGCTGCTTCTCAAGCTCGGTCACCGCACGCTCCAGCCGCTTCTGGCGCTTCTCAAGGCGGTTTGCGCCCTTGCGCCTCTCGCTGCTTGGCCGCGAGGTCTTCGGGGCGATCGCGTCGAGCTCTTCGCGGAGCTCATTTGCCAACGACGTCATCTTCCCGAGGCCGTTGAGCACCCCTTGAAGTTGTTCTCGACGGGCCTGCTCACTCGTCCGCTCCTCGCTCTCCTGAACCTCACGGTCGAGCGCCTTCGAACCCTCCTGGATGCGCTCGGCTTCGTCGCGCGCCTGTTGGTGAGCCAGGGCCTCGATCGCTCCCCGCGCCTCTTTCGCTCGGGCGCGGAGCTTCTCCAAGGCCTCTCGGTCTGTGCTGTGCAGGGGCGCGGTGTCCACGTCGTCCGCGGCGGCCTCGAGCTTCTCCGCGAGCTCTCTCGCCTCCGCCATCGCCTCCCGAAGTTGGGCCTCCATCGCCTCACGTTGTTCGGACTCGAGGCGTCGCTCCTCCTCCTCGGTCTCACCGGTGAGGCCTGCTTGCTCATTGGTGAGCTCCCCGAGCTTGAGGTCGAATTCTGTCAGCGCCTCCGAGGTCTGCTCTTCAGGGGCTTGTAGATCGAAGTCGCCCTGCAGTGCAGCCATCAGCTCCTGAGTCTCGCGCTGGATCTCCTCCATGAGCTTCATCGCCTCGTCATGCTTGCCTTGCGCCATCAATTCTCGGACCGCCGCGAGGCGGTCTCGCAGGCTGCGGACGTCTTGTTCGTCGCCGCTCGGCTCTTGAGAGAGGTTCTGATTTTCGTAGGGTGAGCGCTCGACGAGCTTCCCGAGCTCTTGCTCCATTCGGCTCAGCGTCGCCTCAAGCTCATCGAGGGTGCGCCGCGCCTCTAGGCTGAGCCCCTCTTGTCCGCTCGCCTTCATAGCGGCGATCTCCTTCATCAGTGACTGCTGCGCGTCGAGGAGGTCGCGCCCCTGCGCGAGGACTTGCCGCTGCCTGGCCTCCTCGATCAAGCCCTTCAGGGTCCACGCAGCCTGCTCGATGATGGAGATCCCCTCCTCATTATGCGCAGCGATCACCTTGAGCACTTGCTTCGGGCGCCGCTGAGCGCCGCGGCTGTTGTCCAACAACCTCAGCTGAGCTTCCTCAAGCTCATGATGCGCCCCCAAGCCGTCCAAGATGGCCCGCACCGAGTCGAGCATCGACTGCGAAGCCAGCGTATCGGTGCTCATCGCGCCCACGATGGTCTCCAGGCCACGAATGACTTGGGTCGTCGCGCGGGCGATGGTGCCGTGCACGGCGACCAGCACCTCAAGCTCCGGTGGCGCCGCGCTCGAGACGGGGCTCTCAAGCCGCTCGGCTAAGAGGAGGATGAGCGCATCGACGATGGCCCCGAGCTCGGTCAACCGCTCCGCGTGCTCGGCCTCCGGGCTGTAGATCGTGATGCGTCGACTGGCGCTTTGGCCACGTCCAGGTGAGCCCACGTTGTTCTGGTCCAGGGCCTCAAACCACACATCGACAGTCTCTCCGGGGAGGAGCCGGAGCCCTGCGACTTCGAGGTTCGTCGTGCCATTTGTGGACCGTTCGCCGCTCCCCTCACGGACCAGCTGGCGGACGGCATTACCACCATCCCGTCGCTGAATGACCAGCGCGATGGGCCCTAGCCCGTGATCGTCAGAGGCTTCATAGACCATCGGGACTTCGTCAGTCGGGTTGACCTCCAAGTCGCGCTCGGGGAGGAGGAGCCTCACCGAGGGCACCTGGTCTTCCCTGGCGTCCACGACCCTCCAGTTGCGCTCTCGCAGCAGCTGACCGTCCGAGGTGGCCCCAGAGAAGCGATAGCGGTCGCTCGTCCCGACCTGAAGCTGAGCGCGGATGATCCCAGAGTCGCTGTGCTCGACGGGCCACCGCGCGGCAGGATCGCTCTCAAGCTCCAGCATCAGGTTGATCGTGGGCTCCGCGACATGCCCAGTCAGGGTCACTCGGGTCCCCATGATGGCGGAGAAGTCCCCTGCAGTTCTGGGGATGTGGCGCCGCTGACGGTTCAGGTAGGCCGGGAATTCGAGGGTGATGGCCAAGTCTGTGACCAGCCCGTCGACCTCGCGAATCGAGTCACCGGGCCCCCCTGCTGTCGCTGGACCGTTGAGCAGGTTGTGCACTGCGCGGCGCGTCAGCGCTGGGCGATAGACTGTGGCGAGGCACGTGACAAGCAGCGTGATGAGGCCCCAGCGCATCCAACGCTGCAGGCGCCTCTGATCGACGAGGTCGTCGAGGTCGATGCCCTCTAAGCGACGGACAGTGGTGTCTGCGCTCTTCGCGACCAGGGCCTCATTCAGGCCCGGCCAAGGCGTGGCGTCGTCGATGGCTGCGCGTGCTTGAACGGCGGTGATCACCCCGGACTGGAGGTCCGGCCGCCGGCGCTCAAGCCAGCGGGCGAGGGCCACGTCAGTCATTCGGGCGCGGCGGGGGCGGATCGCCAAGCGCCACTGCGCCACCGCGATCCCGACCAACCCGAGGCCCAGCGGGATCCAACCCCAGTACCCGGAGTGAGGCCCCAGCGCTAGGCTGATGGAGAGGCTCAGCACGATCCCGGCACAGGCGCTGAGCGTGGAGGCCCACGCGGCTTCGCCAGCGTCCCGACGGTTGAGCCGTCGTCGCAGCGCGCAAAGAGTGTCGGTGATCCGATCGAAAGGGTACACAGTCATTGAATGTCACGGAGGTGAAAGCCGTGATGACCGCATCATCATGGCCGCGAGACCACGGGTCAACGGATGGATGATGTCACGCCGCCCGCTGCGTCCCCTTGATGGGTCGGTCGGTGTGTGATCCTATGGGGGCCGAGCGCCTCGAAATAATCTTTGAATATTTCATGCGTGGCCGCGTCTACCGCCTGTTATGGGAGCACCTTGTTGGACAAACTCGATGAACGAGAGCTCGTCGAGCGGGCAGCTGAAAACGACCACCGCGCCTTTCAGGTCTTGGTGGAGCGCTATCAGCGGAAGGCCTATACCGTCGCCTTCGGGATTCTTCGGAACGAAGACGAGGCGATGGACGTCACTCAAGACGCCTTCGTCAAGGTCTACAAGGCGCTGCCACGTTTTAAGGGCCAAGCGGCCTTCTACACGTGGCTTTATCGCATCATCGTCAACCTATGCATCGATCGAAAGCGCAAGTCATCACGTCGGGGAGAGGTGGCCTACGAGGACACCTACACCCAAGGTGACGACACGGCGATCGCGGGGCCGGTCTTGGCCTCTACGGGGATCGAGAGCCCGTCAGCGGCCTACGCCCGGAGAGAGCTTCGGGAGCAGATGGCAGAGGCGATGGACAGCCTCAGCGAGCGCCATCGAGAGATCCTCGTGCTCCGCGAAGTCCAGGGGCTCAGCTATGAAGAGCTCTCGGACATCCTTGAGGTGCCAAAGGGGACGATCATGAGTCGGCTCTTTCACGCCCGTAAGAACTTCCAGCAGGCCCTTGGCCGTTATCTAAACACCTGACTCGGGATTACCCACGAACCGTTGAGGTTTGATACCCTCACTCTCGGAACCATGACGATGAACTGCCAGGATTTAAAAGAGCAACTCCACCCTTACCTTGATGGTGAGCTCGACCCGCCGTTGGCGCTCAAGATTGAGCAGGCGCTCGATGACTGTCCGGATTGCAAGGCGGAGCTCGATGAGCTGCAAGCGCTCAGGCTCATGGCCCGAGCCGCGCTTGAGGGCCCGGTCGCGGAGGTCGATCTCTCGCACATGGCTGGAGATGTGATGGCGCGTCTTCAGGCCGAGGGAGCCCTCCGGGAGCGCACGGAGACCCATAAAGAGTCCGAGCCAGGCCTGATGGCTTGGTTTGTCTCTCTCTTCACCTTTGAACAACCCCTCGTCTCTATGGCGGCCCTGGCGGTCGCTCTCTTGGCTGTCGCTGCCATCGCGTTTAACGCCACATCGAGTCAAGAGGCGGCGGCCCCCGAGATCGCGAGCCCCACGCCTGCCGCAGCGCCGACTGAGTCGGTCGCGACTGCAGAGCCACCTGTCCCTGCGATTGAGCGCCGAAATGGCGTGAGCCTCAAGGCGGGTCAACACGCGGCGTTTGTCGAGCACGTCGAGGCGGCGAAGGGCCGCGTCGTGGTGGATGACAACGCGGACGATCCCTCCAAGCCTATGGTCGTGTGGCATCACGTGGACGAAGGCGTGGCGCTGCCTATCGAGGGAGACACCCCAGGACAGGAGCTTTGAGCGTGAACGTTCAACGTCTCATGGGCGCTCTTGTCGCGTGCTCCATGATGCTCTCCGCGGGCATCGCGTGGAGCCAGGCGCCCGCATCAGAGGCTGGCGTAGCCCACATGACTGTCACGGTCGTTCACGCCAAAAAGGGTGAATCGGGGGTCGATCCGAAGCTGAAGGACCTCGCCCCTTACCTCAAGAAGTCCTTCGCGCCATACACGGGCTTCACTCACGCCGGCGCCCACGCCGCGACCGTCCCGCGGGACGCTAAGAAGAGCTTCAAGCTGCCCGATGGCAAGACGCTGACGCTCTCCTACAAGGGCCTCGCGAAGGGGTTCATCAAGATCAGCTTAGAGCTCGACGGCCTGAAGACCACAGTCGATGTGCGAGACGGAGGCCTCTTCTTTCAAGCGGGGCGCGTGTACAAAGGCGGCATCTTGGTCTTGGCGATCGGAGCCAAGACTTGAGCACCCCTGGCCTCCGTGGCCGTTGACACCACCAAGACTGCACCTTAGGGTCAATCCGACTTTGCCCACGGTCCACTGATGCTCAACACTTATCGCACGACAACGCTGGTTGCCCTGCTGCTCTTGCTGTCATTCCCGGCAGCGGCTCAGGAGGAGGCACCCTCCGAACAAGCCCCTGCTGAGGCGACGCAGCCTGATGACGCGGCCGACGCGCTGACGCCGGAGCAGATCGCAAGCAAAGAGCGCGCGGAAGAGCTCAGCGCCGAGGCGACCGAGCTCTTCCAAAAAGAGCTCTACAACAGCGCGGTTGAGCTCTTCATCAAGGCTTACCAGGCCGATCCGCAGTTGGTGTTCATCTACAACATCGCTGTCTGCTACGAGCGCCTGGGCGACTCTGATAACTGCGTGGACTACTACGAGAAGTACTTGACCCAATTCGGGGTTGAGAACGACGGCGCTGCACCTGAGGACTTGGTGGATGTGCGTAACACCATCGCCAAGTGCCGCTTGGGAGCCAAGGTCCAGATCACGATTGAGTCCGACCCCCCAGGGGCGTCGGTCGCGATCGACCAGCGCGGGACGATTGTCGGTCAGACACCGCTGAGCCTTCGGCAAGACGCGGGGACTTACACGTTCTACGTTGACCTGCCGGAGCACCAGCCCATCGAGCGCAAAGTCGAGGTCCGGACGGGTGAGCCGGTGCGCTTGCTGTTTACGATGGAGAAGGTCGTCCGCACGGGGACAATTACGGTCCGCGCGAACATCACGGGGGCCACGATCTTCGTGGATGGCCGGAACATCGGCCTGACGCCTTACAACGACCCTATCCGCGTCGATGAGGGGACACACCAGCTGATCCTCAAAAAAGAAGATTACACCATCTACTCCGAGGAGACCTACATCGCCGCCGGTGATGCACAGACCCTCACCGCAGAGCTTTGGCTTCGCGATCCGCCTACGACCTGGAAGGGCTATGTGGGGTGGACAGCGCTTGGGCTTGGGGCTGGCCTCGTGACGGGGGGCTTCTTCATGGGACAAGAGGCTTCGAAACATTACGCTGAGAGCAGCCAGATACCGTTGGGGCTCCTTGACGTCCCGTTGAGTGAGACGACCTATGAACCAAGCTCAGAGTTCGGGCAATTCCAACTCTTGGAGCAAGTGGGCTACTGGACAGGTGGCGTGATGATGGGCCTCGGCTTGAGCCTAGTCATCCTCGAAGCCTTCGATGTCTACATGATCAAGAAAGAGGACGCCCCCTTTGAGAACATCGACTCCGACAGCGTAGAGATCCTCCCGATCTTCAGCCCCACCCGCGGTGGAGGCTTTGCCGGTGCGCGCGTGACGTTTTGAGTGAGGTGACTATGGGGACCTTTTCTCGCCGCTCTTCGTGGCTCATGACAGTGCTCTTTGGCGCGAGCGTCGCGGCGTGTGCGTCGGGGCTTGAGACACCTGAGGCGACCCCAGAGATCTTCATCCTTGAGGGCCTCCTCACCGAGTACGGACAAGCGACCCCGTGCTACAGTGAAGACACGCCAACTATCGCCTACCACGATGTCTTGTGTCAGACCGCAGGTGACCTCACCGTGGATCTGCAGCCGCAGATGCCCATCGTTCAAGTCCAGCTCGAGCCGTTCGCGATCGATCAGTACGAGGTCTCCAACGGTCAGTATCGACACTGCGTGAAGACCGGTGGCTGTCGCGAGCCGCTCTTTACGGACTCTTGGAACCAGGGCTCCGGGTACTACTACGACACCGACTACGACAATTTCCCCGTCCATCAAGTCACCTGGACGATGGCCAAGGAGTACTGCGAGTTTCGCGGCCGGCGCCTCCCCACCAATGTCGAGTGGCAGCGCGTGGCTCAAGGCAGCCCCGTGCTCCGTGATACGCTCCGCACCTACCCGGCTGAGGGGGTGTTGAAGCTCAACGACTGCCAGAGCAAGGACATCACGGGCGCAGCCTGCAACCAGAAGACGGACCTCGTGGCCGTCGACCTTCAGACCGACGATTATGTTGAAGAGGGCTACGACAAGGACTTGAACCCCGGGCGGGTCTACCACCTCCTGAGCAATGTCTCTGAGTTCACGGACGGCATCTTTGAGGAGTCCGCGACCTGCAAAGCGCCGCTTCCTGATATCAACATCACGGAGTCGCCGGGTGGCGCCTTTGCGAAGGAGCCCGACTGCATTTCATGTTTGGATTGCCTCGTTTGGAATAAGGGCACAGACGATCGCATCGAGTGTGACCAGGAGTGCAAGATATGCGAGTCGTGCTCGGGGACGAGCACGCTCGGGATCCCCTATATGCCCGAGGGCTACCCCGCCGAGCCCCTCGACTGCCACATCGATTGCTGGGGTGAGACACGAGAGGCGCCTCGCTGCGTCCGCTGGTCCGAAGCGGATATGCCCTTGGCACCAGAGATGGTCGAGGGAGACCTGGAGGATGTCGACACGATCCAAGTGAGCGTCCGTGGTGGCCACGTCGGTATCGTGTCTAACTCCAAGGACAAGTGTCGATTCCGTAGCGACCATCGGGCGAAGCGCGTGAACCAGGACGGCTCACAGAGCAACGGCAACAACGCGACCGAGAAGGGCGTTGGCTTTCGTTGCGCACGGAGCTTGACCGGTGAGGAGAGGACGGCGTTGATGGGACACGCGGAGGCGAGCAACTTCGACCACCTGAACCCCAACCTCTCTGTGGAAGAGAGCGCCGAGTTCACCCTGCCGGTCTTCGCTGCGGAGCCGCCCGTGCTCCCACAGGATTCAGACGAATCCGAGGGTGACGATGACTCGGACCCATCTGAGTCCGAGTAACACGCCTTATCGGAGCGTCATCGGGGGAGCGAGGACACGAACCCGTAAGCCCCTAGGCCGCTACTTGAGCTTCGAGGGGCCCTTCGACTTGAGCTTGAGCGTGGGCTTGAGCTTCTTGCTGCTCTTGAGCTTGCTCAGCTTGCTTGGCTTTGCGGGTAACTTGGTCACCTTCTTCACCGCGGGTTTCGCTGGCGCGGCTTTCTCGGCTTTCGCGGGGGCCGTCGTCGTGCTGCTGCTACCTTGCCCTGCGGTACCCGCGGCCTTACGCCCTGCATTACCGGAGTTCTTCGGGCGCTTTGGTCGCGCCACCTTGACGACTGGTGGGCGCGGATCTTCGGCGCGCGTGAGGGTGATCCCGACGGGCGGCGGGACCGCTTCATCGAAGCGGAAGGTGTAGGTGTAGCTCTTGTAGCCCTCTTTCTTGAAGGTCAACACCACGGGCTCTGAGCCACGTGGGCGCGTGACATTGAAGGCCGAGCTGTCTTTGACAGGGGTGTCGAGCCCTTCGATGACGACGCCAGTCGGTTGGGTGGTGATGCCGACCGTCGACATCTCCAGTGCGATCTCTGGGAGCGTCCCGATGCGCGTGCTTGTGAAGCCTTCGAAGTTGGCGAAGGTCTCGGGCAGGGGGGGAATGCTGGCGTAGACGATCGCTGCGCTCGCTCCGATCATCACGAGGGCAGAGAAGCCCGCCATCATCGCGATGCTCTTGCGGGGCTTCACCTCTTCAGAGATAGCGAGGGTGGGCTCCTGAAAGGGACCCTCAGTCGGCGCGCCTTGGGATTCCCCGGTGCTTATGATGGTGTCGTGTCGGGTGCGCGGGGTCAGCGCCATCTCCAGGCCGATCTCCACGGCCTCGGCGCGGGTCAGGACGTTCCGATAGATGTCCTCGGTCGTCTCGAGCACGGTGGCGCATTCGCGGATCAACGCCTCGGCAGTCTGTGGTCGCTGCTCTGCCTTCTTGGCCAAGAGGCGATAGACCAGGCTCATGACGTGATCGGGATAGACCAAGTCAGGCTGGACTTGCTCGAAGGCCGGGACGGGCTCCTGGATGTGCTGAATCAGGATGCCGAGCGAGTTGTCCGCCATGAAGGGCGCCCGCCCAGTCAGCATCTCGTAGAGGATCACGCCGATTGCGTAGAGGTCGGATCGCGCATCGACGATCCCTGCGCTGGCCTGCTCAGGTGACATGTACTTCGGTGTCCCGAAGATGGTCCCCGTCTTGGTCAGGTCCTTCCCGTCCTCTCCATCTCGGAGCTTGGCCACACCAAAGTCGAGCACTTTGACGTAGTCCATCTCCTCACCGACGGTGCAGAGGAAGATGTTGTCCGGCTTCAGGTCACGGTGAACGATCCCCTTGGCGTGCGCTTCTCGAAGGCTCTTCGCCATCTGTTGAGCGATCTTGATGGCGCGTCTCGCGCTGAGGACGCGCTCCTCTTGCAGGACTTGATGGAGTGACTTCCCCTCGAGGAACTCCATCGCGATGTAGAGGAGGCCGTCGTCACTTTCACCGAAGTCGAAGATCTGAATCGTGTTCGGGTGGCGCAACTTAGAGACGGCCAACGCTTCGAGGTGGAAGCGCTTGACGACGGTCTCGTTCCGCGCGAGGTCGCCGAGCAAGACCTTGACCGCGACGTCACGGTCCATGCCCTTTTGACGTGCGCGATACACCGCGCCCATGCCGCCCTCACCGACCTTCTTGGTCACGGTGAAGCGGCCTCCGAATTCCTTCCCGATGAGAGGATCTGGCTTGGAGGTGGCCTCTGACTCTGCGATCCGCCGACGGATCTTCGCGTCTAGGTCAGCGCGGTCATCGGCATCACTTGAGGCGCCGTCTCCGACCTTCGTGACGCTCTCTTGGTGACCCGCCGGGCTCTCTTGTCGAGTCGCACGCAGGTCGACGTTGACCGGCGTTGGGACGGCGGCCAACGTGGAGTCCCCGCCGATCTCCGACAGATCTCCGACCGCTTGGTGGGGCGCCGTCATGTCGGTGCCGAAGGACTCGCGCATCGTGAGGTCGTCGCTCAACGGCACGTCGGGCGCGGGCCCCTCAAGGCTCCCCATCGCCTCAGTGGGCTCCTTCTTTTCGGAATCTTCGCTCATTGCCGTGACTGTACCAGACCCTCCGGAAAAACACTTCCGAGACAATCATGCCGAAGGATCTGGGCGAGGCGATCGGTGGATATAGGTGTGCTTTTTTGATTCGTTGACCGGACGTCTCTAGCCTCGAACCAGTGAACGCACGTTTTACATCCCTGGTCATCGCACTCTCTGCGCTGTCGGCCTGTGCCGAACCCGTCGCGCAGTGTGTCGATGAGAGCTGCCCGATTGGAGAGGCCTGTGCCGCTGGAGTCTGCGCCCCAGTCGCCCCTCCGAGCACGACTGGGGCCCTCGGCCGCTACACAAGCGTGGCGCATCACCCCGATGGGGCGCTGCTCATCGCGACCTACGACGCGACCTACCGAAACCTCGTCCTCCTACGCCGCGAGCTCGACGGCACCGAACGCCGCAGGGTGATCGACGGTTGGAGTGTCATCGATCACACGCTGCAAGACAGGGATCGTGGTCAGTGGAGCGCCATCGTGGTCTCCCCTGAGGGCGACGCTCACCTCGCCTGGTACGACGCAGACGGCGGCAACCTGCGCTACGGCACATTGGCTGGTGCGGACTTGGATGCCGCCATCGCGATCGAGATCGTCGACGGTGAGGGTGCGGAAGATCGTGGCCGTCATGCCTCCATCGGCGTTGCGAGCGATGGGGTTGTTCATCTCGCCTATCGGGACGAGACGTCGCGGTCTCTGCGCTATGCGCGTCGGCATGCACCGGGGGAATGGGCCTTGGAGGAGGTCCCAGTGTGCACGGATGATCCCGAGTGCGAGGCCGAGGTCGAGGACTACGGTGAGTTCGCGGAGCTGGTCCTGATCGGAGGCGCTCCGCGGGTCGCCTTTTATGATCGCGCTCGCGGCGATCTCAAGCTCGCTCAGCGCGACGCCACAGGGCAATGGTCAGTCGCGACCCTGGACGGTCATGACGCAGAGCGCGATGTGGACACAGGGGATGTGGGCCGCTTCGTCAGCGCCGCGGTCGACGCCAAACAGCGCTTGGGGATCGCCTACTACGACGTGACCCGGGGTGCGCTGCGCTACATCTTCGCGAGCGGGGCGACCCCCGCACCGGTCGTCGTCGATGATGGCGTGTACGTCGACTCGAAGACTGGAGCGACTCGGCAGCACCTCGTCGGCCAGCACGCCGAGCTCGTGTTCGACCTGCGCGACGGCGCGGTGATCCTCTACCTAGATGCGGGGCAGCTGGCCGTGAAGCGCGCCAGGCTGGTCGGAGACCAAGTCGTAGGCCGCTCGGTGATGACCGGCCTCCGGCCTGGCGGTTACATCAGCGCGGTGATGGACAGCGCAGGGAGGCTCTCTGGGGCCTACGGTGCCTGGCCTCTGGATGCCCCGGGGGGCAGCGAGCTTGTGGTGCTTGGTGAAGAAGGGGGGGCGCTATGATGGGCCGCCTTATCCTCCTGAGCGCGATGGTCTCAGCCGCCGGATGCGCCAACGGGACTTGGACCGTGGGGCTGCCTGACGACGGCCCGCTTCCCGCAGGGAGTGTCCCTAACGGGGTGGTGTTGGTCACCGGCCCAGCGTCGTGGCAAGAGGCCGCGCAACAGACGACGATGGCTTGGGATGAGCGCGTCCCCGACGGGGTGTCCTTTGACAGCGCTGCGCTTCAGGAGGTCCGAGGCGCCCACCCGATGATGTCTCACACGCCGCCGACATGGGAGGGCGCGGTCCTGCGCCCTGGGCATGTCGCCCTCGACGTAAGCCCTGCGGGCCTTCACCTCGACATCGACGCGACGCTCGAGCCTGTGACCGTCAGCCTTGAGCAAGATGGGATGCCGGCCTGTGACGTGGAGGTGGCGATCCTTGAAGGACGACTTCAGGGCACCCTCGCGCTGACGCAGACAAAGCTGGGGGTCGTGAACGTGAGCCCCCAGAGTGACGCGACCTTCCGAGAGGGGGATGCAGAGGTGACCATCTCTACGTGTCATGACGACTTCTTGGCCCTACGTGGGACACCTCACGGACCTGAAGAGCTGGCCTTAGCGGCCCTTGCGAGCGCGGCTTTTGACGCGCTCGCCCCCAGCCTCGCGAGCGCCCTACCCGCGCGCCTCGGATTGAACCTCGCAGGGGCGATGACTCAGTATCATGAAGACGGCGGCCTGGGGACAGGCTCGCAGCACACCGTCATTCGCGCCCCGATGGACGGCCCTACGCTGTGGTGGCAGTTGGCCTCGGGGCGGCTCGTCGTCCCCTACAGCGTGGGCGTCTCCCTTGAGCCTCATCCGTGTGCCCCTGCGGCGACCTTGCCCGTCGCCCTGAGTGCCGCGGTGCCGACCGTGGACTCGGAGTGGGGCCTGCTCGTGAACCAGGGGCTCGTCGCCCGACAGTTGACTGCTCTATGGTCAGCAGGTGGCCTGTGTGGCGATCGCTTGGCAGGAGAAGCGACTTGGACGGCATCGGAGTGGCATGAGAGCTGGGCTGCCCTCACTGCGATGGACCCATCGATGTCACTCTCTGTACGTGCCTGGCCAGGCTCGGCACCGAGCTTTAGCTTCGAGGTCAGCGCGGATGGTGAAGGTGTACATTTGGCGGTTGAGGCTGGTGAGTGGGACATCGAGCTGATGGGGTGGCGTGACGGCGCCAGGGTGCGTTTGGCGACGTTGCGCGCGGCTATCGCGATGGGCGCTGCGGTCACGATTGAAGACGAGGGCACGGTGTGGCTGACCCCGGAAGATGTCTCTGTGGTCCTCCTTGAGGGGGAGCCGGGGCTCCTCTCTCTCCCCACCGAGAGCGCGAGCGTGCAGATGGTCGAGGCGATCGTGCGCGAGGTCGTGGAATCTTCCCCCCTCCGGGGCATGTTATCCCTCCCAGTAGGCTTGCAGCCCGTGATTGAGCTTCACGGCGCGTACTTGGTCATACGCGACACGTGATTGACAGGGCGCCGGGCGACCGTTAGACCACACCCAGAACACAGAGGAGCTGAGGATGCGGCCGACTCGGGCGATGTTAGTGCGGATGGCGTGCGTGGGAGCGATGCTCTTCACTGCCCCTGCGATGGCGAAGAGCGCCACCTTGGTCTACGAGGGTAAAATCGAGGACAGCAAGAGGAAGGCCGTCAGCGGCGTCTTTCCGCTGAGCTTCTCCTTGCACCGCTCGACGCGTGGCGGCAAGTCGGTCTGGACCGAGAGCCACTTCGTGGCGGTTGATGATGGCAAATATGTCGTCGAGCTTGGCGCACGCCGCCCCATCTCTGGGAAGCTCAAGATTGAGAAGCTGTTCCTCGCCGTCTCGTTGACGGGGGGGGCGGAGATCGTCCGCGAGAAAGTCCAACCACAGTCGGTTCGTAGACAGGACGCAGGAGCAGCCACCGTGGCCGCTCAGGCGCCGACCCCGGTGCCGAGTAAGGTTCGCCAGCAAGGGAACAAGACGGTCGTCGATTATGCGGAGAGCGCAGGGCTAGCTTTTGAGGCTGAGCACGCCAAGGTCGCTGACCGCGTGGGTCGCATGACGGAGAGTGAGCTGCTTGAGAAGATCCGCTCTGGTGGCGGTAAGGCCAAGATCGGCACTTCCAAGCGCTATACGTCCAGTGCGGGCGGCGAGGGAGGGATCAGTTACGAACTCAAGTGCCCCAAAGGACACGTGGTGACCGGGATGCGCGGTGGCTCCGGGATCTACATCGATCGGGTGCAGCTGATCTGCAGTCCGCTCGAGTAAGGAGCTGCCTCATGGTGCGTATCGCAATTCTCTCTCTCGCCCTCCTTAGCGTCGGAGCGCTCGCTCCGACCGCTGGGGCCGCGGAGTCCTCACAGCACGCGAAGGCCCAGAAGTTGGTCGAGGCGGGCCTCAAGGATGCGCGGGCGAAGCGCTTTAAGGCGGCCGTGAAGAACTTCGACGCGGCCCTCAAGCTCTACCCACACCCCGAGATCGCGCACAACCTCGCGCGCGCTCAGGAAGAATCTGGGCGTCACATGGCGGCCATTGACGCCTTCAAGCGCGCCCTAGACATGGACAGCGCTTACACCTTCGCTGAAGAGGCTCGTCGGCGCATCACCGCCTTAGACACGACCTTGAGGAAGACCCACGGTGTCATCACCGTGCGCTCAACGCCTGAGCAGGTGGCATTGACGCTCCACGCAGGCGGGCAAATGCTCGCCGGTCACCTGACAACCCCCGTGGTGCGCTACGTCCCCGCTGGTGGGTTTCGTATCAACGCATCGAAGGCCGGCTTCCTCGACACCGAGCACCTCGGAGATGTGGCTGCCGGAGTCGATACGACCATCGACCTCGTGCTCCGACCGGTCCCCAAGAAGGGGTTCGTGACCGTCACCGCAGACGCGGAGGGCGCTGAGGTCTTTATCGACGGCCAGCCCGTCGGGGTGACCCCCTTGGAAGGCTTCGCGATCACCGCGGGCCGCCATGCGCTGACGATCAAGGCACAGGGGCGCGTGCCCTACGATGCTTCTTTCGAGGTGACGCCGAACGCAGAGTCCCACATTGGGGCGGTTCTCGTCCTCGCTGACGGCGCAGAGACCGCCACGGATTTGGGGCTCATCGGGGGCATCTTGCTCGGCAGCGGCGGCGGTGTTGCTGCGGTCGCGACGACCCTTTGGATCTTCGCGATCGGGAAGGCAGAGGACGCCCGCGAAGCCTCGATACAAGGCGACCAGACGCTCTGGGAAGACGCTAGCAGCAGCGGTCAGGCGCTCGAGGTCGGTGCCTGGGTCTCTGCCGCCGCCGCGCTCGCGCTCATCGGCACAGGGACGGCTCTCCTCATCTTGGATGAGGACGATCAGGAGGCCTCGGATACGGTGAATTGGATGCCGCTTGTAGTGCCCACAGACGGGGGCGTCGGCGTCGGCGCCTTGGTGCGCTTCTAGGGTGCAGAGTCGCGCGCGACGTTCCGCGCTCAGGAGAGAGCCATGAGCAGTCCCTTCCCTCGAGCCATTGTCGTTGGCGCCTCCTCTGGTGTGGGGGCAGCTGTCGCTCGTGCCCTCGCGTCTAGCGGCGCCAGTGTCGGGCTCGTCGCGCGCCGGGCGGACCGCCTTGAAGCGCTCAAGGGCGAGGTCGATGCAGCGGGTGGTCGCGGCGTGGTGGTCTGCCATGACGTCACGGATTACAACGCGGTCCCCGCGCTCTTTGATGGCCTCGTCAGCGACCTTGGGGGCCTTGACCTCATCGTCTACGCTGCGGGCGTCATGCTGGCCGTCGATGAGCACGAGTACGCGTTTGAGAAAGAACGACAGATGGTCGAGGTCAACGTCTTGGGTGCGATGGCTTGGTTGAACCCAGCCCTCGCGCACATGGAGGCCGCGCGCTCCGGGGTCGTCGTCGGCATCTCCTCGATCGCGGGAGAGCGCGGGCGCCGCGGTAACCCCGGGTATGGCGCCTCGAAGGCGGCGCTGACGACCTGGCTTGAGGGCCTGCGCAACAAGGCACACCGCTACGGGGTGGGCGTCGTCACCGTCAAGCCCGGCTTTGTGGACACAGACATGTTCCGGAGCGCGGGGATAGACAGCACGCCGCCTGGTTTGGCGCCCATCTCGGCCGAGCGATGTGCTCAAGAGATCCTCAAGATGGCGAGCAAGGGCTCTGTCAGCTCCTTTGTCCCCAAGCGCTGGGGGGTGGTGGCCGCGATCATCTCCGCGATCCCGTCCTGGCTCTTCCGCAAGACCAATGTGTGAGCGTTCGAGCGTTGGGTGACATGAATCAGCAAGCGCAGTTGAGCGGCCTCTCACGTCGCGTTCATGGTGGATTCGGTCGGGCGCTCATGGGCGCCGCTGCTTACGCGCAGCCGACCTCTGTGGAGGCACTTAAGGCGTTGCTCAGCGAGGCGGTCGCCCAGGGGGTCTCTGTGACCCTGCGAGGCAACGGGCGCAGCTACGGTGACGCTTCGACCACGAGCCAAGGGGTGATCGTCGATCTCTCTCGCTTGAACCGCGTCCTGAGCTGGGATCCTGACACGGGGGTCATCGACGTCGAGAGCGGCGTCACCATCGAGCAGATCTGGCGCCTCGTGTTACCCGAGGGCTATTGGCCGGCAGTCGTCCCGGGGACCATGGCGCCGACCGTGGGCGGATGCGTGGCCATGAACATCCATGGGAAGAATCACTTCTGCATGGGGCCCTTTGGGGACCACGTTCAGGAGTTGGATCTCCTCACGCCACAAGGAGAGCTCCTGACCTGCAGCCGAGAGCAGAACGCCGAGATCTTCCACGCCGTGATAGGTGGGTTCGGGGTCTTGGGTGTGACGACGCGCGTGCAACTCACGCTCAAGAAGGTCCCTTCGGGTTTCCTGAAGGTCACCGCGGTCACCGTCCCGAACCTGGACGCCCTCTTCGACACCTTTGAGTCCATGCTCCCCGACTCTGATTACCTCGTCGGGTGGACAGACCTCTTTACCAAGGGCAAGCGCCTCGGACGCTCTGTGATCCATCAGGCGCAGTACGTCAGCGCCGCTGACGATCCCCTGCCGGGCCGCTCGTTCACCGAAGGGCAGGCCCTCCCTGAGCGTTTCTTTGGGGTGATCCCCCGCGCCTTGATGTGGCGCCTCTTTCAGCCTTGGGTCCACGACCTCGGGATGCGCTTCGTGAACACGGTGAAGTATCGGGCCTCACAGCTGCTGGACGGTAAGGGGCGAAGCTTCCTCCAGTCGCATGTCGGCTTTGCATTCTTGCTCGACTACGTCCCGCGTTGGCGAGACACCTACGGCCTGGGTGGGTTCATTCAGGTGCAGCCGTTCATCCCGGCGGAGGGGGCGCGGGAGACAATGCGCCGCATCATCGAGACCTGCCAAGCCCATGGGATCGTGCCTTACCTTGGCGTGTTCAAGCGTCATCGCCCGGATGATTTTTTGCTGTCTCACGCGCTCGACGGGTGGTCGATGGCGATGGATATCCGAGTGACTCGCCGCAATCGTGATCGCGTCTGGGCCTTGGGGCAGGCGATCGGTGACCTCGTGGTCGAGGCAGGGGGGCACTTCTACTTCGCCAAGGACGGCGTCGCCCGGGCCGATCAGGTCGCGGCGGCGTTTGGAGAGGAGCGGATCTCGACGTTCCGCGACATCAAGGCGCGCCTGGATCCCCAGGGCCTCTTTAGCACCGAGCTGAGTCGACGGATCCTCCCAGCGCTGCCCTGCTTGTCCGTCGACGAGGCGCAGGGATCTAGTGAGGGTTCTCTGAGAGCCAGCGGCGAATAAAGGTCGCCTGCGCACGCATGTCCGCCTCGAATTGAGCGGCGATGGTCTTCTCGACGAGGCGCCCGACCCCGAAGATCGAGACCTTGACCTCAAGCCGACACGTCACTTCGCAGCCATCGGGGTGTGGACCGGTGGTTTGGGTTCCGTTGACGGTGATCTTCTTTCCCATCGCTGGGCTCAGGTATTGAAAGCGCCACGTCCCACTCTTGGGGTCGAAGTGTCCCACCTCATTGCAGCGGAAGGCGTCGCCTAAGACCTTCTTTACAGGCCCCGGTGCCTGCATCTTCGGCGTGAAGTTGAGGGCCCGCTGGAAGGCGCCGTCTGGCGATTCGTGCCACGCCGTGATCTGGAGGTCTGAGCCACCTAATCCGGTCGTATATAGACCTTCAATGAATGGACGGCTCCTGTAGAGCGTCTGCCAGTAGTCCTCTTGAGAGAGAGGGAGCACGTGTCGAACCATCACATCCATCGTCAGCAACCTGACAAACCCGAGCGCCGCAAGCAAGTCCGTCTCGTGCTGGAGCTTGCGAAACTGCCCAACCTGACCAGAATGACGAGGTGCCCTTGGCGGGCGCTTCAGGAGATCCCCCAATGACAAGCGCCTATTGGCCAGCGCTCATCGTCGCGATGTTGCTCGCAGCCCCTGCGAGCGCACAGTACCGAGCGACGCGATTGAGCGAGCCAGGCCGAGCGCTGGTCGAGTCGACCCCCGAGCAACTGAAGCAGTGTCGGCTTGTCTACACCTGGGAGCGGTGCAAGCAGCCGGTCATCTCAGAGACCTCTCGGACCCGCCCGGACCCCGAGCGCCGGGCCAAGTGTATCATCTCCTCCCGGAACGTCGCCGCGAAGAAAGGCGCGACCCACTACCTCGTTCAAGGCCCCGTGTTCACCGGCTATCGTTGTGACACCCCCGCGAGTGCGCGGTCCGCCTTTGTCCCTGTATCTGGTGATGGGGGTGAGAATCGGGAGGCGTCCCTCGGCTTCTCCTCGTGGGCCTCTGCGTGCCTCGGCGTCGAGGAGCTCTTTGACGACGTTTGCGCTACCCGTGGCTCGATCCAGGCGAAGGTGACCTGTCGAGAGCGCCGTGCGCGGGCGCTGATGGAGGGCGAGCGGATCTATCGGCTCCCGTCGGTCAAGACTCGGATCGACGTGGAGCCTGACCGTGAGACATATACGGTTCAGGTGCTGGGCGTGCTGACGCAGCTCGGAGCGCGCAGCGACCAGCGTTACGTCACCGTGGGGCCCTTGGTCACCGCGCGGCGTGGGACGACCACCGAGGCGTTGGCTGACGCGGCGCGCCCATTTACGTCGGTCACGGTTTCTCGCGCGCAGTTGAAGGCGCCGAAGCGCTTTAAGCGAGACGTGCGCGTCGAGGCGCTCGTGCGGCCGAAGGCGACCTACGCGCCCGTCGCGAATAACCCTGCCCGTATCCAGGTGATTGAGGTCGACGTGGTGGGCCTCCGTGCGCACGTCCCAGACCTGAGCTGGGGTGAGGTGCTCATCCCGTCGAACCCTTCATCCCTCAAGCGACGGTGCCGTGCCCTCGATGACCCCATGCAAGGAGCCCCGTGACAGACTCTCAGGCCCTCCACCCCATCGAAGCCTCCGAGCTGCATGCGCGCAGGGAGCGCGTCTTCCTCGTCCTGGCGGGGATCTTCCTCGGCACCCTGACGATGCTGAACCTGTTGGGCATCACGCGGTTTATCGATCTCTCCTTCACCGTCTTTGGGGTCGACATCCCGATGCCCCTCGCGGTGGGGGTGTTGCCGTACCCGGTCACCTTCCTCTGTACGGATTTCATCAGTGAGTTTTATGGCCGCCGTCGCGCCAACTGGGTCGTCATGGTGGGGGTGCTTTTGAACCTATGGGTGGTCTTCATCCTCTGGCTCGGGGCCGCGCTGCCCCCCGAAGTCGCGATGGATCCAGCGACCAATCTGCCCGCTGTCGGCACCCATGGTCGGGTCTTCTTCGAGCTCAAGACGCTCGCCTTTGGTGCGGTCGCGGCCTCGATGTTTGCCTACTTGGCGGCGCAGCTCTGCGACGTCTACCTCTTTCATTTTTGGAAACGCCTCACCAAAGGTCGTCATCTTTGGTTGCGGAACAACGCGTCGACGATGGTGAGTCAGCTCGTCGACACGACCGCCGTGATCCTCATCACGCACTTTTATGCGGGGGCGCTCCCGGTCGACCCGGGCCAGCCGATTTGGGATCAGCTGGCTGTGTTCATCGCCTCTGGGTATGTCTTCAAGCTCGTCATTGCGGCCATCGACACAGGACCGTTTTACCTCGGTGTACGCTGGCTGAGCCGCTACCTTGAGTACGACCCCATTACGGAAAGTAAACCCGCTTGAAGTCTGTCTCTGTGGCTCGCAGCGGAGCGCTCGTGTATAGTTGGGCCAGAGCATGGGGCATCATTTTACCGGGGTAATTCTGGCCGCAGGAGAGGGGCGGCGGATGGGCGGCTTGGGCGCAGTCTGGGCTAAAGCCTGTATGCCTGTGTGTAATCGCCCCTTGGTGCATCACCACCTTGATCTCCTGCTCGAGATGGGTGTGTCAGAGGTCGTGGTCGTGGTCGGGTATCGCGGCCACGAAGTGATGATCGCCGCGGGTGAGCACGAGGCCGTGCAGAGCGAAGAGCTCACCCTGACCTCGGTCGAGCAGCCCGAGCGTCGTGGGATCGCCCATGCACTCTTGTGCGCAAAGCCCGTCATTCGAGACCACATGGTCGTGGTGCTGGGGGACACTTATTTTGTCCCCGAGGCGCTCACTCGGCCGATCGAGATGCTCTCTGGGGGAGGTGGGTTAGGCGCTGTGTTGACCGTCCGCCGAGAGACTGATCCGAAACAGATCTGCCGCGAGTGCACGGTGCGCTTTGATGACTTGGGCCACCTCGTCCGCATTCAAGAGAAGCCCGAGACCCCGTTTAACGACCTCAAGCCCTGCGGGATGTACTTCTTTGGTCCCCGAATCTGGGACGCGATCAATCAAACGCCCCCGTCGGCGTTGCGGGATGAGGTCGAGATCACCGACGCGATTCAGACCCTCGTCGATCTCGGGATCCCCGTCGGCCGCGCGCCGACCGTGAGCCGGGATGTGAACATCAACGTGCCCCGAGACCTCCTCGCCGCGAACCTCCTCGAGCTCTCTCGCCGTGGCGAAGCTGTCGACGTCCACCCGAGCGCCGAGGTCTCCGCCGAAGCGATGCTGGATCAGGTCGTCGTCGGCCCCAACGCGACCATCAGCTCAGGGGTGGCGTTAAGCCGCGCTCTCGTATTGCCGGGGACCACCTTGAGTGTGCCGGTCTCTCACCCCGAGGACCTGGCGATCTATGGGCGGCTCTTTCAGCCGGCGCCAAAGGCGCGCGCATGAGCTCCTCAGAGGCGCCCCTTATGCGCACTGAGACGGTCGATTTACCGCCCGCCGAGCTCTACCTTGAGGTCACCAATCGCTGTAATCTGAAGTGCCGGATGTGCCCCCAGTTTTGGGGGATGCCTGAGCCCGATGCGGACCTGGACGTCGACCAAGTCTTGGCGATCATCGCGCAGCTGCCGCGGCTCGATCGGGTGGTGCTTCACGGGGTGGGGGAGTCTGTCCTTAACCCAGCGCTCCCAGCGATCGTAGCCGCCGTCCGTGCGCGCGGTGCGTACACGCTGATGAATTCGAACGGGACGATCCTGACGCGGCGACGTGTCGAGGGGCTCGTCACCTCCGGGCTCGATGAGCTGCGGGTCTCTATCGACGCCGCCAGCCCCGAGACTTATGCCCACGTGCGCGGCGCGAATGCCCTCCATAAGCTCGTGAAGAACCTCGGGATCGTGCAAGAGGTCCGGGCCGAGCACGGGGCGACGACGCCCAAGCTCTCGCTCTGGGTTATGGGGCTTCAGGAGAGCCTCCATGAGCTCCCGCAGGTGGTGGCGCTGGCCGCCGAGGTCCAGGTCCATGAGGTGTATCTGCAGCGCCTCGTGACGTCAGATCGTGGCATCGCGCGGTCCGATAACTCCCTCTACGGCGCAGACTCCGATGTGCTCGACCCTTTGGTCGAGGCCCATCGCCTCGCTAAAGAGCTGGGGGTGGCGCTCAAGGGCTCGGGCAACACCACTGGTGAGGCCAGCGTTCAGATCGACGACATCGATGCGCCATGGCGCGGCTGCAGGCGCCCTTGGTCGCTGATGTATGTCACCGCGAACGGCAATGTCCTGCCCTGTTGCATCAGCGTATTCACGGACACGCCGCATGATGAGCTTATCCTGGGCAATGTCTTCGAGACCCCGGTCTCCGAGGTCTGGAATGGCGAGCGATATCGCGCATGGCGGAGCGCGATGTTGGCGGGAGAGCCGCCGAGAGCCTGCAAGGGCTGCGGGGTCTCGTGGTCGCTATGACGGCGCGTCATATCGGCATCGCAGGGGCGGGCCTCTCCGGGGCGGTGATCGCCCGGGAACTCGCCGACGCGGGAGACTTTGAGGTCACCGTCTACGAGGGGCGTGACCACATCGCAGGCAACTGCCATACGGAGCGAGACGAGCGCTCGGGGGTGATGCTCCACGTCTACGGTGCCCATGTCTTTCACACGAGCCGAGAGGACGTCTGGCGTTACGTGAACCGCTTCGCGACCTTCCGTGACTTCACGTGTCGGATCCGAGCGATCACTGACCAGGGGAGCTTCATGCTCCCGATCAACCTCGGCACCATCAACGCCTTCTTTGGGACCGACCTGGATTCAGATGGGGCCCGTGCGCTGCTCGCCTCGAAGGCGGACGCCTCTATCACCGACCCGCAGAATTTCGAGGAGCAGGCGCTCTCGATGGTCGGGCGGGAGCTCTACGAGGCCTTCTTCCGGGGCTACACGCTCAAGCAGTGGGGGGTGCACCCGAGGCGCCTCCCCGCGTCGATCTTGAAGCGCCTGCCTGTGCGCTTTACCGCCAATGACGACTACTTCGAGGACACCTTTCAGGGGATCCCCGAGGAGGGCTACACGGCCATGGTCGAGGCGCTCCTCGACCACCCCGCGATCACGGTGCGCCTCGGCGAGCGCTTGGATCCCCAGGGACGAGATGGTTTTGAGCACGTCTTCTACTCTGGGCCCTTGGATGGCTTCTTTGACCACCGCTTAGGGCGGCTTGGGTATCGCTCCCTGCGCTTCGAGCGCATCGACGCCGAGGGCGACTATCAAGACGGGCCCGTCGTGAACTACTGCGACGACTCCGTCCCCTGGACCCGCATCTTTGAGTACAAGCACTTCACTCCGTGGGAGACCCACGAGAGGACAGCCGCCTTCCGGCAATACCCTGAGGCGTGCGGGGCCGATGATGAGCCCTTCTATCCCCTAAGGCTTGTGGACGATAAGGCGCTCTTGAACGCCTATGCTGAGCTCGCCGAGGCGACCCCAGGGGTCACCTTCGTGGGGCGGCTCGGCACGTACCGCTACCTCGATATGCATGTCGCGATCGGTGAGGCGCTCGACACCGCGCATGATTACCTCGCTCACCCGACGGATGGTGGGTCGTTTCGGGCATTCTCCCGTCCCCCAAGCGCGCGCGCCACGGAGCGCCGTTGAAGCGGCCCCTCGAGCTCGCTACGGCGGTCATGTTGGTCGTCATCGCGACGATGGGCCGTGCGTTCTTTCCGACCGAGCCTGTGGCCGCTTGGATCGTCCGGGGTGTGTGCTGTGGTTACGCGCTCCTCTTCCTCTACTGGGCCTTCAAGGCGCCGAGCGGAGCGCCCCTGAGCGCGGGAAAGGTCCTGGCGTTTGCGGCTCTCTTTTTGCCGCTCCTCGCATTCTTGGGGTTCCTGGGCGGTCACGGCTTCGTGCTGCTCTATATTTTTACGCCGACCCTCCTGAAGGTGCTGTCGGTCACGGTCCCGTTCGCGCTGATCGCCACCGCCGCCTTGGCGCGGCGAGGGCACATCTCGTGGACGGCCTGCCGCGTCGTCATGACAGGGCTCGTCTTCGCCGCGACCATGTCCTACGTGCCGATGTGCATGTACATCTGGTGGCAGCCTGACCAAGCGACGTGTCATGAGGCCGCGGCGCACCCTGCGGTGACGCGACTGACGCCGGACCGCTACGTGACCGAGCGCTCGTTCCCTTATGAGATGGCGTATATGCCCGAGACGCAGCGCGTCGCTGCGTCGTTCAAGATGGCGGGCAACCTGTCGATCGGGATCTGGGATGACCCTGCAGCGAACCGCTTGGTCGTCGTCGACGTCTCGGACCGCGCGAAACCTGTCCTCGCGGAGCTCGCCCTCGAGGGAGACCCTCTGCCTCAGTACATGGCGCTTGGCCCGACACGGGACGTCTTGGTCGTCAACCGCTTGGGTTACCACCGACACTTGCTCGACTACGTGGACCTGTCGGGGTTCCCGACGCTGCGCCTTGAGAAGCGGCTGGACACCGTCGCTCAGCCCCACGCGATGCAGCTCGTGGACGGCGAGCGGCTGATGCTCGCTACGATGCGGCGGGAGATCGTGCTCCTCGATTACCACACCGGCGATGTGCAGAGCCTGACCCCGATCCGTACGTGGTTCGCCACGCCAGGGTTCACCATCACTGACTTGGCGGTCTCGCCAGACGGTCGCGTCGGCTATGCCTCTCTGCTGGGCACCGACATCGCTCGGGTCGATCCATCTCGCGGCGAGGTTGGGGTGCGCTCACGGCATGTTGGTTTTGGCGCGGGTGAGATCATCCACGATCCCGACGAGCCTCTGCTCTACGAGACTGACTTCTTTCAAGACACCGTGCGTGTCGTCGACAGCCGCACCCTCGACATCGTCAGGGAGACCCCGCTTGGGTTCGCACCACGCCCGGTCGCTGTGGCACCGAAGCGAGACCTCTTGGTGGTCGGTGCCTGGCTTGAGGGCGTGATCCACTTCCTTCGTCGCTCGACAGGCGAGCGCCTCAAGGCCACGATCCCAGTTGGGCCTTACATGCGCGAGCTCGCCATCGACGACGCCCGAGGCCTCCTCTTCGCGGGCTCCAAGTGCGGCCTATATCTCATCGACCTGGAGGTGCTTGAGCTGTGATGAAGCGCCCCCTGATGTTGCTGATTGCGCTCGGCTTAGTCGCCCTAGCGTCCCTCACCCGAGCCTTCTTCCCGACGGAGCCCGTCGGCGCATCGGTCTTGCGCGGTGTGTTCCTCGTGTATGCGGCCCTCAGCCTCCTCCGCGCGAGACGAGCGCCGCGGGAGCAGCCGCGCTCCCTTGGCGCCTGGTGTCGCCTCGCGCTCGCCGTGTTGCCGCTCCTCGCCGGGCTCGGCTTTGTGGTCGGTCACACCATCGTCGTGCTCTTCATTTTTGCCCCCATGGCACTGGCTCTGGGTCTCTGCGTCGCCCTCTCGACCCTCCTATGGGCATGGTCAGGGGTGCGCCGCGGTCATCGATCCCTTGAGGCATTTCGAGGGGTATTGGCGATGGTCATATTCCTCTCTGGGTTGACCTATCTCCCGGTCTGCCTGTGGCTTTGGTCTCGACCGGATCCTGGGCTGTGCCAGGCCGCCGCGGAGCACCCGGCCGTTCACCGCCTTACCCCTTCGTCTTATCCAGAGGGGAGGTCGTTTCCTTATGAGATGACGTATCTGCCGGAGACCCAACGCATCGCTGCGTCCTTCAAGATGGCGGGGAACCTCTCGCTGGGGATCTGGGGCGACCCGAGCGCGAACCGCCTCGCGGTGATCGATGTCTCGAACCGCGCCGCCCCGGAGCTCGCCGAGCTTCAGCTTGAGGGTGAGCCCTTGCCTCAATACATGGCCATCGGCCCCGACCGGCAGAGCCTGGTCATCTCACGCCCAGGCTACGGGGCCCACTACCTCGACTATGTCGACCTGTCGGGCTTCCCAGACCTCACCCTGACGCAGCGATTGGATACGGCGTCTCAGCCCCACGCAGTCCGCCTCGTGGGGGACGACAGACTGGTGCTGGCGACGATGCACCGTGAATTGCTGGTGTTGGACTACGCCTCGGGCGAAGTGAAGCGCGGCACCCCGATCCCCAATACGCTCTTGACCCCCGGGTTGACCATCACAGACATGGCCCTCTCTCCCGACGGCTCGCGCGCATTCCTGGCCATGTTCGGGACGGACTTGGTCGAGGTCCGGACGGACACCCGAGATGGCGCCGTGCGCACGGCGCCGGTCGGCCTCGGGGCCGGTGAGGTGACCCATGATCCGAGAGCGACTCACCTCTATCAGACCGATTTCTTTCAAAACACGTTGAGGCGCATCGACAGTGGCTCCCTTGAGGTTGTCCAAGAGTGGCCCCTGGACTTTGCGCCCAGGCCAGTGGCTATCGCGCCTGATCGTGATCTCCTCGCCGTAGGCGATTGGTTAGGCGGGGCAGTTCACTTCATGCGCCGAGGGACCGGGGAGCGTGTCGGCGCGCCGCTCTCGGTGGGCCCCTATCTGCGTGAACTCGCAGTCGACGATGCGCGAGGCCTGCTCTTTACGGCCTCGAAGTGCGGCATCTACCTCATTGAGCTCGACCGACTGTCGCTCTCACCGTGAGGAAATGAAAAACCCCCGCCAGGCGCGCGCCAGACGGGGGTGAGTCGTGAGCCTCGGGGGCGCTTTACTGGTCGCAGTCGCCGCCGTCGAAATCGTTTGCCTCACAGTTTAAGACGTCATCACACCAGCCGTCATTGAGCCACGTCGCGGTGGTGCAGGTGTCGTTGCAGTTGATGACTTCGGTGTCCTCACAGACGACCTCACAGTCACCACCGTCAAACTGGTGGAGGCTGCACTGCAGGTTCTCCTGGCACGTGCCGTCGCCCAAGACCGCCTCGACGTCAAAGCAGACGTTGTTGCAGTCCTTCTTGAGGTCGTTCTCGCAGCAGTCGCCGCCGTCCCACTCATGCATCTCGCAGGCGAGCACAGAGTCACAGATGTTGTCTCCGACCCAACTGGCGTTGGTGCAGCCACCTTCGCAATTCTTCACTTGGCTATCTTCGCAGACCGCCTCGCAGTCGCCGCCATCGAAGTTGTGTGCTTGGCAGTTGAAGGCCTCATCACACTCCTCGTTGGCTTTGAGCTTAGGGTTGGCGCAGACGTCGTTGCAGTCTTTGACGTTGCCGTCTGCACAGCAGTCGCCGTTGTCCCAGTTGAGGGCCTCGCAGTTGAGCGCGCTGTCGCAGTAGCCATCGCCATGCCAGCCCAAGGTGCTGCATCCGCCATCGCAGTTCTCGATCTTGTCCTCGGGGCAGACGACTGGGCAGTCCCCACCATCAAACTCGAAGGCCTCACACTGGAGGTTCTCCTGACAGGTGCCGTCGCCGAGGAGCCCCTCGGAGGCGAAGCAGGTGCCGGTGCAGTCTTTGGTCTGACCCTCGGGGCAGCAGTCACCGCCGTCGCTCTCGTGCGCCTCGCAGTTCAAGATGGTGTCGCAGATGCCGTCAGCCACCCAGCTCGCGCTGGTGCAGCCACCCTCGCAGTTGATGACCTGGTTCTCGGCGCAGACCGTCTCGCACTCACCCTCGTCGAAGTTGTGTGCTTGGCATTGGAAGGCTGGGTCACAGGTGCCGTTGCCCTTGAGGCTCTCATCGGTGCACGCGTTGTTGCAGTCCTTGATCTGGCCGAGCTCACACTCCACGCAGTCGTTGCCGTCGAAGGCGAGCTCTTCGCAGTTCAGGGCCTCGTTGCAGAACCCGTTCCCCAGGGAGCTCTCGGAGATGCAGGTGCCCTCACAGTCCAATATCTCGGTCGAGCCGCAGATGCAGACAGGGCAGTCCTCCGGGCAGTTGACGCATGTGTCGCCTGCCTCTGGGTCACAAATGCCGTCACCGCAGCCTTGGCACATCGGGCACGCGTTGCTGGTGACAATCGCGGTGCAGTCCATGTTGCTGAAGCCAGGGTTACCGGTCGCACAGCTGGCGCAGTTGCTGTCCCAGTACGTCCCGCAACAGAAGTCATCCAAGGCGCAGACCGCCGCGGCGCACGTCTCGTCGTTGCACCCAGGGGTCTCGTGGGCAACGCAGCAGCTGGTGCTGCCGACCTCACAGGGGCCGCAGTCGCTCTCGCAGTTGTTGCAATCCTCACCGTCGTCGCAGGTGTCGTTGCCGCAGGTCTCGGGTGCTGTCGTCCCGCCGTCCTCGACGGGCTCTGTCGTCTCAGCGTCCTCGACGGGCTCGGTGGTCCCGGCGTCCTCCTCGGCGGCCCCAACGTCCTCCACGGGATCCACGGGGGCCTCGACATCCTCCTCAGGTCCGCTAACAGCGCTGTCCTCCAGGGGGGTCTCGGTGGTGTCTTCGACGGCCGGAGCGGCGTCTTGGTCAGTCCCTGAAGGCTCGGTGGTCTCGCCGCTGGTGTCATCTCCAGCCGCTGCGTCCTCTGTGAGGTTGCCCTCTGTGCCGCCGCCCACGGGCTCGGCTGTGCCCGAATCACACGCAGCCAAGGCTGCGACGAGGAGGGCTGTGCCCAGAATTCGCGTGGTCCGCTTCAACATCATCATGTGTCCTTCGTTCTTTAGAGGGGGCAGGGCTGGCTGCATCAACCGCCCGCATTCGCTGGAAAAGCGAGGCGCTGCGTATAGACGCTGTGTAGGCGTGAAGCAAGCTTCAGCCCGCTGCGGATCTTACCAACGCTGGCATACTCACTGGAACAGTTTTCGTCACGGTCTGTGACCGAGGGGCGACCGCTGATCGGCTCAGGCCGCTGCGACGTGTCGTGCTGCCTTGTACTGACGCTTGGTCCGGCGGTGGTTCATCCACCGGCCGAGCGCCCTCACCGGGTGACGAATCGCACCGGCGCGCTCCACCATGTCTGCAGTGGTTGACCCATGGCGATGGGGAGGGTGATAGAGGGCCCCGCCCATGCCAGGTGTCCAGCGGATCACGCGTTGCGCCTGCTCTCGTGTCATGCCGTAGCCATCGAGGACGTCTTGGACCTCGCGCTCCGCGGCCTGACGCGCCTTGAACAGCATCATCTGCACACGGCTGTAGACGTTCACGGCGCCGTCCCCGGTCGTCTCCACGGGCAAGAAGATCGCGTCGGGGTAGAGCTCGGTGATGGCGCTCTGTACACCATCAGAGACCCCTGACGAGGGCATACAGCCGAAGGGCTTGATGCTCAGCGTCATGTTCACCTTCTGCTTCACCACGTTCATGATGACCTTACCCACCTCGAGGTAGGACTCGCCGCCGCGCAGGTCGTGGTTGTAGAAGTCCTTGGCGACGTCGGCGACCTCCTCGATCTGCGGCAGCTTGTAGCCCTTCAGGCCCAAGGTCTTGGCGATGGTCCCGAAGATGAGCCGCAGGGCTTTGTCGGCGGCCCAGACGCTCAACAGACGCTTACGGACGTCGACGCCGCTTAGGCCCTTTCGTCCGACGTCATCGAGCGGCAGTGTCATTCGGTACTTCGTGTCGCGCATGACCTCCCAAACCATAAACAAGATCCAGCTCGTCAGGATCGGTGTATCGACCTCTGCGCCCTCCTCTTGGAGGAACGCCTGCATGCGGTAATTGCCGTCGCCCTCGGTGGTCATCGCCCAGAACTCGCCCGTGATGCCGACCTTGGGTTTGACCCTTGTGCGGTCGACCTTCACGGCGCCCATCACCTTCCTGGCTCTGTAGAGCGCGCGGAGGAAGCTCGTGTTGTCATGGAGGGCGTCATAGACGAGCTTCTTTGCGGTCTCCATCGCCCTGTCTGTGGCCCCGACCTCGAGCTCATAGGGGCGAATTCGATAGCCCAAGACGTTCAACGCGTCGCCGGTGAGCATGGCCTTGGCCAGCGCCCAGAAGAAGCCCGGGTTGAAGGTCAGCCCCTCGGTCTCTTCGCCGTTGGCCTGCTTGATACCGCCGTTCATCTGGAAGAGCAGCACACGGAAGCCCTCGAAGCCCGCGTCACAGAGCGCCTTCCGGTACTCGGTGACGTACATGCCGAAGCGGCATGGTCCGCACGAGCCCGCGGTGAGGAACACGTACTTATCGACGATCTCCTCGGTGCTCATGCCTTTGACGTCGCGCATGTGGCACAGGACCTTCACGAGGTTCCCGACGGTGAAGTAGGTCGGGTTGCACTGTCCACGGTTACCGAACTCTTTGCCGTAGCGGAGGGACTCGTGGTCCGGGCAGTCGAGGTTCACGACGTGATAGCCGAGCCCGCTGAGCGCGCCACCGACCAAGTAATCCTGAGCCATCGTGAGGCCGCTCAAGAGGATGGTCGTATGCGCCTTGTTGGCGGTGGTCGGATCATCAAAGATCGGCTCGACGTACTGAAGCGTCTCGACGTCTAGCCCCAGCTTCGCGCGCTCTTCGGCCTCGAACGCCGCCAGCTCTGCGTCGATGTCGAGCCCTGAGGGCTTGCTCATCGATAGCTTATCGAGAGGGATGGGGGTCCCCGAGGCGTGAAAGTTGTCCATGGTCATGGTGTGGCTCCGGCGCGTTGCGAGAGGGAGAGCTTGGAGAGTTGAATCATGTTGGATGTGGGTGCTGGGGCCTCGGTCACGAGCCGGGCCTCGTAGGCCTCCATGCGCGCCTTGGCCTCGGCCATCGCTTGCTGAAGCGAGGGGTCCAGTTGCCCGGTTCGGGCCCTCAGCTGTTCGGCCTTCAGCTTGAGCAGCTCGATGCGCTTGGCTTCGACGCGGCGGCCGAGCTCGGCCCGAGCGCGTGAGACGTCTTCGAGGCGCTCCTCGTGGAGCGACAGGCTGTGCGCATAGGTCTTCGTGCGGATCTTGATCGAGCCCGTGGGCTTGTTGGCGTCGATGTCGTGCAGCGCCGAGAAGGGCGTCCCAGAGGTGTTGATGATGTTGTCGATGAGCCCATAGACCGGCGCGTCATGGCCGCACTTGAAGCTCGAGAGGTCGAGCACGGCGACGTTCGGGTGGCGTGACGCGAAGCGCGCCGCCCAGACCTTGAGCGCGGAGTTCGTCGAGTAGTTCTCGGGCCAGATCTCGTTGATGTCCAGGGTGCTGGCGATTCGCCCGCTCTCAAGATCTTCCTTAAAGAAGCGCTCAAGCCAGGCTGGGTCTTTCGGGAGAGAGCGGATCGACAGGATCGGGTAGCCGAGGACCTGGAACTCGTCCATCACTGAGTGATTGAGGCCCGGGTCGCTGTGATAAGGCCTACCGATCATCAAGAGCGCGATGGCGTCGTCCTCTTCGACCGCCTCGAGGATCTCCTTGCCCTTGCCTTCCATGATGGCGTGGAAGCGGTCCATCGCCTTCCAGGCTTGGTCGACCGCGAAGTCACTCTCGTCTCGGGTCAACTCTAGGCGCTCACCGAAGGCCTCGAAGAGCTGCCGCTTCAAGAGGTTCGGCTCGTGCATCGTCGCCGCGGGCGCCAAATACTCCACGCCGCGATCATTGAAGAAGTCGACCTCCTTCGTGAAGGCCGCCTTCATCACCTCGGGGGTGCCGGCCACGATGGGGCACGACGCCGTGTCCATCACGCCCTCCATCGGTGAGGGGACGTGCGTGATGCAGGGGAAGAAGACACAGTCTAGTGGTTCCTCTTCGGTGTGGGACTCAAAGAGCAAGTGATGGATGTGAGCTTGGGAGACCTTGGCTGGGTAGCAGGGGTCGATGGAGCCGTACTTGCCCCCCTCGAGCCACATCTCCTCGCTAGTGTCCGGGCTGAAGACGACGTGCTTCATCCGGATGCCGACGCTCTCCAAGTAGGTCCGCCAGAAGGGGGCCGTGGACCAGATGTTTAACACCTTGGGGATCCCGATCCGTATGCGCTTGCGGCGCTCCCAGGCTTCCGGTGAGGAGCGCTCAAAGGTGCGCATCACGCGTCGCTTGGTGATCTTCGACAGGAAGCCGACCTTGACGTCGAAGTCCTCTTTTGTTGCACCAGCCTCGGGCATCGGCTCAGGCTCGTAGAAGTGCTTGAACGCCAGCTTAGCCTCGTAATCGACGAGGTTCGGGTAGTGCTTCTTGAGCGCATTGCGCTTCTTATTGAGCACCTTAAGGGCGTCCAAGCTCTCGACCGTCCCCTTCTCGCAGGAGAAGCCTGAGATGTAGCGGCTCGTCTCGCCGCTCGGCGTCTGTGTGTCGATGAAGGTGCGGCTGCACTCGTTGGGGCAGAAGTGGCAGACAGTGCTCTCGTCGTTTCGGCTCTCGTAGGTGAGCGCGATGGCGGCGTCGAGGCCGATAAAGGTCGACGACCCCTTGCGCTGAACGACACGCAGGGTCTCCATCGCCGCCCCGATCGCGCCGGCCTCCCCGGTGTGCGGGTGCAGGTAGACCTCGGCCTCCGGGACCCTCGCCTTGATGTAGTCCACCTGAGCTTTGAGGGCCGCGAGGTTCCGCTGCGTGCCGCCTTGCAGCACGAACTTCTTCCCGAGCGAGGCCATGCGTGGGATCTGAACGACGTACTGCCAGACGTTCTTGGGCAAAACGAGCGCCAGGCCCGCCAAGAGCTCTTCTTTGGAGTAGCCCTCTTTCTGGAAGTTCACCCGGTCGCTGTCTAGGAAGACCGCGCAGCCGTAGCTAAAGGTCGGCGACAGGCTCGCCTCAAAGGCGCTGTCTGCGTAGTCGTAGACAGGGATGCCAAACTGGTCGGCCATCGCCTGGAGCAGCATGCCGTTGCCGGCCGAGCACTGGTTTGAGAGCCGGAAGTTGCGGATGTCCCCGTCATGCATGAACAGGACCTTGATGTCCTGCCCACCGATGTCGCAGATGATGTCGACGTCATCGCCAAAGAAGTGCACGGCGCTCATCATGTGCGCCACGGTCTCGACGATGTTGACGTCCGCCCGGACAGACTCCTCCAAGACGTCAGCTGCGTACCCGGTCGCCCCGAAGCCGATGACCTCAAGGGTCGCGCCCTGCGAGGTGACCTGCGCCCGGAGCGCCGCCAGCATGTTCTTGGTGTCCTCGATGGGGTTGCCCTTCGAGAGGATGTACTCCTTGAGGAGGATCGTGCCCTCTTCATCCACGAGCACACACTTGGACGACGTGCTCCCCCCATCGAGCCCAATGACCCCTCGTACGACCTGCCCGGGGGCAAAGGTCGCCGACTCGAAGTGCGGCGTGCGGTAGGTCTCTTGGAAGGCGCTCAGCTCGCTCTGGTCGGCGATGAGCGCTGGGCCAGCGGACTCGCCCAGCTTGGCTTGCCGCCCGTGATCGATGAACGCGCGGAGGCCCTCGAGCCCCGAGAAGTCACCGACGCCCGCAGGCTCGTGCAGCCCATAGAGCACCGCGCCATACGCTGCGTAGTACTGGCTGTTGTCCGGGACGAAGACCAGCTCCTCGACAGAGAGCGAGCGGTCGTACTCGTGACGGCGCGACTCCCAGGTCTCGGGGATGCGCAGGCGCCAGCACTCTTGCAGGAAGGGCAGGTAGGTGTTGGGGCCGCCGAGGAGCAGCACGCGGTCTTTGAGGGTGTTGCCGCGGGTCAGCACCGAGAGGTTCTGCATGACGATGGCGTCCGCCAACGAGCACATGATCTCCGCCGATGGGATCCCTGACTTCACCAGGTTCACGATGTCCGTCTCGGCGAAGACGCCACATTTGGCGGCGACGTGGTGCAAGCGGTCAGGGTCGAAGCTGAGCTTGGCGACCTCGTCCTGCGGCATCCCTACCTTGATCATGCACTTGTCGATGGTCGCGCCGGTCCCCGAGGCGCACTTGTCGTTCATCGACGTGATGGCCTGTCGGTCACCGGTCTCCTCGTTGACCTTGAAGATGATGATCTTGGCGTCCTGTCCACCGAGCTCGATCACGCTGCCGACGTCGGGGTGAAGGGCCTCGACAGCCATCGTGACGGCGTTGACCTCTTGGACGAATTTGCTGCCCAAGTGCTCGGCCAAAGGGCCGGCGCCGGAGCCGGTGATGAAGGTGCGCACCGTCGTGGGGTCGACCGAAGGGAACGAGGCGAGGATCCGCTCTAGGAACTCCATCACGCATTCAGGTTGGCGTGTGTTGTGGCGCTTGTAGTCGCTCCACAGGATCGCCCGGCTCTCGGGGTCGACGACCGTCGCCTTCACCGTCGTCGAGCCAACATCGATGCCAATGACGACAGGGCTAGACCGGGCGTGGTGCGATTGAGCGTTCAACGTGGTTGGTCCCGTGAGTTCTTAGACCCTTAGTCTAGTCCGCCCACCCCTGCAGTCAACCGAGGCAAGCCTTGGAGTGGGGTGGGCTATAGGAGGTGGATCAGCGCGCGCACAGCGCACCCCTTCTGATCAGAGGGGGCCTACTCTTCGCACCCGATCTCTATGGTTTGCATCAGGCTATCACCCGCCGCGATGTAAAGGTGCCCGCCTTTGGCTGCGACGGCATAAGGCGCCTCATTGGACGGCGCCTCATGCAGGACGGTGTTGGCCTCGTTGAGGGAATGGCTAAGCGCCAAGACGCCGTAGTTCGGATCGACGATCAGCAAGGTGTCGTTGAGCATGAGCAGATCGGTCGGCATCGTCAGGCTTGAGTTGTACGCAGTTATCGGGGTCGACTCGGGGTCAACAGGGGGCCCCGTCGTGCTCGGCGCCACACGGATCAGGACGAACTGGGACACGTCGGTCTCCTCCCAGGTGCTCGGACCCTGCAGCGCATAGACCGTCCCGTCCTCAGCGGCTGTCATCGCGTAGAGCGGCTCGGCGAGCCCGGTGGCTGGCAGAGCTGGCATCGTGATGGGCGACACGGTCGTCAAGACACCCTCAACCAGTTCGTCTCGCATCAGCCTAGTGACGTCGGGCTCGTCGTCAGCACCCGTGCCCGCTAAGAACACCTCCGCACCGTTTACCACGATGTGGTCGACGCTCTGCATGCCGTCGAGCGCCTCCTGAGGGAACGCCCCGACCAGCTTTGGGCTCCCGGCAACCTCGACACTCCACGCCTGCAAAGGGTGGGCCCCCTCGCCGCCAACGAGGAGCAAGGCCTGATCTGACACGATGACGCTCGGGCTCAGACCAGGCTGCAAGGGGGTCTCCGTCATTGAGGCGCAGTCGATCTGCCCGGGAGAGAGCGTCAGCAAGGTGTGCGGGGCGCCCTCTTCCGCGTCCTCCGCGGCGGTCACCGCGAGGTAGGCGAAGTCCTTATTGCTCACCGCCAAGTCCGCGATGGTCCCGTCAATCGTGCACTTGCCTTTCAGCGTGGGGGTCGGGCCAGAGAGGTCGAGGATCCGTAGCTGATGCCACGCTTGCCCCATGTCATCGGGGCCATCGATCTTCCAAATACCCCCGGTGTCGTTGACGTAGGCTAGGTTATGGCCGGTGCTCCCAGTCGTGACCTCGATATCGGCAGCGGGACCCACGCGACATCGAGAGCCGGCGAGCTTAAGCGTCACGGCACCCTCTGCATTGACTACGGCGCCGATCAAAGCGGCCCCGCCCATCTCGCCGCCGACCGCAAACCAGGCCTCATGGACTTCATCGAACGCGCAGTCCTCGTCGATGGTGCTGATGCCGCTGATCGAGTAGGGGAGCGACATGACCTCTACCTCAGATTCGCCCTGCAGCGCCTGCGGTGAAAACACCCCCACCTCGTTCGCCGTGGCGTACGCGAGGAAGCCGCATGAATGCCGCGTGATCGCGAGGACGTCCCCCTCGGTCTCGAGCGGGTGGTTGCCTGCCATTGTGAGCGCGTTGCCTCCGGCCTGTTGGGCGTGGATGATGCGATAGCCGTCGGTGTCCGAGTGAATCAAGAGGTAGATGTCGTCCTTGACGATCACGACGTCGATGAAGTCGAGGCCTTGCGCAAGGCCCTCCACCCAGAGGGAGACGAGGCCCTGGGACTCAGGCCCAGGTGTGTCGCCTTCCTTCTTGGTCCCGCCAGCTTCGAAGGGGAAGCCCCCGGCGCCCTCGGAGAGGCTCATGAAGAAGAGCCCTTCGTCTCGATGCAAGGCATACAGGCCCGCGTGTCCCCACATCAATTTTGTGAGCGGTGCCGCGTTTGAGTCCCAGTCGAGGGCGTCCGTCTCTACAAAGGGGAGGCCGCTCGAGCCGCCCTCCTGTGGGCCACCAGCGGGTGGCGCTAGGATATGAATCACCGCTTGCGTGGCGACCGCGACCGCCCCGTCCTTGTTCCGCGCGCTCACAAGGTACGCCCCAGGTGCCGCGCCATGAGCCTCGCCGAACTCGTTGACGACGTGAATGCCGCTGTCGACGTAGAGCTGCTGCATGCCGACGTCGGGGTCGACCACATACGCGGTCAGGGCCTCATTCTGCATGTTCAGGCTCATATCGACTGCAGAGAGCTCAAAGGCCCCGGCGTACCCTCCAAAGGACACGTCCTCAATCGCCGAGGGGCTGGGCTTGCCCGCCTCCTCTGAGCCCGACTCGAAGTCGTAGGTCTTGAGGCCACGCCCCTGGAGGCTGAAGACAAAGCCTCGGTCGGGCTGGGCATTCGAGAAGGCGACTGCGACGTCGAGGTTTGCGAGCCCGGGGCCATCGACGAGCGCTCCAAAGGTCAGGGTGTCGCAAGACGCTGCGCTGCAATATGGGGTGTCGACGGGGTCACCGAAGCAGTCACCAGCGGAGCACATGTCGTTCTCTGTGCAGGTGTCGCCGTCACTGCACGCGGTGCCTGTCTCCAGCGCCTCGTCCTGACACAAGAACCCAGCCTCCTCGGCATCGAGGACGCACCTGTACGCCCAGCATGCCGCGTCCTTGCTGCATTCCGAGTCATGGGTGCAGATGGGCAGCACGCCCACGTCATCACATTGCTCTGCGCAGCCGTTGTAGCCGTCCCACAGAGGGTCACAGACGGGGTCCTCACAGGTCGTGAGTTGTGCGTCATAACAGCCCGGACAGACGCCCTCATCCCAGCAATCAGGACAAGCAGCGGACTCCTGACCTTGGTCGCACGCGTTGTTGAAGTCGCAGTCGCTCGCTGGGATACAGTCCCAAGGGCAGGTGGTGGGGGTCTCACCGGCGTTGCAGGCGCTGTCACCGCATGAGCCTGGGCCCGAGGTGCAGTCGCTCGGGCAGCTCTCCACAGTCTCGGAGGCCTGGCAGTCTCCGTCGTAATTGCAGGAGCCGCCATCGTCATCGCAATCCACCTGGCATCCGGTGGGGGCGCCTGGGCCTTCACCCGGATCGCAGACGCCATCGCCGCAGTACCCGCAGTCGATGACGCAGTGGTCCCCTGAGTCCATCTCTTCGTCAAACCCGCACACATCGTCGCCACAGGAGTTGAGGCAGTCTACGTCGCAGCTTGATGGATCCTCGCCGAGGCTACAAATCCCGTCGCCACAGTTGGAGCCTGGGGGGCCGCACTCCTCCGGGCACATGTCGTCGTCCCCTGGGTCGCAGAGGCCGTTGCCACAGTCCCCGATGAGGTCATCGTCGCAATCCTGCGGGCACGAGCCAAAGTCTTCGCCAGGCCCACAGTCCCCGTCGCCGCAGTACCCGGTGTCCATGCATGAGAGCCCGCACCACCCGATTGCTGTTTCTGCGCAGGAGATGTCCCAATGGGTCCCGCAGCAGTACGGATCGCCGTCACAGACGCAGTCCTCGATATCAGAGTCTGCCGCACAGCCTGCGATCCATTCGGGTTGAGCGGTGCAGCAGGGGCTCATCACCATCGCGCAGTCGTCAGGGCAGGACATCATGTCCTCGTTTGTGTCGCAGATCCCGTCGCCACATTCGCCGATGGGGCCCGGATCGCACGACAGACCGCAATGCATCTCAGCGGCCACGACGCATTCCTCACTCCACGCGCCCTCATCACCACAGCATTGACTCATGCCCTGCATCTCGCAGACGCAGTGCTCGACGGCCTTAAGCTCCGGACAACCGGCGTTGACTCCCCCTGTGCAGCAGGCGCTGGTCTCAAAAGAGCAGGCGGCCGCGTCGTTGCGCCATGTGTAGTCGCATTGGGGCAATCCTCCCCCGCTAGTGTCACAGATGTCGATGGTGCAGGGGTAGCCGTCGTAGCAGTCCGAGTCCTGCGTGCAATCCGGTGTGACCGAGCCGATCCCGGGGCAGGTCGGGTATCCGCCTTGTGTCGTCGGAGGTTGGCAGCCTTCGTCGCAGGGGACCATGACAGCAGGGACGCACTCGCCGGCTTGGCAGGAGCTATCGTAGGCGCAGGGCTCGGGGTGTTCACAGCTCGTCCCATCGTTGACGTTGACCATCAGGCAGTTGCCGGCGAAGCAGAGCGGCACGCGGCAGGTTGCCCCGGTGTCGAAGGCGGCACAGGTATTCAGGGTTCCCTCGCACTCTCCCTCTGCATTGCAGGTGTCCCCGGTCGTGCAGAGGTCGCGATCGGTGCACTCGGTGCCCTGCAACTCGGGGGTCACGAGACAGCCGGTGATGCCGTCGGCGCCAACGACGCCGGGTTCACAGGTCTCTATCGCGCAGTCCTCTCCGTCATCGCAGCGGGTGTCATCTGCGGTGTAGACGCAGCCAGTGTCTGGGGCACCGTCCTCATTGTCTTCGTCGCAGTCCCCGGTCTGACAGCTGAAGGCGGGCGTGCAGAGGTCGTCGTTGCTGCGCGTCTCGCAGGCCGTGAGATCGCCGTCTTTCGGCTCGTCACTGCAGACCAACTCCGTACACGTCTTGCCATGGGGGTCTAAGCACAGCTCAAGGCAGTCCGGATCAGTCGTTCCGTCACAGGCGAACGGCGCGCATTGGCGCGCGAGCTTGTGGTTGTTGGCCGCGCAGTAGCCCTCTACCACGTCGGCTGCTATTACGGCGTGGTTGGCTGTGTGGCTATCGGTCTGCGCGTAAAACCAACGATACTCTTCGCCAGCAGTAATCTCACAGCCGGTGGCTTGCGCCATGGTGGTGTCAGCCCCGTCTTCGGCCACTTCTCCGACGACTAGCGGGCAGCGTCCATCGAATAGAGTGCCGCTTAGGCACGTCTGGTCGTCATCTGAGGTGATCTTGACTTCGACCTGGGCGGCCTCGTCATAGGTTTGAGTTCGGTACTCTCGACAGACCGTCATGGTGCTCTCGTCGCCCGCGCTCTCCATGCAGTGACGCTCACAGCTGGCGTCCTCGTCGGTCTCTCCGTCGCAGTCGTCATCGACGCCATCGCAGGTGTCGTCCGCTGTCACAGTGGCGATCATGGCCACGCATTCTGTGACCATTCCGCCCTCACACTGTGGCGTAAACGTCTGTTGGCATGCTCCGTCACCGCAGCTCGTCTCGATCCCCACGAAGTCTTCATCCGTGACGCTATCGCAGTCGTTATCGACGCCATCACAGGAGGGGTCGTCCGCGTCCGGCGTGCCGGCGATACAGCTCTCGAAGAGCGCGCCTGCGACACAGGACGCTGTCCCGGAGGCCTCACAGGCGCCCTCGCCGCAGGTGATCGAGGTGGGCGTGTGGTCTTCGTCTGTCTCGCCGTCGCAGTCGTTATCGATCCCGTCACAGAGGCTGTCGTCTTCGGTCTTGTCTGTGGTCGAGATGTCGCCGTCCTCGCAGGCCACGAGGGCGCCCTCGACACAGGCCTTTGTGACGGCCTGAGCGCAGACGCCTTGGCCACAGGTGACCTCCTCTGCCTCGTGGTCCTCGTCTATCTCGCCATCACAGTCATCGTCGACGCCGTCACAGGTCGCGTCATTGGCGCCCTCTCCGACCTTCGTGCATTCGTACTCACAGCCTGTGGACCCGAGCCCATCGAGGTCCCAGAAGTCCGGTTCACAGTCCTCTGTCTGGCACCCCATCTCACCGGCGCAGACAGACCGGGTGTCTGAGCCTTGGTCCGCGCATAGGTCGTCGGTGTCTGCGACACCATCACAGTCTTGGTCGACGCCATCACACTGGATGTCTGCTGTCTCGATGCAGGTGACCTCACAGGGGGCATCACCGGTCCCCAGGCCGTCTTGATTTTGGGTGCCGTCTTCACAGTTGTTGGTTTTACAGATGCTGCCCGCGCATGCTGCGTACCGATCGAGCTCCTCAGGCTGCGGGCATGCGTCGTCGAGGGTGTCGGGGTCACAGTCGTCGTCGATGCCGTTGCAGAGCACCTCCTCGTCGCCGCATTCAGGGCCGGGGGGGCTCGTGTCCGTGTCGTCCTCGGCCTCTGGGGTGTCGGTGGATGCGCTCGCGGTGTCGGTCGCTGCGCTCGCGGTGTCGGTCGCGGCCTCGGCGCCGTCGGGATCGTCGCTATTGACCTCGGTGCCGGTGGCGTCGTCGGCGGCAGGGTCAGCCGGGGTCGCGGCCTCGCCGTCCACGCCCCCTGTGGAGGCCTGGCTCTGCGAGGTGTCCGCTAGCGTGGGGTCCTCCGGAGCGAAGAAGTCGGCGTCGATCTCAGGGGCCGTAAAGCAGCCACTGAGTGACAATGAGAGGCAGGCCAGCAGGGCCACGATGAGCAGGGCGCGGTTCTTCATCCTCGCAGTCTATGCGACGCGACCGCTCGGTCCAAGGCGATCCCCACCTCCGTGGCGAGGTTTCTCCCGCCGCAGGCTTCTCTTTGCGCGGTGCTCAGTTCTCCGGTGCAGATGCGCACGCGTAGTCGGCCACGCAAACCCCTGGGCTGCCGATGCTTGGCTGGTCGCAGCGTGCGCTGTAGCAGTCATCGTTGCTCTGGCAATCAGAGTCCTTGTCACAGTAGTACCCAGATGGGTCACAGGTCTCGGTGTCGTACCAGGCTTGGCATTTGTTATCGACGCACCCCGGCTCCCAGCACACATCAGTCGGATACTCGCAGTCCGTCTCATCGGTGCACCACATGACCTCGCCACCGCCCGAGTCGCCGCCATCCCCGCTGCTGCACGTCAGGTTCACCACGTTGAGGCGCGAGATAAAGTCACCATCGGTCTCCGCTGCGAGCCAAAGCAGCCGAGTCTTTGTGCGAGCTAGGCCGACGGTGCTCATCGATGCGGAGGTCAGCTTGATTGCGTAGGGTTCAAAGTTCCCCGGCGAGGTCTCATAATTGTGCTCGATGGCGAAGAGTTCACCCTCAGCGATGGCCAGACGCGTCACCCCTAAGGGCGAGCCGATCAGCGTCATTGCCATGCGCGGATAGCTGCCTGTCATGGCAGCCCAGGTCCCGTAGACCGGGCTGGCTGCGAGCAGCACGGGCTCGGTCTCGGTGATGTCATGCGCCGTCACGATTGACTCGCAAGCATACGAGCCGAGGGTGCCATCACCCCCAGGATCGCAATACAGTCCAAATGTGGAGTCTGGGCTCCACAGCACATACGCAATGCTTCGCCCAGCGCGTCGGTTGACGATGACTTGGGTCGCCTCGTAATCGTTGAGGTTGTTCGTGTACGACCCCGCGGTGCTCGGGGTCTCCCCCGCAAGCTGAGACGAGGTGAACGTATGGTTGGCCGAGAAGGTCATCTTCCCCGCCTCGTCGATATGACCAAAGGCCACGATGCCGCCATCTGCCTCGTCCATCATGCCATTTATTTTCCGCAAGCTCGCCGCGACGATGACCCGAGTCGCTGCACCATTTGACGGCTCGTCGATGGCGATGTCGGTCGGGACCATGAACCGATCGTTGCTTTGGTCGAGCCCGAAGGTTGAGAGGAGCGTCGCGCTAGTGAGCTTGTCAGCCTCTGAGGATGTCACGTCGCCGTCGGGGTTTAACGCGATGCTGAGGACGTAGTTCTGCTGGGCCAGCGCATTGTTATAGAAGTCGAGGGTCTTCACGCCTGCGAGCACGAACCCGGATGTATGCGCCAGCGTGCTGACCGACTCCGCATCTTTGTCACTCCAAAGGTCACAGTCATCCGTGTTCGGGGCCGTCCCGCTCGTCAGGGTGTTATTGCTGAGCTCAATCGCGCAGATCGTAGCCCCGCCGTTCACCATCATGCTGCCGCCCATGTCCCCTAGGCCAAGGTCAATCCAGCCATCTCTCGCCTGCATCTCCTGAACCGTCGTTTTGGTCTCCGACGACGAAATCCCCAGCATGGAAGCTGACCAAGCTCCTAGGTTGGTTGGGGGGCCCATCGTGTTGCCGACGTCGTAACGCATGATCGTAAACGTGGCGTTGTTAGAAGAACTCGTATCCTCCGCAGCAATCAGCGCGATGCCATCTTTCACCAGGAACCCACCATCGAGGTAAAGCGCCTCGTCCGAGCTGTCGACGATCCCCGCATTATAGGCGGGGTAACCCGGAGCCAAAGGCGGGGTGCATTCATCGCTGCAGAACGAATCGGATGGGTAGTCGCAGACGTTGTCGATCTTACATTGCCCGTCACACCCGGCGTAGTTGCAGTCTGACACCGTGGTGCACTCGAGGTCGAGGCAGCTCTCGTTTTCTTCATACTGACAGCCTAGGGTCAGATCACAGCTGTCGTCGGTGCACTGAGACTCATCGTCACAGAGCGTGTCGTTGGCCTCGTACTCACAGTCATCTTCAGCGTCACAGGTGTCGATGGTGCACGCATGGGTGTCGTCACACTGGTCATCGTCGGGCGTATAGAGGCAGCCATCTTTTTCGTCGCAGGTGTCGACGGTGCAGCTGACGCCGTCGTCGCATAAGGCTTCGCTATATAAACACTCACCTGTCTCGGAGTCACAGTCGTCGTCTGTACAGGCGTCATTGTCGTCGCAGCTCACGGCTTCACCTTCAGCGGGCGTGCAGGTGCCCATCAGGCAATAGTCCAGCGTCCCATTGCAGGCATCTCCGTCATCACAGCTCCCAGCGGTGTCCGAGAAGAGCTCATTGGGGAGGTTGGTGCACTGGCCGTAAATGATAAGACCCGTCTCCCAGTCCCAGATCTCGTTACAGACATCCTCAGTGCACGGGTTGTCATCGTCGCACTCGCTATTGGAGAAGCATTCACCGTAGATGCAGTCTCCGGTTCCGAGACACTCATTGTGTAAAGCTTCGTTGAGGTTACACACGTCGTCTTCACACGCCACGTCGCCGCAGTAGCCGAGATCACTGGCCTTGTCTGCGCACGCGTCGTCCCAGTTGGTCTCACAACAAAATGAGCTGAACCCATCGCCCTCCACGTCTTCTTGGCCAGGTGGGCCGCAAACGGCCGCTTCGATCTCGGGAATTCCACAGCCTGGGCTCACCGGGTAGTGGGAGACACAGCAGCTGCACTCGACGCTATCGCTGTATGTCTCAGCACATTGGCCCCCGGAGCAGTGACCGACATGGCAGACTTGGCTCGCCTGACAGGTCGCGCCGTCGTCTTGAACGCCCCAGCTGGCTTCTGCGCCGCTGTCACCCGCCGCGCAGATTTGGCACGCCACCCCAGGCCTCAGGTCTCCGACCTCTGTGCATGTATCGCCAGGGACGTCTGGGCTGCAGTGCGTTAACTCATAGCCTTCGTCGACCTCGCCGTCACAGTCGTTGTCGAGCCCGTCGCAGATCTCGGGCTCGCCATTCGATGTCAGGACATTGACGCAGGCGCCTGTTAAAGGGTCGCAGCTGTCTTCTGTGCATGCGTTGTCATCGTCACAGGTGGTCTCTACGCCGCTGGTTTGACTCGTTGAGACCTCACAGCGTTGGCATGCATTGTCGGGGAGCGTTTGACCATCTAGGAGGCAGACGCCATCGAGCTGGCACCACCCTTCAAGGATGCCACCCTCTGGCTCGCACTCCCCAGCTCCGTCGCACTTTCCGGTGATGCACGGGAGGTCATTGGCGCACGATGTGCCCATCGCCACGGGCGTCTCATTGCAGCTGACGCCGTCAGGGTTAATGACCGTGCATTCGGTCTCTGGGCAGTTGAGTGGCGCCCCCGCGCACGCTCCAGCACCGTCACACTGGTCATTGGCGGTGGTGAGGTCGCCATCGTCACACGCCGAGCCTGCTCCCACCGGCGCCCCGACACACGCGCCTGTCTCCGGGTCGCACTCCGGAGCCCCTGCGCAGTCCGTAGCGCCTCCGCTGCATGACTTCGGGGTCCCCTCGCAGGTCCCGTCGCTGTTACACTGATCAGTCTCGGTGCATGCATCGCCGTCTTCACAGGGCGCCCCAGGGCTTGTCACTTCAAGGCCGCATCCCCCGTATGTGTGGTCGCAAATCGTCACGACGCATGGGTCATCGGGGGTCTTGTCTGTGCATGCTTCATCGCCGCCTAATTCAGGCCGGCACTCGCCGCTCTGGCAGGTGAGTTCACCGGAGCTCGGGTAGCAGGGGCTCTCGCAGGTGTTGCCCTCTGTGGAGACCGTGCTCTCTTTGGCTTTCCATGCTCCGCTGGAGCAGGTCCAATCGACGCAGGTGTTGGCGGGTTTCGGTAGGCCCCCGCCCCCAACCGGGCATGTTTCTACCGGATCCGTGGCAGTGTCTGTGGTGTCGCCGGTCTCGGTCACGTCCTCTACGGTCTCGGTCACGTCCTCGGCGGTCTCGGTCACGTCCTCTACGGTCTCGGCCACGTCCTCGGCGGTCTCGGCCACGTCCTCGGCGGTCTCGGTCACGTCGCCCGTAGCGGTGGATCCCGTGTCCCCTGAAGTGTCCGGCTCATCGGTGACCGAAGCGTCCTCAGGCGGCGCGAAGACAGCCGGGGGCTCGGGCGCACCGAAGCAGGCGGACAGCGCCCACAGCGGGATGGCGAGGGTGAGCAGGCGAGGCAGTACCGATCGTGAGTTACGCATGGCGGCAGTCTAGTCGAGTCGTGACTGCCCTCCAAGCGCCTCATCATCGCGGCGCGTTACTTCGTCGGGATCCCCTCGATTTGAGTCAGCTCTGTCCCCCATTATCGGGGCCTTCAGGCCCTCGCGAGGGAGGCCATCGACCAGCCTCGTCGCGCGCGCGCGACCCGCGCGGTCCGAGCTAGGTTCGTTGACAGGCCTTCGGTTGGGCGCCTACCTTGGACCCCTAGGCGACACTTTCGTCGCCTCTTCCGCCCAAGCGAGGACCGGTGGCTTCTGCCCACGTCAAGCGGTGTCCAATCTGCGACACGATCTACGATGCAGAGGGTCCAGACGTATGTCCGGATGACGGCGGCGAGCTGATGTTGGACGTGGTCGAGGACAACTTCCTGGGCCAGACGCTCTTGGGGCGCTTCAAGATCGAGGCGCTGATCGGCGCAGGCGGCATGGGGCGCGTTTACCGCGCCAGGCAGCTCTCTGTGGATCGCAACGTCGCCGTGAAGATTCTGCACCGCGAGGCGCTGCTCAAGAAGACCGCCACGCAGCGGTTCCTGCTTGAAGCCAAAGCGACAAGTCAGTTGACGAACCCGCACACCGTGACGCTCTACGATTACGGGGAGACCGACGCTGGGCTGCCCTTCATTGTGATGGAGTACCTGGCCGGACGTTCGCTCAAAGAGCGCATGCTCGCGGTGGGCAAGACGAGCATCCCTGATGGCTTGCGGATCATCTCCGAGGCCTGCGAGTCCTTGGCCGAGGCCCATCGACGCAACATCGTTCACCGCGACCTCAAGCCAGACAACATCTTCCTCGCCGAGACCGACGAGGCTGATGAGTTCGTGAAGGTGCTCGACTTCGGCATCGCTCGTGCCAAGAGCGTGCAGGACGTTGAGACCCTGACCCGCACAGGCACGGTCGCCGGGACGCCAGCCTATGTGGCCCCTGAGGCGCTGCTTGGTGAGGACGTGACCCCCGCGGCCGACGTTTACGCGCTCGGCTTGGTGCTCTTTGAGATGTTCGCGGGCTATCACCCTTTCACGGCGGACACGGCCTTCAAGGTGATGCGCCATCACCTCGACACGGTCCCTCCTGCGCTCGACAGGGTGCTTGAGAACCAAGAGCTTCCGACCGGGCTCTCGGCGCTGGTGGCGCGGTGCCTGGCCAAGAAGCCGCTCCAGCGCCCGCAAGACGCGGGTGCGCTGCGACATCAGCTCATCAACATCAGTGAGGGTAAAGGTTTCCTGACAGAGTCCAGTGTCTCGACGGACACGATGGAACTGCGGTCGATAAACGAAAAAAACCTCGGGAAGAGTGACACCGACTTGGTGGTCAGGCGGCCGACAGGTGATGCGCACCCGATGGCGACGAACGCAGCCTTGGAGCGTCCGCTGGAGGAGTCTGCGCCGGTTGTGCAGAAGCAGTCCAAGGCGGGCCTGATGTTGGGCTTAGCGGCGCTGACCGTGGCCGCTGTCGGAGCTGCTGTGCTCTTGCAGGATCCTGTGACGCCCGGGCCGGAGAGCGCAGAGACGCCGGACAAGGCAGCGCAAGCGGTCCCCTCCGAGGTCGTGCCTGAGGAGCCGGTCGAGGCGGCAGCCCCTGCGCCCGCGGAGAAGGCGAAGGTCCCGACCCCAGCGCCAGTGGCCAAGGCGGCCCCTGCGACCGTGACAAACGCTCCGAAGGTCGAGATGGTGGTCGTCAGCGTCAGCTCTGATCCTGAAGGCGCAGTGGTTCAGCAAGGAGACACCATTCACGGCGTGACGCCGATGGTCATCCGGCTGCCGAAGAGCGATGAAGAGGTTCAGTTGACCTTGTCTAAGGCCGGGTTTCAGCCTCATATCTTTGACGTGACCCTAGACAAAGGGCGCGTCCTTGAGACCAACATGAAGCGGAAGTCTACGCGCGCCGATCGCAAGAAGCGGTCGTGGGCGAAGCCCCGCATCGCGGCGCCCAAGACTGTCAAAGAGATTAAGAAGGTGTCCACGCCCGTCGCGGCCCCTAAGCCTGCGCCCAAGCCCAAGCCCAAGCCCAAGCCAAAGCCCAAGAAACGAATCGATGTCCTCCTCGATTAGACCTGCATTACGCCTTATCCTCGCCCTCGCAGTGAGCCTGTCGCTGAGTTCCGTCGCCTCCGCCAAGACCGCGAAGAGCCAGGCTGCGAAAGCCTATGAGGCGGGCAAAGGGCAGCTCCGAGGTGGTAAGTTCACTGTGGCGCTAGAGACCTTCCGCTCTGGGCTGGAGGCGCCCGAGACCGACCAGCTCGAGACCTGGCAGCTGCTTCTGGGGGCCTCATTGGCGTCCGAGAAGTTGAACCAAGGCGCGAATGCCATCGAATATTATCGCCGGTTCTTGGACGCCTCAGAGGGCGCAGAGAAGCTGCTACCTCCGAAATGGCGCGAGCGTCGAGAGGTCGTCTCGGATGCGGTGGATGAGCTGCAACGGAAGCTGAACCTGACCCACGGCTACCTGACGATCTCCTCGACCCCTGCGAAGGGGGCCATCTTCGTCAACGGCGAGCGCGCCGGCGTGGACGCCAACGCACGCACGCCGTTTGGGCTCTTCCTCAAGCCAGCGACCTACGAGATCCGGGTGGAGCGACGGGGCTATGAGCCCAGCTTGAAGACCGTCGATATCGAGGTGGGCAAATTGAAGCCCTTGGCGGTGACGATGACTGAGATCGTGGTCCCGCCACCGCCACCGGAGCCGGCCCCTATGGTCGCAGCTCGGGTCGCGTCGACCCCCGCGGTCTCGGCGGCTGTCGTGGTCACCGAGGAGGCGGGCAGCCTCCAGACCCCTGGATGGGCGCTGGTCGCCACCGGTGGCGCTGTCATCATCGGTGGTGTCGTCATGACGGTGATGGGTGCGATGCAGCAGTCCGATATGTCTGCGCTTGCGACTGAGCAAGGGAGCGTCACGGAGAGCGAGTGGAACAGAATGGAGACCAACCTTGAGCTCTACAACACCCTCAGCGGTGTGATGTACGGCGTAGGGGCTGCGGCCGGGATCGCAGGGCTCGTACTGGTGATGCTCGACACCTTGGGGGACTCCGAAGAGCCGACGGCCTTCCGCCTCGCGCCCGTCCCTGGTGGCGCGTACGGTCAAGCGACTCTCCGCTTCTAAAGGGCAGGTGCTCGCCTGGTGTTGATGGGGTGATAGAGCGGTTGACCGATCTCTTCATCGGGCCTTGCGTATCGGCGGACGTTGTCGATATCCCCGGCGTGAACGGCGCGGCGGGGCCATTGCGACAGCTGCAATATGCGTCATCAGCTGCCTCGCGGCAGTGACGGCTTGAGGTGTGTTTGTCGCGCCGGTGAGCCTGATCGACCGGGAGACGTGGTGGAGGCATTGCCGACGCCATAGCACGTCGATTTTGCACGTGTCCTCGACGCTCCGACGCGCGGGAGATGGCCTCTGCCTGTCGGTGGTGAAGCTGCCCCGCCTCTCGCGCCATACGCCGCAGCGACGCGAGTGTCTGGAGCCCTCAAGAAGGGGCCTCAGAGGCTGGGTAAAAACCAAAGGCAGACCATCGCGACCGCTGTCGGCGGGAGGGCTGCAACGAGGAGCCCAAGCGGGCTGATCGCGTTGTCGGGGAAGCTTGTCTTGAGGATGCCGTAGCCCGCTGGGTTCGGGGCGTTGGCGATGACCGTCAGGCCGCCACCAGCCACTGCGCCTGCGACCAACGCGTACTTGGCCGACTCAGTGATACATGCGATCCCTTTTGCTGCCTCTACACAACTAGGGACCTGGGAACCTAGGAAGGTCAGCGCGGCGTTGTCTGTAATGGCTGTGAGCCCCGTTGCGCCGATGAAGAGAGGGACATCGGTGACGCTCCCGAGCAGGGGTTGGAGCCACCAACGTTGTAGAGCGCCGAGGGTCACTAGGCCGCCCAAGAAGAAGCCGACGAGGAGCGCCTCTTTGAGCTGCAGTGGGCTCTGATGCTCGGTAGTGACGGCGACGACGCCGAGGAAGAAGAGGAAGATGCCCAAAAAGACAATCATGTGGTGGGCGTTGACGACGACGAGCGCCATGAAGAAGAGGTGCAGGACGATGAGCCACATTGGAGCAGGCGATCGCGTGTCACCCTCCCCATCCACATAATCGTCTCGCTTGGAGTTCTCGATCAGTTCACCGCGGAAGAACCAAGTCAGCACCGCGGCGTTGATGAGCACGGCGATGGCCGACTTCCAACCGAAGTTCATCAGCATGTGCATCGTGCCCCAGTCCCATTTCCCAGCGACCATGAGTACTGGCGGCGCAGCGAAGTGGGTGAGCGTCCCGCCGATAGAGACGTTGACGAAGAGGCAGCCAATGGTGGCGTACATGAACCGCTCGGACATGCCACGGTCGTAGAAGCGCTCCTTCAAGATGAGGGCGGTGACGGTCATAGCGGCCGGCTCAGTGATGAAGCTCCCGAGGAGTGGACCGACGACGAGCGCCATGACGAAGAAAGAGACTGCGTCGTTGAGCGGCAGGACGCGAGCGAGGGCGCCAATCACGTTCGTGGCGGCTTGGAGCACCGGTCGGGTGGCGGCCATGGCCATGATGGCGAAGACAAAGGCCGGCTCGGTGTAGTTAATACTGAAGCGGTTATGCGTCTCTGGCACCTCTGTGAACGGTTTGAGGATCTCAAAGGTCGTGCCGGCGTCAGTAGTGACCGCTGCGAGGAGGCCTTCGAGGTAGGCGATGGCCTCCCCACCACCAAGGTGGAAGTACATTGCGAGGATGAGGACGCCGGCCCAGAAGCCGAAGACAACTTCGACCTCAGCGAGGACGTGGAAGAAGTTCTCGCCGATCGAGCCATTCGGGTAGCGATGAGCGACGTGCTCGAAGCGTTTCACGCTGAACGTATGAAGGATGGCGCATCCGAAGAGCGTCGTCGCAATCAGTTCAAGGGTGCTGGGTTCCACGCGACCTCCTTCTGACAGACTGCAACGGTTCTACACGCGCTCGGCCAGACTGTAAAACTCGTGGGTTGTCTCTCCTCACTCCCCGAAGGCATGATTGACGGCATGTCGGTGACAGCCAAGCGCCCGCGGGTCGGGCTCGTCTTATCCGGTGGGGGGGCCCGCGGCGCCTACGAGGTCGGCGTGCTCACCTGGTTGGCGGACTACGCGCCCGAGGTCTTGGCATCGATCCGAGTCGTCACGGGCGCCTCGGTGGGCGCCGTGAACGGGGCCTTCATCGCGAGTCGAGGGCTGACCCCAGAGTCCACGAGGGACCTATTGAAGGTCTGGCGGGGCCTTCAAGTCGATCGCGTCCTGCGCTTCTCGAGGCGCCACGCGATGAACATGATGTGGTCCTCCGGGATGCGTTGGGCGGGTTATGGCACGAGCCCTCCAGTGGGCCTCTTTCACGGCTCAGCACTGGCTGACTTGATTCGAACTGAGGTGCGCTGGGGAGGGATCTCACGGCAGATCGCTGACGGTCGCCTCGATGGGGTCGCCGTCGCGACCACGGAGATCGGGAGCGGCCGCACCCACCTCTTTGTCGAGCACTCACCGATAATCCCACACCCGAGATGGCCCCACGACCCGTCCCTCGTCGCAAAGGCAGGGCCGATTCGCCCCGAGCACGTCTTGGCCTCCACCGCGATCCCGCTGGTCTTCGCGCCCCTTCAGATCGGAGAGTACTGGTACACCGACGGTGGCATTCGCCAGAACACCCCGATCAGCCCAGCGCTGCGCCTCGGCGCCGAGCGTCTGCTGGTCTTGAGCACAGCAGGGCCCCACGAAGCGCCTGAAACTCCCGGGGAATTCCCCGGGTTGGGTCAGCTCGTGGGTAAGCTCTTTAATAGCCTCTTCCTCGACCGTCTGCAGTGGGACTTGGACCGCATGGACCGCCTCAACGACGTCCTCGAGGCTGGCCGCCGGGCGTATGGAGAGGGCTTCGAAGCGCGCTTGCAGGATGGTCTGCGGGAGATAGGGCGACGCCCCTACCAGCCGGTTCAGTACGCCACGATTCAACCCAGCGCTGACGTCGGCGTCCTCGCCGCGGACGTCTTGAAGGATCCAGGCCGCCTCCGGTCACGCTTCAGCGGCCCCCTCAAGACGCTCCTCACCAGCGACAGTCAGCGAGCCGCTGATGCAGCCAGCTACTTGCTCTTTGATGGCGGCTTCGCGAGCGAGCTTGTCGCGCTCGGTCGCGCCGATGCTGCCGACTATGCGGACGAGCTCAAGGCACTTCAGGAGCCCTGAAGGCGGCCTCACTTATGGTACGGCTCCCCCCGCAGGATCGTCCCCGCGCGATAGAGCTGCTCCCAAAGCACGACGCGCGCGAGTTCGTGAGGCAGCGTCAGTGGACCGAGTGAGAGGCTGATTCGCGCACGCTCTCGGACGGCATCAGAGAGCCCCCATGGGCCGCCGAGCGCGAAGACGATGGCGCGGGCGCCGGAGTTCATCCAGCCATCCATGCGCTTGGCCAGCGCCTCAGAAGATTCGCTCGCGCCTGTCACCTCAAGGGCGACCAAGATGTCACGCGGGCCGACGGTCGCGAGGATGCGCTCTCCCTCCTGGAGGATGGCTCCTCGCACCGACGCCGCGTCTTCGCTCTTGATACGCGCTGGCTTGACGAAGTGCTCATCGACGCGGAGGTGTCGTGAGATGCGCTTCTGATAGTCGCGCGCAGCCGTGTCGAGCGGGCCGCTGAGAGACCGGGCTGGGTGGACCAGCCGAAGGATCACCCGAGGAGCCCAGTCGCTTGGGGCCCCTCTACGGGAGGGGTTAACTCAAGCTCAGGGGCCTCGCTCCACAGCCTCTCTAGCTCGTAAAACGCGCGCACGGGCTCGTAGAAGATGTGAACGACGACGTCGCCGTAGTCGATGACGATCCACTGATTACGCTCCGTCCCCTCGGTCGTCATCGGTCGTCGACCGTCCTCGACCCGAAGCGTGTCCTCAATATGCTCGCGCAGCGCAGAGGCGTGACGGTCTGAGCGCGCGCTCATGACGATGAACCAGTCGGTGTAGTTCACCAGCTCAAGGACGCGGAGAGCACGCAGCCCGAGCGCTTTTTTATCCCAAGCGATCTCAGCGATGCGCTCTGCGAGAGGTTGGGTGTCCAGAGGAGGGAGTTCTGTGGGTCGAGATGACTTTTCGGCTGCTGCGCTTTCCAAACGTAGGTTTCTCCTGCCTCTCTACGAGGCTCTGTTCCTGCGAGGGCAATACACACCCAAACGCTCGACGTCGAGTCCGAATCTCCAGAGGGTGTTCCTCTGTCCTCGTGTGGTGACCCGATCCCCTCGTGGAGATCTTGGGTACACCACGAGCGCAGATCTTCGGATGGTCGAATAATCGTTCGTCACATGGGCTTCCGTGTGATCCACGGTACGTCCGCTTGGGACTCACCGCAATCGAAGCCGGCAGTGAAAGGTCCCGTCGCCTCCAGAATCAGCGAGGTTTACGTCGGTTGAGCCACGCTCCGTTGACAGATTGCTCTTTTAGAACACATGGTTTCACCTATCCTTATGATATTGCGACGTTCTCGTGGTTCTCGGCGGTCGCCCGCGGGGGGCTGTGTGACCTGATGATCCCGGCTGATCAGGCGGCGCGCGCTTGGAGCCAGCTTCGACCGACGTAAGTGGCGCCGCCCAAGGCGATGAGGAGCGCGACTCCGAAGAAGATGGCGCTCGACTGATGATCGCTGGGTTTGGAGCCATCGATCATCAGCCACATTTCGCGCGCAGAGATGCCAGTGACCTGCTGGTAATAGATCAGCGGATCGCTGTGCCAATACGGGACGTCCGTGGCGCGCATCAACCGCCCTTTGACGCCGACCGTGACGGCCAAGTCGACAGGGAACGCCTTACGTTCCTCAAGAAGCGAGGCGAAGCGGCCATCGATCTCGAGGCTCCATTGCTGGCGGATCGGCTTGTCCGGGAAAGGCTGCTGTGTCCGCACAGCGATGTCGTAGAGCGGGCAGAAGAAGAAGCGGCTGACCACTTCGCGCTCCCCCACCTTGGCGGTGTCACGCTCGCCTTCGCTCTCCGAGGTCACGAAGAGCCCCTCCATGGTCACGTAGCGGTTGGAGGGGGCGTTGAGCGCCTTCGCGCCGTCCGCCCACATGTCACCGACGTTCCCGACATCGGTGAGCGAGGCGTCCCCCTGAGCCCAATAGGTGACGTCAGCCCAGATCAGCGTCATGACCCACACACATAGGCCGACCATCAACAGGGCGATCGTCCGCCACACCCGCGACGGATCGAGGCCCCAAGCCTTACGCGCTGCGGCCATCTCAGCAGCCTCATCGGCGTCGAGCACCAGGCCGTCGCCTTTCTTTGAATCCCAGGCTTTGAAGAGCGCCTCAAGGTGCGCCTTCTCTTCCTCGGGTGAGCGCGTTCCGCTCTCTTCTGAGTTCTCGCTCATGGCTCTTCGCCTCCTCGGGAGGCGCGCTATAGCACGCTCTTTGGCGCCGCCCAACCTGCGCAGACAGACGCTCTAGGAAAAATAGTTGGCGCGAGATCGCGCTCCCTCGTCATCACGTAACCACTCGCTCTCTTTATCGCTTCCAATTGCCTCAGGAGTCTCATGTCTGATCCTGCCTCACTGATCCTGCTCGACCCAGGTTCACCTTTGCGGCTGCGGGCCCGCCAAACCTACCGGCGCCGCGGGACTGACGGCCTATGGCGGCGCTTCCGTGCGGTGGGTGATGTGCTCCACGTGGTTCACGGCGAGGGGGGGACGGCGCGACGCGAGGTCCTCCGGGCAGGGGATGCCCTGCGGCTCGGTCGCCGGGCCCTCCCTGTCGGTCGTATGGTCGGCTCAGCCCGTTACCCCGATGCGGCGCTTTGGCGTGGCTTCCTGTCTCGCTCTCCTGCGCTCATGGGCACGCTCTCCCACCTCGCAGGGGCGGCCTTTAGCGACGCTCCGATCTCGATTCGGGGTGAGTCCGGGACCGGCAAAGAGCTCGCCGCGCGTGCGCTCCATGACGTTGGACCGCGGCGCGCCGGGCCCTTTGTCGCGCTGAACTGCGCGGCGATGCCGGAGACCCTGGCGGAGGCCGAGCTGTTTGGGGCCCGTCGCGGCGCCTACACAGGCGCTCAGCGAGATAGAGCAGGTGCATTCGAGCGTGCGGACGGAGGCACGCTCTTCTTGGACGAGGTGGGCGATCTCTCTCCAGTGATTCAGGCCAAGCTTCTGAGGGCGTTGGAGACGGGAGAGGCCCTGCCGCTGGGCGCTGAGCGCCCCGTCTCGTTTGATGTCCGCGTCGTCAGCGCGACCTGGAGGGCGCTGGAGGTGGACGCAGACTCTGGTGCATTTCGCTTTGATCTTCTGCAGCGTCTGTCCGTGCTGCAGGTTGAGCTCCCAGCCTTGAGGGAGCGTCGACAGGATCTAGGGCCTCTGCTCGAGGTCGCCCTGGCTGATCTCGACGCCTGCGATCTATGGCCGAGCGCGCGCGTCCTCGCCTCGATGCATGAGGACCCTTGGCCAGGGAACGTTCGCCAGCTGCGGAGCCTCGCTCAGCGCGCCGCTGTCTGGGGCGATCCGAACGCATTCGTGCCCAAGCGTGTCCTCACTCCGCCGCACCGCATGCGACTTGAGAGGGGCCGATCACGGCTGCTCCGCGAGGCGCACCCTGGGCTCGCGGCCACCGACGCCGTCAAGGGGGCTGGCGGAAATCGCTCAGAGGCCGCGCGTCGACTGGGGGTGAGTAGGTCGACGCTCTACCGATGGCTTAGCCCGGCTGGGCCTCTCCTGGAGCGGTCGAGGGACCGGCCTCAACTGCCAGTCCCCGGTTGACACGCAGTAGACGCGGTTTCATTATGGGCGGGCTCTTCGGAGCCAGCCTGTAAAAACCTTGAAACTTCAGTGGGTTGTATTGGGCGCTATTCGCGAGTTCAACCGCTTCCAGCTCGAGGCCACGAAGCTTGGCCGCAGCGTGATCTTTCAGGTCACGGTCTTTGAGCGGAAGGAGCGCAGCAAGAGCCGCTTGTACGCGGAGACGCAGTGCTACGACCCCCTGCAGTACATTATTCAGTTCGTGATTCGAGACGCCCCGGACATGGAGGGGGTCATCGAGAGCTTCACGGCGCAGTTGAACCATCGTGGGTTCACGCCGCTGTGCTATCGCTTGAAGAATGACAATGGGACCTGGGCCGGGTGGAGCAACCTCGACGTCTCCTGAGTCGCTAGCGGCGCAGGCGCCGGTCGTTGCCCACGCGGATCGTCAGGTGAATGCGGTCAAAGTACTCACCGAGAGGGATCGTCCACTTCCTGCTCGCCCCAGTCAGCTCTTTAAAGGCTGCTGTGTCCATGATCTCGTTGGCCTCTAAGTAGGTGACCAGCCGTGCTTGGAGCGCGTCGATTTGAGCCTTCGCGTAGAAGAGCTCTTTGCTCACGCGGATCACATCGTCGGACGCGACGAGGAGCTCCAAGGCTTCGTCAACGGCGCGCGCCGTGAGGTCCACGGCCTCCGGCAGATCTTGCAGCCGCAGAGGGGTACATTCCCCCTCGTTGAGGGTGGTGAGGACGGCCTCCGAGGCTGATCGTTGGGCCTCGCTTAATCGGGGCGTGAAGTCAGGGCAGGCCAAGACGGGGCCGCGCCGGACGAGCGACCCTTGAGCGATCGCCCGGTCGGTGACGTGCGCGAAGAGTTCTTGAGTGAGATCGGCGCGGACTCGGGTCCGCAATTCGGCGGGCAAGATCCCGGGCCAAGCGGCGTTACGGGCGTGGTGCTCTTTGACCTGCTCAATCGCGCGATCCGCGAGGTCGGCTACCACCTCACTCGGGTACAAGGTGCTGTCCGCGATCACCACGGCCCCCGACGCCTGGAGCGCCTCACCCACGCTCTCTAGCACCGAGCGCTCAAAGGGCAGGCGCGATGGCAGAGTGCTCAACGGGACCCCAATGGTGTTCTCGTACTGGACCAGCGCGAGGAGCGATGCCTCGCAGTCCCCTTCTCGGAGGGTTTCGATAAGCGGGCGACGGCGTGTGTCTCGTTGTCGATGGCGTCGGAGCGCCGGGGTCAGCGCTCGCCCACCGCCCAGTGTCTTTCCATAACCTGCCAAGACCGTGAATCCACGGGCCACGAAGGGTTCGCCTGGCAACATGGGCAGTGGAGAGTCTAGGCGAACCTGGACCCCAGTGCGTTCTCCCGGGCTGGCGACGTCATCGCCCACCCACGCGAGGGTCCCCTCGACTTGGGCCGTGCCTACATGCACGAGCACTCGGGTTCGATCGGGGACCACGTCGTCCAGGCGGGAGAGCGGGCGGAAGGTCCCGTCGAACATGCTGACGACTTCGACGCTGTCGGGTTTAGCGAGCACTTGCCCTCGGCGTATCTCTTGGTGTTCGACGCCCTGAATGTTCACGGCGACGCGGACACCGGCGCCCACTTGATCGGTGGCCTGTCCGTGGACTTGCAGCCCTCGAACTCTGCCCGTGGGGCCGTCAGGGAGGACGGCCACGGAGTCTCCCACTTTTAATGTCCCGGCGGAGCTCGTCCCGGTCACGATGGTCCCAAAGCCCTTCATGGTGAAGGCCCGATCGATGGAGAGCTTGAAGGGGCGGTCCTGGCTTCGGTTAGCGAGGCTACCTTGCTGCTCTGCGGCGTTCACGAGCGCCGCGATCCCTTCGCGGATGGCGCCGATTGTCTCTGGCTGCATGGCCGAATAAGTCATGACCGGCGCCCCCTCAAGGAACGTGCCGCTCACTGATTCGCTGACATCTTCGATGACCAGCTCTAACCAGTCTGGCTCCACCAAGTCCGTCTTGGTGAGCACAATGGCGCCCGTTTGAACCCCGAGCAGCTCACAGATGTCTAAGTGCTCACGGGTTTGGGGCATCACCCCCTCGTCTGCAGCGATGATGAGCAACACGAGGTCAATCCCAGCTGCGCCGGCGATCATCTGCCGCACAAAGCGCTCGTGACCAGGCACGTCGATGAGCGCGACACGGGACTCGGCGTCGAGGTCCAACCAGGCGAACCCTAACTCGATAGAGATGCCCCGAGACTTCTCTTCTTGGAGTCGGTCGGTCTCCATTCCGGTCAGTTGTTGCACCAGAGTGGTCTTTCCGTGATCCACGTGGCCGGCGGTTCCGATGACAGCCCTGATCTCGGATGTTTTCGGTGTGCTGCTCTCCAATTTATCCCCTTAGTTGAGCGACGTTTGACCCAGGCGGGCTATCCCATATGACCCATCGTCTTGACAACCCTCCGCTGCGCGGTAGCATCGATTCTGTGCAACATTCGGATTATACACACGATGTCGGTGACGAAGTCGTGGGCCCTAGGGTCCAGCGAATGCCGCCCATGGTTCCGTTCGATTTGAGCGGGCAGGGCAGAGAGGGCAGATGAACATAAAATGTCCCAGCTGTGGCGCTGACAACGAGGTTGAGGCGTCGGGCGCAGAGGTCGTGTGCTGGAGCTGCTTCCACGCGTGGTCTCCTGAGCCTGGTGGAGAAGAGGAACCTACGGCCATCGTGGGCGCCATGGACGAGGAGGACATGGGTACAGGCTTAGAGCTTGATACCGGTGATGCCGCAGAGGCGGCCTTCTTCGAGGCACCAGCGGCGCCAGCCGAGGAGCCTGACGCAGCCGATCCCTTCGCTTTCGGCGCTGGGACCGCCGACCCGGTGGCCGCGAGCGCTGATGATGGGTTCGCGATGCCTGCCGCTCCTCCCGCCGAGGAGCCCGATACCTTCGAATTGAATACGGGCACAGAGCCACAAGACGCCCCCTCAGAAGGGGAGGGTGACGAGGAGGGCACGGACACGTCGTACCTCTTCCGACGCCGACGGCATCGCAGCTTGAGTCAGACAGATGTCGCGGTCATAGGTACTTACCAGCGGCGCTCCACGGAGATCCCACAGTCGGACGACATCGTCTGGAAAGAGGGCAGCGTGTCTGCGCCTCAAGGTCAGGCACCTCGCGATGCGCAGACCGTCGTGGGCAACGCACCGCCGGCGGGTGGTGAAGCGTACAACCCCTTCGGCGACACAGAGGTCGTATGGGGAGAGCAGCCTGATGCAGGGGGTGGCGGAAGCTCGGGCTGGGGCACCGAGACCGGGATCGGCGCGGCGCAGTCTGGGGCTGGCGGCGGCGATGATCCATTTGGACAGGTGGACGCAGGCGCCTTTGGGGGTGACTTCGGTGGCAGCGCGGCCGCTGCTGACGACCCCTTCGGCAACATCGACTCCGGCGGGTTCAGCGATGATCCCTTCGCCGCAAACCCCTTCGCCGACGATGACGATCCCTTCGGAGGGGGGGGGGGCGGCGATCAAAACCCGTTCAGCACGTCCGACTTCGCCCAAGACGGCGAGGGGTTTGATGACTTCGGCTTTGCGTCCCTCGACGATGGCGGTGGCAACGACTTCGCCACGACGACCGAGGCGTCAGGCGCGGACGGCGGGCGACTAGAACTCGACATGGCAGACGGCGGGGACGCCAACATGACTGGAGCGGCCCCCGGAGCTCCGACCTCGAAGGCTGGCGGTCGACGTCGACGGCGCGCGCGAGGCAAAAAGCGCGGCAAGGACGCCAAGGGCGGCCAGAACAAGGCCCTGATCATTGGGGTCACAGCACTCTTCTGTGGTGGCTTGCTGCTCGGCGAGACCGACATGGGCTACTTTGGGATGAACCTCTTAATGGGCGACTCACCTCCGCCAGGCGCGCAGCCCATTCCAGGTGCTGCAGAGCGCGCGGCAGCTGCCGCGGGTGGTGCGACGGGCGCAGCTCCGGCGAAGCCCGCGTCACAGGGGCGTCGCTCTAAGGGCGATGCGCCAGCTGATTTTGCGCGGTCCATCGACGGCCTGAAACAGAAGCTCAAGCTTAGCCCGACTGACAAAAAGGCTCAGCAAGAGCTCGTCGGAGAGCTCTTACGTTGCAAAGAGCGTCACCCGGAGTTCTTCGCCGCAAAGAAATACGCCGAAGATCTTAAGAAGTACAAGACGGCAGACCTCATGGCGAACAACCTTCAGCTCAAAGCCCAGCAGCTCTTGGCTGAAGGGAAGCGAGAGGAGGCTCAAGCGGCCTTGATGCAACACATATCGAGCGAACAGAACAGCCCTGAGATCTTGTACATGCTGGGTCGCATCGCGCTCCAGAACAAGGATGAAGACGGGGCGATTGGCTACTACAAGGCCACGCTCGCGACGGACGCTGCGTATCAGGCGGCGCTGTATGACCTGGGCAATATTTACCTCAAACGCCAAGAGCTCCCTGCGTCACGCGACTACCTTCAGCGCCTGTTGAGCGCCAACGCGTCGCACTCCGGTGCGAAGCTCGCGATGGCTCAGATCACCCTCTATGAGAAGGGGTATGAGGACGCCAAGGTCCTGATCGAGGAGGCCCTCAGCGCCGCCAAGAACACGCAGAATGACGATGAGCAGTTCCGCGCGTTCTGGCTCAAGGCCATGCTCGCCGAAGCTCAGCAGAAGATGGACGACAAGAGCTACGCCCTTGGGCGGGCCCTTGAGCTCCGACCTGATGACGAGCGCACGGCGCTGGAGCTCGCCGGGCTGTTGAGTCAGCAGGGCAAGCACCAAGAGGCGCTCATTCGCCTTCAGCAGTGCCAGAAGGCTGGCGGTGGCTCAGCGCGGTTTTATGAGGCCATCGTCAAGGTGTACGACGCGACCAACGATCCTGATACGGCAAAGAGTCAGCTTAACGAGGCGCTCCGTAAGCACCCGAAAGACACGGGGCTCCTGATGCTCCAAGCCGAGGGTGAGCGCCAGGCTGAGCACTACAAGACGGCCAAGTCGATCTACGCGAACATCATCGAGAATGAGCCCAGCTTCAACCTGGCTTACCTGGCCTTGGCGACCCTCCAGTTTCAAGAGGGCCGTCAGCAAGAGTCCGTGGAGACCTTGAGTCAGGGCGCGACCGTGGTGGAGGACAAGCTCCCCATCTTGGAGAAGAAGGCCGAGTACCAGATGAAGATCGGTGCCACCCTCCGCGCGAAGGAGACGATGGGGGAGATCCTGACGATCGACCCCAACAACACCGACGTGAAGCTGCGCTTCGCCACCCTCTTGAAGAGCCTTGGATATGCCGATGAGGCCGCACGTTATTACCGCGATCTGCAGATCGCGGGCGCGCTGGACGCGAAGACCCTCCTCGATTACTCGGAGGTGTTGATCAAGCTCAAGCGCTACGATGACGCCTTTAAGCATGTCGAGGCGGTCATTGGCACGGATCCCTTGAACTTGCGCGCGAACGTGTTGCGCGGCGCCGTGCACACCGCGAAGGGTGAGTACAAGGTCGCTGATGAAGACTTGAGGAAGGCCCTCAAGGTCAACTCCGAGAGCGCGGATGCCTACTACTACCTTGGGCGCAACGAGATGGCACAGGGCCGCGTCAGAGAGGCGGTCGAGTACCTCGCAAAGGCGTCCTCCTTGGCTGCAGGAAACAACGCCATGCGGGCCGACCTCGCGCGGGCCTATACCGAGGTGGGCGGCATTGATAACCGCCGAAAAGCGCTCGGTCAGTACACTCAGATCGTCAATGACTACGAGCGCTACACCAGTAACTTGGATCGGAAGCGGATCGACCCCGACATTTACTTCCGACGCGGTCGCCTCTTCTATGAGAACGGACAGCACCGCGAGGCGTTGAGCGACTTCAAGCAGGCGATGATCTTGGATCCGGTCCGAGAGGATGCAGTGATCGAGTTCGCTCGCACACTCAACACGATGGGCAAGCGGACGGAGGCCGAGGCGTACCTCAAAGAGATCCTGGCGCGTGACCCCAAGAACCCGTCAGCACACTACGAGATGGGTGAGATCGCGCTGAAGAGCGACCGTCGCACCGAGGCTGAAGATCACTTCAAGCAGGCGATCGCAGCAGGCGGAGCGAACTTCCCCACCGCGCATCGTTACCTCGGCTTCTTGTACAAGGAGAAGGGGCTGACGACCTTGAGCTGCAACTCCTTCAAAGAGTACCTGAGGGTCGCACCGAAGAGCGCCTACGACCGGGAAGAGATCGCGCGACAGACCAAGCGGATGTGCCGCTAAGCGCGATGCTGGCTCCGTGGGCGCCATGCAGCTGCGTGTGCGCGCCCTCTAGAGCCTCTCGAGCTTGCGCACCAGGCGATCGATCTTTCGACGTATCGCGCCCGTTCGCTCGGAGTTCGCGCCGTTGACGAAAACCGAGAAGGCGAGGGTTCGCCCTCGACGGCTAGGTACGTAGCCAGACAGGCTCACCACCTCATCGAGGGTCCCTGTTTTCCCCTTCACTTTCCCTCGGACGCGCTTGGCAGTGAGCCGCTTATGCATGGTGCCTGGTTTACCGCTGACGGCGAGGCTCCCCAGAAACGCCCCCGCCCTCGTGGTGTCGGTCGCCATGGCGACGAGCAGAGCGGTCATGCTGGCAGGGCTCACCGTCGTCGCGCGATAGAGCCCTGAGCCGTTCACGATGCGGAAGCTCTCCGCGGGCAGGCCCAGGGCTTGAAGGGCGCTTGTCGCGCGCTCGACGCCCCGTTTCCAGGAGCACGCGGGCCCGAGGTCACACCCCATCTGCTTCAGCACCATCTCAGCCATGAAGTTGTTCGACCACGTGTTGATGTCAGCAAGGGTCTCAGGCAACGAGCGGCTTTGAATGGTGTGGAGGGGAGGGCCTGCGTCTGCGGGGAGCGGTTCGGTCGTGACCTCGAAGGCATCCCCGACGCTCACCCCGTGCTTCTCTATGAGGCTCTTGAGCACGAGCCCTGTCCAACGGTCCGGGTCATGGAGGCGCTTGCGTTGCCCAAATGGCTTGGCTCGTCGCCCCATCGTCCCGCTCACCATCAAGGTCGTGCGACCATCTGGGGCTTGTACAGAGCGTATCGTGAGCTTTCGGGCGGCTCCCTTCACAGTTCGGGCCGTGTTCTCGACGACGATCGCCTCAAGGCCCCCCTCAGCGCTGATTAAGACGGGGCGCCCGATGCGGGGACCCGGCCTGACCGTCACCCGCAGGGCGCCAAAGTTCGACGCAGCGGCTCCGATGTTGGGCCGGTACCCAGCGTCGGTCTCCTTTTGGTCATAGGCTGGGGGCAGTGCGGCGGTATCGAATCGGCCGACGTGGACGATGAGGCCCCCTGGGATGTCCTGGACTCCCGCAGCTGAAACAGCTTCTGCAAGCCGCTTCAGGTGTGCGAGCAGCAGCTTCGGATCTCCCCCGCCAACGAGCCGCAGAGGTCCCTTTAGCTGTCCACTATCGACGACGCCATGGAGCCGCGTCTCCCAGGAGGGGCGCAGGGGCAAGACGTGCAGCGCCGCAGCGCTCGTGAGGAGCTTCGTCCCGCTCGCGGGGTTCATTTGAGTGTCTGCGTTGCGCCCCGCCAGCTGACGACCGTTCGCGGCGTCGACGACGCTTACGCCCACGCTGAGGCCACGCAATGACTTGCCCTTCGACCAGCGATCGACGACCTTCTGCACCTTGGACTGCGCTGCTAAAGACGGTGTGGCGACCAAGAGCAGCGCGGCTGCGATTCCCTGAATGACGTGTCTTCTGTGCATCGGTGAGTATCATCTCCATGCATTCCTCGAACTGACAAGTACACCGATGTCATCCGACGCGACTCCCAAATCGAATTCCTTCCGTCATGTGGCGGCTGATATCGCCATGAGCGCCTTGGTGGCCGTGGTCGTGTTCGGCGCCATCCAGTGGTGGCAAGACAAGGACCTCTCTGGGAACCTGGCCAAAGGCGCGACGCCACCGTCCTTCGAGTTGATGGATGGGAGGACAGGAGACTCTGTCAGCTTGGAGTCCCTGCGCGGTAGGCCCGTGGTGCTCAACTTCTGGGCCACCTGGTGCGCACCATGCCGCGCCGAGATGCCGGCCTTTGAGCGACTTCATCGAAGCGCGGGCAAGCAGCTTCATGTCGTGACTGTGACCGCGGATGAGCCCGTCCTCGTCGAGCGCTTCCTGACCAACGGTGGTTACACCTTGCCGTGCTTGATGGACGCTACGGGCGCCATCAGTGAGCGCTATCAGGTCGCCTCGCTCCCGCGCACGATCGTGCTCGATGCCGATGGCCTCGTCGCGTGGGACGTGGTGGGGGAGGTCGACATGTCAGCGCTGCGTGACACGCTAGGGACGCTTGGGCTCTGACGTAGGCGGCGCCTTCTTTACCGTGCTGCGAGGTCGCGCCAGGGCTCGCAACGCGAGACGAGCGCGATACAGCCGCAGCGCCTCGACCTGCCCCGAGTCCTCCGTGATCTCGTCCCAGGCTCTCTGAGCTTCTTTGGCCAACCCATGCCGTTCCCAGGCGAGCGCGCGCAGCACGTTCAGGGCCTTCGCTGCTTTGGGGTGGTCGAGTTGTAGGCGTGAGACCGCCGCGTCTGCGCGGCGCGCGGACTGGATCGCCGCATCGGACAAGACGTGAAACCACGTGTCGGACTCTGTGGACAGGAGACTGCGTGCCGCTCCGCCTCGCTCGGTCTGAACACGCCATGCGTAATCATAGCCCGGCGTGAGGGGGCGCCGCACCTCGTGGTGTGTCCCGGTGAGCCCCTGCCAGGTCTCGACGAGCCGCTTTTGCCCCTCCGCATTCCGCTCGATCAGGGTCAGGTCGATGCGGAGGACGCCGGGCTCGTTGCGCCATCGCAGCACCGGGCGCCGTGTCGTCACAGCGGTCTCTGTGGGCGAGGTCGGCGTCGCGCGGGACGTCCCTCGGAGGCTGTTGTCGACCTCAACCCATGGGACCACTGCGGGTTGAGAGAGTTGGAGGTCATTCACCGGGATACGCGTGACGCGCCCTTCGCCGTGTAGAGGGGTCCCCAGCGAGACCTCCCAGGTCCCGGGTCCATGGAGCCCAATCAGCTCTCGCTGCTCCTTGAGGAGCCACAGCGCCCCCTCTGCGGGCACGACGACGCGCAGCTTGCCATGGACGGGATCGGTCGGCTGAAGTTCTACGGGGCGCGCCCTGCGCTCGCCGACCTGTTTGACGGTGATGGGCCCCTCGATCCAGATGACCTGCTGGTCAGACTGAGCCATGGCAGAGCCCGTCAGCATCAGGAGGCTCGTGAGGATCGCGAGTGATAGGTGGGAGCTGCTCACACCTTTTGGCATACCATGGGAGCGGAGCCGTGACATCCGTGGACTCTGGTCTCTTGGTTCCTGCAGTCCATCTTGCGGTCGTGGTGGCACCGGCGTTAGGCTCTCACCAGCGACGTCACAAGAGGCCAACGACGTGAGACGGTCGGAGACATCCACGCGCGAAATGCTCGAGCGATTGTCCACCATGGTGGGGACTCCGCTGTCCGATGACATGACGCGCTTCTGTCAGGTGTTTCAGCGTGAGTTAGCTCACTTCTCCGAGGTCGGCATTCGCCTCGATCCGCCGGCGCTCGTCACGATGACGCTCGGGCCTGGGAGCCGCTTTGGCGAAGCAGTTGGGGAGTTCCTGCGCGATGAGTTGAGCTTCGACCCCGCGGTGGTCGACGAAGTGCTAGGTCTGCAGCGCAGCATCGATGACTGGATGTTGGTTCGGTTCCTGTCAGAGGGGAACGGTAAGGCGGAGCTCGGCCTCTATTTTCGGCGCACCATGTCGGTCGTCCGGGCTGTCGAGTGGCTCGCAGCCCGCGGCGTCAGCTTGGCGGAGCGTGCAGCCTTGGCTCACCTAGGGCGCCTCTTGGGTGCGAGTCGTACTGGGGTCCTCGCGGCCAGAATGGCGTGCGACGAGCCGACGCTCTACAAGGTGTACCTCCACGCTCCGACGACGGATTCGTGTTCGGGCTGCCGTGCGCTCATCCCGGTGTTTGAACACTTTCAGTTCCCAAAGAAGATATGGCGCCCCCTTGTCGAGGGGCTCGATACGATGAATGGCAGAGGCCCTGGGGACGTGTTTGTGAGCCTGACACTCGGAGACGGTGACATCTTTCAGGCGCTTAAGTTGGACATCTTCCAGGTGAACCTCGTGGCGTTGGAGGAGGTCTTGCGGGATGCGGGGCTGCTCTCGGATAAGGCCCTCTCCCCGGCGGCGATCGCCAGTGAGTTGGGCCTCGCGACGGCGGAGCATTGCGGCCTCGCGCTCACCCCAACCTCTTGCACGCTTACCGCGTATTTCGTGAACGGCAAGTGACCTTACCCGGCATCGCGAATGTGCACTCTCATGCCTTTCAGAGGCACCTGCGAGGTGATGTTCAGCGGCGTGACATGAGTCAGGCAGACACATTCTGGACCTGGCGCGAGCGGATGTATGACTTGGCGTTGAAGCTCGACTTAGACGGGCTTGAGGCGGCCGCACGGCTGACCTTCTTGGAGTGCCTTGAGGCAGGCTATACGGCGGTCGGCGAGTTCCATTACGTGCACCATGGGCCTGACGGCCGGCCTTACAGCGATCCCGTCGCCACCTCCCGGGCGATGATGCGCGCCGCTAGGCAGGTGGGCATACGATTGACACTCCTTTGGACCGCCTATGCCCGTGGGGGCTTTGACGTCCCGCTTTCGGCGCGGCAGGCGCGCTTTCGCGCGTCCGAGCCGGCAGAGGTTGAGCGTGCGTTAGATGCGCTGTTGCCCGAGGTCGATGGTGAGCGGATCGCCTTGGGCCTTGCGCTCCACAGTGTGCGAGCTGTGCCCCCTGCTTGGCTTGCTCCGTTGACCGAGGTGGCGCGTATCCGAGGGCTTCCCATCCACGCGCATGTCAGTGAGCAACCCCAAGAGATCGCGGCGTGTCGAGACGCGACAGGGTTAAGCCCAGTCGGCTTGCTCGCACGTGAAGGGGTCCTTGGCCCAGACTTTACCGCGGTCCACGCGACCTGGCTGGACGATGAAGACGTCTCCCTCCTGAGTACTTCTGGGGCGACGGTCTGCCTCTGCCCAACGACCGAGTGTGACCTAGGGGACGGGGTGCCACGCACTGCGGACCTCTTCGAGGCGGGGGTGCCGCTCTGCATCGGCTCGGATTCTCATGCTGTCATCGATCCATTTGCTGAGCTCCGCATGGTCGAATATCAGGCCCGCGCCGCCACGGGGCGCCGCTGTGTGGTCGTCGATGAAGAGGGCGCAGTGGCCCCGGCGTTGATTCAGGCTGGGCATACGCACGGGTATCGGGCCCTTGGGCTACGCGGTGACGGGGACCGAGTGACCTTTCGAGATGATGCCCGCGCACTTCAAGGGGTCTCGGATGTGGCAGCAGCCGCGCTCACGGCAGGGCACCCCGGGCTCGTGGACCGCGTCGAGGTGGCTGGAGAGACCCTCGTCATCTCCGGTCGACATGTGGACCTAGGCTAGGGTCAAGCCCGTCAAGAACGCGACGAGGCCCATGACGCTCAGCGCGAGCAGTCGGCGGCGCGGCGGCCCGTCGTGCCCCAATCCTCGTATCGCTGCGCCGACCCAGAGCGCGAACCCCAAGACGGCCAGCAAGCCCCAGAGGCGCTCTGGCCGCTCGTCCTGGGCCAAGAGCGCAGCGTGATGTGCGGTCCGGACCGCGAGGTCGCCCGGGCTCGTTCGCCCTGAGGCGCGCGCATCCTCGGCCTCCCAGCGGGCCATCAGTGGCGCGAGGGCGTCGTCGACTTGCGCCTTCCGGGCTTGGTCAGGGCGCCACACACTGTCGGCGCTCCGCAACCCAGCGCGCAAGGACTGCAGGCTCTGAACAGCTGCTGGTAGTCGATCGGCCTTGAGCTGCGCCGCGTGAAGCTCCCAGAGGGCGTCCGCGGCCTCGGCGCGCCACGGGGCTACGACCGGCAAATACCAGCTCACAGCTTCGCGGTAGGCGACGGTTGCTCCAAGCTCGTTGCCTTCGGCGAGGGCCGCGTGCCCGTCCGCGAGTGCGCCTTGGCCGCTGCTCACCACGCGGCCAACGAGCGCTAGGCCGACGAGCAGTGCCACGATGACAGTGATACGCCGAGACCCTGGGGCGGATGGCTCAGACGAAGTCACGACGCTCAAAGGCCACGATGCCGATCACGATGACGATCACGCCATAGGAGAGGGCGTAGAGCGCAGCCTGCCCGAGGTAGGCCCATGTGATGGTGACATCGAGGAGCAGCTGCTGACTGACGTTGAAGACGCTCAGGTCAGGGAAGATCGAGGTGACGCCTTGGCCGAAGAGGCGCGCGAACGGATTGTCGACGAAGAGGCCCTTTGTCCCCTGAAGCATCTCCTCAAGGACGTACACGATGCGGCCAACGACGAAGACCCCCAGGGTGAAGAGGCCTGTCAGAGCCGGCGTCGACTGCGATGAGAACATGACGCCGACCGCGGTGACCAACGACGCCTCAAAGCCGATCAGGACCAAGGCTTTGACGTGCTCTCCGCTGAAGTTCCCCCCCTGCATCCACAGGACAAGCCCCCAGATCAGGCCGAGCACGATGAGCTCCATCATCAAGATCCCGAGCATCCCGAAGTACTTCCCGAGGAGGAACTCATAGCGGCGTATGGGCTTGGAGAGGATCGTGTAGATAGTCTTCTTCTCGAGCTCTTTGTACACCATCAAGGTGCCCATCAGGATAGCGGTCGCAGCGGCGAAGAGGCTGATCGCGTAGAGGCCGAAGTCGACGACGACCCTTGGACCCTGGCCGACGACCGTCAGCTCACTGAGGATGAGGGAGAAGAGGATGAAGGCGACGGCGAAGCAGGTGAGCCCGACGAATGCGCGGTTACGGATTGCTTCGCGAAAGGTGTTCTTGGCCACCGCGATGATGCGCTGTGCTGTGGCGGACTTAGCCATCTCGACGAACCTCCGCCTCGTGCACGAAGAGCGACTCTAGGCTCTGCCGGCGTGGTTGAACCTCATGAACGCGCGCGCCGGCGTTGAGCAAGGCGGTGAGGAACTCACTGACCCGGCTCTCTGTGACAGTGAAGAGCGTGGCGGGCCCGAGGGCCTCGAATGAAGACGCGTGCTCTTTCAGAGCGACCAGCGCCTCTGGGCTGACGTCGCGGGCTGTCACGTCGACCTCGTTGGTCCCCTCGGAGAGCAGCGTGTCGAGGGGGCCGACCTTGTGGAGCTTTCCTTGGATCAGCAGGGCGACACGGTCGCAGATGGTCTCGATGTCATGGAGGATGTGCGAGGAGAAGAAGACGGTCTTCCCTTGCTCTCTCAGGGTCACGATGATGTCTCGGACCTCTTTGCGGCCCATGGGGTCGAGGCCGCTCAAGGGCTCATCGAGGATGACCAGGTCAGGGTCGTTGATGATGGCTTGCGCGATCCCGACGCGCTGAAGCATGCCCTTTGAGAAGCGACGGAGTGTCCGGTTCGCTGCATAGGTGAGCCCCACGAGCTCAAGCAGCTCCTCGACGCGTCGCCGCCGCTCCTTGCGGGGCATTCCGTAGAGCTCACCGTAGAAGTCGAGGATCTCGCTGGCGGTGAGGTAGTCGTAAAAATAGGGGTGCTCTGGGAGGTAGCCCACGCGTGATCGGATCATCGGATCTTGCATAGAGCGGCCGAAGAGCTTCACCTCACCGGCGCTCGGTTGAATCAAGCCCATCGCCATCTTCATGGTGGTGGTCTTGCCGGCCCCGTTGGGTCCCAGGTAGCCGAAGATCTCCCCGGCCTCGACGCTGAGGCTGACCCCGCGAACGGCCTTGACGCGTGTAAGCTGCAAGCCAAGTCGGAACTCTTTGGCCAAGTCGACAAATTCGAGCACTGGGGTGCTTTGATTCACGGCATCATTCATGGGTCAGGCGTGTCGCGTGGTCTAGCGCATGCACCACTCGGCGCACGTCGGATTCTGTCATCTCATGGGTGACTGGCAGCGTGAGCGCCGCCTCGGCCATTCGGGTGGCCACAGGGTAATCGGATGGAGCCAGTCCGTCACGTTCGGCCCAGAAGGGTTGGCTCGCGAGCCCATATCCACCGATGGTCGTCGAGATGCCTTGCGCGGCGAGGTCTGTGATGACCCTATCTCGGCGCCCCTCTGGCAGGACCTCCACGACAAGAGATTGGGTGCTGAGTCGCTCCAACTCGTAGCCCTGAGGCCAGCGCACACCTTCGATCGTCGCCAGATGCTCACGGTACCAAGCGACCACTTGGCGTCTGCGCGACACGAATTCATCGAGGCGGTCGAGCTGAACGACACCGATAGCCGCGGCTAAGTCGGTCATTCGGTAGTTGAACCCGACGGAGGTGAAGCGGCTCCACCCGCGATCCACGCCGTCTGCGGCGATCCCATGGTTCCTCAACTGACGTAGGCGGCAGGCAAGAGCAGGGTCATTCACGCCCACTGCTCCGCCCTCACCGGTCGTGACGGTCTTGCGGGGATGAAAAGATAGGCACACCGGGTGCTCACCCTGGCTCCATCGACCCTGCGTCTCGGTACCGAGGGCACAGGCAGCGTCTTCGACCATCCACCAACCTCGCTCGTCGGCGAGCGCGGTCAACTTGGGCATCGGCGCTGGGATCCCGAAGGGGTGGACAGGGACGACGCCCACGGTGCGCTCAGTCGCTCGGCGAGAGACGCTCTCGACGCTCAAGGACATGCGCTCCGGGTCAATGTCCGCTGGGATGGCTGTCGCGCCGCAGAGCTCGACTGCATTGGCCGTGGCGGGGAACCCAAAGGCAGGCACGATGACTTCATCGCCTGGACTGCAGTCCATCGCCGCGAGGGCCAAGTGGAGGGCCGCGGTCCCTGAGCTGCAGGCGATCACCTCGGCGAGCCCGAGGCGCTCAGCGAGGCCGGCCTCGAAGGCTGCGACCTTGGGACCCTGAACGAGGAAGCCGCTCTGTAAAACCTCAGTCACTGCTGAGATCTCAGCGTCTCCTAGGAGGGGACGATGGAGGGGGAGATCAGCCGGCATTGTCGAGCTGACTCCTGTACCACGCGATGGTGCGCCGCAACCCGTCCTGCAGGTCGATCTCAGGGGAGTACCCGAGGAGCTGCCGCGCCTTGTCGATGGCGGGGACCCTCAGCTCCACATCTGGGAAGTTCCACTCGATGTGCTTCAGCGGACTCGTCGAGTTCGCCAAGCGGACGATCTCGCGGGCCAAGTGGTAGATGGTCACCGTAGAGCGTGGGTTGCCAATGTTGAAGGCGTGCCCCACCGCTTCCTCGCGCTCAATGGCGAGCAGGATGCCCTCAACGATGTCATCGATGTAGCACCATGAACGGATTTGGGCGCCATCATTGTGGATGGTCAGCTCCTCGCCTCGCAGCGCTTTGACGATGAAGTGATGGACGGCCCCTGAGCCGACTTGTCGCGGCCCGTAGATGTTGAACGGTCGGATGCTCAGAGCCGGGAGCCCGTATTGCTTATGGTAGTTCAGCGCGAGGTGCTCGGTCGCCAGCTTGCTCACGGCGTAGGTCCAGCGGGCTTCGCCCACTGCGCCAAGCTGAGTAGCGTCGCCTTCGGTCACCCTGAAGGCGTAGCGCCCGAAGACCTCTGAGGTCGAAAAATCGATAAAGCGCTTACAACACCCCGAGCGATGGGCGGCCTCGAGGGCGTTGTAGGTCCCAAGGAGGCTGACCTTCATGGTCAACACGGGGTTCTTCATCACCGTATCGACCCCGGCGATGGACGCCATGTGAATGACGACGTCGCAGCCCTCCGTGGCCGCGACCAGCGCCGCCTCATCGAGGACGTCTCCTTGGATGAAGGTGAGCCGCGGGTGCTCCACGAGCGCGGTATCCTTCATCGCGTTTCGGTGCAGGTTATCGAAGATGACGACGTCATTGTCTTCGACCAGTCGAAGGGCCAGTGATGTGCCAATAAACCCGGCTCCCCCCGTGATCAGGATCCGTGTGTTCGAGATCATCCGCTCTCCTCATTGCCACCGGTGTGGCTCGTCGTAGCGCTTTGGTCGCTGTCCGCTGCCCAATCGTCAGGGACTGCCAAGGTCTGTTGTGGTCCGATGAGCTCGAAGAGCTCCATCGGCAGGTAGCTGTAGTGCGTCTTCCATCGGCCCTCGATCGCCTTCAAGCGCTCGGCCGCGGCCTGCGACTCATAGCGACCGATGCGGCCTCGAAGGGCCTCCTTCTCGCGCTCGTTCGCCTCCCAGTACCTGTTGTAGGCGTGAAACAGCGCCATCTCCACGTCGTTGCGTTGGAGGTGCATCTCGGTCAGGAAGTTGGGATCCATGCGCGAGTTGGGGAGCATCGCGGCGATCGAGAAGTAGGGTAGGGCTTTGTCACGCATGGCTTGACGTTCTTCGTCATCCGCAGGCTGCCATTCGATTTGGTAGTTGAACCCGATGTCGAAGTAGAACCGCCAGTGGTCGGGGAATCGCTCGATCCCTCGTCGCGCATAGTCGTTGGAGCGCTCTAATGACTCATTGGTGATGAGCTGCCCGAATTTTACGGACTGACTCGCCCACTCGTAGACCGTTGGGTTGTCGGGGTCCAGGGCCAAGATGGCGTCTAGGTAGAGGTCGAGCCACTCGAAGATTCGGTCACCAAAGAGGTGGTTCACGAAGTACATGTTGGCGCGGAGAAAGAGCACGTCAGCGACGAAGCTCTGGTGACCAAGCCCCATGACCTTGAGCACCGCGGGGGGCGCGATATAACTGGTCTCAGCGGCCTCCGCGCGGTCGGCTGCTGCGGCTTGGTATTTCAAATCCAGGCGCGCCGTCCGCGTCCCAAGCCAGGCGATGGTCGACAGGGCGATGAGCGTGACCAGCATCACTCGACGTCGACTGTGACCGCCCCACCAACCGCCCCACTGTATCAGCCAACGCGCGAAGCGCAGCGGTGACGCGATGATCGCTGTGAACGGTGAGAGCACCAAGAGGACGAGTTCGCGTCCTCGCTTATGTTCGGGTTGGCTCACTCGTCTCCTGCAATACCGAACTTATCGAGCTTGTATCGAATAGAGCGGAAGCTGATTCCTAGCAACTTGGCTGCCTCGGTTCGGTTCCCTCCTGTCCGGTTCAGGGCGTCCTTTAAGAGCTGAGTCTCAAGCTGCGCCATGATGCCCTCCATATCGAGTCCGCCATCGGGGATCTGGATCGGGCCAGCAAGCTCGCCTAGCCCCTGCTCGGGGGACGCGACCCAGTGGGGCAAGCTGTCTGCTTGGATCCACTGCGTGTTCTCGAGGGTGATCGCGCGCTCAACGATGTTCTCGAGCTCACGCACGTTCCCGGGGTAGCTGTAGGCCATGAGGCGCTCCATCGCCTCGGGCTTAAAGTCCTCAATGGCCTTCTCCATCTCCTCAGAGAAGCGGCGCAAGAATGCCCGTGCGATGAGAGGGACGTCGTCTCGTCGATGGCGGAGCGCCGGGATCTCGATGCGGATCACGTTGAGGCGATAGTAGAGGTCCTCTCGGAAGCGCCCCTCGCGGATGGCCTCCTCGAGGTCCAGGTTGGTCGCGGCGATGACGCGCACATCGATCGAGACCTCGTCGGTAGAGCCCACCGGGCGAATCTTCCGCTCTTGGAGCACCCGGAGGAGCTTCACTTGGAGGTGCATCGGCAGCTCGCCGATCTCGTCGAGGAAGATCGAGCCGCTGTCTGCGGCCGCGAACATGCCCGTCTTGTTCGCGTGAGCCCCTGTGAACGCGCCTTTTACGTGGCCGAAGAACTCGGACTCCATGAGGTTCTCAGGGATAGCGCCGCAATTCACGGTCATCAACGGCGCGTCTTTACGGCGCGAGTTGTGGTGGATCGCCTTCGCGATGAGCTCTTTACCGGTCCCGCTCTCCCCGGTGACGAGGATGCTGGTGCGCGTGTCTGCGACGCGCTGCACGAGGTCGAAGACCGACTGCATTCGGTCGGAGCGACCGATAATGTTGTGGAAGCTGTAGCGACGGTGGACCTCGGCGCGTAGCTGCCTGTTCTCCTCGAGCAGTCGCCTTTGCCGCAGTGCTTTCTCAATGACGACGAGGATCTCGTCGACCTTGAAGGGCTTCTGGATGTAGTCGAAGGCCCCCTTCTTCATGGCCTCAATGGCCGTATCGGCTGTCGCGAAGGCCGTCATCATCAGGACTTGCGTGTCTGGGAACCGGTCTTTGACCGCCTCAAGGACCGCTAAGCCATCGACGTACGGCATCATCAGGTCCGTCAACACAAGGTCGAATTCCGTGCCTTCGTCGATGAGCTTCGTCGCGGTTTGTCCGCCGTCCGCGAGCGTGACCTCGTAGCCCTCCTTGCGCAGGAAGATCTCCAGGAACTCGCGAAGGCTCCGCTCGTCATCGACGATCAGGATCCGGTTGTACTCGTCCATGCGTGGTGCGCTCGTACGGTCTTAGTTCAGCTGATGATAGCGGGGCAGGGCGACGGTGAAGGTGGTCCCGACGCCGATCTCGGTGTCTAGAGTGACCGTCCCTCCGTGTTCCGTCACGATACGATACACGGTGGGCAAGCCCAGCCCTGTGCCGCCTGCCTTGGTGGTGAAGAACGGCTCGAAGATTCGCTCGCGGACGGACTCGGGGATCCCGCCCCCCGTGTCCTTGAAGCTGGCTCGAAAGAATTCGCCACGCTCGTCGACCGTCGGCTCCAACGTGATCGTGAGCTGACCACCGTCAGGCATGGCTTGCACCGCGTTTTGGAGGATGTTCCACAGCACCTGCTTTAGGTAGGTCGGATCTGCGAGGACCAGGGCTTCCTCCCCGGCTTCGACTTTCAGATCGAGTTTCTCTGACTTTGGATCTTGCTTCAACACCAGCGCTGCATCCGAGATCATCCCGCGGAAGTCGATGGGGACGCGGTCGCCGTAGCGCGGGCGAGCGAAGGTCAGGAAATCGGTGATCCACTGGTTCAGCGTGTCGGCCTCTCGGCTGATGATGTTCATCAATCGCCGGTCGTCGTCCTCGAGCTCAATGGTCTGGTTAAGCAGCTGGATCGAGCCTGAGATCGAGGCCAGTGGGTTTCGGATCTCATGCGCGATGGCGCTCGCGAGTTTGCCCAGGGTCGCAAACTGGTCGTCGCGCTTCATGCGCGCCTCCATCTCACGTACCCGGGTCACGTCGTCAAAGATGAGCACGTGACCGATGCGCTCCTCTCGGCTGTCCAAGAGCGGTGAAATGGTCCAGCGCACGAAGGTGACCCGGCCGCCGAGGATCTGGCTGGTCAGCTCCTCGTGCTGACTGTGGAGCTTGTCCTCGTTGGAGAAGATCTGCCGCAGGTCAGCGAAGAGGAGGGTGATGTCTTTGTAGAGGACGTCGGTCGATTTCAGACCTGTGATGGCCTCTGCGAAGTGATTGAAGAAGGTGATCTGGTGATTTTGGTTCACCGTGATCAGGCCCGACTGAATAGAGGAGATGATGTTCTCGTGCAGCGCACGCAGGTCCTCGAGTGAGACCCGGTTTTGCTCTAACTTGATGTCAGTCCGGCGCAGCTGATCTGCCAAGTAGCTGGCCAGCATGGCGATCGCGTAGAATGCGATGACGTTGACCACGAGGTTGTAAGCGACAGTGCTGCCAACGTCAGCGACCGGCTCCCCGGCGAGCAGTGCGTCGCGGCGGATCATGTTTACCCACTCTGACGGGCCGATGAAGCCGACCTCGATGAGGCCGATGGCCAAGAGCATCGCCGAGCTGACCGTCGCGGCGTAGATGGCGCCCGCGCGGTACAAGATGATCGCCGCGAGGACGATCGACAGGGAGAAGAAGAAGGTAAAGACGCTGGCGGTACCACCAGTGACCAAGACCAGCACGGCGGCGAAGAGCGCGTCACCCGTGAGCTGTAGATAGGCGAGGAGCAGGAGGTGTTTGAGCTCGGTCAGAAGCCTCAGCGAGATGGCGTAACCGACGCTGAGCAGATAGACCGCAGCGACCAGCGCGTAGAGCGCACCCTCTGCCGACAGGATGCCTCGAGCTGGCTCGTGCTGCGTCAGACCGAAGAGCGCTGTCGCAGCGAGGAGGAAGGTGACGACGACGACCCGGCTGAGGATCAGCGTCCGGAGGTTGCTCCGCAGTTCACCGTAGGAGTAGTGCCGTCTCGGGGTGGCGCTTGAGGAGGGCTTGATGTCGCCGCCCTCGACCTCACTTCCCAAAGGTGTCCGCCATGTTGAAGATAGGCAGGTACATGGCCAACAGCACGACGGAGATGATGCCTCCCAGCACGACCATGATGAGGGGCTCGATGAGTGACGTCATGCCGTCCACTGCCGCGTCGACCTCGTCGTCATAGAAGTCGGCGATCTTGGTCAGCATGATGTCCATGGCGCCAGTGGACTCACCGACCGCGATCATCTGGACCACCATCTTCGGGAAGACGCTCTGCTCCATGAGCGGGGCTGCGATCGACTTACCCTCTGAGATCTTCTCACGGGTATAGAGCACGGCGTTCTCGACCACTTTATTGCCCGCTGTTCGGGCGACGATCTCCAGGGCATCAAGGATGGGGACACCGGAGGAGATGAGCGTCCCGAGCGTCCGCGTAAATTTCGCCACCGCAGCCTTTTTCACGAGGGGCCCAAACACGGGGGCGTTGATGACCGCCGTATCCCAAGCCAGGCGCCCCGGGCTCGTCGCCGTGATGAGCTTGAAGGCCACAAATATGCTGGCCAGGATCGTGAGGACGATGTGGAGATTGGCCACGGCCCAGTCACTGATGGCCACCACGTTTGCGGTCAGCGCAGGCAGGTCTTTGCCCATAGACTCGAACATCTCAGAGAAGGTTGGGATCACCTTCACGAGGAGGAAACCGGTGATGGTCAACGACACGACGAGGACCGTGACCGGATACTTCATCGCGCCTTTCACCTTCTGCTTCAACTTCATCGCCTTCTCCATATAGGCGGCGAGTCGGTTGAGGATGGTGTCGAGGATACCGCCGACTTCGCCGGCTGCGATGAGGTTGACGAAGAGGTTGTCGAAGACCTTGGGGTGCTTGGCCAAGGCGTCGGCGAAGGTGGTGCCCCCCTCGACGGACTGCTTCACTGCGAGGACGGTCTGCTGGAGCAGGGGGTCCGGCTCCTGGTTGCCCAAAATCTCAAGGCACTGAACCAGGGGCAAGCCAGCGTCGATCATCGTCGCGAGCTGGCGCGTAAAGACCACCTTTGACTTCACCGGCACCTTGGTGAAGCCAGGGATGATGATGCCGTTGCTCTTCTTCTTCTTGATGGACGTCGCATTGACGCCCATGCCCTTGAGGATGTTCTCGGCCTCTGTGGGTCCCGGGGCGTCGAGCACACCTCGGCGCTCTTCCCCGATACGATCTTTGCCGACCCACTCGTACAACGCCATCAGACACTCTCCTCGAGACGCAGCTTAGCCCAGGGTGCGCCGATGTAAAAAACTCGGGCCCGTCCAAGGTCTATCCGACCGGGATGAGAGCGCCGAATCAACGCCTCCTCCTGTCAAAGGCGCTCGTCCCACTGCCCGCGCGTTTACCGCTCCGTTGCTGAGCTGTCGCGGTCTCCTGCTGCCAGTTCTGGAGCATCTGATTGAGCTCGTCACGGTCGTAACTGCGGTGAAGGGCTTCATCGACTGAGATGGCATTGTTTCGCACATGGGCCAAGAGGGACTGGTTCAAGGTCTGCATCCCGTGCTTCCCTTGGCCCATCTGCATCTGCGAGTAGATTTGATGCGTTTTCTCTTCGCGGATCAGGTTGCGGACCGCCGCGTTCGGGAAGAGGACCTCCACGCCGAGCACACGCCCGGCGCCATCCTCGCGGGGGATCAGTTGCTGGCTGATCACCCCCTCAAGCACGAAGCTGAGCTGGGTGCGCACCATCTCTTGCTGGTCGGAGGGGAAGAAGTCGAGCACCCGATGAATGGTCTGGACTGCGGTGTTGGTGTGCAACGTGGCGAGCGCCAGGTGGCCTGTCTCTGCGATACGCAGGGTGGCCTCCATCGTCTCATGATCGCGGATCTCGCCGATGAGAACGACGTCAGGGTCTTGGCGCAGCACATAGCGGAGCGCGTCCCGGTAAGAATTCGTGTCGCTCCCGATCTCCCGCTGGTTCACGATGCACTTCTTGTGGTTGTGCACGAACTCGATCGGATCTTCGATCGTGATGATGTGACTGCGCTGCGAGATGTTGATGGCGTCGATCAAGCTCGCCAAGGTCGTCGACTTGCCGGACCCCGTCGGTCCGGTGACCAAGACGAGCCCATTGGGCTTGTCGATGAGCGTCATCACCGCGTCGGGCAAGCCCAGCGCGGCCAAGGGGACGGTCTCCGTGGGGATCATCCGGATGGCACCAGCGACGGCGCCTTTCTGGCGAAAAAAGTTGGCCCGGAATCGACTGGTCCCCTTCCAGCGGAAAGAGAGGTCGATCTCGTGAATTTCCTCAAAGATCTTCTTCTGCTTCTCGTTCAAGACGCTGTAGCAGATGGCCTCGATCTCACGGCCCTGCAGAGGGCGCGTCTTGAGGGGGTAGAGGCTGCCATTGATGCGCAGGGCTGGGGCTGACTCCGCAGTGAGGTGAAGGTCACTCGCACCTTTGTCGACCATCGTCTGTAAGAGGCGATGAATGTCGACGGTGCTCGGCGGAGCCTTCTTGCTCACTGGTCAGCACGGGTGATGCGCAAGACCTCGTCCACGGTGATCATCCCGCTGATCAGCTTGTTGATGGCTGACTGGCGGAGCGTCTGCATCCCCAGCTTGATCGCCTCACGCTTGAGCTCCATCGCTGAGTAGCCTTGGAGCACGTACTCCTTGATGTCGTCGTTGACGTCCATCACCTCGTAGAGCGCGATGCGGCCTTTGTAGCCGGTGTCGCTGCAGCGTCGGCAGCCCGATCCCTTCATCAGGTTGGCGTCCGAGATCTGCTCCTGCGTCAGACCAAGATCCACCAGCACTTCCTCTTCGACCTCGATGCTCTCGGCGCACTCGGAGCAGACCTTCCGGGCGAGACGCTGGGCCACAATGGCGTTCAACGAAGACGTCACCAAGAAGGGCTCTACACCCATGTTGAGGAGGCGGTTAATCGTCGATGGTGCATCGTTGGTGTGCAAGGTTGAGAGCACCAAGTGACCTGTCAAAGCAGCCTTAATGGCGATCTCGGCGGTCTCGAAGTCACGAATCTCACCCACCATGATGATGTCTGGATCCTGACGCAAAAAGGAGCGCAGGGCTGCGGAGAAGTTCAACCCAATGTCGTCCTTCATCTGACACTGGTTGATGCCCGCCAGGTTGAACTCGACCGGGTCCTCCGCGGTGGAGATGTTCTCTGTCGACTTGTTCAACTCACTCAGCGCTGAGTAGAGCGTCGTCGTCTTACCCGACCCCGTCGGTCCGGTCACCAAGACCATCCCGAATGGCTGATGGATATTGTCCTTGAAGACACCCAGCTGCTCGGGCTCGAAGCCGAGCTTGGTCATGTCGAGCTGGAGGTTGGACTTGTCGAGGATTCGGAGGACGACCTTCTCGCCGAACAGCGTCGGCAGAATGGAGACACGGAAGTCGACCTCTTTTTGACCACCTAGGACGAGCTTAATACGGCCGTCCTGGGGGAGGCGTCGCTCGGCGATGTCGAGCTCGGCCATAATCTTAATACGGCTGACGATGGCGTTCCTGAGCCGGAGCGGCGGCGTCATGATCTCGTAGAGCACGCCGTCGATTCGGTAGCGGACCCGGAACTCCTTCTCGTACGGCTCGATGTGGATGTCGGATGCACCACGCTTAATGGCGTCGACCAGGACGAGGTTCACCAAACGAACGACAGGGGCCTCTCCGGCGTCCTCGTCGTCGTCCAGCATGTCCATCTGGTCGCTTTCGCTCAGGAAGTCGATGCCTTCGTCATCGAAACCATCGAGGAGACCACCGAGTTCACTCGTTGTGTCGTAGTAACGTTCGAGGGCTGTCTTAATCGATGCCTCGGAGGTCACGACGACCTCGACGTTGAAGCCCGTGAGGAACTTGATGTCGTCCATCGCGTAGATGTTCGACGGGTCGGTCATCGCCACGATGAGGGTCGAGCCTTGCTTCTCAAGGGGCACGACGTTGTGCCGCTCTGCGACGTCTTGAGGGACGAGGTCGATGACCTCAGCCTCGATCTCGACCTCCTCCAAGTTGATGGAAGGGACACCGTATTGCCGGCTGAGGAACTCTACGAGCTGCGTCTCTTGGACGTAGCCAAGCCTGGCGAGCGCGCCGGTCAGCCCAGTGCCCTCACGGCGGGAGGTGTCACGGGCGTCCTCCAGCTGGGCCACAGAGACCACCCGGTTACGTAAGAGAAGTTCACCGAGGCTTGCGTTCGTCTGAACTGCGCCAGCGTCCTCGTCGGTACCTTCCGGTGATACCATGACGCCTTCGTTATCGTCGGCCATTCTGGGTTCCTTTAATGTCGATTCGCGACCCGTTGGCATGCGCACTTAGCCCGCACCTCTGCCAGACCCCAATGATATCGGTCGATATCATGGGCTGTCAAGCAGCTGGCCGCCTCCCAAGGGCTTGAAATCTCTTTGGATTTACCGGCGTGGGTCGCTGTTTGTTGTACAGGATGCCTTATCGACGCCGAACCCCCCCGCATACGGACCTCACGACCTCTCCGCGCAATTCGAGGTCCAATAGGGCAGCTAAGAGCGTTGAAATGGGCAATTTTGTCTGCGTCTGGAGTGCCTCCAATTGCGTGATCCCGTGACCCTCCAACGCGGCGAGGAGGAGGGCGCCTTCTGGCGGGATCTCTGAGCCGCGATACTCGCAGTCCTCAGGCTCAGTCCAGGGGCTCTCCGCCCCCCGATGGTCGTGGGCCCAAAGGTCACCACGGTCCTCACCAAGCTCTTGCCTCAGGCTTACTGAACCCAGCATAGGTCGTGCTCCTTTGGACAGCAGCAGGTGTCCCCCCTCGGAGAGGGCGTCACCGACCGACCCCGGGACAGCGAGGACCACGCGGCCTAATCTCAGGCCCGCGAACCCGGTCGATAGTGCCCCGCTTTCACCTCGAGCCCTGGCCACCACGATGACCTCAGACAGCGCTGCGATGACGCGATTACGTGCCAGGAAGCGGTGCTTGGCTGGTGGTGTCTCGGGCCAGAAGGGCGAGGCGATCGTGCCGCCGCGCTCGCAGATCCTCCGGAAGAGGGGTCTGTGGTGCGCGGGGTACAAGCGGTCGTGACCTCCGCCCAGGACGACAAAGGTGAGGCCCCCTCGGTCGAGCGCTGCGCGGTGCGCTGCCGCATCGCACCCCTCGGCTCCGCCGCTGATCACGGCCCGATTCAAGCTCACAGTGTCGCAGGCCGCCGCTGTGGCGACGCTCAAGCCATAAGGGTCGCTCGCTCGTGCGCCGACGATCGCGATCCCCGGGCGCTCGAGCGGTGGCCCTTGGAGGATGAGCACCGCACCGGCCGCCGGGTCCGGTGGGATCCATGGGCGCAGGCCTCTCACCTGGAGCGCATCGTTCGCGATCGCCTGGTCAGCGTCTGGGGGGGCGGTGTCACCGCGCTCGACGGCGAGAGCCACGGCCCGCGGGGACCGCGTTTGGTTCAGGAGCGTGGCGCGCGCCAGCGCATCAAGTGTTGGGATCGTGTTGCGTGAGAGTGTCAGGTGTCTACCTCCGTGTGCGGGTGATGGCGTGCTTCCCCAGCTTCGCGCCAGCAATTGCGCTTAGTCCCCCGAATAGCGTGCAAACGCTGCGGAACGGGTGGGCTGGAAAATGAACGGCCATTCACCGCCCTTGACCGGGGGCGTTTAGACCGCCTATGAAGGTACCCCTCACGGGACTTCATCAGCTCAGGAGAGCGTGTATGGCTAGCAGCATTCGCAAGGCGGCGGTCCTCGGTGCAGGCGTGATGGGGTCGGGTATCGCAGCCCACCTCGCGTCATGTGGCATCCGGACCCTCCTCCTCGACATCGTGCCGCCCGGGTGTGACGACCCGAGCTCCGAGGCGCGCAATCGTTTCTCAGCGGGGGGCCTAAAGGCTGCCCTGAAGTCCAAGCCCGCTGCGTTCCTGCGCAAAGAGCGCGCGGGGCTCATCGAGGTCGGTAACTTCGATGACGACATGGGCAAGCTCTCCGAGTGCGACTGGATCATCGAGGTGGTCAAGGAGGACATGGGGATCAAGCGCAGCCTCTTGGCCAGCATTGAGGCGAACTGGACCCCTGGGACGATCGTCACGACGAACACCTCTGGGCTCTCCATCGACGGGATGCTCGAGGGGCGCTCTGACGACTTCAAGCGCCACTTCTTAGGGACACACTTCTTCAACCCGGTGCGTTACATGCACCTGCTGGAGATCATCCCTGGTCCGGACACTGACCCAGCGATCGTGTGCCAGATGGCTAACTTCTGCGATCGCTACCTCGGGAAGGGCATCGTCTACGCGAAGGACACACCGAACTTCATCGCGAACCGCATCGGTGTGTACGCGATGATGACCACCATCCACGCGATGCGCGACTTGGGCTACAGCCTTGAGGAGGTCGACGCCATCGTCGGTAAGCCCATGGGGCGCCCGAAGTCGGCAGCGTTCCGTACAGCAGATGTCGTCGGCCTCGACACCTTCGTGCACGTCGCGCAGAACTGCTACGACGCGTTGCCAGGCGACCCTGAGCGCGATGTTTTCCAGATCCCCGACTTCCTCACGACGATGGTCGAGAAGAAGCTCTTGGGCTCGAAGACCAAGGCGGGGTTTTACAAGAAGGTTGGGCGTGAGATCCAAGCGCTCAACTTGGATACCTTTGAGTACCAGCCCAAGGTGAAACCTGACCTGCCGGCGCTCAAGGCGCTCAAGAAGATCGATGACCCAGGCAAGCGAACGGCGGAGCTCATCAAGTCGGATGGTCGCGCCGGTAAGTTCGCATGGCACGTCATGAGCAAGACGCTCGCGTACGCGGCGAACATCGCCTTCGACATCGCAGACGACATCGTGAACATCGACCGAGCGATGCGTTGGGGCTTTAACTGGGACCAAGGTCCCTTTGAGGTGTGGCAGGCTATCGGGGTGGCTGAGGGAGCGGCGCGCATGCGCGCTGACGGCATCGAGTTGCCCGCTTGGATCGATGAGGCCGCTGCCTCTGGTGGCTTCTACGCCGATGGCGAGGCCGGTCAAACCTACTTCGCTGATGGAGAGGGGCAGGCGGCGGTGCCGCAACTCCCAGGTAGCGTCAACCTGCAGATCTTGAAGAAGGCGGGCCACGTCGTTGAGCGCAACCGCGGGGCGACCCTAGTCGACCTCGGAGACGGCATCGCGTGCCTTGAATTCCACACCAAGATGAACACCGTCGATCCGGATCTTACCCACATGCTCAACCGAGCCTGTGACATCGTCGAGACCGACTTTGACGGGCTCGTCCTTGGTAACGAAGCCGAGCACTTCTCGGCGGGCGCGAACCTCATGATGATCGTCATGGGCGCCAACCAGAAGAAGTGGGATGACATCGAGGCCTTGGTTGGTAATTTCCAGGCTGTCATTCAGCGCCTCAAGTATCTCCCCAAGCCTGTCGTCGCGGCCCCTCATGGGCTGACCCTCGGCGGTGGCTGTGAGATGGCGATGGCGGCGGACCGCATGATGGTCGACAAGGAGACCTACCTGGGCTTGGTCGAGGTTGGCGTGGGCCTCATCCCTGGTGGATGCGGTACTTTGAACCTCCTCAAGCGCCTCTTTGATGGCATCCCCGCGAGCGCTGACCCGCGGATGACGGACAGGTTGCCCTTGGTTCAACGAGCCTTTGAGAACATTGGCATGGCCAAGGTCGCCACTGGGGCCGGTGAGGTCTTCTCGCTGGGCTATGGCACGGCACAAGATGAGATCGCGATGAGCCGTGACAGGCGCATCGCGGACGCAAAGGCGCTCACGCGCTACATGGCGGGGCGGGGCTATACGCCGCCGGCTCCGGCGGAGAACTTGGTGCTGCCCGGCCGAAGCGGCAAGGCTGCTATCTCGCTTGCGGTCTACGGCATGATGCTCGGGGGGTACGTGTCCGAGCACGACCGCCTCATCGCCAACAAGCTCGCGAATGTCCTCTGCGGTGGTGACACCGACGGTCGGACCCCGGTCAGTGAGGAGCGCGTCCTTGAGCTTGAGCTTGAGGCGTTTATGAGCCTCGTGGGCGAGCCCAAGAGCCTTGAGCGTATGCAGTACACGCTCATGAACAATAAGCCCCTGCGAAACTAGGAGAACCACGATGCGTGAAGCAGTTATTATCAGCGCAGTGCGTACCCCGGCGGGGCGAGCGAATAAGGGCGCCTACAAGGACACCCGACCCGAAGATCTTGGCGCGGCCGCGATCATCGGAGCGATGTCTAAAGTGCCGGGACTCAAGCCCGCGGATGTTGAGGACGTGATCCTGGGGTGCGCGATGCCCGAAGGGACGCAAGGGCTCAACCTCGCACGGACCGTGGCGCTGCTTGCTGGCCTACCGAATAGCGTCCCCGGGCAGACCGTCAATCGCTTCTGCTCCTCGGGGCTGCAGACGATCGCGACAGCCGCAGAGCGGATCATGGCCGGTGGCGCAGACCTCATCATCGCTGGTGGCGTCGAGTCGATGTCGTCGGTCCCGATGACGGGGCATACGCCGCGTCCACACCCGGCGACCGTGGCGGACGCACCAGGGCTCTTCACGCCCATGGGCTCAACGGCGGAGATCGTCGCTGAGCGCTACGAGGTTAGCCGCGAGGCTCAGGACGCCTTCGCTGTGGAGAGTCACCGGAAGGCCTGTGAGGCCATCGACGCGGGGCGGTTCACTGATGAGATCATCCCCTTCGGCGGCCTGACGGTCGACGAGGGGCCTCGTCGAGGCACCAACATGGAGGCGCTGGCGAAGCTGAAGACGCCCTTTAAACTCAAGGGAAGCGTGACGGCCGCGACCAGCTCTCAGATGTCTGACGGCGCAGCAGCGGTCATCGTGGCGAGCCGCGAGCGGGCCGAGGAGCTGGGCGCTGAGATCTTAGCGGTCTACCGTGGCTTCTCAGTGGTCGGCGTTGAGCCAGACGAGATGGGCGTGGGTCCGGCATACGCGGTTCCAGCGCTGCTCAAGCGCACCGGCGTCGCCCTCGAGGACGTCGATCTCTTTGAGGTCAACGAGGCGTTTGCGTCACAGGCCATCTATTGCCTGGACACGCTCGGCGTCGATTACGACAAGGTGAACGTGAACGGCGGAGCCATTGCGCTTGGACACCCACTGGGGTGCACGGGGGCGAAGCTGACGGCGACCTTGCTGCACGAGCTCAAGCGACGCGATGGACGCTACGGCATCGTGACGATGTGCATCGGGGGCGGCATGGGCGCCGCAGGGCTGTTCGAGCGCGCCTAGAGACCTACGCCGAGACGACCCTAGCGCCTTGCACCTCTTCGACGTGCCGCATCACCCCGCGGCAGTCGACGACGAGCTTGGCGTGCGCCTTGATGAGGCTCCAATCGTAGGCTGCGTGGTGTGTGGCGATGATCACCGCGTCGTAGCTGGCGAGGGTCGCCTCGCTCAGGTCGATGCTCACGAGCGCGGGTCTGGAGCGTCGCGTCTTGGGCATCTTCGGCAGGTGGGGGTCGTGGTAGTCCACATGTGCCCCTAAGGCAAGCAGCCCGTCGATGATCTCCAAGCTCGGGCTCTCCCGAATGTCATCCACGTCGGGCTTATACGCCAGCCCGAGGACGAGGACGTTTGCTCCTTTGACCGCGCGCTCATCATCGTTGAGCGCGAGGACCGTCCGGTCGACGACGTAGCCTGGCATCTGGTGATTGACCTCACCGGCGAGCTCGATGAATCGCGTGGGGAGCCCAATCTCGCGGGCCTTCCAGGTCAAATAGAAGGGATCGATGGGGATACAGTGTCCGCCGAGCCCTGGGCCAGGGTAGAAGGGTTGAAAGCCAAAGGGCTTGGTGGAGGCCGCCTCGATGACCTCCCAGACGTCGATGTCCAGCGCGCCAAGCACCACCTTCATCTCGTTGACCAGGGCGATGTTCACCGCGCGGTAGATGTTCTCAAGGAGCTTGGCGCTCTCGGCGACCTCCGCCGATGAGACGGGGACGACTTCGTCGATGGCAGCTCGGTAGAGTTGCACGCAAAGCGCACTTGAGTGTGGTCCGGTGCCGCCGACGAGCTTTGGGATGGTGCGTGTCGATGCGTTCGCGCGGCCTGGATCTTCACGCTCTGGGGAGTAGCCCACAAAGACGTCGTGCTCTGCGACACGCCCGACGGCCTCTAGCTTCGGGAGCATGATGTCGCGGGTCGTTCCAGGGTAAGTCGTCGACTCCAGCACGATGAGCTGCCCAGGGCGACCATGCTGCGCGATCGTCTCCGCGGTCTTCTCGACGAAGCTCAGGTCAGGCTCTCGATGGAGGCCAAGTGGCGTCGGGACGCAGATGAGGACCGCGTCGACTTCGTTGAGCCGAGAGAAGTCTGCGGTGGCCTCAAAGCGCTCGGACTGAGCGAGCGTGGTCATGAGCTCATCGCCCAAGTGCTTTAGGTAGGCTTGGCCGACCTCTAGGGCCTGTATCTTTGAGGGATCGACGTCAAAGCCCACCACGGGATAGCCCACGTTGTGGAAGGCGCGTACGAGCGGCAGACCGACATAGCCGAGACCGATCACGCCGATCACCGCCGTGCGATCATCGAACTTTGTCTTTAGCGTCTCGTGTGCAGCAGTCATTGGATTCTCCAGCAAGCAATCAGTGGCGAACAAGCGCTCAGCCTCTCGTCGCGTCGGATGTGTTGCGCGTCAGCCCCAGCATGATCAGACGCCGATGTCTCTAAGTGGGCGCCCTTGTCGCATGGCGCTGCAGCCCACGCAAGCGATCGCCGGTTGCCAGAGGGCAGTATTCATGGCAAGAGGGCCAACGATTCAAAGCGTTTTGATCACACGGCTTGAGATCACCAACTCACTGGGGTGACGCGCTGTCTGGTCCAGGAGGGGTCATGGAAGTAGTCATCTTGTGTGGCGGATTTGGTACGCGGCTGCCGGAAGAGACCGAGTTTCGACCCAAACCCTTGGTTCAAGTCGGTGGGCGCCCTGTGCTCTGGCACATCATGAAGTACTACAGCAGCTTTGGTCACACGGACTTTGTGCTGTCAGCTGGCTACAAGGGGCACATGATCAAGGAGTACTTCGTTAACTACGAGCTCCGTAACAGTGACGTCACCTTGCAGCTGGGCCAGCCGGAGTCGCTGAACTTCCATCAGAGTCACGATGAGGCTGGGTGGCAGGTTACGATTGCGAATACTGGGCTGAATGCGCTCAAGGGGGCGCGGCTGAAACGCGTAGAGCGCTACGTCAAAGGTGACGTCTTCATGCTGACCTACGGTGACGGCCTCTCCAACGTGGATCTGGAGACGCTGCTGGCCTTCCATCGGTCTCACGGCAAGATCGCGACAGTGACAGGCATCAACCTGGCGGGTCGTTTTGGCGAGTTGAAGATCGAGGGTGAGCGCGTGGAGCGCTTCCGCGAGAAACCGAAGTCCACGAACACCTACGTCAACGGCGGGTTCTTTGTCTTTGACCGGCGCATCTTTGACTACCTGCGGGATGACGACGACTGCGATCTGGAGGTCGGAGCTGTTGAGCACCTCGCCGAGGCCGGTGAGCTGATGGTTCACAAGCACGGCGGAGATTGGGCGTGCATGGACACCGCGCGTGACCGCGATTACCTCAACGGTCTCTGGGACTCCGGGACCGCCTTTTGGAAGGCGTGGTAGCGCGTGAAGCTTCTTGAGGCCTATCAAGGTCGAACGGTCCTGGTCACAGGTGACACTGGCTTCAAAGGCAGCTGGCTCGTCCTCTGGTTGCAGCGCTTGGGTGCCGACGTCATCGGCTATGCGCTGCCGCCTCAGACCCCACAGGATAATTTCGTCACCTGTGGGCTCGGTTCCGAGATGACCCACATCGACGGTGACGTGCGGGACCTTGGGCACCTCCGCTCGGTCTTTGAGGAGTATCAGCCCTCGGTGGCCTTTCATCTGGCCGCGCAGCCCCTGGTGATCGCCTCTTACGAGGACCCTGTGGACACCTTCGCGACCAACGTCATGGGGACGGCCCACTTTATGGAGTGTGTCCGACTGACCGTCTCTGTCGAGGCCGCGGTCAACATCACGACCGATAAGGTCTATGAGAACCTTGAGCAGGCCGAAGGGTATCGTGAGACCGATCGACTCGGTGGCCACGACCCCTATAGCGCGTCAAAGGCCGCGTCTGAGATTGTGACCAACTCCTACCGCAAGGCGTTTTTACACACCGACACCAGCGCGAGGGTGGCCACCGCTCGAGCCGGTAATGTCATCGGTGGTGGTGACTGGGCTGATAACCGGATCTTCCCGGATTGTGTCCGTGCGCTGCGCGCTGGACAGCCGATCATCGTGCGTAACCCGGCGGCTGTGCGCCCTTGGCAGCACGTCTTGGAGCCACTTTGCGGCTACCTGATGTTGGCCGCCAAGCTCCTCGGTGATGGGGGCGAGGGGTTTGAGGGCGGTTGGAACTTCGGACCAGACCCCAAGACGACCGTGCCTGTCGGCGCGCTGGTCGACGAGGTGATCCGTGCCTGGGGAGGTGGCAGCGTGGAGACGCCGCCGCGCCCTGCCGGGGCGGTCCATGAAGCGAACCTGCTGACCTTGGACATCACCAAGGCGAGCGAAGAGCTCGGGTGGTACCCGGCTCTTGGGCTCGAGGCGCTGGTTCGATTCTCGGTCGATGGTTATCGCGTCGAGGGGAGCCCCGCGGACTTCCGCGCCGCGAGGTTGGCTCAGATTGCAGAATACGTTGCCTGTGTCTCGCAGCGCTTGGCCTGAACCGGTCTAGATGTCGAGGCTAAGGCGCAACATTGTCTACAACCTGGCGGGACAGCTGACCCTTGTCCTGCTCAGCTTTGTCTCTGCGCGTTATATCTATCGCGATCTTGGTCAAGATGTGCTCGGCATCATCTACTTCGTGATGATGCTCAATAACGTCGTCGCGGGCGTCTTGGAACTCGGCCTGGGAGCGACCGTCATCAAAGAGGTCGCGGCGCATATCGAGACCGATGAGCCCTACGCGCGACGTGTGGTGCGCGTCGGCGCCTTTTACTTCTGGTGCGCCTTTTTGCTCGTCGCCGGGGCTCAGGCGTTGGCCGCTCCCTGGATCGTCAGCGAGTGGTTGCAGGTTGAGACGCTCCCGCATGAGGACGCGACGGCGATTGTCCGCGTCCTTGGCCCTGCGGCCTTTTTGGCCTTCCCGAAGACGTTCTACACCAGCGTCTTTCGAGGCATGCAGAGGATGGGGATCACCAACGTCATCGATGTCGGGACCACCGCGGTTCAGCAGGTCGGCGTCGTCGGGCTCATCGCATCCGGGGCTTCGCTTCAGTGGGTCGTGCTCTGGATCGCGATGAGCTATGTGCTGCGCGTCACCATCTACATGACCTGCCTTGGTCGCGCGCTCTCTTGGGGAACGCTCATCCCCGGATATGACGCCGAGGTCGTGAGCCGCAACGCCACGTTTGTCCGTCAGGTGGCGGGGATGTCGCTGCTCGGCTTGGTTCAGAGTCAGGGCGACAAGCTGGTCATGAGCAAGCTCTTACCCGTCTCTGTGGTCGGGTGGTATGGCTTCGCTTACGGCACCACGGGTAAAGGGACTCAGGTCTCTTCTTCGGTGGCCACGGCGGTGTTCCCCCGTTTGTCTGAGCTGGCTCACGCCGATGATAAGGCGGGGCTCTCCAAAGCCTTCCATGGGGTGCAGACGCTGATGCGCTTTGGGCTCTTGCCGGTCTTTATGGGCATCCCCTTTGTCGTCCCCTTTGTCTTCTCCAACGTCTTGGATGTGACGGCGATGGAGGCGCTGTGGCTGCCGACCAGCCTGCTCGCGCTGGGGTTTTATATGCAGGGCACGATGATGGTGCCGCACTTCTTGGCGCTCGGGATGGAGCGCGCTGATATTGTCTTTCGACAGGTGCTCTTTGCGCTCTTCTTGGTGTTTCCACTCACGGTTTGGCTCATCCATGACTTCGGGCTGATCGGCGCGCCCTTGGGTTGGCTGGCTTACCAGGTTTGGGCCTACGCCTACGGCGCGCGCCACATCTATGCCCAATGCCTTGGCCTTGCACCCAAGCAGTTTTACTTGGAGGTCGCCGTGTCGCTCACGCTCGGGGCGGTCGCTTACGCGCCGCCGTTCTTAGCGTTGAGCTTGACCGTGGGCTTTGACCTGCACTGGGCGATGCTTGGTTATCTGTCTGGTTTAGGGCTTTACGTGGCGGGGTTTTGGCTCGTCGCCGGGCCTGAGGCGCGCGCTGAGATCAAGGATGTGCTGTCGCGCTTGCGTTCAAGGAGAAAGCAGGCCTCCTGAGTTAGGGGTGGTGCCGAGGTGTCTTCTTGGAGACACCCAGGGGCGTTCGTGAGGATGTGGCGACGCTTGAGCCGCGGTGGTCGTCGATGTTGTCAACGCCTATGAAGGGCGCCCAGCTTCGCGTTTGGGTTGTGAAGCGAGGTCATGACGAGTGCGGAGATTATGTCCGAAGAACGCATCGCTCAGCCTCGAGCTGAAATCCTCGAATGCACACGAGAACTCATCCAGCTGCGCGACGCTCCAAAGCTCTTCGTCCCTGGCGAGCTCGTCGTCTCTTATGCTGGGCGGGTTTACGACGCTGATGAGGTTGAGGCGGGGGGCTCGACTTCTGGTTGACTCTGGGACCGGAGGGCACATCTCTCTTGACCAGGGACGTTTCAAGCGCTTAAGAAAGAAAATCGCATGAGACTTAAGCAGCTTAAGAGGGCATGTATGGCTACCAGCATCCGCGAGGCGGCAGTTCTCTGTACCGGGGTTATGGCGTCAGCCATCGCCACCCGTGTAGCGCCATCGGCCCCTCTGAATTCTTCGAGCGAGGAGCGACGATGACGACGCCGGGAGAGACTTTTCTTGCTGAGTGTCGCGACCGCGTCGCGTCGTATCCAGAGAGCCCTCTATCGCAGGTTGCTGCAGAGTTCATGACCGCGAGCGCGCTTGCGCAGTACTCGTACAATTTCTCTTGGATGGGCCGCCCCATCATCCAGTACCCACAAGATATGGTCGCGATGGCTGAGCTTATCTGGCGGATCAAGCCGGATCTTGTCATCGAGACCGGCATTGCCCATGGAGGCTCGCTTATCCTGAGTGCTTCTATGCTCGCGATGCTGGATTACTGTGACGCAGTGGAGTCCAACACGACCTTGGATCCCTCGGCACCAAAGCGGCAGGTGCTCGGCATCGATATCGATATTCGGGCGCACAATCGCGCGGCAATCGAGGCGCACCCGATGTCTCATCGGATTCATATGCTTGAGGGCTCTTCCATCTCGGAGGAGATCGTCACGCAGGTGCATGACATTGCGTCGAGGTTTACCAGGGTGTTGGTGTGCCTCGACTCCAATCATACACATGAACATGTGTTGGGAGAGCTGGAGGCTTACGCTCCTTTGACGAGCCTCGGGAGCTACTGTGTTGTGTTTGACACGCTTGTCGAAGACATGCCGGAGGACTTCCTGCCAAATCGACCATGGAGCAAGGGAGATAATCCTAAGACTGCTGTCTGGGCCTACCTTGAGCTCTTGAGCAAGGAAGGTCGCACAGCAAAGGATGGCCGCCCTCTTGTGCTAGAGGTCGATGAAGCCATTGAGAACAAGCTCCTCCTTACGGTGGCACCGAACGGCTTTTTGTATCGTCCAGAGTCATGAGTGCGTGGCTTGATGATGTGGCGTCGGAAGTGCTTCGACTCAAACAGAGTCCAGGGCTGAATCTACTGAGTGAAGAGGGGCTTGCTCTTCGGCCTGTGACGGTCCCAGCGGCAGCTGGGGACGTGGCTTCGATGGTCGAGTGGCGGAACTTACACCCCCGAGCCTTCTTTACCTGGTTCGAGGCGAGAGAAGAGGCTACTCAGCGCTGGTTAGAGGAGACCTACTCCCAGGCGCCGCTGGACCTCATGGTGATGTTGATCAATGAGCATACTGGTCAGGCTTGGGGACACTTGGCGCTCAGTGCCTTTAATGACCAGGATCGCTCTTGCGAGTTGGGTCGTGTTTTACGCGGCGTGTCTGCCAGCTCGCCGGGTGGGATGAGGCGCGCCATCAATGCACTCTTAGCGTGGGCCAATCGAGAGATGGGCTTGGAGCGTGTCCGTCTGGAGGTCTTTGAGAGTAACGCCCGGGCGATTGCATGTTATCGCGATTGTGGATTTCAGCTGACAGAGCGCTGGCCGCTCACTGCGACACAGGAGGGCGCCAACACACGTTGGCACCGCGCGGAGTCCTCTGCTGAGGCTGAGTGCTTCGCGGTGACGATGTCGCGCACCTTGTCCAGCTGAGCCTTAGGCAGTCACGACGCGACCACCGCTGAGGTCTTCAAGCCCTCGCATCATGCCTCGACAGTCCTGCCCAATTTAGGTCGCTGACACCGATCAGGGCTGAATGATTCGTCTACTCAGCGTTCAAGAGTTCGTGCGCAGCAGACATGGATCTCTCCATGGTCGGTCCGAGTGCTCAGTCTGAGCTTGGGCGCCGTCTCCAGAGGCTACGGAGCGGTTGAACTATGAACCCTGGCAGGCGTGGCAGCACAGACTCGCGCAGCGTCGGGCTGACGACATGGCGTTGCGCCACGATCAAGGCCGTACGTGAGGCTAAAAGGGTACGTTTGCTCCGACTTAGCTTTGCTGGTGATGATTGGATAATCGAGATGTGTTCGCGGATGTACGCCTTCATCGCATCGAGCCAACCCGGGGTACCGTGGTGCGCTTCGTTCGTGATGGCGGCCCAGGCTCGCGCTACGCGTTCACGGCTTGTCTCGGCAGGTCTGATGTCTCGCCGAAAGAAGAGGACATCTTGGTGCTGCACATATTTTCCGATTAAAGCCAGTTCGGCTAACAGAAGGCTGTCGGGGCTGAAGCTTTGGCGGATAGGTACAGCGCGCAAGCGCTCAGTGCGCCAAATGCCATGTAACATGCTGCAGTTTCCAAGACGTGAGACAAGACGCAAGAAGCGCTCATCGGGTGCTTCGATGTGCATGTTGGTGTGGTTATCTGAGTGGACGCGTCCTTGAACACCCTCAGGACTCAAGGCTTGTGTCTGAGGATAAGCGAGGATGACCTCAGCGTTATCGAGACGTGGTGCAAGCGCTTCATAGAATGTCGGTGCCCACCTGTCATGCCCGCCGGCCCATGCGAATAAGGGCGTCTCGGCTTGCTCCAATACGTTGGCCCAGTTAAAGGCCGCGCCTTGGTTGACCTCGTGTCTCTCGTAGCGAACCCGCGCGTCTCGCGCAGCGAATCTTCGGCAAATCTCCTGAGTGCGGTCGGTCGATGCGTTGTCCGAGATGTGCAGGACCCAATCCCCCCGTGTTTGAGCCAGCAGGCTCTCAAGCGCCTCTTCGAGGAACTGCTCCTCGTTATAGAGGGGCATCCCGAAGGTGAGGATGGGCTTGGCGTCGGACATGAAGCTCCTGTCGTCTCAGTTGAGTTGGTCGTCAACCGAGACCGGATCAAACGTCGCTGTCGAGGGTCGTCGTTGTCGCATGACGGGGCGGTGGGCGCAAGCGGTCTCCGGTTGTCAGGATCGCCCTTTTGTGGCGCGTCACGCACCGTGCTCAATCTTGGTTTGAATGATCAATAGCCCACGCGAAAGGCAACCGAGCATGACGAGCTTTCGGATCAGCTTGCCTTTCACCAGGGATAGTAATCAGAAGTCATAATCTGAGTCATCGCAGGTCCTTAGCCCTCGTCACCTTGTGGCCTCGGGTACGCGATGCTCTGCCTTTGAGAGCAAGAGGGGCTTCGTTGGTGGGCGCGGGCCTACGTGACTGCGAGTGCGATCGATACTACGGATGTTTGATGATTGGCGGCGAAGAAGTGAGACAGCCGATTCGCGGCGTGTTAGGTCCCATTCTCCGCCACATGGGAGTTCACCAATGAACGTGACAGCCCTACCGCTGGCAGGCGCCGCTATCGTAGATACGAGCCCGCACGGCGACCACAGAGGACACTTCGCTCGTTTCTTCTGCGCACGTGAGTTAGGCGCGGTCGGCATTAAGACCGACATCGTGCAAGCCAATCACTCGCTGACGACGGCCAAGGGGGCTGTCCGCGGGATGCATTTCCAGCGACCTCCCATGAGTGAGGTCAAGATGGTCCGCTGCATTCAAGGTGCAGTGTTCGATGTGTTGGTCGACATCCGAGTGGGTTCACCGACCTATCTGCAGTGGCACGGTGAGGTGCTCTCGGCGGAGAATATGCGGTTGATGATTGTCCCCGAGGGGTTCGCTCACGGTTTTCAGGCGCTGGAGTCGATGAGTCAGGTGATGTATCTCGTGACTCAGTATTACAGCCCGGAGTGCGAAGGCGGCCTGCGTCATGATGACCCTCAGTTGGGCATCGAGTGGCCGTTATCTATCACTGATGTGTCTGCAAAGGATGCGGCTCATCCACTCATCGCTGAGGGATTCGAAGGCATACACATGGAGGTCTCATGAAGGTCCGACTCTTCAAACCCAGCGTGGGTCAAGATGAACTGAATGCCGTCGCTGGCGCCATCGACAGGGCCTGGCTTGGGCTCGGCATGAAGGTGGGGGAGTTTGAGCGTCGCTGGGCAGACTATGTCGGAAGCCCACATGCGGTGGGGGTCAACTCAGGTACGGCGGCCCTGCACTTGGCTGTGACCGCGTGCGGGCTGCCCAAAGGCAGCAAGGTCCTAGTGCCGGCGATGACCTTTGTATCGACGGCGAGCGCTGTCCTCTACAACGGCCTTGAGCCTGTGTTTGTCGACTGCGATTTGGAGACGATGGGGCTAGACCTCGAGGATGCCGAGCGGAAGGTCACCGATGAGTGCGGGGCCATCATGGTTGTACATATGTACGGTCACCCGGCCCCGATGGACGAGGTCATGGCGTTCGCGAAGCGGCATGGCTTGAAGGTCATCGAGGACTGTGCGCACTGCACCGGCGGGAGCTACAAAGGGCAGAAGTTAGGCACGATTGGTGACTTCGGCTGCTACTCCTTTGAGGAGAAGAAGTGCATGACGAGCGGAGACGGCGGCATGCTCGTCTTCCGTGATGAGGCACTGGTTGAGCCGATGCGCGCAATGCGCTGGGTGGGGATCGACAAGGACACCTGGAAGCGTAACGCGGCGTACACGGATGCCAGCCTTGATGTGCGGCACTGGTATTATGAGATCGCGCTCTTGGGCTACAAGTACAACATGAACGACTTGTCAGCCTCGATTGGCCTTGTCCAGATGGACAAGTTGGAGGCGATGAACGCTGCACGCACCCGCGGGATTCAGCGGTACATGGACGGCTTGGCTGATGCGAAGGTTGTGCGCCCGATCATCCCCTTCAATACGGATGGGACGGTCGCGTATTGGATCTTCGGTGTTCGGACGCCCGGTCGAGATGACTTGATGCGCACCTTGAAGGCGAACGAGATCTCCACGGGCCTTCATTACACACCGTTGACTCAACATCCCCTGATGGCCCCTTACGCGAGCCCGGTGCCGAACTGTGACGCCGTGTACGAGGAGATCATGACGTTGCCGCTCTTCGCCGACATCACCGACGAAGAGATTGACTACGTCATCGAGCACGTCATGGCCTGGGACGCGGCTCAAGCCGGCTAATAGGTCCCCGTCAAGCGTACGAAGAAGCCCCCCATACCGGACTCGGCGTCCAGGCTCAGGTCCCGCGGTATACTCGAGAAGTCGTATCCGACCCCGATTCGCGCATGGTCCATGAGCGTGTAGCCGACCTCTGCCAGGGCGCCGTGGGCCAAGTCCCCTCCAAAGGGCACCCACATGCGGTACTCGGCCGCGATATCGATGCCCCAGAGGACTTCAAAGGCGGCGTGCGTGAGCCAGAGCAGTTCGTCACTGCTCGCCGTGCCCGCTTCGTCGCGGTGAAGGAAGATCACACGCTCGGTCAGCGTCAATCCAAAGGAGAAGCTCATCAGAGCCGTGGCGCCGATGGTGTCCGTCCGGTTGCTGCGCTCGTCCTGGGTCACATCTTCGAGCCACTGTCGGTAGATGCGTGAGTAGCGAGCTGAGAGGGTCAGCCAGTTGAGTTCTCGTGGCCGCCAAAGGAGCGCCGCGGAGCCCTCCATGGATTCACGAAGCATGTCGCGAGTGACCAGGTCTTGGCTGAAGACAAAGCGGAAGGTACCGAGGGCTGTCAGCTCCGGGGCGATACGCCAGGTGAGCCCATTGGAGAGCACCGCTTGAATGACCTCACTGCGGCCCGCCCCGCTGTCGTGGAACACGCCCGAAGGGGGATCGATGAGCTGGTCGATTCGGATCTCGTAGCGCCCCCCGTAACGGAGGTTCTCTGCCGCGAGGATCTCCAGCCCAGCCGAGAGCACATCTCGGCTCCCGATGCCCTCAACACCACCAACAGCCTGACTGCGCTCATATCCAGCCGCCAAGTTGACGCCTGGTGCCAACTCGAAGCGCTTGGCGATGCCGAGCACCGCGCGGTTCGCTAGCCCGCTCCCGCCCGCTCCTAGCCTGTACTCACTGTAGACTCGCCCTCCGTCTGCTAGCCGACGCTCGGTACCTATTATCGTCGCGCTCGACCCACCCTTTCCATGGTGTGACGGTCTGAGCTCCTCATGGATATAGACATCGGTTCCGTCATCGGCGCGGGTGCGCGCACCGAGCAGGATGGCGTGGTCGCCGTCCCAACGGAGGGCTGTGCCCAGCATCAAGGCCAGGTCATCCATCACCTGATAGTCGAGCCCGACTCGCGTGGTCATGCGCGTCTCAAAGCCGACCCCCAAGACCTCGTCATCGCCGCCGACGAGCGCCTCTTGGTTCAGTAGGAGGCCCAGGCGGTCCGTCGCCTGCCACCGCGCCCCGAGCAGGAAGCCTCCGGTATGGAAGACCTCTCCGCGTGCGTCGTCTCGATGCTCGCCAAAGGCTGCCTCTGTCGATAAGCGCACAGGGCCTACTTGGCGACTGTAGCGCGCCGCATATCGATAGCGATGGAGCATGCCGTCGCCGCCGTACAGCAGGGCATTGGGTGAGTGCCACCGTGCGCCGTCGACCCTCACGCGGAGCTCGTCGAGCTCTGTCGGGCGGTAGATCGCCTCACCACCGAAGCGCTCCTTCCCTTGATCGAGGACACGGCCAGCGGCCTGAAACCCGGGGTCTACCAGCTCCCACCAGCCTCGCAACTGAAGGTCCAGGTCGGCATTAAACCACTTGCCGGGTTGGGCCTCGACGCCCAGCTTAAAGGCATAGCCGCTTGTCCTGTCTTCGCCGGCCTCGTAGGGCGTGAAGGCGAGGCCGCCGTCTCGTGAGAGGAGGCTCGCTCCATCGCGCCCCATCGAGCCGGCGAACTCCGCTCTGAGGCGCGTGCCCTCCCAGACGTTGACCGTCGTGTCGGCCCCAAAGAGCGTGTAGTCATCGCCGCTGCGCCCCTCTTGGATAAAGGAACCACCGACTTCGGCGCGACCAAAGAGCTCTTGGTTGATCCGCGCACCGACTGCATATTCGCCTGTCGCGCTGGGGTCTGCGGTCTCGTAGTCCGCTACGAGCCAGACATCGTGCCCTTGCAGGACTGCGCGCTCCGTCGCGACCTCAAAGCTCGACAGGCCCCACCCGGCCGCTGTCACGGCGCTCAGCGGCGCCTTCAAGTGGACCCGGCCGTCGAGGTAGTCGATGCGGTAGTCGACGTCGCGCGTCAATGTGCGCCGCTCCAGGATGAGCCCCGAGCCTTGCTCTCGGGTTACGACGGTGAGCGCCTCGCTCCCCTCGACCAGGGTCTTGCTGGCCAAATAGTAGAGGCTGCCCCCAGTCGCGCGCAGCTCATCATGACCCCGCCGAAGGCGACTGACATCCTCCGTCCCGAAGACCTGGGCTTGGCTTCGCCAGCCTTCTCTCCAGGCGTGCTCAAAGTGAACACGTCCCCCGTAGACAGCGCGGTTGTATCGGAGGAGCTGTAGCCCCTCGACTTGGGTTCGGAAGTTGCCGGCCATCGCGTGAGACGCGTCCGCTTCGATGAGGACGTAGAGTGGGCCTCGGGCAGCGCCAAGCTGCGAGCTCTGCGCGCTGTCACCGTAGACGGCGTAGTCCCGCGCTGGATCGATGACTTGATCGAGGAACGAGCGGAACGTGCTGTGCTTGTTCGTGTCCACAATCGCGGTCATTCGGATGTGCTCAGCGAGCGCGGTGCCGCTCATTCGACCACGAAAGACCGCCGCGCCGCGCCCTTGAATGAACACTGGGCCCAAGACCCCTGCGTTGTCCGAGGTGCGCCCGGGGAGGTGGGCCTCTGGCAACCCGGTCGCGATGTCGCCGAGGGCGAGGACAAAGAAGGCCTTATCGCTCACCGTCAGCGTGCGGCTGATGCGCGCCGTGCGGCCCGCCTTGTCGGTGCTCGTCACCTCGAGGGTCTGAGTACCAGCGCGCAACGGTACGGTGAGGGCGAACTGTCCTCGGCTGTCGGTCGGGACCTCCGCGCCGCCTATCGTGATGCGGTTGACCGGGTGTGCGCGCCCTGTGACGAAGAGGTGGGGGCTCTGCAGCACAGCGCCCTCATCAGGGAGGACGACCTCGAGCTCCTCGGCCGTGTCGTAGGTGGTGACGCGGCTCGCGACGAGCGCGTCGCCGAGCGCCTCGCGCAGTGCCTTACCTCCGAAGTGCCTGAGAGGATCCTCGACGGTCGGTGTGGTGTCCGGCCCCGGGGCGAGGTCTGCGAGCGTCACCAGGGCGTGCCATCGGCCTCCATTGGGGAGCTGCGTGCTGATTGTGACCTGGCCGTCGCGCTCCTCGATGCTCCGCATGAAGGTGAGATCGGCTCCAACAGGGAGCCTGAGCCCCTGCGCCAAGATGCCCGGCTTGACCGGGGTGATCGGGACCGGCCCCAAGTCTGCAGCCTTCTCGGCTGGGAGGATGGCGATCTCGACCCGACGGTTCAGTGCGCGGTTTGTCTCGTTGATGTTGGGGCGGATAGGTCGTGTTGGACCATAGCCGACCCCCGAGACGCGCTCTGAGCGAAGCCCGAGGACCTCCCTGACGCGCTCGGCGAGCACGAAGGCATCACGTCGACTGCGGGTGACGGCGACCTCCGTCGGCGTCGTGTCGTCGGTGTGGACCTCGACCAAGACGCGGGCCCCTCGGTTGGCCCAGAGGACGTTCGAGATGCCCTCCAGCCCTCGGGTGATCTCCTCGGTCGAGGTTTCAGGATCGCTCAGCAATGCGCCGCGCAGCACACGGCGCTCGATCGCGGCATTGTCAGAGCCAAAGCTCAGCCCCAAGCTCGCCTCTGGGGCGACCGCCGCCTGACCTTTCCCATCGGTGACTCTGAGCAGCACGGTGTAGAGCGCACCCCGCTCAAGCACGCTGCGCGCCCCCGCTGCATCCGTGCCATCCCACTCGATCTTCTTTGGCGGCGCACCGGCGCCAGAAAAGACACGCACTGGCACTTGCCCGTCCGCGACAAGTCGGCTGACTTGGAGCTGCCACGTGCCCTTTGTCTCTTCGGTCACGTTGGTCCGCGTGAGGAATTGAATGGGGGGCGTGATGATCCCCGGACGCCATGGGGTGTTCATCGCGCGCGTCGCCTTTTGTCCCTTCCGTCGAATGCGCATCTCGGCGTTCACTGCGGCCACGGGGCGACCGTCAAAGTAGAGCTTCAGCGGCTCTAGGCTGCCGGACAAGGTGACCAGAGGGGCCTCCGTGGTCGCTGGGGTCTTCTCTCCCAAGTCTAGGCGCTCTGGCGCCACTGTGATCTTCTTGCAGTCCAGCGGGAACTGGATGCTGGTGACCAGGCCACTCGTGGCGAGCAGTCGTCGCCGACTTGAGCCTTGGGGTGTGGCCCACGGGGGCAGGCTCGTCTCATCGAGCTTGAGCAGGTGTTGGCCGGGCTGGAGACGGCCCATATGGAAGCGACCCGAGGGATCGGTTACGGCCTGCCATCCGTGGTCGGCCACGATGCGGACGCCTCCGACCCCGTCCTCACCATCTGAGCGCCTTCCGTTGTCGTCGTCATCGCAGAAGAGCTGACCTAGGACGGTGGTCTCCGACATCAGCCGGTCTTCTGAGTCGTTCCCTGTCTCTGCGAACGTCGCTGGCGCTGTGAACGCAAGGCAGACCAAGGCGACCAGCAGCCGCGCTATACGAGGCAGCACCCGGTCTGAGAGACGGGGCGAAGTGGGGGATCGAGTCGGGCGCATTGGCGCTGGCGGCTCCTGAATAGACGCCCCTCCTCTATCGCCCTAGACGGCCGATCGAGCAACTATTGCGGGACGAACAGGTAGAGGCTCTGAACCGGGTTAGCGCTGTCTGCGGCTGAGGTGGAGACTCCGCCGACCATCAGGACGTTCCCGGAGTCGAGGACCAAGGCACGGTGTCCGTTGGATGCAAAGGGCATCGGGTCCAGAGTGACGCCAGCACACCCTGCGGGATCGGTGCACACCGACCCGACGACCTGGGTCACCTGGTTGCCCCCAAGGCTCTCAGTGCAGCGGTCCGTCGCGAAGTCGTGGACGATCTCAATATCGCTGACGGCGCTGGTGCCGTCTGAGCCGCCCAAGACGACGAGCATCGTGTCTTGGATCAGCGACGTGGTGTGTCCGCCGCGCGCTTGTTGAAGTTGAAGGGGAGCTTGCTGACATGGCTGCGTGGCCACGGCTGGGATGACGGCCTGGCTCTCCTCGATGAACGGCGCGAAGGGGTTCGCTGCGGCCGTGTCGTAGGCGTCGATCGCCGTGGACGCCAGGGTGTGATCGAGGTCTGCGAACCCGCCGACGAAGTAGACGCGCTCACGCTCGGGAATGTACGTCCCTGTCAGGTGTGTGCGGGCCCCTCCGGGGAGGGTCTGTGTGTAGTTCGGCAGCATTTGGTTGCCCGCGACGACGTAAAACAGCCCCGACGCCAATGGCGCCGTGTCGGACTCACCACCAAAGATGGTCACGACATCGGCGAGCACTCGCGGCTGACTGGTGTCCAAGACCTGTGACAAGACCGCAGCGTGGAAGCGCCGTGTTGTGCTGTCCGGGAGAGGGACAGCGCCTTGGGAGCCGTTGGTTGGGTCCCACAGCTCGTACGTCCCGACACCATCTAGGTCACCACCCACGAAGAGGATGGTCGTGGTCTCGGGATCGATCAACGTCGCCGTGTGACCTGCACGGGCCTTGGCGAGTGGGGTCTGCAGCAGACCAATCGCGCCGTTCGCCTGGTACCACTCGACCGTGCAGCTCGCGTAGGTGGGGCTCCCGGGTCCGACGGGGCATTCACCTGTGATGTCGGCTTGCCCCCAGCCGCCGGCGAAGAAGACATCGCCGGTCGGGAGTGCCGTGCCCGTGTGCCACATTCGGGGGACAAGCAGCCCTGAGGGAGCGCCCTCGACGGTCATCAGAGGGGAAAGGTTTTGGCTCTCACCATCGAGCATCTCCACGGCTGAGATGTACGAGGCGACCCCACCGGGTCCCCACCAAGGTGCTGCGTCGGTGAGGGGGGTCGCGCCTCCAGCGATCAGGGTTTCGCCACCCGACGCCGTGGTCACGGAGTGCCCGACGCGCCCCATCGTCAGGTTTTGGATGTTGCCATCAAGGGCGTCGGTGAGGGGGACGAAGCTGTTGATGCGCGCCATCTGAACGTAAAAGGTCACGGGCTCGTCATCAGGTGTAAGCTTGAACTCTGGTGTGCGGCCGATGCTCACAAGCTTTGAGTTGGCCGTGAATTCACCAGTCTCTGAGACCGACCAACCCTCGATGACGATCTGCTGTGGTGTGCCATCGTCGAGGAAGGGGATCGGCGGCAAGGAGACCTGCCTCACACCGTCGAGTGCGAAGTTCTCCGCGGCTTCGATGTCAGCTTGGCCCTCGGCCTTGACCCGGATCACGAGCTTACCGACGCCGGCGTAGGGGTCGATCCCAGGGGGCGGCGACGCAAAGAGCTGAATGTCGACCTGCTGAGCAGGCTCTCCGCTGCATCCGAGCCCCACGAGACCGAACGCGAAGACCCCACACAGGAGCTGTCCTAAGATGTGACGGGTGGTGCTGCACGTTACCATTGGATGGTCCCTCCAAACTCTTCGGGGCTGCCGTCGACGGTCAGCACGACGGCGGTAGTGGCGCCGCCGATGACCGCGGCGCCGACGATGCTCCAGACCCACCATTGTGTGTACCAAGCGTCACCTGAGCTGCGTGACATATCCGGTCGATCAACCGGCATTGGTGGGGGCAATTGGACGGTGGGCCGCCTTGGGGCCACGGCGGGCAGGGGATCGTCGGGGTAGGCATAGCGACCTAGGTTCCCACCCAGGCCATCGTCGACTTGGATCGACTCGACCACTGCAGGTTGGATGCGAGGCTGCACTGGGGGACGCACCGCGGCCGGTCGCGGTCTCGGGCGTGGTTTTGGCCGCACGACAGGTGCGGGCTGTGGCCGCGGCTTTGGTCGCACGACAGGTGCGGGCTGAGGTCGCGGCTTTGGTCGCACCACCGGGGCCGGCTTTGGTCGCGGCTTTGGTCGTACCACTGGCGCTGGCTTTCGCGTCGGCAGCACCAACGTGGGCTTGGGCTTGGGCTTGGGCTTCGGGGCCCGGATGACCTTGTAGATATCGCTCTTAGAGCGTATCACGCGGCCCATCGGGAAGCTCGCAAGGGCTGCGTTGAGCTTCTCATCCAAGACGATCAAATTGACCTGCATTGTCGTCAGGTTGTGGTCCAAGTGGATCCACTCAAGCTCAGCGATTCTGTTCGCCTTTCGGTCGAAGAGGAAGGGCGCGAGCTCGAAGCGCTCAGGGGTCCGTCGCATGTAGAAGAGGACGATCGCGTCCACGTTATAGCGGTCAACGATCGGCTTGGCGATCCGATTGAAGCCTCTGTGGAGGTTGCCTTTGGCGGTCATCGCCGCGAGCTCCTCAGGGGCGACCTTGATCAAGTTTGGTCTAGCACCTGCGGCGCTGACTACGGGCTTGAGCCGCGCCCTGATCTTTTGATTTCGTGAGCCAGCATTGAAGCTCTTCGCCCACGGTTGGAACCCAGGCATCACCACACGGACCACGTGGCGTCCACGGTGCTGTCCGGTCATCGTGTGGGGGGTCCTGCCGACCAAGTTGCCGTCTAAGAAGACCTCGGCGCCAGGGGGGTTACTGATGACCGTTGTCTCACCCTTCGTGCCGCCAGCGTACAGCTTCGTGAGGCGCTCTAAGGCTGCGATGGCGGGCTTTGGCACCTTCCGCTTGTCGAGGATGATGTCGGGTCGCAGCACGACGACAGGCGCCAACGCGTCCTCACCGTTGTCCTCAAAGCCAGCCAAGAAGTAGCCGAGGCTGACACCGAGCGAGGCGTCGATGTACTTGTCGAAATCGACGAGCTTGTCGAAGCGCTTCTCGTAGAGCTTGGCGGAGCGCTTGAAGAGCTTGATCGCTTGGCCCCACTGACCCTTCTCTGCGGCCTCCTTGCCCTTCCAAAGGGCCTCGTCGGCTTTGAGCAACACCTTGTCAGTCTCGACCGGAATGGCCACAGGCTTGACTGGCTTGTCGACCAAGTCTGAGACGCCTAGGACTTCAATCTTTCCGGACATCTCAAGCAGGGTGCGGATGTACTCGTCGACACGGCCCGGCACCACCGAGGAGACGTCCTCGCCTCGCTGAATCGGGATGACGAGGACGCGCTGCTTGCCCGTCGCTCCGATACCTTGTGCATGCGCGACCCGGTGAAAGTCGGTCGCGAGCACGGGGGCGACGGCGAGCAAGACGAGAGATATTGCGCGTCGCAGGGGGAGGGAAGAGATCGTCATGTTTGGCATCCGTGTGCGAGGGTGATTCAATGCCACGCTCCTCTCTGCGATCGCCAGCTCGACACAACGTTGATGGTGGGTATCGGGATAGTCGACAACCCGGTCAATTGTTGCCCTTTAAAGGAGCCACGCCCGCGCGAGAGGTCAAAAGGGGTAACCGGCTGGGGCTTCGGAGTCAACGACTTGCACGTGAAAGGAGAGTCAGAACGAGTGACTAAGAGGCGAGAGGTCCGTCTTGCTTTGAGTCTGCTTTTCGGTGGAACACTAGCCCTGGCGCTTATCTCCTGGGTTCTGCCGGCCATCTCTGGGTGGCTGCAGGCCTTACTTGCGCTCTTACTCATGAGCATTCCGACCTGGGTGCTCAAGGGCTCGGGACAGACCATCGACGATCTCGGTGTGGATATGGGGCCAGCGCTCCGGACTCTCGGAATTTCGGCCGCGGTGATGGTGGTGTTGACCCCGATTTACGTGGCGGCGTTCCATGGAATTCATGGCGAGCTTCGTGGTCGCCCCGTGCACTGGTCGTGGGAGAGCTTGAGTCGCTGGGATGATGACGTCCGGCAGACCCCCGACCGTCCGTGTGACGTTCCCTCTGACGCGGTGCTCGCGTGGACCTCCAACGGTGGCCTTTGGCTGATGCCGCCCGTCGGTCGGGCGCTCACTGTGATTGCCGATGACGCACCGACTGAAGCTCCAAAGGTAGCGCGTTGCAGCGATGAGGGGAGGTTGCGAGCGAAGCGGCGCGCCGGGGGGACAGGAGAGCGCACATGGACGCTCTCACCGGGGCAGGGGCTGCGTGTCTCCCTCGACGGGACACAGGCGTTTGAAGGAGAGGTCCTCCTCGACGGTGCCCCAGTGCGTCTTCAAGTGGGGTCATTTAGGCAACATCGAGACGATGGCGGCCGGCTGGAGATCAGCCGGGATTGGTGGTGGATCCTCACCTTCTTGCTGGTCCATTTAGGGCTCGTCGCGCTGCCCGAAGAGTGGTTCTTCAGGGGCTACCTCTTGTCACGCCTCGATGAGCGCTTCGGGACGCCATGGCGGCTGTTGGGGGTGCAGGTAGGGGCGGGGCTCATCTTGAGCTCCTTGGCCTTCGCCTTGCTGCATCCCATCCTGATCCCAGGGGTGCACCGCTTGCTCGTCTTCTTCCCAGCGCTGCTCTTCGGTTGGTTGCGCGCTAAGACGGGTAATATTGGGGCCGCTGTCTTGGTTCACGCCGCGTGTAACCTGCTCCAAGCGGTCACCGCGAGCATGTACGGGTGATGACCAGCTGAGGGGCCTAGGTGCCGATGCTTTGCTGAAGTCGGGCGCGCCAAGTCTCGAGGTCCACACCTGCGTGGCGCGCGACCGTCGTTTGGTTGTGATGGGCTTTGAAGCGCACACAGCGCGCGATCGCGTCTCGGACGTCGTCGGTGTAGCGGAAGTAGTCCATGTCTAGGGCGGGATCATGCTCTAGCGCGGCGAGGGCCTTCACAGGGTCTCGTTCGTCTAATTCAGCGGGGATCCGAGCCGGTTCAAGCCACCAGTCTGTGAACCCATACGTTTCGTGGTGCGCTTCATAGACAGGCGTGCCTGGGAAGGGCACGAGCACGCCGCGGCTGTTGAAGTAGTCTGCATAGGGAGCGAGGTCCTCCATGAGCTGCATCGTGGACTCAAGCGCTGAGACGTCCTCATCGGGGAAGCCAAACATGAAGTTGACGACGGTGCTCATCCCCTCGGCTTTGGCGGCCTTCACCGCCTCAAGCACCTGAGCAGGGCGTTGTCCCTTCTGGATGGTGGTCAACACCCCTGCGTCTCCGCTCTCGATCCCGAAATTGATCGCCGTGCACCCGGCCTCTCGCATCACGCGCAGGTCGACAGGCTTGACCATGTTCGCTGGTGTGATGCAGGTCCAGGTGACATCGGCCAACGCGGGCTCCTCGGTGATCGCCTCACAGAGCGCCCTTAACCTCGGTCGGTTGGCGGTGAAGGCGTCATCCCAAAAGGGGACGGTCGCGATCCGATGCGTCTCGCTCAACGTCACCATCTCGGCCACCACATCGGCCGCTGGTCGGAATCGAAACACCCGGCCAGTGACATAGTTTGCGCAGAACGTACACCGGGCTGGGCACCCCCGGCTGGTCATCATTCCGCCGGGGATCGGGTGCTCTGTAGCCCCCTCGGGCCAATACTGACTTAAGTCGAAGGCGTCGAGGCCTTCATGGGGAGGGGCCAAGGCCCCGAGGTGAGAAATGGGGCTCACTGCGGCGCCCTGGCCACTGTCCCAATGGGCCCCGGCCACGAGGGTGTGGCCTCGACCCCGATCGAGGTTGTCGAGCGCCGCGACGAGGCTCGCCTCGCCTTCACCAGCGATCGCCAAGTCGAAGCCAAACCCAAGGGGCTCCTCGGGCCGCACAGTCACGTGAGGGCCCCCTGCGATGAGCAAGCGTGTCTTGCCCACGAGCGCCCGACTTAACCTGTAAGCCGCGGCGGCGTTGTAGGTGAAGAGCGTCATGGCCACCGCGTCTGGCCGCTCTCGCGCCACCGCGTCGATGACGACGCGGTCTTCGCCTGGGGCGAAGCGTGCGCCTAAGTCGATGGCTTGGACGTCGTGTCCAGCCCGCTTCAGGGACGCTGCTAAATAGAGTTGCCCCAGGTAGGGCGCCCCGAGGCGCTGAGGGAGTTGGGGCATCACCAGGAGGACTCGGGCCATACGCTGAGGCTAGAGCATCGGGCCCGTCACTCACAATGTCCATGTGCGCTCCGCGTCGAGATCAGCTGGTCGCCGAGCACGAGCCAGTCGATCCCTGTCGCCTTGCAGCACGCGATGGCTTGCTCCGGCGACTCCACGATCGGCTCCCCCATCACGTTTAACGACGTGTTGAGCAGCATCGGGACCCCAGTCCGTTCCCTGAAGACGGAGAGCAACGCGTGAAGGGCAGGGGCGTGGTCCTGCGCCAAGGTTTGGGGCCGCGTGGTCCCATCGACATGCGTAATGCCTGGGACCACGTTGCGCTTTTCAGGCCGCACAGGGACGACACGGAGCATATAGGGGCTGCGAGGGTCGCCGCGCCCCAGGTCCAGCCACGCCTCCGCGTGCGCCTCTTGAATGACAGGGGCAAAGGGTCGGAAGTCTTCACGGCCTTTCACATGGCGGTTGAGGTGCTGCTGCGCGTCAGGGCGCCTTGGGTCGAAGAGGATCGCCCGGTGGCCGAGGCTGCGCGGCCCGAATTCCGAGCGCCCCTGAAACCAACCGACAGCGTCTCCCGCTTCGAGCTTCTCGCAGGTCGCGCGCAGTGTCTCTGCAGAGGGCACACCAAGGCCCCAGTCACGCCCCCAGGTGTCCGTCCACGGGTGCCCGCAACGGGGTGAGCCAGTCAGCGTGTAGAGCCCGTGAAACGCCGCGCCGACCGCCGTGCCGCAGTCCTCTGCAGCGGGCATCACGAAGACCTCTTGAAAGCGGCCGCTTTGGATTAAGCGTTCATTCGCCACGCTGTTCATCGCGACCCCGCCGGCATAGCAGAGGCGGGTCGCTTGAGAGGCACGGTGGAGTCGGTCCCAGATCACGTCGAGCCCGGCCTCTAGCGCGCGCTGACAGCTGGCGGCGAGGTCCGCGTACGTCTGCTGATGCATTGGCCACCGCTCCGCATGTCGAAAGTCCTCGTGGACCGTGTCCGAGAAGTCGAGGAAGCCATCCGAGAGGCGCCAGAAGGCCTCGACGGGGTAGGTGGCCTCGCCGTAAGGGGCCAAGCCCATCACTTTGCCGGAGTCGCCCCAGTGGCCAAAGATCTGCTGAGCGACCGCCATGTACATGATGCCCAGGCCTCGGAAGCTCATCATGCGCGGGCGGTGGTCCCCCCCGGTTTCGAAGAGGTCATGGCCTGACACGCGCTTCTCAAGGGGCCGCAGCACACCGCCTCGCGCGTCATAAAATGAGATGAGCTCACGGGCCTCACAGCCGGGGTGCGTCGGGCGGTTGAGGTCGGACTCTGTGCCCACGATGACTTCGCGCTCCGCTGGGGGGAGATCTTCGACTCGTGAGCCCATGGCGTCGATGACGCAGATCGCCGTGTCCTCGAAGCCTGACGCTGCATAGGCACCCATCGCGTGGCCATAGTGATGTGGGATGGTCAACCGGGGGATGTGCGCCAGGGTGGGGTGGGCTCCCAGATCATTCTGCGCTGATGAGGGGGCCTGAAGGGGGCAGAGCACGACCAAGTCGAGGTCGTTGACGCCAATGCCTGCTGCCTCCAACACATAGGGGAGCGCCTTGAATTCGGTGGAGGGGACCAGCGCTGCGCGCTTGGTGCGCGTCAGGCGCTCCTCTTGGATCGCGGCCACGACACGATCGCCATGGAGGAGACAGGCCGCGCCCTGATGCGACGCTGCCAGGCCCAAGATCCATGGCTCGCTCATGGGCCTGTCCACCATGACGTGACGCTCGTCCTCACCCCATCGATGACGGGCTCGACGGCGTGCCACGTGTCGACCGCTGGGGCGAATAGGAGGACGTCACCCTGATGGGGTAACCACCGCCGCGTCACTTCAAAGCCTCGCTCGGTCGGGTGACCAATCGCGATAGCGCCGCCTTGGGAAGCGGACCACCCCTTTGAGAGCCCGAGTGAGAGGGTCCCTTGGTAACGTCGACCATCGGGGTGCACCGGCATCCGGTCATCGGTCTCCAAACGCCACACATTGGCGGTCAAGTGGGCATCGAGCGTGCGCCCCAAGATGCCCCCGAAGAGGGCGCGAGTGGTGATGGAGGTCAGGAGCGTCGTCCAGGCGCTCAGGGCAGCGCCGCCCTCTAGGCGGTGCCTTGCCCCGCGGACCCACGGCGTGTCCATCCGTTCGAAGGGGAGCCCCACGATCTCGTTGGAGAGCGCCGCAGCGGCCGCTTGGGTGAGGAACCCAGGGAGCGCCAAGAAGACGTTCCCGGCCTGACGTGACTCCGCCAGCCTCCGGAGGTGCTCTGGAGTCCGCCAGTGTTCGCTCACGATGTCAGGCCAGCTCGTCGCGCGTGACCAGTCGACCTCTTCGATGCGTGCGACTCGGTGCCGTCGGACTTCGCTCACATGCCTCGCGTACCGCTGAGCCCGGAGGGTCTCGGCCTGCGGGCCCTCCAGCAGGGCGAGCGCGTCGAGGCGCTCGAAGAGCGTGGGGTCTCCACGCTCCAGACCTCTAACCTCCTCTTTCGAGAGGTGCTCAATGCGATCGTAGAGCAGATCGAAGAGGTCGAGACCGCCATCATCAGTCGGGATGCGCAGCACCTCATGTCGAAGGGATAGCGTCATTGTTTTGCGACGACCAAGAACCAGCGTGTCTCGAACTCTGCGTGCAGGTCGACGCGATCAGCGACCGCCGTGAGGAAGGCCTCTTGTGTGGCGTTGTCACCCGGGCAGATGGTCGCCAATGAGACGGGCTGTGACATCCAATCCAAGTAGTCCGAGACGCGCCATGCACGCTGATACAGTGTCGCCTCGACGGCTGAGTAGCCGATCTCGAGCAGGATCTCGCGCATCCGTGTGATGTCGCCCAAGTAGTCTGGGTGCGGGGTGGGGGTGAGCACAGCGTCCCGGTTGCTTTCGCCGCTGACTTGCTCGCGCGCTGATTGAATCGCCGTCGCGACCATCGTGCCCGTCTCTGTCATCCAGTGCGCGTCATGACCCAAGTACTCGGACGGAATGCTGAAGCACAGGCGCCCGCCGGGTTGGAGCAAGAGCTGCGCGGCTTTCCAGGGCACGAGGATGTTGGGGTCGAGCCAAATCGCGGAGCTACAGAGTACCCGATCCAGCGGGCCGCCTACTTGGAGCATTCGCCGCGCTGTACCGACCTCATATCGGACCCTCGGGTCACTCACATGAGCCTCTGCGAGGGCCACCATCCTGGGCGCTGGATCGAGGGCCAGGAGGTGCCCTTCCGGTCCAAGCTTCGTCAGCGCTACCGACGTGGAGACCCCTGTGCCGCAACCGAGATCGGCGACCCGGTGCCCGGGTTCAATCTCTGCGCGGGCCACCAACGCTTGGGCCAAGTCTTGGTAGAGGTCGCTCCGTTGGCAGTATGCGTCATAATAACGCGCCTGCGTCGCGTCTTGCCAAGGTCCGGCCTCCTCGGTCTGATTCCCAAGGGGGACATCGTCCTCGGCTGGAGAGACGTCCTCCACCGCGTCGACCTCGAGGGTCGCGCTGTGGTGTTGATGCAGGGCGATGACCAACTCTTCATCGAGCGCCGCCGTGATGGCCTCTCGCGTGACCCCATCGACGATCAACTGGCGGATCGTCGGGGTGTGCTGCAGTCGGTTTAACAGCGCCTCTCGCTCTGGCGTCCACGCCAATAGGATGGGCCGCGCGCGGCCTTGCCCCATCACCGCGTAGCCGAGCCCCTTTGCCGGGCGCGGGGTCGATGCGCTGAGCGTCTCGGCCGCGCCGCTCAAGAGCGCCTCTAGCCATGGCACGGAGAAGGGGCAGGGGAGGGTCGTCAGGTAGGGGTTAGGGCGTAGCCTGAGCTGTCCCCAGCTGTCCTCGCCGGGCAGCTCAGTCAAGGCCAGGCGGTAATACCATTGTCCCTTCACGTGTGGGGTCGCGTCCTCTGGTCCCCAGTGCTGAGCAGCGAGGGTGAGCCAGCCTGTAAAGGCCGCTACCAGGCTGTCGTCGGCCCCTTTGGGAGCGCGGGCCTCCGCAGCCCGCGCCGTGTCTTGGAGCAGGCTGCCTGATCGGGGCATCGCCGTGATGGCCTCGCGCAGTGATGGGCGCGCTGCGAGCAGGTGAAAGAGCGGCGACCCGACCGCCTTTGCGCGCGCTAGGAGCGCTGCACCTCGAGCGCTTCGGAACGCGTCAGGCTCGTGCTCAGTGGCCTGGGTGGGGGCATAGCCGAGGGCGCAGACGAGCTTGGAGAGCTCTGGGGTGCTCTGAAGATCGCTGGCTACGCTCTGGAGTGCGATACCGAGCAGCTGATCGGCGCGGGGGGCGTCCGTCCCTTGTCCAAGCCCCGCGAGGGCCTCTTGAATGGCGTCCATCGCCCCGCTGAAGCCCCTCGTCGCGTCCCCGACGATGGCCGCGGCGTGGCACACCCGGGCACCGACATCTTGAAGCACCCTGCGCGCGCGCTCGGCGTTGACGTCTGTGGCGGCTGTCATGGGGGTGATGAGCGCTTCAGCGACCTGAGCGGCCTTGGCTGAGAAGCCCGCGACGCTGGTGGCGAAGTCGATCCCTGGCCTGAGGCACGTGCTTACCCAGCGCTGATGTGCAGGGCTAAGGAGACGCGCGCGGTGCGCCCGTGCATAGTCACAGGCTTCGCCCATGCTGAGGTACGGCCCCTCAGGCACGATCAGCGTGCCACGCGTCAAGCCCGCGTCATAGCAGTGCCCCTCGTAGCGCAAGAAGGCGACCCCGTTGTCAGCTGTCGCCTGGGCTTCGGGCTCAAGCAGCCGTGTGCGTCGGATCGCTGGGTCCCCGGCGGACGCCTCCAGCGCCCGGCATGCATCGCAATCCGGGGTTCGATCTGCGGACATGACGGTGTGGAGCGGACAGTAGCGGCGGTCGAGCTCACTCAGCCAGTACCAGTGCCAGGACGCGACGGCCTCGCTGAGGCGCGCCATGTGCATCAGCTCCCACTCGCTCATCTCGGGCCAGTACGCGCCGCCAATCAAGGCGTGCACTTGGCCGTGTGTCCACCACTTCGGTCCATCTGTAGCGGCGAAGTCTCCGACGGGGGTGTCCTGTCGAAATGGCCAGCAGGTTGGGGATTCTAGCCGCGCCCCGACCAGCGTGGCGGAGAAGTCTGCTGCCTTGAGGCCGGGTGGGATCCACTCAGCGGGCTGCGGCAACACCCCGCGCTCCAAGCGATCAAAGGACAAGCGCCCATCAGCACGGGCGACGTGCGCGCCGTGCGCCATCATCGTGGTCGTCGCCAGGCCGGGCAGCGCGAACCCCGTTGATGCCTCAAGCAGCCTGTCACTCTCGGTGGTTCGCGCGGCGGCAATATCACGCACCGAGGCGAGCAGAGTTTCCGCTGTCAGCGACTCTGCGAATACGGCGAATGCGGTAGATGGTGACGTGACTGGGGTCTCCCTTGCGTCTCGACTGTCAGCCTTGATCGCGGCGATTGGCCGATGGTACGTTGGCCATCGTTGGGGCTCAACTGTGGCCCCTCCCCCTGCCCGGTGTGTGTGCGCCTGGACGACGAGGTTGGAGACATGCCGAGCCTCTCCCCCATCACGATTCTGGGTGACCTGGCCTTCATCGCGAAGTCGAAGAAGCTGCCGGTCGAGTGGTCGCAGCCTCAAGACAAGGACTGCGACAAGAAGACCATCTACAACGCGGCGACCAGCGCCTCGGAGAAGGCGGGGATCCCGACCCCGATGTGCTACTTCTTTGCCGCGTCGACGAACAAGTACCACACCGAGACCGCCAAGAAGATCGGTGGCCAATACAAAGACTTCGTTCACGAGGCCATCAACAAGACCAAGATGGCCGTGGACATGTGGCGCCTTCAGGCGAAGTTTAAGGATCTGAAGATCATGAGCGTCTCGGCCATCGGGACGCCCGGTTGCCTCGACGGCCCCAAGCTCAAAGATTGCTACGTCGGGTGGGTCGGGACGAACAAGAACGAGAACGCCTACATCAAGGCGGTCAAAGAGGGTATCGGCGACTGCTGGGAGGCTTGGCAGAAGCAGGTGATGGTACCGGGGCTCCCTTGGTACCCAGCCTTCGCAGCGTTTCCGTTGGCCACGGCTCCCCCCATGCCCAACGTGCCGATGCCGCTCATCACGTGCCCGTCAGCGCAGATGGCCAAGATGACCGTCCCGATGCAGCTCCGGGACGCGATGGTCGGCAAGCTCGATGGCGGTGTGAAGAAGAAGGACAAGGATAAGCACCACGTGGCGGCCTTCGAGGCCATTGGGACCGTGATCGCGCTCGCGTTCTTGATGTGGTTGCCTCAGCAGCAGGTCATGCTGGTCATGGGCAAGGGGCCTGTCCCCACCTATGCCCCCCCTTACGTCCCCGTGGGGCCGGTCGTCGGTGGTGATAACATCGCGGCTCCAGGTCACCTCGCTGTGTAAGCGCCGGGGGAGACCGATCCCCTCGGTCGCGCTATGCTGCTCACGTCTAAGGAGCACGGTCACCCCTTGAGTACGTCCCGCGTCGCCATCGTTGGAGCTGGTCCTGTCGGTCTAGAGGCTGCGCGCCTCCTTACCGCTCAGGGGCACAAGGTCACTGTCTACGAGGCAGGAGAGCAGATCGCGAGTGGGATGCGGCGCTATGCCCATGTCCGCATGTTTACGCCGTGGGAGATGAACGTCGCTGACGGGGCGTTAGAAGATCTCGCAGCGCACGGACACGTCGCGGATATCGACCTCGCTGAGACGCCCATGATGGGGGAGTTCATTGAGGCCTACTTGGACGCCTTGGCGGCACACCCGCGCATCGCGCCCACGCTGAAGATGGGCCAGACCTTGATCGGCGCGAGCCGTGAACTGGCGTTAAAGAGCGACATGCCGAAGATGCCCCAGCGCGCGGACAGCCCTTTCCGGTTGCTCTTTCAAGATCGCGCGGGTCGTGAGCGCATCGTTCAGGCTGACGTCTTGATCGACGCGAGCGGCATCACGACACGCCCCGCTTGGGTGGGCCGTGGGGGGATCCCCGCGCCCGGTGAGCGTGACCTTGAAGGGGCGCACGCCATCGAGCACCACCTCCCAGATATCCTTGGTTCGGGCCGTGAGAGGTTCGTGGGGAAGCGTGTGTTGGTCGTCGGCGCGGGGTACTCCGCAGCGACGGCGATCGCCGGCCTCGCACGTCTCCACAGCGAGGACCCGAAGACACGGATTCACTGGGCGGTCCGTCGCGCAGAGGGGCCCCCAATTCGGGTCGTCCCCCACGATCCACTTCCCGACCGAGCGCGCCTGGTCGTCGAGGCGCAGGCGGCCGTCCGAGAGGGCGGTCCTGTCACGCTGTATCAGCCCGCTTGGGTCGAGCGCGTCCATCGGACCCGTGATGGGCTCTTCGAGATCGTCTTGAGCCAGGGGGCCCGCCTCTTGGTCGACGAGGTCCTCGCGATGGTTGGCTACTTGCCTGACTTTACGTCACTTGAGGCGCTGCAGTTGGACTTGGACTTCTCCACGAGGGGGCCTCGCCGGTTGGCTGAGATCTTGCGCAATCAGGACCGGGCGATCGGTCGAGACCCAGGGACACGGCGTCAGTGGAGGCAAGCGGAGTCACCGGGTGCAGAGGTCTTGATGAACCCAGAGCCGGACCTCTTCGTGATCGGCCACAAGAGCTTCGGACAGCGCCCAGACTTCCTGATTCACGCGGGCTATATGCAGGCCAACCTCTTGGTGGAGCTCTTACGCTGGAGGCTCTGACGGCCTCAGAGATGGTGGACTTCGCCAAGGACATGCGGAACAGTACGCGGCATGAATCGATTTCTAGAACGTCTCTGTGTGACCTTGTTGATGCTCCTCCTCGCTTGCTCGCCGACCAGTGAGGCCCCTCCAGAGGGCACCAAGGTGGCGAAGAAGAGGGCAAAGAAAGGGCCGCGCTTGGAAGGTGAGATTCACGCCGCGCGCCAGCGTAAGCGCGTGCAGCCGTTCATCCTCCATCAGCCCTCTCTCGATTTGCGTGTTCAGTGCTTGATGCACCGCGACAAGCTGGCTGAGACAGGTAAGACAGCCCCGCTTTGCTTTAAAGAGGAAGAGCGAGACGTTGAGGCCACGGTGACGACCCTGCGTGTCGAGCACAAAGAGGGGCTGCGGATCGCCAAGGCGCTGTCACGCCTGAGCGCAATTGACGAGGCGACTCACTTCATCGTCGATGATGGAGGGACGCCTTATCAGCTGCTCGACTTGGCCTTAGCTGCCCGGCGTGATGAAGGATATCCAGTCGATGAGTTGCGTGTCCTGAGCGGCAACGAGCAAGGTGAATCGAAGCTCACCAAGGCTCTAAAGCAGCTCTATCCAAAGCTAAAGGTTGTCCGCGTCGCCCTGGCTGATGCGCCCACGAAGGCGCCGGCCGCTGCGGCCCCCGCCCCCGCACAGGAGTAGCCGTGGCTAACTCTGGAATGCTGATCGTCGGTTGTGGCTTCACTGGCCGATTACTCGCGCAGCAGCGGGCCTTTGAGGGGCACGCCGTCTATGGGACCTCTCGCACTGAAGAGGGCGCCAACGTCATCCGCACCCGTGGCGCCAACGCTGTGGTGATGAATGCCCCTGACTTCAAAGCCATCGACCGCATCAAGGGCAAAGTCAAAGCGCTCGTGACGATGATGCCGCCGATCATGGCTCGAGATGGAAGCTACACCGATCATAATGCTGCGCTGATGGCGCATGTCCGCGATTGGGGCCTTGAGGCGGTCGTCTACGTGTCCTCGACGAGCGTCTACGGCGATAAGCAAGGGGCGGTGGTCGATGAGGCCACGCCGTGTACCCCCGACAGCCCCCGAGGCACAGCGCGGCTCGAGATTGAGCAGCAAGTCCTGGAGAGCGGTCTGCCCGCCATGGTCGTTCGACCGGCCGGCATCTACGGGCGCTTTCGTTCTCAGTTTGACCGATTTGCCGGGCGCCGCACGCGCCTGATTGACGGTGGGCAGTCCTACACCAACAGGATCCACGTCAGAGACCTGGCGGCCATCATCGCTGCAGCCTGTGAGCGCGGCGAACGCGGCGCGATCTACCTCGGGACCGACGCCCGCCCATCCGTCCAGGCAGAGGTCGCAGCACATATCGTAGAGACCTATGGCTTGCCGGCGCCCGCTGAGCTCTCCCTAGCGGAGGCGAGGGTTCGGCTTAGCCGCGACGTCTTGGCCATGATCATGGGCTCGAAGCAGCTCGATGGCTCCAAGACCCTTGAGCGTCTGGGCGTGACACTCCGCTTCCCGGATTACGTGGCCGGGCTCGCAGAGATCTGGCGGTTCGATGAGCCCGCGATTCGGGCGGCCGTGGCCGCCGAACCGCAGAGCTGATCGCGTTTAGCGCGTCACACGCTGTCGACGGCAGATGGCGGCGAGGCCCAACAGCAGCGCCATGAACCAGGGCATCGTGCTCTGCTGGCCACCTTGGCATCCGCTGGAGACGTCGCCTGTGCCACCGTCACCACCGACGGTGGGGTCTGTCCCATCACCTGGGTCGATGGAGCCGGTACCTGTGTTGGGATCGATGGGCTCCGAGGGGCCCGCGTCGTCGCCCGCGCCGGGGTCACCGTCCGTCGAGCCCGCATCGGCGTTCTCACGAGCGGCCGCCTCGCAGGCGCCGCTCGCGCTGCAGGTCTCTGCCTCAGCGCAGGTGCCGCAGGAGCCGCCACAGCCATCGTCACCACAGGCCTTGTCGCCACAGTCTGGGGTACAGGGGCCCTGACAGTTGCCGGTCTCGTCGCAGGTCTCGCCGAAGCCGCAGGTACCGCAGGAGCCTCCGCAACCATCGTCACCACAGGTCTTACCCGTGCAGCTTGGCTGACAGTCTGCCACGCACTGACCACCGCTGGTGCAGCTTTGGCCGGCGTCGCAGGCACCACAGGAGCCACCGCATCCGTCACCGCCACAGACCTTCCCAGAGCAGTCAGCGGTGCAGAGCGTCACACACTCGCCCGTGAGGGTGCAGGACTCACCGTCAGCGCAGGCGCCACAGGAGCCGCCGCAGCCGTCATCGCCGCAGGACTTTCCGTCGCAGCTCGGTGTGCACGCCACACATGCACCGGACTCGCAGGCCTCGCCCGAGGCGCAGTCTCCACAAGAGCCTCCGCAGCCGTCATCGCCGCAGTTCACGCCGTCACAGGCGGGGGTACAGTCGGCGATGCAGAGGCCGCCGGCGCAGTAGGGGGTGTCGCCGCTGCAGGTGCCGCATGAGCCTCCGCAGCCGTCATCGCCACAGTCTTTGTTGGCGCAGGCTGGGACACAGAGCTCGACGCACGTCCCTGCGTTCGTGCACAGGGTGCCCGCATCGCAAGTGCCACAGGAGCCACCACATCCGTCATCGCCACAGCTCTTTCCACTGCAGTCCGGGGTACAGGAGCCCGGGTCACCGGCTGGGCAGTCGATCGGATAGACTCCGCTCGGATCCCCCGAGCCATCGGTGGCGCAGTTGTAGAAGCCATCTCCTGCGCTCCAACCACAGGATGCGTTCTCTGTGCAGTCGATGGTCTCAATCACGTCGTTCTCGCACCACGTGAGCGTCTCGCCGTCACAGCAGCCTTCGTACGTCACGCCGTTGCAGCCTTCGACTGGGGGAGGGGGCTCGGTGCCGTCGCAGTTAAATCCGCAGGTGTCGCAGGCGTCGCTGCAGCAATCGTCATATTGGACACAGGCCTCGTCACAGCTGCAGGCGATGCCATTGTTCGGTGCGTAGCTGCCACACTCCACCTCAGAGCAGAGGTCGGCGCTTGGGGGCTCACCGGGCTCGTACGCGCAGTCGGTGTCACAGTCGTTGCAGGTACACAGCCACTCTGGGCCGTAGCAGACCTCGTACTCGATGTCGTTGGGGGTGCAGTCACCGTCGTAGCCATCCGCGGGGGCGGTGCACATGTCGTCTGCGCAGGTGCCGTCACCGACCCAGAGGCTTGGGGTCTTGGCGGGGATGGTGCGCGTGATGCAGTGGATTGCGCCGGACCAGAATGCCAACTCCTCACTGTCGATCCAGATGTGCTCGTAGTCCGGCAGCGCGGCCTCCCACTCGGCCTCGGCCTGGTTACGGCTGTCGACCCAGTCATCGAAGGTGTACGCGGGCCACAGGTTCAGGCCGTTGATCATCGTCGAGTTTGCGTAGGTGAATGGGGCCCAGCCGTCACCGGTCTGGCGGTGACCTGGCATCAGGAGGCGCTTGACCTCGAAGTTGGTGCCATCAGGCTTCACGTAGTTCGCGATGAACTCTGCGTTTGCGTCCATGCGCGCTGCGTTGTTCGCGGCCTCGGTGGCGTCGTTGAAGGGACCGTCTCCGTACTCACCCATCAGCACTGCGTTGTTGCTAAGGACCTTCATGTACATGTCGATATGGAGCGTGGCGTCGTCGCTCACGCTGTGCGTGATGATGACGTCTTCGCAGCCCGCATACGCAGCCCAAACCTCTTTGACCTTAAGCGCATTGGGGTGGTTCTGAAGCTCCTCCAGGCTCTGGTCCCAGATGGTGTAATCGGGGTTGCCGGTGTCGTAGCTCATCCAGAAGAGCTGACCGTCGCCGGTAAAGCAGATGCCGTCCTCGGTCGCCTGGAAGGTGCCTCCCTCGCTGTTTAGCGGCATGCGGTACGTCTCGACGTTGCTCGACTGATCGATGTTGATCAGGTTGCGGCCTAACAAGGTGGGGACGCCGTCATCGATCGCACGGTCGTGGTAGTAGCGGAAGTCCGTGAAGGCGTAGCTGTCGTTCGCTGCGTTGATGATGGGGAGCGGACCGAAGTCGATCATCCAGACGGTCTCATTCGGCTTGATCAGGAACTTCACCTTGTCGTCGACGTCTGACTGCGGAGCGCCGGCGTCAAGCATCCCCTGCTCGATGTTGCCCTTGGCGGTCTCGTCCGAGATGAGGAACCATACCTCTGCGACGGTCGCGGAGTGCTTCGCGATGTCCAAGATGGTGCCGAAGGAGTTCGCGTAGTTCCCTGCGGTCATGTACGTCGGGACGGACATGGTGATCGCCGTCATGGGCTCCCACTCGACCATCGGGCGGATGCCCTCCGGGGGCGCCTCCGTGATCGCGTAGTGGTCGGGCGCGAAGTAGCGCACGTCGTCCGCCGCGTCGGCTTTGCCAGGCAAGAAGGCCTTCAAAGAGCGGCTAGCCGGCTTCATGGGCTCGTCGTCGTAGCGGATGTACTCGATGTCACCCATCCGACGAGGGCGAGTCTCCAGTGTGTTTGGCGCTGGAGGGGCTGTGGTGATGGCGCGCGAGGCCAGGAGCGTCGTAGGTCCCTGCTGTGTGGCTGCGGTTTGCGTCTCTTCAGGGGTCTGCGTGCTGCAACCCGTCACCACAAACATGGCGCTTATTCCCATCGCGATCAGTCGCTTCCCGAACATCATCACCCTCCGAGGTGCATTATTGCCGTGTGTCATTGAGCTTCGGCGCATTGCTCACGCTTCGCGCTTGAAAAACGAGCCCTGTTGGACACGACGTGGCGTCCATAGCGTCGTTGCCCTGGTCTATTTCAGACCATCGACGACGCTGCAGGCTACGGAGCCGGCGGCCCCGTGGTCAAGCTTCGTGGCCGTTCGTAGGGCGGAACCTCGGTGCCCCTCGGTTGCTGGCAGTCGATCGCTTCGCATATCCTGCCCTTATGGACCGCCTTATAATCCTGCTTTTCGCCCTCGCTCTAACCGGTTGCACAGAGCCGGGCGATCCTTGGTACTACGTCGAACCCGAAGCCGAAGACAGCGTCGAGCCAGACGCCCCTGTCGCGCTCCCCGAGATCGATCCCGCCGTACAACAGATCTTCACGGACCAGGGGTGTACGTCGTGTCACGGGGGTGGTTTGGCGCTCGGTGGCTTCAGCGTCGAGAGCATGGCTGGGCTCGTCGCTGGCGGCTCCCAAGCCGGGCCCTCGATCGTGGCCTGTGATCCCGACAGCAGCCCGCTTGTGCAGGTGCTCGAAGGTGGCATTGATGACGGCACGATCTTCGTGAGCGCGATGCCCAAAGGTGGCTCCGCGGTTCCCGATGAGACGGTGCAAGTCGTGCGCGACTGGATCGCGGCTGGCGCTGGGCTAGAGACCTGCGACGGAGGCGGCGGTGGCGACGTCACGCTTGAGCCAGAGCTGTCGTATGAGGGGGACATCCTCCCGATCTTCGAGGGCTCAAGTTGCATGAGCTGTCATGGGAATGGTGCCACCTCTGGTGGGCTCGATCTGTCGACAACCGAAACACTCCTCACTGGTGGAGCGAAGGCTGGTCCATCGGTGATCCCATGTGACCCTGACGCGAGCCCCCTCGTGATGGTGGTGGAAGGTGGCTGGTCCTCTGATGGCATGGACGTGGGCGTGATGCCACCCTTCGGTGAACTCCTCGCGACCGAGGACATCGACACCATTCGCACCTGGATCAGCACTGGAGCAGGGCAGACATCTTGCGGTGACGGATCAGCCGAAGATCCCACCGATCCCGGCGACGATCCCGACGATCCGGGCG
>JBMYRH010000003.1:91952-129539 GCA_049602155.1 Myxococcota bacterium | reverse complement strand
ACGACCCCGACGATCCGGGCGACGACCCCGACGATCCGGGCGACGACCCCGACGATCCGGGCGACGACCCCGACGACCCCGGGGTCGAGGATGACTCGACCTGGGCGACCATCATTCGGCCGCTCCTCGATACGCAGTGTGGCGCATGCCACACCTCGTCTGGGTACGGGACGCCGAAGTTCCTAGACGATGAGTCCACGCTCGATAACGCCGCTAATCATCCGTCCTGCGACGGCCAAACGGTGGCAGAGTGCATCTACACTAGGATGGCAGACGGCACGATGCCCCTCGGCCTGAGCTGCGCGAGCGACCCGACTAACGAGGGATGCCCGACAGAGGCTGAACTTCAACAAGTGAAAGACTGGGTGGACGCAGGGGCACCTCATTAGCCGATGGTCACGGGACCGCACGTGGACAACGGGCGGCACTCCGAGCGTGATCAGAAGTGCTCTAGGTGCGCTCTTGCTGTTCGCGGGGTGCAGTGCTGACCCGGTCGATGCCCTTGATTCGAGCGACGTCGCTTCGGTGGGCGATGTGATCGCAGACGTCGTGCTCGTCCCACAATGCGGACCCGAGCCCGCCCCTGACTTTGACGATCATACCGTGGCGGCGTTCGACACCGCGGACGCCTTCCTGAGCTACGCAGAGGCGGGCAGCACGCCCGCCCTAGTGAAGTTCGTGCTTACCGACTTTAGCGACGTCGGGGGGCCCTCTTATTTTATGGACCCGACCTTCTACTCATTTCACGACGAGTGGTTCTGGTTCCGCCTCCTCAACGGTGCATTGATTCCATGCCTCGATATGGACGGCGAGGCGTTTGATTTCGCCAGTATCCAGGCGGCCTATGAGGCGTTTGAGTTGCTACAGGGGGACCTAGAGGGCGCCCTCCCGTTGGGGCTTCGATTTACGGATGATGGGCGCCTCTATGCGCCGGAGTTTTATCGGCTCGGGCTGTTCGATGAGCCACGCTTCTTCGGGCTAGGGACGCTTCTCTACTACCCGGCCGAGCCGAATCGTGTGGTCCCCGAGGCGCTGTGGCTCTTCGAGCTTGAGTACGGTGACGAGGCCACGGCTGCGCAGGTCCTTCGGTTCTACGAGGTCTTGAAGCGCGCGTTACCTGCCGAGGTCGGGGCTGAGCTGCAGTGGCTCGCGCGGTCTGACGTTCAGGAGGAGCGCGGCGCGGAGATGACGGCGAGCGGCGGACCGCTCGCTGGGAAGACCTTGAGCTACGCCGATCTGGTCGTCGCAGGGACGGTCGTTTCCTATAACGACGGGATCGTGGCAGGGCGCATTGTGCGGATCCCCAAGGGCGAACTCGGCACCGCCTCGCTCAGCTCCAGTGACATCGTGGTGCTCGAGGAGGTGCCGGACTACCTGCCGCCGGTGGCCGCCATTGTGACTGGTGTCCCGCAGACCCCGCTCGCCCACCTCAACCTCTTGGCGAAGAGCCGTGGGACGCCGAACGCTCATATCGCGGGGGTCTTTGACGATCCTTCGCTGAAGACGTGGGCGTATTACAGCCGCCCTGTGCTGCTGAAGGTGGCCGGGGACACCGTGGTCTGGGAGGAGCTGAGTCACGACGAGTACGATGTGTACAAGGACAAACTGACCGGCGCCGCGATGACCATCCCGCAGATCGACCTCACGGATGCGCCGTGGTGGGTCGATCTGAGCCAAGGCGGTTTGGCTGACCTCGCTGAGCGCGTCCCGTTAACCGGAGGGAAAGCCGCGTCGATGGCGGCCTTCAATGACTACGACACCATTCGTGTACCTGACACGCCCTTGGCGATCACCATCCGCGGTTACGCTGAGCACCTTGCGCCCTTGGACGGGGTGCTGGGCGCGCTCTTGATACACGAAGACTTTATCGACTCTTCGAAGGTGCGCTTCGTGGTGCTCGAAGGCGCCGAAGACTTCGCGGAGGAGCATGCCGGTGATCCGGATAGCGCCGGCTGGCTCGAGGAGTTTCACACCACGCATCCGGAGACGACGACCTTGGGGAGCATTGTCGCCGCTGGTGGGTTGAAGCGCTTGATACGCGATCAACCCCTTGAGGCGTCCTTTGAGTCGATGCTCAACGAGACACTGAGCGATCATTTTGCAGCGCTCGCGCCGACGCAGGGGCTTCGGTTCCGGTCGTCATCGACCGCAGAGGACATCCAAGGCTTCAACGGGGCAGGGCTCTACGACTCGAACACTGGATATCTGAACCCCAGCCTGCAGGAAGAGGATAAGCTTAAGGACCGTGATGTGGGCTGGGCGCTCAAGAAGACGTGGGCTTCCTACTGGGGGTTTGAGGCGTTTGAGGAGCGTCGGGTGTCGGGGATAGACCATCGCTCAGGCAACATGGGGGTCCTCGTCCACCCACGCTTCGATGACGCTTACGAGGATGCGAATGGGGTCGTGACGCTCTACCTCGCGAGGGAGGAGGCTGGGAGCCGGCGCGACATGATCGTCAATGCACAAGACGGTCCGATAAGCGTCACGAACCCAGATCCTGGCGCCCCAACGACGCCTGAGATCGCGCGGGTGATTGGGGTCGGTGAGCCTGGCGTGGGTGACTCCTCGGTTGAGGTGAGCTACTTGCAGGCCTCGTCAGAGTTGCCGGCGGGAGAGCGGGTCCTGAGCGAGGTCGAACTTCGGTGGCTCTACGATGCCCTTGGGCTCTTGGCGCAGGGCTGGCTCGATCAAGTGAACCTGCCCCTCGCCTTGACGCAGCGTCGCTCGACCCTGGTGCTGGACTTTGAGTTTAAGCGGATGAAGTCAGGGTGGCCTGCGCTTGAGTCCGGTGAGGTGACTTCGCCCGGGCTCGTACTCAAGCAAGTGCGCACGCTGGACAGCCCGATCCCAGCCCTCGCCGAGGCGATCCTCAATGACGCAGTGCCGCGTGATGTGCTGGAGCAGGTCGTGAAAGTGCAGCAACGAAGCTGCGACCTCGGCCCCGTGCGCTTGGAGGTCACCGATTATTGGACCGATCCCGCCAAGACCTGGGCGCTGGACTTTGCACTTCTGCCCTTTACCTCTGGGTTGACTCTGACCGTGACAGAGGACCACCCCGAGCTAGGCCTCGTGGAGGGGGACGTCGTCCATCGCGATCACCTCCAGGCGGAGTTCTCTCATGACGAGATGACCGCCGGCAGCCCGTGGAGCATCACCGTGGATTTCCGCGTGACTGAGTCAGCCCTTGGGCTCACCGAGTTGCACCTCAGTGAGGGCGGGCAGTGGACGCTCGTCGCTGAGGAGGCCACAGCGACAGGGGACGACGCCGAGTGCGTGACAGAGGAGCTGCATGAGGGACCCTCAGCCTACTTAGAGGCCCTGCTCTCGCCGCCTGTCAGGTCGGACGACTAGAGGAGCGTGACCGCGAAGAAGGGGGCGGCGAAGATGAAGCCGTCGAGGCGATCGAAGAAGCCCCCGTGTCCCGGCAGGATGGCGCCGGAGTCTTTGACGCCAGCAGCGCGCTTCAGCGCGGACTCGACGAGGTCTCCTGCGGCTGCGATGACGCTCCCCACGACGGCGATGGCGATGATGGTCCACATCACGCGCTCGGGAGCGAGCCACGTCCAAGCGAGCAGCGCTCCACCGACGCTGCCTAAGATGCCCCCGATGGAGCCCTCGATCGTCTTTTTTGGAGAGACCCGGGGGTACAGCTTGTGCTTACCAAACGACTTTCCGGCGAAATAGGCGCCTGTGTCTCCAGCCCAGACCACGAAGAAGCTGATCATCAGCGCAGCACGGTCACCGGCGAGCATGATAGCGAACGCTCCGGTCACCCCCAGGTAGAAGAGGCCACCCCAGAGCCCGAGCAGACGCTTCGCAGCGTCCTCGATGGGATCGATGCGCATGAGCACCCACATCCCCGGGACGATAACTCCGGCCGCGCAGGCGTAAGTAAAGAGGGGGGATGAGGGCTCAGCAGAGCTCCAGACGACCAACGTCCCAAGCGCGGCCCCGAGCCAACGGTCGATGCGGTGATCGGGCGCGGCCATGGCGACGAGCTCGAGGACGCAGCCTCCAAAGACGACCGAGAGGACGCCGATGAGCACGGCGGAGGGGCCTTGAACCACGAGCCATATGACCAGCGGCGCGAGCACGAGACCTGTTGCGATTCGAGCCATCATTTAGGCCACCTGTCCAAAGCGACGCGCGCGGGTGCCGAAGTCCTTCAGAGCCTCTGCGAGGTGCTCGAACTGGAATTCGGGCCAGTAGGCGTCAGTGAACCAGAGCTCGGCGTACGCGATCTGCCACAGCAAAAAGTTTGAGACGCGGAGCTCCCCACCCGTGCGGATGACGAGGTCGACATCCGAAGGGAGGTCATGGGTCCACATGGCAGCGCTGATCAGCGCTTCGTCGATATCCGAGGGGTCGATTTCCCCTGCGACCGCGCGCGCCGCGAGGGCTTGTGCGGCTCCGATGATCTCCTCGCGGCCACCGTAAGAGACGGCCAGAGACAGCACCATCTCATCGTTGTGGGCCGAGGCGGTCATCAGCTCCTCAAGGGCGCCATGGACAGCGCTTGGGAGGCTGTCGAGGTCGCCAATACAGTTGAAGCGAATGCCGTTCTTTAGGATCTCCTCACGCTCTTGGCATGTGTAGTCGTAGAGGAGCTGCATGAGCGCCATCACTTCGCTCGATGGGCGCTTCCAGTTCTGTGCGGAGAAGGCGTATACCGTCAACGCCTTGATTCCCAGGTTCCGACAGGAGCGGACCAACATGCGTACCGAATCCGCGCCAGCGCGGTGACCCTCTACGCGGCTCAGCCCCTGCCTCTCGGCCCACCTACCATTGCCGTCTAGAATCACGGCGAGGTGCTGGGGCAGAGGGCCTTCCCATGCGATGGGTTGAATCGAAGGCACGGTAGCGTTCCTGTCGCGCCGCACCGATACGGTGCAGACAGCGCACCGGCGGATTATCACCCCGACCTTGCACGGTCAATGCCGGTGTCGATGCCTTGGCTCTTGTCGGTGGGGCATCTATTCTCCCTGACATGACTCTCGGACACCCTCGTCAGCTCGTCGCCTTCATATGGTTCGCTGTATGGGGTGGCCTGATCGGCTGCATCGAGAGGTCAGCCGAGGAGTCGATTGACTCGGTGGCGGCCCGATTTGTGAGTGATTTCGAGATGACCGAGAGCACAGCGCTGAGTCCATGGTTACGGTTGGGCGTCCCGGTGCATGTGCAGCGGCGATGTCCGGACTGTCCGTCGGCACGCAGGGTGGTGACGACGCTGATTGAGCATGACGCGGACATCATGAGGCTTGGGGGCTCGGTCAGCTCTGCTGCGCAAGCCGAGCTTCGTGGCGCGGTCTCTACGCTTCGCGTTGGTGAGCGGAGCTGCGAGGGCGCTTGCTGCACATGGACCGTGGGGCTCGTGGATCACGGCGCCGTGCACCTAGAGCGCGCATGCTTTGGTGCGGATCAGGCGGGCGCATTTCTGACGCGCCTTGAGCTCACAGACGGTTAGCCGAGGAGCTTCTCGACCTTCGCGATCAGATCATCGAGTTCGAAGGGCTTGTCGAGGTGCGCATTCGCGCCATATAGCGGGGCTGTCATCTCGTTGAGCGCGGGCCCGATGCCTGTCAGCATGAGGATAGGGACGTTGTTGTAGTCCTCTCTCTCCCGCATGTACTTGGCGATCTCCCACCCGTTGAGCAGGGGCATCATGACGTCGAGGATGACCATATCGGGCCGCTCGCTGATCACAGTGCTCAGGCCGTCCTCGCCGTCGTTGGCGATGAGGACCTCGTAGCCCTCGTCCTCAAGGCAGTCCTGCACTAACCGTGTCAGCTCAATATCGTCGTCGACATATAGAACGCGTGCCATCGAAGTGTCTCACTTTGTACCTGAGGACATGCATGGAAGTAGCACGGTGCGTCCACGGCTGACAAGGTCTGCAGGGACCAACCACGACGCCACCGCTTGCAGCCGTAGTGCTCCATCCCTCACGATAGGGTCCATGGGAGACGACGCCGATAAGGAGACCGGGACACCGGTCGACCGCGAACCTGTTGAGGATGACGCCAAGATCGACGTTGGGCGCCTTGTTCAGGACGAATTGGCCAGCATTCGAGGGATGGCCGAATTCCCTGTAGACGTTGAGCGAGGCCCCAGTCCACGTGCCTTGTCTAAGGCGAGAATTCACGTGAAGTCCGAGTCTCACGCGCCGCGGGTGCGATCAAGCAATCTGCAGCCATTGCGTCGCGTACGAACGGGGCAGAACCCCCTCTTGAAGCTCAACACGCCGGACTCCTCTGAGGACGCGGCGCCGCCTCGCAATGTCCCGAAGACGGCGCCGCTGCTGCCCGATATGGTCGATGAGGGGACGGCCGAGGCGCCAAAGGTGCGCCGGAGGCTCCTCGAGCCCTTGCAGGTCATCACTGGGTTGCTCTTGCTTGAGACCGCGCTGCTGCCAAGCTTGCGTGCCCGCAATGTCGTGGCCCCTTGGTCTGCCTGGACAGATCCAGCCAGCCCAAACTTTGTCGCGCTCTCCTTCATGGGGCTCTTGGCGCTCTTCTTTGCTTTCCCACTCAGCCGGTTCTTGCGGACAGCTTTTCAGGGCGGCACGGCCTTGTTGCTGGTCGCTTTCTCTGTCGTCTTGATGCGCTCTGCGCTCGTGTCTGGCTTATTCGACGGTCAGCCAGCGCTGCACGCGCTCTTCATTGACGGGCTGACCGGCGGGGTCGTGGCCCTCTTGGCGCTCTGCGTGGTCATCACCGCGCTCTTTTGGCTCCACGTGGTCCCTGAAAGCAGACGGGCGCGAGGCTGCCTAGTGATGGGGAGCGCCCTCACCTTGGTGACGTATTTCGGCCTCACGCCGCTCACAGCGCTTGAAGAGGCGCCCCTGACCTTGTTGTTCGAGGCGTCCTCAGAGAGCCCCTTCTTGGGCGACCGCCTCGCGGCGTGGGTGGCGATGCTTCCGCTGGTCGGCGTCGTGGCGTCTATGGCCGTGTGGTTGCCAGGCGAGCGCGGTGGCTTCATGGGCTTACTCGGCGGCCTTGTGTGGGTGTTCTCGTTTGCCCCTCTGCTGATCCTCGCGCTCTACGTCGCGACGGGGGAGAGCTGGCAAGACGTCCTTGTTCCGATCCAGGTATCAAGTTTGCTCGCAGCGGGGATGTTACTTGTCCCGACGACCCTCGGTCATCTCTTGGCTGTGAGAGAGGTCGGGGAGTTCTAGGCCTCCGCGGAGTGCGCGGATGCTCAGTCTTCCTCTTCGGCCGCGAGTTGGTTCAGGAGCTTGTAGGCCTCTTTGTAGCGCTGGTCTCCGCGCGGGAAGATCGAGACGACTCGGCTGAGGAGCTGCATCGCCTTGTCGGGGTTTGAGGACGCAGCGGCCTTGGCTTGGTCAAACCAGCCCTGCGCCTCGGCTTGAACCTCTGTGTAGATCTTCTTGGCTTGCGTGAGCTGGGGATCCAGCGCGAGCGCTTGCCGCGCATGACGGCCTGCCTTTCCAAACTTCTTGCTCGACCACGCCTGATTGGCCTGGAACGCGAGCTGCCGCGCGAGCTCTTTTCGGATGCGCTTGCTGTAGGCGCCGCTGATCGACGCGTCGAGCTTTCGGGCTGCGCGCAGGGATTTGATGGTCTTTGTCGGCGAGCGGAAGCTCTTTGCGGCCGCCATGGCTGGGACGTAGAGGCCTTTGAAGTTCTCGACCGCGGCCGCGAGTCGCTTGGCTTTGGCTTTGGCTTTACGGGACCCGCGCTTTGACAGCTTCTTCAGCTCGCTGATAGCGGCGCTGAAGTCTCCAGACGCGTAGCTGCTCAACGCGACGAGCATCCCAGCGCTCTTCTCCTTCTTCTGCTTCTTCTTTTTCTTCTTGGCTGACCGCGCGCTGGTCTTCGCCGTAGCACGTGAACTTGAGCTGGTGGTCTCCGTCCTTTCTGCGCGAGAGGGCTCCGCCGCCTTCTCTGGGGCGGCTTTCGCTTCACGACGTGGGGTCTCAGCCCGTTCGGTGCGGGGTGCACGTTTGCTGGTGCGGGGCGCGGGCGAGGGGCGCTCGGCAGTCGTCGTGGGGGGGGAGGGTTTGGCTTGTGGGTCAGCGTCTCCTTCCGCGTCTTCGCTGAGCTCGGCCTTGAGAGCGATCACGCTCGCATCCTCGGGGGCCAGCTTGAGTGCGGCTTCGATGGCGGCTAAAGCGCCGGCTGCGTCTCCTTCTTCATCGAGCCGTTGGGAGTCGAGGAGCTTGGCCTCCACAAAGCTGTCGATGGCTTGGCTGAGCAGGTCGACAGCACCCTCGCCACCCTCTCCATCTTCGGAGTAGTAGAGAGAGGCGTCATTGATTTTACTCAGCTCTTCGACGGCCTCCGCGTACTGCTCGTCGTCCAGAGCAGCGCGCCCGCGACGGAGCGCTTTGAAGGCGGCCGCTTCGTCTTTGGTCTTATCGAGGTAGCGTTTCCCTTCGCGGACGTCCTCATCGAGCTTGAGCGCCGCTTTGAATTTTTTCCGTGCTTTGCTCCATTCACGCTCCGTGAACGCCTCTTTCCCGGCGTTCATAAGCTCGATGGCCTCGCGCTTGGCTTCGGCGGCAGCCAAGTCGGCCTCTGCGGCCGTCCCATCGTCAAAGATGACGCCCATGTTCAGGGCCTTGTCGAGGCCCATGAAGCCGAGCATGAGCGCGATGATGATGCTGAGCAGCATCACGATCATCTTCAAAGGTCCTCGCTGGGCGGCGACGACCTTGGCCTGCTCTTCCTTTTGAACCTGTTCTTTCCATTCTGGCAGGACGCTGATCGCCGCTAAGTCAGACACGCGGGTGGACTCTGCGTTGTCGTCCCAGCCCTCTTTGAATTCTTTTGCAGCCGCTGGCTTATCCAGCTGCTTCCACGCCATCGTCGTCGTGCCTGCCTCGATGATCGTGCCGTGTGCGAGATCAAACTCGGACAATCGAACGCCGTTGATCTTCGTGCCGTTACCGCTCCCAAGGTCGACCATTCGGTAACCGGAGGCGGTCTTGTCCAACCGGAAGTGCTTCCGGCTGACGCTCGCGTCGTTCAACACGACGTCGCAGTCTAAGCCTCGGCCCACGGTCTGGCTCGCGCCCGCGATCACGAATGACTGACCCCGGTCGTTGCCATTACGGATCTCGAGCTCCGGTGGTGGTGGGGCGTCCTCGAGCCCCATGTCCGCAATGGACATCGCCGCAGTGCGTTCATCGTCTGGGTCAGCGGAGGCCACACCCATATCCTCCAACGACATGGCTGCAGTGCGCTCCTCGTCGGATGGAGGAGCTTGAGGTGGCCTAGCCGGCGGCATTGCCTCGGTCTCCTCCTCCTCTTCCTCCTCCTCTTCGAGGCTGTCTAACTGCGCGACCCCCATGTCTTCAAGAGAGAGCGCTGCGGTACGCTCCTCTTGTACGTCGGTGGCTGGCGCTTCGACCTGTGGCGGCGCGGGTGGCGCCTCCGGTGTGATGCCCATGTCCTCGAGTGAGAAGGCGGCGGTCTTGTCCTCGGTGTCCTCGTCCTCTGCGCTGTCCTCAGGGGCCTCTTCGACCTGTGGCGGGGCGGGCGGCGCCTCCGGTGCGATGCCCATGTCCTCGAGCGAGAAGGCAGCAGTCTTGTCTTCGGTGTCCTCGTCCTCTGCGCTGTCCTCAGGGGCCTCTTCGACCTGTGGCGGCGCGGGCGGCGCCTCCGGTGTGATGCCCATGTCCTCGAGCGAGAAGGCGGCGGTCTTGTCCTCGGTGTCCTCGTCGTCTTCTTCGCTGTCCTCAGGGGTCGCCTCTGAGGGAGGCGATGCTGGTGCATCGAAGTCGAGTCCCAGGTCCTCTAAGCTGATGGCAGCAGTGGCCTCACCTTCATCGTCCTCTAGGCCCATGTCCTCAAGAGAAAGTGCGGCGGTTTTTTCATCAGAGTCCGCTTCGGGTGGGCTGTCTTCGCCGTCGTGACCGCTCATTATACCTCGGGGGGGAGTCAGCGTTGTGGCCCTAAGGGTCTGAAATCTAAGGGCGATGGCAGAGCCATTCTAGGCTGCTCGAACCCCTTGTCAACGCAATCGCCTGGGTTCCCCTATCGGCGGTCGCGCCTTTGACACCTTCTGCGCGTGCATGCTAGCCGGTAACCGGGTCTTCTTACTTACTTGCGCCGTGCGCGAACAGTGGACTGCTTCCGAGGAGCGATGCCCATGAACTCTGCTCTAGCTCTTCCATTGGCGACGGCGACTCAAGGCGTCGACGTCTGGTCTCAGGTTTTCGACTCGGGCGGGGTCGTCCTCGCGGTCTTGATTGTGTTGATCTTGCTCAGCGCGATGTGCTGGTTCGTCATCGGTGTCAAGGCGGTCGTGATTGGCCGCGCTCTGCGCTTGAGTCGGTCTTTTGTGGCGACCTTTCGCAACGCCACGCATTTGGCGGAGCTCTACGACGCGAGTGAAGTGATGGAGGAGTCCCCAGCCCGTGAGATGTTTCGCTCCGGGTACGAGGAACTCGACCTCATTTTGCGCGAGCGAGAGGGGCGTTCAAGTCGCCCTTCAGGTGACGGTCCGGGGGCGCGACCTGCGAGCTCTGACGCCGCCTTTGAGAACATCGAGCGCACCTTGGCTCAAACCTCTCGCACGGCGCGGGCTCAGCTGGAGTCCATGGTGGGGTTCTTGGCGACGGTGGGGAGCGCCGCGCCGTTCATCGGGCTTTTCGGCACGGTGTGGGGCATCATGAACGCCTTTCACGGCATCGACCCAGATGAGCCCATCCTCGAGACCGTGACTCCGCACATCGCGGAGGCGCTCGTCGCGACCGCAGTTGGCTTGTTAGCCGCCATCCCCGCGGTCATGGCCTACAACTGGCTCGTGGGTCGCATGGAACGGCTAGAGGTGGACTTAGAGCACTTCTCGACGGACTTCCTGAACATCCTTCGTCGCCACTTCTTCTCCTAGGAGGGCGGCGCGATGGGCATGGGGTCAAGCGGCGGAAAGAAGGGGCGGCTGGCGGAGATCAACGTGACGCCGTTGGTCGACGTGATGTTGGTCCTCCTGATCATCTTCATGGTCGCGGCCGGCGTGCAACGCGGTGAGGTAGAGGCTGAGCGCGAGCGCACCCTTGAGGAAGCTGAGCGGATCCTTGATGAGGCCTACAGCATCAAGAAGCTCCCGAAGCACCAGAAGGTAAACGTGGAGCTCCCGAAGGTGAACAGCCAGAGCGTGAACCTCCACGAGACCAAGAAATTGCAGCTGACCGTTGACGATAAGCTGATCTTCTCTCTCCCGTGCACGGACGCGTCGTGCAAGCGCCCACAAACGGTGCTGGTGGACTGCCTCTTCCTCTCACCTGACATGAAGGAGCACCTCGCAGCGCCAAAGTCCAAGCGCGCATTCAAGGCGGAACAGGCGGCGTTTGCGCCCTGTTTGAAAGCGCTGGGTGAGAAGCTCGTCGATAACGCGAAGCTTCAAGCGGACAAGGAGCTCTACGTTCTGGCGGACAGGCGACTCGATTACGGCAAGGTCCTCCGCGTGATGGCGGTCGTCCGACAGGCCGGTGTCACGAAGTTTGGGCTCGTGGCCGAACCCGGTCTCCTTGGTGATGCGACCGTTGAGCGTACGGAGGAGACCGTCAAGTGAGCTCCAACGCCACGATGGTCGGCCTGGCCCTGACGCTGACCGTCCATGGGTGCATGGTGCTCTTTGCGCTCTTCTATACCCCCTCTGATGCTGCCCTGAAGGCGGCGCGCCCAGGTGAGAGTGGCTCGGTTGGCTCCGGGCTCTGCGGGGTACAACGCTGTCGTCAGCCCGAGACTCGGATGAAGCGCAGTCAGCCGGAGGAGGATCCCGTCAGCCAGATGGAGGTGCTCGAGGCTGCACTGATCCCCGCGCTGGGGTTCGCTCAAGCTGACCCGGACAAGCTCCCGAAGCTCCAGACGTACGAGCAGCCAGAGATCGTCGAGGAGGGGGTGAACCTCAACGAGAACCCCGAGAAGCTGAAAGACCTCGTGAAGGAGTTCGATAAGAAGAAGGCGAAGCGCGACACGAAGAAGCCCCTGGATAAGCGCCTGAAGGACTTTCGAGAGGACGACCCTCGCCGGCGGGCGACAGATCTCTCCAAGATCATCGGCTCCGCCGAGGGTGAAGTGGGCGGTCAGGCCGACATGACCAAGGCCGGCAACATCTACGGGGCGAAGGTCGCTCGAGCCCTGCGTCGCGCCTTCATTACGCCGCCTTTCCTCGGTGTGGAGACCTTGAAGACCCTCCGAGTGAAGGTGCGCATCAGTCGTTTGCAGGGGACCGGGGCGATCATGTCCTTTCGGGTGACGAAGCGGAGCGGGAACCGTGCCTTTGACGACGCTGCGATCTCGGCGATCCACGCCTTTGTGCCCAAGGAGGGTGGCCGCAAGACCCTCCCTCGTCCCGATCCCGCGGTGCTGAGGTACATCAACACGAAGGGCATGAAGATCACCCTCGACGGACGGTTACTGTCTCCGTGAATGCCTTACTCCTCGCCGTAACAATGGCCCTCAGCAGTCTGCCCTGTGCTCAGGGGACGGAGTGCACCGACGGGATGACGTGCGTGCAAGGGGAGTGCCGCAGCGGTGGTGCGCGCATGATGGTCGCGCAGATCGCCACTGTCGCCGTCGCTCGTCCGATCATGTTGGTGCCGAGCCCAGACCTTGAGCGTCGGGCTATGGAGATCGCGCGGCATATTGAGCATGCCCTCGACTGGACAGGGTTTTACCAGGTGATGCCGCTCAAGAAGCACCCACGGACACCGCGACGGGAGGAGATGACGGCCCCTGTTCGCGGCCTCTGGCGCGGCTTCGGAGTCGAGCGTGTGTTCCGCTTAGTCGTGCGGCAAGGCGACGGGATGGGTGGCATCCAGCTGCGGGCCGAGGTGGTCCACACGGGGACGGGCGCCGTGCATCGACTCGGCGCGTCGGAGTTGTGGGTACCACCCGGAGGCGCCAAGCGCGCCGCGGCCAGCTGGGTCAACGGGATGGTCGGCCATGACACCGGGCTACCGAGTGCGCTTGGGTCGCGCTTGCTTGTGAGTGTCGAGGTGAGCCCAGGGCGCAAAGAGATCGGGGTCCTGAATTCCGACGGGACAGATCTCTCTTTTGTGACCCGAAACGGGAGCATCAACGTGGCGCCCACCTGGGGGCCCGCTGGCGCTGTCGGTTATATGTCTTATCTCCGCCGCAACCCTGACTGGGTCGTCAACGGGCGCCCGTTTTCGACGCGGCCAGGCCTCAACGCCGCCGGGAACTGGTCCCCTGACGGGACACGCCTGGCCTTGAGCGTGGCAGAGGCAGCCAACTCCGACATCATCCTGCTCGACGCTCAGACCGGGGAGGAGCTCCGTCGAGTGACGACTCACAAGGGCGTGGACACCTCGCCCGTGTGGTCACCGGATGGGCATAAGCTCGCGTTTGTGAGCGATCGAACGGGTAGCCCTCAAGTCTGGGTGTGCGATCTGAAGACTGGAGAGCACACCAAGCTGAGCGACGGCGGCTATACGGCCTCTCCGGTGTGGTCGCCGCAGGGCGACAGCGTCGTCTATGTCCAGCTTACCGCCGGTCAGGGGATGCTCGTGCGCCATGACCTGAAGACAGGGCGCGTCAGTCGCCTCACCGACGCCGGGACAGACGCCGACTCGCCGACGATCTCTCCGGACGGGCGCTTCATTATTTTCGTTCGGCGCTCTGCGTCCCAGCGTGCGTCTCTGTGGCGCGTCCCGATGCGCGGTGGAGACATTCGACCCTTGGCCCAACAAGCGTGGCCCCTGTACGCTCCTGATTGGCAACTCTGATGTGGACCAGCACCGACCATGACAAACGCACTCCCAACTCCTTTGATTGCGCCCTCTATCCTCAGTGCCGATTTCGCGCGGCTGGGTGAAGAGGTCGCTGCGATTGAAGCGGCCGGCGCCGACGTCGTCCATGTCGACGTGATGGACGGTCATTTTGTGCCGAACCTCACGATCGGACCTCCGGTGGTCAAGGCCGTCAGGAAGTCGACCTCATTGCCCGTGGACACGCACCTGATGGTGACGAACCCCGAGCCCTACATCGAGCTCTATGCCGACTCCGGCAGCGACTGGATCAGCGTTCACGCCGAGGTGTGTCATCACCTCGATCGCGTCGTCGATCAAATCGAGAAGGCGGGCGCAAAACCCGGTGTGGTCTTGAATCCCCACACCCCGCCAGAGGTGATCGAGTATGTCCTCGATGCGCTGCATCATGTGTTGGTGATGAGCGTGAACCCTGGGTTTGGAGGGCAGTCCTTTATCCCCGGCGTGTTGCCGAAGATCACGCGATTGCGTGAGTGGATCACACGGCGCGGGTTGTCGACCCGGATTCAAGTCGACGGCGGTGTCACGCCGGACAACATCGCGATGATTCGGTCCGCGGGAGCGGACACTTTCGTCGCCGGAAGCGCTGTGTTCCGGAAGCCTGACTATGGCGACGCGATCGCGGCCTTGAAACGCGGAGCAGTATGATGACCTTGCGACGATGGATGTCGACCCTCGTGGCGATTGGCGTGGTCATGACGCTCTTGCCGGGCACCGCGAATGCGGCGCCCATGGGGCTTGGTCCGGACGCACGAGAGGCGATTGAGACCTGGACCACCCGGCTCGGGCTCAAGGTCAAGGAGGTGACCATCGCGGTGGATCACGCCGCCCTCGATCTTGACGGCTGCAGCATCTACGTGGCGCATGAGACAGGGAGCCGGTGTAGCGGCCTCTTTATGGACATCGGTGGGGCGCGGGCCTGCCTCTCAAGTATGCAGTGCATCGAGTGGTCGGACTTTCAGCAGGCCCTTGAGCGTGCAGGTGGGCTCTACCCATCGTGGCAGACGATCCAGATGATGCCCGAGGCCTCTGGGCCCGCCGCAAGCGAGGGTAAGCCCGAGATCCCGAGCGGCTTCGATGCGGCGCTTCAGGCGATCGACGACGCCTTGGTCTGGCTCGAACCTCAGCGCGCCGCCACGGTGTTCAACGCGCTCCTAGACCGCGACGAGCTCTCCTTCGCTCAACAGCTGAGCTTCTTGCCCGGGGCGTCACGGCTAGGGCTCGGAGGGCCTGCCTTGTCGCGCCTCGGCTCAGGGGTGTGGCTGAGCGCGGACATGCGCCTCAACACGGTCGTGCGGATGGCGCTCATCATGGGGCCTTTTGCGGCGGCACCCGTGGCTGAGGTGCTCTTAGATGAAGCCAGCGCATGCAAGGCGGTCCCGATCGGGCGGGCGTTTGAGCGGGTCGGTGACTTTGCTGCAGCGGCTGCCCTTGGGCGGGTGTTGCGGAGACAGGATGTGAAGTGCTTCGACGCGTATGCGCTGGAGATCCAGGCGGCTTATCAAGCGGGTGAGCGGCAGGCGGTCGCTGACGCGGCTTATGAGGCGAGGGCGCGCTTCAGTGAGGACCCGCGGATCCCCGATCTACAGTTGATTGCGCTCCGCGCGACAGGGCAGTGGCGCGCGGCTAAATACGTGCTGGATCAGCGGATCGGGGCAGGCAAGGCCACTCCGGACGACCTCGCGCTCTTGGTGCGTGTCTTGGCCCATGAGCCTCTCAAGAAGGAGGCCACCATCGCGTGGAAGGCCCGCCTAGATGCTGCGCCACGTGATCCCATCGCGTCCCTTGTGCTCGGCGCAATGGCGCACCTTGATAAGGAATACTCAGCCTCTTACGGTCTCCTCAAGACGGCCGCGAAGGGGGCGCCAGGCAAAGTGGGCTATCTCCACGTCCTTCAAGCCCTCAACGCGCTAAGCCTCCGGGACCAGGAGAGCGCGAAGAAGTCCATCAAGCGCGCCTTAGAACTCTCCCCACGTGATCCCGAGGCGCATTGGGCCTTCGCCGAGGTCGTGCGTGATGCCGAGCCTCGTATCGCAGGGCGCTCTCTAGACATCGCCTTGGGGCTCTTGCCACACCGTGCGCTTATCGGTGTCCGCATGACGCGGCAGCGCGAGGCACTAAAGGCGTGTGATGGCGCGTCCCCTTGCAAGGGGCCTTGGCGCTATCGTGGCTCAGCTAGCCCGAAGTGATGCCCTCTCGAACCACGCCGTGCGCCTTGGCGCTCAGCGCTTGCGCCCTCTTCGGCCTCTTCACCGAGCCTGCGTCCGCCAAAGGACCGGTCCTCGGTCCGGACGCGGCTGCACCAGTGCGCGCCTGGACAGCCGGGCTCAAGGGGCTTCGTCCTGCCGGCACGAGCATCAAGGCGGGATCGGTGGTGGTCTCTCTGGGGGCCACGTGTGACCTGGTGCTGAGTCATCCATCCGAGGCGTCATGTCCAGACCCGACGCCGGTAGGTAACGCCCGTGCGTGCTGGCTGGGCAAAGGATGCCCAAGCGAGGCCCGTCAAACGAGCAGCTTGAGCGCAGCAGGTGCCATCGCCCTCCCTTGGCGCGACGCAGGGCCTGGGACGTCACCTGATCGTCAGGCACTCTTGACCGTGAGGACCGAGATTCAACGCTATCTCGTCCGGGGCGACCACGAGGCAGCACGCGCGTCGCTCCGTGGGCTCCTCCAGCGCCGTGATGTACGCGCCATCGATTGGCTCAGCCTTACGCCGCTCCTCGCGTGGGCCGGGGAGGGGCGTGCCGCGTGGGAGCTCGCCTCGAGCGAGGCATTGGCCCCCCTTGGGCCGGCGCGCCTAGCGACCCTGCGGGCGCTGCTTCTGATTGGACCAGAGAGCAGTAGGGGGGTCGCCGAGGCGCTGATGACCTCCACCGATGCATGCGACATGACGAGCTTCGCATGGAGCTTCTTGGCGCTGAGGCAGTATGCGACTGCGGGGGGCTTCGCAGCGTCGATTCGTCGCCTGGATCCCGCGTGCTTTGACGCCTACGCGATCGAAGCTGAGGCATGGACCATCTTGAGGCGGCTGCCCGACCAGAAGACGGTCTCAGAGGCGGCATTGGCGCGCTTCAAGGGGGACCCTCGGTTGCGCCCGATTGAGGAGGCGTACCTCGTCGACCATGGTCAGCGTGACGTCGTACAGAAGCGCCTAGAGGCGCGCATCGCCGGAGGGGATGCTGCCCCCGGGACCCTGAAGCGCTTGCTCCTCTTCTACATCGCCGTCGAAGGGCGGGTTGCGCGGCTGAAGCGCTTCCGAGACCGCGCAGATGCGGACCCCAAGGACGTACTCGCGAATTTCTTCGCAGGCGTGCTGCTTCATTATGAAAAGGGCTTCCAGGCGTCGTCGCGTTACCTGAGCAGCGTGATCGGCAAAGTGAGCGACGAGCCGCGCTTGTATATTTACCTGGCGATGAACGCGTTTAACCTCGGTGACCGGGCAACGGCGGAACGTTATATCAGCCGCGCTGAGACCTTGGACCTCGAGGATCCTGATGTCCCTTACTGCATTGCAGAGATCTTCAGGGACTCTGATCGTCGTCGGGCCGTCGACGCGCTCGACCGCTATTGGGAGATGACGCGCTACACATCGGACATCAAGTCGGTGAAGCAGCAGCGGGTGTGGGGTATGCGTGAGGCGCTCAAGAAGTGCCTCGATGAAGGGACGCCAGTGCCATGCCCCGGGCCTTGGGAGCACACCTACGATTCGGTCGCCCTGGGCCTATATCCGGACGCCCCCGCACCCTGAATGAGGCTGGGGCTACGAGAGCCGCTTTAGGGCGATGGCGATGCCGCTTGCGACCACTGCGGCTAGGACGAGCCAGCGCAGCCATCCAGAGCGCTCAACGGCCACATAGACACCAAGTCGGGCGCCGAGCATGCTGGTCGCGCCAAGGACTATGCCGACCCCCCAGGCGACCTGGTCCGCCCACGCAAAGATCCCCAGCGCGAGGAGCGTGTAAGGCACGACGAGCGCGACTTTCAGGGCGTTCGCACGCGTCAGATCGAGGCGGAGAGTCCCCGCCAGCACGGTCAGCAATAAGAAGCCCACCCCAGCCTGCAGGAACCCGCCGTAGAACCCCGTGAGACCCATCAACACGAGCGTCACCGCCCCTGGGGCTCGTGGGGCCTCCTTGGGGCCGACTGAGGGCGCGACCCAGCCTGGCTTGAGCGCGAAGAGCAGCGCGACGGTCACGAGGACCGAGAGGATGAGTGGCTCCATCGCGGCATCAGAGAGCACACTGGCTGTATAGGCGCCTAGGCCTGCACCCATGATTGTGGGCCACAGGAGTTGCCCAGAGAGGTTCAGGTCCAGTGCGCCTGCGCTGCGAAACTGGAGCGTCGCCGAGGCAGACTGCATCAGGATCCCGATGCGGTTGGTCCCGTTCGCGACCGTGGGCGGTAGCCCCGCGAGCATCAGGGCTGGCAATGTGAGCAGGGAGCCACCCCCGGCGACGGTGTTGATGAAGCCCGCTAAGAGTCCGGCAATTCCAACCACGCTCCATTGCCAAGCGGATAGCTCCGCCAGGCTCATGGGGTCCACTCTCTGGGGGGCCGTGAGCTCACATCACTCCTTTACCACACACCCACACTTGACACCCCTCGGACCTGCCACGTACAAGCCATGCACTCAAGGTGTCGGGGCGTAGCGCAGCCTGGTAGCGCGCCTGCTTCGGGAGCAGGAAGTCGCTGGTTCGAATCCAGTCGCCCCGACCACTAGAAGAGCGTCGTGGAGAAATCCTCTGGCGCTCTTTTTTTTTGTGCAAATAGTGATTGAAAACCATGGGTTTGCCCCGGTTTGCCGGGTTGACACTCGTCACTCCGTGGTGCTAACTCACCTATGTGAAACAGCCTGTTACCGAAGTCTCCCCCCGATTGGCGGGCCCGGCTAGCAGCTTGGAAGAGGACGCTGACGGCCGTTGAAGAGTGAGCACCCAAGGACACCTTGTGAGGGCATGCGGCGAATCGCGGCGGGTTCCCTTTGCGTCGTGATCGTCGGGATGCTCGGTGGCTGTGGCCTTTGGCACTCAATATTTGGTGATCCAGAGGGAGCCAGTGGACCGGATGCCTATCGTCATCAGGCCGCGGCGTTGCCCTTGGATGAACCCCTCACCGACTCAGTCTCGATCGCCGAGGGGGACAAGACGGATTGGCGCGTCTTCGAGATCTACGATGCGGGTCAACTCGCGATCGTGTTCAGCGCTGACGAAGCGGAGGCCGAAGTAAGCCTCGCACTCTTCGATCGATATGGCCTCGAATTACAGGCTGTTGAGAGGCAGGGAGGTGAGGTCTCTACGTTGACGGTAGACGTCGCGCGCGGAGGGCGGTACTTCTTGAGGATACAGGCGGTCTCAGGGCCGCCGACTGCATACGACATCACGGTGTCTGTTGGCGCGCCAACGACATCGACCAAGAACCCTAAAACACCGGCTGGTCGTCCAGACTTCTAGCCCGGAACCCGGACACGCATGCGAAAGCTCACCGTCAAGGCGCTCACAGACGTAGGTCTAAAGCGCGCGCACAATGAAGATTATTACGGCTTCGTGGATGAGCTGGGGATCTACGTCGTGTGTGACGGCATGGGGGGACATGCATCGGGTGAGGTCGCCAGTCGGATGACGGTTGAGCACATCGTCGCCTTCGTGAACGACCACCTCAAGGCCTCTCCTCAGTCGATGCCTTACGGGCATTACCCGGGAGCGACGCCGGCTGAGACCTTGCTCTCCAACGCGATCCAGTACGCCAACGATCGCGTGTATGTCGAGGGGATGAAGGACTCAAAGCTGGAGGGTATGGGGACCACCGTGGTGGCCATGCTCGCCAGCAAAGACAGCTTCGTGGTCGGTCACGTCGGTGACAGCCGCGTCTACTGCTTCAACGGTAAAGATAGGCTCTCTCAGGTCAGCCGAGACCACAGCTTGCTGAACTATAAGATCGACCGCGGTGAACTGAAGACCGCGGAAGACATCGCGAACTTCGAGCAGGGCAACATCATCGTCCGCGCGATCGGGTTGAAGGATTACGTGAGCCCCGAGGTCCAGACCATCGCCCGTCGGCCTGGCGATCTCTTCTTGCTCTGCAGTGATGGCCTCACTGACTTGGTCGATGATTGGCTCATCGAGAACGTCCTGGAAGCCAACACGGAGACCCTCGATGAAGGCAATGAGGCCCTCGTCCGGATGGCCAACGATCGTGGTGGCAAAGACAACATCACGGTGATGATGATCCGGGTCGATGATCCCCAGCAAGCCACCCAAGAAACGTACGATGAGGTCACAGACCCGCACGGCATCGAGGTCATGGAAGAGCTGACCGATCCGGGCCTCGGTGAGGTGGACCTTGAGGCTACCGACCAAGCGATACCTGCGGTCGAAATGGACGATGAGGGGACGCACCAGGACGTGTTCGGCATGGCGGACACTATGACCGACATGCCGATGGCAGAGAGTTCATCACCTGCGGCGACCGTGAAGGTACAAAGCGGCGCGGTGTCGATGCGGCGCAGCGCCACGACGACGCCGCCGGCGAGCGAAGGGGGCCCGAGCGTCATCGTCTCGTTCGACGACACGAAAGAAGAGCTCCCCTCCTTCATCATCGATCTCGACTAACACCTCAGTCGATCTCGAGGCTCCGGAAGCGCTTGGAACGCCCGACGCCCTTCGGGGGGCGCGCGGGCTCGGGTGGAGCGCTCGGCGGCTCTGCGGGTGGAGCCGGGCTCGGCGAGGCGTCAGCGAGCGGAGGTCCTGCCGGCGCAGGTCTCGCTTCGGGTGCCGGGCCGGTCGGCTCGGCAGTTGGGGCGCTTCCGCCCATCAGATCCTGCCAAGTGCCGTTGACTTGAACTTGAACCGCCACGCCGCGAAGTCGGAGCCGATCTAGCTCGGGGAAGTCGTACTGCCCACGCAGCTGACTGAGCAGGTTGGCGAAGCTGTCCGCAGGCTGCGCAGGCTGGGCGCCCTCGATGACGTAGGTCCGCAATACGTACTCGAGCAAGAGCTGCATCTCGGCGTTGGAGTGGACCTCCAAGACCTCCTTCATAAACCCATGACGCCGCCACGGGTCGTCGACACGCGCTGCCTCGACGGCCCGCGCGACGCCCGGCTCAAGCAGCGTAGAGTCAATGTGGACGTCGATAAGGTGCGCCCCCGTGAAGTCCGCCTCTGAGAGGTTCGCGTGGCGGAGATCGACCTTGATGAGCAGCGCATCCTTGAAGCTCGCGCCGTAGAAGTTCGCCCCCATCAGATCACAATCGACCAGGATGGCGTTGGAGAAGTCGGCGCGATCGAGGGGGATGTTTCCACGCTCTGGCGCATCAAACCGCGTGTTCACCAGCAGTGATCTGGCAAAGTTGGCCCCAAAGAGTTCACACCCGTTGAAGTTGCCCGAGGTGATCCGCGCTCCCGCGAAGTTACTGTTGCCCATTCGGCAGTTGTAAAAGCTCGTGTTTGATAGGGTGCACCCCCCGAACTTTGCCTCGATCAACTCAGACGCGAAGTACGAACTCGCCCGAAAGAGTGAGCCCGAGAAGTCGCCTCCGCGGAGGCTGGATTCGGTGAATTTACAGCGACTGAACTCGGAGCCGACGGCGGGTGCCTGATGGAGGCCTACGCGCTTGAAGGTGACGTCACTCGCATGGACCGCCTTGAGGCCCTGCTTGCTAAGGTCGACGGCCTCGACGAGTACGCCATCTAGGGTTCCTGAGGCGGTGAGTTCAGCGACCTCATGGGGGGTTCGGAGGATGTTGTCACTCATCTCGTGTGCGCTCCATGGGGCCAGTGTGCATCCGAGCCCCTCGACCGTTTACCGGGTCATCCAGGGCCTATCAACGACGCGGGGAGAATCCTAACAGAGACGAAGGGGGCTTAGAAGCAGCCCTCCATTCGACGTCTGCGCTCTAACCCACCTGGGGGCATGGACACGTCAGCGTGGGGATCGTATCCTCCGCGTCTCCGTGGAGGAGTGTCGCGTTCGATACGATTCAGATGTGAGGGGATGTCCTTTGCTGGAACTGACATACACGGACGAATCTGGGACTGAGATCGTCGTCCCGCTTGAGGCGGGGACTGTTGTGACGATTGGTCGCAACCCGGGCTCGACGATCCGGGTGCGCAATCCCTCTGTGAGCCGAAACCATGCTCGGATCATCGAGGGTGACGGCGGTTGGGTCGTCGAAGATCTCGGCAGCTCAAACCACAGCTTCGTCAACGATGAGAAGGTTGAGAAGGCGCCGATCTCCAAGGGAGATAATCTGCGCTTTGGTAAATGTGCGGTCGCGGTGGGTCAGCCGGAAGGTGCCGCGCCAGCTCCTGTGAAGCAGGCGCCCGCCAAGAAGGCGCCCGCCAAGAAGGCGCCCGCAGATCCCGAGGCGCTAGAGGCGGAACGTAAGCAGGCGCTCGCGGATGAACGAGAGCGTCGTCGCCTCGCGAGAGAGGCGAGGAGGGGCAAGAGGGACTCCGCTGATGAGGTCAAAGACGAGGAGCCCGCGAAGCGCCCGCGACCGACCCGTCAGACAGAGCCGGAGCCTGAACCTGAGGCGAGCAAGCCTGAGCCGAAGGCGAAGCGGAAGAAGCCGAGTCGGGCGGCAGACGCTGAGGTCGCCGCAGACAGTGCCCCCTCGGATGACGACGAACCGGTCCAAGGTGAGGTCTCTGAGGAGGCTCAGGCGGACGTCACTGAGGACGCTGGCGCGCAGGGCGACGTGGCAGCGGGCTCCGAGAAGCAGACACGACGCCCTGCATCGAAGCCCTCACGGGACAGCGAGATGCGCCAGCGACGCCGCAGCAGCGGTGAACGAAAGGCCGCAGCTGAAGCGCGGCAAGAGTCTGTGGCGAAGAAGCGGGTCGATCCCGGGTTCAATAAGGAACTCAAAGACGCTCAGTCACGGGCGGGGGAGATGGAGCTGGCGCTGCATAAGGCGGAGTCTCGAGTCGAAGAACTTGAGACGCGGATCAAAGAGGTCGAGACGCGTGATGCCCGCCATGAGGAGGAGCTCGATGGTTGGCACGACCGTTATAATCGCGTGCGCGAACAGCTCTCCCATCAAGGTGAGCTGTTGGAGCGCTCAAAGCTCGCACTGTCGGAGCGAGATGAGCAGTACGCAGAGTCCGAGGCCCGTGTTGCGCAGCTCAGCAGCGAACTTGGCGCCCTAGAGGGCTCCCGGTCGGAGACCACTGAGATGATGGGCGAGCTGAAGGCTCGAGCGGTTCAAAAAGACAGGCGAATTGACGAACTGCAGCGCGAACTCGACCTCATGGAGTTTGATCTCAGGGAGTCACGTGAGGAGATCGAGGGGCTTATCGACGAGCGAAACGTCGAGACTGGGGACCAGCGCCGTGTCGCTCGCGAGACCGAGCTGTTGCGCGAGCTCAACGCAGAAAAAGAGAACGTCGTCGCCGAGCTTAAGCTGGAACTCGAGGAGCGCAGTCGAGAGCTTTACGACGCTAAGATGGGCTCGGGAATCAAAGATCTCGAAGAGGCCCGTCGTGATGTCTTGGAGCAGTTCTTTGAGAAGAATCGTGAGGTCGATGAGCTCAAAGAGACGCTCAAGGGACGTGACCGGGAGCTGCAAGACGCCCGCGCTGAGATCGAGGAGCTGGAAGAGCGTCTGGTAGCGCGCCGTGATCTCTCAAGTCACCCTGACTTTCAGCGTAAGCAGAGAGAGCTTGAGCGCGCGCAGTCTGACCTTGAGGACGCCCAAGACGCAGTTGCCCGGTTAGAGGGCCGCTTGGAGGAGTTTGGTCCGGAAGCGAAGGCTAAAATGGACGCCGAGATCAACTTCTTGGAGCGAAAGAATAAAGCCCTCCAGGAGCGCGTGAATTCGCTCCAGGAGACCGTTGACTCGGGCTCGGCTGTATCGACCGATGCGGAGCCTGAGCCTCAAGGAGACACATCAGGGCTTGAGCTGCTGCGTGAGAACGCGACCGAGCAGCTCAGTGGCACCCTCGAGGACTACGCGGACTGGAAGTCCAACTTAATGTTGCTCAAGACCTACGTTGAAGAGGCCCAAGAGGCCGTGAATGAAGAGGGTGATGTGGGGGCTGCGTTTGAGAGCCTTCAGGAGCTTTTGAAGGTCGTGAGCAGTGAGGCCAACGGCTTCCGCCGTCAGTTGGTTCGTTTGAAGGATCTTCTGGACGACGCTTAGAGTGAGCTTCTCTGAGAGAAGATTGAGGAGAGAACATGGCTGTGACCGAAACCACGAGTCGCGAAGAACTCGAGTACCTGATTCGTGCCCGGTATGGGTTGATCTACGTGGTCTCTTCGGAGGAGGAGCGCGTCGAGGACGCCATCTGTGCCATCGGAGAGGCGCGCAACCGCAAGGTCATCGCCTGGTCGATCACAGAGGGGTTCACTTCGCTCGACGGAGGCTCGAACTTTAGTGACGTTCGGGATCCTCTCCGGGCGCTCGATTTCATCGCCAACTTTGAAGACGACGTCATCTGTGTGCTTCGGGATTATCACCCCTTCTTGAAGGATCCTTCGGTCGTTCGTCGCCTTCGCGACCTTCACAGAGCCTTTAAGGATAGTGACTACGCGCAACATATCGTCTTGCTCAGCGCGCTTTTTAATGCGCCGACGGAGCTTGAGAAAGAGGTCGCGGTCATCGACTTCGACCTCCCCACGCGGGAGGAGCTGGAGCAGATCGTCTGGAAGGTCGCTCAAAGCGTCCCGGATACGGTGGATCTACCAGTCAAGCGGGACGCTGACCTGCGAGAGTCCGTCACCGAGGCGGCGCTTGGGCTGACCGCTGAAGAGGCTGAGAGCGTGTTTGCGAAGTCGCTAGTGAAGACCCGGGACTTCGACATCGACACGATCCTCTCAGAGAAGAAGGGCATCATTCGAAAGTCGGGCATCCTGGAGTTCTATCAGACGGACGAGAAGTTCTCCGACGTCGGTGGGCTTGAGGTGCTTAAGTCGTGGTTGGCCAAGCGCAAAGCGGCGTTTTATCGAGACGCGCGTGACTTTGGTCTGCCAGCGCCGAAGGGCCTCCTCTTGGTCGGTGTACCGGGCTGCGGTAAATCGCTCACAGCCAAAGCTATCGGCGCCATGTGGCACATGCCGCTGCTTCGATTGGACGTCGGCAAAGTGATGGGGAGCTTGGTCGGCTCTTCGGAAGAGAACATGCGCAAGGCGATTAAGACGGCCGAGGCTGTCGCGCCGTCGATCCTCTGGCTCGATGAGCTTGAGAAGGGCTTCAGCGGCACAGGGTCGTCCGGTCAGACGGATGGTGGGACGACCTCCCGCGTGTTCGGGACGTTCATCACCTGGCTGCAAGAGAAGCAGTCGAGCGTGTTCGTCATCGCGACGGCGAACAACGTGGCTGCGCTCCCCCCCGAGCTTCTGCGTAAGGGGCGCTTTGATGAGATCTTCTTTGTCGATCTCCCGAGTCAAAGCGAGCGGGCCGACATCTTCAACATCCACATCGCCAAGAAGAACCGTGACGCGAGCAGCTTTGATATCGACGCCCTTGTCGCGGCGAGTCAGGGCTTCTCTGGCTCGGAGATTGAGCAGGCTGTCATCAGCGCGCTCTACGATTGTTATGAGGATGACAAGGCAGAGCTGACGACGGAGCGGTTGCTCAAGAGCGTCGAGGAGATCATCCCCCTGAGCTACACTATGAAGGAGATGATCGACGGGATGCGTGAGTGGTCGAAGTCCCGTGCGAGGCGCGCGAGTAAAGGCGGAGATCCGAACAAGGATCCCTCTGAGGGGCGGAAGTTAGAAATCTGAGCAGGCGTTTCTTCTCAGCTCCGAAGCGCGAGCTGGGGGAGGGCGTCAGTTGGTAATCACAGCCTTGCTTGTGCACACTCTATGAGGTCTCAGGGGCGCATGCAGGGTCGGTCACACCTCATGGAGGGACCGTGTCTCATTTCACCAGTGTGAAGACAAAAATTCGAGACTTGATATGCCTTGAGCGCGCGCTCAAGGACCTCGGGTACACCTTCAGTAAAGCCGAGGCCGAGCAGCTTGTGTCGGTGAAAGGCTATCAAGGCGAGACGACCGACGCTGTGCTCTCGATCCATGCGTCGAAGACCTACGACGTGGGCGTCAAGCTGACCGCGGACGGCACGTACGAGTTCGTCGCCGATTGGTGGGGCGTTGAGACCACGCGTGGTGTTGAGGAGAAAGAGTTCATTCAGAAGCTCACGCAGCGCTACAGCTACCACAAGGTCATGGAGGAGATCCGGAAGAAGGGCTACACCATCGACACGGAAGAGCAGCGCGACGACGACACGATCCAAATTCGAGTGCGGACCTGGAGCTGAGGCATGGCTAAGAAGCGAGACATCGTCATCACCATCGGTCCAGATGGAAACGTGCAGCTCACTGTCGAGGGGGTCGCGGGCCCGGACTGTATGGACTTCACCAAGTTCTTGGAGGACGAGCTGGGCGATGTGACCGAGAGGACACATACCAGCGAGTACTATTGTGAGACGGAAGCGGCTGTCGAGACCGTCGGCTCGACCGAGTAGCCAGTGTCAGGGTCGCCGACTGATCCCGCGCCACAGGATGATGGGCCAGATCCCTTTGCGGGACTCCTGTCGTTTGTAGCGAGCTATGACTCGCGGCGTGCTGTGACCTTCGCCGATCGCATCACGATGGCGCCCCTCGAGCCCCTCGGAGTGAACGTCGAGCAGGCTCTGGACTTTGAGGCTCTTGAGGCCATCGCCTCGTGGCAGGGCCTGTTCAAGGCGCCCCGCGATAAGCACCCCTCGGAGCTGGACCCCGATGTGGAAGCGCAGATGAAGGCCTGCATGCCGCAGTTTCATCTCCGCAACATTGGGCGGGCCGAGCGCCTCGCCGACCCGGACGATGACTTAGAGATGTCGCGCGATCAGGTGGCTTACGGTTTGAGGGCGCCGGGCGCCTTGACCTCACTCCCGCCTCGTTACAAAGCACCTGTCCTCATCGAGCAGACCAACCTGGAAGCTGTGCGCGCTTACCGCGCTCGTATGCGCTGGTTGATTTGTGAGACCCCTTGGTCACGCTACTTCTGCCAGGAACTTAAGGAGTCCATCCGTGGCCCTCTGTGGCGCTACGATCCGGACGCCGATGACGCCTCGGGTGGCGCACCATGAAGGCTGAGCTGACGCCACTGACTCACCTGCGCCGCGCGCTCCACCGTATCCCTGAACTCGGCTTTGAGGAGCACGCGACGCACGCATACTTAGCCGACTTGCTCGCGGAGGTGGGCAGTCCCCAGGTCATCGCCGGCACCGGATTCATTGTCGACCTTGGTCCTCACGAGGCCACGAGGACCGTGCTTCTACGCGCCGACATGGACGGCCTCCCGATTCAGGAGGAGAACGCTGTCGATTATGCGTCGACGCACCCAGGTCGCATGCACGCCTGCGGGCACGATGCGCACATGGCGGCCCTCGTCGCAGCAGGCCAATCGCTCGCTGATGCAGGTCCCGTAGATTGCCGTGTGCGGCTGCTCTTTCAGCCGGCTGAAGAGGGAGCGGGTGGGGCCATCAAGGTCATCGAAGCTGGGGCGACGCAGGGCGTCGATGTCGCCTTTGGTATCCATGTCTGGAACGAACTGCCCGTCGGGACTGTGGCGGTGACCCCCGGCGGTATTATGGCCGGAGTGGTCGAGGTGCGTTTCATCGTGCGAGGGCGTGGAGGGCATGGGGCGTTACCAGACAGAACACGCGATCCCCTCGTGGCCGGGGCTCAGCTGGTCGTGGCCCTACAGACCGTGGCGAGCCGATTGACCTCCCCATTTGAGCCCGTGGTGGTGAGCATTGGCGCGTTTCATGCCGGTGAGGCCTTCAACGTGATCCCAGAGGTCGCGACCTTGGTTGGCACGGTGCGGACCTTTAGTGTGGACGCAGAGCGCCGGGTAGAAGCCCATGTCCGTGAGATAGCCGCCGGGATTAGCGCTGCCTCGGGGTGCACCGTCGAGGTGGATTGGCATCGCTATGCGGGGCCCACAGTCAACGACCCGGAGGTCGCCGCTAAGGTGGCAGAGGTGGCGACGACGGTCCCGGGGATTACGACTGTCCTTACGGATTACAGGACGATGGCCGGGGAGGACTTCGGCGACATCCTAGAGGCTGTCCCGGGGTGCTTTGTCCTCCTCGGTAGCGCCCCCGCAGATGGGCGAACCGCCGAGCCACATCATAGCCCGCGCTTCGACATCGATGAGGCCGTGCTTCCAATTGCGCGTGACCTTCACGTCGCCGTTGCGCACGCGTTAGCGCGCCCTTAAGGGCACACTTGCCCGACCCTTAGGTCGTCGATCCTGGGCCCAGCGTAGTCATTCCGGTCGGCATCGACCGAATCGAAGGTGAAGCGCAGCTGTGCGCTTTGTCCGCCCCAAGGCGCCAGCGACACAGAGATCTCGACCCACGCTCCGTTCGTCGAGCCTGACACCTCATCGGAGGACCAGATCTCGACGAGGTCTTGACCGGCGATCACGAGCTGTAAGCTGAGCCTGTCGATGCCCGAGGGGTTATCGTAAGGGAAGCCGTCCCACTCGGTAGAGAGCTGCAAGGCAAAGCGGACGGCCGCTTCTCCACCGTCCTCAGTGCTCTCAGTGAGCTCGAGTTGTGTGCTCTGGAGCGTGGCTTTAACGGGCCCCCCTGTGGCGTATGTACCAGTCAGCGGATCTCCTAACCATGCAGCCCAGCTCCCCTCCGAAGCGCTGACCTCGGAGGTCCTCCATGTGACGGTGTCTTGCGGTTGATCGTCCGACACGTACCAGGCCGCCAAGCCCTCCTCGAACCCAGTGCTGTAGGTGCTCACCTCGAGGCAGCAAAACGAGACATGCTCGCAGACACCATTCGGACCACAGGTGTCCTCTGTGCAGGGGTTGTCGTCGACGCAAGCAGCATCGCTAGCGCAAGCGACACAGGGCATGCCGGGTAGGTTTGGGACCTCAAGGCAGGTCCCCCCGGAGCCATCCGCCAAGGCCACGCAGCGGCTCAGGAGGCAGGCATCCTGGCCCGTGTCCTGAGGGCAGTCAGCGTCGACGTCACAGCACCCAGATGCACACCGTGGCGTGATCTGAACGTCGTCGAGGTAGACCCCTTCATGATGGTTGTCCTGACTATCGAGGGTGTCGAATAGGAACCGAAGGCTGATGGTCGAGCCCCGCCAGGCGCTCAAATCAATGGCCATCTGCTGCCAGGCCCCCCCTGTACTCTTCCCGACCGCCAAGGAGGAGGTCACTGGCCAAGTGGTGTCGGTGAGGAGATCGTGAACCATGACGGTCAAGACATCCTTCTCATCGGCGCCGCCTGAGCCCAGGACCTCGACGTCCGACCATATCCAGAAGCTCGCGACATAGCCGCTTGCCGACTCGGGGAGGGCGACGGCGGGTCCGACCAACTCCACAGTGACTGGGCCGCTGTCGGTTGTTCCGTCCGCAGAGGGCTGGCAATCGACCCCTAGCGTGCCGCTGAAGTAGGTCGGACACTGCGAGTGACCAAGCCACACTGCGGTTGGCGGGGAGACCGAACGACGTGAGGAGAGGCGCCATGACACGTCATCGAATTGCTGGTCGTTGATGCCGAACCCATCGCTCAAGAGGGTTTGGCCATCGAACGCGACGCTGAGGAGGGGAGATGAGTCGGGGCATTCACACCCGACTGGGCAATGTGAGCACTGCCCGCCAGGTCCGTTGAGGCAAAGGTCTGTGGTGCAGGCGACGTTGTCATCGCAGGCTTCGGTCGAGGAACAGCAACCGGGTCGAGTGACTGGTGTGCAGCTGGATTGAAGACAGCGGAACACTTCACAGGCGTCACTCGGAAGCAGGGTGGAGCAATCGCTATCCACGCTGCAGCAGCCCGTGATGGGCGTCGCGAGGCACTCACCGAGGCTGTTGCAGCGCCCTTCGTAGCATGGCTCCGGGGACTGCAGACCGCACTGAGTCCCCTCGGGGCAGTCCGTCTCGTCGGGGCCAGGGAAGCCGTCGGGGGGCTGCACCGTGTCCAAGGCTTCCCGAGGCTGCTCGATGTCCTCGGGGTTCACCGCGGCCGTCTCGACGTCTCGCGTCTCGGCGCGTGACACGTCGGGGCGGGGCGAGGTGGCCGCTTCGGAGGTGACCTCGCCGCCGATCACCCATGGCTCTGGCCCTGCACTGACCGCGGCGCCGTCAATGGAGGAGCCACCACAGCCCATCGCCGTCACGACCCAGACGATGGTGGTCGTGACGGCACTGGAGCGGTCTCTTCTCTGGCTCAGGGAATCTCCGGGCAGCCCTGGGTGAACTCGATCTTGTCGATCGCGATGCCCTTACCGCCGTTCTCGAGCGTATCAAAGCTGTCGAAGCTGAAGCTCATCTCGATGGAGGAGCCTGCCCACTGAGAGACGTCGATATCGTAGGCTTTCCAGAAGTCGTAGTCGCTGCACTGTACGTCAGCGAGCTTGATCCAGATGGCCTCTTCCTCACCGGTCTCCGTGTCCCGAATGGTGATGTTGAAGGTGTCGCTCCAGTTGGGCTCGCCGCCTGCGCACTCTTGGGACTTACCGATGTCCAGCCAGGTCCAAATACGGACGGTCCAGGGCAGGTCTGCGGTGAGCTCGAACGGGGGCGAAGTGATGCTGTCACAGGAGCCGTACTGACCGTTGCCGCCGTAGTTCTCTCCGTTCCCGAAGTAGAGGACGTGCTCGCCGTCCTTCGGTGGGATCCCGGCGGCACCCTCCTGGTTGGCAAACTGCCAAACCGAGTTCGGATCGTCTGCGCCACCCTCGGACTCGCAGGCGGTGCTGGTCCACTCCGCCGCGTCGTCTCCTTCGAAGTCGAGGGTCATCTCTGGAGCGATGAACGGCTCACAGCACTCCGGTGTACTCTTGGGCACTTGGACGCACTTGAAGCTGTCGGAGCATGAGACGTCCTTACAGTCGTCTTGCGGCGAGCAATCGCCACCGTAGATGCACTGCACAGCAGCCGCGGTCAGGCAGGTCGTCCCGAACGTCACGTTGTCGACGTAAGGGCCGGCGAACGCATTGGCGGTGCCGTCGTCCGTGGTGAACTCGAAGACCAGCTGGATCTCCTCGCCCCGGAACTCGTCGAGGTCGATGCGGGTGTGAACCCACTCCCCGCGGGTCGTGTTTTGGAGGTACTCACTGGTCCACCAAGGGATGGCGCTGTCGATGTCGATGACCCCGTCATCGTTGACGTCGGTGGCCACGGAGACCGTCAGCTCATCAATATTGAGTACACCGACGAAGGAGTCGGGATCGTTGACGTTCCACTCGGTGTCCATGAAGAGCATGAACTCTCCGTAAGGGTTGCCCTTGGTGAGGGGGGGGACGAGGATCGGTGCGCTGACCAGCGCGCCATAGCTCGCTCCGCCTGCTGGGTTGGTGTAGGTGCCCGATGAGGGATTGGCGAAGTTGAAGCTGCTCGAGCTGCCGTCGGCGCCGAAGTCGTTGACGACGCTCCAAACGACTGGAGAGGTCATGTCGATGGTCATGAAGTCATCATCGCCCTCTTCGAAGGTCGCGACATACTCACCGATCCAGGGTGCGTCATTGTTCGGGCAGCAGTTCAACTTCGTGGCACTTGAGTCGTCGTAGAAGTTGTTGCAGAGCCCGTCGATGCACTCGTTGACAGTGCATGTGTTGTCGTCGTCACAGTCCGCGTCGACGAAGCAGCAGTTCTCGTCCTCGACCACGCTGACGCAGCTCCCAAGATCACAGTACTCGACTGTGCAGGGGTCTTCATCGGTGCAGTCCGAGGCGCTCAAGCAGGGGTCTGCGCCACATGCCGTTGCGATGGTCAGCGTGTCGATGCGCACCCCGCCAGCGTTGTTAGCGACAAAAGTCCCAGGTGCGTCACCGCTGTCGAACTTGAAGCCCAGGCGGGCATCCGTTCCCTCGTACCCAGTGAGGTCCACGCCGATCTGAATCCATTTACCCGCAGTCGAGTTTTGCACGGTCGTGACGGAGTTCCATAGCTCGACAGTCTCGCCGATGCCTGCGGGTTGCAGGTGCACTGAGAGGCGGTCGTACTTCGACTCGGGGTCTGGAGCCTCGAGGGCGCCATCGTACTCGGTCGACATCCAAAGCCAGAACGACGCCATCGGGACCTGGAAAGGCTCCGAGGGCACCTCAAAGATCGGTGACCACGCCGTCGCTACGGATGGGTTAGATGGCTGGGCCACGTAGTTGAACGTGGCGGGATCACCGAAGTAAAGGGTGAAGGTCCCCTCATGGCTAAGGACAGGGGTCACTTGCCAGCCGATGTTGTCATCCGGGTAGGGGTCGTCGATGAGCCAGCCAGCCAGCGCGCCGCTCTCGAAGCCCTCGTAGCTGACACCGCCAGCAGGATCGACGGGGAACGCGGAGGTGGTCTCGCAGCAGCTGGCGTCGACGGTCGCGCCGCAGATGCCGTCATCGCAGGAGTAGTTCAAGCAGGCGTCATTGCCACAGTCAGCCGGGACGCCGCAGCCGGTACATTCCTGGCCAGGTGACGAGGTTGGGTAGGCACACACGCCACCGCTCCCCAGTGCGTAGGGTGTGCAGACGTCTTGGGTGCAGCCGTCGCCATCGCTTGGGCATGCGCTCCCCGCGCCGTCACAGTTCGCTTGCTCACAGGTCGAGGTGACCTGAATGTCATCAATGTACGCGCCGACCCACGGGGCCCCCCCGGGGGTGATGTTGTAGTTGCTCGCCCCGTCTGTGAAGAAGCGGAAGGTCAGGGAGATTGCCTGTCCGGCGTAGGAGCTGAGGTTAGCGGCCTGGTGACGCCACTCGCCTTGGGTGCTGTTGGACGCGCCGAGCGCATCGGGGTCGGTGCTCTTCCAGATGACCTCGGTCCCTGCAGAGCTTGTCACCGAGACGGAGAGGAAGTCCGTATCGAGTAGGACCACACCGTCGCCAAAGTCGACAGACACGGGGGGCTCCGCAGACATCTTGACCCAGAACCCTACGTACGCTCCAGACTCAGCGCTGAGCGCGAACTGTGCAGTCTGGAGTTTCAGATCCACCGCGGTAGAGTCCGTGCCGAAGGGGGAGTTCGGGACACAATCGGTCATGGGCCCGTTGTAGTAAGTCTCGCACTCGGGGTCGCCGAAGTAGGCTGCGTACTTCGGGCTCACCGCGTTGCCTTTGATGGCGGCGATAGCCACGCTGTCGTTAAGGTCGCTGTCGCTTGTCGGCAAGAGCTGAAGGCTCCCGTCGTCGAAATCTTTGTTCACGTAGAACGTGGCATCGCCGCAGCCCGTAGCGACGTTCAGGCAGCCGTCTGTGACGCACGCTTCGGTGCAGGTGTCGGTCGTGATCTCGACGCCGTCATCACAGTCTGAGCTATCCTGACAGCAGCCCTCTAGCGTGCTGACCTCACAGGTGTTCTCGACATTGCAGAAGGCTGACGAGCAGCAATCTGTCGCGAGTCCCTCGCACTCGGCGTTTGTCTCGCAACAGCCGTCGATGTTCTCAAGGATGCACTCGCTCTGTGAGCACACAGTTGTTTCGCAAGCGCCAAGGATGGTCGACGCCTCGCATTCAGAGGTCTCGGCGCAGCAGGTCGCGAGGCGCCCTTCGAACTTGCAGGTGCCCTCGTCCGTGCAGGCCTCGGCTAAGAGCAGGTTGCTCCCTGTCAGGCCGTTACACGTGGTGGGGCCAGGAGCCTCGCCGAGTTTACCGACGCAGTCGGCGTCCACCTCGCAGGAGATCTCTGTCGGTCCTCCAGCGTCGGCGTCGTCGTCAATGGGCTCCTCCGTGTCGGTGTCGTCTCCCCCCTGATCCGCGACATCGGCGTCCTGGTCGGTCGGCTCACTCCCGCCGTCAGCGTCTTCCGGCCCCGCGGTGTCATCAGCCTCTTCGGTGTCCGCCACCGCGGTGACCGTGTCCCCTTCGTCTGGATCGTCCGGAGTCGTGCTGGTGTCCGGCGTCGTCGTATTGCCCCACCCTCCCGTGTCAGTCGCAGGGTCACCGCCTCCATCATCGCCGCAGGCGGTGAGGCCGAAGATTAGAATGGACACAAAAACTAGGGGCATCGCGGTGCGCATCGCGGCGTCTCCTTTGACCCGCCTCGGTCCATGGCATGCTGGACCGGACGGTCACATGGTGCACGCGGAGCGCGTCACCACGTAATTATCCCCCAGTTGCGACTGAGGGTGTTCGGGGGGTATGAACAAATCTGAATATCACCTTAGAAGGGTCCTGTGGAGGAATCAACCCGGGACCGAGCGACCATGCGGTTTGAGTCGATCGCATGTCCGGGCAGGAGCGACGCGATGTCACGAGCAACCCTCAGCCTTCAGACCGCATTGGCGGTGACACCGGGTCTCCACGAACGCCGCGTTGGAGACAAGGTGTTCCTCCTGGACGCGAAGAGCGTGATGCATGCGCTGGAGAACGAGGTGGCCGTCGCGATCTGGGACGTGATAAAAGACACAGACCGCAAGGGGGTGACGCCCGGGGCGATTGCGGCGGAGATCCTCACCCACTTTGAGGTCTCAGAAGATCGTGCCCAAGAGGACGTGCTTGAGTTTGTAGCCTTGCTCCGCGCGCGCGGGATTGTTTCATGGTCCGATTGACGAGTGACTAGCGGATGACCTAAACCGAGAGACTCCACAGAGAGTCCCGTGCTCAAGGCAGTTCTGTTTGCTGTCAACGCCTCGGGCTCGATAACTTGTTTCCCCGCGGCGGCAATACCTCGACCCAATCATTCTTCTGATCTAGAACGCCTCCGGCGGCAACCCACGAGTGGGTGTCCCGGCGGTCGAGTCATGCTGCCGATCACGACGCTGCTGCTAAGAAGCTCTGAGTAGAGCATCAACACCTTGAAACACGAGTGAACACGATGAATCGCCTCATCAGCCTGACCTTGCTGGCCTCCCTCCTTGTCATGACGGGCTGCCCCGAAGATGACGAACCTGGTACGACGGACACGGTGACTCAGCCGGACACGGAGACGACTCCTGATACGGCGACCGAGCCCGATGTCGCGACTGAGCCTGATGTCGCGACCGAGCCGGACACGACCGAGACAGGCCCAGACGACACGAGCACCGATGACGTCACCTCGGATGTCGCGCCCGACGTCACGCCTGAGGAAGACGTCCCAAAGCCAGGCCCAACATCGACCACACTTAACTTCTGGTTCATCGGCGCGGCGGATGCGCAGTTTGGTCTAGATGAAGAGGCGTTGACGCTCTACCCAGAGTCGGAGTCCTCCGAGTGGGCTGAGGCTCCAGGCGTGACCATGGACGTGTATGCGGAGGCCGTCGGCATCGAGACTGGCGCCGCACTGAAGCTGTACATTGACTCAGCGGAGAATCAGCAGACTCTGCTCATCGCCGACGAAGAGTGGACGAGCAACGCTACGTTTAAGAACGTCGTACTCCCGAAGTCGGTCGACGGCTACGAGGTAATGGTCGAGGTGGCAGGGGTCGACGGACCGGTCGTCATGACGAAGACCGTGACGGTCCTGACCGATGGTTGTCAGGTTGACTTGGCGCCCGCCGCGGACGCTTGTCTACAAGACGATGATGGGGGCGCGTTCGACCTCGGCGTGACGGCTCAAGTGGTCTCCGGCGATTGCGACCAGGTGACCCTGACCTACAAGGTCGGGGAGGACGGCGAGAGCATGGAGATGGCCGCTGTCGAAGTCGACGCCGACGGCAACGCCAGCTTTACGCTCCCGCTCGCAGCAGACGGTGAGACCATCGAGGCCAGCGTCTATGTCGACGTCACGGCTGCACACCCCACCTCATCAGCGCTCTCGGGTGCGAACAGCACCGTCTACGCGGTGGACAACGGCACACCGACGCTGGCCTTCACTCAGCCAGACGGTGTCGTCATCACCGCCTTGACCCTCAACCTCGACAAGGACAGCGCCGAGACTGGCCTCCAGTTCGATGTTTACGGGACCGTCGAGGGTCTCAGTGAGACCGACGCGGGCAGCGTGGTGTTGGACATCAATGGTACGGCATGGGGCCAGCCAGCGACTCCGGCCGTGGGGGGATTCACCTTCGCTGACGTGACCTTTTTAGAGGATGGCCCCGTCACGCTTACTGTGACCGGGACCGATGCCTGCGGCAACGTGGGGACGGCCTCCGTCGATGTGGACATCTACGCGGTGCAGCCGGTGCTCACGATCCTCGCTCCGACTGACGGGACTGTGCTGCTCGCGAAAGGCGACGACGATCCCGCGACTTCGGAGGTCTATGAGACAGAGTTCAACATCGCGGCTCAGGATGTCTCTGACGGCACCTCGGTCATCGTGGAGTGCAAGACGACTGGTGGCGTCGCCGAGCCGACCCCGGTTGAGACTGTCACTGCGGGTGCGGACGGGGTGGACTTCACCAAGCTCGCTGTCGCACTGAACACGGCCCTTTATGGCCAGGCGATCACGTGCATGGTGCGGACGACGGGGCCGAATACGGCCGTCTCAAACAGCGTGGATTTGCAAGTCGCGCTCCCAGCCCCGAGCTTCGCCATCGACAGCCCGGCGCCGAACGCGCACTTGACCTCTCGCATCCTTGATATCTCGGGCACGGCATCCAACCTCGACGGGCAGCCGCTCGAGGTCGAGCTTTACGACAACGGCGTCCTGAGTTGCGCCCTCGCGGGGGGCACGATCGCGGACGGCCTGATCGCAGCGACCTTTGATCTTGATGCGGAGTGCACGGGCGTGGATGACGGCACCTACTTCTTGAAGTTCGATGCAGTCGACCTGCTCGGTAACCGCTTCAGTGAGCTCGGCGATGAGCCGACCTTCAACGTGACCTTCGACACCATCCCCCCCGAGCTGTCGCGTTTGGCCCCAGCTGACGATCTCGATCCTGTCGGGACTCCGCAGCATGCGGACGCTTCCGATGCACCGGGATATCAGGCGGCCTTCATCTTCAAGATTCAGAATGAGTTTAACGTCGCCGGGAGCGAGGTTTGCCTCACCGTGGCGGGCGTACCTCAGGCCGTACCAGGCGAGGCTCAAGCTGGAGAGCAGGGTGCGGGTTGTCAGGTCGTCGACCTTCAGGGCAACGCGACGTGGCCCGAGGTCACGCTCCAGCCAGGCGCCAATGTGTACGAAGCGTGGGCTTACGATGGCTTTGGTAACCCCTCTCAGACATACAGCGGAACCATCAATTTGGATCTCGAGGCACTCGCCGTCTCGATCACGTCACCAGACGCCTCGGCCGGCACCGTCTACGTCGCCACGGATACAGTCGATGTGACTGTCCTCGTCGCTGACTCCGAATCCGGCGCCCCGATCGACACTGCGTCGGTGTTTTTGCAACTTAACGGCACGACGTTGAGCGCCTTCACTCCGAGCAACGAGGGAGGCCTATACACCTTCACCGGCATCCCGCTGACCGGCGGCGGCGTGGTGGATGAGATCGTCGGCGGCGCGAGCTTCGCTGGCTTGGATGGAGCAAGCGGCACGCTGCAGGTGGTGTACAAGACGAGCACGCCGAGCGTGAGCTTGGACGCGCTTCCCGTGGTACTGAACTTGGCGAGTGAGCAATGCGCGGGCTCCACACAGGACTGCGTAGCGACCGTGACCGCGACCACGAACGATGCGGCGACCGGCAGCGCAGGGACGTTGGACGTTGACTGTGGTGCTGGCGTGATGAGCTATGACGGCACCGTCGACGGTGAAGGCGTCCTTAGCTTCACCTCTGTGACGTTGTCCCACGGTGGGAACTGCATCCTGACCGCTCACGTCACCGACGAAGCTCAGCAGATGGCTTCGTCAGCGGCGGCTACCGTCGGGGTTGACCGTGTCGCGCCCGCCTTCACTGGCTTCAACACTCCAAGTGAACTTGATGGAGCCCCCGGGGTTCTAGAGTCGCTGACGAACGCGGGTGGTGATGACAGCTCGCTTGAGCCTGGGATTCAGCATCCACTCAAGGTCGTGGGCTCCGGTTTTG
>JBMYRH010000003.1:0-91944 GCA_049602155.1 Myxococcota bacterium | reverse complement strand
ACAGCTCGCTTGAGCCTGGGATTCAGCATCCACTCAAGGTCGTGGGCTCCGGTTTTGAGGCCGGAATTGTCGTGACGGCGCTCCTTGAGTGGACGGATGCCGAGACCGGTGAAGCTCAGAGTCGTTCGCTCACCGCGACCCTGATCGAGGGTATCGATGACGGCTCTGTCGGCACGATCTTCTTCGAGGACGATGAGGGCAGTTCACTGGTGAACTGGCCGAATGGCACCGTGACGCTCAGGATCTCAGCCTCTGACAAAGCGGGTAACCCAGCGACTGAGCTTATCGCCACAGTGCTCGTCCAGCCCGATGCGCCGACTGTGCGTATTCAAGTGCCGCTCTTCCCCGGCGCGAGCTGCACGACATCGGCAGATTGCAGCAATGGCACCTGCCACCAGAGCGTGTGTTGGACAAAATGGAGTATCGCTGAGTCGAAGCAGATGTTGTTGAACCTCAGCGGCCTCTCCACGACGACGGACAACCTCCGGGTCTGCAGCAACGCACCTGGCCTCGCAGCAACCCAGCCTGAGTGCACCGCCTCCGGCGCTGGTTTCTACCAAATCGGGAGTGTGTTCAGCACGAACGAGGAGACGCCGACGATCCTCTTGGACGAGGCGTCGCTGCAAGAGGGCTTCCAGACATTCGCTGTAGAGACCTTGCCTGACGTAGGTGGGGATTGGTTCTCCTCCACGTCGGGTGATGATCCGGAGAAGGCCTCCCGTCGCATCTACCTGGATTTATCAGCTCCCGAGTTGGTCGATCCTGATGGAGCTGGCGACATGAGCGCGATCCACTGCGACTCCGACGATCAACTGCCGATTGGCCGCCTGAGCTACATCGAGCAAGAGATCGCCGATGGAGAGCAGCAAGCGGGAGGAATCTTCCAGTTCACCGTCAACGCGAGCGAGGACGGGGACGCTATGGTCTACGTCAACGGCGTGGAGGCGCAGACGGTCGCCATTCAAAGTGGTGTTGCCACCTTCCAGTTGCCGCTCAGCGCGGAGGGCGTGGCTTCCGTGGCCGTTCAGCTCTCGGACCTCGCGGGTAACCTGAGCGTCGCTGTGACCGACCCAAGCGCCGAGAGCGCTGTCTACGTCGTCGACACGATTAAGCCGCTCATCTCTTGGACGGCTCCAGTGGGTGCGACCTTGACCCAGAGCGACAGCCTCGACATCGAGGTGACCTGCGATGTGGGCTGCGAGGATGGCGGGACTGTGACCCTCACAAACGGCACGAACAACTTTATCGGCCAAGAGGTGCTGGTCAACGGCAGCGCGGTCTTCTCGGATGCCCTCGACGAAGGAGGCAACGAGCTCACGGCGACCGCGTCTGATACCGCGTTCAACAGCAGCGCGGTGATCAGCAAGAGTGTCTTCGTGGACTCTTTGCCACCGAGCGCCTCCTTCACGACCGTGGCTGGGTACACGCTGGACACGCTTCCGGCCGCCCTGGATGGGCAGAGCGATGATGCAGACCAAGCGACCACACCCTTCGACCTCGCGATGACCTTTAATGTCGGCGCAGGTGCGACGAGCTGGGTCTTAGAGCTGGCTGCCTGCACCGATGCCGACGAGGCGTCCTGTGGCTCGGGTACTCAGGCGGCGATGGGTAATGTGACAGGCGACACGGTGGTGAGTCAGACGATCGGCGTACCGATCTTGGCGGCGACGTCGTACCACCTGCTGAGCGTGACCGCGATGGATGCAGTGGGCAACACGGTGGAGGCGACCCAAGCGTTCCGCGTGGATGTCTCGGGCTGTTTGGTTGGGCTGACGAACTTACCGAGCGGTGACTACTTGAGCATCGCAACTGCCTGTCCTGGTGGAGCGCCCTGTAACGAGGCGATCCTGGCACTGAGCGCCGATTACATCGCTTGCGGCGCTGTGGACGAAATCAGGCTCTTCAACGGGGCCACCGAGCTTGGCAGTGACGCTGCCGTAGAAGATGGTGACGCCAACTTTGAGGTGTCGATTACTGACGGTGAGACCTTCGACTTTGTCGTCAAGGCATACGTCGCGGGCGCGGAGCAAGGCGCAAGCGCCGGCCAGTCCAGGACGGTTGACTTCACGGCCCCTGTCGTGAGCCTTGTCGAGACCACAGTCGGGACCTTCATCACCCCCGCCGACCAGTCGTCGGCGGTGTATGGCAGCGCATACGATGCGAACCCCTCCACGGCAGACCAGTTTGAGGGTCACATCGCGATGAATGTCACGGACGTGAACCTCGCCGGTGGTTCCGTGAGCGCGTTGACGGCGACTGTCGGTGCCTCCAGTACTGACCTGACTCCAAGCAACGGAGCGAGCCTGAGTGCGCTTTTCGCATCTGCAGATGAGACGCGAACCTTTGAGGATCTTCCCTACGCCGATCAGCAGGACACGGTCGTGACCGTGACGGTACAGGACGCGGCAGGCAACGAGGCGTCGACCTTCTTCACCGCGAGTGTGGATATCGTCGCCCCGGCCACTCCGGTCTTTGACGCGATTGACCCGAGCGATGTCAACGCAAGGCTCCCCTCCGTGAGCTTGAATTGGGCAGCAGTCGACGAAGACGCAGCCAGCGGTGGGGCCGCGAGCGTCTACGACATTCGCTACAGCACCTTGCCGATCACTGACGAGGCCTCTTTCGAGACAGCTTGCCAAGCCTCTGCGCTCGCCCACACGGCGACGCTGCCCACGCCGGCCAGCCCCTCGACCTCAGAGACCTACACGGTCTCTGGGCCTGACCCGAGTGCAGGAGGAGATCCCTGTAAGTTTGTTGCATCCGTGTCGACCACGACGATGCCAGCGCCGACCTACTACTTCGCGATGCGTGTCGCAGATGATGCGGGTAACTGGTCGCAAATCGCGACCACGTCGACCGACGCGATGGCTCATAGCACCACGCGCGTCCTCCCTCACGGAGACTACACTGGGAGCATCACTCAAAACATAGCCTCCATTGGCGATGTCGACGGTGACGGCAACGATGACTTCGCCTTCGGTAAGCACAAGAAGGGCCTCTGCATCATCTATGGTGGTGACCTTGGTGAGGTCTACACGATGGCGGATCCGGTGACCGGCTCGAACCACGCTTGTGTCACGGATTCGGCTCTGAATGTAGCCGGTGCGACGGAGTTGGGAAGCCAGTTGGAGGGTCTCGGTGACGTCAACGGCGACGGTTTCGCTGACTTTGGTGCGTCGGGCCGCATCGATGGGACTTTGGGCTTCATCGCGGTCTACCTCGGTCAAGCCGGTGGTCCTGATTTGGCGAACCCAGACGTGGTCATCCAGGGGGCCGATCCCAAGATCGGTAAGCGATACTCTCACTTCTGCTCGGCCGGCCACTTCGCCGGGAACACGAGCAGTCTCGGTAACCCGATTCACGACATCGCAGTGGGAGAGCCCGGCGCGAACCTGACCGGTGAACTCAGCCTCATCCCAGGCAGTGAGACCTGGACGGCTGGACAAGGTGCTGCGTCTCCGCAGATCATCGACTTGGAGTCGGCCGCGGATAACACCGACCACAACGTGATGGTCTTCAAGATGACCTTCGGCGATGAGTACGGCACGCGCTGTCATGCAGCAGGAGATGTCTTGCCGACGCCGGGTGACCCTGCCGGTACCCACGGCGATCTGATGATTTATCAGAACTGGGGCGGTGAGAATCGAGTGTTCGTGCACCCGGGCCGGACCGTGCCGGCTGGTGGCGGTGTTGTGACCTTGAGTGCGGGCCCCAGTGATGTGGGCGCAGCCTGTCCTGCTGAGACGGATTGCTCGGAGGATGATTACACCGTGCGCCTCTTCCAAGATGGTGGCGTGGGTGCAGACGCGACCTTCGGGTTCCAGATGGTCGGCGGCGTGGATTTGACCGGAGATGACATCGCCGATGTGGTCCTTGGGCAGCCGTCACGCGCGACCGTCGCGGGTGGCGATGGCAAGGCCATTTGGGTCTTCGACGGTTCCAAACTCGCAGCAGGCGCGGGCCCAGCTGGGTTTGACCTAGGCTCTTTGCCCAACCAGACGGGTGACAGTACCTCTTGGAACGGCGCCAACGGTTGGGTCTTCGACGCAGACTTCCCATTGCAGGCTGGCGTGCTCTCCGTCGTAGGCGACTTCGACGGCTGGATGCCGAACGCTAAGGCCACCCCCGATATCGTGGTGACGAATGCAGCGTTTACCCACGTGAGCTTGTTTGGAAACCATAGTGACGAGGCTCAAGGCTTCGATCTCGGGAGCTTCCCGCACGCTGACTCGATGATGGGGCATCCGACGGAGACCTCTGGGCTCTCAATGGTGTACCCACGCGGCGGTGACGTGAATGGTGACGGCAAGATTGACATCATCGTCAGCTCAGCAATCGGTGATCCGGTTATCATTCACTAATCGCAGCTGAGGCTCGGCCCGTAAGGGCCAGCCTCTCCACAGGAAGAGTCAGGAGAAGTACTATGCAACATCACAACGAACAGAACGACACCGACTCCGCTCCTGAGGCACCGTTGGACGCTCCGGTTGTGAAGAGACCTTATGAGGCTCCTCGCGTCACGAGCGGTGACGTGTTTGAGCGGATCGTATTGAGCAGCGGCGCCGAGGAAGGCGTCCTCGAGTGCTAATGCGCGCTGGCTCTGCAGAGAGCCAGGGTGCGCGCGCCGAGTGGAGCCCTGAGCCTCGTCTGTCGAAGGGGCTCGACGTTGACAGCGGGAGCCACAGTGTACGTGTGGGCCCTGTCCTCTTGTCTGTCCCGAGAGACCATGTGTCTCTGACGACGGAATTAAGGGCGCTGACAGAGGGGTACAAGCCCGGGCCCGAGAGGACAGCGTTGTCTCGCGTGGCCAGAGTTGAGCTGGACAGCTGTGCCAGGGCGGATGCACATCGTCCGGCAGGGGACCCAGAGTTCGTCTATCACAGCGCCCACCGGGCGTACGTGGCGCCGACCCAGGTCGCTGACTTGTGCCTCCAACTTGGGGGAGATGAGACCGTCCTGCGCGCCGAATTTCATCCAGGCCAGGTTGCCGGGGTGTCATTTCCAGGCTTTCTCTTGAGGATGGTCACGACGACCGCCCTTGTGCAGGCGAACGCGCTCTTGGTGCACGGTTGCGCGATGGTTAGCCCAACTGGAGAAGCGACGCTCTTTTTAGGGGCGAGCGGGGACGGTAAAACGACGATGACTCGACGGCTCCCGGGCTGGAAGGTCCTCGCAGACGACACAGTGCTTATAGAGGGCATGCCGGGTCATGGTGCACTCTATGTCAGCGGGACGCCCTACGCAGGCCGTGAGGGCTTGCCACGATGTGGGGAGCGTGTGGAATTGACACGCCTCGTGGTGCTTCATCCCCACGCTGCGTCACTCTCTTTTACGTCCTTGGGGGTCGCCGATGGCCTTCAAGCGCTCCTCAAACGCGTGTTTTGTCCCCTTATCGATGGGCCTATCCCCATTAAAGTCGTCGACCTCGCGACGCGTGTCTCCGAGCGCGTGACGACCTATCGGCTGTCCTCGGACCTGTCGCACGACCTGATCCCGCTCTTCGACAAGGGCACGGCGTAACGATGGAGATCTACGACACACTGCTCTCGAGCTACTCACAATCGGGTCAGTTGATGGAGGCGCACTGCGACCTCCTCTACCCATGTGACTTAGACTGCGAGCATTGCTACTTGGATGACAAGGTCAGGCCACAGCGCTCTACCGCCTTCTGGAAGGACGTCTTCGACCAGCTCGCGGCGCGTCAGGTGCTGTTTTTGCATCTCTCGGGCGGCGAGATCTTCTTGCGTAAAGACCTCTTTGAGCTCGTAGCTCATGCACGCAGCTTGGGCTTAATGGTGTGCTTGAAGACCCATGGAGGTCACCTCACACCGGCAAATGCCAGGCGCCTCGCAGAGCTAGGTGTCTCGATTGTCTTCGTGAGCTACTACTCTCACCGACCTGAAGTTCACGACGCCATTACGCGGGAGCCAGGCAGCCAGGAGCGGACCTTGGCGGGCATGCGCTACCTGGTCGACGCTGGTGTGCGAGTCAAAGTGAACCTCATCGTGATGGAGCGTAACGTTGACGATGTCAGCGAGGTGTTGAGGCAGTGCCGCGAATTCGGCTTTGGGATCGGGATTTCGACAGAGATTCGCTCGGCTCAGAGTGGCGCTACCACCCCTATCGATGTGGCGCTCTCTGTCGAAGAACGCGCTCATTTTCATCAGCTCCAGGAGCTCACGACCTCGGCCTGTAACGTGGATGGTGTGTCGAACGACTGGGGCAGCCGCCACGTCTGTGGCGCAGGCAATACATCGGTGTATATCGACCCTGAAGGTCGCGTCATGCCCTGCAGCTTTTGGCCTGTGCCCATGGGGACACTGGAGGACGAACACTCGCTCAATAGCGTGCTAGAGGGATCAGCCCTCTTTGAGCAGATTCGCACTCAGAAAAACGCTGACCGACACGGCTGCCAAACCTGCGCAGGCAAGGAGAACTGTCATTTTTGCCCGGGGCAATCATGGCAAGAGACCCGAGACCCAATGGCGCCTGCCGCGGCGATTTGCGCGGACACTTACTCTAAGGTCTTGGCTAAGGCCCGCGCCGCGGGCGAACCCGATCCACCGAAACCGCCTGGGTTACGTTCGTCGCCATTCCGTGTCCTGAGCGCAGCGCAACAGCGTTGTAGTGGCTGAGGTCGTCGATACGGTGGAGCTCGGCCTCGATATGCTTCGCGAGGCCTTGCGAAGCGGACGCTCCATCGACATGCAGGCCTTTGGGTTCAGCATGTGGCCACGGATTAAAGACAGCACGATGGTGCACGTCGAGCCCTGCTCTGGTGCGACAGTGCGTCGGGGCGATGTTGTCCTCTTCGAGCGGACTGATCGCTTCGTACTTCATCGTGTCCTGCGCACATCGGGAGACCAGTTGTGGGTCAAGGGTGACGCTTGCATCAACGCCGACGGTTGGGTGGCCCATGACAAAGTGCTCGGCCGCGTTCCTCGTCGCCTCGGTGATGGTCTGATGGCTCGGTTCGCTCCTGTGCTCTCAAGGCCGCTCGGGTTGGCGTCGATCGTCGCGAGGCGCGTGGGCGGATTAGCGTCGAAATTTTGACCACCTAGAGGGCCACTCCTAGCATCGCTCTGGAACCCCTTATCATGGGCGGTACGCAGAATGATGCGACCTCGGACACGACGTTTTAGCTTCCCCACGACCCCCAGCACTGTAGCCTTTCTGGTGGCTGCATTCGTGGGACCCGGGGGCTGTGCCTCTGACCTTCACGCCCGGCAACAGGCTCCCCCGACGGCCATGTCTGTCGCGACCGCTGCCGGTGATGTTGGCCTCGCCTTCGACCGCTTCATGCCGCCGACCTTCGGCGATGCGTCCCCCGCGAACGCTGCGCTGACGGTGGCGATTCGTCCCTCGCTTCACATCCCCGCCGGTCCACCGCCAGCGTCGCCACCGCCGCTGCCCGTGGTGAAGATGGACCCAAGCTCACACAGTCCGTTTGCGAACGGGCAAGAGCCTCCGATCCGTATCGGACGCAAAGGCCCGAAGGCGCCACCCGCCTCAAAACGGGGTCAGCAGCCGCTCTCGTACTCTCGCATCGACGCTCGGGGTAATTTGCTCGGTGCTCAGGGCCAAATCCTCTACCGGGCCGGCCTGAACAGCCCGGCGGTCGATACCCACGCGCCGATGGAGCAACCTGACGTCCTCTATGACGTCAACCATGCATCACCTCGCCAGCTCGTGGCGCGGTCCACTCAAGTGCCGCGTATCGCGGGCCTGAATGATGAGTCGGCGGCTCTGGGCGGTCAGGGGATACAGGGTTACGCGCCACCAGCTGGTGTTCAGCCCATCGAGCAGCCGCGGCTGAAGCAGTTTCAGATTCGCAATTACGACCTCCCCGACGAGCGTGACTACAACGTCCGCGTCGATGGCTATGCGCAGAACGCAGGTGTCGCCCAGCCCGGCGCAGCCTACGGAGAAGCGCCTCAAGGCGCAGTGCCTCAGCCCGCTGCGGCGACCTACGGGGCGCATCAGGCTTCGCCCACCTACGTCCCACCGACTGGGGTTGTGGAGACTCAGCGCTACGTCGCGTCTGCGCCCTCTTACCAGGCGCCAGTCGCTGCGGTCGCACCTGCCCCGGCGCAGGTCGTCGAGCAGGCCCCGACCACGCTTGAGGGCGTGAAGCAGGTCACCTTCAAGGGGGCCAAAGAGCGCCGCGTTCAGCGCCTCTACAAGCGCGGAATGAAGGACATCAAGAAGAGCAACTATCGACTGGCGACAGGCGTCTTTAAGAAGCTCTTGAAGCGCTACCCCACCCACGACCTGGCAGACAATGCGCTCTACTGGATGGGGGAGGGGGCCTACGCCCAAGGCGATTGGTTGCAGGCGATGACCTGGTTTCAAGACGTCATTTTGCGCTACCCGGAGGGTAATAAGCTGCCTGACGCGATGCTGAAGTCGGCGCTGTGTTACGCCAAGCTCGGTGACACGTCTTATGCAGTACAGATGTTATCTGAAGTGGAGACGTTGTTCAGTGGATTGCCGGTTGCAGAAGTGGCTCGAAAGCGGCGCGCAGCGCTTGCGGGGGGCATGTAGATTGCGGTCGGGTTCGCTCTTCGGCCTGGCGGTAGCCGGTGCGATGCTTGGTGCCGTGGCGCTCGCGACACCCGCCGTCGCTTATGAACGCGGTGGCCCGAATATCGTGACGAAGAACCCCACGGTGGGTAAACGCGGCCTCTACATGATCGAGGACGGCGACACGCTCTGGGATCTCTGCGATATCTTCTTCGGAGACCCTTGGTATTGGCCCAACCTGTGGTCGTACAATCCGCAGCTGACGAGCCCTCACTGGATCTATCCTGGTGACATCATTCAGGTGCGAGAGCCGCGCCCCCTAGAGCGCACCACGCTCGTGTGGAGCGAGTCACGCTACTCGGGCCGAAAGAGCGAGATGGAGATTCTGGCGCGCTATGTGGGCTACATGCCCACCAAGCCGTTTAAGCACTCTGGCCAGATCAAGTGGGCGCGAGAGCAGCATCAAACCCTCGGTGAGTATGACGAGATCTACATCGAGTTCGGCGTCGACACGAAGGTGAAGCGCGGCGAGCGCTTCACCATCTATCGGGAAGAGGAAGAGCTTGAGCACCCGGAGACGGGGGACTTGGTTGGCCACCGAATTCGTCACCTAGGCGTGGCGCGTGTCTTGGATGCCGACCAGCATTATGTGAAGGCGCTGATCTTGCGCTCCTATGAGGAGATTCAGCGTGGTGACTTGATCACCAGCATCTTCCCGCACAGCTGGGTCGTGGGTCCGGTCACGAACAAAGGGGAACTCACCGCGACTCTGGTGGATTTCTTTGATCCCGGGTCCATGGCAGGACAGTTCCAGTACGTCTACATCGACCGCGGCCGTAATGACGGCGTCGAGCGAGGCAACCGGTTCGTCGTGCGCCGGCGTGGTGATGGATCATGGGAAGACGAGAATGAGGATGATGATTACGAGCTCGACGCCTTCCCTTGGGAGCGCGTGGGCGAGATCATGATCGTGGAGTCCTTTGAGTCTTCAAGCCTGGGCGTCGTCGCTGCGAGTATCGGGGAGCTCTCCATTGGCGAGCAGCTCTATATGCCGAAGGATTACTAGCGCGACGTCAGGGCCGGCGCTCACGCAAATCGGTGGCGTTAGAGGACTGTGAGCACGACGACACCTAGGATGACGACGCCGATCGCGACGCCAGCGGCGACCGCCCAACCTTGTTGCTTTGACGGTCCCCTGTGCTGTGTCGGCACGCGAAAGCTGCCCGGGCTTGGCAGGGGGGTGCTATGCCTCGCGACCTCTGTGGTCACAAGGCTGCCAGTGGTTATCTGCAGCATCGAGGCTTGTTCGGACTTTCGCACAGCAGCGTAGCCTTCAGGGATAGTCTCGCCGGTATCCGAGCTCACTCCGAAGGCCTCGAGGCTATGTTGAACACGGAAGCGCTCGAGCTCGATCTCTCTGTCGATCCGCTTGAGTTCTGCGGCGACGTCCATTGCAGATTGAGGGCGATGTCGTCGATCCTTGGCCATGAGGCCTAGGACGAGCGCGCTGAGCCCTTCAGGGATGTCACTGACGAGTTCCCTAGGTGGGGGTGGGGGATCGGACAGCTGCTTCGAGACGACCGCCAGGGCGGTCTCTCCGTCGAAGGGGAGCTTATAGGTGAGGAGCTGAAAGAGCAGGACGCCGAGTGCGTAGAGATCCGTGCGCCCATCGAGTTCTTCGCCTCGCGCTTGCTCTGGGCTCATGTACTCCGGCGTTCCGCAGACGACGCCGGCGGCGGTCTTGTAGGCGTCGATCCCCCCGACCTCGTCTTGGAGCTTGGCGATACCGAAGTCGAGGACCTTCACGAAGTCCGTCATGTTGCGTCGGTCGCTCACCATGATGTTCTCGGGCTTTAGGTCACGGTGCAGGACACCACAGGCATGCGCCTCATCGAGAGCGAAGCAGATCTGCTCCATGACTTTGATCACGCGTCGATGGTCGATGGGGAAGCTGTTGAAGAGCAGCTCTGCCAAGTCGACACCTGGGACGTACTCCATCGCGATATAGAGCGAGCCGTCGTCTACATGACCGAAGTCGATGATCTGGATGACGTTAGGGTGTGAGATGATGCTTGCGGCGCGCGCCTCTTGCTCGAAGCGCTTGGTTTGGCTCGTGCTCGCGGCGAGGTGCTTATGCAAGAGCTTGATGACGACAGCCTTGCCCAGAGAGAGCTGAGTAGCCTTGAAGATCGTCCCCATCGCACCCCGGCCCAAGAGCTCTTCCAGGCGAAAGTTCTGCCCGATGAGCTTACCCAGCATCGGGTGGGCCTGGCTCACCGTCGATTGCGGCGCTCCGCAGTGTGGGCAGAAGCGCAGACCTCGGCTCACTTCAAGCTGACAAACAGGACACGGCACGCTAGCGTCTCCGATTTGTAGGGGAGGGGGACGGCGGAGGCAGGGTCACGTAGACCCCACACAGTCGGTCGTAGAGCGTGCGGCGCTCTGGATCGGCGAAGGACCACAGCGGACCGATCGCCAAGCATGCGCTGGTCACCGGCCAGAGCAGCGCGTGCATGAAGGCCCTTACAGGGCCCGGGCGTGCGCCATGTGAGGCGACCACAGCGAGCCCTACGACCTTCTTGCCCGGGCTCGTTCCGAAGATCGCGACCGTGACGGTGTGCCAGAGGACGCTAGCCAAGACGCACCAAAGCAAGGGCCAGGCGATCAGGCCAGGCGAACTGTTAAGCATGTCGACGAGGCGGTCCAAGATATTCCAGCGACTCGATGGGATACCCTGGTGAAGGTTTGAGGCCAATGTGAGGGTTGTCGCCCACCACAGCGTCAGCGCTGGCACAGCGTCCAGCGCCGCGGCGAGCGTGCGGCGGACTGACCCTGCGGTGTGGACGCTGAGAGGCTGTGTGTTCGAAGAGGCCATGGTCTGATGATGTCCAAGCCGAGCGATCTCAGCAAGGTCTGTCGCCTATCGAGCGAAGAGAGACTCCCTCAAGCCCGCAATCTCGGCGCGAATCGAGCGGGCTTCCTGAGCACAAAATCGGGCGACTGTGTCGTGGAACCCCGGGTGAAACAGTTTGTGGGCACTGAAGGTCTCGACAGGTAGAAAGCCACGCCCGAACTTGTGGTGTCCCCCACCGGCTCCGGCCTCGAAGGTGCGGATGCCCTTATCGATGCAGTCTTCGATAGCGGCATAGCTACAGACCTCGAAGTGGAGCATGGGGATCTCTGCATCGCATCCCCAATAGCGTCCATACCTCGCGTGCCCTTTTTGAAAGTTGAAGGTCCCAGCCACGATCTCTCCGCTCTTTTGGTGGCGGGCTAACGTCAGCTGGACAGCGTCACGCTGTGTCTCTCGGAGTGCCTCAAACAGGGCCTCATTGAGGTAACGGCGACCCCAGGAGAAGCGGTCGACGGTCGCTGCGTAGAAGCGAAACGCGAGCGCCATGTGCGCTGGAGTGATGTCGTCCCCGGTTAAAGAGATTGTCTCGACACCGGCTTCGACGATGCGTCGCCGCTCACGTCGAATCTGATTGCGTCGTTTAGACCTGAATCGGGCCAGGAAGTCGTTGAAATCGCGGTACCCTTCGTTGTGCCAATGGAACTGAACTCCGCTCCGAATCACGTAACCAAGGCGCTCGGCTAACCGAGCCTCTTCCCTGGTGCAGAAGAGCATGTGAATCCCAGTGCAGCCCTCCTCTCTTGCCGTCTCTTCGGCGTGCATAAGGAGCGCCCGGGCGACGGCCTCAGCGTCCGCAGGGCTGAGCTCCGGGCTGGTCATTAGCCTAGGCCCAGCAACTGGGGAGAACGGCGCGGCGATCACCATCTTTGGGTAGTATCTCAGCCCCGCACGATGGGAGGCATCTGCCCACGCCCAGTCGTAGACAAACTCTCCCATGGAGTGAAGCTTGATGTAGCCCGGGGCCCCGCCGACAAGCGCCCCCGTGTCGGGGTTGGTCGCGAGGATTGTCTTGGGCAGCCAGCCCGTGGGAGCGCCGACGCACTCAGCGCGCTCGAGGGCGCTCAGGAAGTCGTGGTGCAGGACTGGAGGCGCATCACCGACGAGCGCATCCCATGCCTGTCCCCCACAGCTTATAAGCCCGTCTTGAACCTCGAGGCGCGGCGTGACGTCCCCCATCGCTTAAATCTCATCACGGGATCGCAAGACCATCTCAAGCCCAGTGAGGGCGTCTTGGGCGGTCATATCGAGTCCACGGGCGAAGAGCACGGCGTGTAGAGCCCTCGCGGTCACCGTGGGGAGTTCGTAACTGATGGTGTAAGCCACGCGGGTCCCGTCTCGCTCGGGCATCAGGGTCAGCCTTTGCTCGATGTCAGTGAGGGCAGAGCCCGGGGCGAGCTCGATCGTCCAGATGACCCTCTCTTGGGGGACTCGCTCCTTGATACGGTGACGTGCCTGAACCTCGGTGGTCCCCATGATCAGGGTGCTGTCGTAGACCGCGATATCGGGTGTCTCAGAGGCACCTGGTTCGATCCTTCCGAGCCACGCATCCCATCGTCCCCAGCTGACTGGTTCGGCCACGCTCTCCCACACGAACACGGGGGGTTGAGGCACCCATCGCTCATGGGTGATCTCTACGCTGGATGGCACCGTGGATGCCCCGATGAAGAGCACCGCAAGCATCGTCGAGAAGACCCCTAAGACAGTCCCGAGCATGACGAATGTGATGCGGAGCTCGCAGCGACCGATCCAGGCCTCAGCGACATGGGCTACCGTGGACCCCAGGATGAGCCCAGGTGCCAAGGCCAATAGGATCATCGGGCCGGGCCATCCAAAAGCAGCCAAAGTGCCCAGAGCGATGGCCAGCGTGATCGCGCCGATGGAGATAGCACGCTTCACTCGCTACCCCCTGGGGGGCGCGCGGAGGCGTTGCTTGGCGGCCCTTGGTGTGGGCGCGCTTGCCATTGAGGTGAGGGGGTAAAGTGTCGTCGCACGTCGACCTTCGGGGAGCCTGGATGGAGGCTCACATGTGTTCTACAGAGGGAGCTGTCGCCTAGACACCGCGTCTTCATCGGATACGAAGACACGACGATGACCCTTAGCAGAGCCCTTAGCACTGGGGCAACAGACGCGCGGTTCGTTGCACAGACGGCACGTCATCACCTTGACATTGCGTCATGACGAATCGGATGATGGGGACGCTGGAACCGCGGTCGACGTCAGGGTAATCCTCACGGTCGCTCGAGGTTCGCGGGCTAGCTCGTAACCGAGTCAGTGTGACGCAACGATGAATAAAATCTGCCCCAAATGTGGTTCCAATTGGCCTAAAGGTAATTTTTGCCCCAAGGACGGTACCTCGTTGATCGATGCGAAGGTGGCGTCGCCAAAAGCGCCATCTCCGGACACCCAGGCGACTCGTATCGATCGCCCGGTGATTCGAGCTGAGCCGCCCGGGAGGGCGCGCCCGGCCTCCTCAGAAGCCAAGACGAGACTCGACAACCCTGCGATTCAAGATGACGGCTCATTGAGCCCGAGACGGAGCACCCCAAAAATGTCTAACCCCCCAAAGATGGTTACTCCCGGTCAAGGTCAAGCCTCCGATCAGGAGAACGACAGCAGCACTGCGCAGCCCGCTAAGACAGAGACTGAGGCCGCTGCAGCACCCAACGACCGAGCCCAGCGCGGTCAGAAGGGTTTCAGTGAGACTCAATGGTTCATGAAGGGGATCGAGGTGGATGCCGATCTCCTCGAGATGGTCGACGACGAGGAGTATGATCGCGACGAGAACATCTCGGAGAAAGAGCGCAAGGGCTTCACGCTCCGCCGCGACGACGAGGGATAGACGGCTCCGGCGCATCGGATACGGTGTGCCTGTCGCTACCAAACTCTAATGCGAGCCTCCCTTTGGGGCACGCCATTGGCCTGTGTGTGTGACCTTTGATTGGGTCGCACAGCGGGCTTTCTTGTGTCGCGTTGCTGCCGTGGGTAGGTGCCAGACCGAAGGCGAGCTTCACGTGGCTCGCGTGTGACCTCTGAGGGCGCGGCTAGGGGCTGTGGAGGCCCGCTTGAACAACCGACAGCGGGTCGTCGAAGGGCGAGGGCACCGCCTCCGCGCCGAGGGGACGCAGAGGGGGGTAAGGGCCCCTTATTGGCAGTCGCAGATGACCTCGAGTCCGTAGCTCAAGTCTGCCTCTGAGCCCACGAAGGCGTTGTCGGGGATGACCGTGACCCAGGATGAGCCCGCAAAGCTCTCTGGGATCTGGACACAGGCATCACCGCCGAAGATCGACGCGGGTGTCTGTGGGTTTTGACACTGAGCGTCGCCCTCGACCTCGATACAATGATCGGCCGCGCAACCTGGCCCCATCGCGTAGATGTCCAAGATGACAAAATCATCGGACTCCGGCGAGACCCGCACACGGGCAGCACAGCCCTCGTCTGCTTGGACGTGGTACGTGTGGTGCGTCATCTCGTAGACGACACTGTCCGTGTTGATACCGGCTGGTGAGCAGGGGAAATTTGAGAAAGTGTTGCTCCCTGTCTTTGGGTCCTGCCCTGTGAGGATGTCACCGCATCCAAGCGGGATAGCACCTTCACAGACATCGCTGCATGCCGGAGTGAACTCGCAGTCGTCGTCCTCGCAGTCTGTCAGGCCGTCACCTTCGTCATCGACTCCGTCGTCACACACGGCCTCGACAAAGCAGTCAGGGTGCTCAGCGCAATCATCGTCGGCGCAGTCGATCGCGCCGTCGTCGTCATCGTCTGTGGCGTTGTCGCAGTCGTGCTCAAAGAGGCACGTGAGGCTGTCCCAGCACGAGGGATCCTCGCAGTCGATCATCCCATCGGTGTCATCGTCTTTCCCGTCGGTGCAGTAGAGTTCGATCGAGGTGTAGCCCGGGACACACCACGAGGCGAGCCGAACGGCGCCACTGAAGCCATCGCGACCATCCACGACGACGATGTAGGACGCGTCATTGGCCGGATCACTGTCGTCATCGACGAAGGCGGGGAGCTCGACGGTCGCGACGCCCGAGTCGTCCATGTAGCCCACTGCGACACATTCGTTTGCCCAGCATTGATAGCCCGAGCTTGAGTTCAACACGATGATGTCCGCGAACGCCTCGCCCTTGAGCGCGGGGTCCGCGAGCTCGACAGCGAGCGTGAGCGGCATCTCGTAAGCCAGGTTTGGCGCCTCGATCAAGAAGGCGGTCTCGTAACCCGTGTAGCCGACAGCTCCGCCACAGCTGTACTCGTCGATCAAGCTTGTGCCGGCGTCTCCGTTGAGCTCGAAGCTTGCGAAGTCCTCACAGGACAAGGCGGAGTCGGTCTCCAGGCAGTCCTGAGGACAGATGGGTGACCCAAGGGCATCCGCACCGGATCCGATGCATGAGTTGCCGAAGCAGATGTCGTCTTTGGTACACACGTCGCCGTCATCGCAGGGTGTCCCAGGTTCCACCATGATGATGCTGCACTCGCCTGTCGCCCCATCGCAGGAGGGTACTTCACAGGCGTTCTCAGAGCTCGGGCAGTCAGAGATGGCGTCACCGTCGGGTACGCAAGCGCCGTCGACGCAGATGTCAGGTTTGCCCGTGCACATGTTTGGGAAGAACTCGTCAAACTGGCAGTACTCGCTGTCCATCCATTTCAAGCATCCGCCGCTCAGCTTGCACTCTTGAATCAGGGCTGTGCCCTCCGATGAGCAGCGGGTCGCCCCTTGCTCCTCGCAGCCTTCGTCACCATCGCAGGGGAGGTTGGGCTCCTCCTCAACGGTGTCCTCTTCTTCTTCCACGTCGTTGGGGCCGGTCGCCTCTCCATCATCCGGGTCGGTCTCATCGCTGTCACCGGGATCGGCGCCCTCACCGTCGTCCAGTTCGGTGGCTCCGCCATCACCTGTCTCAGTGCTCTCACCATCGCCAGGCTCGGTGTCCTCGACGTCCTCAAGCTCGGTGGTCTCACCATCGTCTGGGGCGGTCCCTTCGCCGTCGCTGGGATCATCTCCCTCGCCGTCGTCCTGCTCCGTGGAGTCGCTGTCCGCGCTCGGACCTTGCTCGGAATCCCCACCGGCTTCGTCGGTGTCTTTTCCAAAGGTCGTCACATCTCCGGGATCTTGATCGCCGACATCGCCCGGTTCTCCCCCCGGAGGGTTGCCGTCTGGGTTGTCGCCAGTAGTGGGGACCGCCGTGTCACCAAACGAGGCGCCGATGTCCTCCGTGAGATTGTCGGTGCCTCCTGTTCCGCTGCATGCCCAAAGGCAGGTCACGCTCAGGAGCAAGGACAGGCGAGTGATCGAGAGTAGGCGTAAATCTTTCATGTCCCGCAGTTTACCAACCTCTCCCTCAGGGTGCCATTTTGCTTTCATCTAGTGTGTTACCCAGCTGATAGTACGCGTCAGCGGGGACGATTTCTCAGGGATGGATGAGGCGTCAGATCACTCCGATCTTGGCGAGGCCGCACAGTTTTGATACCCAATCGGCTGCTCGGAGGCTTCCACGATGGCATATGCACCCATGTTCGAACTCTGGCGTCGCTTCGAAGACGAAGCGCCCTACGACCTCGTGCTGGATCTCGGACATGGCGAGGATTTCCCGCTGAGGACTCATCCTTGGTTCTTCGGTGTCCGAATCCCCCTCACTCAAGCCGACGAAGACGGGCTCCCGATCCCAGAGGAGGCTGAGCGCCTCAATTTGGTCGAGAACCGTATCCGAGAGGCTGTGAAGGCCCGTGACGGCATGTATGTTGGCCGACGCACGGGCGGGGGAGCGCGCGATCTGCTCTTCTACGTCGACGCTAAGCCGCGAGGCCTTGAAGATCGTCTTCGAATGACGGTCGGCACCGATATCCTCTACATTAGCCGGCCTGATCCCGAGTGGGCGGGCTACGAAAGCTTGCTCCCCGAGCCCCGCGAGTGGCGAGAGATGGAAGACCGTCAGCTCCTTACGGAGTTGTTGGAGGAGGGGGCCGACCCCGATGAGCTTACCCGTTTGCTCCATCGCGTCGCGACCTCGAGCAAGAAGGGCGCAGAGGCGCTCAAGGGGCTCTTTGAGAAGCTCGGTTTGACCGAGTGCAAGGTCGTGAAAGAAGACTCCCGTCTGACCGTCGTCGGCGTCCAAGTCTGCGTCTTGACCTTAGATGAGATTCACAAGGTCGCGTGGATCCTCGAGAGCCGTGCGCCAAAGGCTCGAGGCGAGTACTTGGGCTGGTCAGTGCCCCTTGGCTAAGGCAGGCATCTCGATGTGGATGGTTCGGTCACTGGCCGACGTCGTTATGCCCCAAGCAGCGGGGAGAGCAGCGTGGCGATGTCGTTGAGGAAGTCCGCATCATCGTCGATGTAGGCTTGATGGTTGTCTGCGAAGGAGTCGACGTAGATGGCCCCCAGCACGCGCTCCTCGTAGAGCAGCGGAGCGGCGAGCATCGTGCCTAAGGGGAGACTGTCGCCTTCTCGAGGGGGGATCTGATTGAGCACCAAGGGGGTACGCGTGCGGATTGCGTAGACCAACCCCTTCATATGAGCCGGGCGTCGTTGACGGACACTCGGTAACTCCGATGCGAAGCCCGCTTTTACCGGGACGGCTTTGCCTTCCGGCGTGGCCTTCAGGATGAGCACACGATCGGGTCCCAGTGACTTGAGGATCAAGGTGCACGCGTTCGAGAACACCTCGTTCGCCGGCCGACTCTTCTTGATGGCGCTCTTAAGCTCCCAGAGGAGCGATTGTCGTTCGATCGTCGCGGTCGCGTGAAATTCGTCCAGCTCAACGAGTTGGCCAGCGTCGATTGAGCTCTGGATAGATGGGCGTGACTTAAGGGTCTGTGTGGCGCCACCTGTCACGCGCTGATCCACGACCTTACGGCTCAATGTCTCATCACGCGTGATGTCTTGCTCTGGGACCAGCTCCATGATGGTTGAACCGACCAAGAGCTTGTCCCGAGGTGAGAGCTTCTGGGACTTGATACGCTGGCCATTGACGTAGACCCCATTATGACTCTGGAGGTCTGTCACCACGTAGCCATCATACTCCCATGCGAGCATCACATGCCGCCGAGACACCTTGTCGTCGATCAGCTGAATCAGGTTTCCGGAATCGCGACCAATGGTCAGGTTGCGCTTCCCAAGACGGAAGGTTGCGCCTGAATTGTAGCCTTCCCGTATCACGAGGATGGACATTTGATAGCCCCGGTAGCTGTAGTGGAGAGGGGATTTTAGGGCGGTCAGCCAGCGAGCACAACCCAGACCCACGGTTGATCCCACCCTTCATAGCGTGGGATACGACGTAACGTGTATGAGACACCGACACCGAGGAGCTGAACTGTGAGGTTGGACTCGATTGCTCTTACTCCCCTCTTGCTGATCCTTGGTCTTTGCTTCGCCCCCGTGGCCTACAGCACGACCGCTCCGGCGCTTTCAAAAGTCGTCACCTTGAAGAGTCACGGCGGTGCGCAGCTCAGCGTGCCTGCCTGGAAGTCCTCGCGAGCTGACGACGCCGTGGCCGTATTGGAGCGATCTGGATCGGACAGCCGTGGTGGCTTCTTTACGCTCGTCTTGGCCGTCGAAGAGGGGCCGACGAAGGTCGAGGTCATCGATTGGACAGCCGTGCGCGATAACATCCTAGGCGCAGCGAAGGGGGCGGGGTCCAACCTCACCCTCGAATCGCTCGGCGACTGGGAGGGCGCTGCGACCTTCAAGGGCCACCGTTTCAAGGGCACCATGCGCCGCGGTGAGCGTGACGTTGCAGTTGAGATGGTCGCCCTCATGGCGTCGGGTATGATGCTCACAGTCACCACTCTCGGCTCACCTGATGACGCGATGCTCTCGAAGGTCGCGGAGTCGGTCGCCCAAACGGCAGCGCGCCCCTCGGCGACTCCCTGATGCGTATTGAGGTTGTCGCGGTCGGCAGCGAGCTCCTAAACGGTGATCTCGCTGACGCGCACACTGCTCGCTTCGGGGCGCTCTTGCGTGGCCTCGGGTTGGGGATACAGTGGGGCCAGACCGTCCCGGATGATCTCGAGATACTGACGACGGCCCTCGCGACCGCTAGCGCCCGCGCCGACCTCGTGCTCGTGACGGGGGGGCTCGGATCCACCGAAGACGACCTGACGATGGACGCGGCCAGCGCTATGACGGGGCGGCCTCTGGTCCAAGACGATGAGACGCTCGCGCGGATACAGCGGCGCTACGAAGCGCGTGCACGACCGTTCCTCCCCGCGCTCGCGAAACAGGCCTTAATTCCGACCGGCGCCTTGGCGCTCTCGAACGCCGCCGGCTCCGCGCCCGCGGTACGCCTGACCCATGAAGACGCGACCTTCTTCTTCTTCCCTGGTGTCCCAAGCGAGCTTGAGCACTTGGTGGCCGTGCACCTGCAACCGTGGCTGGATGCGCATCCGGCGGCTCGTCCGCGACACAGTCGGACCTTCAAGACCTTTGGGAAGACTGAATCGGGCATCGCACATATGCTGGCCGATTTACCACCTGATCCGAGGGTCACGGTCGCTTACCGGGCAAGCTTTCCGCGCATTCAGGTCACGTTGCACATCGAGGAGCCGGATCCCGATGCCGCAGGCGTCCTTTTGACTCACCAAAGTGACGCCGTACGTGAGCGCCTCGCCGCCCTCGTGTACAGCGAATCGCACGACATCGACTTCCCCCATGCCGTGGTACACGCGCTGCTGTCCCACGACGGAAATCCCTCTGTCGCTGTCGCCGAGAGCTGCACGGGGGGGCTTATTACGAAGCTGCTCACCGACGTTCCGGGGGCCTCGGCGTGCTTCAAACAGGGCTGGGTCACCTACTCAAATGAGGCGAAGAGCGAGCTGTTAGGGGTACCTCTAGCGCTCATCGAAGCCCATGGTGCCGTCAGTGAGCCAGTCGCTCGGGCCATGGCCGAGGGCGCGCGCGACAGAGCAGACGCCACTATCGGTCTCGCGACCACAGGGATAGCAGGTCCTGGTGGTGGCAGCCCCAGTAAACCCGTCGGGACCGTTCACATCGCGATGGCGACTCCGACAGGGACGCAACATCGTCACCTCGCGCTCTCTTTTAACCGAGCTCGAAATCGGACGCTAAGCGCTTGGGCGACGCTAGACATGTTGAGGCGCTGGACCCTTCAACTCTGAGTGCATATCCGTGATCACTCTCGGGGTGATACTGAACAACCACTGAACAGATGTCGCCTACCCTAAACGTCACACTGCAAGCGATCGCTCGAAATTGCGCGCAGCTTTGCTTGACATTTGTACAGTGCTTCGACACCACTAGGCGCAGGCTCCGTTGCACCGTCAACGTTGCCCGCTCAGGTGCCGCGTAGCGCACCTCCCAAATGTTGAACATCCGCGCCTTGAGATCCCCTCTTAAGGTGCACTCATTATCCAGCTAGAAGGAGCGCCAAATGGCCAAGCGCAGTAACGTCACCAGCAAGACCGTCGCCCCCATGTCTAAGAACCGAGAGAATACGCTGGAGCTGACCGTGGCAGCCATCGAGCGCCAGTTCGGTAAGGGCAGCATCATGCGACTGGGCGAGGACGCTGCAATCAAGGCGCACCCTGTCATCCCGACTGGCTCCCTAGGGCTCGACATCGCGCTTGGAATCGGTGGTCTGCCCAAAGGCCGGATCGTCGAGGTCTACGGACCTGAGTCTTCGGGTAAGACGACGCTCGCGCTCCACGCAGTAGCCAATGCCCAGAAGCAGGGTGGTGTCGCGGCCTTCATCGACGCAGAGCACGCACTCGACATGTCCTACGCGAAGAAGCTCGGCGTGAACACCGAGGACCTCCTCGTGTCTCAGCCAGACTTCGGTGAGCAGGCCTTAGAGATCGCTGACATGCTGGTCCGGTCCAACGCCATCGACGTGCTCGTCGTGGACTCTGTCGCGGCGCTCGTGCCAAAGGCGGAGATCGAAGGCGACATGGGCGACAGCCACATGGGCTTGCAAGCCCGCCTCATGTCTCAGGCCCTTCGTAAGTTGACGGGCTCTATCGCCAAGAGTCGGACCTGCGTCATCTTCATCAACCAAATCCGAATGAAGATCGGCGTCATGTTCGGTAACCCAGAGACGACGACGGGCGGCAATGCGCTGAAGTTCTATGCCACCGTCCGTTTAGATATCCGTCGTATCGGTGCCCTGAAGAACGGCCAAGATGTGCTCGGCAACCGTACCCGCGTCAAGGTCGTGAAGAACAAGATGGCTCCCCCGTTCCGTGAGGTCGAGTTCGACATTATGTACGGGCAGGGGATCAGCAGAGAAGGATCCATTTTGGACCTGGCGACCGAGCTCAACATCGTGGAGAAGTCGGGTTCATGGTTCGGCTATCAAGGCGAGCGGCTCGGACAAGGGCGTGACAACGTCAAGACGATGCTCAAAGAGAACACCGCCTTGGCGCACACCCTCGAGCAAGCGGTCCTCGAGCACTATGGCCTGGTCCGCGCTCAGGAGCCTCAAATGGCGCCCGAGGCTCAGGCCTAGGGGCGACGCCCGCACTTAAATCCTGCTAGACTCGTCGTGACGTCGGCATCGGGCCGGCCTCACGATGACTCTCCCAGGGACGCTGATGGCGATCGACCAGCTTCTCCAGTTTGCCGTCAAGCACGGCATCTCGGATGTCCACCTCCGCGCCGGTCGGCCCGCCTATTTCCGTCGCGATGGGCAGCTGGTGACCCGCAAGGGGGCTAGCGTCATCACTGAGGCTCAAATGTCTCAGTGGTTCAACATGATGGCCAAGGCACCGCATCAGGGCAGCTTTGTGCGCCTCTCCGAGGTGGACTTTGGCTACAGCCTTGAAGGTGCCGGGCGCTTTCGTGTGAACGTCTTCCGTCAACGCGGCAAGATGGCGATGGTGCTGCGGCACATTCCTGAGGAGGTCCCCAGCTTAGAGAGCCTTGGTTTACCCGAATCAGTGGGTGATATCGCGCTCTCGCATCGCGGCATTGTGCTCGTGACTGGCGCGACCGGCAGCGGCAAGTCCACGACGATGGCGGCGATGGTCCAGGCCGTCAATGCAACTCGGGCGTGTCATATCCTGACCATCGAAGATCCGATTGAGTTTGTCTTCGAGGACGACAAGGCGATGATCAGCCAGCGCGAGATCGGCGCCGACACCTCGAGCTTTCCGCTCGGCTTAAGGGCCGCGCTTCGCCAGGACCCCGATGTGATCTTGCTGGGCGAGCTCCGTGACCTTGAGACTGTCGAGACCGCATTACATGCCGCGGAGACAGGCCACCTCGTCCTCGCGACCCTGCACACCGTGGATGCCATGGAGACCATCGGCCGCCTGGTCGGGATGTTCCCGCCTCATCAGCAGGAGCAGGTGCGCTACCAACTCTCGACGATCTTGCGGGCCGTCGTGAGCCAACGACTTGTCCGAACGCGACAGGGCGGCCGCGTCGCCGCCTGTGAGATCCTCATTCACACCGAGCTGATTCGAGAGCTGATCGCTGACCCATCACGCACCTACGAATTGCCGTCTGCAATCGCTGCGGGCCGTGACGTGTATGGGATGCAGAGCTTCGATCAGGCGTTGCATGACCTCGTCAAAAGTAACCGACTGACGGTGCAGGAGGCGTTGGCGCACGCGACCAACCCTGCCGACCTCAAGCTGCGCTTTGACGGGATCGCGATGTCCTGACCCGAACAAGTGGTTGACGGACGCGCATTGGCTGCGACAATCCGCGCATCTGAACGGGAGAGCCGCATTGACCATCAGCCGCCCAACCACTGCCGCAGAGATCCGACAGGCCTTTCTGTCCTACTTCGCCGAGCGCGATCACCGCGTCGTGAAGAGCTACGCCCTCATCCCGCCCGATGACCCGACACTCTTCTTTGTTAACGCCGGCATGGTCCAGTTCAAGGATATCTTCGTCGGGGCTAAGGAAGTCGACTACCAACGGGCGACTTCTGTGCAGCGCTGCCTACGAGTCTCAGGCAAGCATAACGATCTCGAGAACGTTGGCCGGACACCCAGGCATCACACCCTCTTCGAGATGCTTGGGAACTTCAGCTTTGGTGACTACTTCAAGGAGCGCGCGATCACCTTGGCTTGGGGCTTCCTCACCGACGTCCTGGCGCTTGATGTGTCTACGCTCCATGTGACGGTGCACCCAGACGACGATGACGCCTTCGCGCTGTGGCGCGACGTCATCGGCATCGCCCCAGAGCGCCTCCACCGCGATCCTGAGAACTTTTGGTCGATGGGTGACACTGGTCCTTGTGGTCCGTGCTCCGAGATCCACGTGGACCAGGGCATCGCCATGTCGGGGGGCGTCGAGGTGCCCTTTGGCGACCCAGCGGGAGAGCACAGGTACCTGGAGATCTGGAACCTCGTCTTCATGCAGTACGACCGCGCGGCGGACGGTGTGATGACCCCCTTGCCGTCACCCTCCATCGACACCGGGGCGGGGCTCGAGCGTTTGGCAGCAGTGCTCCAAGGTAAGACCTCCAACTACGACACTACCCTCTTTCAAACATTGATGGGGCGTGTCGCCAAGGGCGCCGGTATCCGCTACGGAGATGACGACGAGAGCGACACCGCGCTTCGTGTGATCGCCGATCACACGCGCGCAGCGGCGTTCCTTATCGCGGACGGGGTGTACCCGGATAATGAGGGACGAGGCTACGTACTGCGTCGCATCATGCGCCGCGCGATACGGTTTGGCCGCATGATCGGGCTGACCGATCCGTTCTTGATCCACTCGACGGCCCATGTCGTCGAGATGATGGGGGACGCCTACCAAGAGTTGGTTGACGCGAAGGAGACCATCCACCGGATCGTAGAGCAGGAAGAGACGCGCTTCGGTCGTACGATTAACGCGGGGATGAAGCGCCTCAATGAAGAGTTGGAGACGTTAAAGGCCGAGAACGGTGCCGTCCTCGATGGCCGCATCGCGTTCGAGCTCTACGACACCCATGGTTTCCCCCCAGATTTGACGGGGCTCATCGCCTCCGAGCGCGGTGTGTCTGTCGATCACGAGGCGTTTGAGGCCGCGATGACCGAGCAGCGCGAGCGCGCGCGGGCTGCGAGCAAGTTCGGTACAGGAGACTTGTCTGCCTATCAGGCGCTGGCAGAGGGCGGCGTGAAGACAACGTTCGTCGGCTACGATCGCGAGCAGAGCGAGAGCCCGATCTTGGCGATCTTAGTCGATGGTCAGCGCATTCCACGCGCAGCGCCTGGGCAGCGGGTCGAGGTGGTCGTTGGCGAGACGCCCTTTTATGCTGAGAGCGGCGGTCAGGCCGGAGACACCGGGACCATTTCGACCGCCGGCGATGAGGCCTGTGTGGTCCGCGTGGAGGACACACGGCGCCCTTTTGGCGATGTCGTGGTCCATATCGGGACCGTCGAGAGCGGCACGTTGCTTGAAGCCGCGTCGGCGATCCTCGAGATTGACGTCGAGGGCCGCGATGCGACGCGGAAGAACCACAGCGCGACACACCTATTGCACCATGCACTTCACGAGGTGCTGGGGGCGCATGTGCGTCAGCGCGGCTCGCTCGTTGGACCGCACCGACTCCGTTTCGATTTCAGTCACACGGGGGCGATGACCTCGGAAGAGATGGTGCAGGTCGACCGTCTGGTGAACCGCTTGATCCAGCGGAACGAGGCTATTGAGACCCGCTTGATGAGCTTCGATGCTGCAGTTGAGAGCGGCGCGACCGCCTTCTTTGAGGAGAAATATGGCGATGAAGTCCGGGTCCTATCGGTGGGCAGTGAGTCGACTGAGCTCTGTGGAGGCACGCACGCACGGGCGACCGGTGACATCGGGCTGTTCAAGCTGATCAGTGAAGGCGCCATTTCGTCGGGGGTCCGCCGGGTCGAGGCCGTCACTGGCATGGACGCCGTGAATTGGGTCCAATCGCGAGACACCATGTTGCGAGCCACTGCCGAGCAGCTCAACGTCAGCCCGGAGCAGGTCACGCAGCGTGTAGAGGCCCTGATCGCTGATCGAAAAGCGCTTCAGGGCGAGTTGGCGACAGCGCAGACAGCGGCTCAGGTCGCGCGGGCGTCCTCGAGCCTCGACCAGGCCAAGCTTGTGGGGGAACACAAGGTCCTGGCTGTCCGGCTGGATGGTGTGCCAGGACGTGAACTGCGTGCTATCGCTGAGACGCTCAGAGACAAGCTCGGGAGCGGTGTCCTAGCCCTCGCGGCTGTCGATGGACCCAAAGTGAGCCTGCTCGTGGCTGCGACATCCGATGTGACCAAGCAAGTGCACTCCGGCAAGCTCGTCGGGCAGCTCGCCTCACTGGTCGGTGGCCGTGGCGGCGGTCGTCCCGACATGGCCCAAGCTGGGGGCTCGGATGCCTCCGGGGTCGACGCGGCGATTGACGCCTTCTATAGCGAGGTCACCTCCGCGCTGTCCTAAGCAGCGGGAGGGTGAAGCCCAGTCTAGCTGAGGGCGCTGCGTACGAGGGCCTGGACGGCCTTTGGGTCCGCTCGCCCACCGGTCTCCTTCATGGCTTGGCCGATGAAGAACCCCAGAAGCTTGGTGCGCCCATCGCGATACGCAGCCACCTTCTCGGGGTTGGCCGCGATGATCTCCGCGATGGTCGCCTCAATGGCCCCCGTGTCAGTGATCTGCTCGAGGCCTAGCTCGGTGACCAAGGCTTTGGGATCCTTCCCTGTCTCGATCATGGCGTCGAGGATGGTCTTACTCGCGCGACCAGAGATGGTGCCGTCGTCAATGAGGCTAACCAGCGCAGCGATGGCATCGCCGTCGAGCGGCAGATCCTCGACGAGGCGCCCTTTCAGAGCGCCGATTAGTTCATTGCGTACCCATTTGGCCACCGCTTGAGCGTCGCCGTGCACCTCTGCCGCCCGCTCGTAAAGCGACGCGAGCCCTGACTCTCCCGTCAGGACATCGGCGTCATCGGCGCTCAAGCCTATCTGCTTTTGAAACCGCTCGAAGGCAGCCTGCAGGGTCGCGTCTTCGGCGCGCGCTTTGGCGCGCAGCTCAGACTTGGAGCGCTTTGTGGGGCGGGGACGATCGGTGGCGCTGTTGCTGCTCTTGGGGGCTGCCTTGGGTTCAGGTGCAGGAGCGTTTGGGCGCTTGGTTTTCTTAGCCCATGAGTCGCGCAGGGTGACGATGCGGTTGAAGACAAGCGTGTCCTCTGTCGTGTCCACGGGATCGCGCCAGTAGTACCCAAGGCGCTCGAACTGATACCGGGTCTCCGCGTCATCATTGGCGATGCTGTTCTCGATTAGGGCGTCAGGGTAGCGCCGGTCAGAGCCTGGGTTCAGGTTGACGGTAAAGTCGTCACCCTCGGGGGTGTCCTCGGGATCTTCACAGGAGAAGAGGCGGTCATACACACGGGCCTCAAAGGGCAGCGCGGTCCCGGCGTCCACCCACTGGATGGTGCCCTTGACCTTGCGTCCGTCTGGGGACTGACCGCCCTGGCTCTCCTCGTCATAGCGGCAGATCACTTCGACGACGTGACCGTCCGCATCTTTGATGACCTCTTCACAGGTCACGAGGTAGGCGTAGCGGAGTCGGACTTCACGGCCGGGTGACAGGCGGAAGTAGCCCTTCGGCGGCTCCTCTCGGAAGTCTGAACGATCGATGAACAGGCTCTTTGAGAAGGGCAGGGGCCTTGTGCCGTCCTTCGGGACGTCGTGGGGGTAGTAGGGCGCATCGAAGTGCTCGGTTTGACCGTCCGGGTAGTTGCGAATCGTCAACTTGAGAGGCTCAAGGACAGCCATCACGCGAGGCGCATCGTGGTTCAGGTCGTCACGGACGCAGAAGTCGAGCTTGTCTCGGTCGACCCGGCTGTTGGCTTTCGAGATGCCGATCATCGCTGCGAAGCGTCGAATTGCGCTGGCCCTTACGCCCCGGCGCCTGAGTCCAGCGATCGTCGGCATCCTTGGATCGTCCCAGCCCTGAACGTAGCCCTCTTCCACGAGCTTTCGGAGCTTTCGTTTGCTCATCAGTGTGTAGCCCAAGCTCAGGCGGGCGAACTCGTACTGACGCGGCTGGCTCTCGAGGCCGGAGGCCTGGACAAACCAGTCGTAGAGCTCTCGATTATTTTCAAACTCGAGGGTACAGATCGAGTGAGTGATGCCCTCGAAGGCGTCGGAGAGCCCGTGGGCGTAGTCGTACATCGGGTAGATGCACCATGTGTCTCCAGTGCGGTCATGCGGGGTGTGGCGGACACGGTACATCAGGGGATCACGCATCTTCATGTTTGCAGCGGCCATGTCGATCTTAGCGCGGAGCGTCACGGCACCGTCCGGGTACTCGCCTGCGCGCATCGCCGCGAAGCAACGGAGGTTGTCCTCGACGCTGCGGTCGCGATACGGGCTCGGTTGCCCCGCCTCGGTGAGCGATCCTCGATAGGTTCGGATCTCTTCATCGTCGAGCTCACAGACATAAGCCTTGCCGTCCTTGATGAGCTTCACGGCCAACGCATACAGGCCTTCGAAGTTGTCCGAGGCGTGGTACATGTGGTCGCCCCACTCGAAGCCCAGCCAACGCACGTCCTCCTTGATAGATTCGACGTACTCGACGTCTTCTTTGGCAGGGTTTGTGTCGTCCATCCTCAGGTGACATCGGCCGCCATAGCGAAGGGCGAGGCCAAAATTAAGGCAGATCGACTTCGCGTGACCGATGTGGAGGTAGCCGTTGGGCTCCGGAGGGAACCGCGTCACGACGGTTGAGTGGCGACCTGACGCCAAGTCAGCGTCGATGATCTCCGTGATGAAGTGCCCTGGCTCGTCGGCTTGTAAAATGCCATCTGTCATGGAGAGGCCCCTACGTTGGACTCAATCGATGTCACTGGCCCTATCAGTGCTCGCGTTCAGGAGCAATCGATTCGCACGACATCCTTGTGGGCTCGGTCTACTTCCGGCAGCTCTTGCAGAGGCCAAAGAGCTCCATTCGATGCGACGTGAGCACGAACCCATGTTCCTCTGCGATGCGATCTTGCAGGTTCTCGATCTCCTCGTTGAGGAACTCGATGATGGAGTCGCATTCCGTGCATACGAGGTGATCGTGATGGTGTCCGTGGTTGGCCTCAAAGCGCGCTGAACTCGAACCGAAATTGGAACTCGATGCGAGGCCGATCTCTTCGAGGAGCTTGAGCGTCCGGTAAACAGTAGCTTGGCCAATGGCCGGATGTTCGACACGCACAGCTGTGCAGAGATCGTCTGCGTTCAAGTGACCGTCGGATTGGAAGAATGTCTTGGCGATGGCGAAACGTTGAGTAGTCAGTCGCAAACCACGCTGCTTGAGCGCCGCTTCGAGTTCTTTGCTCCAGTTGATTGGACCTGAGTTCGTCACGTTCTTCCTCCTGTACACATAGTCACGAACTCGGGCCTTGGTCGTCAATCCTGCAAGGGGGAATTGCGAGCGGGCGTTCTTGTGCAGCGCTGGAATTCGTCGGGTATGATCACCCGTCGACGCTCTCCATGATCGAGCGAGGTCTCGCGAGATGTTCCTGGTCGTGCTCTTAGCTGTGATCTGTTCGGGCCTAGCCGTGGCTTTGCTGGACAGCTGGGGGCCTCTTTATCAGCTGAATTTAATTCTTCACCCCCTGCTCGGGCTGGGGGTCTCCGGCTATTTGCTTCGCTATATGCGCCGCCGTATGGAGGCCACTGCGCCCTCTCTCTCCACGGGTCTATGGGTCGTGGGCCCCGTGGTGCTCGGGGTCGTGTCGGCGTTCCTAGGCTTCATCTCGTCGAGCTTAGCGCTCTTCGTCGGGCTCACGTTGGCTCAGGTGGTTTACTACCTACTCGGTGGTTGGCGGCTCACGCAGGCGATTCGGCGGACGCATCTCCCACGCTCCGTGACGCTTGGTTACACGCTCTTTGCAGCGTGGAACCTGTCACTCTTCAGTGGCGTGGCGATCTTGCTCCTCTTCCGTGGTGGTGGTGTGACCCACCTCTTCGAGCTGCACGCGCTCCTCGGGTTGGTTGTCGTGGCGGTGCTGCTGCTCTTTTTGATCGCCATCGCTGTCGGGAGCCTTGAGCGTTTGAACCGCGAGCGGGTGCGACAGACACGCCCTTGGTCGATCCTCTTAAAGCTGCTGATAGGGCTCGCGGCGCTCGTTGGCGGCAGCGTCTTGACTCACGTGGAGCCTGAACCATCGGCGGTCGTTTCACTCTCCACACTCCCGATCAGTGAGCGGCCGGCAGCCGAGCAGCAGGTCTCCTTTGTGATGGATGGGGTCGCCCCTGCGGCGATGGGGCTCAGTGAGTCCTGCGTACAAGTAGGGGGCTGTCACAGTGTCCTGAAGCCCTCCTTCATGCACTCCAACCATGCCATCGCGATGGGGACGCGCCACATGCAGAAGAGCCTGAAGATGCTCATGGAGGAGGAGAGCCCAGAAGACTGGCTGACCTGCGCGGGGTGTCATGCGCCAGGGGCGCTCTTTCAGCCCGACTCAGGTCCGCGGGATTTCATGAGGCAGCCGGCGATCAGCTGCGTTGGCTGTCACTTAATCAGTGACGTGACGCTTGATGCAGGCGATGAGCGGAAGTCCACCATGACTCACCGGGCGCCACGGGCACACCTCGCGCTCTATGTGGACGAGCAGGGCAGAGAGCGCGCTCCAGGAGCGTGGGAGTCCGCTCTCATTCAGTTGAGCCCGAGGAGCCACGGGCGCATGTTTACGACCGACGTGACCGGAGAGGACTTGATGTGCGCTGGGTGCCATCATCAGCGGATCCCGTATGAGGAGTCGGTTGGGCTACACCAGGCGCGGTGCAAGGACTGTCATCTGCCGTCTGGTTACGCCGCAGATGGCAGCCGCAGCCTGCGGGACCATTTCTCTCCGGGGGCCGCTTTAGGGGTCGCCTCATTGCAAAACGACAGCTTGGCCGTCGAGCGTATCCGGCGCTGGATAGCCGGTGACCAGTTGATCGCCCTCAACGGTTGGGAGCTCCTCTGGGACATCCGCTCTCGCACACACGATGCACCAGATGTGGCACGCTGGTTGATGATGTTTCATGTGGAGCTTACTCCCGCCGTGGCGGGGCGGGAGTACAGGTTCCGTGTTCAGTCCACGAACGTCGGCATGAACCACGCGTTCCCAGCGGGAGAATTTTCGATGAGTGAGGCCTGGCTCGAAGTTCGAGTCGTCGACAGCACGGGCAAGGTCATCTTCCACGTCGGGAAGCTCAACCCATTGGGGCGCGCCCCAGAGGATGCGCCCAGGCTCGGCGGGCGTAGCCTGGATGTGAACGGGGAGCCCATCAAAGACTTCCGGATCTGGCACACCCACAAGAAAGTCGCTGACGCGGTGATCCCGGCGAGGCTTCATCGTGACGATGATTTCTCGTTCGTCATCCCCAAAAATGCCGTCGGTCCGCTGAGCGTCGAGGGGACTTGGAACTACCGTAAACACGGCCGTGCGCTGCTCGATTGGGCGTACGGAGCCAGGGCGGATGTCGCTCCGGTGAAGGTCGGGCAGCTCACTCATGAGATCCGCATGAGCCCCGAGGGGGCGAGCAATGAGTGAGCGTGAGGGGACGACTGGGCAGAGGTCATCACGTCGCGCGATGGCGCATATGCTCCTGATCGGGATCGTTCTGGGGGCTTTGCACTACGCCCTGACTCGCGTGATCGGGGCGAAGATCCCCTTCAACATCTTCCTCCCATGGCTCCTCTGCTCCTCTATCGTCGCCATGATGGCTGGCGCTTGGGTGCATCACCGTCGACGTGAGCAAGGCAGAGCCGTCCATGCGGGGCGGTTCCTTTGGGGCTTCGTGGTCATGGTGCTGGCTGTGGCAATCAACCTCAAGGTGCCGACTCTGTTTTGGGCTGAGATGCTCTTGGGCGGCATTGACGTCCCGGTACTTGAGCCGACATGGCTTGAGCTACACATGGTCGCTGAGGCGCTATTCTTCCTCACCATTCCGGTCGTCTACTTCGGTTTGGGGCTTGTCTTTGCGAGCGCCTATGAGGTCACGACGCGGCCTCACTTGGCTTACGGTGGTCACCTCATCGCGTTCGCCGTGGGGGGCGCAGCTGCGTACCTCTCGCTGGCCGGCATTGGGATGATGTGGCTCTTCGTCGGCATCGGGGTGGGCATAGCGCCCCTGCTCTTGCCAGCGCGTCATTCTGCGGCTGCGTTCGTGACAGTACTCATCGCTGCGACCTTGGGCTCGCACGCATCCCCGGATAAGTTCTTCATGTGGTCTGTGGATGACTATGAGCCCATGACTGAGACCGTCTGGTCCCCCTATTACAAGCTTGATTTCGCGAGCTTTGGTGACCAGTGCGCGGCGACAATCAGCAACAACTACCTGCTGTATTACACCTGTGATGATGCCCTGAAGGATCACCTTCAGAGGCGCGAACTTTTCAAGGTCATCGCCCCGGATCGCGATGACTTCCTCGTGGTTGGCTCGTCCACAGGTGTCGCGCTGCAGACGATTCGTCAGGCGAACCCCGACTTCAAGTCGGCCATTGGGCTCGAGGTCGACCCCGTCACCGTCGACATGGCCGTGGACGCTCTGCGTGATTACAACGGGGATATCTTCCACGATCCGAGGGTCCGGGTCTTCCGCGCAGAGGGCCGCGCGTTCATGGAGCAGACCCCGCAGAAGTTCGACCTCGTCTACCTCGATGGGGTCGACAATCGGCAGTTCATCTTCCCGATGTCATCCCTCTCGGTGGAGACCTACCTCTTCACCAAGGAGGGGATCTCACGGGCGCTCGACATGTTAACCGACGATGGGATCCTCTTGATGGACGTCGGGGGGACAGCGATTGACCAAGCGATCCCCTTTGTGGCGACGCTTGAGGGCGAAGCCTTCTATGACATGTACTGGTACGTGGTCGCTGACTACCCGATGGTGGGGTTACCGCTCTTCTTCATCTTCGCGTCTCGGGACCCAGAGCAGGTCAAACGCCTTCGGCCCCAACTCCACCGCATTGGCTCCATCGAGGCCGTGGACCGCCCCTGCTTCGAGCAGGGCTGTATCGGAGACGGTTATGTCCCTGCGACCGACGACCGCCCCTTTATCTATCAATACTCGACGATGGTGCGCGCTGCAGGGTGGATCCCGATCCTCATCATGCTCTTTGTGATTCGGTGGCTGATGGGTCGCATCCGCCGAAGCGCGCCCGAAGACCCGGCGCTCAAGGTCTACCCGTTCTTTATTTTGCTCGGGGGACTCTACGGGGCCGCTCAGTCGGTCCTTGTCCTTCAGGGCAGTCGCAAGCTCATGGATCCGGCCCTCGCCTCGACCATGCTCGTGGCGGCGTTCCTGATGGGTAACGCCTTGGCCAACTTCATTCACGCGCGGAAGGCCCCGCCGTTTGGCCTCAAGATGTCTGGAATGGTCGTCGGGCTGTTGGCATGGACCTTCTTCACAATCCTGGAGGGGAGCGGGGTGATCTTCGCTATCCCGATGGCCTTGGTGGGGGGCTTCGCGGTGGGTTGGCTGTGGCCACGGGCCATCTCCTGGCTGCCGGCCAATCGCCGCGCCATGGCGTTGGCGATGGACGGCGCTGGCGTCCTTATTGGGATCACCGCGACCCAGTGGATCTTCGCCGCGTACGGGTTAACGGCACTCAAGTGGGTCACGGTCGCGACCTGCGCAGCCTTGTGCGGGCTCTATGTGAGGCACGGCCGAGCAGTTGAGGGCGAGCCCGCTGTCACGCCCTAGATGTAGAGCGCGACACCTTCGCGGATCTCTCGGCGCTTAAAGCGCCAAATGAAGGCGTCCACGAAGTAGTGATGAAACGTGACCAAGAGGACGAACGCCATCGCCATACGGCTTCCCTGGAGCTGACCACCAAAGGCCATGATGGTGCTCAAGGGCAGGGCGACGACAGCCATCATCCCGACGTAGCGCTTCAAGCTCCCCCCAGCTATCCAGGGCAGCAGGCGCCCTCGAAACTTATCGGCCTCAGAGAGGTGGCGCACCATGTGCCGACTGAGCCCTAGATAGGTCGCCCCGTGGTGCACACGCGCAGCGACGTATCCAAGCAGCGGGGTGACCGGGATCAAGGCGTAGCTGCACAGCGCGCCGGCCATGAAGCCTAGCTTGGGCCAGTGCGGCCCCTCCGGTCGCCGCAGCTCGCCCTGGACAACGTCGATGATCAAGAGGAGCAGGACACCATGTGACGCGGGGAACACCCAGTCAGGGAGGGTGGCAGGCCACTGCTGCCCAAGGAGCCCGATGTCGATCCAGTAGGCGGCATCAGGCGCACCCAAGGTGTTCAACGCCATCCAGGGGATCACCGCCCGCATCAAGCGGTTATCTCTCCGCGCGACCGCCGCGCCTTGTCCCACTCGATGTCGGTAAATACTCAGGAATCCACGGTCTTGAGAGGCGAAGTGATAGGTGTCGAAGAGGCCCACGAAGGCGAGCATGACGAGCATGCTGTCTGTCTTTTGGCTCGCGATGAGCAGGACGGGGAGCATGAGCGCGATGAAGACCACGTTCGCGATCCGGAACCGGCGCCCACCGTCAGGGGTCGCGTCGCGGAGGGCGTCGTTGCCCAAGAAGAGCCAGACGGTCGCGATGAAGTGTGGTGTGGAGAGGAACGTGGCGACGAGGAGCCCACTCAGCCCGATGAGACCGGAGTCGACGTGGGTGACCCGGGGAAACTCACCGAGCACCGCGGCCACGACGAGCACACCGGCGCTGACGTAGAGGCCGGCGTGGAGGAGCGCACGATCAGTCCACCGATCGGTGACCCATGGGGTCGATGCCCCTTGTCGCGCCTCCGCCCCTGGACCTGTCACGGCACTCCTCAAGTCTGGGATTAAGCGCCCCCAACCGTTGCGTCTCGACTCGAAGATATCATGAGTCGTAGCTCTCATGGGCCCCTGGGGTGTGTGCTAACGTTCTCCTTATGACTGATGTCGCCTCTTCCATGGGGATCGGCCCTTACGTCGATCCGGCCCGCTTGGAGCTCGAGCGTTCGCGCGTCTTCGATCGCGCATGGTTGTTGGTGGGGAGCGCTGAGTCATTCACGCGCTCCAAGGCCGCTGCGTCGGTGAGCTGGCGTGACCACGCGCGCGTGCTTGTCGAGCGCCAGGCGTCACGCCTCGTCGCTCATGCACCAGGCGGGGTGAGGCTCGCGCAGTGGCGCGGCTTGGTGTGGGTGAGTACGCACCCCGAGCCTCCTCCCCTCGAGGCTTATCTGGGGCAGATCGCTGTCGACACCGCGCCCTATGCATTGGCGGACTTTGTGCCCATCCGGTCCCGCTCGATGGTCCTCGAGTGCAACTGGAAGGCGCCCCTTGAGATCTCCATGGAGACCTATCACCTCGACACGGTCCACGCTCGAAGCATTGGTCGCCTTATGACGCCTCAACCACCCCGCTGTGAGCGCTTTGGGGATCATCAGCGCATGATCGCTGAGGTCGCAGATTATGAGTGGCGCCGCTGGCTCGACGCCCGCTCCTCGCGTGGCGGGCCCTACGAAGGACTTCAGGGCCATGCGCTTCACCGCTATTTGGTCTTCCCGAACACCGTCCTCAATGTGTTGCCGAGTCAGCTCTCGCTCTACACCACCTGGCCCCTTGGACCGAACCGATGCCGGCTCGATTATCGCTTCTGCGCGAAGCCGAACGCTGGTGTGATCGAGTGGGCAAGGACGCGGCTCACTGCGATGCTGTCGGCCCATATTTTGCGAGAGGATTTGGCTGTACTTAGCCGATTCCAACAGGGGGTGCATGCCTTGGCGACCGGCCCCGACCTCTTGCATGAACGCGAGCGGTCGATCGCCTGGTTTCATGAGGCCTTAGCGCGATGGTGCGCCGCTGAGATGAGCTCTCCAACGAACCAGAGAGCGCGCGGTGCTGGCTGAGTGGACGCCTGACCAGGTCGCCGAGTGGGTCTCCGGGTCCCCTTGGGTCCTCGTGGGTGTCGCTGTGTTAGCGGAGGAGCTCGCGTGTCTCGTCGCCGGGATCTTGGTCGCAGGCTCTGGGCTCTCTTTCACCGTCGCCCTCTTCGCCTGCTGGGCCGGGACGTTCTTGGGTGACGCTTTCCTTTGGGCGGTCGCGAGGCTCCTCGGTGCCCCTTTACTCGACTGGCCATGGGTTCAGCGCGTCTTCCCGCCCGCGCTTCAGCGCGCGATAGCGATGCACGTCGCAGCGCAGCCTGGCCGCTTGGTCGTGAGCGCGCGCATGATCCCCGGGCTGCGCTTGCCCATCTTCCTCGGCCTGGGCGCTGCAAAGCTGAGCGCACGGCGCTTTCTCCCCAGGCTCGGGCTCGTCGACGGCACCTGGGTGCTTGGCATCATCGGCTTAGGGATGTTGCTAGGCGAGGCGTCGCTGGGCTGGCTTGAGGCGACGACCTGGGTGTCTGTCGTGGCCTTGAGCGTGATCGGCTTCACCGTGTTTAGGGCGATTCGTCCTCGGAGCCCGATCTCCCTCGAAGGCGGCGACGAAGCTGGCTGAAGGCGGTCGGGAAGAGGTCGGCACCTCGAGCGACCGCACCTTTGAGCGCTGGGATATGGACCTCGCGCGGGCGCCCCTCAAGGACATCGCTGTGCAGCATCGCTGCGACGACGTCATCCATGGCCATCGGGGGGCTCGCTAAGCGGCCCTGGAGCTTTGCGTAATAGTCGCGTTGCGCGCTGTACATGGGCGTGTCGATCGTCGCGGGACAGACCACCGTGACCGCGACGCCGTGCTCAGCGAGCTCGTCAGCGGCCGCGAGGGAGAAGCCCCGCACCGCATATTTTGAACCGGCGTAGTAGGCGAAGCCTGGGCTGGGCATCAACCCAGCCATCGAGGCGACATTGATGATGTGGCCGCGTCGCTGCGCGACCATTACCCGCGCGGCCGACGCGGTCCCCAGGTAGACGCCGAGCGCGTTGACCTCGAGGTGTCGCGTCGCCTCCGTCGCCGATTGCTCCCAGAACGGAGCCCCTTGAATGTACCCGGCGCATTGGATGGCGAGGTCGAGTCCGCCCTTGGCGGTGATCTCGACCATCAGGGTCTCCCAAGCCTCGGCCGAGGTGACATCGAGCTCGCGGAGGTTCAGCCGCTTTGTATCCCAGCAGAGCCGCTTCGCTGTGGCGGTGAGGGACGCCATATCGATGTCGGTCGCGAAGACTTGGTGGCCGCGCCCGAGCAGGATCTGTACGGCGGCTGTCCCGAGGGCGCCGCCGGCGCCGCTGATCACGATCGTCTGAATGGTCATCTCCGACTGTCGAAGAAGGCGCCAACGGCCTTTGCGATGTCACACATATCATCTTCCGTCATCGATGGGTGGATCGGCAGCAGGAGCATCTCATCGATGAACTGGAAGGCTTGTGGTGTGTCTGAGGCGAGGTCGGAGAAGGCCTCTTCACGGCTGGCGCACAGCAGGCCTGAGGTCGCCGTGTCGATGAACCTGTCGGTCAACCATGCGCGCAGCGCGTCGCGCTCCGCAGTCCACAACGGACAGCGCCAATAGATCGCTGACTGGCCCTCAGGGAGCACAGGGAGCCCGGGCACATCCCGGTCACGCAGGGCTGCGTAGAGGAGCGTCGCCAGCTTGGCGCGCCTGGCGGTCTCTTCGGGAAGGCGTTCGAGCGCGGGGAGCGCCATGTTCGCCTGACAGTCGGTGTATTGAACGAGCATCTCTCGTGGCCATTGAGAGCGCCTGAGGGAGGGCTGAAAGCGCATCAGGGGCAGGTTCCCTTTTTGAATCTCCTGGGTGCCGGCCGGGGCGAGCTTCTCAAGCACTCTGGCCGCGTAATACGTGCCCCAGCTAAAGAGCGTGGGGTGCGTCACCAGGTAAAAGAGGGTGTCCCGTGCCACGACTGAGACGAGGTCCCGAGCTCGGGGCGGTGGGAAGTCGTCGCTCATCTCGGCGACCTTCTCTAAGAGCTCTGGTTTCCGCGAGATCATGAGGCAGCCGTAGAAGCTCGAGACCGGTTTGAGGGTCGTTAAGCTAAAGACCCCAGCGTCGCCAGCGAGCCCGGGCGATTGCCCACTCCAGCTGCCCCCGATGCTCTGTGAGCAGTCCTCAATGACGGACAGGCCGTGCGCCTCAGCAAGCACCATCACGCGGTCCATCTCGGTGGGGAACCCGCACAAGTGGGTAATGAGGATGGCTGAGGTGTCTGTATTGATCGCCTCCTCCAAGGCGTCGTAGTCGATGTTGCAGGTCCTCACCCCGAGGTCAACGAAGACAGGTCGAAGCCCTGCTAAGAGCACGGCGTTCACGATGTCTGGGATCGTGACTGGCGACATGATGACTTGGCTCCCCTCCGGAAGCTCAAGGGCCTTGAGGATGAGGTGAACGGCGATCCGGGTTCGAGGTAATGCGAGGGCACGTGGTGCGCCTGTCAGGGCCGCGAACCGCCACTCAAGCTCTTGGACACGCGGGCCGCGTTGCAGCGCTCTTGGCACACCTCGAGCCAAAGCACCGTAGACCTCCCGGGGCTCAAAGTAGAGCTGCCCGCGTGGGATCTTTTGGCCGAGTGGCCTCATGGGGCGCACCTCAATAGCGAGCTGTCGATGCGGAACACGCCTTGGCCTGAGGCGACGTAGAGCGCGTCGAGCTCGGCCGCGTAGTGGACCCCCATGATCTTTGGACCCACCGGGATTCGTTGCGCCACCGCCCCTGTCTCTTCGCACAGGATGACCAAGTCCGGCTCGACAGGGCCGGCGACTGCCAGCGTGCCGTGGGTCGGGATGGGCGAAAAGGCCATCGAGAAGCGGGGACCCTCGGTGGCCCGACGCAGAGAGAGCGTCTTGGCATCGACCTCGAGCATGCTCGCGTAGGTCCCGTCCGCCACCCAAAGGCTGTCTCGAGCCGCCGAATACCAAATGTAATTCGTGCCGCCGGAGATGAGCCCCTCTTGGAGTACGGTTAAGTCTGACAGGTTCAGCTTGAGGACACGCCAGTTTCGCGCCACGTCCACAGGGCCCACGAGGGCATACCCCACGTCCGGGGACTCGCCGATGGTCATGGAGGTGACGGACGCTGGGATGTCGGTCCACCCTCCGTCTACGAGATCGAGCGTTCGGATGTACGTGAAGGTGTCGAGGGTGAGCTCCGAGATGGCCGCTCTCGCGTAATGCGTCACGTAGAGTCGATTTTTCGTGGGGTTCACGGTGATTGTGAGGCCGTCGTTGATGCCGTCGTGGTCAAAGAGATCCAGCTCATGCGCCAACGACAGTGGGCGCTTGTGGAGGGCGTACACATCCGCGGTGACATCATCGGCGCCGTAGACGTAGGGCAAGTCGGGGGCGCTCCAGAGTCGTCGCACCATCCCGTTGGCCTCCCAATGGTCGGTTTGGCAGCCCGTGTGAAGGTCGAAGGCGACCAGCCCTGATGAGGGGCCGTAGGCGAGGAAGATGCGCTCGGACGGGGCATCTACCCACACGTCGCGTGCGAAACGGATCGGGTAGCCGTGAGGCCGCTCGTCACAGGGATAGAGCTGTGTCACACCGCGCGTGGCGCGCCAACCCTCGCGATCACCAAAAGGGAGGTCTCCCAGATAGACGAGCCCGATGAACGTCGCCAAGCAGGCCCAAGCGAGCGCGCGCGCTGCGAACTTGGGACGCTGAAGGCCTATGGCGACGCCTCCACAGACGGTCGCAGGGACGAAGAGGATGATGAACAGCGCGGGATCTTCTACCATCACGGCGTCTGTGCGTTGGACGAAGGCACTCCACAGGGCGAGCATCATCGCCAGGGTGATGAGCCGTCGGCCACGGACGAGCCCGACGTAGACGAGGGTGACGAAGAGCGCCGCCATGAGGGCCGCACCGAGGGGCGCTTCAATGAAGAACGAGGGCACCTCTCTGGCGATCTGATGCCAGTCGCTGACCACGTAGAGCAGCCCCAAGCCCTTGCCTTGTCCATCGCCTACTTGGGAGACCAAGAGTATGGGGAGGAGCTGGAAGACCACGAAGACGACCCCAATATCCCGAGCCGCGGCGTGGCGCCAACCGAGGCGCTGAGCCGTGGCTGGTGGGGTGAGCCTCGAGAGCGCCGCGGTGCTCGTGATGATGATGAGCGCGAAGGCAGCGTTGTAGAGTAGCCATCGCCCTAGACCGGTGGTGTCATAGTGCCAGAAGAGCGCTTCGCGCAGCGCGGTGTACCCCAAAAGAACACCGACACAGGCGTCGAGCACCAACCAAGCAAAGTAACGGTGGGGAGGTCCCTGGGCCATGGATGGCGGATGATAGCAGCGCGGCGCATTGAACGTCACCACGGACTCAGCTTCCGGGCGTTTCCCGTCTGCACATCAGCGGTGGTAGTCTTCTAAGGAGTGAGTCTTCTTCTGCACTTCATTTCATGGCGCTCATGAGCCTCAAGACCGCATCCACGCCGCTCACCTACCTCGTGAAGGTGCCTTGCTACAGCGACGTCGTCTCTCCACCTCTTGGACTCGGCTACTTGGCGGCCCATGTGGGGGATGTGGCACGGGTCCGCTTGATCGACGGAATCCGTAAGCCGGTTACGCCGCGTTCCTTGGCGGCCTTGGCCCGGAAGGAGCAGCCCACGGTGATCGGTCTGAGCGTGGTGACGCACGCAGCGCGGGCCCTTGTCGACTTTGTCGCGGAGCTCCGAGCAGCGTGTCCTGATAGCCTCATCGTCGCCGGTGGTCCGCACCCGTCGGCGATGTCGGAGTTGGTGTTGAGGCGCTCCTTTGACGGTCTGGATGCGGTGATGATCGGCGAGGCTGAGCGGACCTTTCGGGGGCTTGTGATCGCCGCTGATGCTGCTGAATCGCCCCGCTCAGTTGACCTCTCTGCGCTCCCCGGGGTCGCGTACCTCGACGCCGACGAGTACGTGAAGACCCCTCAGCCCGCGCCTGTCGACATCGATGAGCTTGGGATGCCGGCCTGGTCGTTGATGCCCCCGGACAGTTATCCGCATGCGCCTCATGGGGCATTCTTTAAGCGCTTCCCAGTGGCGCCGATCCTGACGAGTCGGGGGTGCCCGTACGCCTGTGGCTTCTGCAGCGTGCCTCAGCTCGTGGGGCGAAAGATGCGCTACAGGTCCCCAGAGGTGGTCTGTGATGAGCTGCAGATCTTGAGAGATAGCTTCGGTGTACGGGAGTTTCAGGTCGTCGACGACAACTTCACGATCTCACGAAAGCACGCGCTCGGGATCTGCAGAGAGATCATCGCGCGGGGCTTAGTGATGCCTTGGAGCTGCCCCAATGGGGTCCGAATCGACGCTCTGGATGATGAGCTCCTCGACGCGATGCAAGCAGCCGGCTGCTACTCGATCTCTCTGGGGATCGAGTCTGGGAGCGCGCGCGTGCTTGAGCGCATGGTCAAGCATCTCGACCTCTCCATCGTCCCCGAGGTGGTGGACAAGATCGTCGGTCGAGGCATGGAGGCCCACGCGTTCTTCATCCTGGGTTACCCGGGGGAGACGAGGGGTGAGGCGCTTGAGACCATTCACTTGGCTGAGTCTCTCCCGCTGACTCGTGCGAATTTCTCGCTCTTCACGCCGCTGCCGTCGACGCCGGAGTTCGACACCCTGAGCCGCAATCAGCGCGAGCGTATCCTGAATATGAGCGACTACGCGGAGGTCAGCTATGTCGCGCCGGGCTACTCGCCCCGGGTGCTGAAGAACCTGCAACGTCAGGCTATCCTGCGTTTCTACTCTCGACCACGGCAACTTTGGCGCCTAGCTCGTGCGATTCGAAGCCCTGAGACGGCCTTCTATGTGGGTCGCCGTGCACTGCACTGGCTGGGCGGACGATGAGCCGGCCCCGAGTCGCATTGCTCAACCCCCCAGCGGCGGCGCCGGTCCTGCGCGACTATTATTGTTCGACCCGCCCCAAGGCCCGGTATCATTGGCATCCCATCGACCTCCTCGCGCTCGCGGCGCGCTTGCAGAGCGATGCAGAGCTCTTGATCGTCGACGCGATGGCCGAGGGGTTGAGCGATGTCGCCTTTCGAAAGCGGGTCGAGGCGTTCGCTCCGGACAGCGTGGTCGGGCTCGCGTCGACTTTGACCCGCGACGCTGACTTGAGGCTCTTGTCGAGCCTCATCGGCCCGAAGACGCGGCTCGCTATCAGCGGTGAAGTGGCCCTCGATAAGGCGTTTGATTTCGAGCGTTGGCCCGCTGTTGATGGGCTGCTGCTCGACTTCACGAGCGAAGAGGCGGCAGCCTTTCTGCTGGGCGGAGAGGCCGAAGGTCGCATCCATACGCCGACTCATGAGCCTTGTGCACCTCCCCAGTCGGGGGAGTTCAGCCTTGGAGCGATGCCCCATGAGCTGCTCCCCTTGCGCGGCTACAAGATGCCCCTTTGGGGAGGCCCCTTTCGCTCCTTGCTCACCGACTTTGGCTGCCCGTTTACGTGCACCTTCTGTAACTCAGGGCGCCACGCGATTGGCTATAAACGGCGCGCTATCGATGACGTGGCTTTGGACATTGCGTGGATGAGCGGCCTCGGGACGCAGCGTGTTTATCTGCGCGACATGACCTTTGGGGCGCGCCGCGACCATACGCTGGAGGTGCTGCAGATGCTGGCGCCGCATCAGTGGTCCCTTCGAGGGTTCATGAGGGCTGATCTTATCGACGATGAGGTCGCTCGGTCGTTGAGCGAGAGCGGCTTTGAGCTGGCGCAGATCGGTATTGAGGTGCCCAAGGAGGGGCGCCGCAGTGCCTTGGGTAAGAAGCTCTTGGACAGCAAGCTGCTTGAAGGAGTCGGTCACCTCCGACGTCACGGGGTGGCCTTTGGGGCGCACTTTGTCGTCGGGTTCGAGGGGGACGAGCTCGAGAGCCTCATCGAATGCGCGACCTTGGCCGATCAACTGGAGGCAGCTTACCTCTCTATCAACATCTATGCGCATCGCTTGGGGTGTGAGCCTCAGGCCCCCGTCGACGCCATCAGGCGCGACCAGTTGGAGCGCCGCGCACGGCAGGTGATGTGGCGCTACAATGGCCCGCGGCTGCTCAAGACCGCCGTGGGGCAGTTTATCGCCTAGGGCGCTGTCCCTATGAGCGTTGTGCGAGCCTCAGACCTGAGGTGGGCACGCGCGCGGGGTCGACGCGCTTGGGTTCCTTACGGATGTGCCCTTTGCGGGGTGCTGGCGGGTCCCAGGCTCCGCCTTGCTTGTAGGCGATGTTGTAGATGTCGAAGGGCACGAAGTGGTTCGCGGTCATAAACGCCATATGGCAGTTCGAGGCCTCTTCGAGGTCCACGGTCTCATCGGAGTGGAACTTCTCCACCACGAAGAACTTCAAGAAGGGAGGGGTGTCGCTCTCTTGGTAAAACAGCGCTTTGGGCAACGACATCAGGAGTCGAAGGACCAAGGGCAGCTTCCGCACCGCGAACAGAGGGTTGAGCAGGCGGACGAGCGGGAAGTAGTCGTTGCCGTCGGTCATGAGCACCATCGGCAACGTACTGTGCTTGGCCTTCAAGCTCGGTAAACGCAACACGCGGTGGGCGCGGCCCAGCCATTTGAGGGTCGCTAGGAAGTCTCGCTCGGTGATTCGGCCCTCGGTCTGCGCCTCGATCTCCGTGAGCATCTCGCTCATGAAGGTCTGCTTGGTTGGCAGCAGCGAGCGCGCTTGAGCGGCGTGAGGGTAGAAGCTGAGCCAGAAGACGTCCTTGTGGCTGGTCACAAAGCGGATGAGGTCGCCCGCATACTTGGTGTTGACGCCCTTGACCATCATGGTCCCGAGTTGAACCTTGAAGCCGTGGGCGGTCATCTTCTCGATGGCCTCCATCTTCATCGCCTGCAGGCGTTCGCCCCGTAGCAACTCGGAGACGTCGTCATCGAACCCGTCGAACTGCAGGATGACCCACTTCAGCCCAGCCTCACGGAGGCGCTCTAAGTACCGCTCGTCGCACATGCGCACGCCGTTGGTCGCGAGCCGCGGGACATAGCCGCGCTCGACCAGCGCCTCAACCAGCTCGGGGAGGTCTTTGCGAACGGAGGCCTCTCCCCCGAAGAGCACGATGTTCGGTCGCCGAAGCTTCCCCATCAGGCCTCTCCGCGCGGGAGGCAGTCGCGAGACGATCTGCGCGATGCTCGGCGGCTCGGAGTAGATCGCGTTGGCGTCGCTGCAGCAGACCGGGCAGTCGAGGTTACAGCGCGTCGTGACCTCGAGCATGATGTTGTAGGACTTGTCGACGCAGCGGTCACAGTCGGTCCCGCTCAGGCACTCGAAGGTGTCGCACCACGTGTAGTCGCCGACCACCTCGTCGAGCTTTGAGAAGAGCTCGGCGTCTCGCCAGTAGCGGACCTCCTCGGCGCCATGGTCGGGGCAGCGCTTTCGCATCCAGACTTCGTTCCGTGACGGGTCGTCTGCTGAAGCGCGGACATAAAGCTCCGCCGGGACGACCGATTTACAAGTCGCACAGAGGCTCTGCGTCGTTCGGAAGGGAGGGCTCATTCGGTGTAGAGGGGTTTGCGCATCAAGATATTCTGCCCGACACCGCGCCATACCTTCATGGCCATGTCCATCGCGGGTCGTTCAAGCAGCCCCTTGAAGAAGAAGTGCCGCGTTCGGTAGCGCGCGATAGGGCGGTAGATCGACGAGAGCAGTCGCACAGTCGCCGGGACGTCGTATTCACGGGTCTTATCGTCGACGAAGAGGGACGTGAAGTAGAGCGACTCATAGAAGTCGCGGCGCTCGGGGAAGAAGTTGGTCTGCTCATGGCGGAACTCCGCCCAGTCCTCAAGTCGACTCGGCATCGGCATCCCGAGGTCTTGGGCGACTTGGAAGAGCTCTGTGCCGGGGTAGGGCGTGAAGTTGTAGAGCGGTGAGACGTGGAGGTTGGGGTTGGAGGTCAGCAGCCGGAAGATGAGGTCGACGGTCATCTTGACCTCCTCAATCGTCTCCGTCGGGATACCGCACATAAAGCTGTAGTAGAGCGTGATTGGGAACTTCGCCAGGCGCGCCGTGACCTCTTCGATGTCCTCGACCGTGCCCTGCTTTTTCACGTAGCGGCGCAGCCTCGGCGATCCGGACTCGATGCCGCAGGTCAGGCGGCTGCAGCCGCTCTTGATGATCAGTCTGTAGTCATCATCGGTCATGCGCTTCATGCCCATGATGTCCACGCCCTGGACCTGCCAGGTGACGTCGACGTCACAGAGCAGCTCTGCGATCCGCCGTGCACGCTTGATGTTCGTGAAGAACATGTCGTCGACGAAGTAGATGTCCTCTGCGCCGTAAGTGTCGACTAGGTGCCGTATCTGCTCCACGGTCTTCTCAGGGCTCAAGGAGCGCCAGCGGCGGCTGTTGAAGACCACGTTGTAGCAATATGTACAGGGCAGTGGGCAGCCTCTGGAGCTCTGGAAATAGATGCCCTTTCTGCCCTTGTACTTCGGCAGGTAGCGGGTGACGTCGACCAAGTGCCACGGCGGAGAAGGCATCTCTTCGAGCGTGACCATCGGCCCCGGCGGAGTGCCGACCACCTCGCCGTCTTGCCGGTACCAGATGCCCGGGATCCCCTCGGGCGACTCACCGCGATCGACGCAGCGGGCGAGGTCGCGCAGCGGGACTTCGCCTTCGCCCTGCACCACGTAGTCGGCGAAGTCGCTCTTCGCGGTCTCTTGGGGGAGCAAGCTCGCGTGGATGCCACCCCAGACGATCGGGATGTCTGGGCGATGCGCTCGGATGACGCGGCACATCTCGAGCGAGGAGCGGAGCATTGGGCCGGTGAAGGCGGTCGCGCCGACGAGCATCAGTCGGTCATCGATGTGCGCCGCGAGGGCGGACTCCCACCCCACGCGGTGCAGGCGCCTGTCGAAGATCTCGACGTCGTACTCCTCTGCGACCAGCGTCGCAGCGTGCAGCAACGCGAGTGGCAGCGCGGGTGCCGTGCGCATCTCGTCCCACTCACCGACAGTGGGCTGAAGCAGCAGGATCTTTCGCCGCATGTCCTCCCTCGATGTTGCGGACTACGTGCCTCTGCACGTGCCATCAGCATGAAAGGCAGCTCCTACGAATGCAACCCACGAGCGCGAGCCTGCCAGCCTGAGCTATACTCTCGGCCGAGAGGAGGACGATGCTCGACCCAAGCGACATTCCGAAGCGAGAGCGCGTGACCTACAACGCGCTCCTCTTCGCCGAGCATGTGCTTGGAGCCTCGAGGGCGTCTCAATGGTTGGGGTCCAAGCGCGTCGATGTGCAGCGCCGAATGGCCTCCCAGCTGGAGCAACGAGCTACTGGTCGGCGTTACCCTGTCGATCGGGTCGAGGGGCTAACGCCTGCCGCTTTTCATCGCCACTATCAGCGCTATGGACGCCCGGTCGTGCTCGCCGGCGCGGCCAAGGATTGGCCGTGCATGGGGAAGTGGAGCCTCGACTACTTTCGAGAGCGCCACGGCGACGTTCAAATCCGCCTCGCGGACTCAGAGGGGATCAACGGCCATCACTTGCAAGGCCATGAGGAGCTCCTGCCGATGCATGAGATCATCGATCGCATCGAAGCCGGTGGCCCGGAGTATATCCGCTTCGAGCCCTTCCTTGAGCAGGCTGGCAACCTCGAAGGTGAACTCGATGTACCGATGCTTGAAGCGCTCCGGGCGCCTGGCTCTTTTGGGTCTGGCTACCACCTCTTCATGGGGGGGACCGGGACGGTCACCTACCTGCATAACGCGATCACCTCGAACCTCTTTGTCCAAGTCTACGGACCTAAGCGGTGGTTCCTATATCCCGCCTTTTACACCCCGGTGATTCAGCCCCCCGCGAAGCGGTCGGCATACAACTACAGTTACGTGGATATTCATGACCCTGACCCCGAGGTCTTCCCGGCGTTCGCTCATATCGACGGGTACGTGGTCGACCTTGAGCCCGGCGATATCCTCTATAATCCACCGTTTATGTGGCATCAGGTTGAGAACGCGAGCGCCTCCATCGGGTTAGCGTATCGATACTCCGACGCACGGCGGGCGTTGTCGGCCTCTCCGATGCTGTCTCTGCTTCGGCTCTTGGGCACGAACCCGCCTGTGTGGCGCGCATTGCTGCTGAAGCTTCAGGGCAAGCCGATCTACGACCACGCGTACCAAGCACCTGAGGGCTCAGACGTCAGCAACTCGTAGAGCCCTATTCAGCTGCACTTCGCGCAGCAGGCTAGCTGGCGACCTTGAAGCTGAAGGGGACTTTGATCGCGCGAGTGCCCCAGTTGAGTCCGCTTGGCGCCGCTGGGAGCGCGCCGACGCTGCGTGCTGCCTCTAGCGCTGCACGATCGAGGATGTCGTGGCCCGACGAGCTTGCTAGCTCGATCGCGACGATACTGCCGGTCTCATTCAAGACGATCCGCACGACAGCGCGCCCTTCAAGTCCAGCCAGCTTCGCAGCACGAGGGTACGCTCGGCGCTTTCGCACGGCCTTCGACAGGCTCTTCACGTAGGCCTTAAGGAGGCCCGCACGATCGACCGTGCTCTGGACTCCGCCACTTGGGGTCGGTGGAGCGCTCGTTGTCGCTGGGCCGCTCGCAGCAGCGAGGTTCTCAGGGGGGGGCGCTGCGGAGGTGTCCGCTGCCGTATCTGCGACGCCGGGGGCGATCACTGTCGGCCTCTCCTCAGCGGGGCGCGGCGCAGTCCGGGGCTTCTTGGCACGCGGCGCAGTCTTGGCGACCCGTGCTTTTTTGAGCTTGGGCTTGGGCTTGCGCAGGACCTGGTGTGGCGTCGGGATCTTGGCAGGCTCGGGGGTTATGGCCTCGGCGATCTTCTCAGGGACCAGGTGCGGCTTTAGCTCCGGCTCCTCCCTCTTCTGGAACACGAAGCTCGCCTGGATGGGGGGAGCAGCGACGAAGGCGGGGGCGACAGCACGCTGATCGAGCCCCACTAATTCGACGCCGTAAACGATCAGCGCGGTGGCGATCATGCCGTGAACGATCCCCGAGATCGAGAGCCCCCGCCAAAGCGTACGCTCATCATGAGGCTGGAAGCTGGACAGCGCGCACGCGTCAAACGGGGCTTCCAAGCCCTGCTGCGCCGCAATATCCGTCGAATGCTCCATTCCCACCAACCGGTAATGATAGTCGCTCTCAATTGTGAGAGAACACATCTTGAGGGACCGCGTCAAGGTCTTGGACGTTCCCGCAGAGAGATGCCTGAGGTGATCCTGCCTGGACAAAACGGTGCAGAGGCGCGACTGGGCCCGCTCAACTTGTTTTGATAATCATTTTCAAAAAGACTTGAACTCTTGTTGAAAATAATAATCATTACCGAGTGCCATGCCTGAGGGCATGCGCTCTAGGCGCACACGCGACAAGCAAACAAGGAAGGCGAGAGATGCACTTGATTCGTTATACGAAGCCCATGCGAGTAGCTGCCGTCGTGGCGATGTCTTGCATGGCGCTCGTGGGCTGCGGTGATGACGGAACGACGACTGATGCGGACGACACCTCGACAGCGGCCGACACCAGCACAGTCGATCCCGAAAATGACACCACCGAGCCTACACCGGAGGATGACGGCACTGGACCGGCTGAGCCGGGCACGATCCCAGAGGTGGCCGAGGCTGCTGGCGACTTCAGCCTCTTGTTGGCCGCTGTGACTGCCGCTGACCTCGCAGGGACGCTCTCTGGTGAGGGCCCCTTCACCGTCTTTGCCCCGAACGACGCCGCAATCACTGCGACGCTCGAGGCGATGAATATGACGGTCGAGGAACTCGTTGCTGACACGGATATGCTCACGCAGATCCTCACCTACCATGTTGTCGCTGGTGAGGTCCTTGCAGCGGACGTGGTCACGATGACCTCGGCGACGACCCTTCAGGGTGGGGCCCTCACGATTGAAGTTGTCAACGGTGCTGTGGTCCTCGACGGCAAGGTCAACGTGACTGCGACGGACGTGATGGCCTCCAATGGCGTCATCCACGTCATCGATGCCATCTTGATGCCGCCGATGGGGGGGCACGACAAGCCGGAGCCCATTGAGATCCCCGAGACCTACAACTTTGGGTCCGGTGGTTGCTACCAGGGGCCCCCGATGGATGAGTGCGTGTGTGGTCAGCCGAAAGCGGACTGCATGCCCGCAGACGACAGCCCCTTCCCGCAGTGGGCGTACTGCCCCAGCTGCAGCTCTGTGAAGTATACGGGTCAAACGATGCGACAGGTGCTCATCCTGGACCTCAAGCGTTACATCGGTGCGCTCACAGACCTCGTCGATGGCACCGAGGCCACTGGTGGACTTGACCCTGTCGATGTTGACGAGGTGCTCGTCGAGTTCGACTTCTACTTCAGCTTCGAAGCAGAGGTGGACGGCGAAGATACAGCTCTTCCGGCTGACTACCTGTTGAACACAGACACCAACCCTGTCACCGCGCTCCTCGAGAACGTCTACGCAGACATCGCTACCGCCAACCTCAAGGATAAGCTGGCAGGAAACGATCCAAAGACGGATCACAAGTGCTGGGACCCGAACAACGCCAAAGCGGGTGACAACCTCAACTGCGCCGACGCGACCGAAGGTGCGTTTGCGGGTTGGACAGGGATCACCACCCCTGACGGGATGCTCGACGCTTGGTTCGGCATGGTCGCCGCCAACGCTGTGGCGCGTGAGAATGGCGAGATCACTTGGCCTGTCTACCTCACCCCTGAGGGACACGACCTTCAGCAGCTCATTCAGAAGTTCCTGACCGTCGCCATCACCTTTAGCCAGGGGGCTGATGACTACTTGGACGACGACATGGCAGGAAAGGGCCTGATGGCGAGCAATGAGCTCGAGGCAGGGGCGGCTTACACTGGTTTGGCGCACGCATGGGACGAGGGTTTCGGCTACTTTGGTGCAGCACGTAACTACGCCGCTTACAGTGACGACGAGATCGCCGGCACGGGTGGCTCTGATGAGAAGCAGGTTTACTTCGACACCGACGCAGATGGGATGATCTCCCTCAAAAGCGAGTACAATTTCGCGGCGTCGCGAAACGCAGCCAAGCGTGACCTTGGCTCCAAAGACGGTGCCGCCCCCACGGACTTCACCAAGGAGGTCTTCGATGCCTTCTTGGCCGGCCGTACGCTCATCCACAACAACCCCGGCGCACTCTCCGAGGCGCACATGACCGAGCTCAAGGGCTACCGTGACACCATCGTTTGGGGGTGGGAGAAGGCGTTCGCTGCAACGGCCATCCACTACATCAACGACACGCTCGGTGACATGGCCGATATCTCCGTTGACGCTGCCGCGGGTGACGACGCCGAGCCGACCTACAGCTTCTCCAACCATGCCAAGCATTGGGGGGAGTTGAAGGGCTTTGCTCTCGGCTTCCAGTTCAGCCCCCACTCGCCACTGAGCGACGCAGACTTCGTGAAGTTCCATGACTTAGTGGGGACCGCGCCTGTGCTCGCAGACGGTGACTTGGCAGGCTACGAGGCTGACTTGCTCGAAGCCCGTGACATCCTTCGCGATGCTTACGGCTTCGACGCTGACAACGCAGCAGGTTGGTAGAGCCCAGAGGGGCCCTACATAGCGCCCGCATGATTTGAAATGATCCGGTTCTCCGGGTCACAATCCGACGCGCGGGCCAAGTTTTGAGAACTTGGCCCGCTTTTGTTCTCAGGAGTACGCCATATGAATCGTCTGACGAGAAGTCTGGTTTGCGGATGCACGGTGACTGCCTTCGCGCTCTCGATGGCAGGGTGTGGCAGCGAGAGTATGTCCGATGTTCTCGAGAGCGGTTCGGACAACCGACTCGGTGAGAACGCAGCCGACAGCAGTGGCTCTGGGAGCGCGCGCGCCGCTGACGCTGGAGGGGCACCCGGCCCAGGGCCCCTTGAGGACACAGCCGGCGCACGAGCAGACACGCCCAGGCAGGCCTCTGATGTGCACCGTCAGCTCCTCGCGGGCCTCGCTGACAAGGTGATAGTGCCGACCTATCAAGACTTCCATACGAAGGCAGAGGCCCTTGAGGCCGCAGCTGCCGCGTACGGCAACTCACAGTCGGTGAGCGACTTCACTGCGCTGCAAGGGGCTTGGCGGGACGCGATGACGGCATGGCAGTACGCCGAGGTGATGCAGGTGGGCCCTGCGGGCTCGATGACGACAGCGCTCGGCGGTGAGGATCGTCGCTCCGAGATTTACTCCTGGCCAACGATCAACCCATGTCGTGTCGACCAGGAGCTGACCGAAGACGTTCACAGCGACCCACAAGCATTTGCGGCGGAGCTCGTGAACGCACGGGGACTTGATGCCCTTGAGTACTTACTCTTTAAGGAGAGCGGCACCAACGCGTGTAAGAGCACCAGCATGATCAACAAAGAGGGTGTCTGGCAGGACTTGGTGAGCTCCGGGGAGCTGACTGGCCGTCGGGCTGCCTATGCGCACACCCTCAGCGTGCTCATCACCGCAGAGGCAAAGGCGCTTGTTGACGCCTGGGAGGGTGATGGTGGCTTCGCGAGTCAGCTTGGCGGGGCTGGGAAGACGAGCACGATATACGGCAGCGCACAGCAGGCGCTTAACGCCATCTCGGACGCGATGTTCTACGCTGAGAAGCAGGCTAAGGACATGAAGATCGCTCACCCTGCGGGCATCAGCACGTGTGAAGAGGCGACATGCCCCGAGATGCTTGAGGCCCGATGGTCCAAGCACTCCAAGGAGAACGTGCTCGCAAACTTTCAAGCCCTGCAGTGGCTCTTTCAAGGTGGTCCTGACGCCGCAGCTGACCTCGGGTTTGATGACGTGTTGACCGACATGGGGGCCTCTGCCCTCGCGGAGGACTTCAACGCGAAGTTGGACACGGCAATCGAGATGCTCCTAGCCTCCGACATCTCTTTCTCCGAGATGCTTGAGAGCAACCCGGATGAGCTCGTGAACATCTACTCGGCGGTCAAGAGTGTGACCGATCTGTTGAAGACCGAGTTCATGAGCACCTTGGATCTTGAGATCCCGAACCGCGCTGCGGGCGACAACGACTGATCGAGGGGATGGCATGCGTGCCGCCTTGTTACGCCGAGCCGAGCGACCATTAGATGCCCTGGGCCTCACCGCGTTCAGGGTCCTCTTTGGGCTCCTTACGCTCACGTCCTCCCTACGTTTCTTGGCGGAAGGGTGGGTCGAGCAGGCGTTCGTGATCCCCACATTCTTCTTCTCCTTCATGGGGTTAGAGTGGATCCAAGTGCTCCCCTCATGGGCTATGTATGGCGCATTTATTGCGATGGCGCTCGCGTCGCTCTGTGTCGCACTCGGGCTCTTCTATCGCGGGGCCATCGTCGCCTTCTTTCTGCTCTTCACCTACGTCGAGTTGATCGATGTGACGAACTACCTGAACCACTACTACCTCGTGAGCCTCCTCGCTCTTTTGCTCTGCCTTATGCCCCTCGGAGACGCATTCAGCCTCGACGCCTGGCGCCGTGGTCGGCTCTCACGGCGGACATTCCCCGCGTGGATGACGTGGTTGCTCAGGTTTCAAGTCGCCGTGGTCTACACCTACGCCGCCGTCGCCAAGACGGGCTCGGATTGGTTGGTGCACGGTCAGCCTATGGGTATTTGGCTCGCGGCTCGGACTGACATCGCGCTGATCGGCCCCTACTTGGATCTACCAGGCGTCGCGTTGGCAATGAGCTGGGGTGGGTTCCTCTATGACGCCTGCGTCATCCCTTTAATGCTCTGGCGGCGCACGCGGCCCTTCGCCTACCTCGCTGCGCTCATCTTCCACGGGCTCGTGGGGGTCTTCTTCAACATCGGGATGTTCCCGTGGATCATGGTCGTGTCCCTGACAGTCTTCTTTGAGCCGAGCTGGCCGCGTCGCTTCTTGAACCGCTCGAGCTGGTCCCCTGCACCCCGCCCGATGGCATCGCGGGGCTGGTCGCACGCTCAACGCCTCGCAGTCGTCGGGATGACCGTCTATGTCACGCTTCAAGCTGCGGTCCCAGCGCGCGCTTTCCTCTACGGTGGCGATGTCCTGTGGCACGAACAGGGGATGCGCTTCGCTTGGAAAGTGATGGTGCGTGAGAAGAACGGCAGCGTCACTTACCGTGTGCGCAGTGATCGTTGGGAGCGCGAGCGTCACGTTTATCCGTCGCGCTACCTCACAAGTCATCAAGAGCGAGAGATGTCGGGTCAACCCGACCAGATTTTACAGTTGGCGCACCATATTGCGGACGAAATGCGCGCCGATGGGCATCGAGAGGTTGAAGTTCGAGTTGACGCTATGGCGTCTCTTAATGGTCGCCGCATGCAGGCTCTAATTGACCCGAATGTGGATCTGGCGCAGATCCACGATGGGCTTTCGCGCGCAGAGTGGATTACACCAGCGCCCAACGATCCCCCCATCTTGCTTCGACCACTCCGTAATCCTTCGACATCGACGGCATCACCTTGAACCTTAGATCTCCCCTGACAACCCTCACATTCTTAGCCAGCGCGTGGCTTTGGCCCGCCGTCGCGGAGGCGTCCGACGACGTGAGGGTCGAGGAGATTGAGGTCGAGGACATTGAGGTCGAGGATATCGAGGTCGGGGACATTGAGGTCGAGGAAGAAGATGATGACGGCGTTCAAGAGGGTGAGGACGAGGTCATCCTCCCGGACGTATTGATTCGTTACCGGCTCCAGGAACTTGCTCGGATCGGGGGTTCAGCCCACCTCCTCACCGAGGCGCAGCTTGAGGTCTTCGAGCAAGACGACCCGCACGCTGTCCTGTTGAAAGTGCCGGGGGTGTACTTGCGGCAAGAAGACGGCTTTGGTCTTCGGCCAAATATCGGCCTCCGGGGTGCCAGCTCAGATAGGTCCAAGAAGGTCACCCTGATGGAGGACGAGGTCCTGTTCGGACCAGCGCCTTACAGCGCCCCCGCCGCCTATTACTTCCCGCTCATGACCCGTATGCAAGGTGTCGAGGTCTTCAAAGGACCGGCGGCCATTCGTTACGGCCCAAACACCATCGGTGGCGCTGTGAATTTTGTCACACGGGCGATCCCCCAAAAAGCGACTGGGATGCTGGACTTGGCCTACGGGATGACCAACTACGGGAAGCTGCATGGGCACTTCGGGGTGAGCAACAGCTGGGGCGGCCTCTTGCTTGAAGGGGTGCTCTTGAACAGCGACGGGTTCAAGGACCTCGACGGCGGCGGCAACACGGGCTTCCAAAAAGGTGAGTTCATGCTGAAAGGGATGGTGCAGACCGACCCCTTGGCCACCATTTATCACCGCGTGGACCTCAAGGCGGGCTACTCCCTTGAGGGCTCGAATGAGACGTATTTAGGGCTCACGGACGCGGACTTTGAGGCCACGCCTTATCGTCGCTATGTTGCGAGTCAGCTCGATCGCATGGACAACGACAGGCTGCAACTCCAGCTCTCCTACACACTGAGCGTCGGCGATTGGTTTGAGGTCGCAGTCACCGGGTACCGTCACGATTACTATCGTGCTTGGCGGAAAGTGGGGCGCTTCCAGGATGGCATGGCGTTGAGCGACATCCTCGCGAGCCCGGATGGCGCAGAGCGGGCCGTCTACTACGCCATCCTCACCGGAGAGCAAGACAGCTACACGGAGGGTGAGTCGCTGATGCTCGGGACCAACGCGCGCACCTATGTCTCCCAAGGGGTCTCCCTGGGCGGTCGCCTCAACCTCGAGACGGGGCCCGTGAGTCACGACATTGAGTTCGGTCTCCGGGTGCACTACGACGAGATCGCGCGGAACCACATCGAAGAGGTCTACTTCATGGAGGGCGCTACCATGGTCGACGCCGAAGAAGACGTCCTCACCACGACGAAGAACATCGGCGCGACCCTCGCCGTGGCGGGTCACCTCATCTACGGCGTCTCGGGGTGGGGGCTGACTCTGTCTCCGGGGGTGCGCTTCGAGGCGATCGAGTCCACGATGGAGGAGCTGCTTGTCGGGAGCTTAACCTCAAATACACAGCTGGTCGGGCTCTTGGGGTTCGGGGTGCATTACGCCATCACACCAGAGCTTGGGGTGCTGGCTGGGCTGCACCAAGGGTTCAGCCCCGTCTCACCTGGGCAGCCGCAAGAGGTTCAGCCGGAGCGCAGCACCAACTACGAGTTTGGCCTTCGCTATGCCCACTCTCGACAGTCGATGTCGTTTGAGGTCGTGGGCTTTGTGAGCGACTACACGAACCTGATTGGAGAGTGTGGCTTCTCCGCCGGCTGTGAAGCCGAGCAGCTGGACCAGCAGTACAATGCGGGCGCGGTCTTGGTCGCGGGGCTCGAATTCGTGGGTGGTCATAGGTTCGATCTTGGCGCCGAGATCGATCTCCCCGTGCGCTTGAGTTACACCTTCACCCACACCGAATTCCTGACTGAGTTCACCTCAGACAACCCGCAGTTTCAGGATGTCTCGGTGGGAGATGAGCTCCCCTACGTCCCGGCACATCAAGCGTCGCTCACGGTCGGCGTTGAGGGGCCATGGTGGGGCGTGAATATCGCAGGCACTCTGGTCGATGCCATGAGAGAGACTGCCGGCCAGGACGGTGATGACGAGGCATTCTTCACAGGTCTGCTACCGTTGGTTGACCTCGCTGCGCACATTCGCCCTCTCGATGAGGTTGAGGTCTACCTGAAGCTCGACAACCTGTTGATGCAGGAGAGCATCGTGTCACGTCGACCGTATGGTGCGCGCCCGAGCAAGCCCTTCTCAGTCAGCTTGGGGCTCAAACTCCACCTCTGAGCCGTCCGCAGAGGTGGGCTGAGGCGCCTCACGCTCCTGGGGCTCAGCCTCGGCAGCGGCGTCCTTGTCATCGAGCCGCTCGAAGGTCGCCTCACCCGCGCTCTCTTCAGGTTCCACCGGCTCTTCCTCCTCGGTCTCTCCCTCGACGCGGCCCACATCGAATGACCAGCCGCAGAGCGCGCGCATCGCATCTTGCGCCGCTTGCTGAACGTCAAGGTCCACGCGCAGGTCGCTCGGGATAGGGAAGGTGAGGGGCTCCGCCTGGGCAAAGCGCTCATCGGTCTCAAGCGCTTGCAAGATGAGGGTCACGACGTCAGCTGTCGCCTCCTCCTCCAAGAGGAGCTCCAAGGGCTCGGTCATGTCGGTGCGCTCGAGCGCCGCAATGGATTGGGCGTAGGCGATCCATCCCTCGGCCGTTTCGCTCTCCAGTAGAGAGGCCAGAACGTCTGCACCGGGATCATGACCGATGCTGGCCAGGGTCACGACCGCAGTGTCCCTAAGGGCAGGCTCCTCTGCCACAGCGTGGCTCAATATCGCGATGGCTTCGTCGAGCTCTACGAGCCCGATCAGCTGGCCTAGGCTCTGGAGCCTGAGGTCTTGGTCTGCTTTTTGGTCCGTAATGACGCGCTCGAGGGCTGGGATGCCCTCTGGTCCAGACTGCAGGGCCGCGAGGACCGCGACCGGGTGTGAGCGGTCACCGAGGGCATGCTGGCAGGCGAGGCGTGCCGACTCTGAGTCTGGGTAGCGATCCAGCAGGAGCTCTAGGTTGCGGAGCCGGACGAGCGCGTTTGAGTCCGTCGCGACGTTGGCACCGAGGCGATCTGCAATCGAAGGTCCCTGGAGTGAGAGCGCCATCGCTAGGGTCGCGACCCGTCGGACCAGTCGGGCGAGCTCCTCAACGTCCCGCATCACGCCAAGGTGCTCGACGTGAACGATACCTTCGGCGACGAACGTACGGTACCGGCGCTCGAGCTCTCTGAACTGGGAGCGGGTGTCTCCGTTGAGGAGCGCGAAAATTTGCGGCACAGCGCCGCGAACGATGACGTGCTCATCGAAGGCGACGCCCGCCATGTCCACGCTCTCATCGCCCTGAGCGGCGTTCCACTTCTTCCAAAACCCTTCGCCACCGACCAGGAGCCCCGGGGGGATATCTGTCGTGGCGCGGATTCTTGTCCAAGCAGTCTGCTTTCGCTCTCGTTGACGTTCGACGACATCGACGACGATGTGTGCTGTCGCGAGATCACCTTCCAGCACGCTACGTCCGCCGCTCCCACGGAGCTCAAATTTCAACCGAGAGCCGACCTCTCGCCACGCGGTATCATTACTGCGACGCCCGTACACTGCGACGGCAGTGACGAGCGGGATCGCGACTGCCATGAGAAGGAAAGTCTCCACACCACACAGTGTACGACGATGTCGCGCAAACGCCACTTGCGCCCGAGGCGACAAGATCGCGCCGGGCACTGGCGAGCCTCCAAATTCAGCCCTGAATGTTGCAGCGCACCTCGCTGCGGGCGATCCCGGATAAAGATGTGCGCGGCTCAACCAGCCGACCTCTCCAAGCCGGGGAGGGATCATTTGACAAGGCGGCACCCATTTTCGAGATCCCGTTATCGGGCATTGAATCCTGGCGCGCGCGTGCTTTTCTTCAATAGTAACAGTTGCTTGTAGGTGGCCGCATCCCTGCGGGAATCCTGTTGAGGATGCGTCGCTGCGCGTCGTGCTCGCCACATTAGCGGCCTTTTCTGTCAGACAGGCTCACGCTCGACGCCAAGAAAAAACGACCACTGTGGATTTGCGAAATAGCCTTTTCTTTAGCCACTCCATAAGACGTTCATGAGGGCGTTTTACCCCCGGAAAGTGCGAGGCTTTGGGGCGCTCGGTTTCTTTTAAGGGGCGGTCCCCCCTACCCAGCACCGCTTCAGCTTGATATCGTGAGCCGTCGTCTATCGAGGTTTGATGGACAAACCGTGCGTTGTTCGGCTTATGAATCAGCACATGGTCGTGGAAGAACCACCGGGTACAAGGGGCAAAAAATGGGACACTGGTCTAGCTTGGTTAGTGTTGCGAGCTCGGGTGGTGCGTGGCGCAGCTTGTTGGGGGATAAAAGCATGTCATTCAGGTGGTTGAATGTACTGGTGGTGGCGACGTCGTTCGCTGTGTTGGTGTCGGGCTGTAGTCAGGTCGAGGAGACGGCGCATGTGCCGTCAACCCCGACAGATGCGGCGGCGAATGATGCGGGCTTAGCGACTGCTACTTTGGCAGCGACGACGGCGCCCAGTATCACGATTAAGACGCCGGTGAACAACACCGTCTTGCCCTTCGTACCTCAGGGCGCAGACGGCTCAGCGACGTCTGTGACGATCTATGTCGAAGTGGACAACGTTGAGGTGGGCCCCGGTGGGCACTTCTACAATGTGTACCTCGACGGGGCCCTCTATGCGTCGTCGACGAGCCTCACCGGCTTTGAGATTGTAGGCCTCCCCATCGGCTTACGTCACGTGGCTGTTGAGCTCGCGGATAGTGCCGGTGAGCTGAACAACCCCGAAGCGCTCGACGGTATCAACGTCCGCGTCATCGCCTCTTGCTCGGCCGCCTCGGACTGTGATGACGGCCTGTCGTGTTCGGTTCAGACCTGCAAGTCGGGCTCCAACGAGTGCGGCTATGGTCCGGCCTTCTCCGGCTGCTGCGATCAGGACAAAGAGTGCCCCAACACTTGGTTCTGTGGCGACGACAACACATGCAAGCAGTGCCAAGACCAGCCTGACTGTAACGACGGCAACCCCTGCACCAATGACTTCTGTGATCCCAGCACGAACCTCTGCGAGAACATCGCGATTGAGGATTGTTGTCAGGAAGACGGCGACTGTGATGACGGTCTCTTCTGCACCAATGACAGCTGTGACGGCGACACCTGCCAGTACATCCCGACGAGCGATGAGAGCTGCTGTGACACCAACGCGGACTGTGTCGTCGATGACCCCTGCGTCGTCACCTCTTGCTACAAGAACCCGCAGAAGGGGATTCAGACGTGCCGCTTGGGGCCCGCGGATCCGAACTGCTGCACCGATAACACCGACTGTGACGACGGCAACTCCTGCACCCTGGATACGTGCTTTGTGCCGGGGACTTGCAGCGCAGCGGACAACGTCATTATCGACAACGGCAACATCGCGGGCGTGTCGTTGCTCTGCATCGAGCAGTGCCTCGGGTCTGCGAACGTCACCAACTGCACGGTGGGCTGTATTCAGGCAACGATTGGGGTCACCAACTCCTGCGCGTCTTGCTTCTCGGACTTGGGCCCCTGCGTCATCTCCAACTGTGCCTTTGAGTGCTTGACGGGTGCCCCAGGTGCGGCTTGCGCAGACTGCGCCGCGACTGCCTGTGGCGATCTCTACACCACATGCACCGCGCCAGGCAGTGGCGCTGGGCTCTGTTCCTACGTGTCGGATCCGAATCAGCCCGATTGCTGTGTAGATCAGAGCGACTGTGACGACGGGAACGCTTACACCATCGACCTCTGCGTCGATAACCTGTGTCAGCACATCAATGATGAGACGCACTGTGAGCTCCCGGCGACCAGCAACTTGGTCATCAACGAGATCATGGCGGCGCCGGGCTCGATTGAAGACGACTTCGGCGAGTGGATCGAGCTCTACAACCCGACCGACAAGTTCATCTCACTTGACGGGTTCGTCATCACGACGACCAACAACGGCGGCGAGAGCCACACGATCAGCACGTCCAACCTGCACATCGCTGCGGGCGGCTACGTGGCCCTTGGTCGACTCATCAGCGCCGAACTCATGGGCTTCACCGCGCACTACGCTTACGGCCTCGACATCAACCTCCCTGACCCGCAGGAGAACGAGGGTGACGTGACGTGCACCATCACGCTGACGGACCGTCACGGTGTTCTACACGACTCGGTCACCTACGACAGCAGTGAGTGGCACATGGTGGACGGCCACTCCATGGAGCGTCGCAACCCTTACCAGCCCTCAAATGAAGAGGAGAACTGGCGTGCGTCTGGCTTCTCGTCCTTCCACACGAAGAACGTCACATACGGCCCCTCTGCCAACAAGACATATGGCACCCCCAAGATGTTCAACCTCTCCGCTTTCCAAGGCCTTGAGGATGACTCCTGTAAGCTGCCTGAGGGCTCCACGGTGTGCACCGAGGCCCGTTGCGACCTCAACGGCACCTGCAGCTTCCCCGACGCAGAGAACTGCTGCCAAAAAGACAGCGACTGTTACGACGGCAATTCCTGCACGACGCAGACCTGTATCGAGGACCTCAACCAGTGCACGTTGCCCGTTGAGATTGAGAACTGCTGCTTGGCGGACTCCGAGTGCGAGGACGACAACCCCTGTAACTTCGACCGCTGCATCGGCAGTCGCTGCCGCTACACACTCAACGTCGTCCCGGACTGCTGCAACGTCGACAGTGACTGTGCGGACAGCGATGTGTGCACCGTCAATATCTGTGACCAAGACTCCAACACGTGCGACTCGCCGATCCCCGGTGACCCCAACTGCTGCGCGGCTGACGCCTACTGCGACGATGGTGATCCCTCGACGCTCAACGTCTGTGACCTTGACGCCAACCTCTGCGATTACCCACCGGACCCTGATTTCTGCACCAGCGCGGCCGACCCCTGTGACGACGGTGACCCGTGCACCGAAGACAGCTGTGCCGTGGGGCCGCAGCTCTGCAACCATGTGCCGATCGAGGGCTGCTGCCACGACGCGAGTGAGTGTCCCGCAGATGACGACGACTGCACAGCCGCCGTCTGTCTCCCGAACACCAACACCTGCGCGCAAGCAGAGGTCGCTGGCTGCTGTAACACCAACATCGAGTGTGACGACGACAACCCGTGCACCGAGGACCTCTGTAACGGCCTGAACAACTGCCACCACCGTCCCGTCGAGGGCTGCTGCATCTCGGACACCGAGTGCAACGATGGAAATGCTTGCACCACAGACCTGTGCGCAGGCGGCATGTGTATCTTTAGCCAGCAGGTCGGTTGCTGTGTCCCGGGCGCCTCGACCGGCGAGCTGATGAGCGCCTGCGGGCCGATGCCTGATGACTGCGACCTCTGGGAGTGCCAGCCGAACGGCGACAGCACGACCGAGGGCAGCTGCAACCTGATCCCTGGGGGGGGCTGCTGCGAGGACTCAGAGGACTGCGACGACTCCAACGCGTGCACCCTCGACTTCTGCGTCGTGGGGAACACCTGTAAGACGCTGCCGCTCACCAATGGGGGGTGCTGCGCATCTAACTTTAACTGCGGTACGCAAGAGTACTGCAACCTCGCGATCAGCTCCTGCGCACCAAAGCTCGGCCTCGGCGAGGCTTGCTTGGGCGACCCGGACTGTGAGACGGGCATCTGCACCGTCGGTGAGTGCTCCTGTCCTCCAGGCTTCATGGGCGACGAATGTGAGATCCCGGTCTGCGTCCCCGACTGCCCTGAGCCTTACACATGCACCGTCAGTGGCTGCGTCCACCCGGATCCGAACTGGAATGAGCACATTCAACCCGTCCTTGAGCAGAAGTGTGGCTCGTTCGACGAGCCCCTCGACGTCTGTGAAGAGGGTGCGGCGACGTCGCTCTGCTACTTGTTGCTCGTCGAGACCTGCAACGACTTCCATGGCGCTGACTGCACAGGCGAGCCGCTGCTCGACGCGGGTAAGCCACAGTGCTTTAGCCCCCAGCAAGCTGCCACGCTTGAGACTTGGATGGACAACGGCGCCAACTGTGGCCCAGACAGCGTCGCCTGCGACTTCCGTGATGCATGTACGCTCAACGGCGAGTGCGACAATGGCGAGTGCATCGGCGACATCCCGTGTGTGAACGGTGGCACCTGCGACCTCGACGGTGATCGTTACGAGTGTAACTGCCCTGCGGGTTACGCCGGGGTCGACTGTGAGATTGAGATCGACGAGTGCACGGACGCGACAGCGCTGGGCACCGGTCAGCTCCCCAACACGTCAGTGAACAGCTTGGCGGACATCGTGATCCTCGAGCACCCCGCGACCCGAGACGGCTGCGTGGAGGCGGTCGACCTCATCCTCGCGAGTGCGCCCACGGGCAACGGCTTCGGCTGGAAGGTCCAAGTATTTGACCTTGAGGGCACGTTCGCTGTGCTCCAAGGCGAGCAGTCTGTCGACATCGATGTCTCCGTTGTCGGCGCGTCACAGCGCGTCGAGTTGGCGATGGAGCCCGACTGCCTCGAGATCGAGGCCGGTCAGTTTGTGGGCGTCCTCAACCCTGACGGTGACACGGAGTTGGCGACAGCCAACGAGGGAGAGGGCTACCTCTTCAGCAACACACAGCCGACCGGAGAGGCGATGGACGTCTCCACTGGTGGTGTGGCACTTCAGGCCCACCTCTGGCACGACGCACCCTGTAAGAATGGCGCGACCTGCGAAGACGTGCTCAACGGCTTCGTCTGCAGCTGCGCTCCCGGGTTTGAGGGCGTCCAATGCACCATTGACGGTGACAACTGTGATCCTGACCCATGCCTTAACGGTGGCAGCTGCAACGACACCCTCGATGATTACTCATGCGACTGCCTCGAGGGCTTCAGCGGCAAAGACTGCCAGGTGAACGAGAACGACTGTGAGATCCCGATGCCCCTGGGCGCTGAGGATCTGCCCTCGGACACGCGCTCGAGCGCTCAGGTCGTCGTCCTCAAGGACAAGTCTACGGTCGACGGCTGCGTGCAGTCTGTGACCATTCGCCTTGGCTCCCCACCTGAGTTTGCGTCTGCAGGCTGGATGGTCGGCGCCTACGACATCGGCTTCGGCTTCGCGACCCTCTCTGGCGCGGAGCAAGAGGTGGAGGTCAACGAGGCGTCGCTCTATGAGCAGCACATCGGCCTCGACCCTTGTATGCCAATCGCTGAAGGTCAGAGTGTCGGTATCCGCAACCTCGAAGGTAAGACCGCGCTGAGCTTCTCGGCCTTCGGTGGCCAAGGCTACCTCTACCTCACCGATGCTGGAGATATCGGCTCTGGCGCCACGACGGGCATGAACAGCTGGCCTGGTGATATCGGCTTCCGCGCCAACGTCTCGACCCCGACGTGCCTCAACGGTGCGGAGTGTGTCGACGGTGCAGATAGCTTCGAGTGTCTCTGCGAGCCTGGCTACGACGGCATCAACTGCGAGACCGACCTCGACGAGTGTGGCGCTGGCAACTGCCAGAACGGCTCCACTTGTGTCGACCTGGTTAATGACTACGCATGCGAGTGCTTGCCAGGGTTCACCGGCGATGATTGCGAGATCGACATCAACGGTTGTGAGTTCGAGCCTTGCGAGAATGGGGCCACCTGTGTGGACATCGTCGATGACTACATTTGTGAGTGCATGCCTGGCTACTCGGGCAAGAACTGCCAAGTCGACGACAACAACTGCGCGTCCTCCTCGGGCGCTGGCCCGGCGACGCTCCCTGAGGACGGGATCCTAGACGCCAACTTGGTCATCAACATGGTGCCGGTCACCATCAACGGCTGTGTCGACTCTGTGACGCTGCACCTCGGGACCGGACCTGCAGGCGCAGGCGACGGCTGGGTGGTCGGCGTCTACGACGTGGACATGAGCAGCGACGGTACGGCGGCGTTGATGGACTCATCTGAGATCGACGTCGATCCAGAGGACCTCGATGAGCAGACCGTGAAGCTCGCGCACTGCATGCCGGTTGGGCAGGGCCAGTACGTCGGCCTCTTGAACACGAACGGCGCCACGGGCATCACCTACCTCCCTGAGGATCAAGACCTCGATGGCAAAGGTTACTGGGAGCTCGGCTCGCAGCCGACTGGCGACTTCGCTCAGGTCGAAGAGGTCATGTACGGACAAGCGGGCTATCGCGCGAACATCAAGCACGCCCCGCTGTGCAAGAACGGCGGCGTCTGTGTGGACCTCGTCGACTTCTACGAGTGCGTCTGCCCGGATGGTTTCGACGGATACGACTGCGAGGTCGACATCGACGATTGTGCGGCTGACCCATGCCTCAATGGCGCCATCTGCCACGACCATGTCGACTCCTACAGCTGCACCTGCCCTGACGGGTTCACTGGCTTTAACTGCGAGATCAACGTCGACGAGTGTGAGTCCGCACCCTGCCTGAACGGGGCGTCCTGTGAGGACCTCATCTTCGACTACTTCTGTCACTGCCCCGATGGCTTTGACGGTAAGGACTGCGAGATCAACCTCGATGAGTGCATCCACGAGCCGTGCCTGAATGGTTCGACCTGCGAGGACAAGGTCTTCGATTACTTCTGCGAGTGCCTGCCTGGCTTTGAGGGTAAGGACTGCGAGGTCAACATCGACGATTGTGACCCTGACCCATGCAACGAGAGCATCTGCGTGGACTTGGTCAACGATTACTTCTGCGAGTGTAAGCCTGGCTTCATCGGTGAGGATTGCGGGATCAACGCGGATGAGTGTGCAGACGAGAAGGTGTACGGACCTCAGGACCTGCCCCCGATCAACGTCCTCCTCGACGACGTGGTCATCTACGCCATCCCCGCGCCCGATGATGGCTGCGTGACTGAGGTCGATCTCAAGCTGGCGACCTTGGCCTTGGGCGGTGGCTCGACCTTTGAGGTTCGCGCTTACGAGTCCTTCGCTGAGACGGTCGTCCTGCGAGGTAAGACCTCGATCGCCATCAACGGCAACCTGACCAACGAGCAGTCCATCGTCCTCGATGAGTGCTTGCCCATCAGTCAGGGACAGTACGTCGCCATCGCGAACACTGCGGGTGACCTGCGCTTGGCCCATGACACGGACGCCGAGGGCGGCTACTGGACGCTGTCTGAGGACGCGAGTGAGGAGCTCAATGGAGAGGCCGAGCCCTACGCTCACGCTGATGGTGTCGTCGCGCTCCGCTTCAAGGTCGACTACGACTTCCCATGCCGCAACGGCTCGACCTGCATCGATGGGGAAGACGAGTTCAGCTGTGACTGCCTCGAGGGCTTTGACGGTGAGCTTTGTGAGAACGAGGTCGACGAGTGCAGCTTGGGCTGCGAGACCGGTGAGTCCTCCACAGGGCCCTCTGGCCTTGAGGTCTACAGCAACTGCTGTTTCTCCGGCGAGAACGAGGGCTTCGGACCCTACGACCCGGAGATCGATGACTTCGCCTACGTCCACCGCAATGGCTGCGAGACGGAGAGCTGCCGTAACGTTGTCTGCGCGATTGACCCCTACTGCTGCTCCTTAGAGTTCGGCCCCGACGGTGTGCCGACTCCTGTCGAGGGCGGCGTCTGGGACATGACCTGTGTCGTCAACGCAGAGCTCTTCTGCGGTATCGGCGACGTCTTCGACATGCTCCCCGAGGACTTTGACCTCGAGCTCCCCTTGGGGCTCTGCATGCCTTCGCCTGTCTGCGGCGACGGGTTCTGCAACGGCTCAGAGACCTGCACCTCGTGTCCCGACGACTGCTCCAACACGCAGTGCTTCCAGGGAGGCACGTGCGAGGACGAGATCGACGACTACAGCTGCAGTTGTCCGCCAGGTATCACGGGCACGAACTGCGAGATCGACATCGACGAGTGTGCCGATGAGCCCTGTCAGAATGGGGCGAGCTGCTTTGACTTGGTTAATGACTACTACTGCCAGTGCGATGACGGTTACTCCGGCAAAGACTGCGAGACCGACAATGACGAGTGCGCGTCCGGGCCCTGCGTCAACGGCGCCGCTTGCACGGACTTGGTGTTCGATTACTCCTGCGCATGCCCGAGCGGCTACGTTGGCAAGAACTGCCACATCGAGCTGAATGAGTGTGAGCCGAGCGACTTGCCGACGGATCACCCGCTCTATGCGGCTGAGTTGGACGGCTCATACTGCCAGAACGGCGCGACGTGTAACGACCTCATCGATGACTACTCGTGCTCTTGTGAGCCGGGCTTCTACGGCAAAGACTGTCAGATTGACATCGATGAGTGCGCGCCAGGCACAGATGTCGGCTCCGATGTGGTGCCCGCGACGGGTGCGAGCACGGATCATGTCCAGATTATGATGCAGCCGACCTTGATCGAGGGCTGTGTAGAGTCCATTAGCTTCACCCTCGGTGCCCCGCTCGCTGGAGGCGGCAATGGATGGGAGCTTCGCGCCTACTCCTTCGTCGAGCTTCAGCCCGCTGTGCTGAGCAACTTCGGCAACCTCCTCGCCTCTCAGGCCCTCCCGCAGGTGGGTGCTCAGATCGGCGTTGAGCAGACGGTCAACATCGACCCCTGCATGCCTGTCCCAGCGTTCGCACACGTCGCAGTGGTGAGCACGAGCGGCGCCCTGAAGGTCGGCGTGGACGATGGTGATGACGGCGCTGGCTACTGGGGCCTCGGCAGCGAGCCCAGCGGGGATGTCTTCGACCCCTCGGGCACGGACAACCCGACACCACAGATGTTCCAGCGGCACGCGGGTGACCCTGGGTTCAGCGTGTCCCTCAGCCACGAGGTGCCCTGTAAGAACGGTGCATCGTGTAACGACCTCGTCAACAGCTACAGCTGCACCTGCGCCTCTGGCTTCGAGGACTACAACTGCACGACGAACATCAACGAGTGCTTGGTGACTCACACGGTCAACGACGTGGCCATTCAAGCCTGTGAGTCCGGTGAGGGTGCGCCAGGCACGCCGATCTGGTCGAGCTGCTGCCTTGAGGACCAGGAAGACTCCGTGGTCGCGGAGCGAGCTGGCTGTGACGTCGGCTCCTGCGAGGACTCTGTCTGCGATGTAGATCCCTACTGCTGTGGCGAGTTTGGTGGCTACTGGGATGACGTCTGTGTTGAGCTGGCCGAGGCGAATTGCGGTGCGCTCTGCATCGGCTCCCCGGTCTGCGGTGACGGCGTCTGTAATGGCAACGAAGATTGTGTCGATTGCCCTGATGATTGCCTGTCGACCCAGTGCCGTAACGGCGCGACCTGCGTGGACGGAGACTTCGACTACACGTGCGAGTGCGCGCCCGGCTTCATCAACGGTGACCAGGCTGCGGGCAAGAACTGCGAGATCAACCAGAACAACTGCCAGCCTGATCCCTGCGTCAACGGTGGTGAGTGTGTCGACTTGGTGGACGCTTGGGCGTGCATCTGTCCCGAAGGTTACGGCGGCAACAAGTGTCAGCTGGACCTGAATGACTGTGCTCCGAACCCGTGCGAGAACGGCGGAGTCTGCTTTGACATGTTGGCAGACTACGAGTGCCAGTGTGACGACGGCTTCAGTGGTAAGAACTGCGATAACAACGACGATGACTGTGCATCTGAGCCGTGTCAGAACGGCGCGACCTGTGAGGACCTCGTCGACGACTACTTCTGCGCATGCCCCGGTGGCTTCGTCGGTAAGGATTGCGAGACAGACGTGGACAGCTGCGGTGGTGGGGTCCCCTCCTTGAACCCATGCCTTAACGGCGGCATCTGCACCGATGGTCAGGACACGTACAGCTGCGATTGCCCGCCTGGTTACAAGGGCACGAACTGCGAGATCAACATCGATGAGTGTGTGGTGAACCCGGACACGGGTATCATCGCCACCACGGTGGGGAGCTTCCCTGGGCCGGTCGCGTGCTTGAACGGCTCGACGTGCACCGACCTCAGCTACGACTTCGAGTGCGCATGTCAAGACGGCTACAGCGGTAAGCGCTGCGAGATCGATGACGACGAGTGTGCCGTTGATCCCTGTCAGAACGGCTCGGCGTGTCAGGACTTGGTCTTCGACTACATGTGCCACTGCCTCGACGGCTACGAGGGCAAGCAGTGTGAAATCGACCAAGACGAGTGCGCACCGGCGACCTTGCCTGAGGATCATCCACAGTACGCCCTCACCGATGGCTCGCACTGTCAGAATGGCGCGAGCTGCGAAGACCAAGTCTTCGACTACTTCTGCCACTGCCCCGATGGCTTCAGCGGCAAGGACTGTGAGGTCAACGATGATGAGTGTGCACCGCCCGCACCGACGACCCATACGGTCGAGTGGGACATGGACGGTGACGCCCCGGCACCCGTGACCATGACCCTCGGCTCCTCGTTGGTCTTCGAGTGGTCGGGCACCCACTCTGTCGCGACGCTCCCGACACAAGAGGCCTTCGACGCCTGTGACGTGTCCGAGCAGACCGTGGTTGGCTCGTCCAGCCCCTTCGAGTGGACGCCGGATGAGGTCGGTACTCATTACTTGGTGTGCCCGCTTGGCGGCGGCTCACACTGCGAGATGGGGATGAACATTGTCGTCCATGTCGTCGAGCCAGGGCCCTGCTTCAACGGCTCGAACTGTGTCGACTTGGTCTACGACTACCACTGTGAGTGCCCGGCGGGCATCGTCGGTCAGGACTGTGAGGTCAACGCTGACGAGTGCTTGGAGCAAGTGGACCTTGGGACAGCTGAGTTCCCCACGACCAGCGCGACCCCGAATGACGGCATCATCTACATGGAAGCTAACGAGATCGATGGTTGCATCGATCATGTGACCTTGGCGTTCGGCAACTTGCCCGAGGGCGGCGGCGCAGGCTTCGAGATCCGCACCTACAGCATGATCGCGAACGACGCGACGGTGACCGGAAGTCAGGTCATCGCGGTGAACGGCAACCTCGCTCAGGTTCAGACGGCGAAGGTCGAGCCTTGCTTGCCTGTGGCGGCGGGGGAGTACATCGGCCTCGTCAACACATACGGTGCGCTGAACTTGCGCGTCGATACGGACGGCGGTCCTGGGCTCTGGTCCTTCTCGGACAGCCCCTGCACAGCCGACGATGACTGTGCAGATCCGGACGACAACGGCATCGACGGTCAAGCCTGGGATCGCCACGACGAGGGCGCAGCCTCCTGGTCGGCGCACGTCGACTACGAGTTCCCCTGTGCCAACGGTGGTGCATGCAACGACGACGGGGTCCTTAACGACTTCAACTGCGTCTGCCCGCCCGGCTTCTCCGGCAAAGAGTGCCGTGACAACGATGACGACTGCGCACCGAACCCTTGTGACAATGACGGCATCTGCATCGACGGCGTTGACGGCTACGAGTGCAAGTGTGTCCCAGGTTTCGAGGGGACCGAGTGCCAGATCAACATCGACGACTGTGACCCCAGCCCCTGCCAGAACTTGGCGAGCTGCAACGACCTCGTGAACGACTACGAGTGCGTCTGTCAGGACGGCTACACGGGCAAAGACTGCGAGGTCAATGTCAACGAGTGTGAGCCAAACCCCTGTCAGAACGACGCGGAGTGCATCGACGGCATCGACACCTACGCATGCACCTGCGCTCCAGGGTTCACGGGTACGAACTGCGAGACGAACGTCAATGATTGTAACGCAAACCCCTGCTTCAACGGCGCGGTCTGCATCGACGGTATCGACTCGTACAGCTGCTCATGTCCGCCCGGGTTCTCCGGACGCCATTGCGAGACCGACATCTACGACTGCGCGACGGACAGCCTCCTTGGCCCGGACGTCTTGCCGCCGACGGGCTCCTCAGAGGCGCACTTGATGGTGAACATGAATGCGGCGCCTTTGGATGGCTGCATCGAGTCCATCACCTTCCGCCTCGGCGCGCCGCCCGATGGCTTTGGCACCGATTGGGAGGTCCGCGTCTACGATGTGACCTGCGAGGATGATGGCACAGCAGTGCCATGCACGAAGGTCGGCGCGGGTGCGACCGGGACCTTGGTCGACTCGCTGCCCTTGCAGTTCGACGGCACCAATCTCCTCGAGCAGACCGCGACGCTCTCAAGCTGCCTGTCAATCGGGGCCGGCCAGTACGCTGCGGTCGCCAACCTCGATGGGCGCCTCCGCCTCGGCTTCGCCCCTGCGGATGGTGACGGCTTCTGGAGCATCAACTCCCCGACGTCCTCGACGCTGGGCGCAGATGAAGACCTTAAGGCGACCTACGGCGTCCCAGGTTGGAGCGCGAAGGTTGTTCATGAGGACCCATGTCCGCAGAAGATCTGCAACGACGGGATCAACAGCGTCTCCTGCGTGGAGTACCCCTGCTGCACCCATCCGCTCATGATCACGGGCGTGTTTGACGGTGACCTGCCGGGCGGTAACCCGAAGGGCGTTGAGCTCTTCGCCTGCCAGACGATCGCCGACCTTGGCGAGTTCTCCATGGGCAGCGCCAACAACGGCGGTGGCACTGATGGGGCTGAGTTCGACCTCCCGTCAGGTGTATCGGCACTGGCTGGTACGCGCCTCTACATTGGCCTCAGTACTGACGGATTCTTCGATTACTTCTCGCTCTTCCCCGATCACATCAATGGGGAGCTCGCCATCAACGGCAACGACGCCATTGAGCTCTTCCACAACGGTGCGGTCATCGACACCTTCGGCAACATCAACAGCACGGCGGGCGGCTGGAACTACGCCGATGGTTGGGCTTACCGTAAGTCCAACACTGGGCCGAACGACGGCGAGTTTGTCGTGTCGAACTGGGAGTACGGTCAGGACGCCTTCGACGGGACGACGAGCACCGAGGCTGCTGCGATCGTCGCAGAGGTCTTCGGCACCTACGAGTGCGGAGCATCGGGCGATTGTACGCCAGACTGTGAGGGCCGTCAGTGCGGTAGCGATGGGTGCTTCGGCACCTGTGGTGAGTGCCCGAACAGCTCCATCTGCGATGACGCCGGCCAGTGCGAGTGCATCCCGAGCTGCGACGGTAAGGTCTGCGGTGACGATGGCTGTGGTGGTGACTGTGGCTCTTGCCCGAGCGGGCTGGGCTGTGACGCCGTCGGTCAGTGCACGTGCGTGACGAACTGTGAGGGCAAGATCTGCGGCGACGATGGTTGCGGTGGCTCCTGTGGCCAGTGCGACAACGGTACGGGATGCACCATCGAGGGCGATGCCTGTGTGCCTGGCGCGTGCAGCATCACTATCGACGTCTCGACCAACGAGTTCGGTGAGGAGCTGAGCTGGGAGATCATCGACGGCAACGACGACGTCGTGGCCTCCGGTGACGGTTATGGTGACAACGAGATCGTCTCCACCGCGTTCCTCTTGGACAACGGCAGCTACACCCTCCGGATGATCGACACCTACGGTGACGGTTGGCTGGGTGCGACCATCTCCATCTCGTACACGAACGGTGACGCTGAGATCCTGACCACGACCCTGGCGGTTGGCACCGTCGCGACCGAGAGCTTCGACATCAACTGTAACCTCTGCTTCCCGAACTGCGAGGGTAAGCTCTGCGGTGACAACGGATGTGGCGGCAGCTGCGGGACGTGTGACGGTAACTGCATCCCGGACATCGGCGAGTGTGTCAGCGGGTCTTGCACGATGGTCATGGAGATCTACGGTGGCGCCTTCGGCAGCGAGATGGGCTACGAGATCATGGATGAAGAGGGAGTCGTTGTTCACAGCGACAGCGGCTTCCCCAGCAACCAGATGAGCTCGACGACCTTCGACCTGCCCCGCGGCGTTTACAGCTTCAAGATGACCGACTCCTTTGGGGACGGTTGGAACGGCGGCTACGCGACGCTCTCCTATCAATGGGCAGGCGCTGCTGATGAGCTGGTTGTCCTGGACCAAGCGACGATCGGTACGGGCTCAGCGGGCGCCGAGGACTTCACCATCAACTGTAACGAGTGTGAGGCCGAGTGCGCTCCGGATGCGGAGTGCGGCAGCGACGGCTGTGGTGGCTCGTGCGGCTCGGGCTGCGCAGGTGACCAAGTCTGTATCCAGGGCGGTTACTGCGCCTCGGGCACGTGCTCTATCATCGTGACCGTCGACTCTGCGGGCTTCGCTGATGAGATCGGGTGGAACCTCGTCGGCGGTGGCGGTGTATCGGTTGGCTCCGGCTCCGGCTACTCCAACAACACGTCCGTCTCTGAGGAGATCGTCCTGAACGCGGGTAACTACGGTATCGAGCTCAGTGATAGCTTCGGTGACGGTTGGCACGGTGGCACCATCACCGTGGCCTTGGCTCACTCCGGTGAGGTGCTCTACACGGGCGGCCTTGTGACCGGTGAGGCCGCGGGCTCAGGCAGCTTCGGGCTCGACTGCGAAGGCTGTCAGGCCAGCTGTGACGGCAAGGACTGCGGCTCCGACGCCTGTGGCGGCGATTGTGGTTCTTGTGGTGACTTCCAGGCCTGCATCGATGACGTCTGTGAGGACGGCTACTGTGAGGTCGAGATCGCCATGACCACCGGCTACTACGCGGGTGAGGTCAGCTGGGAGCTCGTGGACCAGTCAGGCGTCATCGCGGCTGAGGGTTCCGGGTACAGCCAGAACTTCGCGACCTTCACGACGCAGGTGCTCCTGACGACGGGGAGCTACTCCCTCAAGATGTACGACTCATGGGGCGATGGCTGGAACGGCGGCACGATTGCGCTGAGCTACGTCAGCTCAGGGATCGAGATCACCAGCGGCGGCTTATCATCCGGCAACGCGGGCAGCTTGCTCGCCGAGACCGATTGCTCACCGTGCACACCGGACTGCGCTGGACGCCAGTGTGGTGATGATGGCTGCGGAGGCACGTGTGGCTTCTGTCCCACAGGTCAGGGCTGCACACCGGCTGGCCTATGCGCCGGTGGCACCTGCTCGGTGACCGTCCGAATCGACACGGGTAACTACGGCAGCGAGGTCTCCTGGTCTCTCGAGGACGTCTCCACTGGAGAGACCGTCGCGACGGGCAGCGGGTACTCAAGCTACAGCACCTACCTCACTCAGGTGGACGTCAACTCCGGCCCCTTCGTCTTCAACATGTACGACTCATGGGGAGACGGCTGGAACGGCGGCACAGCGACGCTCTCACACACGAACTCGGGCGCGACCATCGCTTACGCAGCGCTCAGCTCCGGCAGCTTTGGCAGTGAGAACTTCTCCGTGGATTGTTCGTCCTGTGAGCCGCTGTGCGCAGCCAGCGGATGTGGCAACGATGGCTGCGGTGGTGATTGTGGTACCTGTACCGATGGATTCCAGTGCAACTCTGGCGAGTGCCAGGATCCCAACGCTGGCTGTGACGTGACGGTGACCTGGAACCCAGGTAGCTGGGCCGACGAGGCCTCTTGGGTCATCAGCCCGGGCGGCATGAGCGGCAGCGGTGGTTCGAGTTGGCAGCAGGTGTTCTTTGCGGCCAATGACGAGGTCTACACTGTCTCTATGAGTGACTCCTACGGTGACGGCTGGAACGGCGGTTACCTCTCGGTCTCCTCAGCAGGTGGCGGTACCAACACGACCATCACTTTGGGCGACTCCAGCAGCGGCGTGGACACCTTCACGGTCACCTGCCCGTAAGTCTCTCGCGTACCCCACCGGGCGATTCGCCTGGTGGGGTATCCGATACGCACAGCGGTTGGTATGGTGGACGCCACCTAACTGAACCGGGGCTTTGAGGGATGCTCACGCTCTATCTGACGTGTCTTATCGGGGGCGGAGTCTTCGTTGCGCTGTCTGTCTTCTCAGGCATCGATAAAGACGTGGATTTTGGCGGGGAGCACGAGTTCGACTCCGAACTAGGTGACTTTGACGCCGACTCGGTTGATTTTGACGCAGCGAGCGACGCCGATGTCTCTGACCTTGGCCACGGCCACGTCGCTGACTTGGGTCACGGTATTGAGGGTGGTCGCAGCGTGCGCTCGAAGCGCACCTGGTTACCCTTCCTCTCGTTTCGTTTTTGGACCTTCGGTTCGGCGTTCTTTGGGCTCACGGGGACGGTGTTAACGACCATGTCGCTGAGCGTTGAGCCGATCTCTTTGGTCTTGTCATCGGCTGTCGGTGTCGGTGTCGGGACGGTCTCCGCGTGGGTGCTGAGGGCCCTCAGGAAGCCTGTGGGGCAGCGGAGAATGCGAGCCGCCGACTTGACCGGTGCATCAGGCGAGCTTCTCTTATCATTGAAGGCTGACGGGGTGTCGAAGGTTCGACTTCAGGGCGCCGGCGGTGTTCATGAGCTGATCGCCGTGGCAGCTGAAGGACAAGAGATCCCCAAGGGCACCCGTGTGATTGTCCTGGGTTTGGACGACGAGGGGCACGCTCGAGTGAGCCCCGAGCAAGAGCTGTTTGGACTGGAGGAGAGATAAGTGGAAGGCGCACTCGCAGATGCGATTCTTTATGGAGGGGGGTTCGCCGCAGCGATGTGGTTCACGCTCTTCATCACCAAGACCTTTTTGATTATCGGCCGCCCCAATGAGCTGGTCATCTTCTCGGGGCGCTCGAGTCGTCTCCCATCCGGTGAAGAGGTCGGCTGGCGTTACATCTCTGGTGGGCGGTCATTTCGTATCCCGATCCTCGAAGAGGTCAGCGTCATGGACCTCACCACGATGCCTATCGACATTCACATCCGGGGAGCCTACGCAAAGGGCAACATCCCGGTGAACGTCGATGCCGTCGCGAACGCCAAGATCACCCTTGAGGAGCCCTACCTGCACAACGCGATTGAGCGTTTCTTGGGCAAAAGTCAGGCCGAGCTTCGTTCAGTCGCCAAAGAGACGCTAGAGGGGACGCTTCGAGGCGTCCTCGCGCGATTGACGCCCGAGGAGATCAACCATGACCGGCAAAAGCTGGCTGAGGAGCTGAAGAGCGAGGTTCGGGACGACCTCGAGAAGATGGGGTTGATGGTCGACACGTTTAAGATTCAGCACGTCGCCGATGATAAGAACTACCTCGACTCCATCAGCCGTGTCCGCATCGCAGAGGTGATCCGGGACGCTGAGATCGCCGAGTCGAACGCCACGCGGGATGCCGAGCAGGCTATCGCGAAGGCGAAGTCTCTCGGGCAGGTCGCTCAAGAGAACGCCGGTGCCGCGATTGCCGAGCAAGAGAACGATCTCTCTCGGCTCCAAGCTCAGCTAGAGGCCCAAGCCAAGTCGGAAGAGGAGCGCACGGTCGCGGCAGGTCGCGCGGCGCAAGCCCGAGCGGAGCAGCAACTCCAGGAGGTCCGTAAAGTCCTCGAGGAATTGAGGCTCCAGGCAGAGGTCGTGATCCCTGCGATGAAGGAGAGTGAAGCTCAGCAGCTTCGAGCCGCCGGTGATGCTGCGGTGAAGGCGGAGGTTGGCCGGGCGCAGAGTGAGGCTCTGGAAGCCCTCTACGGTGCATGGCAGACCGCGGGAGACAAGGCACGAGAGGTCTTCCTCATTCAGCAAGTCGACGAGATCTTACAGGACGTGGCGCGCGCCGCTGAGGGCATAGACATCGGCCATGTGAACCTGATCGATGGCGGGGATGGTCGCAGCTTATCCCGCTATGTCGGTGCCTACCCAGCCATTGTCTCTGAGCTCTTGGAGCGGATCAAAGACACTGTCGGTGTGGACGTTGCAGGTATTTTGACGGCCGGGAGCGCCGCTGGGGCGGCTGACTCGAAGGAGACAACGTAATGCTTGAGAGCGCAGCTGCCGTTGTAGTCATCGGAGGGATCGCCGGCGTCGCGATCGCGATGACGGTCAAGAGCCTCATCATCATTTGCCAGCCTTCGGAGGTGGTCATCTTCTCGGGCCCGAAGAAGTCGGCCGGAGAGAGGGTCGGGTTTCAAGCCCTCCGGGGCGGACGTCGTATCCGCATCCCGCTCATCGAGTCCATCGACCGCATGGCACTGACGAACATGGTCGTCGATGTGGGTGTGCGTGGCGCGTACACCACCGACGGTGTCCCGATCAATGTCCAGGGGGTCGCCAACGTGAAGATTGATGGTGGCCTTCACCTTGGTAATGCTGCAGAGCGCTTGCTGGGGAAGAAGCGCGAGGAGATCGTCAAGATCGCCCGCGAGACCTTGGAGGCGAACCTGCGCGGGGTGTTGGCAAAGCTGACGCCGGAGCAGGTCAATGAGGACAAAGAGAGCTTCGCTCAAGAGCTGATTGAAGAGGCAGATAAGGATCTCTCGACCCTCGGTTTGCTCCTCGACACTCTCAAGATCCAGACCGTCAGCGATGACGTGGAGTATCTGGACTCAATCGGGCGTAAGAAGAACGCCGAGCTGATCAGAAAGGCCCGCATCGCTGAGGCTGAGCAGGAATCAGAGGCGACCGTGCAAGCCGCGAATAACTTCCGTGACACGCGCTTGGCTCAGGTGACTGCAGAGATGACTGTCCTCGAGGCAGAAGCGAACAAGCGCATCGTCAACGCCAAGACGAAGCGGCCCGCTGAGATCGCGAATGCTCAGAGCACGATCGTCAGTCAACTCGCGAGAGCAGAAGCCGAGGTCGAGGTTCAGAAGGCTCGAATCGAGCAAATCTCGTTACAGTTGGACGCTGACCTCATTGCGCCCGCCCGAGCCTACAAGGCCGAGAAAGAGTCGGAAGCGCTTGCTCAAGTCGCGATCATTCGTGAGCAGGGGAAGGCGACCGCAGAGGGGCTTGAGGAACTCGCCAAAACCTGGCTCTTAGCTGGTGACCAAGCCCGCGAGATCTTCCTCTTAGAGAAGCTTAAAACGCTCGTTGGTATCATGGTTGGGACCGTAGAAAAGGTTGATATCGATCAGCTGACATTTGTCGGGACGAGCCCCTCAGGGGATACGACCGCGGGGCAAGTTGCGAGCCTCGTGGAGCAGCTCAAGTCTGCCGCTGATATTGACCTGCCCGCGCTCATTCAACGGATCGGCGTGGGCGCGAACGCGACCCTGCCAGCGGCCGCGAAATCGAAACCGTCAGGCTCACGAGACGAGACGAATTAGCCGCCTCGTAGAATGAAGTCCGTGACGCGATGGTTGACACGAGAGGTCGCTGCGACAAGCATGATCGACCGTTAATCCACGACCCCTAAATGGTCTCGCGAGGTTATGTTGAAGACGACGGCGGTAAAGCTCGGTCTGCTGACCACATTGATGTGCATTGCACCCGTGGCAAGCGCTACGACGTACTTTGTCTACGTGCCCACGACGGCGTCCGTTGGAGGTCTCGAAGGAGAGCTCTATTCGGTGCAGGGCTTCGAGGCCCACGATGGGCTCTCCGGTGCAGCGCTCGTTGACGCCTCGATGGCGGAGCTCGTGCGCATGGTTGGCGCGGATATCGAGGCCATTGACGTGGCCCTGCGCGGCACGATCGCGACGGTCTCTTTGAAGGGCCCGGATAAAGACACTGCGCGCGTGAAAGACCGCGCGCTCGGCTCGGTGTTTCATACACTCCGCTATGCAGGGGTCGAGGAAGTTCGCCTCGGCGTCGCGGCCCTCAGTGAAGACTCGTTCACGCGCGGAGCGTTACTCCCGGTCTTCCCGATGCACGCAGCGCTCCCCCCTCGGCGCATCACTCACGGGATGATCCGTTTGGGCAAGAGCCTCGTGAAGCCCAACGAGTTTTATCAGATGTGCGCAGTCGGAAAGAGCGCGATCCGTGACGCGATCGTCGCCGCCCTCGGTAAGGGCACGACGTCCGTGAAGCTCGCTGTGATGGAGGGGCTCGATGGCGTGCGGATAAAAGATAAGATGAAGCTGCTCATCCCGCGCTTGAAGGACCCTGAGCTCACGGTGCGATTGGCCACCTTGGCGTTGATGCGTGACGTGCGTGAGACACGCGTCCTGAAGGTCTTGGAAGAGATCGCTGAGCGTGACCCCAACTCCGACGCGAAGAGCGCCGCAGCCCGTATCCTCGTCGACGCAGGCAAGACGGCCTTCAAGAAGTACCTCCTCTTGGAGAAGCTCCGATCAAAGGACAGCGCAGAGGTTGTCGACGCTGGGCGTGAGTTGATCACGATCGCGGACAAGCGCCTCGTTTCGTCGTTGGATGATCTGGTGCTTCATGGGAACCCCGAGGTCCGCAAGGTCGGTGTAGAGGCGCTCAGCTCCTTTGAGCGGTACCCAGTGATGGCACGTCACTTGAGCAATAACGTGGAGCTCAATCGCGACGCTGCGGTGCCGCTGGCGATGCTGTTGATCGAGAAGTCTACGGGTCGCAACCAGGCCAGTGGCGTCATCTGGTTGTTGAGCAAGGGAGCGCGTCAAGAGGCCCTTACGGCTGCGAAGGTCGCTGGTGAGCGTCGTGTCCCCGGCACGACGGACGCACTCGGAGCGGCGCTCAAGCGCACCGAGCCCGAGGTTCGAGTCGCAGCCGCGACGGCCTTGGGTCGCCTCAAAGATGCCCGCGGCCTTGAGTCACTTGCTGGCGCCATCCGTGGGACCTCAGATGACAAAGAGCGCGCGCTCTTTACGGCTGAGGCCATCCGCATCATCGCCGTACAGCCCTTAGATCAGGTCATTAAGATCGCTAAGAGTCCAGACACGACTATCCGCGAGTTGGCCGTGAAGTCGCTGGCGGAGTTCGCGCGTGAGCGCCCGAACCCACGCGTCGTCTCGGTGCTACGTGACTACGTGGCAGATAAGACCCCGGCGATTCGCCAAGCGGCGGTGTACGCATTGGCTCGCGTGAAGGACAAGGGCGTCCTTGACGATCTCGTCGCGATGCAGGCTGACGCTGACCCGATCATTCGTGCGCAAGTCGCTCACGCAATGAGCGGCGCTAACCACCCGCAGGCAGACAAGATCCTCATTGCCTACCTCGATGACTTTGAGCAGCCCGTGAAGTTGAACGCCATCCGCGCCGTCCGCGCGCGGAAGATGACGGCGGCCTTCGACAAGGTGAAGAACCTCGTCGCGAGTCGAAGCCTCGACATCCGCCGTGAGGTCGTCAAGACGATCATGGTGTTGGCAGAAGCCGGCGATCCGAACCTCTTCGAGACCTACCAAGGTCTCCTCTACGATCAAGACGCTGAGATCCGCCTGATGGCAGTGACGGGCCTCGCCAACTATGTGGGTGACCCACGCGTGGCGCCTGCCGTCGGTGGGGCTGTGACAGACGATGACTTGGCTGTGAAGCTCAAGGCCATCGGTGTCCTCGGCACGACCTCGGATGGGAACGCTGTGGAGCAGGTCATTCGCGGGCTTTTCGACGCCACTAAGGATGCACGACAAGTGAAGATGGCGGCCCTCGATGCCCTCGAGTCGATTGGGCTGCCTCGCGCGGTGAAGGCGATCCAGGAGTTCGTGCTTAACGAGACCGACAAGGTCGTCACAGCGCGCGCAAACGAAGTCCTACTGAAGCTCTAAGGGGCGAACAGTAGCACGAGAAGCTGACGCTCAAAGGGGCGAACGAGAGAGCAGTGACTCTCTCGTTCGGCTTAGTCGAACTGGCGACTCGGCGCTGAGTTAAGCCAGTGAAGCTCGTTGTCTAACCATGCCTGTGGTGCAGCGTCAGCGAGGCTGTCTAAGGCCTCGTAGATGTCCTGCTCTTGGACGGTGATCGCGTCTTCAAGTGCCCGGGACTGACCTACAGCGGGTGTATTCATCTGGCCGACGAGCCGGACGGTGACCCCCGGCAAGGTCTCCAAGATGTCCCCCTGAATCTGCCGACCAAAGCCCGCGAAGGTGCGGTCGTTCTGCACGATTAGGACACGCCCAGTACGTCGCGCGCTCTCGAGGATCTTGTCTCGGTCGTAGGGGACCAGCGTCCTTAGGTCGAGGACCTCTGCACCGACGCCGCGCGTCGTAGAGAGACGCTGTGCTGCGGCGACGGACATCCAGCAAGCCCAACCCCAAGAGATGACAGTGATGTCGTCACCGCTGTGGCGCAGAGCCGCCTTGCCGAAGGGGATGCGGAAGTCGTCGATTGGGAGCTGCTCTCCGCTGCGCCGGATGTCGCGCAGCAGCTTCGGGTCTGTGGGCTCCCCAGGGAGTGCGGGGCCGAGCTTCATGCGATACAGCCGCTTAGGCTCCATCTGAAGGACTGGGCCGCGGTAATCAGCGGCCGTTCGGAGCAACCCGTAGGCGTCGTATGCGGTGGATGGGATGGTGAGGACCAGCCCCGGCACGTTGCCGTAGAAGCCATCGCAGCTCATTGAGTGATAGGCCGCACCACTGGTCACTGGGTCGACCGGGAACCGCACGGTCACGTTCGGGCTGATCAGCCCATTAGTGGTCCAGTGGAGGTTACCGAGGTGAACGAACCAGTGGAGGCTGTTGAGCGTGTAGTCGCCGAACTGGACCTCTGGGAGCAGGGTGAGCTCCGGGTGCAGAGCAGCGCCAGTCGCAGTGCCTACGATCAACGGTTCGTTGATCGGAGCATCGCGCACTTGATCGGGGTACTTGTCGCGCAGCCCAGCGGTGACTTGGAACACACCACCGCGGTGACCCACATCTTGACCCCAAATGGCGGCTCGACCGCCCTCCAGACATCGATCTAGCGCCAAGTTCAGCGCTTCGTTGATCTGGATGCGTGTGGTTGACGCGGTGGTCACCGGCTCGGTGACTTCAGGGTAGGGGGGATGGATATGACGGGTCGCGTCACCGGCCTCAGGGCTTGGATGTGCTTCACCTCGGACCTGAAGCACTGCCTCGCGAACGGCTGCGAGGCGATCCTCCATGACCGTTCCAAGCTGGTGAATCTCGAAGTAGCTCTTACGCTTGTCGAGTGGGCCGCGTTGAAACACGGCGCCCTCGTCCATCAGGCCCTCTGAGACGAGCCATGCCCCGAATTCAAGCAGAGGATCACGTGCATCATAGTCAAACTGGCCACCTGAGGAACTCGAGTGCCCCATGAGGCGTGGGAGCTTGACGTGGAGCAGCGCAGGCCGCTCTTTGGCCATGATCTCGCGCACCGCGTGAGTCGTCACGCGGTACGTGTCTAGGAAGTCGTGCCCATCGCAGGTGAAGTGCTGGAAATCGAAGGCGCGCGCATACGCCTCGTAGTCGCGAATGCCCCGGCCATCTTTCGGCCGGACCGTGATCGCGATCTCATTGTCTGTGACGATGAGCAACAAGGGCAGGTTCCAGAGCGAGGCGGCCTGCATGGCCTCATGCATATCGCTCTCGGCGGTTGTGCCATCGCCTACGATGGCGACTGCGACGCCAGGGCGCTTAAGGAGCTGTAGCCCCCGTGCGTAACCAGCGGCCTTACTCAGCTGCATTCCGACGGGGCTTTGCACAGGCATGATCCCCACTTCGGGCATACACAGGTGCATGATCATCTGACGCCCACCTGAGTGGGGATCCGTCACCCGTGAAAGCGCCTGCCGGAAGTAGTCTAGGACGAAATTTTGATTGCCCCGAAGCCGCGTCGTCATGGCTGCCAACGCGTCACTTCGGTAGTGACAGAAGAAGGCTAGATCGCCGGCCTCATCATGTTCTTGCCGCACGACTTGATCGCAGGCCAGCGCAGTCGCGACGCCATGTACTTCTTCGCCTGGACCGCCGATCCAGAACTCTACTCCCTCGCCTCGCGTCTTCAGGTTCATGGCGCTGACGATCGAAGCGCGAGTCTCCAAGGCGACTTCGTAAGCCCCCTTGATGGCCTCTGCATCGAGACCAGCATACGAGGACTGAGCGCCCTTCTTGGCGCCCTTCTTCTTCGACGCTTCCGCCGTTGACACGGTTCCGCTCGCGGCCATGACCTTCCCCACCGAATCTACCTTAATCCTCGGCGCCGATGTGCCCGAGTCCAGTAGTTATCAGCGCTACTAGCACACTCACTCTCGACGTTCCACCTAGAGCCGCACCCGTCGCTCCGTGTGCCTCTCATTGGCGCTTCGGCGCCACCGCACGCGTCGCTTAGGTGGCGCTGCGTGTGAAGGTGAGTACGATAGACACACTCGCAGTGACGGAGGATTGATTGCGCAGCTTGTGGACCATCACGTCGGGCGTCGCCTTTACGATGCTCCTCGTCGTGTTACCAATGATTCACGTCGCTTACTGGGAGGGCTCACCGCCGAGCTTGGCATCGCTCGGGCTCGCTGCGCTCCCCTTCGTCGTGATCGCCTTCACCCTGGTTCGCCCCTCACCTTGGGTCGTCGTCTGGCTGTTTCCAGTCGCCCACCTACCTGTGCTTGTGCATCAACCCAAGTTGACGGGCCCCCTCGTGTACTCGGGGGCAGAGGGGTTTGTGGCCCTCGTCCTTGTGGTCTGCTTTGCAGGGCTTTGGATGGGGGTAAATCTACGCACCCTGTCGCCACAGACTGCAGAGGGTGTCACTGGTCGCCAACGCTCCTGGTTGTCTTGGATGACGACCGTGTCAGCCGTCGCGATATGGTGCTCGTTTGTGTGGCCGGTCCTAGGCGCGGCGCAGGCCGGGCGCCCGCAAGCCTCCGCGCTTGTCCTCGGGGTCGCCGCGGTCGTCATCGTGTTGGTCAGCGGTCGCTGGATCACTCGAGATTTGGGGGACCTACGTGGTGACGCCCGACGTCGGCGTCAATGGATTATTGCGCTCCTTCGTGAGCGGCAACCGCAGACTGGGCGCCTCTCGCTATCACTTACGGTGACCCTCTTGGGCAGTCTGATGGTTCTCGTCCTCTTTCAGTAGTAGAGTTCGGTCGTGCGATTCTTTCTCTTGTGGCTTGTCGTCCTAGGACTCTTTGTGGCCGGGCTTTGGTTCTTTCACGAATCCAGTCAATTTCTGCTGGACCGAGACTATTTGGCGGGTCTCCTTCACGTGGTCGTAGGCCTCGCGACGGTGCGATCTGCCGTCGAAGTGGCGCGGCTCGCAGTTGTCTTGGAGCTGCGCTCATGAGGGGCATCGTGACTGCGCTTTGGCTGGGCACTTTGGTCGTCGCGAGCGGGTGCTCAGAGCCGACTGAGGTCGACTCACCTGTTCAGCCCGTGTTGAGCGCGTCAGACGGCGTTATCATCGGCTCACCTGAGTGGGTGCAGCCGGTTGAGGATGCGACCATCCTCGCTCACGTGGGAGAGGTCCCGATCACCCAGGCCATGGTTGCGCGGGTACAACACGCGTCACCTGAGCTTGACTTGAGGGCTGCGTTGGAGCGCCTCGTCGACCTCGAAGTGCTCGCTCAGCACGGTCAGCGTGAAGGACTCTTCACCAGCCCCCGAGTTCGCCAGCGATGGCGTCAAAGCCTTGTGCAGCGGTTCCTTCGCGCCGGGTTTGAGCCAGATGTGAAGCCTGAGAGCCTGTCCTTGCAGAAGGTCCAGGAGCTCTACTACGTGCCAGACATTCGGAAGCTCTATGACCACGCCGACGCATGGCGAATGGCCCACGTGTTCTTTACTTGCTGCGATCCGAAGTCCGAGTCATGTGACGAGCCAGAGATCTTGCAGTGCTTTGCAGAGTCAGCGGAGACGATCCAGTCGGTGTACTCGGAGTTAAAGACGCTGACCGCAGACTTAGAGGGAGACGTCGATAAGGTCGCAGAGGTGATGGAGGCCTACCGCAGCGACAACGAGAACCGCTTCCTTCGACACCCGTTCGCTTACCGTGCGCGGCCGTTTTACTACGATCCTAAGAAGTCGCATGACGACCAGAAGGGTTACGACATCATCGCTGAGGGGGTGGCCCGCACGGTCATCGAAGCCCCCCTCGGAATCGTCCAGGAGCCGATTCAGTCGCCCTTTGGGTGGCACGTCATCGTGAAGCTCGATCACGTACCTGAGCAGCGTCGCAAGGCGGATGACCCTACGGTGATCGCGGACATTCGCCAGAACATGCTCCCGAAAATGCGGGAGGCCCGCTTCAAAGGCCTCCTCGGTAAGCTTGCGCAAGACGAAGGCGTCGAGATGTACCCGGCACCCCTGGAGCACCTCAACGTTCGTTTTAATGCGCGACTCTGAGATGAACGTCGGCGCACCGTCATTTGCCATGGACCTGACGGAATCTTGTGCTAGCGTCCACCGTATGTGGCAACCCGTTCGACTCTTCTTCCTTGTCTTGGCTGTGGCGCTCTCCGCCGGGGCCTGCACTTCGATCGTGGGCGACGCCTGTGAATTGGACGCGGATTGCGGCACGGGCTTGATTTGCGACGCCGCTCAGCCTGACGGTTATTGCACCCGAAGCAGCTGCCTCGAGCAAGGCTGCTCGGAAGAGGCGATCTGTGTCGCCTTCGATGCAGACACGAGCTACTGCGTGCTTCCTTGCCTGGAGGCCTCTGATTGCCGTCCGGAGTACACGTGCGTGAATGACTTCGGCCTCCACCCGTTCTGTGCGCCGACGCTCTAGCGTCCTTCGCGCCTGCGAAAGTTGACGGTTTCCCGCGTCCGGTGACCATCGGACTATGAAGCTGATCGTCGCGACAGTGTGCCTTGGAATATACGCCTTGCTCGCCATGGGCTGCGCTCACGACGCACCCGTGCGCTCTGGGGGTGAGGTGACCTTGGTAGACTCGGGCGCCGCTGACGATGCGTTTGTGATCCCTCGCCGAACCGTGGCGCACGCCCTGGAGTTGGGCCCCGCCTGGTTTGTGAGCCAGCTTCGTGTGCGGCCCATCGTGACGAGGGATGAGCGCTTCTTTGGCTTTCAGTTGATGGCGCTCTTCCCTGGAAGAGAGGATAAGAGCACGCTCCCGATCCGAGAGGGCGACATCGTTCAGCGCATCAATGGTCAGTCGATCGAGCGTCCTGAGCAGTTCATGGCGGTCTGGCAGTCATTGGCCACAGCCTCGCATCTGTCGATTCAGCTGATGCGTGGTAATCAGTCGCTCCTCGTCACGTGGGCAATTCGCGACGCCGTGTCAGGCCCCGACGTGAACGTCTCAACGCGTTGAAGAGCGGCGGGGGAGGGGCCTTCGCGGAAGAGGCGGTCAGAGCCCTGCGCGGAAGAGCCTGAGGAAGGTCTCCGGTGTCAGCGTCTCTGGGCGTGCCTTTCCGTCCAAACCATGGGTGTCGATAAGCTCCTGTGAGCCCAGGACATTGAGCAGTGTCTTACGGCGCCCTTGGAAGAGCCGGCCTACAAACGACGCAAAGGCTTCGTGCTCCTCGACGGCGAGCGGCGATGACTCACGTGGCTCGACCAGGATGACGGCGGAGTGGACTTTAGGGGGCGGCTGAAAGGCGCTTGGGGGCACGATACTAACGCACCACGCATCAGCACAGAGCGCAGTCAATACGCTCAAAACCCCGTAAGCCTTTGTCCCCGGTGACGCGACGATACGCTTTCCGACCTCGCGCTGGAACATGAGCACGTGTCGACTCACACGTGTCTCAAGCCGCAGGAGGCGGCGATAGATGGCTGTGCCTGCGTTGTATGGGAGGTTTCCTACGACGATTGGTCGCTTGCCGTTGGCGGGCGGGGGCAATAGGTCTCCAAGATCCACTCCGAGGGCGTCGCCGTGCACCAACGTCACTGCGTCTCCGAGTCGAGCCCTGACGGCGTCGATGGCGCGTGAATCTTGATCGATGGCGGTAACGGGCCGCTTGGCACGCACCAGGAAGGCGGTCAATGCGCCCTCACCTGGCCCGATCTCAAGTACACCCGCGCTTCGCTCTGGGTCAGCGACCTCGAAGATTTCCTGAAGGACGCCTGGATCTCTCAGGAAGTGTTGCCCGAGTCGCTTGTTGGCCCTCAAGAGGGCTTCTCGCTCGGTCGCGCACCGGTGTGCTTAGGCCGGCGCGTGACGTGGATGTCGCAGCTCAGAAGATCGTCGCCGGTCAGTGCCAGGTCTCGCGCCAGTAATTCGCTCGCGAGCCCCCCGATCATCGCGGCATTGTCGGTGCAGTACCGAGCCGGCGTGAGATGGGCGTTCAGTCCAGCACCATCGCAGGCCACCGTAATGCGCTCCCTTAGCCGCGAGTTACACGCCACACCTCCAGCGATCACGAGGTCGTCGATGCCCTCCATCGTGCAGGCTCGGATAGCCTTCGTCACCAGGACATCTACGATGGCCTCTTGGACGCTCGCAGCGATGTCCGCACGCACCTCTTCGTCCAGTGGACCCTCACATGCTTCAACGTGGTAACGCGTGGCGGTCTTGAGGCCTGAGAACGAGAAGTCGAGCCCCTTCCCGAGCATGGGTCTTGGGAGGGCTACGACATCTGTAGGCCGGCCCTTAGCGATGCGGTCGATGTGTACACCGCCCGGATAAGGTAAGCCCATGAGCTTCGCAGTCTTGTCGAAGGCCTCTCCCGCCGCGTCGTCTAGTGTTTGGCCTAAAATGACGACCTTGCCGGGCGCCTCGACACGGCAGAGGCTGGTGTGCCCACCGCTGACTGCGAGCGCCACATAGGGACCTGCTGGTGGACTTTCACCAGCGCCACGCTCGTCTTTGAGGAATACCGCGTGGACGTGGGCCTGGATGTGGTCGACTGGGATGAGTGGGAGCCCCTGAGCCCATGCGACCCCCTTGGCTGCTTGTAAGCCGACTAGGAGACAGCCAGCGAGCCCAGGCCCCGTCGTCACAGCGACGGCAGTAAGCTCTGAGAGCGACACCCGGGCGACAGACAACGCCTCCGAGATCACCTTGGGCATCGCGGTCAGATGCGCTCGCGAGGCCAACTCAGGGACGACCCCTCCGTATCGCGTGTGGACCGGTATTTGGGTCGCGATAATGCTCGAGCGGACCACCCCGTCAGTGGTGACGACGGCTGCGGCCGTCTCATCGCATGAGGACTCGATTGCGAGAATTAAGCCCATCTATGGGACGCCTGCTTCTGTCAACGAGAGGTAGACTTGGGCTGCAGGTCGAAGCCGCGGGTCATCTGATTTCGTCGAGTCGATGAAGCGTAGGAATTCGGCCAGCGCGGCCGAGCGCTTATCCAGTTTCTTCAAGATGAGGGCTTGCTGAAGGGGCAGGTCTGTGTCGTCCGGCGAGACCTCAGCGAGGCTGTTGAGTGACTCTCGCGCCCCTGACCAGTTTGAATCCTGCATCGCGATAGAGGCGAGTCCACGGAGCGCGACTTGGTTCGCTGGGTCTTGCTTCAGGGCCTCTACGTAGCCGGACTTAGCCTCTGCGAGGGCGCCGTCACGATGACTGATCGTCGCCTCTCCGAGCGTCGAGTGCAGGAGTGCACGTGCTTCTTCCGCTTCCGTGGACTCCGCGGTCTTCTCGTCACTGACCGAAGAGCCGCTGGACACCGCGAGCCGTTCGACGGCGAGCCACCCGACCCAGCCGCTCGCGCAAATGACGGCCGCGAGGAGCCCGTGAGCCACCCATTTGGGTGTCGATGATGTGCCATACGCCGCTGCGATTACATCCACTGTCGAGGGGCCCTCAGCGATCTCGGTAGGGAGCGTTTGTTCGTCGGCATCCTCGGGACTGCGCGTTTGGGGGGCATTCTCGGCCTGCTCTTTGGCCTCCATGGACTGGCTGGAACCCCCGCCACCCAGGGAGTCGGGGCTTAGATCGTCCAGCTCATCCATCATGCCCGACATCAGGAACTGATCATCGGGTGGCGCTCCGATAGGGCGCTTGGAGATGGGCGCGTTTGGCTCAGGAGATCGCTCAGGAGCGCTCGTGTTGCCATCAACCGGTCCACCAAATAAATCGTCGATGAGCGCCGCAGACGTCGCATCGTCTTCCTGACCTAGTGGTGCGCTAGATTTGGGGCTTGGCCCCACAGGGGACCGCTCCGGCGCGGCGCTGGGGGGCAATATAGGGGCTCGAGGTGCCGTCGTGTCGAACCCGGCGGTCTTCGGGGGATCTTTGCGGTAGGCGGTGTCTGCGACCATTGCGTTCGGCACTGCCGATGGGTCGATGACTGTAGGTCCGAGGGGCGCATCAAAGAGGTCCGCGACAAGCGCGGAGGATCTTTCCTCATCTAGGGGCGCTGAGTCGTCTAACGGGGTCGTCTCTATAGCCGGTGCCTCTGCCACGCCAGGGGGGGGCGTAGGCGTCGCCGGTTCGGAGGCTGCATCTGCAGGTGACGCTTCGGGTTCTGGCCGCCTTGCGAACTGACCTTGCGCGAGGGTCGGTGCGACGTCATCTGGGTCCATCGAGATGATGTTCGCCTCGGTGACTGTATCCATCACTCCGGGCAGGTCACTCGGCTTTACAGCCGACATGGCCTCGGTCTTCGCGGACGCACTGGCAGCGGCGAGATCGCTCGGTGTGACCGCTGAGATGGCCTCGGTCTTCGCGGAGGCGTCAATGATGGAGACCGATCGCACCGTATGAGCGGCGTGTGCCTCCATTTGCACGGACTGCGGGCTGTACTGAGTCTTCGGGTCACCCAAGCCAGCGTTTGTGACTGGCCCTGCCGTCGTATCCGGAGCACATGCCGCGCGTATCGATGCTGCGATCGTGTCTGATTGCAGGGGCGTATAGAAGAGTTCCTTGGCGCCGGAGGTCAGCACCTCGACGTCCTCCATCCTCGTGAGCTGTCGGCCCGCGACGAGGAAGATCGCGCGGATACGCCCCTGCGCCCATTGCGCCACTCGGAAGCCGTCGTAGGCGGTCGTCGCGACCTCCACGATCACGGCTTGAGGGGACTCTTTCTTCATCACGCGCATCGCTGAGCGAATGTGGTGAGCGACGAGGACATCGAAATCATGCTCTCTGAGCGCGTGCGCTAGGGCTGTGCCTTGATCCGCATCCGCCAGACAGACGAGCACACGGATCCTCGATAGTGCGTCTGTATCTATGGCCATCTTGCTGGTCTGTTCCTTCGACTTCGCGACGCTCGCGATGACTCAGTGCGTCATGAGCGTCATTTGTGTCGCGCTGTTGGGAGCATCGTAACCCCTTTCTTCCCCTGCGTCTCGCATCCAATCCCCTTGTCTAGGGTGATCCCCTGTGCTACTTGCTACCAGCCTCAGTGCGTGATGGCCGACTCGGTGCCAGAACGGGCTTCTCAAGGAGCAACAGGTGGCGCAGTCGGATAAACGACGTAGCATCCTCAGCGCGGCCGTCGGGGTCTTCGCTCGGCACGGGTTCTACAACAGCAAGGTTGCCGATATCGCTCGCGAAGCGGGTGTGGCTGACGGCACGATCTATCTGTACTTCAAGAACAAAGAGGACCTCCTTATTCAGGTCTTCTTAGACACGATGGACACGCTCTTTGATGCGCAAGAGACCGCGCTGAAGGGCATCTCCGACCCGACCGAGCGGCTCCGCTCGATCGTCCGAGTACATTTCGCTGTGGTCGAGTCTCGCCCCGCATTGGCAGAGGTGATCACCGTCGAGTTGCGGCAATCTAGTCGCTTCATGCGCTCGACCGATCTCAAGCCATTTGGTCGCTACCTGAGCTTGATGGCCAAGACCATCGAGCAAGGCAAGACGGCGGGTCAGTTCGCCCCCGAGATTGATGCTCGTCGTACCGCAAGAGCGCTCTTCGGAGTCATGGATGAACTCGCACTAGAGTGGGCCATGGTTCCAGACCGTCACGGTATCGGCGAGGCCAGCGACGCGATCATCAATCTCTTTCTCAACGGCCTGCGAGTCCGGTCGTAGTGTGTCAACGGCCTGCGCGTCCGGCCGTAGTGTTTCAACTGTCTTGAGGAGCTTTTAATGAAGATTCTGGTCGGCGCGAAGCGGGTCATCGATCCCGACGCGCGTATCAAACTCCTACCTGGCGGAAGCGGTGTGGACACCGAGTCCGTGGAGTACAAGGTCAACCCCTTCTGTGAGAACGCGGTTGAGGAGGCCCTGTGCCTCGCTCAAGCTCACAGTGGTGAGGTGACTGTTTTGAGTATCGGTCCCGAGGACGTGACCCAGACGATTCGCTCTGGCTTAGCGATGGGTGCTGATCGTGGAATTCGTGTGGAGTACACCGATGACCTACTCGATAGCGATCTCACCGCACGCATTCTCGCAGCCGTCGTGGCCAAAGAGGCACCGGACGTGGTCCTGCTGGGCAAGCAGGCGATCGACGGAGATAACAATCAAGTGGGTCAGTTGCTCGCTCAGTACATGGGCGCCGCTCAGGCGTGCTTCGCGTCTGAGGTCAAGGTTGAGGGCGACGAGCTCGTCGTGACGCGAGAGGTGGACGGTGGTCTGGAGACCATTGCCCTTCAACGTCCCGCGGTCATCACTGCCGACTTGCGCTTGAATGAGCCGCGCTATGCCTCCTTGCCAGGCATTATGAAGGCCAAGCGTAAGCCGATTGACGTGATGAGCCTCGATGATCTCGGTATCACCGACACCGCTCTCAAGGTGGAGGTCGTGGCACTCGCTGAGCCTGCTGAGAAAGAGGCGGGCGTGATGGTCGATACTGTGGACGCTCTGCTCGACAAGCTGACGAACGAAGCCAAGGTGCTGTAGGAGAACTCAATATGTCTAAGATTCTGTTGGTCGCCGAGCATGGCGATGGCGCAATTCGTAAGAGCACCTACCAGTCTCTGAGCCTCGTGAAGCAGCTCGCTGCGCGCACGGGCGGTACCTTTGATATCGTGTTGATCGGCCAAGATGTCGGCGGCCTCACCGATGGCCTGACGGGCTATGGGGCGGACACCGTGCACGTCCTCGATGACGCGGCCTACGCGCACTACCTCGCTCAACCATGGGCAGTGAGTGTCGCCCAAGTTGTCGACGCGTGTGGCGCGACGACCGTCGTCTGCTCCGCTGGCACAATGGGCAAGGACTTCTTGCCTCGTGTAGCCGCGATCAAGGGCTGGGGTATGGTCGCAGACTGCGTTGGACTGGCTGGTGAGGGTGCTGAGGTGCTCTACAACCGACCCATGTACGCCGGTAACATCATCGCGACAGTGAAGGTGAACACGCCTGGAACCGTCATCAGCGCACGCGGCTCCGAATTTGACGCTGCTGCACCTTCAGGTGGACAGAGCGCTGTCGCTGCCTTTGGTGGCGATGCGGGTGGTGTCACGGCCCGCTACGTGGGCTTCGAGGGTGTGAAGAGTGAGCGCCCAGAGTTGACCGAGGCTGATGTGGTGGTCTCGGGCGGTCGTGGGTTGAAGGACGGTGACAACTTCTTCGCGGTGATGAACCCATTGGCAGATGCCTTGGGCGCTGCGATTGGAGCGAGCCGCGCCGCCGTGGACTCTGGCTTCTGCCCAAATGACTTCCAGGTTGGACAGACCGGTAAGGTCGTAGCGCCGAAGCTCTACGTCGCTGTGGCGCTCTCAGGAGCGATTCAGCACCTCGCGGGGATGAAGAACTCCAAGACGATCGTCGCCATCAATAAAGACCCCGAAGCGCCGATCTTCCAGCTCACCGACTACGGTCTTGTCGCTGACGCCTTCACCGCGGTGCCGGAGATGGTCGAGAAGTTGAACGCGCTCTAGGCAGCGCGGCGCTCGGCGTCGCTCGCAGCAAACCTACGCCCGAGTCGCTCATGCGGCTCGGGCGTTTTTGTGGTTATGCACTCGTCGTAAACCTACGCCCGAGTCGCTCATACCGCTCGGGCGTTTTTGTGGTTATCCCCTACCAGAGCCCCTCGGTGCACGCCGAAGCGTCCGTCGGCGTCCCCTGCTTCTCAAGGCATGTCGCCTCGAGGAATGGGAACGTGGCTTCACCGAGGTCACAGCACACCAGCTGGGGAGCAAGGCGGACGGAGTGGGCCATAAACGAAAGGTCCTCCGTGATCTGTTCCAAGTTCTCGCCGTCGATCCTCACGCGATAGAGCTCTCGGTCATTGCGCTGTCGTGCTGAGCCGTCGCCGAGCAGACTACCGTTCTGGCCGTATGTCGGCGTCGCCGTGAAGAGAAGCGTCGCCCCGTCAGGCGTGAGGTCGAACGACGTGATTTGCTTGTTTGCAGTGACGTCATCAAAAGGGTTTCCGGTGATATCGAAGACGTCATCTGGGGTCAGGCTCGTCCCCTGCATGAGCTTGTCGAGCTTGATCCGCCGCAGGTTTGTGCGTGGCTTCTTGGGCTCAGCGCCGCCAAGCGATAGAGGGCAGGTCGTCTGAGTCAGGAAGATGATCTCTTGCCCGTCCGGGGTAAAGACGGGGTTAGATTTATTGGGGACCCTCTCCCACTGCCAGTCGGCCAAGTTGCCTGGCTCACATGCCTTGGAGATGTAATTGCCGTCCGGCACGTTGGCCGCAATCGTCAAGTACGCCGTCCCGGGGTTCTCTGTGTCGTAGAGTCGGATCCGCTGCCACCTCTCTGAATAGGTGAAAAACGCGACCCAGCGCCCGTCAGGGCTGATCCCGACGGGGTCTTGGTCGTGATATTCAGAGCCAGTGCCAGTGCAGTTGCCTTTGGTTCCAAAGTGGCAGATGTAATCGAGTTCGAAGAGGCCAAAGCCTTCCTGCCACATGTTGACCGTCACGCTGCGAATCGTGGTGTTCAGCATGACGAGTTTGCTGCCATCAGGACTCACCTTGAAGTGGCCCTCGTAGTTGGACTGCTCGAGCTCTCCCTCTGTGGGGTATTTGAGGATGTTTACCCGCTCATTAATGTAGGGCAGCTGAACGCGGAAGAAGTCGTATTGGCAGTAGTACTCACAGCCGATGTCGCTCTTCTTTGTGTAGAAGAGCTTATCGTCGACGAACTGGAAATCGATGATGTTGTCCCAGGTGACCCCCTTGAACATGCTGACCTGCAGCTGCGCGTTAAAGTTGCCCAGCATCATCGAGAACCCTCCCTCGACGTTTTGCTCAGTCACGACCGCGATGTACTTCATGTCGGGTGATACGACACAGCCGAGGTCACAGCTCATCGGCTCTTCCAGGTTCTTCAGCCCGGCAAGATCGGTCACGGATTTAATGAGGTTCGACTCCGTGTCGATCATTTCAAAGTCTGACCCGGCGCCAAGCGCTCCATCCCCGAACCAGAGCTCATTCTCGCTGGATCCTTGTGTCCGGGCTTCGAACTCAAAGAGTAGTCCCCAGGCGTTGGTCTCCACAGGGGCTTCCCACTGGCTCTCTACACCGGTACTGCTCGTCTCCTCCGCAGGATTGGAGGTCGCGTCAGCCCCATCGGTCGACGTCGAGCCATCAGCCCCGGAACCCGTCACCGACGCAACCGCCGCTCCAGTCGCCGCGTCACCGGGAGCCTCTCCTTGATCGTCCCCACACCCAAGTGACGCAACAGCCAGCGAAAGGGCCAAGACGATCGTAAGTTGCTTCATTAGGGCCACGGGAACCTCCTCGACTCGCAGTCATTGGACTCGGCTAAGCTACGGACCCGCCGCCGTTCATGTCAACGTCATCGCGGTTCGAAAATCCTACGCGATGTCCCCCCACCCCGACTGCTGCGTCGGTACTATATATTATGCGTCTCGATCGTTGACGCCGCGATACGAAGTGGGAACACTTCCCAAACGCTTCACGAAAGGGGAGCGGAATTAGGGGTGAATACAACGTGATGTCGGCTATTTAGCGAAACGTTGTGGTGGGTGCATAAAAAGTCGTTGACAAGGTCCCGCCCATACATATCATGCGCATCCCGCTGACCGGACGTAGCCGCGAGACGCACTTACGACGGACAGCATGAGCGCAAGCTCTTCGCTCCTTGAAAACTGGATAGTAGGTAGAGACGTTCGGGTCCTTCGACGACATCCTTCGGGATGAAGTCGGAATACTTTTGAGTCTTTTTTGAGAACCAGAAAGCGAGCTTCGGCTCGCTGCTGGGATCGATCTTTTCAAC
>JBMYRH010000002.1:298802-388036 GCA_049602155.1 Myxococcota bacterium | reverse complement strand
ACCCAGACCCGGACCCAGACCCAGACCCAGACCCAGACCCAGACCCAGACCCAGATCCAGACCCAGACCCGGAGCCCTCGTACAACCTCTGTGGGGTCGGCCGAACGGCAGCGCGCCCAGCGGGCACTTGGGACGCGCCCATCATCGCGCCCTTTACGCCGATGGTCGACGAAGGCGACACCGCACAGAGCGCCTCGGACGTGGCCAACACCTATGACTGCGCGCCGGACACCCTCGAGAGCGGCCCCGAGGTCGTCTATCGCTTCTCCACGTCTCACCCGGGCGACTTTCGAGCGGAGCTGAGCGACGGCGTGGGGGTCGACATCGACCTGCACCTCCTGCAGGACCCACAGATAGATGCCAACGGGCACGTCACAGGCTGCATCGGTCGCGCCCATGAAGTGCTCATCGTGGAAGACCTCCCCGCAGGTGACTACGCCGTCGTCGCGGACACCTGGACCTCTGCGGGCGGCCAAGAGTACGCCGGCGCCTTCCGAGTGGCCTTCGAGTTCGTGAGCCCCAACGTCGCCACGGAGGTGCTCGTTGAGCCCGGCGTGAGCTGGACACGCACTCGGCTCGAGGGCCCCAGCGTCCAGACTGTCAACGTCCTCCGGGTCGCCCCTGGCTCGGGCTGGGACCTCCAACCCTACCGCCACAGTGGCTGTCAGACAGCGGCCGCGGGGATGGACGCCATCGGAGGCTTTGTCGGGGTCAACGCGAACTTCTACGCCAGCTGCACCCCGACCGATCTCCTCAAGGAAGACGGTACGCTGCACACCACAAACGGTACGACCGACTTTGAACAACGCACCGTAGGCTGGGACGCACTAGACAGTGTCCAGTTTCAGTGGGTCCAGCCTGGCGTCGACTGGCCCGGGGTCCAAAACGCAGTGGGGGGCTATCCGAGCCTAGTGAACGCTGGAGTCGCCAAGGCCGAGGTCTATCAAGGCGAGCAAGTCTGGTCCGCCGCAGACTGGCAGCCGAACCCTCGGACGGTCATGGGCGTCGACGCTCAGGGGCACATCGTGCTCGCGACCTTCGATGGCCGAACCCCAGCAGGCGATGGCATGACGACCCCTGCGCTCGCGGATTGGGTGGCCGCCGAGCTCGGGCTGGTCGACGCGATCAACCTCGACGGCGGCGGATCGACGACGATGGTCGTCCGCGACTGTTGGCTCAACCACACCGTGAGCTTCCCTTCTGACAATGAGGCCGCCGACCACGCTGGGCTGCGCGCCGTCGCGAGCGGCGTCTATCTGCGCTGAGGGTGACCTATCAAGAGCTTCGTCCGGATGCCGTACCGTCACTTCGCGACCTTCGCGCTCGCGTTCGGCCTCTTTGGGTGTAGCTCTGCGTCAGCCCCCCCAACGCCTGAGGCCCAGTCTGAGGTCGACTCCGATACGCCCCAAGAGCGCACCTCGGTCGAGATCAGCGGCTCCGACACCAGCGACGGCACCCCAGAGGCGACCGGGCCGAGCGACGCTCAGGGAGGAGCACCTGAGGTGGGCGACACTCAGGCCGACATCTCCCCTGAGCCAGCACACGACGACATCATCACCGACGAGACGTCTTTGGAGGACACAGCTGCTGAGGACAGCGAAACGTCAGACACGGCCGACCCAGACGCTGAGCCCCCCCTGGCGATGTCCCCCTCACAAGCGACGTGTCGGCGGCCGCCCCTTGGGACGCGCTCCCGCTATGCCAAGGCGGAGTCATCGACGCTGCGCTCGCCCCACAGCTCCCAAAGAGCGCCGGTGCCGATGCCTTCACCCCCTGGAGCGGCGAGGGGTGGGAGGGCATCACCGGGTTAATCACGATCCTCCAAAGCGGAGAGATCGCCGGCGCCCTTGAGGCCCTCGCCGCCGTCGCTTACACGGCCTGCAGGGGACAAGGTGATGAGGAGGGGCTCGTCCTCTTCACGCCGACCGAGACGGGCACAGGTCATGCACGCGCAGTGTGGCGCTTGGGGCCGGCGCGAGCCCTGGTCCTTGAGGCCCCTCACCCGGTGTTTGATATGGACACGGGGAGCGAGTCCGCGACCCTCTTCGAGTCAACTCAGGCCCGCGGCCTGATCGTCTCTGGGACGCATCGCTGCGTGAGTGATGAGCCGTCGGAGTGCGACGGCAAGACCAAGGTGTGCACAGGGAGCTCGGATCCCTACCCGTTGACCGACATGGCTCACGTCGGCGTGAGCTTCTTCCAGGCGTTCCATCAGGCCTTCCAGGCCGGCCTCGAGGAGCTGGCGACCGCCACCGATGACTGGGAGTATCTGCTCCTCAGCGTCCATGGGATGGCCGGCGATGGTATCAGCCTCTCCAACGGTACAAGCGATGAGGCTGACGTAGAGTCACTACCGGCCAAGCTCTACCTGGCGCTCAAGGACGCATTACCAGACGCCTACGTGACCTCATGTAACAGCTTCGATGGGGCGGTCGTCGACCTCCGCCTGTGCGGCACGACGAACACCCAAGGGCGCCACACCAACGGCGTCGGCGCCGTCTGCACGACTGCGGCCCCTGCTGCGTCAGGGCAGTTCGCCCACATGGAGCAAACGCTTGAGATTCGCCAGAACCCTGAGCCGGTCATTCAAGCCCTCAGCGCAGTGCTCTCTCTCGTCGACTAGGACCAGAGCCCAGTCGCCCCCATCACCGCGCTCAAGGTGCGCCGCACCAGCAAGCGCGCGGACGGCGAGTCTAGGCGGTGCCCGTCTTCCACGATTGAGACTGGGTAGCCGAGGTTCGCTAGGGCGCGTACGTCCTCGGTCGCGCATTGCGGATCTTGGGTGCCGTGGATGAACGCGATCCGCTCTGGGTTCACGATTGGCGGCCGCACCTTGGCACGGTTGGGGAGCCAATGGGCCCACTCGGAGAGCCCTAGGTGTCGCCTCAATTCACGGGCATAAGGGGCGACTAAGCCCGCAGCAGGCGTGCCCCCATAGCCTAATATGGGGGAGAGCAGGAGGAGGTCTGGGACCGGCCTATCGGTCAGCTGACGCATCGCGACGACGGTCAGCAAGAGCCATGAGCCAAAAGAGAAGCCGATGGCGAGGCGCGCCTCACCGACCAGCTCGTCTAGGTGACGGATCTGCTCCTCGAAAGGTCGCCGGTAGAAGTCGGCGTCGAGCGTCGGCGCCACGAGGCGACGGTCACCCCAGGCCTGATCTTGAATCAAATCACCGGGCGGCACCTCGGGCGTATCCTCGCGACCGTGGATAAAGACCACGTCCTTCTCAGTCGCCGGAGCCTCCGGCACAGCATCCAATTCGACGGCATCCACGTGCGTCACGTCCAAGGTCCACGCTCCGAGCCGCGTCCAACACGAGGTGCATCCTCTTCGCGGCGACCTTCAGTGTACGCGATTGACGCCAACGCGCGATTTGTTCGCCTCTATTCGTGCGCTTGGCACACCTTACGGAGGCTCCCGCAGGTGTCCTCAACCACGGTCTTGCTATCAGTCGTCGCGCAGTCTGTGTACCGGGGGTCCACGGCCTGACAGTCCTCTACTGTGCTGCACTTGAGCACTGCATGACGCCACGCACCCTGGCTCTCGCCGATGAAGCACCCCCCGGGGTACACGCAGTGGTAGGTGTCATCCTCGCTGGAGAGCTTGGCGTCCGCGGCATCATCACAATCGCATCCACGCGTGCAGAAGCCGAAGACAGCGTTGGTGACGTTGCCCTCCGCCCCTGGGAGCATGCAGGTCCCGTGAGCGCACTCATCATCGGACGTGCACCCTTGACCAAAGTCCTGACCAAGGTCGGCTGAGCCGAACGGGTAGAGGCAATCGGTAGACGGCGGACCGTCATTGCCTGCGGTGCCTGAACCGTCCGTTGGGTCTGACCCGTCATCAGCGCTGTTGTTCGGGTCGTTGGGGTCACCGGTCGCAAAGCCCCCGGAGTCCGACATGCATTCGTAGTTCCCTGAAGCGTCGGCCTCACAGGTCCACCCCGCGGCACACTCTTGGCCCGCAGTGCGACAATCAGTCGCCGAGCCCGTGCCAGCGTCACAGGCGACGCTGCCCACCGAGAAGGAGAGCAAAACGACGAGGAGGGCGGCGAGCGGGGTGCGTGACATCATGGGCTCCAGGACAGGGCGTGCAGGTGTGTCCCACGGCGGTCTGCCGTGTGGCCCTGGTTATACGGTCGACTGGCTGCTCGGCGCAAAAGCGCGGTGCTGCTTACCAGCGAACGTGCACCTCGAAGAGCCGCCCCGCGCCGATTCGACCGCTGACGACGGCGTCGGGATGGCCCGACAGCTCTGCGAGCACTTCGTACCCCACGAGCTGAAGGAGCTGCCAGGTCGGGTGCGTCACAAGATCGGCGCCGGCCATCGTGATGACGCCGTGCCCAGGGGTGACGCGCACCTCCGTACGACCACGGTCATAACACTGACCAAAGAGACCACTGACCTGCGAAATGAGGCGCTTGAGCCCCAGGCGTCGGGCCAAAAAGCGGGCGGCTCGATGCCCATCCACGAGTGCCATCAATGCATCTCGAAGCCCTTGCGCATCGCCGTCGACGACCTCATCGAGCAAGAGCTCCGTGACGCGGAGCTGGAGCCCGACCGGGTACCACGCCACCGCGCCAGGGGCGTCGGGTAAGGCGCTGCCCAAGTCACCAAGGCCCTGACGAATCTTCTGGGGCGCATCAGCGCCCCATTGATTGGCGAAGTTCTCCGACCAGTCCGCGAGCAGCGCGCCCCGGCATCGCCCTTCGAGGGCCTCGGTCTCATCAACAGGGCGACGAGGGGCCGCGGCGAGGTCGATGACATCGACCCATTGTCCGGGCAGTTCATCACGACGAGGTAGGGCTGGCGCGAGCAGGCTCATAGAGTCAGGATGCCTGTGGTTGCTCCATCGATCCAAAATCTCACGACTTTTTCGCAATGAGCGCCGCCAAGTCGCTTCGAATTCGGGCGTCTTTAAGGGCGCCTGAGGGGCGCCCCCTTGTGGACCACAATCACCCTCGGCGAGGGGCACTCGTCCTACGTTCACGGCCACCTAGTAGTGACGCTGAAGGACAAACCACCCGAAGGCACGGAGCATGATCTTCGGCAGCGAGTCTTCAACCAGGGGATCGAGCACTCTCCACGCCTCATCAACGAGCTCATTTGCTTGCGTCACGCAGGCATCTAGCGCCCCACACCCCTCGATGATGGCGATGATTTGGCGCACCTCTTCAGGGTCTTGAGGCTTGAGTTGGATTCGGCGCCAGAGTGCGCAGCGAGATGCGGCATCCAGCCGCGTCATCGCCTTGACCACGGGGCTCGTCGCCTTGCCCTGCGCGATGTCCTCACCGCGGGCCTTCAGATCCCCCTCAAAGCCACGCAGGTTCAAGACGTCGTCCATGATCTGGAAGGCGGTCCCGACCGCGTCGAAGAACCCGCCAAGGCCCTCGATTTGGGCTTCAGTGCCGCCACCAGCGACGGCCCCCATTCGCGCCAATGAGGCCGCAGGGACCGCAGTCTTGAGGCGATGAATCGCCAAGACGCGCTCCTCGATGACCTCGCAATCGCCCGTCTCAGCCGCCTCGGTCATGGCGTCATCTAGGCCCGCTAAGTCGAGCGCTTGTCCGGCGTGCCCAGCTCGGAGCGCCTCGAAGTAGAGGTCGTACAGTCGCAGCTTGTCCGCCGACGACATCTCGGGCCCTGTCAGGAGTTTTTGCCCCATGAAATATGCCGCGGTGCCGGCGTTGATCGCGACGGGCTCACCATAGATGAGATGAGCCGTCTGTCCGCCGCGGCGCACCTCAGACTTGTCTTGAATGTCATCGACGATGAGTGAACCGACGTGCATGAACTCAGGCAGCGCCAACCACTGCACGAAGTCGCGTGAGTCCCCCCCCACGATGTCGCAGCAGGCGAGCGCGGCGTATGAACGCCACGACTTTCCGCCTCGATCAGCGATCTCACGCACGGGGCGAATCATGTGGTCGGTGAAGGTCGGGATGTCGACGCCGCGCATCACGTCCGGGCGCTCGGGGCTCCCGATGAGGTCGAGGACGCGCTCGAAGCTCGGATCCAACGGAGCGACATCCGCCACGGACTTCCGCACTTCCCGCCCCACCGAGGCGAAGAAGTCCTCGAGGGTGTCGATGTTGCTGAACCCGCTGCGCTCTAGATAGCCCACCCCCTCAATGGGCTGCCCCTCGCAGCTCCCCTCGATCTCGATGCGCCCTTCCCAGAAGGCGGGCTTGGAGATGAGGGTCACAAACTCCTGGTCGTCGAAGGTCGCCCGAGCGCTTAAGTCGAGGCCAGCCTCAGGCACCTGGAGGCGCCAGCGGGTCGGGTACTCTTGGAAGGTTCGCGTAGAGCGCCACAGGTTCTCGGCCTCAAACGCGATGTGGTCGTAGTAGGTCGGGATCCCGTCGGCGTCGACGACGATGGCGCGCTCATCGATGACGGCCTGCGTGTGCTCGTCGACGAGCGTATACGCGCTCAGTTGGCGACCATCCGCAAACTGAACAGCGAGCCAATTCCAGGCCACATCATGGACTTGGCCCTCACGCAGGTCATGTCCATGGCGGCCAAACTCATGGTCGTACCAGCCGTCGCCCTTGATGATTCCCAGCTGCCCCCCCTCCACGTTGAGGGTGCCGGTGACCACACATTGCGGCACGAAGTAGTAGAACATGTCCTCGCCGTGAGTGCCCTTCACCACACCGTCTCGACCATGCCTGACGGCGGGCACGGATGGGGTGAATACGAGGTCACAGCCCACCTTGTGGTGGTCATGAAAGAGCTTCAGGGCGTAGGCCCCATTGTCGAGGCGACGGAGGCATTGCCCGTCAAAGTCGAGGTCCAGGCGACGCATCCCCACGAAGACATCCCCGTCAAAGACTTGGTCGGGGTATGGCACACTGCCTTTGACGAGCACCTCGTGGGCCGCCCGCCGAATGCGAGGGTCACTCGTCCCTTCACCGCGCTCAAGCTTCTCTAAGCCCATCGCCGGGGCGTCCTGGTCAACGCGGGACTCGGCGTAATATGACGCCGTGGTCACATCGGTCAGGGCCCAAGTCAGAGAGTGGGCGTACTGCAGCTCTCCCGTCTCCTCGTCGCGCCCTTTCAGGACCCGGAAGAACGACGCGAAGAGAGAAAATGCGCGCCCATCCAAGGACTCCAGGTGCGTGTTGAGGTACCACCACTCGGTCGTGGAGGACCGATGGGGGAGGTCATGGACCGCGAGATCGATCGGTCCCTCTCGAGGCCAATCATCGGGTAACTCAGCGCCCTTGATGAGATCAGGAGTTGCGGCAGCCACTGGACCGTCACTGGGTACCATGACCGCACTCGGGTGATCTGCTGCACTTCCGAACGGGATGGGTGCTGCAGCGTCTTCTAGCTTCGAGATGCTCATCGCAAACCTATCTTTTGTTAGATTCTAGAATTGGTAAGCAAATCGGCGCCGGCTGTCAATGTTCCCAACGACACAGACGCTATTCACCCCCGCAGTACCGTACTTTGATGAACAGCCCGCTAAGCCCACTCAGCGCGCGGCATCCCTGATGCCAAGGCAGCCAGGTAGTTCGGTAACCGAAGTTTAACCTAAGGCGCTCACATACCTCCAGCTCTTGCCCTGGTTCAAGGCTGAATTGGGGTCGATGTGAGCCACAGCTCTGCTTGACCGACCTCCACACCATGCAGGTCCAGCGCTCGCAGGGTGAGGATGTTCAATCCGGGAACCAAGCCGAGTGACGCACTCCACGTCGTCGTGTCGGTCCAGGAGAGCTCCAAGGGCGTCTCTTCCTCCCCCTCGAGTCGATGAACTGTCGCGACATCGACCCAACCCAGGCCTTCGAGGGCGACAACGTCTCCCAAGATCTCGGTCTCCTCCGGGCTCGGCGAGGTGACACCGAACACTACCGGGGGGATAAGCTTGGTCACGGCATCTTGCGCATCGTAGAGGACATGCTGCGCGCGCGCGGCCAAGAACGCGACGTAGGATGCGATGGCTTGATCGGGCAGCATCGCGCCCATGCGTTCACCCCAGTGAGCCATGTACTCGGCATTATAACTGGTCTGAACAATGTCATGCAGGTGCCCGCAGAAGGCGCGCTTGTAAGCAGGTCGCTGAAGCAACCGGTTGAGATCACCTTGCTGCACCACGGGCTTGGTCGGGGTCCCAAAGAAGAAGTCCGTGTCATGCGGGAAATAGAGCAGCCGACCGTCTGAGGGGCGCACATAGAGCTGAGCGTTGTGCTGGGCCCCCGTGCCATACTGATCCGTGGAGCCGGCGAGCGCCGCGAAGGCAAAGGACCGCAGCCATTGATCGACATCCAAGGCCTGCTCCACCTCCTCGAAGAAGGCCGCATCGGGGAGGTCGAAGAGCGGGAGGCGCGACATCAACCCGCCATAGTCGTCGTCCCGGCGGTTGTTCTTGGCGAGGTAAAGGTGACGGTACGCCTCTTTATCGTCGCCGAGCCCCCGGAGCGTCGTGCCTGCGACCTGATCGGGCCGCGGCCGCTTGGCCCCCTCAGCGGTCCCATCGACGGTGGTCGTCGGGTAGTAGATGAGCTCGTACTCAAAGAGCTGCCCCTCTCCCCCCGCCTCAAACTGCGCGTCGAGCATCGTGTTGCCAAAGCGCGCGAGCTGAAGCTCAGCGGCCCCCGTGTGCAGCTCAAGGGGCGCCACGAGGTGGACCAAGTCATTGTACTCAGCGGAGACGGAGCCTGCCCGAGCCATCGCCTGGTTCAACAACCACTCCCGCTGCCCATAGTTGACCCCTTGAGACCGGTCGACCATGGCGCTGCCATAGCCGCCTAGCAGGGGTTGGCCGGCGTTAAAGTAGAGGGCAAACCCATGACGGGCGTCCACGCCCCGGCCGCGCTGGCTTCCTTTCCCCCGCACCCCGACATCGTAGTAGATGTCTTGGTCGTCGTAGATGACCGTGGCAGCCACCCTGTCGTTGCTCATCAGGTTGGGCTCGGCGTGCAGCCAAGCGGAGTCCGAGGCCGTCATCCAGATCCTCAGGGTTCGCTTCCCGTGAGTGTCCCCAGCGGCCGCACTGACGCGGAAGAGCGCGCGCGATTGCTGGCCATCAGGCGGAAACTCACTTTGAGCGCCTTCAACATCCTTCGCGACGACCACCATCTGCACCATTGCGTCGAGAGGGAAGCCGAGCACGGTCACCTCGTAACGCCCCCCGCCCACGAGGGTCATCGGGTGATCCGAGTAGACCCCCTCATCCGCGGACAACCAGAGCGTGACCTCACCGATCCCCTGAGGATCCTCAGCGACGACAGACACCGTCACCGGCTCTCCTGGCTGAGGCACGACAGGGTGATGGCGCAGCTGACTAAGCGCAGGCCCTAGAGCCTCCACTGCGATTGTGTTCGCCACCCCGGGGGTGCCCGCATAGTCCGGGAGCGTGAGGTGCGTCGTCTTCGCGAGGCGGTTGAAGTACAGGCGCGTGTTGAGCTGATTTGAGCCGCTGATCCACCGCGCACGGTAGGCGATCTCGAACTCCACACCGTTCTGGATCGCGGCCCCCCCGGCGAGCGTCGTCTCGAGGTGGTTATGCATATGACCCGCTTGTGCCGTCGCGACGAGCTTCAAGACGACCTCACTCGGGTCGTCTGGGTCAGCGACTAAGGCGCTGTGACGGTGGGTCCCGATCCAACGCCAGGTCGCAGCGGTTGGATCGTCAAAGCTCGGGTCCTGGATCAACTGAACCGCCTCGCCATCCGGGTCCCTGACCACCGTCAGATCGTCGATAAGGACCTCGCCGGCCGCCAAGAGGCCGACGATCAGCTCCTGCCATTGACCATCGGGGCCGACAGAGGACGGCGCGACGACGGCACGATAGCTGACCTCTTGCCACCCCACGCGGCCAGCCTCATCACTGGCACCCCAGCTGCCTGGCAATAGGCCGGGGGCGCCCGGGGCCCGGCGCTCTAGGCTCGATCCGCCACCATCTGCAGCGGCGGGCCAGCGCCCACCATCGAGGTACCGCACCCTGTCGATTGGGTTGCCGCACTGGCTCATCAAGGTCACGCTATCGCCGCCATTCGAGAGCGTCCCCTCCCAAGGGCCCAGCACCAAGACCCCCTCCGGGGTCCCGGGCGGACGCGCGCCGTCTCGACTGATGATGAGGAACCCACCGCCCGGGATCAGCGCCGCCTCGTCAAACGCGAACGCGATGCCGTCGGTCAACTGCGCGCCTTCAAGACTGACAGGCCAGTCACTCGTGTTGTGAAGCTCGATCCACTCCAGCGCCGAAGGGTCACTGCCCCCATCAGGGGCCGGAGTCTGCGGCGCATGATAGAGCACTTCGTGGATCACGACGGTCTGAGCGGGCAGCGCGGCGCTCGGGGCACCGGGGCTCCCTTCGTCAGGGTAGATCCAAGCCCCCACCGCATCCCGCGCGCGGACGACGTCCTCCACGCGGACACCATCGAGGGCCTCCCCCTCAGCCCCCCATAACGCCAAGAGATCGCCCTCACTCAATGCAAAGCCCAGCTCATCACCTCGGACGACGACGCGCGCCCCCGGGGCGAGCACCTCGGGATCCAAGAGGAACCGCTCCCCTCCCGCTGTGCCGAGCTCGAAGGCCGCCAGCGAGACAGCCACGTCGTGGGGGTTGAAGAGCTCAATCCAGGACGGTGATTGCCCCCCTGCGGAGACCTCATCGATTCGGACGCCGAGCTGAGGCTCCGGGGGCATCTCCGTCAGGGTCGCCGACAGGCTGACGTCCAGGACCAAGGACGTGTCGGAGGCGTCGACCTGATGGATCGAGAACGCGAGCACGTTCTCGCCCGCGACCAGTGATGACGTCGGAATCGCCGTGCCGTCAAGGGAGTGAGCCCCCGACTCTGTGGCCGCCACGGCCGCCGTAATGGGCCCGGCAGGCATCGCCACTCGGGTGACCTCAGCGCCGTTGAGATAAAGGACTGCTCCGCTGTCGACGGTGCCGGTCAAGCGCACCTCAGTGACCATCTCGAGCTCCGCCTCAGAGATGGCGAACGTAGCGCGGGCGTACGCGGTCAGCGGCGCCTCGAGGGTCGAGGTTGATGATGGGGGCGGGAGGACAGGCTCAAGCGACCGGAAGAGCGCGTAGGTCTCGAGCTGGTTGGTCACGGAATTCGACTCGAACGTGTCAGGCCAAAGGAACGCCGCGTCTGAGATGAACGCAGCCCCCACGGCGGCCCCCCAAGGCCCCTCCGAGCGGGGCCGCTCAGCTTGCGGTGTGGACCAACCGTCGAGCGCATCACTCTCCGCGACCTCGTCCGCGACCGCCTCTGCGGACGGAGGCGCAGCACTCATATCTCCACCCGGGGTCGCTCCGGTCGGTCCGAGGCTCACCTCAAAGGCCGCAGCCGTGGTCCCCCAGAGTGGCCCCGCGCCCGTCAAGACCTCTGCGATGAGCATCTGGGGTGACTCTGCGTCTCCTTGGGCCTCCCACGCCATGAGGAAGAGGTGCTCCTCTGGGTGAGCGACGTCGAGGAACGCCTCGGGAGAGTCCCAGTTCCCTTCACTATCACGCCCAACCAAGCGCATCCCTGAGCCATCCAACGCGCCCAGATACACAGCCACATGGTTGTCCGCGGTCGCGAGGACCGTGATAGCCTCGCTCAGGCTCCCCCCCATCGCAGTCGCGCCCACGACGGTCTCCCATCCATCATCCTCATACTCCGGCGTGAACCAGTCCTCAGGCTGGGCGACCCCGGAGAGATCAAGGCGCCAAGTCGTCTCAGGACCGATCCAAGTGACGTCGACAGGGGGCTCTTGCGGGTCATACGCGTTGCGTGCACCGGGGGTCCCGCCGAGCTGCCGACTCGCCTCCCAGCTCTCAGGCTCTCCGCTCGGGAGGTGCCTCTTGCGCTTGGCCAGCGACGCGCCCGCGCCATCAGGGGTCACCGGCCAAGGGGCGTCATCATCGTAGACCACGGCGTCCATCAAGCGGCCTGCGTTGTTAAACAGCTCGATACGCTCCCCCGCGTTATCCAGCTTGCCTTCAAAGGGCCCAAGCGCGTCTGTGACCGCAGTGAAGCTCTCCGGGTCCGCCGCGACCACCAAGCGACCATCTCCGCTGAGCATCGTCCCGTCTGGGAAGGTGAAGCGCACCCCGCCGTCGAGTCGCCAACCGCTGAGGTCGACATCGACCGCCAGGACATTGTGCAGCTCAAGCCACTCCTGCTGCCCCTGCGCCGGGTGGTACATCAGCTCATCGAAGATGACGACGGGGGTCAGTGAGCGCCGCGGCCTGGGTGACGGCGGCGGACCCGCGAGCTCGCAGCGAGAGGGCCCCAAGGGCAGAGGGGGCAGGCTCGCGAGGTCCGCGTCGACGTCCATGAGGGGCGCATCTGCCGGCGCGGTAGCGTCATATATCGCGACGTCGGTCGGTCCAGCCTCGGTGTCGCTCTCTGAGCGCGTACCATCCTCGAGGAGTTCCCCCTCTCCCGTGTCTTCAGTCGACGTCGGCGGCGGGGTCAGCCCCACATCATCAACGTCCCCTATCTCGGCCTGACCGCATGCGACGAGCGAGGCGAAGAGGCACAGCAAGGCGGTCGTCCGAAAGCACATGGAGAGAGTCTACACCGGAGCACGCCACAACGGCTAACCGTCCCAAGGGAGCCCTGCAACGCAGCCCCCCGACCGACGCTCATCGCGTCAGGCGATAGAGCCCCAACCTGAGGCGCTCACCCGCTGGATACATGGGGTAGGAGACCACCCCCACGTTCTTGACGTCACGCTCAATGAGCGGCGTTAAATGCGCTGCTGGTGGCGCTGAAGTGCAGTAGTCGGTCCCCTCAGGTGGGGCAGGCTCTCCGGGCCGACGGAGGTCTGCATAGCAGCGACTGCCTCGCAGAAAGTAGACGGGCCCTGCGCAGGTGCGCGCCACATCCGGCAGCGTCCGCAAGGGATGAATCGAGACCTCGGGCCTAAGGGAGGCCAGCAGATAGCGAGGGACAAATCGCGGCGTCTTGGCGGCCGATGCCTCGTCTCCGTAGATGTGTGTCACCAGACAACCTGGTCCGTCCGGGAGCGCCGTCACCGCGTCACGCCAGAGCTGGTCCTCATCGTCCTCGACCGTCCTGACATCCAAAGCGAGGAAGCTCGTGGCGCTGCCCGCGAGCATGAGGGCCGTCAATGCCACTGCGAGCGCCTTACCTCGCGGCCACCGGTAGATCGTCACACACGCTGCAGCCATGAGCGGCAACCAGAGCAGCACGACGGGGAGCTGAAGACGAATGAGGCTGACGTAGGCGTAGTCGATGCCAGCCGACGCGAGCCAGACCGCCCCAAAGGCCAAGGTAGGCAAGGCGATTCGACGGTGACTCGGCGTGGCGGCGGCGATGACGAGGAGGCCGCCGAGCACTGGCGGAAGATAGTCTGGGCTCATGAAGACGCCGCCGAGGCTGAAAGCGTACCAGCCGCGCTCGAGCCACCGCCCCGGGGAAGCGACGGCCCCCTGCGCAGCGAGCTGGTCGCTCAAGACCAAGACGTCGAGCATGCGCCAGCCAATGACCCCATAGATGGCGACCAAGGCGACGAGCCACGGCCAAGCGCGGCGCGTCGGGCGCGGGCAACGCTGCACACACCAGAGCCAGAGGGGCGCGAGGCACATCACCGCGGCGATCTCGGGGCGCGTCAGGCCCGCTGCGATCACGGCGATAGCGGCCGCCACCGGCGCGCGGCGCTCGGGGAGGCTGAGGACCCCCACCGCGACCAAGACCGCCAGCGTAGGCGCCACGTGGATCGACTCACAGCTGTAGGCGAACCAAAAGAACGGCAGCGCAGAGGCAAGGACCGCGGTGACCGTCGCCACGGTCCGATTAAACCACAGGCCAGCGAGCGCGACCGTCGCGATGCCGCACCCCAAGCCGTACACACGGTTCGCCCATTGCACCCAAGCGTGGTCTCCCCCGAGGAGCCACTGCACCGGTCCATAGAACCAGATCGCCCCGGGCCCGTAGCGTGGGATAGAGCCGTCCACCAAGTGCTGGGTGAGGTGATAGCCGCTGTACATCATCCGCATGCGCCCCGGCACCACGCACAAGCCCACGATAGAGAGCCCCAACAACACCCACAGCAGCGGGCGCGTCCTAGAGGCCCTCAACAAAGAGGTCGCGAGGGTCCAGAGCCCAAAGAGGATGACGACGAGGGCCCCTGCGACGACCCCTGCAGCGACCTGTAGCTGAGCGCGCTGCGCCGGGTCGGCGCCTCTCCACAGGCGCGTTCGAGGCATCACCCAAGACTCCTCAACGGGCACGCGGTATCCCGACTCTTCGGCGCTCTGCAGAGCCGTGACCAGTTGAGTTTGGAGCGCGAGGCCCAGCTCGGGGGCGTCCAACGTGGAGCCTCCACCGAGGGTGTGGTGCGCTGTCTGGGCGGCGTATTGCCCGCTGCTCAGCTCGCCAATGACCGTCCACCGCGCCGCGCGCCCCTGACAGGTCGCCTCAATGACGAGGCGGCCACCCTCCCAGTAGACGCTCTGGGTCGGACACAGCGCCACGTCGAAGGGTTGAACCAACACCTCGGGCAGCGTCGGGGGCGCGACCTCTGCGCTCGGCAGCGCGACGGCTGAGGCGATCGCAGCGACTGCGAGCGCCAGGAGGCCGAGGCGATCTCGCAAGGCCCATGCAGCGGCCAGCAACGCCAGCCATGCGCTCAACCCCACGAGCCACCATGGCCAAGGTGAGGGGAGCGCGCCCTCCCCGGCCGGCGCAGTGACCTCCCAGCCCAAGCGAGCCGCCTCATGCGTCGCGATTGGCGCTACGGGGCTGAGCCTGAGAGCGCGCTCAGTCGCCCACGCCGCGGTGAAGAGCCGCCCGTCCCGGCGCGCCTCTCGCGCCGCCACGCCCAGGGCCTGCGAGTCCGGGGACTGGACCCCCGAGGCGTCCGAGCGCGCAGCTGCTGTGGGCACGAACACGCACGCGGTCTGCGCCATCACGAGGAGCGCCAAGGCGCGGTTCATGCCCGTCTCTTCCGTCTGACGAGGCGAACGATGAGGGCGATGAGCCCCAAGGCGAGGAACAGGACCGTCCAGTCCATTAGCGCTTTGTTCCGCCACAGGGCGCGGGTCAACACAGGGCGCGGGTGCTCCCACGGGCCCTCGCAGACGGCGATACCGTCGCGGTCACAGGCCACCAAATTGTCGCGCATCGTCGTCACTCGCGCGTGCTTACTGGGGTTGCTGTAGAAGCTCCGCGCGGTGAGCGTCAGGTAGCGGCCGAGGTTCTCGATGGCGACGTCTCGCTCGGTGTCCCGCGAGACCTCGCCGATGCAGTAGTAGACGTCGGGGTCCACCGCCGGCAGCTTGGCGGCCTCATCCAGCAACGCCCGGGCCTCCTTCACCTGCCCCAAATTAAAGCGATTCATCGCTCGGTAGACGTAGAGTCGCGGCTCGTGATCGAGTAGCCCGACGAGCTGATCTAGGTGCACGTTGGACTCCTCGAATTCGTCCAGGTAGTGCAAACAAGCGCCGAGCAAGAAGCGCCCGACGTAGTGGTCCGGCCGGGTCTTCAGCACCTCACGCCAATGCTCTGCCCAGTACGCTTCATTGTTCGCCTTGAGGTAGAGCGCGTTGAGCAAGCCCAAGAAGCGCGCTTGAGGGTCTTGGGCGCGCTTATCAGCCGTGAAGTGGAAGTGTCGAATCGCGCTGTCGAGGTCCCCCAAGTGACGATAGGCGCTTGAGAGCGCCGTGTTGATCTGCTCATCCTGTTGGTCGCGCTCATGCCACGGGAGCAAGAGGTCGATCGCGGCCTGCGGTGCGTCGTTGGCGAGGTGCTGAAGTGCCAAGCCGATCCCCGCGGGATGACACGAAGGGTTCACCGCGAGGATGGCGCCGTAGAGCGCCTCGGCGGTCTTGGCGTGCCCACCTGCGATGAGCGCCTCGGCCAAGTCGGCCCGCTCACAGGCCGCTTTGGCGTCCGACTCCTGAAGCAAGACCCCCGGGTCACTCAGCTCACCGCGGAGCGCGCGCCCGACGTTCTCCCACGTGCCCGTGAAGGTCTTGGAGACCGCGAGCAGCTCGTCTTTCAGGCCCAGCTTGGCCAGGACGATGACCGCCTTAAGGCGCAGGTTCGGATCGGCGACCGTGATCGTGTTCAGCTCCGCCGCGAGCGCCTTCGCGCTCACCTCATCACCCCGCGCATAGGTCATGCGGAGCGCCTCCACCGCGGCGGCCTTCGGGTCAGGTGCCTTGTCACCCTTGGGCTCCTCGGGCTTCGCGGGCTCCTCGGGCGGCGCCTCGAGCAGTGTCCACAGCGCGTCGAGCCCCTGGGCAGCCTCGAGCCGCTTCGCCAACGCCTCGACCAAGGCCGCTGGTGCGGGCCCTGGGGTCGGCTCAATGGCCAAATGTGTGAGGCGAGTCGCCGCCTCCGTCGCCGCGCTCGGGTGCACCAAGGTGACCGTCGCCTGAGGGGCCTCGACCCCCGCTGCCCCGTAGCTCAAGACGACCTGCGCCTTCTCGATGGCCGCGGCCTTCAGCACCACCCCAGCGAGCGGCGCGTCAGCCCCCAAGGCATCACGCAAGAGCGCCTCGCGCTCGGCCGTGATCACCCACTCAGGCGTCTTCGCGTCGACCCCCGGGGCCCCGAAGAGCAGCACGCAGAGCGAGGCGCCTAGGAGGAAGCGAGACAAGCCTGGAGGTGCAGCGGTAGCATTCACCCGCCCACTCTCGCAGAGGGGCCAGTACACGGTCAACTCAGAGCGCCACACCGCAGCGGTCGGCTCCAGAGCAGAGCGCCACACCGCAGAGGTCGGCTCCAGAGCCCAGAACCTCCCGAATCCTCCTCTCACTCGGCCGCGGACGTCGTCTCACCCTGCCATGCAGACCTCCTCGCGCTGAGCGACGCACGCCACACCCCACAGAGCGCCACCGAGGGACCTACTTGACCACCCGGTAGAGTCCAAGCGGGAGGGTCGCGGAGCCTGGGTACATCGGGTACGCCAAGTCACCGTGATTGACGACGTCTCTCTCGATGAGCGGCTCTAAGCTGCGCGTGGCCCTCACCTCCTGGCAGATCGGCAAGCCCTGCGCCCCTGGGCGCGGCTCTCCTGGCTGACGCATCGCCACGTGGCACCGCGTCCCGAGGAGCGCATAGACCGGCCCCTCGCAGGTCGTCACGAGCGTGTCTAGGGCCCCCAAGTGGCGCACCACCCGCCCTGGCCCGGCGAGCAAATAGCTGGGGTGATGACGCGGGCTCAGCCCGGCAGCGGGCTTATCGCCGTAGCCCATCGTCGCGACACAGAGTGGACCGGCCGGGAGCACCTCAGCCGCTTCGCGCCAAAGCCGCTCTTCGTGATCTTCGTTGGTCGGCGCCCAGAGGGACGTCGCGCTGTACGCCACGCCGACAAGGTAGAGGAGCGCGAGCGCAACGCGGAGGCCCTTGGAGGCCCGCGAGAGCTCGGGGACGACCGCGGCCGCGAGCGGCACGCAGAGGAGCAACGGGGTCAGCTGGATGCGCGGCAAGCTCACAGGCGCATGATCGACCCCGGTGAGCGCCATCCAGAGCACCGCGAAGGCGAGGATAGGCGCTGAAGTTGATCGCAACGCAGGGACGGCGACGGCCGCTACGACGAGCCCCAGGACCAACGTCGGGGTGACCTGAGGCGCGGCCAAGATGCTCTGGAAGAGGCCCGCGCTGATGGCCTTGCCCACGAGGTCGGGCCCGAGGGACACGGCGGACTGGCTGACCATCGCCTCGGTGGTCTGGAGGGTGTCCCAGGCGATCGCGGCGAGCATGGCCCCCGCGCCCAGCAGGACAGGGCCGACCGTCGCAGGCCGCGCCATGGAGCCGCGGCCCCGCAGCGCCCAGATAAGGCCAGGAGCCAGGGCCGCCATGACGGCCATCTCGGGGCGGGTAACCGCGGCAGCGAGCCAGGGTAGAGCCGCCGCGACGGGGTGTCGCACCTCCTCCTCGCTCAGCAACCACAGGCTGACCAAGATCCCCAAGGTTGGCCCCGCGTGGATGCTCTCGCAGCTGAACGCAGCGAAGAAGATCGGCAAGGTCGCGACGAGCCAGGCGGCCGCGCGCCGGGCCCCCTCCACAGGGAACCAGCGCCCCGTCAGGGTGATCACCCCGACCAAGCACCCCACGCCGTAGAGGCGATTGAGGAGCTGCACCCAGGCATGGTCGCCGCTGATGAGCCACTGCGGGAGGCCATAGAACCAGAGGGCGCCGGCCCCATAGCGCGGGATCACACCATCGATGAGGTGGGCCGTGAGGTCGTATCCCCCGTAGACCATGCGCATCGTCGCCGGGACGGCGAGCACGCCGAGGAGCCCGAGCGCCAACGGGACACGCAACGACGCCGGCACCCCGTGGCGCCGCACATGACTGAGCAGCTGCCCCAAGAGCGTCAGGACAATCCAGAGGGTCGCGGCGACGAGGCCGGCAGCGATCCGCAGCGTCGCCCGGGTGTCGGGATCGGCCCCTTGCCAGCGGTCGAGGCGGGACGGAGGCGACGTCACCGCCGAGGGGATCGTGTAGCCCTGTGCCTCAGCCGAGGCCATGGTCATCGCCACGTGGTTCACCAGGACCTGGACCTCCGGGCTGCCCCCCTGCCCCAAGTAGCCGACAGAGTGGCGCAGTGAGTGAGCGATCGCGGGCTCTCCAGGCACCGTCCGGGTCACCATCAGCTGTCGATCTGTGCCGGCGCAACGCGCCGCGAGGTAGAGGCGGCCGCCGCGCCACGTCATGGGTTGGGTCTCGCACGGCACGCCGTCACCCACCGCCATCAACGCGGCGGGCAGCGAAGGCCGTGAGACCTCCGTCGGGGGCATGATGAGCGCCGCTGCGACGGCGCCGACGAAGAGCGCGCTCAAGCCAAGGGTGTCACCCACGCGCCACGCCGTCGCGCCCAAGCAGACCAAGAGCAAGCTGGCTGCCAGCCACCAAGGCCACGCGGGCGCCAACGGGGCCGGTGAGGACGCGCTCACGGGCCTATCACCGAGGTCCCAGCCCAGGGCGTACGCTTCCTCAGCCACGAGCGCGCTGTCCCCTGGCAACTGAACAGCGAGGTCCATGAACCACGCCGCGTCGACCAAGCGCCCCTCACGGCGCGCCTCGCGCGCAGCTCGGGCGAGCAGGACCGGGTCGGAGGGGTGCGCATCGAGTGAAGCGAGCACCTGCTCCTGCGGCAGCGCCATCGCGTCAAAAGGCGCCTCAGCCCCGACCTCTGTCGTGACCATCAAGAGAGCCAACGAGAGCACACAGATCCGCGCCGCGTGGGCCGACCTCATGCCGCAGCTCGCGCTCTACGGCGTCTGACGATGGCCACCAAGAGCAGCAGCGGAAGTAACGCTCCGAGGCCGATGAGCGTGGGCTCATTGCGCTTGATGAAGCCGATGACCCGAGAGCGGGGGTGCTCCCAGGGGCCCTCACAGACCGCCGTCCCGTTGGCCTTACAGGCCAGCAGCGCGTCGCGCATGCGCTCCACGCGCTTGCGTTTGCCGGGGTTCTCAAACTGACTCCGCGCGGTGAGCACCAAGTAGCGCTCAAGGTCACTCAAGGCGAGGTCGCGCTCGGTGTCCCGGGTGATCTCGGCCCTGCAATAGTAGACGTCGGGGTCCACCTTCTTGAGCGCGATGCCCTCCTCAAGGAAGGCCCGCGCTTTGGCGGTGTCCCCAAGGTTGAAGTGGTTCATCGCCTGGTACACGTAGAGTCGGGGCTCGTGGTCGATGACCCCGACCAGCTTCTCAAGGTGGACGTTGGACTCCTCGAAGGCGTCTAGATAGTGGAGGCATGAGCCGAGGAGGAATCGCCCCGTCACGTGGTCTGGCTTCCACTCGAGGACCTCGCGCCAGTGATCAACCCATTGCTCGACGGTGCTGCTGGTCAGGTAGAGGGCCAACAGCTGGCCCAAGTATTGGTTCTGCTCGTCAAACGCCAAGGTCTCGGCGGTCGTGTGGAAGAGGCGAATGGCCTCTTCCAGCTCCCCGGTCATGCGATAGGCGTGAGAGAGCGCGAGCGTGAGGCGAATATCGGAGGGGTTGTTCCTCTGATGTCGCTCCAATATCTCAATCGCACGGTCTCCTTGCCGTTGACCGAGGATCATCAGCCCCCAAATCTCGGCGGCACGGGCGCAGCTTGGGACACGCGCCAGGATGGCCTCGAAGAGCGCCTCTGCTGGCCCTGTTCGGCCGACCTGGGAGAGGATGTCACCGATCCGATGGAGCAGGCAGATCTCCTCATCGGACTTGCCCTCAAAGAGCACCTCGGCGTCCGGTAGCTCGGCCCGAAGCGCGGGGCCGAAGAGCGCTTGCTCACCCAGTTCAGCGTCCTCGGGGAAGGTCTGGGAGATGGCTCGGACAGCCGCCTCATCTCCCAGGCGTGAGTAGGTCAGCGCCATCTCCAAGCGGACACCACCGTCTCGGACGGTCGCGGCATCCAAGGTCTTTAAGGCCGCGCGCACTTCGTCATCATTGCCCCGCGCGAAGGCCGCGCGGACCGTCTCCATGGTTCGAGTCGCCGCCTGCGCTTGGGCGCGCAGCTCCTCCTCGGGCTTCTCTGCTGGCGGACGCGACTCCACCGGCTCCTCCGGCTCGGCCGCGATGAACTGCCACACTGCGAGCCGCTCGCCCGCGGCCTTCAGGCGCTTCGCCAAGACCGCGACGTCAGCCTCGGGCGCCGGACCAGGCACGCTGAGGATCGCGACATGCTCCAAGGTAACAGCGTCCTTCCCCGCCATCGTCGGGTGGACCAATGTCACGCTGAGGCGCGGCGCGCCGTCACGCTTGGGGCCGAAGTGCACGATGACCCGATCGCGGTCCACGAGCGCCTCTTGGAGGAGCAGCCAGCCTCGGGCCTTTTTCGGCTCGAGCGCGCGGCGGATCACCGCCTCTTTTCCGTTGGGGATGACCCAACCGGATTGGCCACGCTGCGCCTCGACGACCTTCGCAGCCACCTCGGGAGCATGCCCCCAAGCCGCGCTGACCATCCCAAGGGCTAAGAGCGCCCACCACGTACTGAATCGCTGCATCGACAGGCAGTCTATCAAGCCAGACCGACCCCGCCTACTGCTCAGGTGCAGCGACGGCCTCGGGGCCATGCGCCTTCGCTGGACCGGGCTTGAACGTCACCACCATATAACCGCCGATCGCGGCGATCACGATCCCAGCGATGAACTGCCAACGTACAGCTCCCCACTGCTTGTGGAGGGTCAGGGAGATGATGGCGTTGATGATCGGGGCCCCCGCGAAGACCAGCGACATCACCACCGAGGGTGTGCCCTTGGCGCCAAACGCGAGCAAGACGAAGAAGGCGCCGGCCGCGCCGACGACCCCAGCCATGAGCGACAACCCCATGCCGCTGGGCGTCATCGCCCAGTCCGACTGCCGTAACCATAAGAGGGCAGCCGGGGCGAGGACGGCGGTCAATACATAGGCGATCCCCACGAAGAGGAACGCCTTATAGCGACCGTTGTCCGGGTCCGCCATGGCCCCTTGACCGGCGTGCAAGAGCACCCCATAGCTGCCCCACATGCAGATCGTCAGCGCCACAAAGGGGGCCCAAGAGCCCGCAGCCGTCGTCTCACTCATCGTCACACCTCTCGCTCATCGTGGGGTCGCCTCGCAAAGGGCCCACAGGGCTATATGTCGTCGAGGCAAGGCACCTCTTTCCAAGGCGCCGCCAAGTTATTGCATGCGGTGTTTTGCCCCATATCGCCGAGGTCTGTGACCTCGCCGGTGATGAGGTCGACGGCGAGGAGGTGCGCCGGATCTGAGCATGCGTACAAGATCCCATTGGCGGGGTGCATCTCAATGCCGACCGTCCCTAGCGGTAAGCTCAGGGGCGCCACGAAGGTGGCCTCGCCTGTCGATGGCGAGATGGTGTAGAGCCCGTCGCTGGTCGCGTCGATGGCGTAGATGACTTGCTCTTCATCGGACCAAGTGGCTCCTGTGTAGCCGAAGTTCACCCCGAGCGACCCGATCGACGTCCCCGACCCGCTCTGCGAATTGATGCTGATGAGCACATCCTGAACGTGCGAGACGCCGAAGAGGTTGAGCCCAAAGTCACTGGTGATCCCGTTGACGCCTGTGAAGCCGTTGTAGGAGCCCACGGGGCTGACCTCGCACGTGCAAGGGTCGATCGCGTCCAAGTACTGACCCTGACGGGACGCAAAGAGGATGTTGTCGCGGCTAAAGGTCAGAGACGGGTAGTTGCTCGTGGGAGGGAGCTGACAGACGTCTGTCCCCTCTCCGGTCTCTACGTTGATCTTCTCGAGCGTCTTCTGTGCGTTGTTCACGCTCAACAGATACAGCGGCTTGGGGGGGAGCGGTGGCCCTGTGTCGACGTCCTCAATGACCTCGGCGTCACCCGACGCGTCATCCGAGGCGTCGATCCCCCCTGCCCCATCAATGATGGCCTCTCCGTCGACTGCATCCTCGACCGAGGCCACATCCGCCACATCGCTCTCCACGACAGCGTCCGAGGCGCTGACGTCGGACTCCCCCGTGTCCGAGGCGCTCGCTGTGTCAGCGTCCTCTGGGGCGTCATCCACATCGCTCGAGGACATCGCGTCTTCAGCCACTCCATCCTCGGTGCTGTCCGCCTCGGGTGCCTCCACGTCCACAGTGGTGTCCGGGGCCATGGCGATGTCTGCGGGGGTCGCGTCGGCCATGACGTCGACTGTCTCGCTGTCTTCGACAGACGCCACGTCCTCGACGAGGGTCGTGTCATCGGCGGCTTGCTCGGTGTCTTGTGGTGTGTCTTGAGCGTCAGCCTCGGTCGTCGACGCCGCATCACTCACGGCCAAGGAGGTGTCGGCCCCTGCGGTCACGTCCTCAACCACATCACCGGCGATGACACCCGCTCCGTCCTGCCCCCCCTGGCCGTCATCGACAGCCTCACCACAGGCGCCGAGGCACAGGACCAACGCAACGAGCGAGTGGCTCAGTCGCATGTCGCCCCCTGCTCTGGCGTCTTCGGCCCAAAGGTCTGGCTCATCTCGGCGACCCCGAGAGAGAGTGCATTGGCCGCGACCTCAAGGGCTGCGAAGTCTGCGGGCGCGGTGTCCACCGTCCCGCTCAGCGCCCACAGACGCCATCGGTAGGTGTGGTTGGCCGGCGGACAAGAGCCGAGGTAGCCAGGGAAGCCGAACCCGTTGTTCAGCTCTGTGGCACCTTCAGGGAGCTCCCCTGTGATGCCCTTACCCGAGGCGCCCGCGGTGAGGTCAGTGACCTCGGCGGGGATGTTGTAGACCGCCCAGTGATCGAAGTCCCCGGCGTCGGGATCGTCGTAGATCAGCGCGAAGGACACGGTGCCCTCGGGCACCCCTGACCAGCTCAAGCTCGGGCTCCCTTGGCAACACACGAAGGCCTCGGGCATCGCACCGCCGTCGGTGAAGTCGTCGCTCGCGAGCGCGAGCGGCGCGACCTCTTCCTCTGCATCAGCTGCCTCTTCTGAGTCTTGGGTGGCGTCATCAAGGGCGTCCTCGGCCTCGACGGTGACGTCCTCGGTCTGCTCCAAGTCGCCATCGGAACTGGCATCGAGGTCCTGGGAGGCCGTGTCGGCCGATGCGCTCACGTCGCTGGGCGGGTCACTCACGGTGACATCATCGCCCCCTTCAGGCGTCGTGACATCCACGGCAGCCACCGAGGTGTCAGTTGCCAAGCCAGCCGCATCATCGGCGGGGCTCGTCGCTGCGTCATCGCCGCACGCGATCCCCATCAGCGCGAGGCTGAGGGCGCAAAGCAGTGCGGTAAAGCGGGTCCAATATCGGCGGGTCATCGTGAACTCCTCAGAAAGCGATCCACAGCCAACGTAGAACTCTCTGCTCAGAGCGACAAGCAAAGGCAACCTGAAGGAGAGCAAGCCACCCTGAAGCGATGGGCTCGAAGTATTCGCTGCGGGCGCCAGTCTGATCTTCACTCCAAGCGGCTAGGTTGTTAGCCTCCGGCTACACACGAAGGAGTCGGGCATGTTTAGAGCGCTGCTAGCCAGCACCCTTGTGGTGATAATGACCCTCACGATGGCCCCATCGGCTAGCGCCAGCGGGAAACTGTCGGATGCGGCCTATGAGGCAGGCAAGACCGCGCTCGATGCCGGCAACCTAGAAGGCGCTCTCGTCCACTTCAAGAGCGCCTTGGCGCTGGCCGAAGGCGACGAGGGGCGCGCCTGGCAGCTGCTCATCGCGATCAGCCTGACCTACAAAGACATGGGCCAGCCTGGCTACACGCTTGAATATCATCAGCGGTTCCTGGCCGAGACCAAGGATCATTTGGAGGTGATGGCGCCTAAGTGGAAAAAGCGCCGCGCCTGGGTCGAGCAAGACATCGAGGCGCTCCAGACCGAGGCAGGTAAGACCCACGGGTACCTCTCGGTGACCTCGACGCCACGCGGCGCCGCCGTGCTCATTGACGGAGAGCCCGCGGGCGCCGATGGCGACGCGACCACCCCCTACGCCCTCTACATCAAGCCCGGCGACTATCAAGTGAGCGTACGTCATCACGGCGCGACCAGCGAGGCCCGAACCCTGCAAGCGCGCGCCGGCAAGACCCACCCCCTCAGCTTCAAGCTCAAGACCAAGAGCGCGCCGGTCGCGCCTCAAGCTGCAGCCGCGACGACCGCACCGAGCGCGACCGCTGTCGCTGCGGCCCCCCGATATAAGCCGCGTCCAAGGACGATGCGCATCGCGCTCGGCTGGTCGACCGCTGGGGTGGGCATCGCCTCAGTCGCCGGTGGTGCGATCTTGCTTGGCCTCGCTCACGCTGATCAAGCCGCCGCAGACGCGGCGAGCAATCAAATCGAAGCGCAAGGACTTATCGATGACGCGAACACCAAAATGACCCCCGGCTGGGTGCTCATCGGTGTCGGCAGCGCAGCGGTCGTCGCCGGAGTCCTTTGGGCGTACCTGAATGTGCAGAAAGAGAACGCTGAGCAAGCCTGGATCGCACCAAGTACAAATGGACTCGTCCTTGGAGGGCGCTTCTAATGACCACAAGACCGCCCCTATTCATCCTCGTGCTCGGGCTCTTAACCGCGGCCTGCCAAGTCGAGCTCAGCACGGACACCGTCTACGCCTGTACCAGCGATGACCAGTGCATCGAGAGCTACACGTGCCTCGACGGAGCCTGTGTGGCCAAGGACAGCCCACCGGCAGACGCGAGCAGCGGCAGCGTCGACACCACGGCGCCCATCGAGGACACCACGGCGCCCGTCGAGGACACAGCTGACTCGGTAGAGGACACCACGACGCCCCTCGAGGACACCACCACGCCCGTGGAGGATGCCACTGACCCCGTCGAGGACACCACCACGCCCGTGGAGGATGCCACTGACCCCGTCGAGGACACGGCTGATGCCCTTCAAGACAGCGGTCAGCCCACAGAGGACACAAGCGACACGGTCGCAGACGCAGCTGAGCCTGACCCATGTGACTACGAGATCGCCGAGGGCGAAGAGTGCGATCCGGTTTGCCAGGTCGGCTGCGCAGAGGGCGAGGCCTGTGGGCTCGCGATGGAGGCCCTCAACTGCCTCACACCTGGGCCGCTTGAGGTCGGCGAGCCCTGCTCGGTCGACACCTTGGACTGCGCAGCGGGCCTGAGCTGCCTGACGATCCCCGAGATCGCCCCGGAAGACGTCTGCTTTACCCACTGCGCCTCGGACGCGGACTGCCCACTCAGCAGCTGCGGCATCGACTACAGCGACGCCTCCGGCGCCAGCCTAGGCTTCTGCTTGCCCGAGCCCTGCTCCGACGTGGCCGACTGTTGCACTGAGCTTGGCGGGTGCCTGATTGATGAGATCTGCATACAGGCAGGCGATAGTTCTCCAGCCGAGCCATGCTTTGTCTGCGAGCCCGGCCTGGACAAAGCGAACTGGTCCCACGCGACGGCAGGGGCGCCCTGTGATGACGGTGACCCCTGCACGCTCGAAGATCTCTGCTCAGATGAGGGCCAGTGCCTACCCGGTGAGCCCCTGATCTGCTCCGGTGATAACCCCTGTGAAGACTACGCCTGCGGCGCCGAGGGCCTCTGCGAGGCGACATGGAAGGAGGCCAACGCACCCTGCGGTGAAGGGATCTGCGACGCCGCCGGCGCGTGCCTGCTCTCCTGCACTGCGCCGGCCCTCGAGGGCGCCGAGTGCAACTTCTTCTGCGGACAAAGCGAGCAAGGGTGCGGCGCCGACCAGGTGTGCGCACTCGAAGCCGGGGCTCAGTCCTGCGTCAACGCCGACGTCGCGACGGGTGGTCTCTTGGCCCCGTGCTCAGGCCCCGACTCGCTCTGTGAATCAGGCTACGTGTGTGCCTACCTCGAGGCCGAACAAGGCAAGCGTTGTCTGCCTGTATGCTCGAACTACGCGGACGGAGAGTCGGCGTGTCCCGATGGCCTGGCCTGTGAGCTCGACATGTCGCTCTCCCTTGGTGGGGACACATCGAGCACGATCACCCTCTGCGTCCCGACGGAGCCCCCTTGCCCGGTGCCCTTCGAGGACCTTTGCCCCTGCCCGATCCCACAAGGATCCGAGTGCAGCCCCTACTGCGGGGCCTCCGAGCAGGGGTGCGCTGAGGGCACGTCCTGCGCTTTGGCCGAGGGGGACGACACGCTGCTGTGCGCCGAAACCGGCACCCTCAAGGCCGGGGAGCCCTGCGCGACGTGGGATGACTGCGGCGTCGGGCTCACCTGCGTCACCGGGGAAAATGGCCTGGCGTGCCGAAGCTTCTGCCAGAGTGGTTCGGATTGCGCTGAGATCTTCCCATCGACTGAGTGCGAACTCGTCCCCCTCTCAAACGGCACGGAGGTCGGCGTCTGTACCGAGCACCTCGCGTGCGACCTCCCCTACCCGACCGGCGCGGCATGCAACGCCTATTGCCCCGCTGGTGCTCAAGGCTGCGGGGACGATGAGACCTGCATACTCAACGAGAACAACACCTTTGAATGCTCGTCCGAGGGCGGCACCCTCTCTACTGATGCGGTCTGCCTGAGCCACGAAGACTGTACGAGCGGCCATGTGTGCACCAACAGCCCCTTCCAATCCGAGAAGATCTGCCAGCCCTTCTGCGTCACCTCAGATGACTGCCCCACGGGACGCGAGTGCAACATTTGGTACTACGCCGGCCCAGACCTACAGTTTCAGATGTGGATGTGCGAACCGCCCCAGTGCGAGGGCTGCATAATCGATGGTGCCTGCGTCCTGGACGGAGAGCCCCACCCTGACCCCGCAAACACGTGCTTAGAGTGTAATAAGGCAATGAGCGCGGAGTCTTGGAGCCCGGTGTACAGCGACACCTGTTACGGCCTGGAGTGCAGCACCCCGGCGCACAGCGATGACGCCGAGTGTAATCCCTTCTGCGACGCCGGCGCCCAAGGCTGCATCGCGGGTGACACCTGCATCTTCGACTATCACCCTGAGCTGAGCACGGCCGCCGTGTGCAAGGCCACTGAGAGCGCACAAAAAGAGTACGGGGAGGTCTGCAGCGATGGGGAGTGCGCCACCGGCCTCTTTTGCGTGGCATTGCCGGGGACAGATATCGGGACCTGCAACCAGGTCTGCTCGGACGACAAACCTTGCCCTGAAGATTTCGAGTGCGCTTTGAACGTCTCGGCCGACGCCGTTGACATCAAGATCTGCGAGCCACCTGCTTGCGAGGGCTGCGTAATCGATGGGGCCTGTGTCCCAGAAGGAGCCCCTCAGCCCGATACGCCCTGCTTTGCATGCGTCAGCGCGAGCAACCTGACGGGCTGGACCATGACGCCTGACGTCGCGTGCGACGATGCTGATCTATGCACCGACGAGGACACCTGTAGTCTCTTCGGTGAGTGCATCGGGAGCCCCTCTTCGAGCCCGACGTGCAACGGATGTTTCATCACAGCGCCTATTGGAGCAGCGTGCAACCCCTACTGCCCGATGGGCGCGCAAGGCTGCGAGGATGGTCAGGGGTGCCTCTTTGTTGACGCCACTCAGAGCTTCATTTGCGGCGATGTCGGCGAGGGCTCCCTTGACGCCCCCTGTAGTTCGAACAGCTCATGCCAAACAGGCCACATCTGCACATCGATCCAGACTCAGACGAGCTTCCTCTGTAACAAATTGTGCACCTCCCATGATGATTGCCCAGCTGACCGACCATGCGGGGCCTCGTATGCGCTAGACTCCGATATCTTAGACATGTGTGAGGCTGAGCCCTGCCCAGCATGCAAGATAAACGGGCAGTGCCGTGATGAAGGCAGCCTAAACCCCGCAAACCAATGTCAAGCGTGTCTGAGCGAGATCTCCAAGACGACGTGGTCATTAGCCGAAGGGTTCGCCTGCGACGATGATGACGACTGCTCGGTCGCTGACACCTGTGAACAAGGGCAGTGCATCGGCGACTTCGACTTTGACAACGACGGCACTGACAACTGCACAGACCCGGACATCGACAACGACGTGGTGGAAAACGACCTCGACCCAGATGACTACAACACCTTTATCTGCGGTGACTCCGACGACGATGGTTGCGACGATTGCGCAGTAGCGGGCACCGCTAACTCCTATGGCGACGGAAAGGACAGCGACGCGGACGGCCTCTGTGACCTTGGTGATCCTGACGATGACGGCGACGGCATCCCGGACGCTCAGGATTCCTGCCCCTTCGACGCGAATGTCGAGATCGACGGCGACACCGACGGCTTTGACGCCGCATGCGATTGCAACGACGCAGATCCTACGATCTACCCGGGAGCAGTGGAGGCGTGCGACGGCGTCGACACCGACTGTGACGGCATCTTGCCAGACAATGAGCAAGACCTCGACGCCGACAGCTATGTTGGCTGCAACTACCAAGGTACCCCGTGGTTAGGCTCAATTCAGCCGAATATCGGGAAGGACTGTGACGACAACAACCACCAGTACTGGGAAAAGCTGTCTGACACGGAGCTCTGCGACGGCGTCGACAGCAACTGTGACGGCGTCTTGCCCGAGGGAGAGTTCGATCTCGACGGTGATGGCTACGTCGCGTGCATGAACAATGGAGAGACCTGGCTGGGGATATATGGAGAGCCCACCAACGGCTTCGGCGATTGCGACCCGGCCAACGATTCCGTGCACCCTGGCGCAGAGGAGCTCTGCGACGGCGTGAAAAACAACTGCAATGATGAGACTATCGCCTCCAATGAGGTCGACGATGATGGCGACGGCTACATTGAGTGCAATGGCTGGCTGACGACGGGATGGATGTCACCCGAGGCGCCTCCCTTGGTGGGGATCGACTGCAATGACAACAACAAGGCCGTCTACCCCGGCGCAGATGAGCTCTGCGACGGCGTGAAAAACGACTGCAATGCTGAGACTATCGCCTCCAATGAGGTCGACGGAGACGAAGACGGCTTCGTCCCGTGCCCCTACGATCCGGCCACCTGGATGGGCAACGAGTCGGTGACTGGGGGGTTAGACTGCAACGACGGCGATACCCAGGTTACGGACTGCCCCGATGACGAGCACTGCATACCGGCTGCGACAGGCGGATACTGTAGCCCCAACCCCTAACGAGGGCCCCGGGAGAGGGGCCTCAGTCGACGCAGATCGCCGAGCGGCTTGAGTTGCAGCAGTTGGTGTTCCAACCACCGTCAGAGCTGGACGGCCATTGAGCATTCGGATCCACGCATTTACGACAATGCCCTGAGACGCAACCAGAGCTGTTGCCGGCACAATCGGGGCACGTCCCTAAGAGGTGCTCCCCAGAGCTGTTAAAGGACGGCAGTCCTGAGATAGCCCCCGAGTAGATCTCCTCCACAGTCGCCGCTCTGGCGCCGCTGCCATAGGTCGACTGACACAGGCTGTTCATCGTCTGGTCCTGCACAGCGTCACTCTGACTCGAACAGTCCTGCCCCCAAGTCACGTAGCCGCGATAATCGACGCCCTCATCCTGGCACTGCGCCGAGCAGCCGTCCCCATCGACCTGGTTGCCGTCATCACACTGCTCGGAGCCGTCGGTCGACTGATCGCCACAGCAGGCGCCGCTCAGGCAGCTCCCAACCGCGCAGCTCTCACCCTGCCCTGAGCACAGGTTCCCACAGGTGTCCGAGATGCCCTGTCCACACGCCACGTCTGAGGCGTTGGGGCATGCATCTGAGCTTGGGGCGGTGCCGTTGAGTCCGCAGTCGTTGCCACAGCTGTCTTGGACAGGCACCCCGCAAGCCGTCGTGCTGACCGCGCCGAGGCAGGCCGCGGGGTCCATGGCGGTGCCAGTCCCGGAGCACGCGTCGTCACAGGCGCTCACGATCGACACCCCGCAGGTCACCGCGCTAGGCAATGGGCATTGCGGGTCACAGGTCTTGAGCCGAAGCCACGCCTGACCGTCACAGACCATCAGGCTCTTCGACGTTGGGTCAAAGGCCACGGTGCCAGCCGCTTTGGCGACACACTCGGCGTCACTCGGCCCGACTTGAGCGCTCCCTGTGACGATGAGGTCCGCCTTGGCCTCGACCTTGGTGTCAGAGACCGTGTCGACGGTGATGCGCCACGCGGAGATCTCCCCATCCTGGGCATTATTGAGAAACCCGCTGTCGACCACGCTTAGGCTCCAAGTACCGGTCGGGTCCTGTCCGGCCCAAGCCCCGAGATCTCCCGTGACGAGCGCGTCTGGCATCGGCCAAGCGCCCTCCAGCACTTCGCCCTCCCCGCCCCCGTCGTAGAGCACGTGCACGCCGCCGTTTGGGTCGGTCAACGATAAGCTCACGGTCGAGATGTCCGAATTGCTCAACCCCACCTCGACCCGGATCGCCTCCGCGACACCCACATCTTCGACCTCGAGGGTCACCGTCAGCCCTGGCGGGAAATTGTCGGGGATGGCGATCACCCCCGGGTAGGTGAACGTGTCGACAAACGCGTGGGTCAAGAGCCCCTGAGAGACCGAGCCCAAGGTCGGCGGCGCCAGCTGAACCTCAGCGGCCGCCGCGGCGGCGACCGTCGCGACAGCGTCGGCGCTCAGGGCCTCAGCCGTGACACACCCCGAGCAGGCGAGCCCGGCGGCGCTGGCCGCATGAAACGCATAGGGGGTCGCACCGAGCCGACGTCGTGGGAGCTCGGGCTCCTCTTCGACTTGAAGCCCAAGCCAGACGTTCCCCGCAGCAAAGAGCTCCGGGGCGACGGGCAGCTCGAGCCGGAACGCGCCGGCACGGACGATGACGCAGCCCGCCGTGTCAGCCACGCAGTTCGCGGTGGGATCCTCGGGCCAGCTGCCCTCCCAGGCTGCCTCAGCCGCATCCTCGCTCGCGTAGAGCGCGACGCTCATGCGGAAGGCGCCCTCCATCACGGGCTGCCCCGCGTTGTCGCGCAAGGTCCCCTGAACCGGCACATGCGCTGGCACGGCGGCGTGAACCGACGAGACACCGAGTAACAGCGCACACAACATGAGCAGACATACATCGCGCATTGAGGCCCCCTCTCAAGCTGCCAAACAGCCCAGAGCGTAACACGAGTCATCGCGGTCAGCCGCACCGAGGCGCGCGGTCTTCATACCGGCTTAGAGCTCCTCGAGGCACGCGACAGGCTGCCAGGGGGCAGCTAAATTCGTGCAAAACCCGCTGTGGAGCATGGGCCCCAAGTCGGTCACATGCCCCGTCTCAGGATCCACGGTCAGCAGGTTCGCGTTGTCACTGCAGGCATAGATGACCCCGTTGCCCGGGTGCATCTCAATCCCGACCGTGATGCCAAAGAGCATATCGAGCGCCGTCACGAGCGTCGCCTCGCCGGTGTCTGGCGCGATGGTGTAGAGCGCATCCGTGGTCGCATCGATCGCATAGACGGCCTGCTCCTCTTCGGACCAGGTCGCACCTGTCGAGCCAAAGTTGAGGCCCAGCGAGCCGATGCTCTCCGCGGTGCCCTCGCTGGTTGAGATCGCGATGAACTCGTCCTGCGTGTTGGCGACCCCGAAGAGGTTGAGGCCGTAGTCACTCGTGATGCCATTGACCCCTGAGTAGCCCTCATAGCTCCCGACAGAGGTGATCTCACAGGTGCAGGGGTCGATGATGTCGAGCGAGCTGCCACCACGAGACGCGTAGAGCACGTTCTCTCGGCTGAAGGTCAGCGACGGGTAGGTCGAGTACTCCAGCGTGCAGATGGGCGTCGTGTCCCCAGTCTCAGCGTCAATCTTGAGCAGATCTGTCCCGTAATAATCAACGCTCACGAGGTAAAGACCAGCCCCAGACGGCTCTGTGGCGTCCGACTCAGGGCCCGCGTCCTGCGGATTAGGGAACCCAGGGAACCCAGGCTTACCGCCGTCCTCCTCACCCTCGGCATCGTCAAAGGGGCCAACGTCATCAAGCGGCACGCCGATGACAGCGTCTGTATTCGGGCCGACGTCAGGTTTGCTTGGCGGCACGTCGGGCTTCTCAAGGCTGTCCGGCTTGTCCAAGCTGTCCGGGTTACCGGAGGCGTCAGACAGCTGATCGGCGTCCGAGGGGCTCTCCGTGTCCTGGAGCGGCGACGCAGCATCATCGAGGGCGTCGGTGGTCACGTCGTCCGCCTCATCGCCGCCGTTTGTCAGGCTAGTGTCCTCGGTGGCCGCCCCCGCATCACTCTCGGGTGGGGTCTCTTCAGTCTCTTGGTCCACCTCAGCGTCGCTCACGGTCGCCGAGTCACTGACCACAGCGACATCCAGAGTGACCGTGTCGGCGACGGGCTCACCTGTCGCGGCAGACGCGGCGTCCGAGGTCAGCTCTCCTCCCGAACTCTGGTCGACACCTGAAGGTGCCGCAGTCCCCCCCTCAGGGGCAGTAGAGCAGGCAAAAAGGCATGCGGTCACGGCGAGGATCGCCGCGGAAAACATCGGATTCATCATGGTACCTCGGTCTCTCCAAGGAACCAGACTCGACGCGCCAGGTCCAGCCGCGAGGTCAGGCCGATTGAGGCTCAGACTGTGCGCGTTCGGCCTGCTCGCGCTTGAGTCCCCCATCCACGACGAAGGGGCCGAAGGGCAAGACCGCCGCGATAAAGAGGAACGCGGACCGCTTGAGGGTCCACTCGCAGTCCATGTGAGCGTTCAAGAGCGCCAACGCGAAGACACAGAAGAGCACCCCGTGAGCCATCCCGACGACGCTGACGGCCTCGGGCATGCCGGCCATATACTTGAGCGGCATCGCGATGCCTAAGAGCAGGAGGTACGAGAGGCCTTCAATCATGCCGATGAGGCGCAGGCGACCAATGGGGCTATCTAACATCGGGGGCTCCTTCGTCATGCTCAGGGGGGACTGTATAAGTGGCGTCACCAACGAGCAGCAAGATGTAAAGCGACTGGGCATTGCAGCCGAGGCAATAGTCGTAAGGGTCTTCGGGTTGGGCCATCATGCCGTTCATCCAGTGGTGCAAAATGCGGCCCTCTGAGACGAGGTTATCGGCGATGAAGCCCAAGTTGAGGTCGACCTCGTCCAAGAGCGCCTCGTCACCTGTGGCCTCGTAGGCCGCGAGCAAGGCGAGCATCAAGTAGTTCTGGCTCGAGAGCGTCGTGTAGTCTTCATCTGTCGCCCCCATCGAGTCCGCGCTGTAGGGGGAGTAGTAGTGGTCTCCGGCGGGGTCTTTGAGCGGCTGGATGCCCTCATAGGCTTGCCAGAAGCGCGCGAGGTGGAGCGGATCACCAGTGAGCGCATAGCCCCGCGCATAGGCGAGCATCATCGTGATGCTCGGGTAGAGGTAGCGCTTGGTGTTCCCGGGCGCAAACGCGAAGGTCGCCATCTCAGCATCCCAAGCGGTGTTGTAGACCGCCTCGAGCACCGCCTCGCCGCGCGCAATGTGGTGGCTCGCGTTGTGGTCCGGGTAGGCGATGACGTACTCAAAATGAAGCAACGCCAAGAACGCCGTGAGCGCGGTCGGCCCATAGGTGGTCGCCGCGAACTCGCCAGCGTCGATAGACAGGTAATCGCCGAGGCCTAAGGCGAGCTCATCCAGCGGCTCAATCAAGCCGTCAGCGGCTTCGCGATATGCCGTGGCGTCGTCGAGATAGAGGCCGCACTCCACCAAGCTCAAGAGCGACATCGCGATGGTCTCAAGGTCATCCATCGCGCCGAGGAGATCTTCAGTCGCGGCGACGACGCTCTGTCGATTGACCTCCAAGACCTCAAGCGCGCGGTCTCGATGGACCTCTTCACCGGTGACACGCCACTGCTTCAAATCAAAGGACGGGCCATACATCTGACCGTCGCCGTAGTGGAGCTGCCAGTGCCCGTCTACGCAAAGCTCGGGGTCATGGAGGAAGGTCTCGACCTCCTCAAAGAGCCCGTCGTACTTCAGACGGATGGCTTGCCCTCGCGTCAACTCTGGTGCCTCTGCGTCAATCGCGGGGCCAACGTCTTCCCCTGCCCTGATATCCGACGTGACCTCGGAGGTCGCGTCGTTATTGGACTGCAGGTCAGTATCCTCACCTGAAGACACCGACTCTGCCGTGACTCCACAGCCTGCCGTGAGCATGATCGTCGCCGCGAAGAGCGCACGGTGGTGTAAGCAGTGCATCGACTAGCCCCCCACGATCTTCGCCCAGAGCAACGCGTAGTCTAACTCCGAGAGCGCCACCCCCACACCGGTCAGGCTGTCGCCGGCGATGACCCCGGCAGCGAGGACGATCATGAAGCGCGTCGACCAGGCCTTGTAGCGCTTCATCAAGAGCCAGGCGAGGATGCCCCCGAAGGCCATCGACACCGAGTAGTAGGCTGGGATGACAAAGGCCAACCCGACCGCCGTGGGGCTCGGGACCCACGCGGCGGCCTTCTTCGGGAGGACCTTCTCCAAGATCGCGGCGAGGAGGCCATAGACCCCACCCCAGACCATCGCGGCGACCGCGCCGGGCGGCAGGTTCTCAATGCCGCCTTGGAAGAGCTCCGCGACGGCCTTCCACTGCACCACGGCAGGCATCGCCCACTCGGGGTCATCCCACAGGGTCTGGAGTTGAGCTGCGTCCCCAACCAGCAGGAGGTACCCAAGGGAGCCAAAGACTGCCCCCGCGAACACACCGGCGAACTGCCCGTAAGTCTGTTGGCGTGGGCTGGCGCCGATCATGAGGCCAGTCTTCATATCGTGGAGCAGATCCGCGCACTGACTGGCCGCACCGCCGGTCACGTTCGCGGCCATCAGGTTGGCGCTGACGTTGCCGGGGTCGAGCACGCCGAAGGTCAGCTGCGTCACCTTACCCATCGCCCCGACGGGCGTGAGGCCAGTCTCGCCGGACACCCGGGCTGCGACGATCGCGAGGACAAAGGTCAAAAACACCCCAAAGGTCGCGAGCGCCCAGCCGATGCCGAACATCGTGTACTGCATGACCACCGAGGCCACACAGACGATCGCGATGAGGGGGATGTGCACGCTGCGCGGGACGTCATCGGTGACCTCCTCGGTCTTGGCCGCGCTCCCGCCACCAGTGACCGCCGAGACGATGGACCGCCAGGAGAAACTGAAGGCTGTCAACGAGGCGACGACCATCATCGCGACCCCAGGCCAGAGCAACCAAGTCACGAGCTCCTTGAACCAACCCTTGTCGCCTTTGGCTTCAAGCCAGGCAGCGTCACTGAGCGCCACGGTCGTCGTCACACCGTCGACCGTCAGCGTCCCTGTCACCCACCCCGCCTCGATGGCCATCGGGCCAAAGACACACCAGGCCATGATGGCTCCGACGAGCATCGACAAGCAGGCCCGGGTGCCGATGATGGCGCCCACGGCGATGAAGAGCGGGCTAGGGCTAAGCGCCATCGTCAGGTTCTTCATGCTCGCGGTCCCGACCGCGCCGGGCACCACGATGTTCTTAATGGCCGCGTACTTCACGATCAGCTTCGTCGCTGAGCCGGCGACAGCCCCGCCGATCAACATCTTCACGCGCGCCATGGCCTCGGCGCCCTTCGAGTACATCTCTTTGATGGTCTCACCGGCAGCGATGCCGCCCGGGAAGGGGAGCGCGTCCTTGATGAGCATCTGCCGCCGCAAGCTGATGGCGACGACGACACCGACGAGGGAGACAGAGAGGGTCCAAAGGATGAGTTCGACGAGGCCGAGCTCTTTGCCCGTGATGAGCGTCCAGGCCGGGATGGGGGCCACCAGACCAGCCGACGAGATCGAGGCGGCTGACGACGCTGCGGTCTGGTTGATGTTGTTCTCGAGCATCCCCCATTCGCGAGAGCCCATCGTCCTCTGCGTGACGTTATAGAACCCGTAACTCAAGAGCGCGGCCGTGATGGACATGTTGAAGCCCCAGCCGATCTTGAGGCCCATGTAGACGTTACACAGCGACAGGAGACCACCGAGGATCATGCCTGTGATGACGGCCCGAAGCGTCAGCTGCGGATCGGTGAGGTTGAGCTCTGGGTAGTCGTGAACATCGGTCGCCTCGTCGCTCATCTCAGTCTCCTTGTCGGACGCGGGGCCGGTCTTATCAGAGCACCTTGAGGCGGCCAAGCGCCGATCCGGACGTCAACCTCAACGGCCAGGCCTTCAGCTAGCGACGCACAGTGCAGCGCTCCAAAGTCACCCCGACGCGGTTCTCTGCCACCTGACCTCCGATCTCTTGCCGCGAGTGCACACGCAGCGTCTTAGGGATCAAGAGGCCTTGGACCGTCTGGTACTCAAAGCTGATGCTGAGTCGGGTTCCTGGACCAGGGATCAGCTCGGCCTCGGACACCAAGAGCCCCTTCTCTCCATGCCGCTTATAGGAGCTCTTGCTGGTGACGGTCTGCCCCCCCATCTGGAAGGTCATCCGTCGCACTTTGCCGGAGAAGCTCTCTTGGACGACCGCGCCATCCTTCGTGAAGGTCGCGTCATAGCCAGAGTCGTTAGCCTTAAAGCGAACGTCTGAGTACTTGGCGAAGCGACTCTGCTCATACTCATCAAAGGCGCCTCGTACGATCTGAACGGCGCCCACGACGGCGCCCTTGAAGCCCGCCTCGATCTGCTGCACGCCCGCCTCGATCTGTGCAGGGTCTTTGACCTCACTTCCAGGCTTGATGGTCACCGAGAGGCTCGGCTCGACGAAGGTCGCATCGTCGGTCTTGCGCGTGAACGTCACCTGGAACGTGTCGATGTTCTCCGTGATCACCAGGGGGAGGTTAGCCGCCTTGAATTGCTCCTCTAGCCCCTTGATGAGCATCTCCACGACGTCGACCTTGAGCCCGCAAGTGAACGACTCAAAGGGCTCCTCTCCGAAGAAATAGAAGCTCTTCAAGGACGCCGCCTTGTAGGCGCCCACCTTCGACGGCGCTTTAGCCTGCGCCTGTGAGCCGCCTAACAGCACACCGAGCAACACACAGGCGGTCCCGACACGATTCAAGGTCAACATCACGGTCCTCCCAAGGCGGTTTAAGCCAGACACCGGTAGCTACCTATCACGAACGGAGCGCGGCGTGCGAGGGCAGCTTGGGCGTCACATTCAACCACGGCAAGCACCTATCCAGACGACACGCTATCCTCGCCTTCGGACCTCGAGAGGGCAGCCGAGACAACGGTGAGTAGCTCATCAATCGTGAACGGCTTGTGCAGCTGAGCGATCCCCTCAAGCTCAGAGGCACCAGGCCCATACCCGCTCATCAAGATCACGGGCAGCTTGGGGTAGCGGCTTCGGACCAGCTCAGCCAACTCAACGCCACCCAAGCGCGGCATCACCACATCGGAGACGACCAACTGGATGCCGTCGTTCGCTTCCAGCAGCTCGAGTCCATGAGTCCCGTCTTCGGCCGTGAGGACAGAGTACCCCGCATCCTGGAGCACTTCGGTCAGCAGCGAGCGGACATCTTCGCTGTCCTCGACCACCAAGATCCGGGCCGACGTCAATGGGCGCCTCATGACGGGTCTGACAGGCGGCGACACCTCCTGATTGACAGTCACGAGCGGCAAGATGACATCGAAGCGGGCGCCCTCCCCTGGGCGACTCCGCACATCGATCTGCCCGCCTGTGAGATTGACGAGCCCGTAGACACTCGAGAGCCCGAGCCCATGCCCCCCCTGCTCGGCACGGGTCGTAAAGAAGGGCTCAAAGATGCGACGCTCAACCTCAGCCGTCATGCCGACGCCATCATCTTCGACCCGCAAGGTCGCCGTCGGGACCGCGCTCTCTCCATCCTCGAGGGTCGTCTCTGTGCGATGGACGCTCACAGAGACCGAACCGCTCTCCTGGACGGCGTCGCGCGCGTTCATGACCAAGTTGAGGATGGCGCGCTCGATCTCGACGGGATCTGCGCTGACCCACAGCGGCACAGAGGAGAGGTCAGCGTGGAGGCTGATCCGCGGCTCCATCGTGTGCTCGAACATCGTCAACATGTCGCGCACCAGCCCAGTCAGCTCGACAACCTCAGGGGGCCGCCGTGTGACGGACGTGAAAGCCATAAGGCGCTTTGTAAGGTTAGCAGCACGGTGAGTCGCCGCCGCGATGCCCTGAACTTGGGCGTCGACGGCTAAAGAGCGCTCCATACGGCTCTTCACCAAGTCCGTGCCTGTCATGATCTCGGTCAGGAGGTTGTTAAAGTCATGGGCAAGCCCCGCTGACAGCCGGCCGACTGCGTCCATACGCTGAGCCTGGCGGAGGCGCTCCTCCATCGAGGAGCGCGCCAAACCACTCGCGAATAAGCCTGCAGCAGCACTACAAAATGCAGTCGAAGCCTCGGTGATACAGGTGAGCTTCGGTCCAACCGCGACGAGGTAAACGTCCTCAATGCCTGGCACGATCAAAGCGATCCCCTCTTCGCTCTCGCGGTACCCCGTCCACGTCACGAGCGTCGCCCTTTCCTCCTCGGACAAGTAGTGCACCGGGGTCGCGTCATCGAGCCGCATCGGGAACGCCCCCTCGCCCCGGCACAGCGATGCGCCTGGCCGCTCACGCTGCGTCGCGGCGCGACCCAAAACAGCCCCGCCTCGCCCCACAATCCAGGCGCGATCGAGGTCGAGGATGTCGACGAGCTTACGACACAGCCGATCAGCGAGCTCATCAGGCCGACCAATGTCGATCAACTTGCGGCTGATGACGACGAGCTCCTCCGCCAGCTGAGCGCGATAATCGAGATCGAAGTTCGCTTGCTCTAGTGCCTCCAGGGCGTCCCTCGCCTGGCTCACCGCGCGTCGCTCTTTCCTCAACGCGTTGCGCACGTGCCGGATGGCGATAAAGACCAAGCCACCTGTCGTGAAGATCGTCGTGCTGAGCGCGATCGTCCCCGCCTTGACCCCGGTGACGATCTCGGGCTGAGGGAGTCGCCCCTCCGCGGCGAGCACGACGTACGCAGTGACTGCACACACAGCGACCAACGAGGTCAAGACTGCGGCCCCGGGCCCCACGACAAAGCCAGCGATGAGGACGAGGTTGAGGAACGAGACCAGCGCCTGAGCTTCGTGACCCATGACGTAAAAGCCGATACCGGCTTGCGCCAACACCGTCCCCACGGTGACCAAGAGCGTCGCGACACGCAACTTCCCACGACGCAAAGCTAAATAGCCAGCGACGTAAACGCCGAGGAAGGGGATGAAGCCAGCCAAGTACAGGAGCAGCGGGACAGACTCTGCGAAGAGGATGTCCAAGATGAGGGCGGCAGAGGTCGAGAAGATCAAGAGCTGGATGACGTGCCGAATGAGCACTGTCCGGGTCTCCGTCTCGAGCAATGCCCAGAGGACGCCGTCATCTTGACTCGCGTCGCTGCTGCCGATCGATACGTCCTCTGTCACGCGCTCAAGCCCCCCAGGATCGCTCCATAATCGCATCCTCGCATGGTCATGCCGGCATCCGAGTTTCTTCATCGCACCAGCTCACGAGGGAGGCCAAACACCCCTCCCCATCATGATGCCAGACCATCGTCGGTGTCCCCATCCGACCGGGGGGGCAGAGCCGACTCAGCCCAAGCCGCGCGAGCCTGGCGCGCGTCGCGTCATCACAACCGGCCACCGCAGCACATTGTAGGTACCGCTTCACCGGCTCAAGCAACGTCAGCATGTCGTCCACGTCATCCACCGGGATGACGCGCACGAACCGATCCAGCGGCACTGGCTCAAAGCGCTCCGGGCGCTCCATAACAACCGCCCCTTGGAGGCGCGTCGGGGGCGAGACGACACAAGCGCCGCCCTCCCCCATGAGCTCACGCAGCGCCGCCGCGTCCAGCGCGGCACGCAGAGGCGCCATCTCGTCCACCTCCAAGGAGCGCGGGGGCAGCTCATCTAACCAAGCCTCCATCGCGTCGGATAAATGGCGCGCGAACACGAGGGGAGAGGTGCGCCCTCCTCGCTCTACGAAGCATGCTTGAGGCGCCAAGCAGGCGTGCTGGTCAAAGATGCTGAAGTCGAATGCCAACCTATCCACAAGGCCATCAATGCCGCCCATCAACGCAGGACGTCCCACATAGGCGAAGCCCATCCGGTGACCATGCCAGGTCGCCGCGACGCCCTCCGGGAGCCGCTCACGCAGGCCACCAAGCGCCTCGTCTCCTCCGTACGCGATGAGGTGGTCGAGCGAGCCCAGGAACGCGGCTTCACAGACGCGGTCTGCGCGATCCCAATGCACGACAGCGAGGCACTCAGCGAGCTCGGGATCCACCTCACGGAGGGACTCCGCATAGAGCGGTAAGTAGATCGGCTCATCGCTGCTAACGCGGCCAAAGCAGGCAGCCTTGACCAAGAAGGCGCGCATCACGGTCAGGTGCGGTAACGCGGGGATGTTGGCGCTAAAGATCCCACCGATAAGCTGGGGACCGATCGCCATGCTGCGGCCCTTCGCAGTGCGCACAAAGCCGTCCAGCGCCTTCGAGTCTCCCAGCTCACGCTCCAGAGCAGCCACCATGTCCGGCGCGCGGCTCGCGGCCTGCTCAAGTTCAATCGCCCGGGCGACCATCTCACTCGAGAAGCCCGTGATGATGCTGATCGTGTGCCGCGCGAGGAGCCGGGGTCGGTAGCTCGGGCTCAGCCAAAGCGCCGCCGCGCGATCCAGAGAGCGGATGATGGACTCAGTGCTGCGTCGCGCGAGGATGCGCCGCTGCGCCGACCTCAAATGTGCCGCTATCTCGCGAAGGTCAGCGGGGGTCGGCTTCGGCATATGGAGCGTGAACCGCCGACCGCCTCGATTGACCTCGACCGCCTCTGTCTCCAACTGCACGTGACAGCCAGGGGGCAGCCAATAAGCGTTCATGGTCACTGGACAAGCTCCTCAACACTCAAAGAGCAGCCTCGCGAATCGGCCCCGGTGGCGCGCCCTATCACATGAAACCCGTCCGCGTCTGCGAAGCCCATATCATCGGTTCGGATGACCGCCGGTCGCTCGATGTTCGCAAGATCGAGGTGCACGAGGAGGCCGCGCTCACCGTCGGCGACCGGCCTCAAGGTGTCCGGCGCGACGACCACGGTGCGCGTCCATGGTGGGTTCTGTTTACGGCGCGGGGTTGCGCTCCCTTGCCCGAGCACTCCGTCGTAAAACTGGCTCGCCAGTTCGGTCATCCCGAGCAAATTCACCGCGCGCTGCGCTGGGACCCCCAGCCTCTCGGAGATGGCGCTGTCGAGCTCACCGCGAGTCAGTTCCCGGCTGCGCCCCTTGTATCCTCCTGCGTCCATCGTTCGGCTACCAGGCGCCGAGGCGATGCGGACGTCAGCCGCGACGAGGCCATCGAGCAAATGGACGAAGCCAAAGCTCGCGCCGATGAGTGTAATCGGCACCCCGTCACGGGCAGCATCGAGCAGCTCAGCGACCACAGCTCCTGCATCCAAGCCATCAGACCCGATGAGGAAACGTGACCCCTCAAGTCCGTACTCGGAGATGAGCGCGCTCATGCCCCAGGCCATGATCATATGAGGCGCCATCTGTGGAGACGGCGCGAGGACCAAGATCCGCGTACTGCGCCCATCCGGGAAGAGCCAACGCGCGGCGTTGACGCGCACCGCCAGCCCCATGAGCGCGAGGCCCTCTTCGCTGAAGACGCTCTGGCTTTTGCTCGCACCAGAGGTGCCACTTGAGGTGAAGGTCTGCGCCACCGCGCTGCCCCCAAAGAGGGTCGCGGCCTTGAACGCAGCTGTCGGCACTGCAGGGATGTCCCGCCAATGGGTGACCTTATCCGGCGTGACCCCCTCCCGAGCCGCGAGCGCACCGACGAGCGGGATCGACTCACACTGCATGGCAAACAGGCGACGCGCGAGGTCATCAAAGGTCGCGTCGTCGCGCGTATCCGCCTGAATAAACGCGCAAATATCGTCGGAGAGGCTCATGATGAATGCAGGCAATGGTACGTGAGGCGCTTAGAGAGTACGGCCTCCGACAGCCCCTCCGCCAGTGCAGTGGGCTCGATTCCTTGAGCAGCCGCTTCATCACTCAACGTGCGCTGTCCGTCGACCCAAGCAGGCAGCGGTGCGCCCCCCTGCCCTCCAAGGGGCACCGGGACCGCGTGAGGCGGGATCAGGGGGAGGTCGCGCGGGGACGCCGGCAACGCCTCATCGAGGGCCTTGTATGCGAAGAGCCTTGGGGGGCGACCGAACTTCGCCTCAAAGGCGTACTCGTAAGCCGCCAACCCGGCGCAGACGCCGTCCCCCAGCGCCATCAGCGTGGCTGCGTAGCGCCCCGTGATGTCGCCGGCGGCAAAGAGTCCGGGGACAGAGGTGGCCATCGAGGTGTCGACCTCGATGAAGCCCCGAGCGTCGAGCTTCGGCGACACCCCCTCTATTTGGAGGTCAGGGCGAAGCTCCATCGCGTTGTAGTCCATCAAGACCGCCGCGCAGGCGATTCGGCGCTCAGTGCCGTCGGCGGCCCCGAGGTGGACGCCCTCCACGGTGCCCTCACCTTCGACAGCCAAGAGGCGCTCCTCAGTTACGAGTGTCACCTCCCCGGCGCCGGCTGAGTGCGCGTCCAGGAGCGCTTGCAAGTGCGCGCTCTTCGCATTCCCGATCACGACCAACCCCCGTCCGTCAGCGTCCTTTGCGCAGGAGCGCACCAGGCTCGGGAAGTGATCGTAGCCCTTGAAGGTCATCCGCACGCCGCGGAGGTAGTAGTCCACCTCGTTGGCCAAGGGTCGAAAGCCGGTCGCGAGGATCACGGCCAGCGAGCGGAGCACTCGGCCGCTGGCGAAGTGCGTGTGAAAGAGCGGCCCCTCAGCGTCTATCCGGACCACGCGGTCGTGCACGACGGGGATCGCCAATCGCTCGACGTCCACCAAGAGGCGCTCGGTCAACGACTGGCCAGGGTACGCCCAGCCTGGCCCGGTCAAGACACAGGACCCCCAGCTCAAGAGGCCCCCGAGGCGCCCGGACTCGACGAGCCCTACCGAGCCGACGAGCACATGAAACCCTTTTACCCAGCGCACCCGCGTCGCCGCGGCCAACCCCGCGGGCCCTCCACCGACCACCAGCACGTCGTGATCGTAACGCGTGGGCTGGCTCAAAGCCCCAGCCACTGCGCCAAGCCCCCCGCGTCGAGGACGCGCTGCCAATGGGGATCGAGCCCCTCGGTTGGGAGCGATTGGTCACCGACGCGCAGCACCCCGGCAGTCACGTCTAAGCTCACATGCTGCCCCTCAGCGACCTCGACCTCTGCCAAGGCGGGGCAAGAGAGCGCTGGGAGCCCAAGGTTCAAGACGTTCCGGTGGAAGATGCGCGCGAAGGAGACCGCGACGACGGCTTGTATCCCCGCGAGGAGGAAGACCCGCGCGCCAGTCTCGCGACTCGAGCCGATCCCGAAATTGGACCCCGCGATGACGATACGGCCCCCAAGATCGGCCTCCGAGGCGTCCTCTCTGCCCTCCACGGCGCCGAGGAAACCACGCCGCACGGTCTGGTCATTCAGTGAATAGAAGCGGCTCGGGTGGAGGACATCCGTGTTGATGTCGTCGCCTAAGACAAGCGCAGGGCCCTGGCGCACGTCGCTCATTCTGCCCCCTCCGTGACCGACGCGGGGGCAGTCACGCGGCCCGTGAGCGCAGCTGCAGCCGCGGTCGCGGCGCTCGCCAGGTAGATCCGAGCGTCCGGATCCCCCATCCTCCCACGAAAGTTGCGATTGGAGGTCGAGACGCACACCTCCCCAGGGCCCAAGATGCCCTTATCGATGCCACCACACGCCCCGCAAGAGGACGTCGTCACCATCGCACCTGCCGCCACTAGGCGGCTGACCGTGCCGTCCTCTAACGCCGCCTGATAGACCCGCCGACTCGCGGGGGTCACCACGAAGCGCAAACCTGGCTTCACCGAGCGACCAGCGAGCACCGCCAGCGCTTGATGCATGTCCTCAAGGCGCCCGCCGCAGCAAGAGCCAATGAAGACCTGGTCGACAGGCTCTCCCTCTACAGACGCCGCGGGGACGACGTCCGCCGGGCTCCCGGGGCGCGCCACGACAGGCTGCAGCGCGGCGAGGTCGATGTGGAGCTCCTCCACGTAGCCATCCCCGGGCTCGGGATCGAAGGGCTCGGGCTCCACGCCGTCTCGCTCACGCATGTAGGCGGCCGTCACGACGTCGGGCACGAAGAGCCCGTTCTTGGCGCCGCAATCCACCGCCATATTGGTCAGCGTCATCCGAGCCGCCATGGTCAGGCCCGCGTCCGCGTCATAGTACTCAATGGCTCGGTACCGCCCGCCACCTTCGCCCAATTGACGCATCACCTCGAGCGCCACGTCTTTACCCGTCACGTGGAGGCCGAGCTGGCCGGTGAAGCGGATCGCCATCGCGTCCGGGGTCTTCACCCAGACCTTGCCGGTCGCCAAGAGCCCGAGGATGTCCGTGGAACCAAAGCCCGCTGAGAAGGCGCCCAGCGCTCCGCCCATGGTCGTGTGACTGTCTGCGCCGGCGATAAAGGCGCCCGGTCTACAGCGCGTATCCTCCACCAAGAGCTGGTGACTGATGCCATTAAAGAGCTGCTCGGTGGGGATCCCCTCTTCGTCCACGAACTGCAGGTATTGTCGCAGGATTGACGCCCGCTCAGCGGTCGCCGGGGGCACGAAATGATCGGCGGCGAAGAAGCAGCGAGAGGGGTGCTTGACCCGACGCCCGGCCTTGCGGAGTCGACCGATCAAGAGCGCGATCGTCGCCTCATGACCGAGCACCAAGTCGGGCTCAACGGCGACGTATGCGCTACCCTCGGCGGCCGCCTCTACCGCATGAGATGCCAGTATCCTGGCCGTCAGACTAGCCATCAGCCGTACTCCGCGAAGAGTCGCTCGAGCGCCGCTTCAGGGACGCCGAGGCAGGTCGCGTTGTAGTGCTCGATCCGGTTGCGGAGTTCGTCAAACTCAGCCCGAGCTTGGCGCGGCTGCATCTCTTTAACCGCGCTCAAGATGCGGTCGAGGACGACGTCGTCCTCGGCCAAGCCCCGCTCTCTCGCGAAGCGACGAAGCAGCGCCCGGCCCGAGTGCTTACCCAGGACAAACGCGTGAGAGCGCCCCACCACGCCCGGAGAAAGGGCCTCGTAGTTGGCGGGGTCCTTCAGGATGCCATCCACGTGGATGCCGGACTCGTGCCGAAAGGCGTTAAAGCCCACCACCGGCTGATGCTGTGGGACCAGGAGCCCCGTCAGGCGCTCGACCTGATGGCTCACGGTTCGGAGGGCGTCATGGTCCAATCGCGCGTCGCGCCCCAAGAGGCGCTCACCGGCGAGCGCGACCTCGAGCAGAGACGCGTTCCCAGCGCGCTCACCGACCCCGTTGATCGTCGCCGTAGGGTAGTTGCACCCCGCTTCGACTGCGGCCACGGTGTTCGCCGTGGCCATCCCGAAATCATTGTGACAATGGACGCCGAGGTCCGCCGAGGGGAAGGCAGAGCGCACCGCGTCGACGACAGAGGCCGCCATCGAGGGTGTCCAGCACCCCACGGTGTCGCACAGGAAGAGCCTATCGGCGCCAGCCTCCAAGCCACGACCCAGCGCGTGGATGAGGACGGGCTGCTGAGCACGAGACGCGTCCTCCGCGACGAGGTTGCAGACCTTGCCTGCCGCCTTGATCGTCTCGACGAGGGCGGTGACTCGGGCCTCAAGGGCCTGCTCACTCAGGCCCAAGCGCTTTTGGCGGTGGAGCTGAGAGACCGGGCAGATGACAAAGATCTCGTCGACGCCACAGTCCAGCGCCAGCTGAACCTCATCGGCGCGGGCCCGCACAGATGCACCGATCTTGGCATGCGTCCGCCCGACGGCGGCCGCTAGGAAGTCTCGCTCATCAGCGCTGACCCCGGGCATCCCAGCGTCCAAGACCGACACACCCGCCGCCGCGAGGGCGTCGACCAGTTGCAGCTTCTCCTCCACCGAGAACCAGACCCCTGCCGCCTGCTCCCCCTCACGTAACGTGCAATCCACGATGTGAAGCCGATAACTCAAGGCAGCCTCAGCCAGCTGTGCCGTGGACGGTCTCCGCGGAGCACGTGCTCCTCCGCCATCGCGTCGGCATACGTGTAGTCGGCCCCAATCGCACGCGTCGGCAGGGCAGTCCCACGATTAACGGCCAGGCGCTTTCGGCGATCGAAGCAGTGCTCACGGCCATCCGCGGGGCTGTTCCAAAACCGAGGATCTCGCCCCAAAAAGCAGTGCTCCATGCACTTCAGGTGCATGAGGTGACGCTCGAAGTCCTGGATACCGCCTTCGTCCCGCTCATCACCGAAGTAGCCCTCGATCTTGTAGCCCAAGCTCGAGTAGGTGTCGGCCCGAGCGCCGCCGTGCGCTTTGTAGAAGTCGCTGAAGCGGTGACGGTCGGTCACCATGTTGAAGTCAGCGGGGCGCTCAAACTGAGCCGAACCAGGCTCGAGCTGTACCGACCACGTCATGATGCGGCGCGCGTTCTCGTAGTTGTGCGCGATGTAGTCCACCTGCTCTGCGGTCGCCCGGGCACCTGCGAGGAACTCAAAGGGCTGCGCGATGGTGTAGAACACGTCCGCTGAGAGCTCGACGGCCTTCATGCGATCCAGGGCCTCGAAGAGCTCTGCGTTGGTGTAAAACGGCTGCTTATTGGCCTTGCGAACGGCCTCGTCACCCGCATCCGGCGAGACCGCCAGGTAGCTCTCAGGGGAAGGAAAGGCGCGTCGAAACGTGTCGATGAAGCGCTTTGTCGGGAGGCCCCAACATTCGAAATAGAAGTCGACGTCGAGCTTCTCCGCTCGGATCCGCTCCATCAGCGCGACGTAGTAGTCATCGCGTGTGGGCGTCGGATCGAAGCAGAGCGCCATGGTCTGGTAGCCGAAGTCCATGGCGCGACGAATGTCGTCTAGGACGGCGTCGTGGCTGCGCCACTGTAGCTTGTTCGTCCCGTTCACCTTGCGGAGGGTGTCTCGATTACCGCCGCAGAACGTGCACTGCCATGGACAGCCTCGGCCGATGAAGAGCGGAAAGAAGGCCCGCCCCATCGTGAGCATGTTCCCGTTATCTTTGCGCGAATACTCGCGCCCATAGGCGAGCGGGAACCCAAAGCTCGAGGCATAGGTCCGCGGGTGGCGCATCACGCTCAGGTCGGCGTAGACGAGCGAGTTGAGGGGTGGCATCGGCGGATGCAGCAGCCCGGGGATCTTGGTGTTGTCTCTGACCTCACCCGTGTCATCAACGTAGACCAACCCGTGCACACCTCCGAGAGGATCTCCCGCCTCTAAGGCCTGCATCAACGCCAGGATCGAGCCCTCCGCGTGCCCCTTCAGGACCCCGTCAACCGCAGGGTATTCGGCGACGATCTGATCGGCAAAGTAGCCCGCCGTGATCCCGCCGAGGAAGACGAAGGACTCCGGGTGGTCAGACTTCAGCGCCCGCGCTACCTCGATGACGTCGTAGCTCTGGTAATGCCAATAGAGCGGCAGACCGATCGACCGAATGCGTTGCCCAGCGAAGTCCGCGAGGAGATCGAACTCGGGATCCTCAAGCCACTCCACCCCAAGGTGGACCACCTCAACACGCTTGCCTGAGCGACGCATCAACTCAGCGAGCGCCAACACGCCCATGGGCATGTAGGTGATATTGAAGAAGTCACCGAGGGGGAGATAGTGGTTGTCCGCCTTCGGCACATGCACAAACAGGCAGTCGATGTCGTACGAAGCCATGAAGGACACAGTAAGCGACATGCGATCTGATTGCACTGCTAGTGTTGGTCTCGGTCCACCTTCTTACGACCAGACTTGATCGCCCCGCGGCGCTTTTTAGACTGGATACGCCGCTCCTTGCTCCCTTTCGTCGGCTTCGTGGGGCGTCGCGCTTTAGGGACCACGAGCGCTTGGCGGACGATCTCCACCAGGCGTTGACGGGCCTCCTCAATGTTCCGCATCCGCGAACGATGGCTCGCGCAGACGATGAGCAGCTCACCAGCATCGGTTATCTTACCTGGATGGGCGCGCTTCAAGCGCCCCTTGGCGGCGGGGTGCAGCGCCCCCCACCCCGAAAGAGCGAGACGCAGACGCACCCGCGTCTCGGTCTTGTTCACATGCTGGCCACCAGGTCCCCCTGCGCGGCTCATCTCGAGGCTGAGGAGCTCTCCGGGGATGGTCAGGCGCGCTGTCACGGTCAGGTCGTCCATGCCCCTAGTGTAGGCGGGAGCACGCTCGGACGAAACAAGGACACCGTCGAGGCTCGCATTCCGAGCGCGGTGCGCGACCCATGAGCTCCGCATCTCTCGCCACAGCAGCGGGGGCGCACGAGCCTGGCAGCTCAGGGCGGGTGTGCTAACGTGAGCGCTATGAAGACACACGAGGTGCTCAACCAGGTCCCCCCGCTCTCCGATGTCGATCTCTTCGCCGGAGATGCCCCCCTCAAAGAGGCCGTGATTCGCTCCGGGGGCGAATGGGGCCTCGACACGCTGCATGACTTCGGCACACGGGTCGGTAGCGCCGAGATGTTTGAGCACGCGAGGCTCGCCAACACCCATCGGCCGACACTGCAGACCTTCGACCGGCTCGGTCATCGGATAAACGCGGTCGAGTTCCACCCCAGCTACCATGCGCTGATGGCGACCAGCATGGAGGCTGGCCTTCACGCGCAGCCCTGGACTGACGCTCGGGCGGGCGCCATGGCGGTACGCGCAGCGAAGAGCTACCTGATGACCCAGGTTGAGGCGGGGCATGGCTGCCCGATCACGATGACCTTCGCGTCCGTGCCAGCATTGAGGCACCAGCCCGATCTCGCTGATGAGTGGATCCCAAGGATCACCTCAACCACCTACGACCCACGCAACCTCCCCGCAGACCAAAAGACCGCCGTGACGGTCGGCATGGCCATGACCGAGAAGCAAGGCGGCAGCGATGTGCGCGCAAACACGACGCGCGCAGTGCCCCAAGGGGACGGCTCGTTCCGACTCACAGGCCACAAGTGGTTCTGCTCAGCCCCGATGTGCGACATCTTCCTGACATTGGCCTATGAGTCCGAAGACCAGCTCTCCTGCTTCCTCGTCCCCCGATGGACCCCCGACGGGGTCCCCAACGCGATGAACCTGCAGCGGCTGAAGGACAAGCTCGGGGACCGCGCCAACGCCTCGAGTGAGATCGAGTATGACGGCGCTTGGGCCACGCGCATCGGTGAACCAGGGCGGGGCGTCCGCACCATCATCGAGATGGTCCAGCACACGCGAATCGACTGCGTGGTCGCCAGCAGTGGCCTGATGCGCCAGACCCTGTCTCAAGCCATCCACCACGCCGACCACCGACGGACCTTTGGGAAGCGGCTGCTCGAGCAGCCCTTGATGCAAAATGTCCTGGCCGATATCGCCCTGGAGGTCGAGGCCGCGACGGCGATGTCGTTCCGCCTCGTGCGCGCCTTCCAAGAGGGCGCTGAGGACGCGAATGCTGCCGCCTTCGCGCGGATCGGGACGGCCGTCGGCAAGTACTACATCTGCAAGCGCGCCCCTCAGGTGGCCTACGAGGCGATGGAGTGCCTCGGCGGCAATGGCTATGTCGAAGAGCACGTTATGGCGCGCCTCTACCGCCAGGCCCCCCTGAACTCAATCTGGGAGGGCTCAGGCAACGTCATCTGCCTCGACGTCCTGCGCGCCATGGGCCGAGAACCGCAGGCTATGCTCGCGCTCCGGGCCGAGCTGATGGCCGCCACGGGTCAGGACGCGCGCTACGATGCGTTCCTCCAAGAGCTAGAGGTGGAGCTCCAAGATCCCACGACCCTCGAGGCGAGGGCCCGCCGCCTCGTCGAGCGGCTGGCGCTCGGGCTGCAGGCGTCCATTTTGCTCCAAGAGGACGGCGGCGCCATCGCCGAGGCATTCGTCCAAAGTCGACTGGTCGAGCGCCACGGCACACTCGGGACCTTACCCAGCGATGCCCCCGTGTCCCTGCTCTTGGAGCGCGCTCACCCGTTGCACACCTGAGGCCCACGCCTCGAACCGCCACGCGCCGTGGATTCGCTGCGTGACGTGCAACCGCTCGCCCGATAGACTGCGCGCCTATGAAGACCACGCTACTTAGCCTAATCGCGCTCTTGTTGCTCTGGGCTCCAGGTGCGTCGGCCCACGGCATCCATGCCCATATCCACGTCACAGGATGGGCGATCGAAGCGCTCCCTGACGGCGAGCTCCGCGACTTCTTCCAAGACCCTGAGGTCATGAACGCGGCGCTCTTTGGAGCGGCCTTCACCGACAGCGGATATTGGCCCCTTAGCGGTGAAATGGGGGAGATCGCGCGCACCTACTCAGAGCACACCCACTGGGAGCCATTCATCCAGGACGTCGTGACTTGGATTCGGGAGAACGACCCGCCCCCCTGGACATCAATAGAGAGCCGTAGGCGCGCAGCCTTCTTTATGGGGTGCGCATCTCATGGCATGCAGGATGAGCTCTTCGACTCCCTCTTCCTCCACCAGGTGCACGCGCACGACGGAGGAGACCAAGATGGCGCTGATCCGGCGTCCGACGGGTTCCTCATCATCGATGATCACCTGCGCTTTTACCCTCAACCGTACATGCCCATGGCGACGCTGTTGACGCTCTACAGCAGCCTAGACGTCGAGGTCACCGAGACCGTGATCGAGGCGGCTGTGGACAAGATGATCGGGGTCTACGTCAACGACGAATTCGGCCCTGAGCTGGCGCGCGCCATCGGTGAGAGCTCCCTCGAGACGCTACCGTGGACCTATGACCACTACATGGACGAGACGATCCCGGGCAGCTTACGCTCGGAGATCGGCCCCACCATGGGCTATATCCAAGCCATCTGGGCGCGCCTCCACGGGACCTTTGACCCCCACAACGCGGTGGTCGGCACCTACCCTGCCCCGAACCTGCGTCTCCTGGGGATCGGCGCCGACTCCCCAGACAGCTGGGTCACCTTTGTCTACGGCGTGGGCGTTGAACGTGATGGCCCCGCGCACACTTGGCTCGATGACACCGGCGCCGCGGTCCCCTTCACCCGCGATGGCACGCGTTGGGGCGCGAGCTGGACGCGTCTCCACAGCTTACGGCCCGACCAAGACTTACCGAGCGGCACATGGATGACTGCCCAGCTCCCCCCATCAAGCGCGTTGATCGACGGGACGACCACGACGAGCGGCTTTGAGCACGTATTTCAAACCCCGTGTGAGGATGCCGACGACCCCCGCTGCGCAGAAGCGCCTCCATCGGATGACGTCGACGCCGAAGACGGCCAAGCGCCAAGCATCGACGCCCTTGAGTCAAGCGAAGACGCCACCAGCGATGCGGTGACCGACGACGCGATGACCGACGACGAGGGCGGATGCCACGGTGGTTCACCTTCCGGAGGCCTCGCGCTCCTGAGCCTCCTGGCGTGGCTCCTGCTCAGGCGTCGCGACGCCACCACCGCCACGCTGTAAGGCCATACGCAGCGCCCATCGCCACCGTCGCGAGCTCGACCCCGTGCTCCGGCCAGATCACTGTGATGAGCGCGCAGCAGAGCAAGCATACAGCCCCCAACCACAGGGCGCGATCGAAGAGCAGTGAAGCGAGCAAGAACACCAAAAAGAGGGCAGCCTGGATCACCAGGAGGGCATCCAAAAGCACCCCGGTGAGCATCGCGACCGCAGGCCAAAGAAGCACAGGCATCCAGGAGCCCAGCGACAGAAACCTCAGGAAGCCTGCCCCGCGATGAGAGCGCTCGAGCGTGCCATTGAAGCGTACCGCGATGACCGCGACGAGGAGGGCCTGGGCAGCGATGATAACGCCGAGGATCGGCAACGCGGTGCCAGCGGTCACCCCTCCCCCCATCCAACCGACGGTCCCCAAGCCCAGGACCCACAGGGCGCCCAAGCTCAGCATGACACCCACCCGGACGTTGAGGTCATTGGTGCCGACTGGCCGCGTGACCACGGCGGCGGGATGAGCCACAAGGCGATCTTCAAGCTGCGCCAATCGCTCGACAGCGCCATGAGGAGGGTCTGAGATCTCCTGCAGGAGCACCTCTGCGCGGGTCACGTTCTCGGTGGCCAAGGCGTGCTCAAGGGCGCCGAGCTCGACCCGCCTGAGGCCTGCGGCGGCGTCAGGGTTGTCCGGCCACTCATCCAAGGCTTGGCGAAACCCAAAGCGACACTCACCCACCAAGAGCTGCAAGTGGTAGGCGTCACTGGGATCGACGGTCCCAAGCAGTCCTTCAAGCGCCGCGAGGCGGCTGTGGGCTGCGGCGCTGAGGCGCAGCGATGCACGGTGCGCCAGGAATTCGACGAGGGCATTTCTGAACCCATCGGCCGAGCTGTAGCGATCCCTGGGATCAGCGCTCGTCGCCCGGTTGGCGATCGCAGCCAGCTCGGCGGGGATCCCCTCAGCGTACTCAAACGCCTCGGATCGCGCCGCGGCGTAGATGCGCGCGATGACTGTGTCCCCTTCGTGACGCGCCCCCCCGGTCAACAGGGTATGGAGACACGCCCCGAGCAGGTAAACATCCGTGCGAGGGCCCAACTCGTGTGCATTGACCAGCGCCATCTCCGGGGCCATGTACTCAGGCGTGCCCAAGACCTCGACCTCATGCTCCGCGAGGGGGATATCTACGGGCAGCGTGGGGTCAACGGCCAGCGCCAGGTCCCAGTCGACGACGTAGACCTCGCCCAGGGAGCCGATCATGATGTTCTCAAGCTTCAAGTCACGGTGAATGATCCCGTAGGCGTGGGCATACTGGGCGACCTGACAGACCGCCATCAGCACCCGCAAGTGCCACTCAAGGACATCCCCCTCCTCCGGCGAACGCAGCCCCCCATCCGCGTCAACATACTCCCGCCAACGCGTCCCATCCACGCGCTTCATCACCATGAGAGGCTTGTCCCCGTCGTCCACGCCAAGCATGTGCACGGGGACGATGTTGGGGTGATCGAGTGCGGCTAAGATTCGAGCTTCGCGGACCAGGCGGTATGCAGCGCCCGGGTCATCGGCCATCGCCTGCTTCACTGCGACGTCGCGCCCCAGAGAGCGCTGGGTCGCAGATCGGACCACCGCCAAGCCCCCTCGCCCGATCTCACGGCCGAGCTTGATCTCCCCCTTAAGTGCGAGCTGCGCCCGCTCAAAAGGCGCGAGAGCTTCGATGATCGTGTCCCCAGCGCGGTCCGAGCCGAAGAGACGCGACTGTATCGTCCCGTTCGCGTCCAGCTCGAACGTGTGCGGCTCGATCCCAAGCCGCGACCATCGGTCGACGATCGTATCGTCCGACCACTCGGCGCCCGTCGTCATGGCCCTATTGTACGTCAAGGCGAGGGTGCTTGCCCACCTGGGGATGCGAGGAGGTCCACGGAGGGGTATGATAGGACAAGGACACGGGGAGGACAGTGCCAGACGAGACCCTCATCGGGCGTGAAGACGAAGTCCGCACGCTCATCGATCACCTGACCGGGAGCGCCCCTGTGGTGCTGCTCACCGGACCAGCAGGTGTGGGCAAATCATCGGTGGCGGACTTTGTGGCCGAGATCTGGAGCAAAGGGCCGGTCTTTATTTGCGACTTACAAGGGCAAGACGGCAGCGAGGCGCTCCTGGGACCGCTGGCATCCGGGCTCCACTGTGAGCCCACCAACGACGCGATCATGATGACCTTGGCGGCGCGGGCGAGCACGTTATTGGTCCTCGACGGCGCAGACAGAGCCATCGAGGACCTCGCTGAGCGACTGACGCCATGGCGGGAGGCCGCACCAGAGGCGCGCTTCCTCATCACCACCCGCCGGCGCATCCCGATACGAGACGCGGTCCACGTCGAGCTGTCCGCGATGAGCGAGCGCGACGCCGTCGCGCTCTTTGAGTCCCGAGCGCGACGCGCCCGCCCCGGCTTCGCGGTCCCGGGGGGTAAAGCCCCGGTGCTCAACCAGGTCATCGACCGCCTCGATCGCATGCCCGAGGCGATCGGGCTGGCCGCCGACCGCATGCAGGTCCTGAGCCTCGACGCCTTGGAGCGACGGCTCGCCGAGCCAAGGATTGGCGTCGGAGCTGGCAGCGATCCTCGCGGCCCGATGAGGAAAGCCTTCGACAGCACCTGGAAGCAGCTGGACCAGAGCGCGCGCCTCACGCTGCAACGATGCGCCGTCTTCGCTGGCCCCTTTGATGCCACTGCGGCAGAGGCGATCGTCCAGCTCCCAGAGGACGGGCCCAGTGTCCCGAGCGCCTTGGCGATCCTGGAGAATCACTCACTCATCAGCACAGAGGCGAAGGGCGGCGCCTTGGTCTTTTGGATGCTGGACGCGATCCGCCAGTTCGCTGCCAGCGCCTTAGATGACTCCGGCGAGCGCAGCGAAGTCGAGGGGCGCTTCGTGACCTGGTACGCCGCGATGGCTGGGCAGCTCCATACCCCCGCCGACAAGAGCGCCCCCAAGCGAGACATGATCGATCGCTCCTGGGACAACCTGATGGCCGCCGCGAGCCTCTGCCTTGACACTCGCCCGCGCGAAGCGGCGACGTTGCTCACCGCCGTCGCCCCCCTCGTCGGGCTCTGGAGGCCCATCGCCCCCTTCCTTGAGCTCGCGCAAGATGCTGACTTGGATGCTGACGGAACCGGTGAGCTTCAAGGCCGGCTCGCTCTCGCCATCGCGCGCGCTGCCTGGCGTCGGGGGCGCGCCCATGACGCCAGTCGTCTCCTGGATGAGGGGCTGCGATGTGACGGGCTCTCCCGTGCATTACAAGCGGAGCTGCTGCTCGAGCGGGGAATGCTCGCCCACCGCCAAGGCGTCGGAGGGCAGCGTGATGCTGACCTTGAAGATGCCTTGAAGCTCGTGGACGAAGCGCGCCTCGTTCACGGTGAGCTCTGTCTCGCCTTTGTCGAGCGTGCGCTGAGCGCAGGAGACCTCGACGCTGCCAGACGTCACGCGACGGACGCCGCGGTGCTCTTTGAGGATGAGGGAGATCTCCACGGCGCGGCGCGCGCCGCCATCCGCCTGGGCCAAGTGGTCTGCGCCCAAGGCGCCTCCGACGAGGCCCAAACACAGCTTGAATTCGCCCTCGAACACTTCCAGCGCATGGGAGACAAAGGCTCCGAAGCAGCGACACGGTTAGAGCTTGGTCGACTGGCGCTGAGCCGCGAAGGTGAGGGCATCGTCGCGAAGGGCCAGCTCGACGCGGCCCTCGATCGTGCCGTCAACTTGGAGGACCTTGAGCTCGCGGGGCGATGCCATGCGGCGCTGGCGCTCTGGGCACTTGAGAGCAAAGACGAGCGGGCGGCCTCCGAGCATATTGAGGGCGCCGCCTACGCCCACCGACGCACGTCGCGAGAGGGGGCAGCGATCGCCCTCGGCATGATGGGGCTTCTTGAGAGCCTAAGAGGTCGACTCGGTATGGCGGAGCGGCGCCTGTCTGATGCGACACGAACGTTGGAAGCGCTCCAAGCCTCGAGGCACCTCGCGCTCTATCGGGCCTATCAAGCGTGGGTCGTCGCCGCGCGGGGTGAGCAGGAGGATGCCCGCGCGCTACTGAACACTGCTCTGGGCCGCCCCGACGGCGACGGCAAGAGCGTCGCGGCGCACGTCTTGGCTCGCCTCGACCACACGACCCACGAGGCGACAGGCCACAATGTGCATCAACGCATCGTGGCTCACCTGAGCCAACGTCAAGGTGACGACGCGGCGGACACTGCGCAGGACCAGGTCATCCACGTCGAGCGCGAAGGGCGTTGGTTCCAAGTCGGCGTTGGCCCCATCGCAGAGCTCGGTCACCGCAAGCCCATGCGGCGCATCTTGCTCGGCCTCGCGCGAGCGAGAGAGCAGAGCCCCGGGCGAGGGATGTCGACCGAGGCCATCTTTGAGGCTGGCTGGCCGGGCGAGCGCGCCACGCCAGACTCCGCGCGGAACAGGGTCTACGTCACGATTCGACGCCTGAGGAGCTCTGGGCTTGAGGATGTGCTCCTCAGCGACGATAGCGGCTATTTCCTGTCCCCCGAGATGCACATCAAGTGGACCCCGGGCCGCGGGACAGGCTGACGGCCCCGCCTTACACCAATCGTAAGGTGCATCCAGGCGCGCTTAACCGCATGATCGCAGTGTGGGACGAGGCATCGATTGCCTGGGCCCGTGAGTCGCTCTCCCCTAGCTGGCCTGGCATTGACGGGCCGTGACAACTCGCGAAGCTCGATGATGTGCCTCGGTCGGTCAGGTAAGCTGCTCCTTGTGGGTGGCGCTCCGCGACGCGAGTGACTCGTCTCCCCTTGCGATTCGGACTTCTGCCCCCCTTGGAACTCCGGACCCCTAACGCCCTCATCCGTCTCCGGCGATGGATCGAGGGCGTTGCTTTTTGGACCATGATCCCCCTCAGATGACGCGCACTGTGCCGTTCCGCATCAGTGCTTCTGGTGGCGAAGGGCGCCGACTGCTAGGATGCCGTCGATGCGAAAGTCAGCCCGTTTTCATCTCTCCCCGGGGGCGTCATTGACCCGAGTTGGCGTGATCGCCCTAGCCATTCTGTGTGCCGGCTGTGGCGGAGCCGACGACACCGATGCACCGCAGGGCGAATCCGACGCGCTCACTTGCGGTGACAGCGAGACCTGCGCCCCTGGGCTCTGCATCGATGCAGTCTGCCTCGACGCCTCGGCCGACGATGATGGCGACGGGCTCTCCAACGGCGTGGAGGCCGAGCTAGGGACCGATCCGCTCAACTTGGACAGCGATGGTGACACCCTCATCGACAGCTTTGAGGTCGCGTTGGTCGACAACCCGACCGACACCGACGGCGATGGCGTCATTGACGCCCTAGAGAGCGATAAAGCCGACGCGGACTGCGACAACATCTCAGACCAAGACGACCCCACCTACGATCGAAGCGCGGACGTTGATAGAGACGGTAATGGTGAGCCGGACACATGCCTGCTTGATCGGGACAGCGACGGCATTCCCGACATCGAGGACTGTGAACCGACCGACCCAAGCGTCGGTGACAGCTGCCCTGACGCGAGCTTCTGCTTCGTGAATGTCTGCCAACCCGGGGTGGGCTGCACCAGCGAACCCATGGCCTGTGATGACGACAACAGCTGCACGGTCGACAGCTGTAACCAGTCGACGGGCGAGTGTGTCTTCGGGCTCGTCGCCTGCGACGACGACCCGTGCACAGACGATGTGTGCGACCCCGCGACAGGGGCCTGCCTCACGGCTCCCAAAGACTGTGAAGACGACATCCCCTGCACCACAGACGAACACTGTGAGTCCGGCACCGGCGTCTGCGTCTCCACGCCGAAAGACTGCGAAGACGGTGACCCCTGCACCGTTGACGTCTGTCTGCCGAATTCAGGCCTGTGCCAAGCCACGGACCTCGTCTGCGATGACCTCGACGCATGCACGATCGATGTCTGCGACCCCTTCAACGGCGAGTGCCTCTTTCAAGGAGGCAAATGTGATGATGGAAGTACGTGCACGATCGACTCCTGCGATCCCTTCACCGGGGAGTGCACCTACGAGACCATCCTCTGTGACGACGACGACGCGTGCACGATCGATCTCTGCGATCCGGAGACAGGCGAGTGCACCCACGAGGCAAAGTTCTGTGACGATGACAGCCTCTGCACAGAGACCGTCTGCGACCCAGAGACCGGCTGGTGTGACCACCCCCCAGTGGTGTGCAACGACTTCGACGCCTGCACCTCAGACAGCTGTGATCTCGAGACGGGTGAGTGCGTCAACGCGCCGATCTCATGCGTGGACATCCTCCAGTGCACCGAGGACACCTGTGTCCCGAGCGTCGGCTGCGTGTTTGTCCCAGTGCCCTGCGACGATGGCGACCCCTGCACGGAGGGCAGCTGCAGTGAAGACGACGGCGCGTGCAGCTATGTGCCCGTCCAATGCGACGATGAAGACCCCTGCACCGTCGACACCTGCAACGCTGACTTAGGGGGGAGCTGCTCCTACATCCCGGTCGCGTGTGACGACGGCGACCCTTGCACAGCCGACAGCTGCGACCCAGACACCGGGGCCTGTGAGAGCACACCCATCCCTGCCGCATCACTGCTATTCGCCGGTGCGCAAGATGGCATGTCCGGGGTCGCGCTGTGGAACAGTGATGGGACCGGGAGTGAGCCGGAGAACTCCGGTCACACCCTCGAGGTGTGTGGCGGTGTGCAGACCCCGTATTACCTTGCGTCGGCCGACTACGCGGGGATCGACCCCGGCGTACTCGGGGCCACCCAGGTGGCGGAGGCGACCGGGCTCGCGGCCTTTGAGGCCCACCTGGCGACCTTGGACATGAGCCTCAGCGACCTCACCCTCAAGCTCGCCATGAGCGACCTCGGCGATGATGAAGAGGGCAACGACTGGAGCTTCGACTCGGTCAGCCTGATCGAGCAACGCCTCTACAGAGGCGTCTCAATCGAGGTATGGCTAGGCGACAAGCCGCTGTGTACATCGACCCTCTCGGTGCTCACCGCCGAGGCTGACTACAGCGTCTGCGAACCTGCCCCACGACCACTCTCATTCGAGAGCAGCTGGGCCTATGCCGTGGATCTGACCACGGAAGCCAACGTGAGCCCAGCCATCCAACTCGCTGCCCAGTTGCTGCTACAGAGTCTGGGGGTGCCCGCTAAGATCCAGCTTGAGCTTGAGCTCACGATGGAGGACGTCGAGGCCCTGCAAAGCGACGGTCGTGAAGGCGTCATCACCCGGAACGTCGTGGGCGCCCTGCGCGGCCAAGACTGCAGCCCGAGCGATTAGGCTAAAGGCCTCGTTTTTTTTCCAGAGAGTAGCGCGCTGGGTTTGCTATACGGCGTTCACCGAGACAAGCAACCACCTGCCCTTGGAGTTGACCATGCCCCTGCGTTTTCTCATGTTGAGTTCAGGATGTGCCTTGGCGCTTGTCGCCATGGCTTGCGGTGATGGGCACGGCGATCACTGCACCTCGACCGATGAAGCCATCTGCTTTGGCGCTCAGATTCAGTACTGCGACGGTGCGCACTACGGCGAGCCTGAAGACTGCCCCGAAGCGCAGGAGTGTGCGACCATGGACTCCGGGCTCACCCACTGCATGCTGTCAGCCATGATAGAAGAAGGGGAGCATGACCATACAGACATGGAAGGGAGGATGTAGGTCGCGCCAGAGCGACGTGCACAGTGCGACACTCATGATGACACCCCGACTGACATGCCTCTTGGCCCTCTGCTGCGCCCTTTCGACCACACCTCATGCGGGCGCACATCACCCTGGCCACGTGCGCCAGGGCCCTGACAGCAACGCGATGGTCGCCGCCCAGCTGACCTTCGAGCACGCAGAATTCGACATCCTGTCGCGGCGCGGGACATGGACCAGGATGAGCCTTGAGGCGGCCTACGCGCCGCTCTCATGGCTCATCCTCACGGCCAACGTGCCCTTCGCTTGGGTGCGTGAGTCAGGCAAACAGGAGGTCGCCGGGCTGACGGATATGGAGCTTGGAGTGATGTTCAGGCCCTTTAGCGCGACATCGCAGCGCTTCATCCTTGAGGTCGGCATGCAGGTGGAGCTGCCGACGGGAGACGTGGATGGTGGTCTCGGCGGCGGCCATCTCGCGCTCATCCCCAAGGTTCGGGGGATTATTCGAGCGACAGACGCTGTCCAAGTCCACGGTGAGCTCTATGTCGCCTCTGCCCTCGGCGCGCATGGACACGCTCCAGGGAGCTGGCATTCTATGCTCGCGATCCACCCACTCCACGAGCTTGGTGTACGGGTCACGGGCCGCTACACCGACGACCAATTCACAGTCGGCGCAGGGCTCTCGACACTGCAAGGACTGTCAGCACCTCAAGCGTCTGGTCCCACCTCCGCCCTGCTCGAGGGGACGGTGACGCTCGTCGATGACTGGATGGTGACCGCCGACTTTGAGGTCCCCTTCGCGGGCGAGCGGCGGACAGACTGGCGAGTGAGCCTCGGGGTCGGGTGGCGGTTTAGCCCCGAAGAGGCCGCTGACTGCGGGTGTGGCGCCCCGGACGCCTGTGACTGTTCGGGTGAATGCCAGGACTGCGAGTAGCGCCCCTCAAGGGGCAGCGCAGATCGGCTCGTAGCGCACGCGGACCAGTTGCCCCACCTCGGGTAGGCAAGTGCCGTCGGGTTCAAAATGGAGCACCCGCCCATCAGGGCTGAGGTCCCACCCCCATAGACACGACACCTCATCCACGGTGACCTCCACGGTCTCCGGGTTCGCCGCGTGGCCCAAAGCGAAGTTGGTCTTATGCCCAAAGCTCTGCATCCCGATCGTCGCGAGGGCCGTACCAAAATCTGCGTCACAGATGTCTGAAGCGATCCCCCCGGCTTCGTCCACGAGTTCCCGGTAACGCAGACCATCGACGGCGCTGTCGCAGCCCCCTGGGGGCCCAACGATGGCGTGAACCTTGAGGCGCTCGGCGTCGGACTGCACAGCGGCCCGGTAAGCGTCCAGGTAGCTCGTGGGCGAATCGGCCGATTGGTCGTCCTCATCGCTGACAAAGACCAAGACGAGAAACGCACCGGGGCGGAGGTGGCTCGAGAAGCCTTCGGAGTGGATCAAAGAGCTCGCGGCGGCCGCCAAGCCCTGCTCCTCAGCCGGTCCACCGACGCCGACCTTGGCGTTATCCGCGAAGGCCGAGACCGAGCTCGGTTGGATGACCTCCCCCACCAGCTCACCTCCAGCCTCAAGGTCGGTCGTGATGACGCCAATGCGGTAATCGAGCTCAAGCTCATCGGCGAGCCCTATGAAAGACGCGAACCCCGCCACGAGGGCGTCCTGCTCCCCCAACATCGAGTCTGAATTGTCGACGATGAAGAGGACATCGGTCGCCACAGCGTCGCGGCCCTCGAAGCTCTCCTCCACCACCCCAATACACGGTCGGTCGATCCCCCCCGGCCAGCCGTAAACGGAGACAGTGACCTCCGCCTCTGCGCAATCTGAGCTGCCGAGCCGAAGCGTGCCTATCGGCGCCTCAGGCTCGGGCTGATACGACACTGGCGACAACGTAGCGGTCAGCCTCAGAGTGTCTCCAGAGGCCAAGGTCTTTGGCCCCTGAGATAGCGCCGTGGCGTCTAGGATCAGGCCCTCGACCTCAGTCTCGAGCTCCGCCGAATAGAGGGTGAGGGGCGTCGTCCCAGCGCTCCGCACAGTCAGTTGAGCCGACTGGTTGGTCCCCACCGCGACGGCTCCAAGATCAAGGCTCAACGGTGAGGTCTGAAGGCTCGGTCCGCCCTCTCGCCCCAGCACACTCACGCGCTCACCCACGAAGCCTTGGACGACGCGGACCTCAAGCTCTCCACTGTCTGAGTCATCCCCTGCTGGCGTATACCGCAGCGTCATGGTGCGCGACGCCCCAGGGGACAACCAGCCCATCAATGAGTCGGCGTCCAAGACCTCGAAGTCCGGAGACGCATCCTCGCTCCAAGAGACCTCCGCGACATACACATCCGCTGTCCCAGTGTTGCGGAGCGTCACCGAGGCCTCTGTGCTGACGCCTCCACATCGATCACCGAAGTCGACCACCTGGGGCTCCAGGGTGAGCCGCCCCATGTCCATCGAGATGCCCGCCTCGACCTCTTGCCCAGCGTCTCGTGTGACCGCCGAATTGCACGCAAAAAGCCCACACAGACAGAGGACAAGCGTAGGGCGAATCGGGACCATGGCGAGAGCTTAGCATGGTCGGCCAGCCAAGGAGATGATCCCTGCCCTTGATCCCATCGTGTTTGTCGCGACAATGCGACCACGCATCTGTCCCTATCGAGCCTAAGGAGAGACCATGCCGCGCTTCCCCCTCCTCGCCACCCTCATCGCGCTGTGTGGCCTCCTCGTCGCCACCGCCGTCACGACGGCCGCGCCTCCACAGCAAGACAAGCGCCTGGAGACCCTGCGACATGGGCTGGGGACCGCCGCCGCGTCGGCGCTCTACCACACGCACCTCTTCATCAGCGCGACCGCCGACGGCTATAAAGGTAAGGTCTTTCAAGCGGACCAAGTGCGCCAAGCGCTACAGAGCAGCGCTGACGTGACCAACGCGCTCATGGACGATCTGGGCCGCGTCAAGAGCGTCGAGCTCCCCCCCGAAGACATCGCGAAGCTGGATGAGCTGATCAGCATCTGCGAGCTCGTGCTCAAAGAGGCCCGCCTTATCAGCGGCATGGTCCGCATCGGGACCCCCGAGACCGAGCGCTCTTTCGCTGAACATCACATCAAAGTTCGGGCGCGGCTCGTGAAGCTGTTGGGCCTTTGACGCAATCGCGTGAACCACATCGACCCTCGAGCCTGACGGGCGAGGTCCGCGCGCTGCTCAAGCTTGGCCTGCCCTTGGGCATCGCGCAGCTCGCGACCTTCGTGATGGGGATGGTGGACACCGCGTGCGTGGGGCGCGTCTCTCCAGAAGCGCTAGGCGCCGTGTCTATCGGCAACAACATCCTCTTCGCCTCGGCCATGCTCGGGGCTGGGCTGTGCTTTGCCCTCGATCCCCTCATCTCCCAAGCCGTTGGCGCCGGAGAGCACAGCAAGGCATGGCGCTGGTGGACCTTTGGCCGACTCGTCGGCGGACTCGTCGGCATCCCGCTCGCCGTGCTCGGGGTCGTCCTCTGCGCCAACCTGCATTGGTTCGGCGTCGACCCCTCACTCCATGAAATGACCGCTGAGTACGCGCTCTATCGGGCCCCGGGCGTGGCGATGTACCTCGTCTTCATGGCCGGGCGAAGTCTGCTCCAAGCCTATGAGGACACCCGCTCCGTGTTGATCGCGGCGGGCCTCGCCAACGTCGTGAATTTGATCCTCGATCTGATCCTCATCTTCGGAGACGACGGCCTGGTCGCGGTCGGGTTGCCGGGCATCGGCCTCCCCGCGCTCGGGGTCATGGGGGCCGGTATCACGACCGCCTTCTCCGCCTTCACCCTCGCGGGCACGGTCTGGTACCGAGCGCGCCGGTTTGCGCCCAAGCCCGACGTCGAGGCTCCCCCTGAGACCCCTCTTTGGAACCCGCTGGTGACCATCGCCGTCCCTATTGGGCTCCAGGTCTGCGCGGAGACTTGGCTATTCTCGCTCGTCGGGCTCCTCGCAGGGCGCATCAGCGCGATCGCCGTGGGTGGTCACCAAATCGCGCTGACCCTCGCCGCGGGCTCCTTCATGGTCGCCCTGGGGATCTCAAGCGCCACCGCGGTGCGTGTCGGTCAAGCCGTCGGGGCCGGTCATCACCAAGCGGTGAGGCGCATCGGGATCGCGGGGGTGATCACGACCACTGGCTGGATGAGCTTCACCGCGATCGCCTTCCTCGCGATCCCCGACACCCTCGTCGCCCTCTTCACCGACGAGGTCGAGGTCATCGCCTGCGCGACTGGCCTGCTCTCTATCGCAGCGGCGTTTGCCCTCTTCGACGCCATTCAGGTCGCGATGGCAGGTGCACTGCGTGGAGCTGGAGACGTCCGCATCCCCTTCGTCTTGACCACGCTCGGGCAATGGGGACTCGGCTTCCCGGTCGCCTACTACCTAGGGTTCCACACAGACATGGGCGTGACAGGCCTGTGGTACGGCTTAACCGCAGGCCTCCTCGGCATCGCTATCGTGCTGAGCGCTCGGTTTGTGACCCTGAGTCGCGGCGTGATCGCGCGCCTCTAGCCGACTAAACCTGCTCCACCATGATATCGACCAAGGTCGCTGAGGTCGTCCGTAAGCGCTGGGCGAGCGTGCATGCGAGCTTCTTCAGAAACTTACAGCACAGCTCAGGCTTCTCGATCTCCATGAACTGCAGGTGGGCGAGGGTCATCACGAGCAAGCGGCAGTCGCTCTTCGCCACGACGCTCGCTGAGCGCGGCTGGCCATCAAGAAGCGCGAGCTCACCGACTGCGTAGCCCACCTTGAGATCGGTCAGCTCCTTATGCTGTCGATCCGCCGAGCGCTTCGTGACGACGGCGCGTCCACCTAAGAAGATCGCCATGTAGCGCTCATCTTGGTTCTCCTGGATGACGTACTGACCCATGGGCACCTTCACCGCAGCGAGGTGCTCCGTGAGGCTCTGAATCTCAGCCCAGGAGAAGTCTGAAGACCAATGGGTCTTATCCAGACGATCCGCCATCAAATCGCGAGGCATCGGGTACCCGAACTGATCGACGATTCTGCACTTGCTCAATTCACCCATGGTTGACGCTCCTCTCACGAGACGACCGGGAGGTTAACATGCTCTTTACCGGTCGACGAACGCTCAACGTTCGTCGGCACTTTGGTCGCGCTCGGGCCGCTTCCGCCAAGCCGCCCCGGTCCCGCCCATCCCGACCACAACCACCGCGCCCAAGATCTCAAACTTGAACTCCGGCCACACTGGAAAGAGGACTCCGGCGACCAACAACGCGACCGCCGTAATCAACAACCAGCGATCGAATATCAAGGCGAGAAGCCCCCAACAGAAGGAGCCCAGGAACATGTTGACAGTCAGGGTCTGGACGACCCCCCAGCCCACGGACCAACTGTAGAGCCACAGCAAGAGGTAGAACGCAGTCGCGTAGGTCGCGCTGTGGATCAACATGCGGTTCGAGCGCGTCGGCACAACGAAGCGAGACAGGTCGAGGTAGAGCGGCACGAGCATCAGCACATTGATGCCCCAGAGGGCCAACATCGCCTCATGCTCGACCGGCGCGATGTGTCTGTCGACGTAGCCCAGGAAGAGCCCCAAGCCCGCCCAGCTCACCGCTTGCACCAAGAGCGCCAGGCCTCGGACCCTTGACCCGCTCGTCGTGTCCACCTCCACTTCGAGCTGCTTGAGCCTCTCGACGGCCATCCGAGTTTTGGCGGCGCCGCGATCAGCGAGTGCAGCGAGGTCGCTGTCTGGGATGGGCAGCGCCGCCACCAACGCGGAGGCCGCCCGTGAGGAACCAAACTCCAGCTCGTAGTGCACCATCTGTGTCAAAGCGCGCTGAAGACCGTCACGCGCTGTCGTGTTGCCGGGCCAGTCGGAGAGCGCCTGGTTGAACCCAAAGCGACAGACGCTGAGGAGCTCATAAGCGCGCTGACGCCCGGAGTCCTCGGCCTCGAGCTTCGGAGCCGCGAGCCACGCCTCAAGCTCGAGCAGGCTCTCACCGGCCTGCTCGGACAACGAGCGCGAACTCCGTTGATGGAGGCACTCTTCGAGCGCTTCACGGAAGGCCTCGGCGGTCTGGTAACGCGCCTCAGGTTCCCGAGCCATGGCCTTTCGGCACACCTCGGCGAGGCCGTCTGCTGTCACTGTGTCGAGCCGCGGCGTCTTCGAGGCGAACGCGGCCTGCATCACGTCGATAAGGCGCTCACCATCATGCGGCGGCGAACCCGTCAGCAGCTCATGGAGGATGGCCCCCAAGAGGTATACATCGGTCCGCGGCCCCAGCTTATCTGTGTCTATCGCCGCCATCTCTGGCGCCATGTAGCGTGGGCTCCCAGCCAAGTGCTTCACGTGGCGCACCTGGGGGAGCCCCTCGAGCGCCTCATCGAAGGCGAGGGCGATACCCCAGTCGAGCACGTACACCTCGCCGAACGGGCCCACCATGACGTTGTCAGGCTTGAGATCTCGATGAATCAAGCCCTTGGAATGCGCATAGTGCACGGCGTTAGCGACCTGCCGCAGGATGTCGACGTTGTGCTCCAACCTCGCCCCTGAGCATCCGCCTTCGTCGATGGACTCGGTCCAGACCTGCCCCTCAATGCGCTTCATGACGATCATCGGCTCATCGTCATCACGCAACGAGATGTCATGGATTGGGATAATGTTGGGGTGCTCCAACATCCCTGTGATCCAAGCCTCCCCGAGGATGTGTGCCCGGGCTTTCCCCTGGTCCACATCCGCGCGGATGCTCTTGACCACGATTTCACGCCGTAACGCGTGCTGCGTTGCGACGCGGATGAGGCCCATGCCCCCCTGCCCGATCGTCTCCCCGATGGAGATCGAGGAGCCCATGCTCGTCTTGAAGTCTTGGTCACCTTTCGGCGCCATCTGGGTCGCGTCGAGCGCCGCATCAACCATCAGTGTGTCGACCAACCCGACGTCCCGGACGAGGGTGCCGCTCGTGTCCACCGCGAGCGCACTCGAGGACACCCCGAGCGTCTCCCAGTGAGCCATCAAGTCCAGATCGATGTCTTGTGAGTCACTCATTGCCGGGAGTTTAGCGCCCGCGGCGCAGAGCGCCAACCCGTTCAGGGCATCGATCGCAGGTTCATTTTGAGGTTTTTCAGATCCTTTCGGAGCGTGGGGCGTCGACCTCCTCTGAACCCTTCGAATGTCTCGACCTCAGGAGCTCACCATGCGCCGCACCCTCTCTCTCGCCCTCATCGCCGTCGCGTTCATCTTCACCGGGACCGCTCACGCCCACCAAGGACCTGTCGTCGAGGTCGCGTTCGTCCTCGACACGACCGGCTCCATGGGCGGTCTCATCGCAGGCGCTAAGCAGAAGATCTGGTCCATCGCCTCGAAGATCGCGAGCGCTCAACCGACACCGACTCTCCGTGTCGGGTTGGTGGGCTACCGCGACAAGGGGGACGCCTACATCACGCGCTCCTACGACCTGACCGAGGACCTCGACAGCATCTACGAGCACCTGCAAGCCTTTCAGGCCCAGGGCGGGGGCGACACCCCGGAGCACGTCGGGCGCGCGCTGGGCGAAGCTGTCTCGACCTTCTCCTGGTCCAAGTCCAAGAACACCATGAAGATGATCTTCCTCGTCGGTGACGCCCCGCCCCAAGTCTACCAGGACGGATGGGACTACCGGACGTGGGCCAAGAACGCGATCGCCAAAGACGTGGTCGTCAACACCGTGCGCTGTGGACCGATGCGAGAGACTGGGGCCGCCTTCAAGGCCATCGCGAACCTCGCCCATGGCTCCTTCACGACCATCGATGCGTCTGGGGGCATGGTCGCCATCAGCACGCCATTTGATGCCAAGATCGAGGAGCTGAACCGCAAGATGGCTGAGACCGCGCTCTATGGCGGCGCAGACCGCAAACGGGCGCAGCGTAAGGTCGCGAAGATCGGCAAAATGAAGGGAGAGGCCGCCGCCAACCGCGTGAAGTACAACATGGCGCAGGCCTCATCAGATAACGGCGCCTTGGTCTTGAGCGCCAAGAGCGCAGGCCGCGCAAAGGACCTCGTCGCCGAGCCGAGCGCGATGGAGGACATGTCCGAAGCCGAGCTCCCAGAGAGCCTCCGCAAGCTGAGCAAGCGTGCCCAGCGCAAGCAACTCAAGAAGCTCAAGAAGGCCCGAAAGGCGATCGCTGCGGAGCTCAAGAAGGTGACCAAAGAGCGTGACTCCTTCGTGACCAAGAAGGTCGCTGAGAAGACCGACTCCTTCGACGCTCAGGTCATGAAGCAGATGAAGAAGCGGGGCGAGAAGTTCGGGCTGTCGTTCTAAGGCACCCGTGAGATGTGCGCACATGATGTGCGCACATCTCGTGCGGAGCCCCTCGTTTACCGAGCCCCTCAATCCCCCTAAACGCACGCTTGGGGGGGTGGCCTCCGGTCGGCATGGCCTTTGCTATTGGGGAGAGCATCCACTCAAGGAGGACACAATGCGCCGCAATGCCGAAGATCTCCCTCACGATGTCACGACTCAACCCGTGCTATCCCCCTACCCTGCGCGACATGGCGAGCAGCCCTTTGGACCAGCGAACGGTCGCCGACGTATCGGCCTGAGGTCGAACCACGAAGCAGTGCACCACCCCCACCGATGTCGAGACCATGGTCGTCGGGCTCAGGTCTCGACCTGGACCCGACTCCCGAGCGTGAGACGGGGCCCCCCTCAACGCTGACGCCCCCGGGTCGCCAGGCTAAGCGGACGGTGGCAGGATGACCCCTCGGAGGTGCGCGATGCACAAAGCTTGGGTAGGCGTCTTGATCGGGGTGAGTCTGTCCATGGGGTGCGCCCCTGCGCAGACCCTCTCGCACACCACGAGGGGCGCAGAGGCTGTGACCGGCCAAGCGCAGCTTCACGACCTCGCAGATGCCTGGTGGGAGCACCTGATGGTCAGCAGCCCCACATGGGCGACCTACCTGGGCGATCGGCGCTTTGATGACCGCCTCGGCGACCTCTCCCCCGAGGCCACAGAGGCGCACGTCGCGACAGCGCAGCGGCTCCTCGACCAACTCCACCGCCTGGACCCGGCGACGCTGGAGCGCCCACAAGACGAGGTGACATGGGCCGTCTTGGACGCGATTTTGCGCCGCACCATCGACGGCCGCGTGTGCCAGAATGAGACCTGGGATGTCGACCAGCTCTACGGGCTTCAGGTCCGCCTCCCCGGCCTCGTCAACGGTCACTCTATTCGGACACAGCGAGACGTCGACACCCTGGCGAGCCGCTACCGCGCCGTCCCAAGGCTCATCGAGCAACACATGGCGAACCTCAGGCGAGGCTTGACCGCGCAGCGGGTCGCCTTTCATGTCGCAGTCGAGCGCGTCATGGCTCAGCTCACCGGGCTCCTCGATACCTCTGCAGAGGCGTCGCCGTTCGTCGACGGCGCCAAGCTCCCTGAGGCATGGTCCCCAGAGGCACAAGAGGCGGCGCGGCGGGTCCTCGCGACCGCGGTCCGGGAGTCCGTGATGCCCGCACTGACGGAGTACCACGCGTTCCTCGCCTCCTCATACCTTCCCCACGCTCGGCAGACTCCAGGGGTCTCGGAGCTCCCCGATGGCGCGGCCTGCTACGCCCATCGTATCAAAGCGGGCACAGGATCGGACGCGACCCCAGAGGTGATCCACCAGCTGGGCCTCCGGGAATTGGAGCGCCTCGAGGTTCAGATGGCAGAGATCGCCAAGGCGGTCGGTCACACTGGTGACCTCGTGACCTTTGCCGCTCAGCTAAGGACGCGCGCCGACCAAGTCGCAGAGAACGAAGCCGCGCTCCTCGCCTTCGCCGAGGACGCCGTCTCCCGGGCGCAAGCGGCGATGCCCCAAGCGTTTGGGCGCAGGCCGAGGACCCAGGTTATCGTGAAGCCTATCGAAGCGTACCGAGCTGCCTCTGCACCAGCCGCGTATTACTACTCAGCCCCGGCGGACGGGAGCCGCCCTGGGGTCTTCTACCTCAACACCCAGGACCTCGCAGAGCGGCTCCTCTACAACCAAGAAGCCCTCGCCTATCACGAGGCCATCCCAGGGCATCACCTGCAGCTCTCCCTCGCCGCCGAAGCAGAGGGCCTCCCGACCTTTCAAAAGCGACAGTCTCAGACCGCTTACGTCGAGGGATGGGGGCTGTACGCAGAGCTTCTTGCCGACGAACTGGGGCTCTACAGTTCACCGCTGAGCCGCTACGGCATGCTGAACTACCAGGCGTGGCGTGCATGTCGGCTGGTCGTCGACACGGGGCTCCATGCCCTCGGGTGGAGTCGGACACAAGCCATCGACTTCATGGTCGCTCGCACCGCGCTGACGCGCCAAGAGGTCGAGGTGGAGATCGATCGCTACATCATTTGGCCGGGGCAAGCCCTAGCCTACATGCTCGGTCGAATGCACTTCCAGCGATTGCGGGCGCAGGCCGAGGCTGCCCTCGGTGACCACTTCGATCTCCGCGCCTTCCATGACGAGGTCCTCGCCTACGGCGGCATCCCCATGAACGTGCTTGAGGGCGTCGTCGCGCGATGGATCGCCCGTGAGTCTGAGGGCGCTCCGCCTCGCTAAGAGCGGAGGGAAGCGCCCCAACCTGTTCGCCTAGTCGCTGTAGATCGGGATCGGCTGGGTGTCATCGACCTTAGGGAGCATTCGGCTGCCTCGCGACGGACCGTAATCAGGGCTCTCGAGGCCTGCGGGGCGCTCGAACTCCTGAGTCGGGGGCTTGTTCACGTCGGAGCGGTCTGAGGCGCGGCTCGGGCGACGCTTCAGGCGCTCGTGAAGCTCATGAATCGGTGGCATCTTCACTTGGCTACCTGCACTGGTAATCGCGAGGAATACACTGCTTAGGCAGGTGAAAGAGGTCCGGGTCGTCGGTGAGGCGTGCGCACCGGTAGTCGTCAGGGCACGCGGAGTCAGAGGCGCAAGCGACACCGCAACCGCCTTGACCACCGATGTTCAGGCAGATGTTCCCGCCGGGGCCACACTCGGAGGCATCGCGGCAAGGGGAGCAGAGCATGTCAGTGCCACCGTGGGGGTTGAGGCCCGGGTCGGCGTCGATGCCATGGACACCGTAGTGCACCGTCTTGAAGGAGCGGATGTTCACACCACGGAGGATGGTCTGCCAGGTCAGTGGATAGTGGCGGCCGAGCTGGTCCGTCAGGGTCAGCCAGTACACAAACTCATGGAGGACCTGGTAGCCGAGGCCAAAGGGTGTCGTGTTCACAGTGGTCACGATGTCCACGTTCTCAAAGGTCTTCGCGGGGTTCGCCAGGAGCTGGTCCACGTAGGTGCGGTAGGTCATGCAGCCGTCGAGGACGAAGATCTGGTACTTGTCCGCCATTGGGAGGTCCTTGAAGTCCTCATCGTCGATCTCGAACTTGGGCTGGTAATCGAGGATGAAACCAGCGTTGGAGCCGGCGTGACCGCTGTAGATGACGATGTCACGCTCAGCGAAGGACTCGCGCATCACGTCCGCGAGCTTCTCCTCCTCAGCGGCCTCGACCATGTCGGAGTGGTAGATGTAGACGCGTGCCTCGAGCTGGCTGCCCTCAACCTCAAGCTTCCGTGTGAACGGACCAGAGTCGATCTTGAGGTCCTCGAAGGTGCGGACGTCGCTGTCCCAGCCGTTCTCGACCAACGTCTCGACCAGCCACTTGGCCGTCTCGATGTCGTGCCGTCCCTCGTTGTAATCACCGCCGAAGTGCACGGCGATATCATAGACGCCGTCCTCGAACATCTCGTTGTACTTCGGGAAGGCGTCGCGGCTGGCGCTGCCCTCGATGGTCAACTCGGCGACCTCGGGCTGCTCGTCTGTGGCTGATGAGCTGCCCCAGCTGGAGCTGCTGGAGAGCTCGACGGTGAAGCTGCGGCGCTCGTTCTCGCCTGGGGACACGTAGTGCATCAGGTAGGGGCTGGCGACGAGCTGCATCTCAAGCTCGTAAGTCACGGTCTCATCGGTCGTGGACAAGACATCGCCGAGGAGCTCGCTGTTCGAGCGGAAGTACGTGAAGTAGGTCGCGTCATCTCCCGTCACACCGTCATTGGCCTCGGTCGCTGCGGCCTTGAGGCGGCTGCGCACCGCGCTGCTCACCTTGCGGGAGTGGCTGTTGATAGTCGACTGCAAGCGCATCGCCCGCTCCTCACCTGAGAGCTCAGCGAAGTCCGCAGGGAGCGCCGCCGTCAAGTCTCCTCGGACCACGAATTCACGCGCATTGGTGGAGATGTAGTTGTCGGCCTTGGTCGCATCGTACTCGGGCGCTGGGAACGCGTAGTCCGTCGCGAAGTCGTCAGGGGCGTACGCCGCCGTGTCCGTGTCCTCAGTAGGCTCTGCGCAAGCAAAGGCCAGCGTCGAGGCGAGGAAGCAAGAGGCGATAAGAAGATGGCGAGACATGAGGCGCTCCTAAAGCACGTGTCGTATCGCCCTTAGTCTTTACAACAAACGTGCCAACTTCAAATTGAAGCCAGGGAAACACGCAACCATTTATTATCAATGCCGAATTACACAAATCCGACTCGAGGTGCCATGGGGTCAGGAGGCCCCACGCCCTCTCTCAGCGGCGTGATTACTGGCCCGGCGATGGGGTCGGGATCCCCCGGCGCGACGCAGATGCAGTGTCCCGCGGGGTCTCGCCGAGGCCGCGCGGGACAGACATTGGCAGCGTCCGCATTGGCCGAAACCCGACGAAATACGAGCGCATCTCGGGGAGCGCTGCGCTCTCGGCACCTGCATCACACTGCTTGGGTGACGTTCGGAAGGAGCCACCTCGATGTGCGCGGCGCCCACGGGCGTCCTCGTCACTCCAAGTCCACTCCCAGACGTTGCCGGCGATACCATCCATGGTCCCGTCCAAGGTGCGTGTCACGGGGCGTGGTTGCCCTCGGGAGATGTCTGCGCACCATGGAAATGAGACCACCTCGGAGTGCGCCGATGTCGCCTCCGCGACCCAACGCCACTCATCCTCTGTGGGCAGACGATAACCGGTGCACTGCTCACCTCGATATTTCACCGTTTCACAGCTATACCGCGACTCGCACCACGGACGACCATCCGGGCAACCGCCGCCGGGGCTGCCGCTACAGCCGCTCATCGCGTAACAGGGTTGAAACCCATCGGCGACGGACAAGCGATTCAAGTAGGCCAGTGCATCCCACCAGCTCACACGCTCCACCGGACAATCGGGGCAATCACTGAAGAAGCTCGGGGCACTGTCCATCAGCCACGACCACTCATCCTGGGTCACCTCGTGACGCTTGACGAGGAGAGAACGTCGCACCGATTCAGACATCAGGACCTCTGTCCCGGGCGCCTGCTTGCCTGCGGTCATCATCGTCCAACCTTGGGGAACCTCATGGACACAGGGCGCTGTGGGATCAGCGGCGCCGCAAGCACCCACGAGGGTGCCAGGGAGCTCAGGGGGAGGTTGCAAGGTGGACGTCTTGACCGCAGGCGAAGCGGCGCAGGCCACGAGGGTGACCGAGGCGATAAGGCAGCACAGGAGTCGGTAAAGAGATTGCATGGTTATATCTCCTGAGGTTTGGCCCAGAGGGCCGGGACACCCGCCCAAATCTCCTGGGCGTCTGTCGCAGGGCAGTGGTTCTTGATCGTCCGGAAGAAGGCGTCGAGGTGGTCGGCGGTGCTGCTGTACTCATGGAGCAAGACCACGACGGGCTTGTGACGCGAGGCCAACCCACAGGCTTGCCCAGAGACCTCAAGCGGCGTGCTCCCCTTGACCCACTGCGGGGGCCCGGCGTTCCAGTGCACATGCTCGTGCAGACCGGCCTCCCAGAACGAGCGCTTCACCCACGGCAGGTGCAAGCCCATGCCACCAGGTAGACGCCCATGAGTGATCGGGACCGAGCGCTGAGTGACCGTCGAAATGACGTGACGGTAGAGCGCGACGCTGTCCGCAAATTGGTCGGGCTCCCAGCGGGTGAGATGCAGGCTCGGCTTGGTCACGTGGTTCATGCTGTGGAACGCCAATGCGTGCCCTGCATCTAAGATGCGTCGCATCACGCGCTCGGTCTTCTCGGGCTGGGCGAGCCAGCGACGCGCGACGGCCACACCGACGAAGAAGAAGCTCACGCGCACCCCTGAGCGATCGATGCTGTCCATGATGTCCGGAAGGACGGAGAGCCGCGGGCCGTCATCGATCGTCAAATGGAGGTTCTGTGGCCACCAATCTGGCTGCTCAAGCAGTGGGTTATAGCCATAGAAGTCGTCGGGGAAGTCTCCGCCGCCGAAGGTCTCAGCGAGCTGAGCTTTCGTCATCCGGCTGTAGATCGGTGCCCCTTTAAGCAGCCGCTGTGCGACGGACACATCCCACTGACCTGGAGCCAACCCCCGCTTTGCCTCTGCGATAGCGAGCCGGTTCGCGAGCGCAGCGCGGGAGGCGTCCTCGAGGACGAGCCCGGCCTGCTCACCCATCACGGTCAGCGTCGCGTACCACCAAGAGAGCCCATCCAGTGCTCCGGACCACGGGGCGCTGGAGGTCAATGGATCCACGTCCACGAGGATGGGGTTCGGGCTCCTCAACTTCAGCGCAACCCGACGCATTGCTCGCTCTACGCGCGGCCGACAAGGCGCCTTAGTGGCGCCCATCAGAGCGGCGGCGTGAGCTGTCGTCCCTTCATCAGCGCGGTCCGTCAGGTGTTTGACGAGCAGCTCGCACCCGACGTCATCTTTGCTCAGCGCCTGAATCGAGCGTCGTGCACCAGCCCGGGCAGGCTCCAGAGGGACATCGGTCCGCCACCAGTCACGCAAGGCCGCTAAGAGGGCGCTCGTGATCGGCGGCTCATAGCGCCACTGCTCCTCGGTCAGAGGCCAAGCCTCGGCCGCCGTGATGGCGCGGCTGGCGACATCAGGAGCCACACGGGCACCATAGGCCATGTAGACCTCCGGCCACGGCCCATCGAGCATCGTGAAGGCCTTCGCGATTGCGTTGGCAGCGCGCCAACCACCGCGGGCTTCTGCCATGCTCAGGGCCAGCAAGTCCCGAGAGAAGAGGTCTTGATAGGTGCCGATCGCCAGGGCCGCAGTGCCCACAGCGTCCGGGTCAGAGCTGTTCCGAAGGACGTGACGCAAGGTCGGGGTCGAGGGCGCGTCATGATGGGCGGCGAGCCCGATCGTGCAGGCCCCCACGGCGGGCCCCAGAGCCGCTGCGCAGTGACGCAGACGCTCGACAGCGCCCTCCCCGCCTAAGAGCCCCCACGTGTGAGCAAGCTCGATCTGTGTCCAGTCATCGAGGCGCTCCCAGCGCGCGTCCAATGAAGCCAGCCACTGGTCTTCATCCTGAACTTGGGCCGGCACGCTTGGGATCGCGTAGGCCGGTGTACTGACGATGGCAGCACCACACAGCAAGGCGGCGGCAACATGTCGGATGTTCATAATCGCTCTCGGGAAGTTAACGGAGTCTTGCGGCAACACGGTTCGCCGCGCCCCTTGTCAAAGCAACGGCCGTGCCAACTCCCTGCTCACGACTGAACACACCGCTCAGTCGCTTGTTTTTCTTGCCCAAGACGACCGCTGACCGGAGCATCAGTCCATGCAGTACTACCGCCACAGCACCGCCAAAACTCTGACGGCTGTCATCTTCATGACGGTCGTCATCTCCCTCAGCACCTCGATGGCCTCGGCCGCGCTGCCGCCGCTCGATGAGGCACAGCGTGCAGTCCTCACCGGGATTCCCGAGGACCCCGCGCCCAAAAGCCTCGTGCGAGGTAACCACTACGTCATCTCCAACGAAGACCGCCCTCACCTCTTCCACCATGCTCTCGATAAGCGCGGTGGCGTCATGGTGGGGGTAGGCACGGATCAGCTCTATGTGTACGCAGGATGGGCACGCTCAGAGCTGCTCATCCCCATGGACTTTGACCGGACCGTCGTCGACCTCCATCGCATCTATGGCCTGCTCTTCACACAAGCCGCGACGCCCGCCGAGTTCATCAAGCTCTGGCACAAGCGAAACGAGAAGACCGTCCGTGGTTGGCTAGACGCCCATGAGACGGACCCAGTCCTGCGCGAACGCCTCGGCTACGCCTTTAAGATCGGGCGTCAGCTGGTATACGCCCGCTTGAAGCGACTCCACCGCGAGTATAAGCGCTCGAGCACGCCGACCTTCGTCAGCGACCAAGCCCAATATGACCACCTGGTGGACCTCATCAGGTCCGGGCGTTTTCACCCAGTTCGCGGGGACTTAACAAAGACAGGCTGCATGAAGGGTATGGGGGAGGCGCTCGTCAAGCTGGGGCACACCCTCGACGTCATCTACCTCTCGAACGCCGAGCAATACTTCGACTTCAAGCAGCCGTTCAGGGACAACTTCCTCAACCTCCCCATCGATGACAGCTCACTTGTACTGCGCACGTCTCCTCGTAACGGAGGGAAAGGGCAGTACCGTTACGAGACGCAGCGGACCGTCGACTTCCAGGCCTGGTTAAAGCGCCCGAAGGTCAAGCGCGTGAAGCAAATCCGTCGTCACCGAAAAGCCGGACCGGAGAAAGACACATCCATCTTCCCCGCGCCTCCTGAGTAGCGACAGCCTAGAGGCTCCCGCCTGCGACTCTAGTGGTCGCGCCAGCGTACGGGGCACTGAAGCGCAGCTGAGTCTGTCACCGGCACATGGATGGTCATCTCGTGGTGCCTGGCATCGTCCGCAGTGATCGCCACCCGATGTGGCTCCATACCTGGCACGAGGACCTCGAGGTTCCAGGTCCCTACCTCGGGGAGGTAGCGGTCGTAGCGGCCAGAGGGGCACCGGCTCTTCCAGACCTCGCCATTCTCAGGCGCCATCTCCACGATGCGCACCTCTGCCTGAATGGGCTTGCCCTCGAGGTCGACCACGTACACGGTCAGCGAGGGGCCATCCAGGAAGCGGTCCATCAGGAAGCCGAGCCCTGGCCGAACCGACTTCACGATTTTGTTCCGCTTCTTCACCACAGCCGGGGTGTGACGTGCACCTTCGATCAAGAGCGCCAGTGTCCCGTTGGCGAACCGATGCCAGTCCTGATCGGTCCCGTCGACCGGGTACAGGTTGCGCTTCACCTTAAAGTCGCGCCCTTGAGGATGGCGGGGGAGCGTGCGAACCAACTCCTCCGCCACGGTCCACGCCTCGTTGACCTTCGGGTCTGTCGCCCCATCAATCGTGTACGGCGCGAGGACGGCGACCGTACCCGTGTGATAGGTGAGCGCAGCGAGGAAACGCTCTCGCTCAGCGAGCTTCATCACGGCTTGCACCTCAGGCTCTGAAGCTGCCTCTGTCCCACGGTAGTACACCGATGACTTCCGAGAGCGGCTCCCCTTCTCGCCTAGAGAACCCCAACGGAAGGGATAGTTCCGATTGAGGTCAACGCCTTCATAACGGCCACGCTTACCGTCTTTGTTGTGATCGTGACCGTTCTTTCGACCGGTCCTGCTGCTCACCTCGAGGAACGCGTGGAGCCCGTCGGGATTCACGACCGGCACTGCCCACACGACAAAGTTATCGAGCCATCGGTCGACCTTCGCATCACTGCCAGCGCCCTCTAATAGCTGAGCGATATGATCGAGGACGAACTCAGCTGAGAGGACTTCATTGCCGTGGTGTGCACCGTTGACGAAGATCGTGGGGCGGTCATCGCCCTCAACCATCCGCCGGCCGATCGCCATCGCGTAGATCTCGCGCCCTTCTCGGCTACGCCCGATCTTCTCCAGCCAAGTCAGCTCCGGGTAGAGTTCATGCCACATCTGAAGTGTGGCGTTGACCATGTCAGGGTTTTTGTACGAGCGATTGAGGACCATGCGCCCATCCTTCACCTTGGGCGGGAAGCGACGCCATTTGCGATAGGCCGGGTCTTTGTACTTCCACGGCTCCTCTAGCGAGAGCTTGTGTGGCGTCACGTTGGCGCACGCGAGGCGCTCCATCCCGAGCGTGTCGGCCCGCCACACATCGCGGCGAGGGAAGCCGGTCAACGACTCCATCTTCTCCGGGAGCGTACCCTCGGGGACCTTCCCCTTCTCTACCGTGAGGTAGATGTGGGGACCACCGCGGGTGGGCGGCGTCCGCTCACAAGCATCACGGGTCGCGAGCAACACAAAGCGCCCTTGAGAGTCTTTGCCGCGACGCGACGCCACCCCCACATGGCCGCTCGTGAACGTCCTGTCTCGCGCATGCACCGCCCCCAAGAAGGTCTTCTTTCGCGCGTCCCAAGCCTGCACCAAGAGGTCGGGGCCCATCGCGGTCACGACGAGCTCGACCAACCCGGACGGCCAACGGCTCACGGACTCCTGCTTGCTGACACGCCTGACCCGCCCCTTCTTGATGCGGGAGATGTCTAAGGTTCGGCCACGCAAACGGACACGATACCCGTCCACCACCTTCCCGTCGTCATCATAGGCAGCCCGTAAGAACACTGCTGCATCGACCTTCTTGGAGGCGCGCAGCCGCAACCGCACCGTGCCGTTCTCGAGGGTCGTGCCAGGTCCGCTTGGGAACCATGTGCCCCACTTCGTCTTCCCCCCTTTGGGCGCCTGCAAGCGGTTGCCCTTGTTGTCACCCTTCCAGCCCCCGAGGAGAGCGCCCCCCGTTGGAGACAAGCGTCCGGTCAGGTGCGTCAGTTCACGGTCTGCATCGTAGGGCGGCACGATCGCCGCAAACGACGTGCCAGATGCAAATACGAGGCCCACGCTTAGCGCGGCTAAGGCGAGGAGATATTTGAGGTGGGGGGCAATCACGGGACGAGTATGCTCCGGGAGTGTCTGTGGCGCCAGTCCGTTACCGGCTGGCCAGGCGAGGTTAAAGATCTTCGGCCTTCAGGAGCCCCGCTAAGGTGTTCGCGACTTCGTCGAGAGGACGTCGAGAGCCGTGGGCAGTCATCGCGACGACATACTCACGGCGCCCCTTGGTCGAGGTGACGCCGAGGACAAACGTCGACCAGCCATCTTCGCGCCCCCAACGGCGCGTGAGTTGGTAGCCCTTCCGCGAGGACAGCTTGTTCATGAATGCGTACTCTACGTGCCCGGGAGTGCGTCGTTTGGGCCGCTGCATCGCGCGCGTCAACGCTTGGAGGTTGACCGGCTCATCTCCAATCCCGATGGGCAAGCGCCGGGAGCTCGGGAGCCGCTTGTGTTGCGTCACGAGGCACATGGTCCGGGCCAGGTCAGTGATCGTCGTGCATGCCTCTTGGTCACAACCAGGGAGTGGCTTACCCACAGCCATGGGGAGCTCCAGCGCTTTGGTGCCTTGTCGAAGGCCGATCCGGGGCGCGCGACGGAGCCCCCGCGGTTGCCCAAGATCAGCCCAACGGGCGGAGTCAAAGGCCCGCTTCAGCGTGGTGTTCGGGAGGTTTGATGTGGCGAAGAGCCCCTTGTCACCGTGCAAGCGATCGGTCCCGGCGATCTGTACGAGCCTGTTATGGGCTGGAGCAGATCCCTTCCCAAGGGCGGCATAGAGCAGCTCACCCAACGTCGTGGTCTGGGGCCCATTGTCGTCTTGAAAGACGACCTCAAGGTCACCGAACATCCCCAGCTCCGCGGTCCTGGTCAGCGCCCCGAGCCCTGAGAAGATGCTGACGCTCAAGCCTGGATGCCAGCCCTCGGCGCGATCCACGGCGCCATGAACCAGGACCCTTTGGGCCGCGATGTGCGCGCCGTTCTTTGTGGGCGTCGTCTCGATGACGATCGCTTGGAAGTAATCCGGTAACCGCTCCATCGTCTCGAGCAGGCGCTTGCTCAAGCTATCTCGGTCCACCTCCGCGTCGGTCCAGCCGCAATGTTGCGGACCAGGGCGAGCATCGGCGGCGGGGGTCGCCATCTGCTCGGGATCCACGACCTCCTTTGAAGGTGCACACTTCGGGATCGTCAGACGCACACCGACACCCAAGAGGTGCGGATGACGCACCCGATCGGTGTTCGCCGTGAAGAGCTCCTTCAGCGAGCAATCGTACTTCTCCGCCACCGAGCGGAGTGACTCACCGAGCTTGACCACGTGCGTCGTCGCGCGCTCTGCGGAGGCCCGCTGCGGCGCCAACATCACGAGGAGACAAAGAAGCACCGATGCGCCACGTAGACACATCCTCTGCGACGAATTCTTGGGGGGGGGGTCGAGGCGCATGGCTCCAGCGTATGGGGGGACCTCCGAAGGCGTCAACGTACTGAACGTCGCAAAGGAGGGTCGGATTCAAATTTAGTGCTTATCGCTCGCGAGGCACGGTGGCGCTGACGAGCACTGCCTCCACGGAGCCCCAGGGCGGGTTCTGCCCCGGTCCGACGATGATCTCCAGGCGGCTATCTGCTGCGCTCGAGAGCACTTCAAGGCGGACGCCGTCGTGATCAGCGTGCACTGCGTAGACGCCATCCATAGTCCGAACGAGCCCCTTGATCCGGAGCGCACCACCTTCGAGCAGTGGTCCCGGCTTTGCCAGGATCCCCAACGCGGCTTCGAGGATCGTAGCGTCAAAACGCTCCTCCGACGGGAAGATCCATCCACAGGTCGACGCGACCTCATCCGCATGCGCCCATCGCACAACCCCGTCCGCGTCCGGAAGCGGCGCAGACCCGCCATGTAAGGCGGTGGACGCGACCGCTTTCACCGGCAAGCGCGCGTCACGCATCAAGGATCCCCCGCTTGGCGCCGCATCAAACCATGACAGCTCCAAGTCGCCGTGCGAGCGCGCCGCGATCACGGCCTTTGGTGGACGCAGCGTGTCCGCCTCGCGGAGGAACTGCTCCAGCTGAGCGTCTGTGGCGAGGTCGCTGCGGTTGGCCACGAGCACATCCGCGACCTCGATCTGCTCTTCAAACACCGGGTGGGCGCGCAACGCCGGCTCGAGGAAGCGCCGTGGGTCAACCAACGTCACCACCGTGCCCAGCGCCACGGTCTCGGCGAACTCACCCTCGCTGAGCGCGCTCAGTAACGACTTTGGGGCCGCCAACCCAGTGGGCTCAATGAAGAGCCGATGAGGGCTCGTCGCGCGGAGAGTCATCGCAACAGCGTCTCGAAAAGGGGCCTGGCTTGTGCAACAGATACATCCCCCAGGGAGGGTCTCGATTTGCACACCGAGGGTCGCCTCGGTCGCATTCAAGAGCGCCCCATCGACGTCGATCATGCCGACCTCGTTCACCAAGATCGCCCAGCGCTCTTCAGGAGGACGCTTCGCCGCCAATGCACGCAGGGCGGTCGTCTTCCCCACGCCGAGGAAGCCGCAGATGAGATGAACCTTGGGGACGTGTTCGGCGTGCACGGGCGAGACCGTAGCACACCCCTGCGCAACGCTGCGCAGCTTCCCCATGAGGGGCCATGAAGAGCTCTGCACGATCTCTCGTCACACGCTGGCGACCCGCCGTTCCTCCCCTTAGAAGGCATCGGTGACAGCTGGTCATGCCCCCGACTTGACGTCCCTTGGCCCCAGCGAGGACGCTGGAACCATGATGGACTTGGCACAGCACCTGCTCGATAACGCCGAAGTCCAGAGTGACCCAGCAGCCGTCGCGCTTGCACCTATCGTGGCGAGTGAGACGGGCATATCGAGCGCAGGTTTCCCCTTCTTGAACGCTCGGGCCTTCGCACGGTTCCGTGACACCGTGCCGCACATCTTGGGCGCTGGTCCTGTGGCATGGCGCGCAGTGATGACCTTAGAGCGTGCGGGGGCCGAGGCGGCGATCGATGACGACACCCGAGAGGGTCTGGCCCGTGGGCTGCGAGTCGTACGCACGGTGCTTCGAACTGCTACCGTAACCGCGCCCCCCGACCTGTGGCTCCTTCGACAAGTCCTCGGCGCCCACCGTGGCCTGGGTTTGCTTGGACCGGTGCTCGACGGCGGAGAACTCGATCCGCAGCGCTGCGAAGTCGAGACCCCGCTGGGTGCACGCCCCCTCAAACCGGACGAACTGGAGGCCGACCTCGACTTCCTGGTCGCGCGCGGGTTCCTCACCGTCGGCGGAGGACGATACGCGGCGCGAGAGCAACCTCGTGCGCGCCGTGTACTCGAAGAGCTTTCGCCCATAGCTCCCGACGCTGGGTTCGACACAATCGCGCTCTGGGGCCGAACATTCAGCGGCGCCCAACTGAGCGACGCCGAGGCCGCCGCCTTGGCGGGTCTCGGCGAGTTCACGCCCCCTGAGACGCGATGCCCGGCGTACACCTGGATCCCATCCCTGGAAGAGATCGAGCTGGGGTACCGGCTCTTACCCGTCGTCCTCGGGCTTCGAATCGCTGAGCTCACACAGACGCTCGCGAACGGTGCTCCCCCCGCGTTACCGAGCCGACGGCCTGCGCTGCACGACGTGGCCCGACGGATCCTCGAGGCGAGCGGCGCGCTACAGCACGGCACATGGACGCCCACCCCCCTCGGGAAGCGGCTCTTTGGGCGCGGCCCCGGGCCCTTCGGGATTATCGGCGCCTACCACGGCTACACCACGCGCCTCCGGCAGCTCCTCTTGGAGGGGCGAGGGAACGTGTGGGTCGAGCGAGGCGCCAACGTCGCGGCGAGCCAAGAGGCGAACCGCCGCACCTTCGAGCGCGCCAACGATGCTCTGGACCGCTTCTGTGAGGACACGGGCTTTAGCTTCGAGGTCTTCATCGAACACGCGGTCGGGCGTGGAGAGGCGACCCGACAGCGCGCAGAGCGATCCGGGGACGACCACATTCAGTTCATCGGGGCCGATCTCGAAGAGGCCGCGATCGCCGCAGCGCGAGAGGAGCGCAGTCAAGGGCACCTCCCTGACAACATGCTCTTCATCGCGGGCGCCGACATCGGCGATCCCTCCGCGGTCGTCGACTTCCTCCGCGCCCGCGGGCTGGAGACCGAGGGCGCGGTCATGCTCGTCGGCAATGGGTTTCACGAGGTCAGGAATCAAACCGACGAGCGCATGGTCGAGGTCTTCCGTGGCTATCACGAGGCGGGCCTACTCTTGCTCTTCACCGAGGAGAGCGCGCTCTCGACCGAGGACCTCCTCAAGACCGCGTGGAACACCTACCACGCCGGGTTTCGCTACGTGCACGCCAAGAGCGGCCAAGGGCTCAGGCCAGCGGTCACAGGCCCCCCTCCCCGCTTCGGTAAAGCCCTCCCGGCGAGCTGGACCGAGTGCGCGTCGCGCGCCGGCTACGTTCGGGCCGAAGACTACTGCCACAGAGGTCGCACCATCTACCCCTACGCCATGGCCGGCCGCCCCAACCCAGCTGTCAGCGTCAGCCACTTCGTCATCCCAAGGCCGCTCGCCGAGAGGCTCGGGGTCTTGAAGGAAGGCGCCTAGAGCCCCGTGCAGGCCTATCGAGCGCTCGGCGCTGCGACAAGGGCTGCCGGGTGGTGAGACGCTCAGGTTCCCGCGGTCCAAGAGAACCCGGGGGGGCCCTCTACGCCGCGCTCTCGCCGGATATAGCCCAGGTACGGGTTGGTCTTGAGCTCGTCAGCGAGCGTCGTCACAGGCCCGTGTCCGCTGTGCACCCTGAGGTGCCCCGGGAGCGCCATCAGGCGTCGCAAGCTCTCCACCATCACCTGAGGATCGCTCAGCGGGAAATCAGTGCGCCCAATGCTCCCGCTGAAGAGCGTATCCCCGACCACGATGTCCGCGTCATCGAACCAACACCCTTGCCCAGGGGTGTGACCGGGCGTGGAGAGGAAGCGCAAGGTCGTCTCGCCGAGCTGGACGGTGTCCCCGTCGTGCACTTCATGGTCGATACGACCGCAAGGGCGATTCAGGTGCGGCATCCCGAACATGGTCCCTTGCATCGGCAAGGTCTCAAAGAGCGGCCTGTCTTTCGCCGGCATATAGGTCGGCACGTCCCAGCGCGCTTGCAACAGGGTGAGGGCACCAGCGTGGTCGATGTGGGTGTGTGTGAGCAGGATCATCTGGATATCTGCGGGCGGGTCGAGCGCCTCGAGTCGACGGACGAGCTCATCGGTCTCGCCAGTGTCGATAATGGCGGACGCCCCCGTCGCCGGATCGGTGACTAGGTACGTGTTGACGTCGAACATCCCGACGGTGAAGCAACGAATCTGCACGGGTGACCTCCTATCTGGCGGGAGCCTGCACCAATCCTCGCCGTCTGCCCAGCGTACGCTTCAGGGGAGCACGCCTTGGAAGAGCGTGTTGCCATTGGGTCGGGTCATGTCTTGCACTTCCGGCGCCACAGCGAGCCCCGGTACGTAATCGGCGAACCCGAGCCCGTGGACACTGAACTGCCCGAGGGGGGTCAGCGTCTGCGCCGTGAGGCCTTTCCAGAAGATTTCCTCGATGAACGCCTCCAGTGGCTCCGGATCCGCGGCGTACTCGGGAGGCAGGATCTCCCAGTGGAAGTGCATCGCGTAGAGCGACCCTAAGCTCAGCCCAATCTTGTCGCCCATGAAGGTCTCTGTGATCTCGATGGTCGTCAGCATCTCAAAGCTAATATAGGCGGCGAAGTCCCCGATCCCCTGTGGTTTCTCGAAGGTCCGAACCGTACCCCCAAGGAACATGTCGCCGACCTGGATGCGCAGCACACCCGAGGCATCACAGCTGTTGAGGATGGGCGGCAAGAGGAGCTGGCTGTCCAGATCGAAGCCCATCACGAAGTCTTCACCGAGGGTGAAGCCCCCTTGATTCAGTGCCATCGGGAAAGACGACATCGTCACATGGCCATTCAACGCGCCCGTCTGCCACACCGCGTTGAGGATCGCGTTCGCTACGTCGTCGCGATACCCGGCCTCGAACTCATGCGTGCCAGGCAACTCCAAACCGATCCCGTAGCCTTTGAGGCAGGTCCCTCGCGAAATCGAGCCCTCCACATCCTGAAACACCGTCTTTGTCGAGTCGACGCGTGCACCGAAGCCGATTCGGCCCCCGTCCGGCTTGAAGTTCAAGCTGTCCAGCTGGGTCATGAAGGTGAAGGTCGCGGCGCCAAGGCCGGTCAATAGCGGCTTGGTCGTGACTTGTTCAAAGATGTCCATGTTGTGCATCAGGTTCACGAAGGTGTCTTGAAGGGCGCCTCCAAGCCCTGACGCAATGGCGCCCTCTACGCTGCTCGAGAAGAGGTTCACGATGACGTCGATGACCAAGTCCACGATGATGGTGATCAAGAAGGACCAGGCTCCAAAGCCCAGCAGGCTGACGACGGTCGAGAGCCCGGCGATGTTGACGTCGATCCAGCCGACATCCACACCGAGGTCAGAGAGGCTCACGTCGAGGTTGCTGTTGAAGGCCGCCGCCCAGAGGATCCCCGAGACATCCACGCCGTCGATGAACATCGAGCCGTTGACGTCAGGGCAGAGGTCGATGAAGAGCACCTTGCACTCGTTCTCCAAGCTGACGTTCGCTGAGTAGGTGCTGAAGGCGATGTCGAGGTCGAGCCCCCCGGTTCGGGGCGACAGGGAGAGCTTCGGGATCCCCATGAATGGGGTGCTGATCTTCAGCTCATAGCCGAGCGCTATCTCCTTCGGTGGCGGCGTAAAGGTCGACTTGTCCACGGTGAGCAAGACCTGCTCAAGGACGGTCGCCATGTCGTCGGGGTCCCCCCAAGTGTGCTGACCATCGTCGATCGTGGTCGGGGAGAGGAACTGCTTGAGGCCATCCAGGATGAAGGCCGGCTCGGGCTCTGTCTCGTGATAAAGCTCAGCGAAGTAGAACGCTTGGGTCAGATAGTCCGTCGCCCCTGCCGCATCAAAGGTCTCGACGTGGATGACGTTGAGGCCCCACTTCGGGATCATGATCGCCGTCCACGTGCCATCCTCATTCAACGTCGCCGGCATGTCGTTGACGAAGACGTCCGTGATCCCCGCGACGGCGTCATAGGCCGTCCCTTTAATCGTCACGCTGGGCTTGGTCCCCGTGAGCTCGGCGCCTCGGGCTGGTGAGGTGATGGAGAGATCGGGCGGCGTCCCCTCGATGGCCACCTCAATGGTTTGAAAGAGCGTCGGGTTCTCTGCAGAGGTCACGGTGATGTCGTAGTACCCCTCGGTGTCGAAGGAGAGCACGAGGTCCTCGAACATCGTGTACGCCTCATCAGGGGCGATTGAGATCGGCTCCAGGGGGAGCTCTGGGATGGGGTTACCGAAGGCGTCGTAGCCCAACACCAAGAGCCCGAAGACCTCATCCAAAAAGAAGTACGGCTTCGGGGGCTGAAGCGTGACCTCCAAGCCCACAGGGAGGCCTGGCTCGATCTGCAGCTTGGCCCCTTGAATCTCGAAGGCGCTCCAGTCGAGCCCGACGGGGACACAGATGACCTCGAAGGTCCCGGCTTTCGTGCCCGTCACGACGGTGCCCTCGAGGGTGATGTCCTCATCGAGCTGAATCGACAGCGGCAGGTCGTAGATGACGTTGCCGTGCTTGTCCTCGGTGTGACAGCTGACCGTCGTCCCCTGGCCCGCCTGGATGATGGGGTTCTCGAGGGTCGTCACGATCTTGTCCGGCAAGCCATGGTAGACCGACACCTCAACCGGGGTCTCATCGATGGCTCCGCTGGCGTGCAGGCACGAGACGTCGTACGTGCCCTCTTTAATCCCCGTCAACGCTTGGTTCATCTCGATGAGGCCGTTCGGTGGCCCCGGGGCAGCACCTGCGGGCTCCACCACGGTGTCCCACTCGTTCACGACCGCGTTCTGGTGTGCGTCCCAACCCGTGCAGGTGACCTGCGCAGAGTCACCGCTGACCAGCGTCGAAGGCTCGACCTCCGTCTCGACTTCAACGGCGTCGCCGGCGATCACCGTCACTGGGGCAGGAGTGGGGTCCTTGTACCCCGTCTGCGAGATCTGGCAGCTCGCGTGATAAAGCCCCGCCGAGAGGAAGGTCACCGAGTCACCCTCGACGGTGGGGTCGAAGAGTAAGCCACCAGGGAGCTGCACCAGTGACCATGTAGTCTCGGGTACAGGCTCACCCTCCGGGAGCCCCTCTACGACACAGAGGACGTCCGTAGGCTGCCCTGCGACGACCGAGTCATCACTGAACCCTGTGTTCACCGTGAGCGACACCGGATCGACGCGACCACGGTGACCAGGCTCATCGGCGTCCGGCGTAATGAGCTGCCCATCGGGGCGATCCAAGGGATCCTGGGGTCCGTCTTCAAAGGAGGCGACCACGTCATCACCGCCGCCCTCTCCAAGCTCGCTGGCACTACAGCCCATCCACACCACACAGGCGCAGGCGACGAGGAGAGAATGCAGGTGACCCGAGGACACAAAGACTCCAAAGCGAGATCTGGAGCCAAGAGTATAGGGTGTCGGGCCTCCGGCATCCATACACGCGTAACTTTTAACGCGGCGCGCGGTGGACGAAGACACCACGCCAGAACCACTTGGCCCAGGCAGGTCAATGATAACTCGGCTCCCAAGCACCCGCTGACAAGAAAACAAAAACGAGCTACTGGTCTGTATTTCGTCATCTTAATTTGGGGTCTGGTGGCCAACCCATTTCCGGCCTATGATGCCGAGTATGTCGCGAACGAAAGAGGAACTGCTGAACATGGTGGACCGCATGCCGGCCTTCCCGGCCAGCGTGCATCGCATCATTAAGCTAACGTCTGACGTGAATTGTCAGGCGCGTGACCTCGTGCGCGTGATCGACACCGACCCCGTGTTGACCATGCGCATCCTTCGGGTCGCGAACTCCGCGTACTTCGGTCTGCAGATGAACATCGTCTCGGTCCAACACGCGGTCGTCTACATCGGGCTCAACTCGGTCAAACACCTGGCGCTCGCGACCGCGGCGATAGGCTCCCTCCCCAAGATCAGCACCGAGGGCTTTGACGCAGATAAGTTCCTGCAGCACTCGCTGACCGTGGGCGTCCTCACCCGACGCTTCCGCAAACGCATGGGAGGAGGCGGCGCAAAAGAGGGCGATGAATTCGTCGCTGGCTTGCTCCACGACATCGGCAAAGTGCTCTTCGCGCACTTCGAGGCTGATGCCCTCAATGAGGCGGCGCGCAAGGGCCAAACCGAGGGGATCCCTGTCTACCTGGCGGAGCGCGAACTCCTCGGGGTGGATCACGCCGAGATGGGTGGCATGTTGGCCCAACACTGGGGCTTCCCCGAGAACCTATGTCGCGCGATCCGTGAACACCATGAGCCCATCGACGCAGAGGACGCCCCGCCCTTGAGGGACTGCGTCTATCTCGCCAACTACCTGGCAGAGCGTCGCGCCGCGCAGGCCGCGGCTGCAGAACTGCTGGGCCCCGATGCGCCGCTCCCAGAGATCGACTGGCCGCCCCCCATCCCGTTCACCCTCAAGCACTTCACCATGGGATTCGAAGACCTGATCGCCCAGTTTCATGGCCTGGAGGACGAGCTAGAGCGCGTTCAAGCGCTCGGCTAGCGACACCTGATTCGAGCAATGGTTGCAGCATGAGCCGCAATACCGTGAAATAGGGCCATGAAGGTCAAATTCTGGGGTGTCAGAGGATCGATCGCAGCGCCAGGCATGGCGACTGCGCGCTATGGGGGCAACACCACGTGCATCTCGGTCGAGACCGACGACGGGCACTTGGCGATCTTTGATGGCGGGACGGGGATCCGGCCCCTCGGCCTCGAGCTGATGAAGTCACTCCCGGTCAAAGCCCACGTCTTCATCAGCCACACCCACTGGGACCACATCCAAGGGTTGCCCTTCTTCGTCCCCCTGTTCATCCCAGGCAATGAGGTGCACTTTCACGGCTCGACGGATCCCATCTACGGACGTGACATCCAGGCGGTCTTGGGCGCCCAGATGGAGTACTGCTACTTTCCGGTCCGCCAGGTAGAGCTCAAAGCCGACCTGCACTTCCAGAACCTGAAGGAGGGCGACACCGTCCAAGTCGGTGACGCGACCATTCAGGTCATCTTGATGAATCACCCGGTGCTCACCTTCGGCTACCGTATCGACTGCAATGGCCGCTCGATCTTCTTCTCAGGAGACCATGAGCCGCTGCAGAACATCTACCCACCAGACGACGAGTTCTACGAGCAGTACCAAACCCTCGTCGACGAGAAGCAAAGCCGGCTTGTGGAATTCATCCGAGACACCGACGTCTGCATCCTCGACGCCATGTACACAGAGGAAGAGTACCCGACCAAGGTTGGCTGGGGTCACGGCACCTATAAGAGCACGCTCGATTTGGCGACCAAGGCCAACGCAAAGCGCGTGATATTTACACACCACGAACCTATCCGTAACGACGATATGCTCGACGCGAAGCTCGCAGAGATACGGTCAGAGCTTGAGGGTAAAGAGGGCTTCCCCGAGCCGATTATGGCCTACGAAGGGCTTGAGATCGTCCTCTAGCTGTCAGATCCCATCTCCGCCAAACGCGTCAGTGGATAAGATCGACGCGTCATCTCGGCCAGATACCGAAAGAATCTGCTCAAGCTCTCTCTCCGCTGTGCCGTAGGACTCTGTGAGGTCAGCCTGACTTGGTTTGACCATCACGAAACGGCAAACCCGTCGCGAGGCGGGGACGCAAAGCCACGGGCCTCCCAGAGGCAGCCGGGCCACCGAATGAGGTCTTATTATGGTTACGCCCCGACTCACGTGCGCCTTGGTCATCACCACGCTCAGCCTCTTGGTCGCCTGCAGCGACGCGGAGAACGCGTCGAGCTACGGCACCGTCTCGCTCGCGCTGACGACGACAACCGACTCCGGCGTGATGTATCGCCTGAGGGGCGCTGAAGCGGTCCTCACTGGACCGACCTATGCAGTGATAGATTTGGACGCCGCCTATGTCGACGTGCCGGTCATCGACGTGCGGATCGCCGCCGGCGACTACGAGCTCGGCCTGAAACCTGGGTGGGTCCTTGAGCGCAACAGCGGGCAGGGCTATGCCCCTGTGGAGGCGCAGCTCATCAGCGTTAACCCACAGCACTTCGCCGTCGATCATGAGCAGACCACTACGGTCGCGCTTAATTTCCAAGCTGGTGTCGACACGCTGAGCCTCGCGACCGGGACCCTCGAGGTTGATCTGGGCGTGAAACCTGAGTGCCAAGAGGGCGCATGGATCTCCCGAGGATGCGGACCGGGATACCAGGGGCGTGAGACCGCCACATGCGTCAACGGACAATGGTCTGACTTCAGCGCGTGCGAACTGCCCGACCCGACCGATGACCTCGTGTGCGGCGGCGACGACGATGCTGCAGGAGGTGGAGAGACCGCTACAACGGAGGTGCCCGTCATCGACGAA
>JBMYRH010000002.1:216505-298706 GCA_049602155.1 Myxococcota bacterium | reverse complement strand
CGAAGAGAGCGTCATCGACGAAGAGAGCGTCATCGACGAAGAGAGCGTCATCGACGAAGAGAGCGTCATCGACGAAGTGGCGTCAGAGCCCGCCCCATGTGTCGAGCAGGCGTGGGCCACTCAGGGCGCCTCGGAGGTCGCGATCGCCACCCTGGATACCGCCGAGAACGCCACCGATTTCTATGGCTACGCAAGCTCAATCGCCAATGGACCTGTGACCGCCTACACAGCCGCCTCCCGAAGCAGCGTCATGCTGCAACGGAACCCGGAGGGGATCGTGTCACTGGTCGTGATTCATGGTGCGTTAGCGGACGGCAACAGCGCCGGTCAAATCGGGCTCTACATCAGCGATCACGCCGGCATTCGCCTCGACGCGTGGGACGGTGAGGCGGGTGACACCGTCGCGATGTCCGATGGCGAGTTCAAGTGGGTATGGAACAGCTGCTGCACGGACGGTGTCGCCCTGGAGCTCCACGAGGACACCGAGTGCATCACCATGCAGTTCTTCGAGGGACACGGCGTCGAGGGTGTCGACGTCATCACGGATGAGGCCGGCGCGCGCACAGTCTTGAGCGCACCCTTTGCCCCTGTGACGCTCTGCCTCCCAGTCAGCTGCGAAGCCCCCGCGCCGATCGGCACCTCAGATGACTCGACGTCTGCGCCTATCGAGGAGGCCTCGGCCAACCCTGATGAGATGGATGACACAGCCTCTGAGGACAGCACGCCCCCCATGCCGAACGAGGAGACCATCGACGCAGAAGCGGAGACCGCATTCACGGAGGAGACCTCCGCTGAGGAGACCGCCGTCGTCGAGGAGAGCACCGCCGAGGAGATCTCCGCCGAGGAGACCCCCGTCGTGGAGGAGGACCCCGCCGAGGAGGAGATCGTCATCGCGGAACACGACAGCACCAACGCCCCAGATACCTTCGATGACGAGGACGGACTGGATGAGCTGGACACCGAGCTCGAAGAGGGAGTCGCCCCAGCGCTCGAGGGCGTGATCCAACCCCTCACAGACGCCGACGAGTTCGAGACTGTCTCCGATGGCATGGACCAGTTCGTCGAGGACTTCGAGACCTTCGCCACCGGCGCCGAGGTCCACCTCGCCAAGACCGGGTTTGTCCCAGAGGACGGCTTCATGTACGCGGATCAGGTGACGTTCAACAGCTGGCCAGCCTCGACCCTCACCGCCAACGCGGAACCCGATGAGCCCGTGGTAGCCGGGGTCCAGGTGGCAGGGAGCTCCGCGAAGTGGAAGCAGGCCTTCATCTTTTACGATTGTGAGTGGGAAAACAGTGACGCCGCGGTCCTGCCGACCAGTGGAGAGAACAAGACCAGCGGCTACGAAGCCCTCCAAGCGAACTTCGTGACCCCCGTCCGGAGCGTGATCTTCGACGTCAGCTTGAACCGCTTCGGGTACGTGGTCGACGTCTTCGTCGAAGGAGACGACGCCCCCTCCAAGACCTTCACCGTCGAGCCCTTTGAGACCTTGGTGATTGGGGCACATATCCTCGATGAGGATGCCCCAGGCATCACGGCGATGCGCGTGACACCGCGCGAACACGGCCTCGGCGGCTATGGCGTCTGGTGGTGGTCAGTCTGGTCCGTGTCGTTCGCGCTCTAAGAAAAAATCGCTGCATCGAGAAAAGAACACTCAAGTTGCGACGAGGCTCTGCCGACTAGGTAAGAGAGCGCGGCCCAATCCCCCGGGTCGCCCCGAGCACACAGCATGAGTGAAGGACGTCCACGCGTCCTCTCGAAGCGGCAAACCCATCGCGAGGTGGGGACGCAAAGCCACGGGCCTCTCGAAGGCAGCCGGGCCACCGAAGGAGGTATCCATGAATCCATCACTGCGAGCACGTTACCCGGCGCCCGGCGCTGCGACAGCGCTCCTGGTCGCGCTGAGTCTGACGACAGGGGCCTGTGGGTCCGATGAGGCCTCGATCGCCCCCGGGCAAACCGGGACGATTCAGCTGGCCCTCACAGCGCTCGGCTCCGACGGTGAGACCTACAGGTTGCGGCACGGCACGCTCACGATCGACGGCGCTACGGCGTCCTACGTGGACCTCGAAGACGTCTCCGGCGACTCCCCTATCTACCGAGCGACCGTGAACGTCGGCACCTACTCCATCACCCTCGCAGAGGGCTGGACACTCCAGCGCCAAGAGGGAGACCAGTTCATCGATGTAGCAGCGCAGCTCGTCTCCCCCAACCCCACCACGGTCACCGTGCAACCGAACGCGTTGAGCGTCATCTCAATCATCCTGGAGACCGTCGACGCAGAGGTTGAGTTCGCGACCGGCGACCTCGAAGTCTGGCTCGCAGTCACTCATACCGACTGCGAGCACGGGGACTTCATCACCCGGTCTTGTGGCGTCAACCTGATGGGGCGCCAGTTCCGCAGCTGTGACGGGGGCTGGTGGCTCGACTGGTCTGAGTGCGGCACCCACTGCGACCGTGGCTACTGCTACTTCTCGCAACCGGAGAGCTTCACTGCGGCCACGGTCACCCACATCGTCGACACCTTAGACTTCACGGCCGACGCGCACGGCAGTCCGGTGAACTTCAACTTCTACGGGGCGGTCCATGGCGACACGTTCTCCGACCGTGTGAGCTTCTCCAGCGTCGGCGCCTCAAACCAAACTTTCCCCTGGCACAGCGCAGCCCCCTTCATCGGGCAAATCCATGAGGACGTCGCCCTCCACAGGTTGTCCGAGGAGGGTCACAGCGCGGTCATCGGGTCGAGCGCCGGCGCCCATAATCACGCCTTCTTCGACGGCATCAAGACCGGCTTCGCAGACGACATCCACACCCACGCCATCTCGATGGTCCTGCAGGGCAGCGAGGCTGGCTACACCCTCTCACTGCGCGACGAAGACTCACGCGTCATCGCTGAGGTGGCCATCCCACCGAGCACCGTGAGCGGCGCAGAGCAACGCATCACCCTCATCGGAGACCCCGTCTACCATGGCGCGAAAGGAGCTGCCGCCTTGGTCATCACCCCCCGCCCCTCAACCTCAACCCCCCTTGGGACCACACGTTGGTCCATGAACGAGTTCGCCTTCGCGCGATAGCTCTCAGTACGACGCATCACCGACGGGGTGTGAGTGATCCTCCCCGGAGCCGACCCGTCAGCACAGCCTGGATTCAACCGCACAGGGGCGCCCCTGGTTCAGCCGAGCCGCCCTACCCAACGCTCTCCTGTGCGGAGGCTGTCTGACACTACTCCTACCGGCTTACTAGGAATCGGTGATTCGCTCGTCTCTCGAGCCCCTGATGCAGCCTGTATCAGGGGCTCACTCAATTCTACTGTCCGGGTGCGTCACTGAAGCCACCTGCCACGACGGGACCTCGAACTCCGTCATCTGAGGCTCTGAACCCGAGAGGCGATTGACCTGAACGGCCCTCGGTCCGACACTGCCTCAATGCGCTGCCCACGATGCCGATCACACGTCTCCGAACCTCACTCGCAGTGCCCACAGTGCCAATTTCAAGTAGAGAGCTTGATGGAGGCCATGCAGAACGCGCCACTGCGCTCTGACACTCTCGTCGACGATGCCGAGGTCTTGAGCGCCGCAGGCCGCACGCGCATGCGGACGCGGCTCCAAGAATTCAGCCGACCGACGGGGCATGACGCTGTGGTCGTGACCGTGACTACGACCGCCCCCCTCTCCCCGTCGGAGTACGCCATGGCGCTCTTCGAACGCTGGAAGGTCGGAGGGGAGGCACGAGACGGGCTCATGATGCTCTTCGCTATCGCAGAGCAACGGGCCGAATGTGTCCTCGGACCGGCCCTACAACCCGCGCTCTCTGAGGTCGATGCGGACGCCTTATTGAGGGACAACGCGGTCCCACATTGTCGCCGCGGTGACTTCGACGCTGGGGCGTTTCATGGCATCGACATGCTGGCGCGTGTCTTTGAGCATGTGGAGGGCCTGAGGTGACCGCCCATCTGATCAGCGGTGCCCTCTTACTCGGGTACACAGTGCTCATCTACAGCGGCATGCGCGCTGCCCAACGTGCCGGGAGACTGACCCTCCACGTCAACGCGTTGTGGGCGCTCCTCATCGTGGGCTACCTGCTGACGATCGGACGCTATCTGAACACCATGGACCACGCAGAGTGGCGCGACGGTCTGCTCGTCTTTGTGGCCCTATGTGGTGCCCTCCCGAGCGTCCACCTCATCCGACGTATTTGCCCTTCGTGTCGACGCCAACTCTCATTGAAAGAGCAGGTGGTCCGCCAGCCTACTCGTCCCTGTGCTGGGGTGGGATCCGTCGTTTGGTCCTGTCCCCATTGCGGTCACCACGCGGTGAACACACACACGATCCCAAAGCTCGCCGAGACGTCAGCTGAGGCGGTGGCTTGGGAGCCCGTAACTCCCGCTCCCGCAGCTGGCTTCGGCGGCAGCTATGCCGCAGGGACCTCTGGCTCAGCCTCTTGGGCGCCCTCCCCTCCTGAGTCCACCTGGGGAGAGGCTTGATGAGGCCGCCCGAGGAGATGACACCCCTGACGCCCCGCACCACAGGACGCAGAGCTCTCCACGGCCACCTTCTGTCGGGGGAGCCACGATGAGCGAATCCAATCGTTGGGAGCGCCTCCGAAAGGGCATCATGAGTTGGAGCCTGACCCTCGTGATGGTCCTCGTCGTGTCCTTTGTATTTGGGGCACTCCGAGCCCCCGAATTGCCCGAGCAAGCGCCCAATTTCACGGCACGCAGCCTGACGGGCGAACAGCTCACTCTGGCTGACCTCAAAGGCCAACCGGTCATCCTGAATTTCTGGGCAACGTGGTGCGGGCCATGTCGCTTCGAGGTCCCCGCGATCTCACGTTTCAGCAAACGACACCCTGAGATCGCCGTGTGGGGGATCACCGCAGAGCCCTCGCCGCGGGTCAAAGAGGCGGTGGAGGATCTCGACATTGACTATGCAGTCTTGCTTGGAGATCCCGAATTGCTCGCTACTTACAGTGTCACGACCTTCCCCACGACGATCTTCATCGACGCAGAGGGGAACATTCGTTCGGCACATGTAGGGGCACTTTGGGATCCCCAATTGGCACTTGCCGCCTGGGGCTTATGAGGCCTCCAAAAGCAGGCCATCTCCCCGGAGTCACGATGGGCTAGGCGCGCAATCGAGCGACATGGTTACGGGACCATGACGAGATGCCCGTGGTGAGGTTGAAGGTCACACCCTGGGCTTGTACCCTAATGGAAGTAGCAGTGTGTGCGAGGGGTCTCCTGTCTTCTTACCTGTTGCGCAGTCGCTGTACCTCAAGGAGATCAAGTGCCGTGGGTTGGTCAATCCAATATGGGCTTATTGTAAGCATCCTTGGGCTCTCAGCCTTCGCTTGCGGCGGCCCCAATGAGCCCATAGTTGGAGCCGGCACTGGAGTCGTCGAAGGGCAAGCCTGCTCTGCAACGGGCTATTGCCCGGCTGGGCTGAGCTGCGTCGAGCAAGTCTGCCTTAGCGCAGGGTCGCTGGAGGCCGATGCAGGCCAAGACTCTGGGGCTGTTCCTGATGCGGTGACGAGAGGCCCTTCGGAGAACGCAGCGCCAACCATCACGATCCTAGAGCCCGCCGATGGGACCATCTTCTCCGACGGGGAGATCGTTCAATTTGAGGCCACCGTCAGCGACGATCGGGATTCTTCCGATCAACTGACAGCCTTCTGGACCTCCGATCTGGACGGCAACCTCGGGATCTCCCTCGTCGACCTCGATGGCACCTCAAGTCTCAACGCGCATGACCTCAGCCCTGGAGTCCACACTGTCAGCGTCCGCGCTGCTGACTCGAGCGGGGCAGAAGGGAGCACCACGCTGACGCTCACGATTAACTCCGCGCCGACAGCACCTACCGTGGCCCTCTCTCCCGCAGAACCCAGCACCATAGATGACCTCTTGGCGTCGATCAGCGACGAGCCCACAGACGTCAACCGGGACAGCAGTGAGCTCAGCTACAGCTGGGAATGGTATGCAGACGGCGTCCTCCAAGAGGACCTCAGCGGACCCTTGGTCGAGGCCTCAAACACCAAGCGTGGGGAAGTGTGGGAGCTCCGAATCGCAGCCTATGACGGGTACGCCTTTGGCCCCGAGGGCGTCGCATCGGTCACGATCGGCAACACGCCCCCCAGCTGCGAGACCGCGCAACTCAGCCCAGAGAGCGGAGACACCACGACCTCCTTTCAATGCAGCTGCGCGGACAGAGTAGACCCTGACGAGGACCCGCCTGTAGACACGTGCGTCTTCTACAACGGCCCCACAGAGGTCGCGAGCGCTGAGGCCGTCGATGGCGCCTGCGTCCTCAACACGACCGACACATGGCGCGGCATGGCGCTCTCGTGCAGCTACACGCCCGGAGATGACCTCAGCTCAGGGGACGCCGCGGTCAGCAACGAGGCCGTGGTCGTTAACGCACTCCCGAGCCAACCCAATGTCGCGCTCAGCCCGGCGGAAGGCGGTGGCGACACGCTCTTCACCTGCGGGCTCAGCCTCGTCGCTCAAGATCCCGACAATGATCCCCTGACGTACACGACCAGCTGGTATGTGAACGACTACATGAACATTGGTGCATCATCGCTCTCAATGATCGCCCAAGACCTCGTCAGCGGCCCCAACTTTACCCCCGCGCAGCGCGGAGACGCCTTGCGCTGCGAAGTGAATGCAGACGACGGCTTTGACCTCTCGGAGACCGGCGTGTCGCAGGAGATCATTCTCGGCAATTCCTTACCGACAGCCGACAGCGTCAAGCTGACACCGCTCATGATCTACGAGGGAGAAACCGTCACATGCACCACCATGGACCCCTTCGACTATGACGGCGACACCATCACGTGGACCTACGCATGGACACTCAACGACATCCCACTCCCCGGGGCCACGGAGAGCACGCTGACCAGTGACTACTTCGGTCGAGATGACGTCGTGCGCTGCATCGCGACCCCTCACGACGGCCTCGACTCTGGCCTCCCTGTCGCGAGCGCCCCCCTCACCGTTCAGAACACTAAGCCCGCAGTCGACGCCATGACGATCGACCCATCCGAGGGGCCACGTAGCACGCTCTTCACGTGCTCGCCGAGCGGCTTGGTCGACGCCGATCCCATCGACACACCGTCCGTCTCCTACAGCTGGTTCCTGTCATTACCCAACGGCTCCGCTACCCTCCTCGAGGGAGAGACTCAGGGCACCCTGAGCGGGCAATTGCTAAGCCCCGGGGACCTCCTCACCTGCCGCGGGATCCCCTCCGATGGCACCGTCGAGGGGGAACCCAAGCTTTCCGACACAGCGCTCGTGATCAACCTCCCACCGGAGCTGCCCTCGCCGACGCTCTCCCCAACCACGGGGACCGTCAGCGATGCCTTCTGGTGCAACGTCGACATGATTCAGGACTCCGAAGGAGACGCGCTGACTCTTGAGTACCGCTGGTGGGTCAACGACGCAGTCGTTTCGACGGTCTCGAGCGCCGGGACCAATGCCAGCGCCCTCGGAGCCCGAGGGGGTGACGTCATCTACTGCGAGGTGCAAGCGACAGATGCGTGGGACAGCTCCCCTTGGGGAGTGAGCAGCACCGTGACCCTCGATAACACGCCGCCCTCCGGCGGCACCGCGACCGTGACGCCACAGCCTCCTAAAGAAGAGGACGCCCTCAGCTGCACGGTCACCGACGCAGTAGACCTCGACGGGGACCTGTTGAGCTGGGAGGTGAGCTGGTTCGTCAATGGCCAACCGGTCGTAGGTGAAGACGACGGCACATTGACAGGCGCCGCCTTTGATAAGGGACAGTCGGTGCAGTGCTCCACCGTCGCATTCGACGGCACCGAAAGCGGCGACACGCTCTGGTCCGCAGAGACCCTCGCCGTGAATACGCTCCCGATCCTCAGCGGCCTCGATATCTCTACCCCCGAGGTCCTCCGCAGTGAGACCGTCGACTGCACCTGGCAAACCTTCTACGACCCAGATCCCGGAGACGATGAGGCCGTCTTCTACACGTGGCATCAGCTCGTCGATGGTGAGGAGATCACCCTCGAAGATGCGACCGAGGCTCAACTGTCAGCGTCCACGATGGTTCCTGGAGAGCAAGTCTGGTGCCGCGCGACCCCCTGGGATGGCGAGGCGATGGGGCTCTCCATCGACAGCCCGACCGTGACGATCATCAACCAGAAGCCCTCTTTGACTGGCGCATCGATCACCCCAAGCGCCCCCTCGGGCCTGGATGTGCTGACCTGCGTCGCAGAGGGCTACGAGGACGCAGACGGAGACGAACCTGCCCTGAGCTACCTGTGGGCGGTCGACGGTCAAATCAACGAGGCAGCCACAGAGGCGACCTTCGCTGGCGGATTTTATGAAGGACAGAGCGTGACCTGCAGCGTGATCCCCGGCGACGGCTTCGAGAGCGGCGAGGTCGTGACGTCTGCAGAGACCGCCATCACCAACGCGATGCCCACCGTCGCGAGTGTGACCGTCAGCCCGAGCAGTGGCCCGCCCTGTGAGCCCTTCGTCTGCGACGTGGAGGGGCTCTTCGATCCTGACCCAGCAGACAGCCCCACCCTGCACTACAGATGGCGCGTAAACGACGTGCTCGTCCCAGGTGATTCGCAGACCCTTGCGTTCGACAGCCTCGCGCCCGGCGACCAGGTGAGTTGCCACGTGACGACCCGCGACGGCACGACGGATGAGGAGGACACGCCCCTAGATGGTCCAACCTTTGACGCCTCGAACGCCGAGATCATCAACACCGCACCGACCGTGGCCAGCGTCACCATGAGCCCCGCAGCGCCAGAGGCTGGGCAGGTCGTGACTTGCGTGCCCGCGGGCTTCCTCGACGCGGAATGCGACCCAACTCCTGCCTACCACGTGACCTGGTGGGTCGACGGCGAGCTGGTTGATGGAGAAGTCGAGTCCTCTTTCGACACCGAGGGGCTGCCCGAAGGGACCCCCGTCACCTGTGAGGCGAGGGCCTTCGATGGCTGGATCGACGGACCGCCGCTGATGGCCGCCTCGGTCGACCTCCTGGATCCCACGCCGAAGCCCGCCACCGTCCAAGTCTTGGCCCCCGATGGCCCTGACGGTGACCTTGTCTGTAACGTGAGTTCCCCCGCCACCGACGACGACCCCCTGAATTTCACGTGGAGTTGGTGGGTCGGCTCAGGTCCAGAGCAACCGGGTGGGTACGCGTTCTCCCCCGCGGGCCTTAACGCATGTGACCGCGTCTTCTGTCGCCTCACCGTCTCAGACGGCCTGCACAGCGTGGGCTCGGAGCCCGGCTCTTACCAGCTCCCAATCGGACCGCCGTGCATCGATGACGACGTGTGCACGGACAATGCATGCGGCGCGATGGGGGGGTGCCTCATCACCATCAATGATGCGCCGTGCAACGATGGTGAGGTCTGCACCATCGATGACCAATGCTCGGACGGCGCCTGTATGCCAGGGGACACATCAGCGCCCGACGATGGGATTGACTGCACCCTCGATGGGTGCGAACCAGGCGTCGGGGTCACCCATGAACCCATGGACGACATGTGCGAGACAAGCGCTCCCTGTACCATGGCCAGCTGCGACCCTGCGCTCGGTTGTGTCGAGAGCCCCATCCCAGACTGCTGTGGAAACGGCGTCGTTGAGGGGGATGAGGGGTGCGACGACGGCAACGCTGAGTCCGGTGATGGCTGCTCGCCGACCTGCGCAGTCACCGTGGTGACATGGACGACCTACACCGACGCCAGCTGCACCCAGCCGGCACCGATGAACAACGTCGTCGAGGTCGACACGACCCTCGCTTGTAATGAGGTCGCTGACGCCTCATTCAGCGACGTGATCTGTTACGCCGACAAGATCACTTACACCAACCACCCGGACGAGGCCGACTGTGACTCGGACGGCTCCTCAATTGAACTCCCGGTTGGGGTCTGTGTGGAGTTCCCGGGGCCGGTAACGACTTGGAGGTTCATCGACCCCGACACCTATCACTGCCTCAGCGCACCAGACTGAGAGCACGGCACGGTAGAGCTCTGTCGGGGCTACGATGAGCCCATTGGCGGGAGTCACAGACGCGTCGCGCTGCATTGGGCGCGGGGTCGAGCTGGAGTGGAGCGAACGAGCGCCTAGGTCTCGATGGTCGCGATGACCGCTCGCGGGGGGACCAAGCTCATCCCTCCGCCGCTCTGGGGCGCGTCACGACGGGCCAAGTCACAGCACGTATCCCAGCTGTGGAGGTGCCCCGGCTGATTGGTAGGTGCGAGGCGCAGCGCCATCAACGTGACCGGCGGATAGTCTGGATCTTGGGCCTGCCAGGTCACGCTCGCAGCGATTCGAACCGTGACCGAGATCCCGCTCTGCGCGAGGTCGGTGATGAGCTCGACGCGCGCACCAAACGTCGGTCGCACGCCCCGGGCCGCCACAAAGACCAGACGTCCGCCTTCGGCGATGCGATAGACCACGCCACGGCCGTAACCGGCGCCCTCCGCGCTGCAATCCACAGCCATCTGAATCGCGCTCGTGCTGGCGAGCAAGCGTTCGCCCGTTCGCGCCACCTGCGGTGCCAACCCGCGGCGCGGAGGCAGCGCAGGCTTGGCTGGCGCTGGCTTCGGAGCGGGCGGCGCCGAGACCGGCAGAGGAGGCGCCGGGGTCTTCGGGAGCGTGACCTTGGCCATCGAGCGCCCTGCGCGGACAGCGACAGGTGGGAAGCCGTCAAGGGTCTCAGTGGTGAGATCCTGGGAGGCCCGCGGCGGACGCGGCGGTCGAACCTCTACGGGGGCGGCTGGGGCCGGTGGTGCATCGCCGAGGGAGCGCCCCGACAGGATCGCCCTCCTCAACTCATAACCATACCCGCGCATCATCGGCTTGTAGCACTCATCACGGCGTGGGACGGCGACAAACCAAGCCGCCAAGATCTTGTCCACCTGCTCCTCTCCAGCGGCGACCATCAACCGCTCGAGCGTGACTGTCACTTCGTCCGCAGATCGCTGCGTCACCATCCCCTGCAGTTGCAGAGAATCAAGGGGGGCATCGACGTCAACAAGCTCAACCCGAACCCTTGGGACCGGCGGAACCGCGGCGGTTACTTTGAGCTTCAGCGCAAGCCCGGAGACCTCGAGCACCTCCGCCGGGAGGGGAGTATTGCCGATCATTAAGCGAACTGCGCGCCCCTCGAGGGCGGCGAACGAAGGAGTCTGTGTCATGACGTAGGTATCGCGCGGATGCGCATCTGCTGGATATAAAAAAGGACGACAGTGCTCTACATCGCGTCACAGCTAGGTGATGAGACGATAGAGCGTCAAGGTGTGGCGGCACATTGAAGCCATGCCTGGAAAAGGACCACGCAGCCGCGCAGAGCGCAAGCGACAGGTCAGCGCGGCGCCCTAAACCTCAAGGAACATGCCTTTGGAGGGTCCACAGTCTGCGTCTCTGCTCCTCCGTCGAGTGCGTCCACTGAACGCCAGTGCTACGGTGCGCTCTCTGTTTGTCACGGAGGCGCATGTTACCGCACCCATCAATTCCCCCTCTTGAGCTCGCCGATGGCGTCGTGATCTATGCGTTCGACGTCTGCGTCGCGGTCGCGGTGATGGTCGGTGTCTGGGTCGGAGAGCGCCGCGCACAGTCGATCGGACTGGACCGACGCGTGCTGCTCGATGTCTCGCTGTGGGCGGTGATCCCGGGCTTCATCGCCTCGCACCTCTACTCACTGATCTTCTACTTCCCAGAGCGCGTCGTCGCCGACCCCTGGGTCCTCTTAAACATCTTCGGAGAGATGAGCTCCTTTGGGGGCTTCATTGGCGGTGCTTGCGGGGTCATCTTCTATTTCCGCCTCAAGAAGATCCCCTTCTGGCCTTACAGCGACCCGCTCGCCTTCGGGTTCACAGTCGCTTGGATCTTCGGGCGCCTTGGCTGCACGCTCGCCTTCGACCACCCAGGGCTCATCACGGAGTTCCCTCTGGGGATGCCCTATGGCGGGTCCGCCGATCTCGAGGCTGGCGTGCGCCACAACCTCGGCTTCTATGAGTTCCTCTGGGCCCTCGGAATCAGCATCTTCTTCCTGTCGCAGTATCGGCGCGCGCACTTCGCGGGGTGGCATGTCGTCGTCTTCCTCATCAGCTACACCCCGATACGGTTCGCAGGTGACTTCTTACGCGCGGTCGATAAGCGCTATCTCGGGCTGACCCCTGGACAGTACGCCGCGCTCGCCCTCGGGGCGGTCGGCATATGGTGGTGGACCATCCAAGGCCGCGGAGAGATCACGCACGCCAATGGCGAGATCCACATCTTCCAAGATGGTCGGCCAGGCTTGGCTCCGCGTCACGAGCCGGCTGCCCCTCCTGCAGATGAGGGGTAAGTAGGCACCCTCAGCCCGTCGGCGCCGGTACCCCAGCGTGCTGACTCAGTGCCTCAAAATACGTCTGGGCCATTTTGTAGAACGTCGGGGCGTCCACGAAGCGAAACACCACGCGCCCACAGACAAGCTCTTGCTGGCTCTCAATCTCATAAATCAGGTGGGGTCGAAGGCGCGCGCCATCGATGAACGTCCCATTGGTCGAGCCACGGTCGACGACAAAGTAGGCGCCCTCAACGTTGTCGATCAGGAGCCACGCGTGGTCAGCCGACACGGTGTAATCCGTGACCGTGATGACGCTGTCGATAAAGCGCCCGATAGTGATCGTCTCGTGGAGCTCATGGGTCTCGCCGCCAGCAACCCAGTCAAAGCGAGGGACCTCGAGGTCATACGCCTCTTCACCCTCCTCGGTGTCCATGCGTGGCCGGACCAAGAACATCGTCTGATTGATGGGCGCACCGGTAGAGGCTGAGTAGCGTGTCTGCGGATTTTGACGCAGATCACCCTCCAGATGTCGAAAGCTCACGAGCACTGGTGCCGGGTATGACTCGACGAATTCGTCGCAGCTCATCCCTGGCAACCAATCCTGAATCGAGTCGACTGGCCGCATGGTCCTCATTGTTAAGGTGAAGTGATTAAGTACCTAACGGCATGTCATTCTTCAATCACAATCGCGGGAAATCGGTCCGGATAATGCACGTGAGAGCAGAGCAGGTCATTGACGCTGTTCCGGAGATGCGCGCGCGCATCTCCCAAGTCAACAGTGACGGATCACGCGGTCGCACTCGAGACGTTCAATGCAGCGCGAATGACACCTCTAAAGTGCGCATGACATAAGCGGCAGGCGACCTGCAATCCGCGGCGCAGCGGTCTGATTGGGCGGCAATCAAGCACGAACATTGCGATCAGCCGAGACACCGCCATCGGTTCTGAGTAGCATGGAGCCGTGGTCCAAAGGTACGAGACAGACCTCTCCTCGAAAGATGCACTCGAAGACGCGAAGTCGAGCGCGCTCAACGCAGGGGGAATTCAAATCACGGCGCCGACGGGTGTGCTCCCGGCGCTGCATACCCAGGTCAGCGTCGGGGTCTTGCTGCCTGGGGACGTCGAGATGGTGCTGACTGGCCGCGTCGTCAATCATGCCAATCAGGGCCACGCGTTCTTCGTGCTCCTCGACGACGGGCCCGCCTTTGATGCCTTCGAGAAGGCCATGGCGGTCGCGATCGCTGACGATGAGGACTCCTTTGACTGGGACAGCGGCTTCGAAGAGCCCAAGCCCGAGCCCGAGCCCGAGCCCGAGCCCGAGCCCGAGCCTGAGCCTGAGCCTGAGCCTGAACCCGAGCCTCAAGCCACCACTGCAGGGGGCCCGCCTATCTTGAAGGCCGGTGAAGAGGAAGAGGAGGACGAGGAAGAGGAGGACGAGGAAGAGCCCCCCCCTATCCCGGTCGCCGACATGCTCGACTTCGCGATCGAGATCCCGATCCAAACGCAGATCGCGGGGCTCTCAGAAGGTGACCAGCGACGTTTGGGTCGCGAGGGCGATCGACGGGCACGCCATGCGCTGCTGCGATTTGCGCACAAACGCATCCACATTGACATCGTCCGTAATCAGGCGACCTCCGTCGAAGAGATCGCGATGCTGACCTCTCGTCCGGGCCTCTCGGACCGCGCGCTGCGCTACATCTGCGACCAGAAGAAGTTCATGCGCCGAGACATCGTCATGAACCTCGTCGTCAACCCTGGGACCTCACGTGCAACAGCCCTCAAGCTCATGAAGGCATTGACGCCACGAGAGCTGACCCACATCCTCCAGTGCCCCTTCGCTCCGAAGGTCGTGCTGAATGCGATACGTAAACGCCTGGAAGCCACGCCCTCCTGAGTCGAGGAAAGACACAGCCCTCTAGCTAGGTCGCTCGCCCATGAATCGCATCCGCAATTTCTGCATCATCGCGCACATCGATCACGGCAAGTCGACGCTGGCGGATCGATTGATCCAGGCCTGTGGCGCGGTCGATAGCCGTGAATTCCGCGATCAGATCCTCGACTCAATGGATATCGAGCGAGAGCGCGGCATCACCATCAAGTCGAACACCATCACCCTCAACTACACAGCTGAGGATGGTGAGACCTACACGCTCAACCTTATCGACACCCCAGGCCACGTCGACTTTGCCCATGAGGTCCGGCGTTCACTCATGAGCTGTGAAGGCGCGCTGATCATCGTCGACGCGAGCCAGGGCGTCGAAGCTCAGACGGTCGCCAACCTCTACTTGGCGATGGAGTACGAGCTCGAACTGCTGCCGGTCATCAACAAGATCGACCTCCCGGCGGCTGATGTAGAGCGTGTCCGCGAGGAGATCGACGCCGACCTCGGCCTCGATCCCTTCGAGGCCATCCCGATCTCAGCCAAGAACGCTATCGGCATTGAGGCGGTCCTCGAGGGCATCGTGACCTCACTCCCCGCGCCTGTCGGCGACACGACCGCCCCACTCAAGGCGTTGATCTTCGACGGGTACTACGACCGCTATCGCGGCGTCATCCTCATCTGCCGCGTGCGCGAAGGGACCTTGAAGAAAGGCCAAGTGATTCGGTTCATGCACTCGGGGAAAGACTTCAAGGTCGAGGAGATCGGCTACTCGCAGATCGAGCTCAACCCGCAGGGGCAACTCCAGGCGGGCGAAGTTGGCTACGTCATCGCGGGGATCAAGACGATCCAAGAGATCGCCATCGGCGACACGATCACCGACAGCTCCAACCCCGCACCCGAGCCACTCCCCGGTTATAAACCCGCAAAACCAGTGGTCTTCTCATCGATCTACCCGATGAGCACCGACGGCTATCGCGATCTCTCAGTGGCCCTCGAGAAGCTCTCCCTCAACGACGCAGCGTTGGTGTACGACAAAGACTCCTCAGCGGCTCTCGGGTTTGGATTCCGCTGCGGGTTCTTGGGCCTGCTCCACTTGGACGTGATTCAAGAGCGGCTCCACCGAGAGTTCGACATGGACTTGGTGCTCTCGGCGCCCTCGGTCCTCTACACGGTGACGCTATCAGACGGCACAGTCCTGGGGATCGACAACCCCAGCAACTGGCCGGATCCAGCGGACATCTCGCACACTGAAGAGCCCTACATCAAGGCATCGATCCTGGTCCCAGAGCGCTTCCTCGGCAGCGTCATGGAGCTCTGCAACGAGCACCGTGCAGCCAAGGTCTCGATGAACTACCTCGCTGTCGGCCGCGTCGAGGTCATCAGTGAGATGCCGCTGGCCGAGGTGCTATTCGACTACTACGACCGCTTGAAGACCATCACGCGCGGCTATGGCAGCTTCGACTATGAGCCCCTGGACTACAGGCCCGCCAAGATCGTGAAGGTCGACATCTTGGTGAACCGAGACCGCGTCGACGCGTTGGCCTATTTGGTTCACGAGGACAAGGCCCGTCGCCGCGCACTGCACTACTGCGAGCAGCTCGCCGAAGCCATCCCAAAGCACCAGTTCAAGATCCCGATTCAAGGCGCCGTCGGCGGCACCATCATCGCGCGCTCGAACATCAACGCCCTGCGGAAGGACGTGACAGCGAAGTGCTACGGCGGTGACATCAGCCGAAAGCGCAAGCTCCTCGAGAAGCAGAAGAAGGGAAAGAAGCGCATGAAGCAGGTGGGCTCAGTTCAGATCCCTCAAGAGGCCTTTGTCGCTGTGCTGCGCACCGATAACGATTAGCGCGTCTCGGCGACTCCTGAGAGCAGCGGTGCCCGCAGCCCCGACAGCACCACGACCTCTGTCTCTTGAGCGTTGAGATCATGGACGAGCAGCCGGTGATTGTTGGTGTCGACGAGGTAGAGTCGCGCGCCATCGCGGGAGAGCCCACGGGGCTCGTTAAGCGGGAACTCCGGCACCTCCAGGGTCCATGTTTCGACAGCCAACGTGTCGGGATCGAGTCGCTTCAGGGTGTCGTTGTAGGTGTCAGACAACACCACATCGCCGTCTGCCAACACCGCGACATCGAGGGGGTGCTGCAACAGGACATCGTCACCGACGCCGTCGCGATCACCGAAGTCGAAGAGCCCTGTGCCGACGAGCGTCTCAGCCGCGCCGCTCTCCGCTGAGACCGCGCGGATCGCCGACGCCTCAGTGTCTGCGACATAGAGGACGGCGCCGTCCGCGCTCAGGCTCAACCCGCTGGGCTGAGAGTAACCGGTGACCTCAGCGTCTCCGTCGACCAGCCGCTCCCGGCCGTCACCAGAGAAGACACGTATCTTCCCTGTGAACGGCGAGAAGCGATAGAGCTGGTGACTGCCGGCCATCGCGACCACGAGCTCCCCATCGACGGGCTCAAGCGCCCAAGGGGAGCGCAACGGGGTCGACGTGGCCTCGAGCCAACCGTCCTCTGTGGTGAAGCGCCCGATCCCCTTGCTCCCGGTCCCCGCGACGGTCGTGACCATGCCGGTCTCTTCGTCCACACGGCGGATGACGTGGTTGTCGGTGTCAGCGATGTAGAGCGCCCCGTCCAACCAGGCGGTCCCCTGTGGCCGCGAGAAGCTGGCTGACTCGCTTGGACCGTCGACCCAGCCTTTAAAACCAGATCCAATCACCGAGACCTCGCCAGTGTCAGCCTCCACAAGGACCACGCGGTGATGTCCGGAGTCCGTCAGGGCGACTGCTTCGCCCGGCGACGCCGTCACAGACGTCGGGTAGAGGAGCGGGGTGGTCGAGTCAGCATTGGGATCGCGGGTGTAGGCTTTCGCGACGGGGCTCAAGGTCCCCGCATCAGCCGCCTCGTCGAGGAGGACTGAGACCAGCTCACGCATCACTTCGTAGGTGAACTCACCCGACATCCGCTGACGCACGCGCCCTGACGCGTCGATGAGGACCGTCGTGGGCCAGGCTCGGGCGCCATAGGCATGCATCGTCGCGAAGTCGTCGTCGACCAAGACAGGGTGGTGAATGTCGTAGCGCCGGATCGCCTCGGAGATGTGGCCGGCGTCTTGCTCCGCCTCGAACTTCCCCGAGTGCACCCCGAGGACCACGAAGGGTTGCTCCGCGAAGTGCTCCTCCAGGGCCCGCAGGTCCGGGAGGATGTGGAGGCAGTTCACGCATCCGTAGGTCCAAAAGTCGATGAGCACGACGTGGCCGCCAAGGTCTGCGAGGCGGACGGGGGTGTCCGTGTTTAGCCAAGCCAGCCCTTGATCGAGTTCGGGGGCGATCTCCCCAGCAGCGACACTCCCCGACGAGCTCACGGGGCTTTGGCATCCCCCAGACGCCACGGAGAGGGAGAGGAGGAGGAAGAGCACAAGTCGAGGCAGACACATCACGCAGTAGACGATAGAGAAGGCCACCGTCTCGACGCAATACGCGCTAAGGAGCAGCCCTCGAGCCTAGTGCTCTTCGGGCGAGTCCGAGCTCGTGATGTCTCCGCGCTGCATCAGCTTACGGAGGAACGACGGCACATTGCCCACGCGGCCCCCCATCGCCGATTGCCGCACCTCGTGCATCAAATCTGCGGTGATCTCGCTGACGCCGCGCTCACGAGCGACCTGCTCCATGCGGCGACTCACCTGCCCCCGCACAAAGGAGGGCACACGGTTTAGCCGCTCACGCGCCCCATCGGTCCAGACCAATGTGTCGGCCGCATCGAGGCCGTAGGTGGTCCTGTCACCGAAGTCGATCGGGGTACCGCCATAGGCTCCTGGCGTGTAGCTGCACCAGTCGTCGTTGGCCATGAAGTCATCCGATGCGCCGTAGGCCCGCGCACGGCAGCCCCCGCACACCTTGGAGAACTCGCAAGAGCCACAATTTCCCGAGAGCTCATTACGGCGGCGAATGCGCTGAAAGACATCCGAGTCATCCCAGATGCTCTTGAAGCTCTGCTCTCGGAGGTTCCCACCGTAGACGGGCAAATACGGACATGGCGTCACGTCGCCGTTGGGGCGAATACCCACGTAATGGGTGCCCGCAGGGCAGCCACCTGCGTCTGCCCCGAAGGTCTTCAAGAAAGGCGAATCAGGCTCACGCTCGTAGAGAAAGCGCTGATAATGCGGGGCGCACTTCGAGTTCACGACCATCCGCCCCTTGTACTCCTTCTGGAGCGTCTGAAGCATCCCCATGGAGTCCTCGTACTGCTCCGAGGTGATGGTGCTGATGAAGCTACCTCGACCTGCAGGGACGAGGAAGTAGACGTTGAAGACCCGAGCACCAAGCCCAAAGGCCATGGCGGCGATCCCGGCGAGCTCGTCGATATTATGGGCGCCGATGGTCGTCTGGATAATGAAAGGCAGCCCTGCACGCTCCAAGATCTGCGACCCCTCGACTGTATTGTCGAACGCCCCCTGAACACGGCGAAACCGGTCGTGGGTGGCCGAGTCGAGCGAATCCAGCGAGAGAGCTACACCGCGGATGCCAGACTCAATCATCCGTTCACAGAGCGTCTCGGTGATGAGCACGCCGTTGGTCCCCACGACAGGCCACAGGCCCTTCGAGGTAGCGTACGACGCGATCTCGAAGACATCCTTACGCAGCAGAGGCTCTCCCCCTGTCAGGATGAGGAGCGCCTCGGGGTTCACCTCACAGAGCTGGTCAACAACGGCGAGGGCTTCGTCGGTGCTGAGTTCCCCTTGCGCATCGGCCCTCGTGATGCGACCGGCGCTGATGTAGCAGTGCTCACAGCGCAGGTTGCACTTCTGGGTCAGGTTCCAGGAGACCACGTGGCTGCGGTACATGTCCGTCGATGGAGGTGCCGCGCTCATGCGAGATCCAGCTCCTCGAGGGCGCGCCACTTCTCCTCGCTGTAGGTGCGGAAGTTATGGGTGCCGACGAATGAGATGACGTGATGAAAGTTCACCTTGAACTTCCCGCCACCGAAGTGGGCGTCGATAAAGTCGTTCGGAGACGTGAGGAGGTCCGGGACCTCCTTGAGCTTCCAGCGCCCCAGGCCGCGGAACACGATCCCGTCCCCGACAGGCTCCATCACAAAGAGCGTCGCGGTGCTCTCGCCCAAGACCTTGAGGAAGGTCTCGCGCAGGACCGCTTGGTCAGAGTGCTGCGATTCATCGAGCATCTTGAAGATGTACTCTTCGTAGATCGGCCAGAGCCAGTCCAAATGGTCCTCCTAGAGCGAGCCTAGCTATATCACCCTCTTGGGCCCGCCTCACGTCGAAAGCGCGGTCGGCCCCGACGAGACGCCCAGAAGAGCGCCAAGAGCGTTGCCCAGAGTAAGGTATCCCCTGGGACACCTCGCTCACCGGAGGCCCGACACTCACAGCCGTCGCGCGACGCCTCGTACTCAGGATCCTCGTCCACGGTCTCCGTGTCCGGTGCCGATGGGACGTCGACGGTTGGCACCACATCCAACTCCGGCCCGATGTCCTCTGGCGCGGCATCTGGGATCGGAGCTGGGGGCACATCCGGGGTCGGCTCGGTCTCTGGCAGAGGCTCCACCTCTGGCATGGGCTCCACCTCTGGCTCGGGCTCCACCTCTGGCTCAGGCTCCGCCTCGGGCTCGGGCTCGGGCTCCACCTCTGGCTCGGGTTCCGGCTCGGGGTCCTGAGGTTCACAGGCCGGATCGGGGGTCGAGAGGCAACCTAATGCACTGTCGCAGACGTCAAGAGTGCAGGGATCGTCGTCCGAGCAATCCACGCTCCCTGGTCCGGCACATTGCCCTTCTCCGCACACATCACCGCTGGTGCACGCATCACCATCATCGCAGGCAAGGGTGTTCGGGACGAAGACACAGCCAAGCCCGGGGTCACAGGCGTCATCCGTGCACAAGGTGTCGTCGTCACAAGACACCTCCTGCCCCACACATTGCCCCCCGATGCAGCTGTCTTGACCGGTGCAAGCATCGCTGTCGTCGCAAGGCGCTGTGTTGTTGATCACCAAGCAGCCTGTATTGGGGTTACAAGGGTTGTCGGTGCAAAGATCGCCGTCTTCGCAATCGACACTCTCCCCGACGCACACCCCCTCGGTGCACGTGTCGTTCGTCGTGCAGGCGTCGTTGTCCTGGCACGCTTGGGTGTTCGGGACGCTGCTGCACCCCGCCTCGGGGTCGCAGAGGTCATCGGTGCATGAGTTGCCGTCGGAGCAGTTCGTCGCCGAACCACTCTGGCAGCTCCCACCGCCACACTGATCGCCGGTCGTGCATGCGTCACCGTCGTCACAGGGGGCTCCGTTGGCGCTCGATTGACACCCCACCCCCGGGACGCAGACCTCATCGGTGCACGGGTTGCCGTCGTCGCAGACGATGGCAACCCCCAGACAGACTCCTTCGCCACAAATGTCCTCCTGCGTGCAGACATCGCCGTCGTCGCAGACGAGCGTGTTGAAGCCGTGCAAGCAGCCCCCCTCAGGCTCGCATGTGTCCGTCGTGCAGGGGTTATCGTCATCACATACGACCGTCGCGCCGGGGCTACACGCGCCACCTGAACACGCGTCTGACTCGGTGCAGGCCGAGCCGTCATCGCACGGCGCGGTGTTCGGAGTATTCACGCACCCTGTGGCCGAGTCACAGGTGTCATCGGTGCACGGGTTGTCGTCATCGCAATCAACCTCAAAGGCGACGCAGTCTCCGGCGGCACACCCCGTCACCGTGCACAAGTCACCGTCATCGCACTCCGCTGCGTTGGCGCTAAACACGCAGCCTTCGGCGCTGGAGCACGCATCATCGGTGCACGGGTTGTCGTCGTCGCAGACCAAGGGGCCGCTCCCGACACACGTACCCTCGGAGCAAGTGTCCACCCCCGTGCAGGCGTCCCCGTCATCGCAAGGTGCGGTATTCGCGACCGAGACACACCCCTGACCAGAGACGCAGCTGTCATCGGTACAGGGGAGCCCATCCTCACAGACCGTGGGGTCACCGCTCTGGCACTCCCCGACCGCGCAGAGATCACCGGACGTGCAAGGCTCACCGTCATCACACGCCGCCGCATTCGCCAAGAAGATACAGCCATCTGCCGGGGCGCACACGTCATCGGTGCAGGGGTTCCCATCATCGCAGGTCACGCTCGGCTGACCCACGCAGACACCGTCGTCACAGACGTCGGTGTCGGTGCAGACATCGGAGTCGTCACAGGGTTCACTGTTGGCCGTCGCAGTGCAGCCCGACTCAGGGACACATGGCTCGGTCGTGCAAGGGTTCTCGTCGTCGCAATCGACCGTCTCACCCGCGACACATTCCCCGGCCTCACACGTGTCCCCAGTGCTGCAAGCATCGCCATCGTCGCATGGAGCCGCGTTGAAGCTGGTCTCGCAGCCCACCCCAGCGAGGCACGCGTCATCCGTGCATGGATCGCCGTCATCGCAGGTCACTGCAGCCCCGCCAGTGCAGGCGCCTTCTTCGCAGATATCCGACTCCGTGCAAGGGTCACCATCTTCACAGGCGGCGCTGTTGGGCGTCTCCACGCACCCCGTCGCAGGGACGCAGCTGTCATCGGTGCAGGGGTTCTCATCGTCACAGGTGACCGCCTCTCCAGGGAGACACCCACCGACCTCATCGCAGAGATCGCCGCTGGTGCAGGCGTCCCCGTCGTCACAGGGCCCAGGCCCCGGCGTGTTCACGCAGCCGACGTCCACCTCACAGGTGTCCACAGTGCACGGGTTGTCGTCATCACAGTCGAGCGCCAGCGGCCCCACGCAGCTGCCCTCTGAGCAGCTGTCGCCGAGCGTGCAAATGTCAGTGTCATCGCAGGCGTTGAAGTTGTTGTCGTACACGCACCCCGTGCCGACGACACAGCTCTCATCGGTGCAGACGTTCGCGTCATCGCAGACGAGGTGCTCCCCGCCCGAGAGGCACCCCCCTCCGGCGCAGATGTCTCCGACCGTGCAGGGATCTCCGTCGTCGCAGTCCGCTTCATTCAGCGTCGACGCGCAGCCTTGTAGCGGATCACAGAGGTCATCCGTGCACGGGTTCCCAGTGTCACAGGTGGACGAGATGTCGGTCAGTATGCAGGCCAAGTCCACACACACGTCCTCCGTGCATGCATCGAGGTCATCACACTCTGCGTCACTGTTACAGCAGCCCTCGATTTGAGCGTGTTCGCACACCAAATCCTCGCCGCAGGTGTCCACCGTGCACGGGTTGAAGTCCGGACAGTCGTCGTCGGAGAGGCACTCCACGCAGGCATTGTCGAGGCAGACCCAGGTGTAGGGGCACTCCAGGTCGTGGTCACAGCAGCCGGGCGGCGCACCGTAACGGCACTCGTCGTTGATGCAGTTGTGGATCGAGCAGCTCAAGCCATCTTCACAGACGCTCAGATCTGCCGCAGTGCACGAGGGAGCGACGCGGAGGTGGATCGCCGCCAGAGAGGTCTCCTCTGGGAGGCCATCGCCGTCCGCTCGGACGAGCCTGAGCGCGATGTGGCGTCTCCCAAGCGGCACGTCGTGAAAAACGATCGGGGCCATCGTGTCCTGCGTCGAGACCTGCAGACCATCCAAGAAGACCTGGACGTGGAAGGTGTCAGGCGTCACGACCGCTTGATCAACGGTGAACTGCACCGTGACAGAGGTCCCGTCTGGGTTGAAAGAGATCGTCTCGTTGTTCTCCGGAGAGGTGATGTGAATCTCGGCGCCGACCCCCGAACAGTTCGCCGGCGCACCCACACAGACCCCCTCCTCACAGGTGTCGTTGACCGTGCAGACGTTGTCGTCATCGCAGCTCGTGGCGGTGAGGACGCTCGTGGCGCACCCCGCCCCTGTCACGCAAGTGTCGGCCGTGCAGTCATTGGCGTCATCGCAGTTGAGCTCACCGCTCCCGACACAGGCCTCGCCTTCGCAGAGGTCTAAGAGCGTGCAAGGGTCACCGTCATCACAGGTCAACAGCCCTTCGGCGCAGCACCCAATGAGGATCTGGTGCGCACAGGTCCCGCCCTCATTGCACGTGTCGGTCGTGCACGGGTTCCCATCGTCACAGCCGCTGTCTTCCACGCAGGACACGCAGCTGCCCTCGACGCACAGACCCCCGAATGGGCACTCCATGTCGAACTCGCAACACCCTGAGACCGGCCCATAGTTACAGGTCTCTTGGATACAGTTCTGAGCGGAGCAAGCGTGCCCATCCTCGCACTGAGTGACCCCCTCGGGGCAGGGACCAAGCACCCGGACGTAGCGGGTCGATAAGCTCTCAGCGTGACTGAGGAGCACGCCATCGATGTCGACCAACCAAACGGCGAGTTGATGCCGGCCGATCGGGACATCCTCGTACGTGAAGGCATCAACATGGTCGACTGTCGCTACCTCCTGACCGTTCAGGAAGTAACGCAAGCCGAGGACCTCATCGAACTCCTCGGGGACCGTGAGCGTGACGGTGACCGCGACGTCTGTGCCGTCGGGATCGAGGGCGACTGCGCCACCGAACTCGAGGGGCGTCATGACGATGCTCGGCTCGGTCGACGCCCCGAGCGCGGCCGTCGCGAGAGGCGCGTGGTCGGAGCTGGGAGCGACCCCGGAGCAGCCGCTCACCAAGGTGACGAGCCCGAGGAAAACCCCGAGGCCTCCGGTTATTGAAGCGCGGACTGGACCACTCCCTTAGCCAACTTACCGTCAAAGCGCCCCTTGAGCTTCGGCATGAGCTGCCCCATGACCTTGCCCATGTCGCGCATCGACTCCGCGCCGGTCGCCGCCATGATGTCGACCACCATCGCGCGCACATCGTCTTCTGTGAGCTGCTCAGGGAGGTACCCTTCGATCACGGTCAGCTCGGCTGACTCCTGCGCCGCGAGGTCCTCGCGGCCCCCCTCCTGGTAGAGAGTGATGCTCTCGCGGCGCCGCTTTGCTTGGGTCGCCAGGAGCTGGAGCTCTTGGTCCGCCGACAGGTCCGCGCCTGCCGAGATGCGCTCATTTTTCAGAGCGGCGATCAGCATGCGAACGGTGTTGAGGCGGATCTTGTCCCCCCCTTTCATCGCGGCCTTGACGTCGCCATTGAGGGTGTCGATGAGTGCCATGTCTGCTCCTTGAAGACCGCTCGTCTTCAGGTGATGAGTCTACCACGTCGAGGTACTCGAACCATCCCGCTCTGGACAAGCACTCAGGTGACGGCGACCATATGCCGGTTCTCCCAGAGGGGCTGTATTGCGCACACTGACCTCCATCCTCGGCAATTCACAACGTCTCGACGGCGGCGCCATGTTTGGCAACGCGCCCAAGGCGCTCTGGTCCCGATGGATCACGCCCGACGACCGCAACCGCATCCCACTGGCCTGTCGCTGCCTCCTCGTTCAGGAGCCTGAGCGCCTCATCTTGTTCGAGGCCGGAGTGGGAGCCTTCTTCGAGCCAAAGATGGCAGACCGCTTCGGCATCGTCGAGACCGACCACGTGCTGCTGCGCTCCCTCGAGGGCTTAGGGCTCACCCACGAAGAGATCGACGTCGTGGTCCTCTCCCACCTCCACTTTGACCACGTCGGCGGGCTGCTGTCGCCGTGGCGAGAGGGTGAGGAGTCAACGCTCCTCTTCCCGAACGCACAATTTGTCGTCGGCGCCGAGGCTTGGGAGCGCGCCCAAGCGCCGCACCCGCGGGACCGGGCGTCGTTCATCCCGTCACTGAACCGGCAGCTCGCGGAGTCAGGGCGGCTCGAAGCGGTCACGGGCGAGCATTCGGCGGTCCTCGGTGAAGGGTACCGCTTCCATCGAAGCGAAGGGCACACGCCTGGCTTATTACTGACCGAGATCGCGACCGAGAAGGGCCCTGTGGTCTTCGCCGCAGACCTGATCCCTGGCGTGCCCTGGGTCCACCTGCCCATCACGATGGGCTACGACCGCTACCCGGAGCGACTCATCGACGAGAAGACGGCGTTGCTGGGTGACCTCGTGGCGCGCGGCGGGCGGCTCTTCTATACCCATGATCCCGAGGTCGCGATGAGCCGGGTCGACCAAGATGACCGCGGGCGCTATCACGCGACCGAGCCCATGAAGGAGTTGGCAGCATGGGGCTGAAATACGGCGCGTTATTCGGGCTCATGCTCGTGGTGTGGGGGGCGCCAGCGCAGGCCGATGAGCGCCCTTCACTGGACGCAATGTGGACCGAGAGCGCGATCCAAATCGACGGTGTGCTCGATGAGGAGGCGTGGAAGCAGGCGCCTATCGCCGGTGGGTTTGTCGAGCGAAAGCCAACCCTGCGGGCGGTCCCAGAGGACGCGACGACCCTCCGTGTCCTCTTTGACAAAGAGGCGCTCTATATCGCGGTCCGTTGCGAGGACAGCCAAGCCGAGACGATCAGCGCGAACGTCCGTACCCGAGACACGACGGCGATGTTCGCCGACGACGTCGTCAGCGTGAAGCTCGACATCAAGAGCGATAAGCGCACGACCCTCGGGTTCGCGATCAACCCCGCCAACGCGCGCCTTGAGTACCTCGGGATCAACGAGGGAGGGTTCCGCCTTGAGTTCGACGTGATCTGGCAAGGGGCGACCAGCCAGGACGCCTCGGGGTGGTCAGCGGAGTTCCGCCTGCCATGGTCGTCCCTCGATGTGGACCCGGCCGAGGCGCCGGCGCGCGTGGGGCTCAACATCAGCCGCGATCACCCACGACGCAACGCGACCTATGACTGGTCGTTGATGCCGCCACCCTTCACCCCTGTGTCCGCGAGCTTATACGGGGACCTCCTCGGGCTCGATGAGCTGTCGCGCCGCCTTGAGGCCAGCGGCGAAGGCCCAGGGGTCCTAAAGGACTGGTATGTCACTGCCTATGGCCTAGGCGGCTTTCGTCATGAACCTTCGGACGGCGCGAGTGAAGCGACCGTCTACGAGCCCGTGTACAACGGTGGCCTCGACGCCCGAGTGGACTTCGGACCCGCGCAGATCGACCTGACCTTGAACACCGACTTCGCACAAGTCGACCTCGATAACCGCATCGTCAACCTGGGCCGCTTCGGGCTCTTCTTGCCCGAGAAGCGCGACTTTTTCCTCTCAAACATGGCGCTCTTTCAGTTCGGCTTTGGGGGCTCGTATCAGCTGCTTCATACCCGCCGAATCGGTCTCCACAACGGTGAAGAGGTCCCTATCGTCGAGGGGCTCAAGGTGACCGCTCGTCCCACAGAGGCGCTCCAGATGAGCCTGCTGCATGTCACCTCCTTGGCGACATCGGACCTACCAGACACCTCTCACGGCGTCTTCCGCGCCCAATACGAGCTCGGTGGCGGCTCAAACCTGGGCCTGATGATGACCCATCGCCAGTCGATGAGTGACCTCAACGACCACAACCTCGTCATCGGCGTCGACGGCGCGTGGCGCGGGAGCGGCACACCGATGCTCGCTGAGGGCTTCGCCGCCGTCTCCTTGGACGATGACGGACAAGCAGAGGAGCCGGGCCTCATCGGCGGGATGGCAGGCGCGAAGCTGAGGTGGCGCGGTGAACTCGTCCGGCCGGAGCTTACCTACCTCTACGTTCACCCGGACTTCCAAGCCGATCTGGGCTTCATCCGAAGGACCGCCATTCAGTCCTTCGACGGGGGGCTCCTCGTCGAGCCGCGCCCCGGGGTCATGGGCCTAGAGAAAATTCGCATCATGGTCGGAGGCAAGGTCGTCACCGACGAGACCTTCGAGTCCCTATTGGATTGGGGGACCGGGGCTGGGGTTGGGATCTACGGAGCGAGCGGCTATGGCGCCGAGCTGGAGGTAAACTTCAACTCAGAGCTCATCAACGACGCCTTCGAGGTCGGGCCTAAGACGATCCAACCGGGACGCTACGAGGCCCTCATGACCAGCCTCTCTTTCTGGACGCCGCATAATGCGCCACTCAAGGTCAGCCCCTACGTCGCCCTGGGGGACTACTTTAACGGCACCATCGCCACGGCGGGCCTCTCCGCGACCCTGCGCCCTATCCAGGCGCTCCGCTTCATGGGCGACGCCCGCTACGATCACGCCACGTTTGATGACGGCGGCGACTTCGACTCCCTCGTCATCAACGGCGCGATGAACGCCGACTTCCTCCCCGACCTCGGGATCAAAGTGCAGGTCGGCTGGAGTCAGCTGGAAAATCGCCTGCAATTCCAGTCACGGCTGCGCTGGTCCTACCTCCCCGGCAGCGACCTGTTCTTGGTCTACCAAGCGGACCTCGACGGCGATGCGACGACCCTCGCCTTCCAATCGCTCCAGCTCAAGGTCACGTTCCGCTACCCGTGGCATTGAGCAGAGCTGATCACGGACGACCGCTCGCCGGGGACTCGCAGTCGGCCCCAGTCTCGCATTCACAGAGATTTTACGTGAGCACATCTTTCTCAGCTGGGCACGGCGTAAACCCAAGACTGCGTCTCTATTGTGCAAACTATTGTGCATCCGAAAACACGGTCACGCCTTCGTTGGTGTAGGGTCGCGCTGGAGTGCGCCTCGGACTCATGTCATCAGTACCGTTGAAACGCGTTTCATTTTGGGAGCCCAAACGATGGTCAGCAGTGTCGAAAACCCGACGTCAGAAGAGAACTGGCAGAAGCTCGTTAAGCCGTTCCGCGAGCCGAGCCTCGCCCGAAGCATCTGGCAACTGGTGAACACGCTCATCGCCTACTTCGCGACGTGGGCGTTGATGATCTGGAGCCTTGACCAACCGTACTGGATCACCGCGGTCCTCGGGGGCTTCGCGGGCCTGCTGACCGTGCGCCTGTTCATCATCAACCACGACTGCGGTCATGGGTCCTTCTTCAAGTCCCGTCGCGCCAACGACATCGTCGGGTTCTGGACCGGGGCGATGGCCTTCACCCCGTACCTCCAGTGGCGGCATGGTCACGCAATCCATCACGCGAAGTCCGGACAAATCGAGGACGCTGGGATCGGCTACTTCTGGGTCATGGGCGTCGAAGAATTCGCGAAGGCTCCTTGGTATGAGCGCATGTGGTACCGCTTCTATAGGAACCCCTTTGTGCTCTTCTCCATCGGCGGTCTCTGGCTCTTCCTCTGTGAGTTCAGGCTGAGCTTCCGGAGCGTCAACTGGCGCCAACGAATCGGAGTCTGGGCCAACAACGTCGTCTGGGCGATTGTCCTCTACGGACTGAGCGAGTGGCTCGGCTGGAGCGCGGTGATCGACATCTTCGCGCCGTTGACCATCAGCGCCGCGTTCTGGGGACTCTCACTCTTCTATGTCCAGCACCATTACGACCATGCGTACTGGGCACCTGCGGAGGAGTGGGACTACGAGCGCGCCGCACTCGAGGGGTCGTCGTACCTCAAGATGAACCCGGTGGCCGAGTGGTTCGCTGGCTACATCAACTACCACCACATCCACCACCTCGCGCCGAAGGTCCCCAACTATCGTCTGCGCGAAGCACACCACGCCGTGCCGATGTTTGCGTCCGTCCCGACGCTGACTTGGGGGACGATCCTCAAGTCGTGGCGCCTTCGCCTTGTCGATGAACAGACCCACCTGTGGAGCGACTACTCAGATCGTCGGCCGACAGACGCAGCGATCGCGCGACAGGCCAAGCAAGAGGCTGCCCTCACCGCTTAGTGCGTCGAGAGGCTAGGCTACGCAGCGCGCCCCGACCGCGGACCTAAGGGCAATCCTGAGCGAGCTCGAGCGCCTTGACCTGCGCAATGCATGCGGCCTTTTCGCGGGTCGTGCCGCTCTCGATGAGCCGCTCACGGCACTCCATCCCGAAGGCCGCCATCTCAAGGGCCATCTGCGCGGCATCAGGCGCTTCCCCCGAGCCCGCGGTGACGAGCTGTGTCGTCGCCTCCATCAGGCCGCGAAGGTGCTGACACGCGGCCATGACCTCGGCCGCAGAGGCGTGCCCCTCCGAGCAGCGGCCCTGAAGACACGATAGGCGCTCCATGCATCCTTTATCGGTCACGCAGACCTGACCCACTCGCGAGCGCTCAGGGGTACACATCGATCCCTTGCAGGTCAGCCCCTCCGTGCAATCGGCGTCCTTATCGCAGGTCGCGCCCTCGTCTCCGAGGACGGCCTGGGTCGCGGCACATCCGGACGCTCCTGCTCCGACGAGCAAGAGGACGAGCAGCCATGAACTCAGCTGTCGGCGTCGCACCATTACTGGCTGCACGTGCCGATCTGACTGTCCGTCGTGACCGGCTCAGCCGCCGCACCAGAGCAATCATCCGCGCAGTAAGGCACCGCGCACTTGCCGCCGATGCACGACTCCGGGAGCCCGCAGTCGGAATTCGACCCGCAGTCCGTCATCGATCCGTCGAAGTCGGGGATCACGATGCTGCAGGGGCGAGTGCACATGCCCGAGTTCGGGCTGTTCGATGAGGGGCATACGAGCCCGGGGGCGCAGTCTTGGTTGCGGCTACACCCCGCGCCCTCCCCAGCGGTCCCGTCTGGGGTCATGCAGGCCTCACCGAGGACCGTGCCGTAGCAGACTTTACCGCCACTGCAGTCCTGCTCCCAGAAGCTGCATGGCTCGGCTGGTGGGGCGTCTTTACAGAAGCCAATCCCCCAAATCGCCGGGTTGAGTGAGCCGGCCTCTGTGTTGTCACACTTCACACCACAGGACTCAGGCGCACCCTCTGCCGCGTTCTTGTCGCAGGCCTCGAGGCACATGCTGTTGATGCAGAGGTTACCAGCCGAGCAATCGTTCGAGAACTTGCACTCAGAGCCCTCGGCCTGAGTGCCTGCGCTGAGGCAACCATGGCCGCCCCGCAGTGAATAGCATGCCTCGCCCGGGCCGCAGCCGCTGTCCGCGGGGTTGTAGAGGTCACAGGCAGCAGGGACATTCTCGTCGATGCAAATGCCCATGTTGTTGTCCGCGTTGATCTCCATCGACTCGACCGGGCAGCCCGAGCAGGGGATCCCAGCGGAGCCATCGAGGCTGCAAATGTCGGTGCAGACGACCAAACACTGAAGCCCTGCAACACAATCATTGGCCACGCCGCAGATCTCACCTTGGCCGCCTGCCACCGCGCCATCACAGCTCGAGACACAGGGCTGAGCGTCCGTGCACTCCGTGACCCCGTCATAGGCGCAGACCCCAGGGGTCTCATTGGATGCCTCGACCAAGCCCTCGCACATCTGCGTGCAATCGGCGTTCGTGGTGCAGCTGTTCGCCGGCTCCATGCCGTCCGAGCAGACGCCCATCACCTCGGAGCCCGCGGCCATAAAGCCCTCACAGGCCCCGGAGCACTCGGCGTCGCCGAAGCACTCGACCGCCGCATCGGATCCTGCACAGGCCCCGCCGGTCTCGGGCACCGCCCCCTCGAAGCCCACACAGGTCACGCCCTCGGCGCACTCATCATCGGTCGCACACGGCGTGTCACCGCCATCGTCGCAGGTGCCCATCGTCTCGTTGGTCCCGGGTACGTACCCCTCACACGTGCCCCCGCAGTCACCATCAACCGCGCACGAGGTCACCCCGTCATTGCTGCACACCCCGGGCACATCCTCAGGTGCTGAGGCGACGTAGCCATCACACTGCTGACATTCATCATGCGAGTTGCAGACCTTGTCGGTCCCGAGGCAGACCCCTGCCTGGGCATCAGCGTCTGCAACAAAGCCGTCGCACGCTGTGCACTGTGCGTCGACCGCGCAGGTGACCGAACCACCGACGCAGGTCCCCTCCACGGCGTCGCCGCCCTGCTTGGTCCCGGCAGGCATGCATTGGCTCGTCTGGTTGTTGTAGTAGCAGCCTTGGCCCTCGTCGCAGGCCGTGTCGGCGTCGGCGAAGAGGTCGCAGCCGATGGTCGGCTCACTGCAGACCGTGAACATCCCGTTCACCGTCAGATTGCACTTCCGATCGTCCCCACAATCGGCGTCCGTGATGCAGAAGCGTCGGCACGTCGAGGCCGGATCGCCCGTGAACTGGATACACGCGTGGCCGGGCAAGCATGAACTGCCCGAGCAGACCTCTCCCATGTCCGCCGTGCCGGCTGGCGCACAGGCGCCCGCTCCACCGCTGAAGGTGCACGCTTGACCCTCCGCGCACCCCGTTTGGCAGTACGGATTGCACATCCAGTTCTCTGGCGCGTTTTGCGGGCAATCATCGACCGGGCCGTCACCGGGGTCGTCACCGCCTCCAGATGTGTCCGCCCCTGGGTCATCAGCACCAGTGTCACCGCCGCCCGTGGCGTCGGAGGCCGATGTCGACTGAGTGCAACTGCAGCCCTCATTCGATCCCTCGTACGGCGCGCATGTGCCCCCTTTACAGAAGAGGCCGCAATCGCAGTCGGTCGTCCCGGCGCAGGTCTCGCCCTCGACCCCTGCACCGTGGTCACAGATGTTCGGGCACTGGCCATCTTGAGCTTCACAGACCTCGGTCTCCGTGTCGCCATCTCCTCCGTCGTCACCGCAGCCGGTGAGGGACAGAGTGAAGACCAGCGCAATCGCCGTCAGGCAGGTGAGCATCAGTTGAAGAGTTCGTTCGCGTCGCACAGGGGACCTCGGGTGTTCGATGAGGGTGATCATTGATCCAGGACTGAAAGGTAGCAGCGCGTCTCGGAGGCTGCAACGGCCAGAGACCGCAAGTCCGCTTGAATCAGGGCGGATGATGGCAGTAGGATGCTCGCCGAAGGGGCCCGCTGAACGAGGCCTGGAGGACGAATACGATGCGACGTTTGACGACTTGGTGCCTTGTTTTGGGCTGTGCCCTCTCTCTCACCTTCACAGGCTGCGACAGCGGCGACGATGCCGGCGACGGCACGACAGAGACCAACGAGACCGGCGCAGATGACAGTGAGCTGGACGAGGCAGCGGGAGCCAACGAGGGTGAAGTCGACGGAGCGTCGTCGAGCGCGACCGACGAGGAAGAGACGGAGGGGTGGAGTGCACTGGGCTCAATCTCGGACATGACGCCCATGGAGGTCCCGGCAGACTGTGGATTTGACCCCGAGCTTGAAGGCACAGGTAAGAACTTCCACATCACAAACATGCAGTTTTACGGGCTAGAACTCGAGGACGGCACCAGGGAGAAGTATAAGCTCCACTACGACTGTGGTGGAGAGTCCAAAGCTGTCTGGATCTTCCTCTCGACGGGCTGGTGTGGGGCCTGCAACTCCTACGCAAGGACCGTCGAGAAGGTCTATAACGCTTACAAGGACCAAGGTCTCCGGGTCCTCTGGATCGTCGGCGAGGGCGACATCACCGACGGTGAGAAGCCGCCTATCACCAAAGAGTCGTTCGCACAGTACTTCGCGGCCCACGCGCCGATGAGCTTCACCGTGGTCCGGGACCCAAGCTTCAACGCGACCTACTCACAGCTCGACAACACCGAGCCCTCGCTCCCTCACCAGTACCTCCTGGACGGGAGCACGATGGAGCTGACCTACTTCCAGGGCGGCACCAAAGCCGAGGGCCTGCAAGCGGTCGCGGAGATGATCGACGTGGATTACGCCGAGATCGAGGCGATGCTGGCCAACTAAGGGCTCCACAGTAGCGCTCTGATCACCGCCGCTGCAGTGCACTGATCTGCTTGAGGCTTGCAACGCACGCCCCAGAAACCCACACTGTGCGATGGTAGACCTACGAGGAGGTCCTCTATCGTGTGTCGGATTCGCTCATTGGCGGTCATCGCCATCGCGCTTAGCGCCGCTGCGTGCTCATCGGGATATGATGTTGGTGAGGCGATCGGGGGTGTCCCAGAGGCCAGCAACGAGCTCCGTGGGGCCGGAACTGCGACCGCGGCGACCGCTGACCCTCTCGTCGACGCCGCACCAAGTGAGTCGATGACAGACGAAGCGTTGACCGACACGATTCAGGGCACGGAGGACATCGCCGTGGGCTGCTCGGAGGACTCCGAGTGTGACGGGCTCGTCATCTTAACCGCGGCCTGCGAGGCTGCGCGCTGTGACGTCGTCACCGGCCAATGTGTGGTCGGCGCAGCGCAGGACGCGTTGCCCTGTGACACCGGCGATCCATGCCTCGCTCACGGCACGTGCGTCGAGGGCACATGCGTCGGCTCACCGATGACCTGTGATGATGGCAACCCCTGCACCGATGACAGCTGCGTCAGCGAGGAAGGCGGCTGCGTCAGCTATTGGAATGAGGCCCCGTGCGACGATGGGACGTCCTGCACTGAGAATGACGCGTGCGTCGAGGGCGTGTGCGTGGGGCAGCCCACTGCCGCGTGCGGATGCCAAGTCGATCTAGACTGCGTCCCCTTTGACGACGCCGACCTTTGCAACGGCACCTTGGCGTGCATCGATGGGCAGTGCGCCGTAGCGGACGACAGCATCGTGCTCTGCGACACCTCACAAGACACAGACTGCGCCGAGGCGCTTTGCGACAGCACTACAGGCCTGTGCGGCCTCGTCGCCATGGACGACGGGAGCCCCTGCGAGGATGGGAACAGCTGCACGATGGAGGACAGCTGCGAGGCGGGCAGCTGCCACTCAGGCGTGAGCACATGCCAATGCGAATCGGACGCCGAATGCGCCCCCTTTGACGACGGGAACGCCTGCAATGGCACGCCGATCTGCCTGTCTAATGACTGCATCACGGACCCACAAGCGGTCGTGGTGTGCGAGCCGTCCACCGAAGCCTGCCAGGTCAGCGCCTGCGACCCCGTGACCGGGGCATGTGAGCTCATCCCAGCCGCCGAGGGGAGCGCCTGCGACGACGGCCTCCTCTGCACGACCTCGGACAGCTGCTATGGCGGTCAATGTCTCGGTGCGGTCGTGAATTGCGACGACGGGAACCCCTGCACCATGGACGGATGTGACCCCGAGGTCGGGTGCACCAGCGCGCCGACCTCCGGCATCTGTGACGATGGTGATCCATGCACAACAGCGGACGCCTGCATCGACGGGCTCTGCGGTGGTTCCCCCCTCGACTGCGACGACGGCATCCCGTGCACCGCTGACTCCTGCAACGACAGCGGCGTATGCATCCACGTCAGCTTCGACGGAGCCTGCGACGATGGTGACCCATGCACGACCGGTGACACCTGCATCATGAACTCATGCATCGGCACCCCAAACATCTGTGACGATGGGGTCGCGTGCACCACGGACAGCTGCATCCCGGGCGAGGGGTGTGATCACACCCCGGACGACGCGCTCTGTGACGACGCGAGCGCCTGCACGGTCGGCCTGTGCGACTTCTTGGGGGGCTGCAAACAGAACCCCGCCGAGGACGGCGTGAGCTGCGATGATGACAACGCCTGCACCAGCGAGGACAGCTGCAGCATGGGGACCTGTGCCGGTGCACCCGTGCTCTGCGACGACCTCAACCCCTGCACGGACGACCTCTGTGACCCGACCGCTGGTTGTAGCGCCACTCCAAACGCCCTCCCTTGCGACGACCTGAACCCGTGCACCGAGAAGGACACCTGCTTCGACAGCGTGTGCAGTGGCCTCCCGATCCCCGGTTGTGGCGGCCCGATCTGCGGGGATGGCGCGTGCAACGGTGGCGAGAGCTGCTCGAGCTGCCCGCAAGACTGCGGCACCTGCACGCCGATCTGTGGCAACGGCATCTGCGAAGAGGGCGAGGTCTGCGACATCTGCAGCTTTGACTGTGGCGCCTGCCCGCACGCGTGCGGGGACGGCATGTGCGACCCAGACGAGAGCTGCGAGACCTGCCCGGGCGACTGCGGACCTTGCCAAGGCGTCTGCGGCGACTTCATCTGCGACCCCACAGAGAACTGCAGCACCTGCAGCATCGACTGTGGGCCCTGCCAAGCGACCTGCGGCGACTTCATCTGCGATCCGATGGAGAGCTGCATCACCTGCAGCATCGATTGTGGCCCCTGTGAAGGTGGCGGTGGGACCTGCGCCGGGAGCTGCGGCAGCTCGGACCTCTTCGCGGGATGCTACTGCGACAGCGCCTGCTTCAGTCTCGGCGACTGCTGTGAGGACGTCTGCATGCAATGTGGAGGCGACTACCCCCTTGAGTGTGCCGGCTCCGGACCAAGCTGCGGCGACGGCATGTGCGCTGCCAACGAGAGCTGCACCAGCTGCCCAATCGACTGTGGTCCATGTAATAACGGCTGCGGAGATGGCATCTGCGACGCGCTCAGCAACGAGGTCTGCTACACCTGCCCCAGCGACTGCGGACCGTGCAACAACACCTCGAGCTGCAATGGGATGTGCGGAAACCCGACCTCCGTCGGCGACTGCTACTGCGATAACCTCTGTTTTCAGTACGGAGATTGCTGCACCGACATCTGCTTGAGCTGCACCTCAAACTACACGGCAGAGTGCGCGATCCCTTAGAGCGTGGTCAGCAGCAGCAGTCGCGCGTATAGTGCGCTCCCTTTGCCCCCCTTGGAGGACCTGGATGCGCCCGCTGAACTCTCTCTCTCTCGCGCTGCTCTTCGTGAGCTTGGTCGCCTGTGGCGACGACACCTCGACCTCCAGCAATGCAGACGCTGCGGCGCCTGATGCAGTGACCTCAAGCGACGACTCAAGCGGCAGCAATGGGGACGATGGCGCGAGCGACGCGAGCTCTGGCGGGGTGGAGGCCGACACGATCGAGCCCCCTGGAGACATCGCCGATGACGCGGGGGCCGAGGTCTGCCAACACCCCTGCCTGAACGAGTTCGAGCAGAGCGACAAGAAGCTCTGCCCCGATCCCAAGAGCGACTGGACCTGCGAAGAGGGCTGTTGTGAGCCTGTCTTCCGATGCGAAGTCGACGCCGATTGCACGACACAGGGCTTTGATGAGGGCCAATGCACCGACCAGGCCCTGCCTTGTGTCTGCGATGGTGAGACAGGCGACTGCTACTCAGCGACCTGCAGCACCTCCTCACAGTGCGCCGATGGGCTGCTCTGCGCAGCCGGAGCATGTGTCGGCCAGCCCGCCGACTCAGACGTCATGCTCCGCATCATCTCGCGGCAAACAGCACTGGTCACGGGAGCCTCAACGGCGGTCTTGATCGATGGCTACATCAGCGCCGACGCGGACGTTCGCTTCCCCGTCGAGGTGACCTGGGCATCGGATGATGAGGCCGTGATGACCATCAGCGCAGAGGGGGTCGCCACTGGCGGAGAGGTTGGCGGTGACGCTGTGCTGACCGCCACTCACGCGGGGGGCGCGAGCGCGAGCATCACGCTGCGCAACGTGGTCCCGAGCGCTGAGGACACCCTGACGCTCATCGCCATGAGCGAGGGCACCCTCCAACCCGCGACTGGACACTACGCCTTAGTCGACTCGGCCAGCGGAGAGACGATCGCAGCCGGTGCGCTCCCCGACACCGGGGTCGTGCGGACAGACTACGCGGCGAGCGCCGGGGTGGATGTCCATGTCTTCGCCGATGGACACGACTGGGTCTCTCAGCTGAACGTCACAGGCTCAGCGCTGCTTGTCCCGCTGACGCCCACGATGTGGGGCGCCATCGCGATGAACCCGGAGGGGGAGCTGACCGAAGAGACCGAGCTCGTGGGCGCGACCGTCGTCGAGGGCGCCGTGGACATGGGGGACTATGAGAAGGCCGGCGAGGTCGAGTTGACCCTCTCCGCCCTGCCCTTTGGTGCCACGCTCTTCGACTTCAACCTGGAGTCGATCCTCGGGGCCAGCGTCAAGCGCTTCTTCCACCCAGACACCGCGCTCCCCGGCGTCGACACCACAGAGACCCTTGAGATGCCTGGTGGGCTCACCTTCGCCTTCGCAGGCCCCGCGGTCTCGACCTATGTCCTGGCGGTGCCTCCCGGCAACTCGACGGTGTGGACCCTCGGAGGCCGTATCGGGATCGATGAGGTCTTCGCCTTCAGCGACGACATCTTTGAGGCCTTTGGCGGCGGGACCGTCAACTTCGGTCAAATCGCCAGCTACCTGATGCCCTTCTTTACGGAGTTCTGGTCCGGCCTCGCCGCCACGCCAGCCCTCTCCCTGGAAGGAGACACCCTCCACACCGTCAACACGACGCTCGAGACGCCGATGGCGCTGCACATGGACATCGACGTCCCCACCCTCCCGACCCTGGGAGAGCTCGGCTGGGCGTCGACAGTCTTCGGCATCGGCGGGGCGATGACAGGCGATGACCTGTTCTATCCCCTGGGTCTCGCTGCGGCAGGGGACACATCGGATGAGACGAAGTGGCCTGCAGACGGCGAGATCGACGGCATCGAAGAGACCCCTGAGCCGGACCCCCTCGCGCTCTCCTTGGCGCCCCTCTACGGTGAGCTCAATGGCCCACACTCTCGCTACACAACCGCGCTCGTGGCGCTGAGCATCCGGGACGGAGGCGACGATCCACGCCCAGAGGGTGGCAGCGCCATCTTCGTGAGCGCCGCAGCGGGCGCGGCGCATCAGACCAGCTTCCCTGACATGGACTTCTTGGCCTTCAGCCTTGAGAGCGCGTGGGACGCCGACTCCCGCGCCGTCACCGCCGAGGCCGTCCCCGAGGCCGAGACCGTCCGCCTGCTCTTCAAGGGCGCTACAGGGAGCAATTGGACGCTGTGGTTGAACGGAAACGACACGTACACCGTCCCCACACCCTCTGACTTGGTCGCGGAGATGACCGAGGATCGGGCCGCCACCCCCGCGACGATCTTGATAAGCCAGTTTGACCTCGCCCCAAACGTCACCCTGGACGCCCTCCGCGAGCCGGGAAGCCCGACGATTCAGGAGCTCCTGCACCAGGTCGACCGCACCTCTTTTGTGGAACTGTAGTCCAAATTTAGAACCTGAATACCGTCGACCAATACGACGGCAAGCTCCTCGTTAGGCTGCTGGCACAGGCCCCCGTCGGCTCGCCTGGATCGCTGGAACAGGAAGATGCGTGAACCAAAGCCATGGCTTTGATAGCATCCGGCTCTCAAAACGGAGGACAAATGGCCGAAGCAATACACCGGCTTCTTCTCAGCGCGATGCTCTGCTGCGCGATGACGCTGACCGCATGTGGCGACTCAGCGACCGAAGCAGACACCCCGAGCTCGTCGACAGATGCCGTAAGCGCTGACGCCACGCACACAGACGCTGCCGCCCAGGTCCAGGACGCGGAGGCTCCCGCGATCGCCGACGCGACCTCCGTCGACGACGACGCGACGTCTCCTCCTCCGACCGCTCCCACGGATGCAGCCAGCGTCGACGCGACTGGCCCTGACTTAGAGACCGCCGACGACCCCGGCCCACCTCCGCAGCTCGAGGACCCCTGTGACCCTGCCTCCTCGGAGATCACCCGTGAGATCGTCCTCCCGCTGGGAGAGACGCTCTACCTCGATCCAGGCGACGATTACCTCGCCTTTTGGGGCGTCGGGCTCACGTGCGATGTCGTCGTCAGCGAGCGGCCAGACGGCGCCTCCGCGACGATCGAGGGACCGGAGAGTGGGCGGCGCCTGACCCCCGATGTCGCGGGGACGTGGACGCTCACACGTGGACAAGACACCGTGCACGTCGAGGTCGACGCGGACTACCTCACGCCCGACACCTTCGTGAACTACAACTACTCGCCCGTCAGCCCACTCGCGCAGACCGCCGATGGCGCCATGTGGGTCGCGAGCCCGGTATCAAACGCCGTCCATCGCGTGGCAATGAACGACGACACACCGGCCCCAGACGTCTTGGTGCCCACGGGATCATGGCCGACCTCCCTCGCGCTCTGGACCGACGCAGCTGGGACTGAGTGGCTGATCGTCTCACAGACAGGCCGAGACTCCCTCGGCTTCCTGAACACGGAGACGCGGCGCCTAGAGGACGCGGTCTTGGTCGGCAACGAGCCCGCTGGGCTGATCGTCGATGGGGACGCGCTGTACGTGGCGCTGAGCGGTGAGGATCGGGTCGCGAAATTCGACCTCGTCACTCGAAGCATCATCGACATCATCGAGGTCGGCCACGATCCCCGCGCGATGCTCCTCGACACGACCCATGGGCGCCTCTTTGTCGCCTCCCTGCTGTCTAGCAACGCGCATCCCAAAGGACCTATCCAGGGCGAGCCAGTCGCAGCCGAAGCGCAACGCGACATCGCGGTCATCGACACGACCAACTTCACCATCAATGGGTGGGTCCATGAGGTGGGCACCATCCTGCGGGGCCTTTGGCTCAATCAAGACGCCACGGAGCTCTTGGTAGCGACCAGCCACTCAGATAACACGCCCGAAGAGGTCGACGCCGACACACGCCCTCATGCGCATGCGCTGATGCAGATCAACGTCGACCCGACCTCTGAGGACAACCTGTCCGTGATGGGGCTCGTCGATCTCGACGGACAGGACTCGTCGCTAGGCCCAGCTCCCAGCCCGTTCACGCTCAGGACCACCCCCGATGGCGAGCACCTCATCGTCACCCTCGCGGCGGGCCAATCCGTGCTCATCTTAGACGCTGAGACCCGAGAAGAGCTGGAGCGTTTGCCGGCCGGCAGCGACCCTCGAGGCCTCGCCTTCACCGAGGACCGCTTCTGGACCTACGCGTGGCTTGATAATCAGCTCGTCAGCTGGCCCCTCCCTGGCCTCCCAGGTGAGTCTGTCCAGGTGACCGTCGGAGACGACCCGACCCCCTTTGAGATTAAGCAAGGGCAGCGCATCTTCAACGACGCTGCGTTCTCCAAGCGCGGTGAGTTCTCTTGCAACAACTGCCACATCGACGGCATCACCGACGGCCTCGTCTGGGACATCCTGACCGACGGCCCCGTCAACACCATCGCCTTCCGAAACATCGGTGGCTCGGCGCCTTTCCTCTGGGGAGGGCAGCTCCCCACCCTCTTCGACTTTAGTCGAGAGGTCCTCAAGCTCGTCGGCGCGAACGCCAGTGGGGCCCAGATGGAGCTGCTCACCACCTACATGCAGTCGGTGACAGCGCCGCCCAACCCCTACACGCTCCCCGGCGGGAAGCTGACCGACGAGGCCACCTGGGGCAAGTCCATCTTCGAGAACGAAGCGGCTTGCAGCGAGTGCCACTCGGGCACCCTGCTCACCAACCAAGAGCTCGTCGCCGGTAAGACCGAGGGGGTCATGACCGACGTCCCGTCCCTCTTCGGGGTCTATGACACCGGTCCGTGGGGTCGCGAAGGTCAGTGGACGACTCTGGAAGACATGGTCGCCTACGCGGTCGACTTCACGCAGTCCACGCTGAGCGACGAGGAGCTCGCAGCTCTGAACGCCTACGTGAGAGAGCAGCCAGCTGACCGCCTCTACCTGACCAGCTCGCGCCCCCTGAATCATTCCCACCACATTTGGCACGGCACGCCGATTGAGCTGACCTTCTCAGCTGCTCTGCGCCCCAACCAAGAGGGGCTCTTCAGCTTCTGGGAGGTCGACGCGGCGACGGGTGAGGGCAGCCCTATCTCTGGCAGCTGGTCAGCCTCAGGGCGCATCGTTCGGTTTGTGCCTGACACCGACCTCGACCTGAACACGGCGTATCGCATCGAGGTCGACAAAGGCCTTGAGGGGACGCTCGGTCACCTCACCCCCTCCGACTTCACCATTGAGTTCGAGACGGGTGGGCTCCCTGGCCTAGACGTCTCTGGCACGTGGGACCTCAAGCTTAAGGTCGCCGGGCTCGGCCAGGTCGGCATCGACATCGCGTTGCTTCAGTCCGATGGCGGCCAAGTGACAGGCGTCACCCTAGACGACATCGACGAAGGCGAGATCGATCACCTTGAGGGCGTCGTGGATGGAGACGTCCTCGCGCTCGATCCCTTCACCATCGACTCGGTGATTGGCCCCATCTTTGTGGAGACCGGGGTCACCCTCTCGATGTGGGACAACGACGGAGACGGCTACGCGGACGAAGGAGAGGGTGACGTCCTCTTCGAGTTCGGCGGGGGCTCGTACCCAGTCGAGTTCGATGCCAGCCGCATCAGCCTCCCAGACGGCGTCGCCTCACCGTAGGGCGGGCGCGAGGAGCGGCGCTGTGAGGCCCTACTCTTCGTCGTCTGTCGGGATGTATTTCGTCCCGCGTGCACGGCCAACCACCTCGAGCCGCCCCTCTTGGACGAGCCACTGCAGATAACGACGCGCCTCGGTGTTGCTGATGCCCAAGGCGCCCGCCACCAAAGAGGTCGTGAGCGCACCATGCTGATGCGCTGCAGCGACTAAGACCTCGTCCATGCTCTCTGCCTCCGGCGCGGCTTTCGCGGTGACGGGCTGCGCCTCAATCACACGGTCAACGCTCTTCAAGAGGCGCTCACATGCCACCCGGACAACGGGCGTCAAGGTGTCGGCGATGACATCCGCGGAAGTGTCCGAGGGGCCCACCCCAAGGGCCCTCACCACAGGCAAGGTGTCTCCGTCACGGACTTCATCCATCCTCATCACGAAGGCTAAGTGAGGGAGGACCCCTGACTTCCAGTACTTCTTGCTGAGGCTCACCGGCGCTTCCCGCTCGTCTTCAACCTCGATAACCTCGACGGGCTCCTCGACGACGACCGGGCGATGGTCGCTCAGGCCCTCCATCAACCGCTCACGGCCGCGGCCACGGAACTCCATCAAGACGAAGGGGTCATGGGCGATCGCCTCGGCGAGCGCAAAGTGCATGGCCACCGCGTGGACGCACATCGCTGCGTCATCACCACAGGCGCACCAATAGGTGAGATCATGCAGGTCGAGAGGGAAGACCTCGGCGCCCTCTGCCTCAAAGGCATCGACCATCGGCTCAGTGAGCTTGCCCGCGAGGAGCCACGCCGCGTGGCTTGCCTCCGACGCGAGGCTTTGAACCACGCCGTCCCAGGTCGTCTCATCCAGAGGCCGCTGACGCAGTCGCACGCTGTGGCTGCCGCCGGCGTCCGTGTCGACTTGTCCAGTCACCAGGCCTGAGACCACCTCGATGGCCTTGACTCGCCCCCTGCGGGCGAGGACTCGCCCTTTACGGACAGCGATGCGGAGCTCTCGCGCATCGAGGACACAGTCCATCCACCGCTGCGACCACCAGACGGCATCCTCGCTCATGCGTCCTCCTCCAGCACGGCGTCTGAGCCCAAGCTCACGAGCTCGTGCAGGGTCGAGTCATCAAGCTCAGAGAGCCACGTCTCCCCCGTCCCGACGACGCGGTCGGCGAGGTTGCGTTTGCTCTCAAGGAGTTGATGAATCTGCTCCTCGAGCGTGCCCTGGCTGACGAGGCGGTGGACCGTCACGTCCCGTGTCTGACCGATCCGGAAGGCCCGATCCGTCGCTTGGTCTTCCACCGCCGGGTTCCACCAACGGTCATAGTGAAAGACATGGTTCGCCCGGGTCAGGTTCAGGCCTGTACCGCCGGCCTTCAGCGAGACGATCATGACCGGAGGCCCATCCGGATCTTGGAACTCCTTAACCAGTCGCTCCCTCACATAGCGTGGCAAACCACCGTGATAGAAGGGCACACGCACTCCGATATGCCGCTCGAGGACGCCCCGGAGGAGCTCCCCCATCTCGCGATATTGTGTGAACACGAGCGGATGGCCACCGCTCTCTTCGGACTCGTCGAAGAGCTCAAGGAAGCGGCGCAGCTTCCCCGAGCGCCTTGGGTCGATCTGACCGTCGCGCAGGTAGTGAGCGGGGTGGTTGCAGATCTGCTTAAGCGCAGTGAGTAACGCAAGGACACGCCCGCGACGCTCCATCCCCGGCCCAAGCGCCGTGATCTCCTTCATGCCCTGATCCAGCGCCGACTGGTAGAGCGCCGCTTGCTCGACGGTCAGCGGACAATATCGGACGGCCTCGATCTTCTCGGGCAGGTCCGGAGCGATCACGGGGTCGGTCTTCAAGCGTCGCAACACAAAGGGCGCAGTCACCCGGCGAAGGCGCTCAATCGCCTCCTCATCGCCGTAGCGCTCAATGGGGATCGCGAACATCTTCTTAAACGCCCCGCGGGTGCCAAGCAGCCCAGGGTTCAGGAAGTCCATGATGGACCAGAGCTCCATCAAGCGATTCTCTACCGGGGTGCCCGTCATCGCCATGCGTCGCCGCGCCGAAACACGCCGCACCGCCTGACTTTGAGCGCTCTCCGAGTTCTTGATGTTCTGGGCCTCGTCTAGGATGACTGCGTCCCACTCCACCGCTGTAAAGAGCTCGATATCTCGCCGCACAAGCGCGTAACTCGTGATCACGAGGACGCCGTCATCGGCGTCCTGAGCCTCAATCGCTGCCTCCATCTCGGCGCCGCTCGACGGGCGCCCTGCGCCATGGTGTACGAGGACCCCAAGCCCAGGCGTGAAGCGCAGAATCTCGCGGCGCCAATTCCCGATGACGCTCGTCGGGCACACCACGAGGCAGCGCTGCCCGCGCTCACGCTCGGCCAAGAGCATCAAGTGTGCGAGGACCTGGATGGTCTTCCCTAGCCCCATGTCATCGGCGAGGCACGCCCCGAAGCCGATCCCTGTGACGCTGTCGAGCCAGGCTAATCCGCGCTGCTGATAGGGGCGCAGGGTACCGAAGAGGCCAATCGGGGGGGCCACGATCTCGGCGGTCTCGTCCAGGCTCTGCTGCAGGCGGCCGAGCGCCATCTGGACCTCTCCCTCCGTCGCGACGTCTGCGACCACCTCGCTGGATCCCGGGACGCTCACCTCCCCCGCCAACGCGAGGCGCAGCGCCTCCGCAGCGTCGAGGCCACCGCCACCGCGGGCCATCAATGTCTCGAGCCGCGCCACGTCCGAGGGGTCCACTGCGACCCACTCGCCGCGATGCAACACGAGCGGCGCCTTCGACTTCACGAGCTTTCGAAACTCCGACGCGGTCAGCGTGTCGTCTCCGAGGCACGCCTCCCAGTGGTAGTTGACCATACCCGTCAGGAGCCCTGAAGCGGGCGCCTCCGACTGCTCGTCACCGAGGCGCATTCGGGCGCGGACACGACGACGCCCCACCTTGCTGAGCGCCACGGGGACGTTGACCCAATAGCCCGCTCGCTGGAGCTTCATGCTGGCGGAGGTGAGGAAGGTCCAGGCCTCCGTCGCGTCGACCTCAACGCCGGCAGGGAGTCGCTCGGTGAGGCTGCGTCCGATGGGCTCATACATCCTCGTGCAGCGCCCGAGGGCCTCCAAGAGCGTCTCGGTCGGCTTGGTCATACGGCTCGCGACATCTCGCGCGCTATCGTCACCGGACTGAAGATCACCCACAGCGACTCGCGCTTGCGCGGTGGCGTCGAGGAGGTGGAACGAGATCCGCCATGCCCCGGAGCGCTTTCGACCCGCGGGTTCCTCAAGGCGAAAGCCCACCATCGGGCGGCCCTCGCCCCCGAGGGAGGTGACCTGCCGCGTCCAGCGCTGCATCCCATCCGGGAGGTGACGCTCGGTCAGCCCTCGCACCTCAAAGGTAGGGTCAGGTCCCGCGAGCGCCGCTCCGAGTCGCTGGACCCATGCGGGCCCACGGCCTGGCTGAGGCGCGGTCGCGGCGGTCGCAGAGCGCAAGAGACCATCAGCCGCGGCGTCCATGAACACACGGAGAGCCGCTGGGGGGGTCAACACGCGGTCACCGTCATAGGAGCTGGCCCGCGCGACGCCCGGCATCGCTGCGGCCAAGCCTGCCAACCTGGCGCGGTCCTCGGGGCGAACTGGCGCAACTCTCCAGCTCGCCATCCAGGTCCCTTCGACATCCCCATCGACGAGCGATGGGACGACTTGCTGTCGACTCAGCGCCTCAATCACCCACTTGCAGGCCAACGTCCAAAAGCCCACGGAGACCGGCAGTCGATCGAGCTCCTTCAAGGAGAGGGGGCTCAAGACGAGCGTAGCGTCGGGCGCGGCGAGCCACCACCCCGAGACCTCCTTCTCGCTCATGCCCTCTTTGGAGGGGATCCACAGGGGGATGTTCTCGAGCTTCTGAGCCCCTACAAATGTGCGACTTAGCGTCGGCGGAATCGCGAACCTCGACCGCGCCCACAAGAATAGGCCAACGCGATCATCGCGCTTCAGGAGCGTCAGAGAGGTTCGGGCAGAGCGCATCACCCTCGACTGTTGCAGATATGAGCCCCGGTGACTAGCGTACAGCGCCTCTCGCGCGAAGTTTCCGCGCGCACGAGGGAGGCCGCCAAGACCCGCTCGCGTTCCGCTCGGCAGCTCACTCGCCCCTCAGGGCCTCATTTCGGCTCAGAATGCGTAGTCCGCAGACACCACAAACCCGCCAAATACGTCGTTGTACATGCGGATATCCATCGCTACGGAGAACCCGTGGAAGTCACCGACTGCGAACCCCAAGCCGGCTATCGCGACGGGCTGCGGGTCTTCAGGGACCCACCTCACGGGATCGGCCGAGGTCGCGGGGAGCAGAGCGTCCGCCGAGCCATAGTCATCTCCAAGGGCCAACCCCACGCCCAAGAGGGCATAGGGCCACAGCGGGACCCCCCACTGCCTCAGGGCGTCTTGAAAGGGGTGCCACTGTGTCTCGATCCAGAGGACCGAGAAGTGCCCCTGCGGTGAGGACTTCGGCAACACGCCACCGAAACCCGCGAGGAGCCTCCAGTCATCTAGGTTGGCCCCCATCGTGACGCCGTACCCGTTACCGGTCTCTTCGACAGCGCCCCATGGCATGAAGGTCGCGCCGTGAAGGCCTGCGACAAATTGCGACTCCACAGCGTGAACCGAGGGGGCAGTGACGCTCATGACGAGCACCGAGAGCGCGATCAGCTGTGCGCTAACCGTGGTGCGCATCACGTCGCCTCCACACGACCATCACCGCGCGCCAGGTAGACCTTCGCGATGTCCACATAGTGCCCCGCGCTGTAGGTCATGAACATGCGCTCCTTGTCTCGGACGGGGCGCACCGCTTTGGCCGGCGAGCCCATGGCGACCATCCCCGGGGGAATTACGGTGCCCGGAGAGACCAGCGCACCCGCCGCTACCATCGAGCCTGCACCGATCACGGCCTGATCCATTACGACTGCGCCCATCCCGATGAGCGCGCCGTCTTCAATCGTGCACCCATGGAGCACCGCGCGATGCCCCACGGTGACATCATCTCCCACCGTGGTGGCGAACATCCCTGTGGTCACGTGGACGATCGTGCCGTCTTGCAGGCTGACTCGCGCTCCGATTCGGATCGGGAACACGTCGCCGCGGACCACGGTGCTGTACCACACCGAGGTCCCCTCACCGAGGTGTACATCCCCGATGACACGGGCGGTATCAGCGATAAAGACACCCGGCGCTATCGTCGGAGTCACGTCATTGTAGGGGACGATTCTGGGGTCGTTCGTGGTCACCATGGTCGGCAGCATACGGGAACGGTGCGGGCGGGCCAACCACGGTGACGTCGGTCTCGACAGCGAGTGACATCACGTCCCCTCCGAGGGGATCGATATTTCAGACGTGATGCTCTAGCATGGCCGCGATGACTGACGACAAGGAGTCGAGCGTCATGCGAACTGCGAGAGGACAGCGACCCTCAACGGCGGCTAAGGCTGTGGCTATATTGCTAGCTCTGGTTTGGATGAGCCCTGCCGCGATAGCTGGTGAGGACGACGGAGAGACTGCAGCTCGCAGCCTCGCGGTCGTCGACATCTCTCAGGACGACAAGGCTCACGCTGAGATCGCCCGGGACGTGGTCCGCGCGGTGCGCAAGCACAGCGGCTACGAGTTCAAGGACACCCACGTCGCCTTGAACGCCGGCGCTGAAGTCGAAGCCCAGAACAACATCCGCACGGCCCTGGCGTTCCTCCAGACCGGCACCGCCGCCCTCGAGGGTGGCGACGCAGAGGAAGCGTACGACCAGCTGGCGAGCGCGCGCACGATGATGGAGCGCGACTTCGCAGTGCTCCGTGACGTCAACGACTACCGCGCGACGCTGATGAACTTGGCCGTCGCGATGCTCCGCACCGGGGAGAAGAAGGCGGCGCAAGACGTCTTTGAGCGCGCCATCATCTTCCGCGCCAAGGTCAACACTTTGGACCTCAGCGACGCCGAGCATGACGTGTTGGTCCGGGCGCAAGAGGCCGTGGCTGAACGACCGCTGGGGGCGGTCGCTATCGAGACCGTCCCGGAGCACGCCGAGGTCTACGTCGATGGGCGCTACCGTGGGATCAGCCCTGCCACCGTCGCGGGGCTGCCAGCCGGGGAGCACTTGGTCACCGTGTACAAAGCGGGACACGCGCGCCATACCCGCACAGTGACCGCCAGTGACGAAGAGCTGAATGTGATCAGCGTGGACATGGAAGACGCACGCCGTCAGCTCCAGTACGGACAATTGACCGAGCGACTTCGTAATGAGGTCGCGGAGCTCTCCGACGACAACGTCGCTGGTGGCGAGGGCGTCAAATCAGTCGGTGCGCTCTTCTACAGCGAGCTGGCCATTGTGGTCCGGGTCACTGGCGAGAACGACATGAAGACCGTCGAATTGGCCCTCTTCCATGTCGCAAGTAAGCGTCTCCTCAATCGTTTAAGCGAATCTATCGACTGGTCATTCCGAAACAAAAAGGCCGTCGCAGGGCTCGTCAATACGCTCCTAGATATCAACTTTGCAGCGGCCATGGGCGGCGCCATCGCCCCAGCTGGGATGGGCGCCGGCTCCCAAGACTCACTGCTGACGTCGTGGTGGCTCTGGACCATCGTCGGGGCGGTCGTGGCAGGCGGTGTGACCGCGGCAGTCGTCGCGACGTTGCCTGAAGACGCGCCGCCGCCTCCGACAGGCGGCACCCTCGTCGTCCAGTTCTAGAGCGCGGGCTCCAAGACGAGCACCCCGGTTGGCAGTCCCTCCTCGGTATCAAAGCCCGAGTCCCCGGGCCGCTCAAAGGCGTCAAGGTGCGGCAGCAGCGCTTCAATAGGCTGCATACCCAGCTGGCACCGCGGGTGCTCGAAATGGAGGGGGATCGCGAGGCGCGGTTTGAGCGCTGTCAGGACGCCTTGGGCGTCCTCTGGGCCGAGGGTGTACGTGCCCCCCACGGGCCAGAGCAAGATGTCGATGGGCCCCAACGCAGCGACATCCTCGGGGGTCAGGTCGCAGCCAATGTCCCCCAAGTGCGCGACGCGCAAGCCATCGATCTCAAAAGCGACCATGCCGGTCATCCCCATGTGCGTGCCACCTACACGGTCGTGGTAGGTCATGCGCACCACAAAGTCGAAGCCAGCCGCCGATCCCGAGCGGTCGACAATCGGAGGCAACACGCCGTCCTCGTCCGCCAGCTCAGGTCCGACGTGGCTGTGGTCCACGTGGTAATGGGTGACCGTCACGACATCCGCGGCGATGCGCAGCGGTGCATGGGACAACCTCCCCCCAAAGGCCCCCGAACGGTAGGGGTCCATCACGACGGTGCGGCCATCCGAAGCGACGAGGGTCACACACGCGTGCCCGTTAAAGGTCAGCTTCATCGACCCGCCCGCTTCAAATCTTGCGGCCGATGAAGGGCAAGTTTCGAAGGCACTGCTTGAAGTCGAGGCCGTAGCCGACGACGAAGTGGTCGTCGATGGTGAAGCCCTTGTAGTCGATCGGGACCTCCACACGAGCGCGGGCCGGCTTGTGCAGCAGGGTGCAGACCTTGATGCTGGCGGGCTGTCGCGTCGACAGGTTGTCTAGCAGGTACTGCATCGTCAGCCCAGTGTCGACGATGTCCTCCACCAGCAGGACGTGGCGCCCCTCGACCGGCGAGGTGATGTCGCTGGTGATCTGGACGACCCCGGTCGAGCTCGTGGCGTTGCCGTAGCTCGACACGGCGAGGAAGTCGACGGTGCACTCAATGTCGATGGCTCGGACCAAGTCCGCGAGGAACACGAAGGAGCCCTTGAGCACCGCGACGATGGCAGGCTTCTGCCCCGCATAGTCGCGACTGATCAGCTGACCCAGCTCCGCAATACGGGCGGCAAGGTCCTCTTGGCTGATGAGGACCTCCATGCCGGAGCCCTCCCAGACGGGGTACTTCTCAGGGTCGAAATTGCCAAGGTTCTCAGACGAAGACATTGTTGATGACCTCCCCCAGGCCTCCGGCGCCGGGAACGATGTATTGGATGTCGTTGAGCCCACGCTCACGATCGGGGTAAGTGCCTGGCGGACTCGCGAGCACATCTGGCTCACTCATCCCGCGGTCCAGTCGGTAGGCGTAGATGATGGCCTTCGGGAAGGCTGCGCGGAGGTTCTGTACGAACTCCGGCGTCACGATGAGGTTCAGCGTGATGATGCGCTCAGGGTCTCCGCCCGCCTCGTCTCGATAGAATTCAATGGCCTTCGTGAGGGACGAGCCCGTCGCGCCCATCGGGTCTGGGAAGAGCAGGTAACGCCCGTCGATGTTGCCGCCCGTCTTGTCACCAAAGATGCGCGCGCCTACCACCTGACCATCGGAGTCAGTCACCCGATTCATGATGAGGTGATCCTGGCGTACCCCCTGGGGGTCGAGCACGTGGTTGAGCGCATCAAAGCAGATCTGCGCTGGCAGCATCCCCGCGCGGGCGACGTCGACACAGACGACGCGCGTGGTCGGGTCGATAATCTCGCCGCGAAAGACGCCCTTCGGGCTCACGTCGATCATCCGCGTGTTGCGGGCCACGGTCGCGCGAGGGAACTCGCGGGTCGCGACCTGCGCGATGAGATCGCGGTACAGAGCGCTGACCAAATGGTTGACCAGCGGCTGGGTCGTCTCCGACGCACTCAACGTCGCTAGGAGCGACAGGTGATAAGGATCACTGAGGATGTGAACCCGATCGCCGTAGTTGTGCACCAACTCTCCGTCACGGAGGCTTGAGGCAAGGTAGGCGACGTCGACAGGCTCTTCGGCGTTCATGACAGCTCCTGGGGCCCGGATGGCGCGGACCTTAGATCCGCGACCGAATGAAGATCAAGCGGGGAGTCAGGGGGGACATCACCGCTGCCACCACAAATGGCCATCAAGTGCTCGCAACCTAAGGCCGTGACGACGCGCGAACGCCTCGCCAACGGGACCGTTCGGGTTAAGACACCAAGACTCGAGCAGGATCCATACGCGCAGCCCTTCGCGCCGGGAGAGCGGCCCCGATGACGCAGAAGATGAGGGCGAAGAAGATCGCGCCGACCAGGACGCGCCAGTCCGTCACAAAGAAGTCGTCGGGCTTGAAGGGGACCCCGGCCAGCCACCGCTCCGCTGCGACGTTCGCGATCCACGTGCCGCCGAGCATCACGAGCTCGCCGACGATCGCCCCAAAGACGCCCACCAAGGCAGCCTCGGCCAAGACCAACCGCTGAATCTCCGCCCGTGATGCACCGATGGCTCGCAAGATACCGATTTCATAGCGGCGCTCGGTGAGTATCATCAGGAAGGTGTGCGTGATGTTGACCGCCGCGACCCCCATGATCACGACGCTGATAAAGCTGAACACGAGCGTCAGGATGAAGAGCATGTCCGCCGCTTTCCGGGCATCTTTGCTCTTCCGCGACAAGGTCAGGCCGCGCGCCTCGATCGCCGCGATGAGCGCGCTCATGTCCTCGTTCCCTTCCGTCTCAAGCACGAAGGTCCCGTAACTCGCAGCGCTGTCGCGACCCTTGAAGCGCGCATTCAGAGCCCGCACCGTGTCGATGGGCATCGTGGCGCCGAAGTCGAGGGCCTTGTTGGTGAAGCCGACGATGCGCGTCGCGCGGATCGTCTGACGGTCCTTGGGCATATCCCCGGTGAAGAAGCTCCCGCCGAGGTTCATCCGGAAGCTCACCCCGAGCAGCGCCTCTGTCCCGTCGAGCGGCTGCAGCCCCAGGGAGGACGCGACCGACGAGTTGAAGACCTCGATGAGGAACGGGCTCAGGAGCACGGGGATCGGCTCCTCACAAAACCCCTCACGTGTGTCTACCTGGGTCGCGGCACAGTACGTGTCCCCTGGGCAGGCCATCGGCTCACAGGCCGCGCTCCCAGGCTCGACGCCGTTGGCGCACCGGCCTACGACGCGCCCCTTCATCGCCCGAGGGCTCCCGTTGTACTGCGCGTTCGTCGTCGAGAGGCGGCATGGGATCCAAGCGCAGACGCGCCCCTCTTCACCCTGAGCGGCGTCACAGTGGTGTGTCGTCGGGCAATCTCCGTCGCGGTCACAGGTGACCTCGCAGCTCCCCTTGACGCAGGCCATGCCCGCCTCACAAGCCCCACCCTCGCCGCAGGGCACGCGACATCGCCCATCCGCGCAGTGTGCGCCGACGACGCAGGCGCTGTCATCGACACAGGGCACCGGCATCCCGTGATCGCGGAAGTGCTCCCAATGTTCGACACGTCGGCACTGCTCCTCCGCAGTGCACTGCTGGCCCAACGGGCACTCGTCGTCTTGCTTGCAGGCTTCAGGGGTCCGCAGAGCGTCCCTCGCGCGCTTCTCTTCGACGCGCTCGTTGCGCTTCAGCTCCTCGATGACGAGGGTGGGATCCAAGCCATCAAAGAAGGCCTCGGTCCGCATGTCATGGCCAAAGAGTGACTTCCCGCCCCACAGGCGCGCCTGCATCCGAGAGCGCATCTTGGGATACACGCCGGTCACGTGGGGGAGCGCCCGCAGGTCATCGACCATCCCCTCGCCGAGCTCGCCCTCATCGATGACCGCTTGCCGCAGCCCCACGACCCCCACAGTCGCGGGCTCAACCTCGACCTGATTCACAGGGTAGATACGGTTGATCACCCGGTCCTGGATGCCCAACCCGAGGGACACGAAGAAGGTGAAGGTCGCGACCCCGACGATCAGCCCGAAGCTCGACAGGGCGAACGCGCGGGTGTCCCGGCGGACATTCGCGGTGACGATCTGCGTCGCGCGGCCCCACCTCATGCGGCCCCCTCTTCGCTCTCGATACGACCGTCTCGGATCCGGATGACTCGGTCGCACCGGGCGGCGACCTCCGGGTCATGGGTCACGATGACGACCGTCACCCCTTCCTCGCGGTTCAATTCACCGAAGAGCGCCATCACACGTTGCCCACTGGCCGTGTCCAGCGCGCCGGTCGGCTCATCCGCTAAGAGCAGCTTGGGCCGGTTAAAGAGCGCCCGCGCGATGGCCACGCGCTGCTTCTCTCCCCCGGAGAGGTGCCCTGGCCGCTTCACGGCCATCGCCCCAAGGCCAACGCGCTCTAGGAGCGCCATCCCCCGGTCCCGCCGCGCCGCCTCGTCCCCGGGTCCGGCGAACCAACTGGGCACCAGCACATTGTCGAGCACCGGCAGGTGCGGCAGCAGATGAAACTGCTGAAAGACAAAGGAGACCGTGCGGTTACGGAAGCGGCTCAGGGTCGTATCGTCGAGCCCCCGCAGGACACTCCCGTCGACCTTCACCTGGCCCTCATAATCCTGATCGAGGGCGCCTATGACGTTGAGCAGCGTGGACTTGCCACTGCCGCTGGTCCCCATCAGAGCGACGAACTCGCCCTCGGCGATGTCGAGACTGACGCCGCGCAGGACGTGGTTCACGCCGCCTTCATCGCGGTAGTGTTTGTGAAGGTCATGGAGGTGAATCACAGTCTCACCTCAAGGGTGACCGACACACCTTCCTTGCGAGGTGACACCGTCCCTGAGATCGCCCTCAGGTCATTGACCATCTTGAGGAAGAACGGGGGTAAGCCCTTCGCGGCGAGCTCTCGCGTGATCCGCCGGAAGTTCGCGCTGAGCCCGAGCGCGACCTCGGGGGCGCTGACCGCCGCCAAGGCGACGTCGCCCTCCGCAGCGGCTTTGAGCGACATACCGGTCCCCTCAGCGACGTGTACAAAGCGCGCCACCTCGCCCGAGCCACTCAGGACCACGACCAACTGCCCTCGGGCCATGACGGACCAGACCGCCTCGCCTTCGCCTGACCGCAGGGCGACCCCTGACCAGCCCCCGGCGTTGAGGGAGACGGGGGACCACCCGGTCTCACTCAGCGCTTGGCGGGCGTTCGCCACGGCGGCCCGAGCTGCATCGGCGTCCTTGACCCCGACGACAAACCCAACGTGCACATACTGAAGCAGCTCCCCTAGGGTGCGACTGGCCAGCACGTCCTCGACGGTCGCCTCCTCGTCCAACCCGAGGAGTGAGACCGAGACGTCACCGTTGAGCAGGCCGAGGAGCTCCTCGACAGGTGGCAGTAGGCTCCCGAGGTGCCCTGGTACACGCTTGGGTAAGAACCGGTTGCGCAGGAACGACGGGATCCCCAGCACCTTGGCGGGGTTGAGTCGCGCTCGGAGGGTGAGCGTTTGGGACTTAGGTAGCGCCTCAGAGATCGGCGCGAGCGTGCCCTCAGGTTGGAACCAGCTCGCCGCGAGCGCCCCCTCGGTGGTCCAGCGGCCCTCAATGGACCACGCCATCCGTGTGGACGCGATCTCCCACGTCCCCTCCCACTCACTCAGCCCTGAGATGATCGGGGACACCAGCATGGTCGCAGCCCCCAAACCCCACGCCTTCGGGATAGAGGGCGTCCCCTGAACGAGGACATGGGCTCCTGCGCTCTGCCCCAGGGCTGCGCGCGCGCGCTCGATTCGACTGCCGTCAGCTTTTGGTGCGTTCGCGAGGGCCCGCCAACGGACATCAGCGTCGTCGGCATCAGGGACCCAAAGGACCACACCGACGGCGTCCTGCCCCGTCCCCCAGGCCAGTGACCAGCCCGCCGATGCAGAGCGTGCTCGCGCGACCCCAGCGATCCCGCTCGGCCCCTCTAAGGCTTCTCTGGACGACGATCCGAGGCGAGAGACCTGGCGCGCGACACGATCATGGAACCGCTTGGCGTCGATCACCCCGAGGGCGATCGCTAACGCTCCCTCATGCAGGAACACTGAGAGGCTCGTCGTGGGATCAACACCGCTCGCCTCAAGCCCCTCTCGAGTTCGCAGGTCAAGGCCGACGCGCGCCTCGAGCAGGTCCAAGACACCGCTGGCGCCCTCGACCCCAGCGAGCAGCGTCGTGAGCTGCCCGCGGAGGTCCTCCACAGAGGGCGCGACTATCGACGCCGTCGCTGCCGCGGGCACCCAGCGTGAGCCATCCCCACCACGCCCAGCGCAGCCCGCGACCACGAGGGCCAAGAGCATCACGAAGGAGTGTCGGGGGCGCATGATCACGGCTCGGGACTAGCCCTCCGAACAACCCGCTGTCAACCGCGCGGACAGCAGACTGTTGACGGAGGCGTTGACGGGCGACCGCTGTGCGCGTTAGCTGTCCGCTTGACCCTTGGAGGTGGCGCATGGGCGACGATACGACTCTCGGCATCGGTACACGAGCAATCCACGCAGGCCAGAGCCCTGATCCGACGACTGGCGCGATCATGACGCCGGTCTTCTTGACCAGCACCTATGTGCAAGAGAGCCCCGGTCAACATACGGGCTACGAATACAGCCGCACGGGCAACCCGACTCGTACGGCGATGCAGGACTGCCTTGCAGCGCTCGAGGGCGCACGACATGGGATCGCCTTCGCGAGCGGTTGCGCTGCGACGTCGACGCTCATGCAGACCCTCCGTCAGGGCGATCACGTCATCTGCGGTGACGATGTCTACGGGGGCACCTTTCGCCTCTTCGATCAAATCTGTACCCGCTGGGGCTTGCAGTTCGACTTCGTCGATCTCACCGATCCCGACGCCGTCCTCCGCGCGGCCCGCCCAGAGACGAAGCTCGTCTGGATGGAGACCCCGACCAACCCGCTGCTGAAGCTCTCAGACATCGCTGCCATCGCCGAGCGCTGCCGCGCTAAGGGGTTGAAGCTGGTCGTGGACAACACCTTCATGTCCCCGATCTTCCAGAACCCGCTCGCGCTCGGGGCCGACGTCGTCGTGCACTCGACGACGAAGTACCTCAACGGCCACTCCGATGTCGTCGGCGGGATCATCATGACCAATGATGACGCGATCGCCGAGGAGCTCTGCTACCTGCAGAACGCCGTCGGCGCCGTCCCTGGCCCCCTCGACTGCTTCTTGACCCTCCGCGGCCTGAAGACACTCCATGTACGCATGGCACGTCACGCGTCCAACGCGATGACCCTCGCCAACTGGCTCTCTGAGCACCCGGCGATCGAGTCGGTCACCTACCCAGGGCTTGAGAGTCACCCCCAACATGAGCTCGCGGCCCGCCAGATGTCGGGGTTCGGGGGCATGATCACCTGCGTCGTTCGAGGCGGCCTCGATCCCGCGCGGCGCGTCCTCGAGCGCACAGAGCTCTTCGCATTGGCAGAAAGTTTGGGGGGCGTCGAGAGCCTCATCGAGCACCCCGCCATCATGACACACGCCTCTGTGCCCCTCGCACAGCGTGAAGCGTTGGGGATCAGTGATGGCTTAATTCGCCTTTCAGTCGGTATCGAGGACGTTGCAGATCTGCAACGGGACTTAGACAAAGCGTTGTCCTAATTCTAAAAGCTCATGACGCTAACGCGAGAGCCTTGACAGTATGAATCTCGGCCACATAGGTTGCCGCCGTCTCAAATCGAGGGGTGCGCAGATGACCGAGCTCAACGACCAGCGGCGAAGCCCTCGCTGCGAAGTGGACCTCTTCGTCGAAGAGTTCGCTGATGGGCACTCATTCCTCCACCCTGCGATCGACCTAAGTCTGCATGGTATCTATATCCTGATGAAGGACTCGAGGCGCGCGGTCGATGGACTGCGAGACGTTCATATTCAGTTCACCCTGCCAGGTGGCCATATCGTGGAGACCCAGGGCCGCATCGTGCACGTGGACGACTACCGCGGCCAGCGCGGCGCACGCATCGCCTTCCACACCCTCGCTGAAGCGGACGAGGCGGCGATTCAGAGCGTCATCGCCTCAGCCAACACCGCCAGCGATTAAAGATCGCTGGAGCGGGCTCGAAACCCACGCACGAGCGCGAGCGTTAGGCGCACCCAGACCAAGGTCAGGGCGAGGGTCAGCGCCGTGACAGCGGTCAGGACATCCATGGCCCCTAGGCCGAGGATGAGCACCGAGGCGAAGCCCTTCGCGACCCGATAGCCGAGCATGTCGACGATCGCCTTGCCTCGTGTCTTCTCCACGTCCGACAGCGGGATGTAGAGGATCTCTTTGGCCGATCGGAAGAGCGAGTAATCAAAGGCTTTGCTGACGACCTTGGCCACGACCATCGCAGCGAAGACGGGCCCCACAGCCGCGCCGACCAGCGTCAGACCTAAGATGCTTGGGATCGCCAAGAGCGTCTTTGAGATGCCGACATAGCGCAGCACCAACGCGCTGATGGCATTGAGCACGATGACGGTGGTGCTGATCGCTGCGTAGACTTGACCGATGAGCGCCGTCCGCGCGTCCTGCTGTGGCAGGTGCTCGGCCACGATGGCGTTGAACTGATAGTCCACCAGCGTAATCACGACCTGCGTGATAGCGATGAGCGCGAGCAAGAGCCCAACGTAGGGGCTCTGCCGGACCACGGAGAAGGAGGCCCTAAAGGAGGGCATCTCGGGGCGCGCCACTTGCCCGACCGATGGAGCGAGCGAACGCACGAGTGGAATGCACCCAAGGCTGAGGACCACGAGGAGCGGGACGACAGCCCACACCGCGTAGGTCGTCCCCCAGCGCTCGGCGATCCACCCGACCCCGAGCTCTGACAGCACGCTGCCGGCTGCGCCCGCCAGGAGAAACCCACCGTAGAGCCAGCGGGCGCGGTCGATTGGGAAGACCTGATTGGCGTACGTCCAGAAGATCTCGACGAGGACCACGATGTAGACGTCCTTCCAGACGTAGAGCGCGAAGTCACTGCCGGGGAGCTCAAGGGCCCGGGCGAGGAGCAACCCGACCAGGGTCACAGCGCTCACTAAGGAGGCGACCCCGAAGAGCTGCGCGGGGTGCACATGGGTGGCATAACGGTTGTAGAACCCGACTACCGCCATGGCGACGACGGCGACCGCCAACCAGACATAGGGGAGCGCCTCGGCACCGTACGTGCCGAGGAAGATGGACTCGACCGCGGGGCGCGCGAGCCCGTACGAGCCAAGCGCTCCAAAGGCCAGGAGCCCAAACACGACCACTCTCCAGAGAGGAACCTCAGGTGTCGTATCGCTGTGAGACGCGGTTGCCACGGCCACACGATAGCAGGCTGGACAGATCTGGCACCCTGCTCTTGAATCAAGTCATCGACGATGCGGAGGAACGCCTCGATGTCCATGGTCTCTCAGCTCCATTTGATGCGCCTTGGTGGCCCAGACAACAACCGCTATGAGCCGATCTCAAAGGACGAGTGGCGCGCCGCTATCGAGGCCACCGAAGGGGTCCGCCTTGCTCAAGGGGGGGCGCGCGCCCCCAACCTCAAGACAGGGACGTCAGCTGCGCTCTGGAAGCAGATCCCCTGCGACGCCGAGGTCGCGGTGATCGGGACGGGAGAAGAGCCCACCTGGGTGCCCATGTTCAGCTGGCAAGACTCGGGCTCGGCGATCATCAACCGCGTCTTCGACCCCGCCGACACCGACGATCCACGCACGGTCGCGCTCTTCGCCCTCGCCGACGCCCTCTCAGCGTGTATCGCCGACGATCGCGGACAGGTGCTTCAGGACCCAGCAGGGGACGCTCAGTAGATCAAGCCGGGGATGTTGGAGGCATCCGAGAACGTGCGCTCCAGCCCTACCCCGTCGGTCGCCACCAGATCATTCGAGGCCAACCGGCGCAGGACATGAAAGACGAGCTCAGGATCGGCGCTCAGCTGCTCGGCCAACTCGCGCGCGTCCCCCTCTGCGCCTTCGCTGAGCAGGGTCAACAGCGCGTCTTGAAGCGCCAACACTGCACCAGCACAGCGCTTACCCGCCTCGACCCCTGGCTGGTCATAGGCGTTGATGTTCACGAAGGTCGCGTAGAAGCCCACGGCGCGCTCAAAGAGGGCGATGAGCGCCCCGAACTGCACCTCATCAAATCGATCAAAGCTCAGAGTCGTCGTGCGTCGCCCCACCTCATGGAGCGCCGAGCGTGTCCCAGCCAACAGCGCGCTGAGTGTATCCCCCGCCTCGCAGTCTGAGATGTCGCGGAGCTCGACGAAGGTCGTGAAGTGATCATCGGGGCCCTCGCGGAGCTGCTGCACATACGCATGCTGATCCGTGGCGCCCTTGTTCCCATAGACCGTGAGCCCCTGGTGCACTGGGGCGCCATCAAGGTCCTCAGCCTTGCCCAGCGACTCCATGATGAGCTGCTGCAAAAAAGGCGCAAGGAGGCTCAGACGGTCTGCATAAGGCAGGATGACCTGCGACCGCTTCGCCTGCCCCTCTGTCGCGGCATACCAAGCCAGCGCCATCCCAAGCGCGGGGTTGTCTTCGAGGGACTCTGTGCGGGTCCACTCATCCATCCGGGCTGCGCCTTCAAGGATACCCTCTCCATCGACCTCGGCGAGGGTCGCCGGGAACAAGCCCACGGCGCTCATCATCGAGGTTCGGCCCCCGACCCAGTCCCACAGCGGGAGGACGCCAAGCCACCCCTCTTGCTCGGCGCGCTCCGCGAGGGCGCTGCCCTCACAGGTGATCGCGAGGGTTCGATCAGCGAGCGTTAAGTCTTCGAGCGCCAGCGCCTCCTCGAGCTCGACGAGCGCTCCCATGGTCTCTGCCGTCGTCCCGGACTTGGAGACCACGACGATGCCCACCTCATCGAGTCGATGTGCATCGATGATCTCTGCGATGCCATCGGGGTCGATGTTGTCGAGGAAGCGTATCTGGCGCTCAGAGGCACTCAAGGCGTCGATGAGCAGCCGAGGGCCCAAGGCAGAGCCCCCTATCCCGACGTGGAAGATCGTCTTGAAGGCACCGAAATGGGCTGAAAGATCTTGGACCGCGCGGCGCGCCTCATCGATGGACGCAGTGATCGCATCATCCGGCGCCAACGCAGAGTCTCGCAGCCAGTAATGACCAACCATGCGCGCTTCCGAGGGGTTGGCGAGCGCGCCGCCCTCAAGGTCGACCATCGCCGCCAAAGCGCGCTCTATGAGCGGCGCTGCCTCTTGAATCTGCGCCTCGGTGACCCCCATATGTCGAAGGTCGAGGGAGACGCCGAGCCACTCGTCTTCATAAAAGGGCCACCCGGATTGCATGAGTACGGTCATGGTCAGCAACCTAGCGACGCGCCGAGCGCGTTGTCAAAGGGGTCAAAGCTTGGGGATGCGGCGCGATATCTCGCGAGAGATAGCCAGCCATTTCAAGAGCCGTAAAGTGATAAACGGCTTGCCGTTGTTCAAGAATGCGACCGAGAGATCGCGCTGCGGATCCGCCCAGACCAAGACGTTCGTGAACCCAATGTGCCCAAAGGCCCTCGGGGTTGAGTCTCCGTAGAGACTGAGGCGCTGTCCCCCCAGCATAAAGCCCATCCCGTAGCGCACTGGCATCATCAAGGTCGTGTCCAGCTCGAGGTACGTCTGCTCGACCACCGCGCGCCGCACGGTCCTCGGCGAGAATATCTGCGCCCCTCCCCACTCGCCTTCCCGCAAAAGGAGCTCGAAGAAGCGACATGTCTCCTCTGCGCTCGAGTAGATGTTCGCGGACGGGATCACCCCCGTGATGAAGCGTGGATCATTCGAGATCTCCACGGCCTCCTGAACCTTCACCCCAAAAGAGCGCTCTAAGAGCCACTGATAGGCGCGATTAGGGTCTGGCCCCGTGAAGGTGTTGAGGGCGACCGTGTCCAGCTCGGGAGGGAGGACCCCATAGTTGAACCCCTTCAGCCCCAAGGGCTCGCCGAACTCCTCTTGGACGAGCTGGCGGACGCTCTTGCCGGTGACGCGGGTGAGCACCTCGCCCAAGACAAAGCCCCCCGTGATCGCGTGATAGGCCAAACGCCGACCGGCACGGGTCTGCGGCTTCGCCTCACACATGATGTCCAGCATCGCCTCGGGATCGGTCAAGATGTCGAGGTCTAGGTTGCCCATTGGGACGGCAGGGATCCCCGCCCGATGCGTCAACACATGCCGCAAGGTGATCCGCTGCTTCCCATGCTTCGCAAAGCCCGGGATGTACTCCGCCACCGCGTCATCGAGGTGCAGCAAGCCGCGGTCATCAAAGAGGTGTATCAGCATCGCGACGACGACCTTAGAGGCCGAGAACAGGCTGAAGCGTGACTCGGGAGTGGCCTGCACCAGCTCGGCGTGGTTCACGCCGTCGGTGGTGTTGCCGCGGATATGCCCGATGGCGCGATCGAGGATGACCTGACCGCGGTGTCGGATGCAGAGCCCCATCGCCGGCTGAAGGCCCGTGGCATAAAACGCCTCGACCCTGCGCCAAATCGCGTCCACATCATCGACCTTGAGCCCGACGTCGCGCGGATCGACCTCTAGGTCGCTGCGGCGGGTGACCGCTGCAGCAGGGAAGACGTGAACTTTACGGACGCGACCAATCGGCATAGCGAATAGCGTACCAACCAGTCGGTCGGCCCTGCAATCACTCAACCGCTCACGGGCTCGGAAGAAAGTGAAGCACCCGCGGTCTGACGAACGATACGGGAAGGGATTCGCGTCGCGACCGAACAGACCGGGGTGCCGTGGTGTAGGACCGCGCGGATGTCGGGAACGCTGCCTACTCTCCCCTCATCGGCCGCGACCCGTCCGGGCTTGAGCGAAAACTCCGCGCGCACAAAAAAACCGCCGAAGCAGATAGCCTGCCTCGGCGGTCTTAAGGGTTCTCAGCCTGTGCGCTACTCGAGGCCACCATCGATGGCAGTATAGGCGCTCTCGTGGCCGACTTCACCGACGTTGAGCTTCAGCGCGGTGCCCTCAGGGATGCTCTCACCGAAGGTCGAGAGGTCGAGCTGGGGCAGCGCAAAGTTTCCGGCCTCTGCGAGGACCTGGTCGAAGAGCAGCGGCATGATTTGGTCACCGAGCAGGCTCTTGAGCGCGTCATCATCGCCCTCCATGAGCCCGGTGTTCACGATGACGTCAATGGCGAGGTCGTCGTAGCCGGCGACGCTGAGGCCCAGCGCGGTGCTGTTGGCGCTCCACACGTACCCATCGTCTTCACAGTCATCTTGGTTGTCCGCGTCTCCTCCACTGCAAGCGAAGGTCTGGTTGGCTTCGACGGAGACGATGATGTTGCCGTTGATCCAGACGCCGAACTCGCTCTCCTTGCCGAGCACGCCGAGGAGCGCGCCCACGTAGAGGTCGCCGATCTGGAGCTTGAGTTCATCGCCACAGCCGTTAAAGACAAAGGGCAGGAGTGGCTCAAGGTTTAACCCAGCCAAGCCCAAGTCGAGGGGGATCCCGTCACCGACCGACTCCATCAATTGACCCGCGCCGACGCTGTCGAGGTCGAAGTCCAGGAGCTGACCGGCCCAAACGCCGTAGAGGAGCTGATTGAAGAAGTCGTCGTGGATGCCAATCTTGGCCTTGGCGTCACCCAAGGTGACGAGCTGTGGCTCTTCGCAGCCGTTGAAGTCGATGCTACCCGGCGAGTCGGTTCGGGGTGGCTCGTAGTCTGTGGCCGCAACCAGCCCTGAGCCGCTCAGGAGCACGTAGTCTGGCGTGCAGGTCACCTCGGTGAGCGTCACGTCCAGGTCCATCGACATGCCCGTGACCCCCTCAGCGTCAACGAGGGCAGGGAAGTCGAGGGTCTGGTCGACCTTGACCGTAGAGGCGACCGAGTTTAGGAGGTTTGGCACCAAGTACTCGACGAGCAGCGGCGCGACGAGCGCGACGATAGGCTCAAGCTCCTGGACCGTATCGAAGAGGCCAATGAGCTCGTTGTTGAGATCGTCCAGCGGCACAGGGACACTGCCGAAGGCCGGGAAACCCAACTGATCAAGCGCGACGGTCGCGAGGCCGTCCGAGGTGTAAGAGAAGGTCAAGGGGTCGAACTCGCCAGAGATGCCGTCGAACTCGAGGGTGTTCGAGGTCGCGGACGCAGTCAGCTCACCCGTCGCCGGGTCAATCCCGAGAACCAACGTAGAGGCGATCGTCAGGGTCTCGAAGCTGATAACACCCTCGGTCTCACCGGTGCCGGACAAGCTTCCAAGGGGGATCTCAAGGCCGGTGTCACCCACCAAGGAGATGCCGACATCCACGTTGTTTGCCTCAAGAGACACAGTCAGCGTCCCATCACCCAGCTGCATCGACACCTTGGGGTCATCGAGGACAAAGGTCCCAGGCTTGATGGCGAAGTCGAAGGGAAGCGTGTAGCCGAAGACATCAAGCTCAAGCGTCTCGTTCCAGAAGGCGATGCTCGGGTCCAGCTCCTTAGCGACGTCTGTGCCGTCAAGGATGACCTCGGCGATGGTCGCCAAGTCATCAAGCTTGGTGTGATCGTGCACGCCGTCATCTAGGAGCTCTTGGCTGATGTGCATCGTGAGCGCATCGCTGATTGCGTCGGTCTCCACGCTCGGGGGGTTGAGCGCGTAGTACTCACTCGACCACAAAATGGCGATGGTCCACGAGCTCATGTGGCCATGGATATCCGAAGACTCCACAGTGATGTGGTTGATGCCGTAGACGAGGGGGACGGCCGCGCCGTAGAAGGTGCCCTTCTCGCTGTCGACCTCGAAGATGCCTGCCGGGGCAGGTACGCCGTTGATGTACACCATCAGGCCGGCCTCATCATCGAGCCCGCCAGGGGTGTCCGAGACCGTGCCGGAGATCTCGACGACAGAGTCGCCAACCACGATCTCGCCGCGACCGTCGTAAGCGCTGATAGCCTCACCGTCGACGATGACGCCCTCGGCGCCCGCGCCCAGCGGAGCGACCAGGGAAATCACCGGGCCGAAGCTGTCGACATGGGCCGTACGAACCGCCTCGACGCTCGAGTCACCGACGAGTTGGCCGTAGACCTCATAGTTTCCGTCAGCCTGGAAGAGGAAGATGTCCGTCGTGTCATCGCCGGCCACATTGTAGAGGTCAGACGAGTCGAAACCTGGGTCTGCGCCCACGAGGTTGGCCTGCAAAGAGACCAGCTCGGCGGGCTCGGTGTTCCCAAAGCTGTCCTTGAGCACGCCTGTGATGGTGATGCCTTGGCCCACATCGTAGCGGTCGGCCTCCGGGGTGAAGACCAACTCCAGGACCTTATCTGCGGCGACCGTGACGGTCAGCGGTGCTGACTTGCTCTCACCGTCAGGCACGGTGCAGCTGATGTCGTAGACACCGACTGTGGTGTAGCGGACCCAGCGCTCGGTCTGGTTGACACAGGGATCGGTCTCTCCAGCGTTCGCCGCGCAGTTTGAGAGCCCAGGAGCGAGGATGGTCGGGTTGGCCTCGACGGCGTTACCGCTCGCGTCTGTCGCCGTGCAAAAGACACTCGCCTTCTCACCCGCGGCGACCGTGGAGGGGTCAATCACGATCTCGGTGACCGTTGCAGCGTTACCCGCGGCGACCTCGACCGTCGCGGCGCTCTCGTCGGTGACCTCACCGACCGTGCAGGCGACCGCGTAGGTCCCGGCCTGGGTGAAGGTCGCGTCATCGCCCTCGATCGTGACGCCCGCAGACGGGGTGACTGCGAAGGAGACCGTCGTCGTGCTGACGTCGATGTCGTTGCCCTCGCTATCTTTCGCGCTGCAGACGACGCTCGCGGTGTCGCCAGCGGACAAGTTCGCGGGGACCACGGTCGTGTCGACCGTCCCGATCTGCCACGCCCCATTCGGGGTGCCATCATCACCAGGGGTCGTCGTAGCGTTGTCGTCGTTACCGGGGATGGCCTCGGTCCCGTTGAGTGGATCGCTACTGCTGCAAGCAGCGAGGAGCGCGGTGATGCCGACGATGGCGAGCATAGAGCGTGTGACGTTCACGAGGACCTCTCAGGTGGTTGTGGGCCGTTCGCCAATCCGGTTCGACTCGATTTGGCGCGCGGATGGTACCCATGGGCGAACTCGGGTCAACACTTAGGTCAACAGAAGGTGGAAGTTTCCTCTCGAATCAAACGTCTTCAAGGGGAACGCGCATGGCAAATCATGGGCCCCGGTGCGTTTGACCGATCCGGTGGCTGTGATAGTTTCTTTATAGAGCCCATGCCCGCCCTCGCGCGTGGCGTAGGGGACGAGCCCTTCGATCGCACCTCTCTCAACACATGACCATCGAGGTCACGCATGGCCAGCTTGACCAGCCAAATCTCCGAGCTCCACGACATCGACCAGTACAAGGAAGTGAACTGGGTCGGCAGCTTCGACGACTACTTAGAGATCGTCCGGGAGAACCCAAGGGTCACCCGAACATCCTGGCAGCGGCTGTATGACATGATCATCAGCCACGGGACCAGCGAGTACACGGACAGCCGAAAGAAGGTCGTGCGCTACGGCTTCTTCTCAGACCCCTTCCATGAGGGGGGCGATGCCGTCTTCGGGATGGACATCACGCTGATGAAGCTGGTGAACACCTTCAAGTCAGCGGCCTATGGGTTCGGCACGGACAAGCGCATCATCTTGCTGCACGGCCCAGTCGGTTCGGCCAAGTCGACGATCGCCAGGCTCCTCAAGGCCGGCCTTGAGAAGTACACGCGCGCTCCGGAAGGCGCCATCTACACCTTTGATTGGATCATGGAGGAGAACGGCGAGAAGGTCGTGATCCCCTGCCCCATGAACGAAGATCCGCTCCACTTGATCCCCCTTGAGTGGCGCGCCGAGGCGATCACGAAGCTCGGGCTTAATGAGAATACAGAGGACTACCGCATCCCCGTGAAAGGCGAGCTGAACCCGGCCTGCCGCTTCCGCTTCAATCAGCTCATGAAGCAGTACAGCGGTGACTGGTCTCGGGTGATGGAGCATGTCCGGATCAGGCGCTTCACCTTTAGCGAGGCCGACCGCCGAGGGATTGGCACCTTCCAGCCGAAGGACGAGAAAAACCAGGACTCGACGGAGCTTACGGGCGACATCAACTACCGGATGATCGCGGAGTACGGCTCGGACTCCGATCCGCGGGCCTTCAACTTCGACGGTGAATTCTGCGTCTCAAACCGAGGCTTGATCGAGTTCGTCGAGGTCTTGAAGCTCGACGTCGCATTCTTGTACGACTTGCTCGGCGCCACTCAAGAGCACCGAATCAAGCCGAAGAAGTTCAGTCAGACCGATATCGATGAAGTGATCATCGGCCACACCAACGAGGCCGAGTACCAGCGCCTGCTCAACAACGAGTACATGGAGGCGCTGCGGGACCGTACGGTGAAGATCGACGTGCCCTACATCACGAAGCCGTCTGAAGAGGTGCGGATCTATCAAAAGGACTTCGGGCCGACCTCTGAGCGTGTGCGCGGGATCCACGTCGCGCCACACACCCTTGAGGTGGCGGCCATGTGGGCGGTGATGACCCGCCTTGAGGTCCCGAAGAAGCATGACCTCACGGTGATGCAGAAGATGAAGCTCTACGACGGCAAGACGATGCCCGGCTACACGCAGGACAACGTCCGCGAGCTCCGGAAGGAGACCGAGCGTGAGGGCCTTGAGGGGATCTCACCGCGCTACATTCAGGACAAGATCTCGAACGCGCTCGCGAGCGAGAAGGGGGGACGCTACATCAACCCCTTCATCGTGCTGAATGAGCTTGAGAGCGGCCTGCGACACCACAGCCTGCTCACCAATGATGAAGAGCGACAGCGCTACCGCGTGCTCCTGAGCGAGGTGCGCCGCGAGTACGAGGACATCGTAAAGAACGAGGTCCAGCGGGCTATCAGCGCCGACGAGGAGGCCATCAGTCGCCTGTGCGCCAACTACATCGACAACGTGAAGGCCTACACCCAGAAGGAGCGCGTGAAGAACCCCTTCACCGGTCAGGATGAAGAGCCGGATGAGCGGTTGATGCGGTCGATCGAGGAGAAGATCGACATCGCGGACGCTCGCAAAGACGACTTCCGCCGTGAGATCATGAACTACATCGGCGCGCTCGCTATCGAGGGTAAGCAGTTCGACTACCGCACAAACGAGCGGCTGCATAAGGCCCTCGAGGCGAAGCTCTTCGAGGACCAGAAGGACACGATCAAGCTGTCCACCCTGGTGTCGAACGTGGTCGATCGCGAGACTCAAGAGAAGATCGCCATCGTAAAGAAGCGGCTGATCGACAGTCACGGATACAACGAAGAGTCGGCGACGGATGTCTTGAACTTCGTCGCGTCGATCTTCGCCCGTGGAGAAGCCAAGGACCGAAACAACTAGCGAGATCCGGTGACCCAACGCATCGACAGTGACCGGCGCCGCTTCCGGCAGATCGTACGAGGCCGCATCAAGCGGAACCTCAAGCAGTACATCAGCCAGGGTGAGCTGATCGGGAAGCAAGGTGACAAGACCGTCAGCATCCCTGTGCCGTCGATCGACATCCCGCGCTTCAAGTTCGGGACGCGTCAAAACGGTGGCATGGGGCAAGGTGACGGTCAGCCGGGCGATCCTGTCGGTCAGGGCGAGGGCGAGGGCTCTGGCCAGGGCGAAGCCGGGGACTCCCCGGGGGAGCACACCCTTGAGGTCGATGTGCAGCTGGAGGAGCTGGCCAAGATCCTGGGTGAAGAGCTGGAGCTGCCCAACATCGAACCCAAAGGGCGCGCGCGCTACGACGCTGTCAGCGTGAAGTACTCGGGCATCCGCCCCGTCGGCCCCGACAGCCTCAAGCACGTCCGGCGGACCTTCAAGCGCGCCTTGAAGCGCCAGATCGCCTCGGGGAGCTACGACCCCAAGCGCCCTGTCATCGTCCCGGTTCGTGACGACTTCGTGTACCGAGCGTGGAAAGAAGAGACCAAGCCGCACCACAACGCGGTCATCATCTACATGATGGATGTCTCCGGCTCGATGGGCGAAGAGCAGAAGGAGATCGTGCGCATCGAGTCCTTCTGGATCGACACCTGGCTGCGCAGCCAATACAAAGACATCGAGAGTCGGTACATCATCCACGACGCCTCGGCGCGCGAGGTCGATCGCGACACCTTCTTCTCCACCCGTGAGTCGGGCGGGACGATGATCTCGAGCGCCTACAAGAAGTGCCTGGAGATCATGAAGGCGGACTACCCGAGCTCGGACTGGAACATCTACCCCTTCCACTTCTCGGACGGGGATAACTGGTCTGCGGACGACACTATGCAGTGCATCCGCCTGCTTCGAGACGAGATCATCCCGAGCTCCAACGTCTTCTGCTACGGCCAGGTCGAGAGCCCTTACGGCTCCGGGCAGTTCATCAAGGATCTGCGGGTGCACTTCAGGAGCGAAGAGGACGTCATCACAAGCGAGGTGAAGAACAAAGAGGGCATCGTCGGGTCAATCAAAGAATTCCTCGGCAAAGGCAAGTAATGGAACACATCATGAAAGCCCGCCCGATGACCGACGACCTCAAGTTCTGGATCAAGCGGATCGAGAAAATGGCGGCCGATCACGGCCTCGACTTCTTCCCCACCATCTTCGAGATGGTCACCTACGATCAGATGAACATGATGGCGGCCTATCAGGGCTTCCCTGTGCGCTATCGGCACTGGCGCTGGGGGATGGACTACGAGCGGCTCTCCAAGAGCTACGAGTACGGCCTCCAGAAGATCTACGAGATGGTGATCAACACCAACCCCTCTTACGCCTATCTGCTCGAGGGCAATCAGGTCGTCGACCAGAAGCTGGTGATCGCTCACGTGTACGGCCACGTCGACTTCTTCAAGAACAACTACTGGTTCAGCCACACCGACCGAAAGATGCTCGACAAGATGGCGTCCAATGGCGCGAAGATCGCGCGCATCGCCGAGCGCCACGGCGTCGAGAAGGTCGAAGACTTCATCGATGTCTGCTTGTCAGTGGACAACCTGATCGACACCCACAGCCCTTATATTCAGCGACGCCGGGCGGCGCCGGATGAGGAGGACTCTGGCCCCGAGCCGATGAAGCTCCCGGCCCGCGGCTACATGGACCGCTACATCAACCCCGAAGAGGAGCTCGCCAAGGAGCGCAAACAGCTTCGAGACGACTGGGAGAAGTCGAAGACCAAGCTCCCAGCGGAGCCTGAGCGCGATGCGCTGCTCTTTCTGCTCGAGCACGCCCCCTTGAAGCGATGGCAACGACAGATCTTGGGCATCATCCGCGACGAGGCCTACTACTTCGCCCCGCAGATGATGACGAAGATCATGAACGAAGGGTGGGCCAGCTATTGGCACGCCAAGATGATGACCGAGCAGATCTGCACCGACGCCGAGATCATCGACTTCTGCTGCAGCCACTCTGGGACGATGGCCATGAGTCAAACGCGGCTCAACCCTTACAAGATTGGCATCGAGCTGTACCGAGACATCGAAGACCGCTGGAACAAAGGGCGCTTCGGCCTTGAGTACGACCGCTGTGACAATATGGTGGAGCGCGAGAATTGGGACAAGCAGCTCGGCCTCGGTCGCCAGAAGATCTTCGAGGTCCGCAAGGTCTATAACGACGTCATGTTCATCGATGAGTTCATGACCCCGGAATTCGCCGAGCGTCAGAAGATCTTCTCCTTCGGCTACAACCGCCGAAATGACAACTGGGAGATCAAGACGCGCGAGTTCAGTGAACTCAAAGCTCAGATGCTGCGGCAATTGACCAACTTTGGGCAGCCCGTCATCTACGTCGAGGACGCCAACTACAAGAACCGCGGCGAGCTGATGCTGTGGCACAAACATGATGGCCAAGACCTCAAGGCCGACTACGCCCGAGAGACCTTGCGCAACCTGAACGTGCTCTGGAACCGCCCCGTTCACATCCGAACGGACGCCGAGGGCAAGCCCCTCATCTGGTCCCATGACGGGACCAACTTTGAGGAATGCGCCGGTTAAATCGTCTGTCGGTCGTTCACCGACACCACCCGACGCTTGCTCACGCCCCCAGAGTGCTGTAGCAGGCGTGCGTCCTTCGATGAGGTAGCGGACCACGATGAGCGACGACGCACAGAACGAGCCTGGCCCCTCTGCACTCGACGATGACGCGATCCAGACAACCATCGCCGTCCTCGAAGCGGTGGTCGCCAATCGTGCGCTCTTGGCCGCGGTCCCCACAGAAGAGCGAGAGCGGCTGCTCATCGCCGCTGGCCGCACCTCTCGCCCCGACAAGCTCGCTCGGAGGGCGCTCGGCCGAGCGCGCATCAAGCAGAGCAAGCACGTCCGGAAAAAGAAGGACAACGCTCTGCTCGACCAGACCGGGATCCGTCGACTTCGAGGCAACCCGATCTTCCTGACACCGCGCCGCAAGGCCCTCTTCGATGGCTCGAAGGAAAAGCCACTCGGTGAGACCCTCGAGGCACAGTCCTGTTACTGCTGTCGCAAGCAGTACACCCTTGTGCACGCCTTTTACGATCAGATGTGCGTCGAGTGCGGGGACTTCAACTACGCCAAGCGGCACCCAGAGGCGGACCTCAAGGGGCGGGTCGCCCTGGTCACCGGGGCGCGCGTGAAGATCGGGTTTCAGGCCGCCATCATGCTCCTGCGCTCCGGCTGCTCGGTCCACGTCGTCACGCGCTTCCCGCGCGACGCTGCCAAGCGCTACGCCGCCGAGGAGGACTTCGCTGACTGGAGCGAGCGCGTCCATATCCACGGCGTCGACCTGCGCCACACGCCCAGCGTCGAGGCATTCTGTCAGCACCTGCTGGAGAACCTGCACCGCCTCGACTTCATCATCAACAACGCCTGCCAAACAGTCCGGCGTCCCCCGGGCTTCTACAACCACCTCATCTCCCACGAGACAGGGGCCCTAGAGGCCTTGCCGACGGCCGAGTCAAAGCTCCTCGCGCTGGGCCGTGAGCATACGCCGATGGGCAAAGAGCTGGTCACCTTCGAGGGGGCGGGCTCCAACCTCTCCTCTGCCGAGCTGACCCAGGTCGAGCTCCTCCCTGAAGATCAAGAGCGCGGCAACCACCTCTTCCCCGAGGGGCGCTACGACCAGGACCTCCAGCAAGTCGACCTTCGCACAGTCAACAGTTGGCGACTAAAGCTCGCCGACGTCCCGACCATCGAGCTGATCGAGGTCCACCTCGTGAACGCGGTCGCGCCTTTCATCATGAACGCCCGGCTCAAGCCGCTGATGGCCGCGGTCCCGACCCGGGACAAGCACATCGTGAACGTCTCGGCGATGGAAGGTCAGTTCTACAAGACCTTCAAGACGGACAAACATCCGCACACGAACATGGCCAAGGCGTCCCTCAACATGATGACGCGCACGTCAGCGTTGGATTACATCGACGATGGCATCCACATGAACAGCGTCGACACCGGCTGGGTCACTGATGAGGACCCCGTCGTGCAAGCCGAGATGAAGCGCGAGAAGCACAACTTCCACCCCCCCGTCGACATCGTCGACGGCGCCGCGCGCATCGTCGACCCCATCTTCCACGGCTTTCAAACCGGGGAGCATGTCTGGGGTCAGTTCTTGAAGGACTACAAGCCCACAGACTGGTAACCTCAGCCCCCTGACTTGGAGGACACCATGACCATCGACTTCACGCTCCACATCATCCTTTGGCTCTGCTCCATCGTCCTCCCAGGCGCAGACGCGACGTGGGTCCTCAAGGGCGAGCAAGGCCCTCCCCTGGCGCTGACACGCACGGCGGACGGCTTTCACCTCCAGCCCCCCAAGGGCGTCAAAGCCCCCGCTGTCCCCATCACTGTCTCAGGGACGGCCGTCAAGATGGGCAAAGGCGGCGAAGGGATGGAGACCGACGTGACGCGCCACCTGGCTGTGAAGACACCGCTCGGCGTCCACACCCTCCAGCAGGTCATCTGCAACGCAAAGCGCAAAGCAGGCTGCTTCAACACTGTGTCGGTCGGAAACGGACGCGCGCAGGTCGTCTACGTCAACGACAAGGGCAAAGCGACGACCCTCAATTTCCAGCGCGTCGGTGAGTGACACTCCTGAGGTCAGCCTCCTCCTGCCCGTCTATCGCGCAGAGGGGACCCTCGACGACGCGCTGAGCGACGTGGCCGCCCAGCGGGGGGTCAACTTCGAGGCGCTGGTGATCCTCAACGGCCCAGATGACGGGAGCGCCGCCATCGCCCGCCGGTGGGAGGCGCGCTCCGACTCCATTCGAGTCCTCGAGAGCCCAACGCAAGGGATCGTGCCGGCCCTGAACCTGGGGCTCTCGCGAGCCCAGGCGACGCTCATCGCGCGCTTCGACTCCGACGACCGGATGGCACCTGAGCGCCTCGCCCGGCAGCGAGATGCGATGACGGCCCACCCAGACTGGGCGCTCTGCACGACTCAGGTCATGAGCCAGTCGGTCGATGGAGGCCCCGCCGGGCCGGGCATGACGCGCTTGGTTGCGCGACTGAACGCATGCCTCACCCCCGAGGACATCCGCGCTGCCCGCTTCATCGACATCCCAGTCGTGCACCCAGCGGTGATGTTCCGGCGTCACGTGGTCGCAGACCTCGGCGGCTACCGTGATGGTGACTTTGGAGAAGATCACGACCTCTGGTTACGAATGCTCCAAGAGGGGCACGTCTTTGGCATGGTCCCCGAGGTCCTCGTGACTTGGCGCGATCACGATCAGCGCATGACCCGCACCGACCCCAAGCTGACCAGCAAGCGCGCCCTCTTAGAGCTCGTCGCCCGGCACCTCGCTGCGGGCCCCCTCGCCGACCGTAACTGCCGTGTCTGGGGGGGCGGCAAGTGCGGCAAGCGCTACGTCAGGGCGCTCCACGAGGCCGGGGCAATCGTGGACGACATCATCGACATCGATGCCGCGAAGGTCGGGCGCGTGGTGGGCCACGGCGTGCCCATCGTCCACGCGGATGACTTGGGCCCCCCCGACGGCCGCATGGTGCTCGTCGCGGTCGCGGCGCCGGGCGCGCGCCCCCTCATCGCCGGTCGCCTTCAGGCCCTCGGCTACCAGCGCGACGTCGACTGGTTGGCGCTCCGTTGACAGGGCCAATGTTCTGCGCCGCGAGGAGCGCCCTAAGTTGGGCTCGAGCGCGATGCAAGCGGCTCTTCACAGTCCCCTGTGGCAGCCCGAGCTGCGTGGCGATGGCCTCGTACGTCCAGCCATCCAGGTCACGCCAAAGGACCATCTGACGATGCATCGGGGAGAGTGTCGCCAACGCAGCCTCCAAGTGACTCGCCAACTCACGCCCCACCAACACATCATGAGGCCCTGGGAGGGTGTGCTGACCGCGCGTGTACTCGGGTTCTTTGTGGCGCTCGTCCCAGGCTTCATGAGCTCGGGTTCGCCGGCGAGACAAGTAACGCAGCCGGTTCTTGGCGTGGTTCACGGCCACCCGATAGATCCAGGTGGATAAACGCGCGTCTCCTTCAAACTGGGAGAGCTTCCGGCTCAAGGTCAAGAAGACGTCTTGGGTCACGTCCTGGGCCTCTTCGACCGATCGGAGCCACCGCAGAGCGATTCGGAAGACCCGGTTCTCATGTGCCCGCATGAAGTGGGTAAAGGCGACAGGGTCACCAGCCAGTAATGCGCGGTGGCGCGCGGCCTCTCGTTGTCTTATTTCGTCTCGCATAGAGAGGGTAGACGGCGCAGTTCTGGTTTCGATCTATGAAGCATCGGTTGTACGTCAACGTGCAGGGGCGTTATCCTCCCCCCAACCCGTGCCTGATGGTCACTCCGACGTGCTTCGGTCGCTCAAATCTCTGCTCTTCGCCCTCACCGTGACGATCGCCCTCGTGAGCGTCCCTAACGGTGACGTCCGCGCGGAGGCGCCAGAGATCGAGACGCACTACAGCGCTGGCAAAGCTGCGCTCAAGTCCGGGAAGCTCGACGACGCGCTGAGCAACTTCAAAGCGGCGCTCGCGCTGAGCACGGGTGACGAGGGGCGCACTTGGCAAATGCTGTTGGCGGTCGCCCTGACCTATCGCGAGCGCAACGAGCCCCAGTACGCCATTGAATACTATCGGCGCTTTTTGAAGCAGACCAAGGGGCAGCTTGAGCTGATGCCGCTCAAGTGGAAGAACCGCCGGAAGCGAGCGACCGCCGACTTAGAGCAGCTCGAGAGGGACGTGGAGTCCACCCATGGCTTTGTCTCGATCGTCACCACGCCCCCGGGGGCTAAGGTCTTCATCGATGGCAGGCAAGGTGGCGCAGACGAGGACGCGGTGAGCCCCCACGGCACGACCCTCTTCGCGGGGGAGCACACGATCCTCGTCGAGTTCTCAGGGTACGCGCCTCATACGCAATCCCTCAGAGTGCGCGCAGGGGGCGCACACCCGGTCAAGGTCACCTTGAAGCGCCTCGCTCCGGACGCTCCGGTACGCGCCACGGCGGATCCCTTGGTCACCCCCACCCCGTCGCCCATCGACGCATCCGTCAGCACCTCCTTGAGCGTCGGAGAACCAGCGCCTCAGTGGGGCCCATGGATCACCATCGGCGCCGCCGGCGCGATGGCCGTGACAGGGGTCGCCATGAGCGTCCTAGCGGGCGAGGCGAACAAGACCGCTGAAGCCCTCCAGACACAGAGCCCAGGCGGGGCCAACCTCGCCGAGAAGGCCTTGGAGTGGGAAGGGACGATCGACAACATCCAGACCTATCAGCTCAGCGCGGGGATCCTCTACGGCGCCGCCCTCGCGGCCGCTGCCGGCGGCATCGTCTGGATGCTCTTGACCGAGCCGGAGTCTCAGTCCGCGAGCTTTGGGCTGACCCCCACCAAAGGCGGCGCCTATGGCGCAGCTGCATGGAGCTTTTGAGATGCAGCGACCCTTCATCATGCGCCGCGCTGCGCTGCTCCTCCTGTGCCTCGGCCTCTCGGGCTGCTTCAGCCCCGAGGAGCCTCGCTGGTATTCGGACTACATCGCCGAGCAAGAGGCGCAGTCAAACGGGGGACAAAATGGCGCCCCGGATGTCACACTCGACGCAGGCACACCTCCAAGCGACACAAGCCCTGTCACCGATACGCCTGAGCCCGCCGACACACCGGCTGAGCCCGCCGACACACCGGAGTTAACGGACACGACCACAGCAGACGCTGACGTCCCAGGCCCAGAGTGTACCCCTCTGTGTGACGATAAGATCTGCGGTGATGATGGGTGCGGCGGCTCCTGTGGAGTATGCGGCGACGACGAGGCTTGTGTGGAGGGGAGCTGCAACCCCCTGGAGTGCGGCATCTGCCCCATCGGCACGTCCTGCACTGATGAGACAGCCAGCTGCGAGCCCGGCTCATGCACCTCCATGCTGCACAAATTCTTGCTCGAAGGTGTGCCGAACGGCCTTTACCACCACTACATCCTTTATAACCTCGAGGTCGCCTACACCGCGGCATGGGCGCAGTTTGGGGAGACACCGGGAGACGAAGCGGCAGTTAAAGAGGCTGTGATTATCGCCCTGAGCGGCGACACTGTGCCAGAGACGGCTTCACTCCTAGCTCTGGGGTCTGCGGAGATGGAGTGCCTCGTAGATTGGTCTCAACTGGCCGTCTGCGCCGTCGGCGCCTGTGGCCTTGGAGATTCTGTGAGCTGCACCCCAGAGACAGCGCAGAGCGACGAGTGCATCGCCTGCATCGTCACGGAGTGCGATGAGTTCAAGCCACAGACGGGCCTGAGCCTGAACCCCGGTGAGTACCCTGAGTGCCACCCTACGGAGAAGGTGTGCGGCGACGCCGGTGAGGTGTGCTTGGAGACGTCTGAGGAGAGCTGCATCACGCTCACCTGTGGTGTCTGTGATCCCGGAGCGCTGTGTAGCGATGTAGGCCAATGTGAGCCTGGCTGTGAGCCCAGCTGTGACGGCAAATTCTGTGGCAGCGATGGCTGCGGTGGTGAGTGCGGCGATCCCTGCCTGACGGGCACCGCCTGTGTAGACGGCGCTTGCATCGACGCTGCGTGCGCGGGGCTCGAAGACGCCTACGTGGCCTACAACACGCTCGAGCCCGGTCAGGTTGAAGCGCTCGATTGGCACCAAGTCTACAAACAGCTGACCTTCCATGTCCTCAACCGGGTAGGCCAGGAGTGCCCGGCCGGCGAACCCTTGAACATCGGGGTTCTTGAGGAATGCGCAGTCGATGCGATCAACTACCTCGAGACAGACGACGCGTACACGCTTGGGGTCTACGGAGCGACCACAGAGGGCTGCTTGAACTGCTGGGCCGACCTCAGCGTGCAGATGCAGGTCTCTTGCAATGAGCCCTGCTGGGACATCGTCACGGCAGAGCAAACAGACGCCGCCGTCAGCGACCGCTGCCTTCAATGCCTTCAGCAGAGCTTGGTCGTGCCTGAGGACGGGGAGACGACCATCGCCTCGGCGTTCCAAGCATGCAGCGGCAAAGACTTCATCACCGCAGGGAGCGAGGCATGCTTTGGCGGCCAATGTGCCTGTGAGAGCGCCGAGATGGACTGCCTGGGACCAGACGCGTGTGCGCTGCTCAGCGACACTCTCGAGAGCTTTGGCTTGAATCCCCAGGAGAGCCTCGATGCTGCCCTGAATGCTACACACAGCGCCGCGATTGCCTGCTTTACCTCTGGTTACAGCGGCTACAGTGCTGCAACGTGTGTCTCTGATCTCCTCAACCAGGGCGGAGAGTGGGCTCCGCCACCTGCGCTCGCTCAGCTCGTCAGCACGACCACCGAATGCCTCGGTTGCTGGGGCTGGCTCGGCGAGATGATGCAGGAAGACTGTGGTGCGGACTGCGCTGTGTTTGATGCAGGGTGCCTTGACTGCATGGCGAACCCCACGCCAGGCAACAATAAGAGCAGCGTCGAGATTTTCGCTGACTGCAGTGGCATCTGGCTCGTTGAGCCCGGCGCGCTTTGTGGTGACGGCCTCTGTGACATCGGGGCCGAGACCCCTGAGGAGTGCCCCGACGACTGTGGCCCCCATCGCGCTATCCTGTCGGTGGATATGAACTGCTCAGGCCACCCCCAGGGCACGCCGGTCTACATCATGACGAGCCTCACGGACCCAGCGTGGCAGCTCCCGCTCCCGATGTTTGAATCGGATGACCCCGGGGTCTGGAGGCGCTCGCTAGCCGTCGCAAACCAAGGTGACGCGATCGAGTACAAGTACCTCGTCGAAGAGGGCGCGGAGGAAGACCTCCTCGACAACGCGGCGGCCGGTGAAGAGGTCGATGACGGTGGCTGCGTCACTGGGGTGGACTGGGCAAACGGATATGCGAGCCGTAAAAGCCCGGCTATCGACGGACTGATGACCCTCGGCACTGACACCTTTGGCCAATGCGTGGGCTGTGATGACGTCCCCCCAAACGGCACAGTTGGCTACCTGACCCTCCAAGTGGATCTCGCCCCCGTCACCCCTCTACCGCCAGGCTGTGACCTCGGCGTCCAGGGCACCTGGGCGACGCCGACCTGGCAACCTGGTAACAGCCCCATCTTCGAGGCGCTTGAGGGCACCCTCTACGAGGCCTCGATCTTCGCCTTCCACGGCGCGACCGTCGACTATCAATTCTTTTACGATGGCCCGGAGTGCGAGGGCGACGGTGAAGGGAGCATCATCCTCGAGACCGTCGCAGGCCAACTGTGCATGGGGGGCCCCGGGACCGTCGCTCATCGGTCTTTCCAGATGCCGGAGAGCGGCAACCCGACCGTAGGCCCTGTCTGCTGGAGCAGCTGCGCCCCCTGCGGCCCGTCCCCCGCGGAGTGCAATAACAACGGCACCTGCGAGGCGGCTCTGGGCGAGACAGTCGCCAACTGTGTCGACTGCGGCGGACAAAGTTTCTGCGGCGATGGTGTCTGTGACGCTGACCAAGACGAGACCCCCGAAAGCTGCGCGGAGGACTGCACCAGCCCAGCGGAGTGTGGAGACGGCCTCTGTGAGCAGAGCGAAGTGGACTCTTGCCCTGAGGACTGCTGCGCTGGGAGCTGTGGCGGCAACACATGCGGTTGGGACGGCTGCACCGGCGTCTGCGGTAGCAGCTGCCCGGAGGCAGAGCTCTGCGTCAACGGCAACTGCAGTGACGGCGGGATCGAAAACGCGTGCAACGGCGTCGATCAGCAACTCCTGGATGAGTACGCAATGGACCTCTCAGGGAACCTCCTGCAGAACACCCGCAATGATGCCTACTCATGCGCTGTGGTCTTAGGCCAAGATGCGCCTCTCGACGCGCTCGTCGACTGTACAGCTAAGGCTAGCAACGGCGACTCCGGCGGCGGCACACCCAACTTGCACGGATATAGCTCCGTCGAGGTCAGCTACGACTGCCTCGCGTGCTGGGGTGAGCTTGGCGTCTGTGTCACCTCCAAGTGCGACGACGTCTGCGTCAACGGGGAGCCCTCGGTGGCCTGCAAGGAGTGCATCGCGGACCAATGCGACTTCGCAGAGTGCAGCGGAATGAGCATGTTTGGCACAGACTGCACACCGGTGTGCGGCGGAAAAGACTGTGGTGACGACGGTTGCGGAGGCACCTGCGGCGAATGTGGGCTCAACGAGATCTGCGATAATGGCGGTGTCTGCGTGACTCCGAGTTGCCAGCCAGGGATCGCGACCTGCGCAAACACATCGAGCCGCGAGGTCTGTAGCGCGAATGGCATGACGCTCACAACCGAGAACTGTCCAGCCCAGAGCGCGTGTCTGGGCGGGGAATGTGTCAGCTGCGATGGAGACCCAGAGACTCAGCCCGCCGCCGCTCCCTACGTATGCAACCCTTACTGCCCCGCAGAGGTCTCCTGCGACGACTCTACCGACCTCTGCGCCGTGACCGGACAGGACGCGACAGAGGCCTGCGGCATCATTACCGGTCTTGGTGAGGCTGGCGCGACGTGCGAGGTGAGCACCGACTGCCTCCCTGGCCATGTCTGTGACACCGATGCGGGTGACCCGGCAGTCTGCCGCGCCCTCTGCATCGACAATAGCGACTGCGAATCTGGGATCTGTTCAGGCTCGGTGTCGATCGGCACCGACAGTGTTCGCACCTGTGAGTCGATCGCGTGTGAGCCAGATTGCGGCGCACTCCAAGAGTCCTGCGGTCAAGACGATGGCTGCGGGGGCGTGTGCAGCGGCTGCCCAGAGGGCGAGGTCTGCGACCCGGGGAGCCTGACCTGCGTGGAGGACTCTCCCTGCCAAGCCTTCTGCTCAGCGATGAGCGCCACCTGTGACTCCGAACTCTCTACTCAAGACTGGGGCGATGAGGGCTGCTTGGCGGCATGTAACTCCTGGCCGAAGTCGGGCTCAGACAACCCGAACACCCTGCCCTACGAACACAGCCTCGCGTGCCGGCAGCACTACCTCGAAGAGGCCGTAGCCGCATCAGCCGCTGCAGAGCCCACGCAAGGGTTCTGCGACTTAGCCGGTCTTTACAGCGGCCACTGCATCGATCTGGGGCTGAGTTGGCCCGATGACGCCCAATCCACCGGCGCATGTCCCGACGCATCGGGCCCTGGATCAGCAGGGTGCCCCTATCGGCTGAACCAAGCGCTTATCGATGGCCCTGACGGCTTCTGCGAGGAGGGCCAGGACGCTTATACGTTGAACCTCGGCGTCGCTGTCGCAGCGGCTGTCCCGTGGAGCTTCACCCTTGAAGAGGCGGGGCCGAGCACGTTTATCGCCTCAGGAGATGGTGGCCCGATTGACGCCGAGGAGGGGCTCGACGCTGGGCCCGTCTCAATGAACCGAGCAATCGAGATCCCTCATCTCCCCGGAAAAGCGCTTAGCTTTGTCCTTACCGTCACCCTCGACAACTGCCCCAATGGACAAGAGGCGTGCACGTCTGAACGCCGGGTCAATTTCCGGGCTGATTTCTGCCCCCCTGTCGTCGACTTCCTGACCCCATCAGACCCTGGCGTGAGCCTGTCTGCAGGAGCAGACAACGTCACTGTGTTCCTCTCAGGCGTCGAAGAAGGGACGCAATACATCGTATCTACCGTCTGCGGTGAGACGACCGTCAATGAGGTTGAGGTCACGACCACCTCCGCGAATGCCACAGACGAAGATGAGACGCAGCGCATCACCCTCTCTGTCGACACGGCAAGCGCGAGCCCAGAGCTTGAAGGGTGCAGCGTCAACCTTGGCGCCAAGGATCTGGTCGGCAACACGACGACGACCAGCCAAGAGGTCATCTTGGCGACCGCCGGCTGCGTACCGACCTGTGGCTTGGCGCACGACGTCGAGGATTGCCACCTGACCAACGGGGGCTGTACTGCAAACTGCGGTCAAAGCGACGGCTGCGGCGGCGTGTGCCCCTCTTGTCCGAGCCAATGCTCTCAGTGGTTTAACGCGCTCGATGCGCAGGACTCAGGCCGCTATCAGATCACCGCAAACGACGTCGATGAGACCGTCTATTGCCACCATGGAAATGGCGACGGTTTTTTGAGTATGACAGGCGGCGGCTGGACCCTCTTCGGCGTCGTCGCTGACGATGGACAAAACACCTGGACGGCGAGCAACGCGGCGGTCTGGGAAGAGCCGCCAAACGATCCGATCTTGCCGGCTATGGATGAGCTTGATCAGGACTATGCATCACCTGTGGCCATCGCGAAGACCGCCTACACGGAGCTCGCCTTTGCCCATCACGCCGCGCAAGCAAAGGCCTGGCTGAGCTATGGGATACCGAGGAGCAACATCGCAAAGTTCATCCAGAACGCCGAGGACACCTCGGGCACAGACTGCAAAGCTCAGCCCGAGGGCATCCCACTGCATGACTACTTCCCCAAAGACCTCGACCTAAACGCCTGCACCGACTCGGGCTCATGCGCCAGTGTCGCTAGCAATAATCTCGTCGCTGATTGCCTCTGCGACACTAACCTCTACATCAGCATCTACAGCTGGTTCGGCCAATGTGAGGGCTGCGGGGATGCCCAAGATCTACGAAGCGTGGGGCCAACCTGGCACGTGGCCGGTCAAAACGGCTGTGGATTTGATGCCCCAGGCGCCCTGGGGAGCCTCGGTCCCAATACCGACGGTGATTTAACCGAAGTCGAGGCCACAACCCTTGGGTACGCCGAAGCGCTGGGGCTCAACACGGGGCTCAACTCATCCGGCACCAACACCCCGGGTATCAACAACTATCACATGCGCATGTACGGCCGCCGGAGCACCTGTGGAAATGGGCAGGTCGAGTTCGGTGAGGCCTGTGATGACGGCAACCGGGCCAACGACCGGAGCTGCTCAGCCGATTGCCGGCTCCATCCTCACTGTGGTGAGACAGGCCCTGATGGCGATCCCGCTGCGTTCGGGCAGGTCGCGAGCTTCGGTGAATCGCTCTACGCCATCTGCCCCTCTTCCAAGGGTCGATTCCCGGCGAGCCACGCCTGCGAATCGATGGGGGCACGCCTGGTCAAAGTCGAGAGCATCGCCGAGCAGAGCGCGCTTGTTGAAGCGATTAGCGACGCTCATAGCGGTGAGATGATCGGCTTGTTTGGGGACTTGAGCTTTTGGCTCGGCCTCAATCGATCTCAAGGAGCCTGGGGAGGTGACAACTGGGACCTCCTCAAATGGCCCGACGAGACCGTGATATCAATCTCGGATCCCCAAGGGTTCTTCCCACAGGCCGAACCCAACGACAACGCCATCTGGATGAACACGCAAGGCAACGACAGCGTCTACCTCATCGCTGATGAAGACAGCGACGACTTTCAGCTCTGGGGCATCTCGGCGAAGTCCGAGCAGCGCAGCTTCATCTGCGAGTTCACGCCTTAGGGCGCTTGAGGACGGCTGCGCCAGAGCAGGCCAGCTGTCATGAGCACACAGAGCAGCGCGAAGAGCGGACCGACAACCCGATAAGGCGGTGTCAGGTCGGTGAGCGGCACCTCGGCGGTCAATAGCCCCGTCTCATCAAGCCCCAAATGAGCATCTGGAGACCCATCCTCGCCGATGATCGCCGAGATGCCGGTCAACGCGCTCCGCAGCATCGGGACCCCGTTCTCGGCCGCACGATGGGCATGAACCATCAAGTGAAACCAAGGGGCTGTCGAGCGCCCAAACCACGTGTCGATGGTCAGGTTGATGAGGACGCTCGCGTCCGAGATGTCGCCCCGGGTGTGCTCGGGGAAGAGCCCCTCGTAGCAGATCCCGCAGGCGAAGACCTCACCAGCGGCCTCGAAGCGACAGGGACGGTCACCGGCGTCGAAGATGCCCACGCCCGGGACCGAGCCCTTGAGCGCCGGGAACCAATCTTGACCTGGGATCTTCTCCCCAAAGGGCATCAGGACCTGCTTGTCATAATAGCCGCCGAGGGTCCCGTCGGGCTTGATGTGAACCGCTGCGTTCCGCATCTCCCCCTCGGCCGGGCGCCGCAGTCCGCCGATGATGAGGTCGGTCTTGGGTCCCTCTTTGACGGCGCGCTTGATGCGCCCCATGGCTTGGACGAGGCCTGCGACCTTCGGATCAGGCGCCTCCTCAACGACCCAGAAGAGTGGGTAGGCTCCCTCCGACGCGATCAGGACGTCGTAGGTGTCCGCCGGAATCTCTTTCAAGCGCTCCTCAAGGCGACTGATCAGCGCATAGCGACGCTTGACCGTCATTCGCTTCTTCTCCTCGAGCGTCCAGTTGATCTGCAAAACGCCGACCTTCATCACGCGGCGCGGCTCAACCACCTGATGCGCCCCCCACCAAGACACCCCAAACCCGAGGAGCACGAGGAGCACGACGCCCGTGGGCATCAAGCGCCTACCCAGCGACGCGGTGCTGTCATGTGACCCGCGACTGCACCAGGCCTCAGCCACGAGGGCCGAGCACGCGACGCAGACAAAAGAGAGCCCCTGCCCACCTGCCAACGCTGCGACCGCGGACACAGGCGGCAGCTCCCAGAGGGCGCTCCCAAGGGCGAGGTTAAAGAGCGTCGGACAGACCCACTCCACGGCCGCGAAGGCCGAGGGCACCGCGAGCAAGCCGAGCCCTGGTCTAAGCGCCTCTCCAGCGCACCGCACAGGCTCGGCGATCCACAGGAAGAGGCCGTACCAGAGGCCATGCCACAGGGCGAAGAGCGCGACGGCCGTCCAGCCCACTGCCGGTGGTAAGCCGCTGAGCTCTTGAAGTGAGAAGGCTATCCAACGGAAGAGGACCGCGAGGGCGACAAAGCCCATTGCCCAGCCAGCGATCAGACGCTGTCGCCCGGTGAGGGTCCGCGCTGCGATGAGGAGCGGCGCCCAGGCGACGGGCATCAGAAGCGCCCAGCCGACGGTGGGGTAGGCAAGAATGACGATGATGGCCCCTACAAGGGCCGCCAGGAGTGCGCGCTTCACGGGGGCCTCATAGCACGGTTGGTCCTCGAGAATGAACGCCCAGCGTTCGTGGTGAGCAGACAGGCGACTCTTCAGGCGATCACCGCCCTTGACCCCGCTAGACACCGTGGGCTAACAGGTCCTCCAGGTGGCGCCGACGGCGCAGATCCCACCAGCCGCGCCCGAGGCGCGTTGAGGAGAGTTCTTTGCACAAGCGAATCCGGTCAGTCGAAGAGCTTGAGTTGGAGGGGCGCAGGACCTTCATCCGCGTGGACTTCAATGTCCCGCTCACCCCAGACGGCCGTGTCGCAGACGACACCCGCATCATGGCCGCCTTGCCGACCATTCGCCTCGCGCGCGAGGCCGGCGCGCGCATTATCCTCGCCAGCCATATGGGCCGCCCCAAAGGGGTCCGTAACGAGGCGAT
>JBMYRH010000002.1:132573-216495 GCA_049602155.1 Myxococcota bacterium | reverse complement strand
GCCCGCGGGCGCACGACTCGCTGAGATCTTGGGCTGTGACGTCATCCTGCCGGAAGATCCCGTCGGTGACGGGCCAGTCAAGCTCGCGCGCGACCTTCGCGAGGGGCAGATCCTGCTCCTTGAGAACCTGCGCTTTCATCCCGGGGAGAAGGCCAACGATGACGCCTTCGCACGTCAGCTCGCCGCCCTCTGCGACTGCTACGTCAACGACGCCTTTGGCGCGATGCACCGCGCCCATGCATCAGTGGACGCCCTCCCGCGCCTCATCAAAGAGCGCGCGGCTGGGCTGCTCGTGCAAAAAGAGATCGTCCACCTCAGCAGCGTGCTGGACGACCCGCGCCCCCCCTTCGTCGCCGTGCTCGGCGGCGCCAAGGTCAGCGACAAGATCAAGGTCGTCGACCACCTGCTCACGAGGGTAGACGGGATGATCATCGGCGGTGCGATGGCCTACACCTTCCTGAAGGCTCAAGGTATCGGCCTCGGCGCCTCACGGGTCGAGGACGATCGCGTGGACCTCGCCCGGAAGGTCCTCTTGAAGGCCCAAGCCCGTGGCGTGAAGATCTTGCTCCCTACCGATCACGTGGTCGTCGACGAGGTGGTCGCCGATGCCCCCACGCGCGTCCTGCCCTCGGAGGGCTTCCCCGACGCAGGGATCGCTGTGGACATCGGTCCCGAGTCCCGCGCGAAGTTCAAGGAGCTCCTCAGCGGTGCCCGCACGGTCATCTGGAATGGCCCCATGGGGATCTTTGAGATGCCGGCCTTCGCAGAGGGCACTCGAGCAGTCGCTCACGCGATCGCCCATGCCAACGCGACCAGCATCGTCGGTGGCGGTGACAGCGTCGCCGCGCTCAAGCAGACGGGGCTGACCCCGTTCATCGATCACGTCTCCACGGGCGGTGGCGCCTCATTGACCTTCCTCGAAGGCAAAGGCCTACCGGGCATCGAGGCCCTCAAGATCATCGTCAAATCCGAGGACAACTAAATGGGAAGCCGACGCCCGGTGATCGCCGGAAACTGGAAGATGAACACGAGCCTCGAGGGCGCACTGACGCTCGCGAAAGGGGTCGCAGCTGGCGCCGCTAAGCACCCAGGGGCCGACGCCATCGTGATCCCACCAGCCTGCTTCTTAGCGCCCGTGCTCGACGCACTTCAGGGCACCAGCGTAGGGGTCGGCGCGCAGAATATGCACCCCGCCGACAAAGGCGCCTTCACCGGTGAACTCAGCGCGGGGATGCTTCAAAGCCTCGGCGTACACTACGTCGTCTGTGGTCACTCGGAGCGCCGCCATCTCTTTGGCGAGACGAGTGACTGGGTCGGTGACAAGGTGCTCGCAGCGATCTCTGCGGGGCTCCGCCCCATCCTGTGCGTGGGGGAGACCCTTGAAGATCGTGACAGTGGGATCACAGAGCGCGTGGTGGAGGAGCAGCTCCTCGCGGGGCTTCGTCACTTGAGCGCCGCGCAGATGCAGCACACGATCGTGGCCTACGAACCGGTCTGGGCGATCGGGACCGGCCGCACTGCGAGCCCTGAGCAGGCTCAAGCAGTGCACGCGTTTATCCGCACCACCCTCGCAGAACGCTTCGATCCAGGGACCGCAGATCAGGCCCGCCTACAGTACGGTGGGAGCGTGAAACCTCAGAATGCAGGCGAGCTCCTGCTCCAGCCGGATATCGACGGAGCGCTGGTCGGAGGCGCAAGCTTGAAGGCCGACAGCTTCACCGGAATCTTGGCCGCGACGACCTCTGCTTGACCGCACCGGGGTCGTCTGTTAGACGATTCCGCCCCTCATGGGAGACGCCTCGAATGGAAATCACACTCATCATTGTCTTTGTCCTGACAGCCCTGCTGTTGAACTTGGTCATCGTGCTTCAGCCTGGAAAGGGCTCAGGCATGGGTGCCCTAGGCGGCGGAGGCGGAGGCGGAGGCCTGGGCGGCAGCGGCGCAGCCAGCGTCTTTGGCGCACGTGGTGCGGTCCCCTTCCTGTCGAAGCTCACCGCATGGTTGGCTGCGATCTTCATGATGCTGTCACTTGGGTTAGCGCGTATGAGCCTGGACAAGTCGGCTGTCTCTTTGAAGGGGCTGAAGCCGCCCGTCGAAGCGACGACAGGAGCTGGCGCAGGCGATGAGGGTGAGAAGGCCGCCGATGAGGCTAAGCCTGCTGAGGGTGAGAAGGCCGCCGATGAGGCTAAGCCTGCTGAGGGTGAGAAGGCCGCCGATGAGGCTAAGCCCGCTGAGGCGAAGCCCGCTGAGGCACCGAAGACTGGAACCGATGCTCCGGCAAATGTGGAGAAGAAAGAAGACGGAGGCGAGTAGCCTCTTGACGATGCGGCCGTGGGTTGGTACCCACCGGACGCTGATGCTGCGCGAGAGTGGCGGAATTGGTAGACGCGCTAGGTTGAGGGCCTAGTGAGCGCTTAGCTCGTGGGGGTTCAAGTCCCCCCTCTCGCACCATCTATTTCCCCGTTTGGCCCCTATGCCGACCTTCAGGCTCTTCGTTATCGCCTTGAGCGTGCTTGTCACGGCCTGCAGCACCCCAACCGGGATCGTGGAGGAGGCTGTGGAGGCAGCCGGCCGTGGTGATCGTGATGCATACATCGCGTGCTTCACCGAGCGGTCTAGGCCACTGCTCCGTGGGCTTTATCATGCCGCGGATGCCAAGAACCCGAAGTTGGCCGCGCTCGGCGAGCAGGGCGCACGCGTCACTGGCGTGGAGTTCCTGGCCCCCAGCGGAGGCGCCGGACAGAGAGCGCTGGTGACCGTCAGCGAGGGGCAAGAGAGCATGCCGCTCGTGGTCCATGCATCCGCGGGCGCGTGGCGAATTGATCTGATGGACTCCGAGCGCGTCTTGACCGGCGTAGAGAGCAGGTTTTAGCGTGCACACCATGACCGGTCATATCATGCAGCGCTTCATCCTCATCTTCGCCCTGTTGGGGTTGACTGCGTGTAGCGAAGGACCTCAAGAGCGCCTAGAGGCCGCTTGGGCGGCTGCCGACGAAGAGGCGTTCGATCGATACGTCGGCTTCTTCACAGCGGACTCTGTGCCGCTCGTGCGCGGCCTCGCTGAGACCACATCGCGTACGAAGAAAGCCTACCGCTACATCGACTCGCCGTATGAGCTCGCGCCTGCAGGCGACATCTTATCGGTCGAAGAGCGCGATAAGCTCACGCTCATTACGGTGAAAGCAAAGAAGCGGTATACGCTACGCATGCTCTTTCAAGGCGGTGACTGGATGATCGACGGCACATCGCTGGGCACCCTGTGGGAGCCGTTAGAGCAAGGGGGGAACGAGGGATGAAGGCGACAGTCACGCATCGACTCCTGATATGCATCGTGCCGCTCATGTTGCTCACTGGCTGTGCGCAGAGCCCGACAGAGGTCTACGTCAACATGACCACGGCCGCCCAGATGGGAGACAAAGGGGGCTTCCTCCAAGGTTTCACGATGAAGAGTCGGGCGCTCGTCGACTCACTCATAAGCCTCTCAGAGGCGTACGGGATGAACCAGTCCAACCCGTACACGCTGCTCATCTTCGACGAGATCGAGAGCGAGACCATCGAGGGAGAGCAAGCCGTCGTGCGCGTCCGCCACCGTGCCCGTACACGCAGCCTTCTCTTCGTCAAAGAGACCTGTGAGGGTGCAGGCGAGCAAACGTGTGACGAAGGCGCATGGCGCATCGACACGCAGAAGCTCGAGACCTACTGGGACGAGAACGGCAAGTCCTGAGCGCGCTCAGGAGCGCTCAAAGCTAAGATCAGTCTTGCAGCGACCGCAGACCGGGAGACTCTTGCGGAGCCGCTCAAGGGGGACTCGGTTCTTCCCGCCGCAGCTCGGGCACACGACCACGAGGTAGCGCTGGACCGAGCCCTTGGCCTTTGAGGTCGCCCTCGGCTTCTTGGCGGCAGCCTTGGGCTTAGAGGTCGTCTTCTTCTTATTGGGCGCGGCTTTACCGTCGAAGGCCGCCTTCAAGTCCGCCAGAGGATCGTGAGGCGCCTTGGACGTGGCGCGCGTCGCCTTGGCGCGCCCTGATGCCTTGCGCGCGCCGCCAGCGTTCTTACGCGCTGGGCCGCTCCTCCGCAGCTCATCGAGCTTGATCTGCGCATCGAGTTCACGGAACGCAGCCTCTAGCTCGTCGTCCCCATGGAGCAAGTCGTCAAGGTCATCAAAGCCCATTAGAACTTAGTCTCCACCGAGAGTGAGAAGATGTCGTAGCTCGACTCGAAGATGCCGGCGTTCACCGGGACCCCCGAGATGCCCTCGGTGTCCCGGAGGCAGTCATCAGGGCACGGACTCAGCGGACGCTGCTGGTAGACCTTGCCGAGGGCCTCAGAGACCGCGCGAGTCTCTTGGAAGACATGCATGTACGCGGTTTGAAGGTGGAACATCCCGAGCTCCACGCCGAAGCCGACACTCACGCCTGCCCGGGCAAACGACATGAAGTCGATATGCTCGTAGTTCGGTGGGACTGCGCCGGTCTCGTAGAAGGCGCCTAAAGAGACCGAGCCCCCCTCCAAGAACCGAACGGTGCTGCCCAAGCGCGCGCTCAGGGTGTCCCGCCATTGACGGGGGATGGTGGTGTCCGGGGTGTCCTTGTCCCCGCCGAAGAGGTTGATAATGCCGTTGAGTTCGACGTCCATCGCGTCCATCACGGACCAGGCTTCGTAGACGAGGTCCGCCTCGATATCGAAGATCTCTTTGCCATCGTCGACGTACCGATACCTCACCCCCAGCCGGGCCGTCGGCGCCAGCATCATCTCGATGCGAGACGATGAGTCGGTGACCTCCAGCCGCTCCTCAGAGAACTGCGTCTGGGGCGAGGGGACGCTCTGGAGCTGGAAGTCTCCAGACGCGTCCAGCATGACGGGCACGACTCGGCCGGAGACGCCGATCTCGATAGACTCCGTGGGCCGCCACCATGCGCCCAGGATGGCAGAGAAGGAGAAGAGGTCTGAGACCTCTAAGATCGCCTCCACGTCGTTGGCGCTCGCGTATGGATTGAGCGTGTTTGTCGCGTTCGGGCTGCCGTCGATCACCATCTGCATGCGCATGGATGGCGCCATCGCGACCTGGGCCGAGAGCCCCACCCCGAAGGTGTCTCGGAATCCGTAAGCCATGGAGCCCGTCAGGTAGAAGAGGATCGACTCCATCTCCGTGAGCATGTAGCGCTGACCGCCGGTCACAGGCCACTTCGCGCCCCCGGCTGCGTTGGGTGCATAGAGCGCAAACGCAAAGACGAAGTGCTCAAGCCCGAAGTCCGAGCCGGCCGCCAAGAAGGGACCGAGCGGGAAGATTGGCGCTTCATTTTGAACTTTCTCAAGGGGTGTCAACCCGTAGAGTTCAGCGTTGGCAAAGCGGTCCTCTTCCAAGAAGGTCGCGGCGCGCGTGAAGCGCTCGTGGACGAAGAAGACATGGTTGCTCAACAGCACGCTCGAGCCCCTCAGCTTGATGAGCGCGCCAGGGTTGTGAGCGATCGCCGTGAGATCATCGGCGAGGGCTGTGAACGCTCCACCGCGCGCCAGCGCGCGGGTACCGTTGTCGGGCATCTCAAAGCCGCCCGCCGACACCGAGGAGGTCACAAGCAGGAGCACGGAGAACACGACAGTGGCGAACAGACGGGAGCAGGTGCCCATGAGGCCTCTCTTGACTCAGAACGTGGGCGCGAAGACCGTCTACCTTTTGACGCACGCGCCGGCTTTGTGCAAGTGTCGGCCCCGTTGACAGCCTCGTTGTCAGCCCTTTGTCCCCCCGCGGAGACCCCCATGCGACGGCTCGCCACGATCCTCTCATTGTCCCTGCTCATCCTCGCCGCTGGCTGTTGGAACGAGCCTGACAACTCCTACAACGTCCTCCCCTACCCCGATGCTGAATGCGAGCCCGGGCACACAGGAGACGAGCCCTCAACGCCGATCACCAACGTGGACGCGGGGAGCGCAGACGGCGATGCCTCCGGAGGTGAACTGACCGGTCCATGCAGCTGTATGTCCGTAGGGACCTGGTACCGCTTCGATAGCCTCGGGCTGACCTCACTCGATGGTGAAGTCCACCCTGTCATCTCCACGCTGAACCCCCTGTGGATCGCCGACATGGAGGCCTACGAGCTCAACATCCTCTTCGAGGTCACCGAGGTCACCCAGACCAGCGTTCAGGTGCGAGCGGTCAACGGCGCACGTGTCGGCGAAGAGGGAGGCATCTGCGTCCTAGAAGACACCAGCGTGACCTTCAACTTCCCCCGCGAAGGCTGCACCTTGAAGGGCAGCGATCAAAGCGCGATCAACGTCTACGCCGGCGACGAGATGCACCCGAAGAATTGCACGACCGTGCTCCCCGTCCCCCACGCGATCCCAGTCCAGCAGGTCGTCCTGGAGGCGAAGGTCTCGGACTCCTGCGACACGATCAGCGACGGCAATGTGATCAGCGGCGTCATCGGGCAAGAGGACCTCTTGGGGACCTGCACTTGCCTGCTGTTCGGCGGTGACTTCAGTGACGCATGCGGTCCGCTTGAGGCGGACTATGTGTCGGACGCTGGCCTGTGCAAGGGCTGTAACGACACCTACGTCAACCTGGAGGAGCTCCTTAACGGCTTTGGCCCCTTGGATTACCTCTGCAAGACGACCACTGACGGCCCTGGGGTCTGCTTGGATGGCTTCTTCTCCGCCTACCGCTTGGATGCGAGCCCACCAAGCTGCGGCGAGTAGCGGCTAGCGACGCGCTCCGCGACGGCGCAGCGCTGACCACAGGCCCCCCAGCTCGTCGACGCGCAGCGTGCGGCACGCGACCACGTAGCTCGCGGCACCTAGCGCACAAGCGCCCAGCACCCATACGGCGAGGACGCCATGGCTCTCAATAGCGCGGTGAGGGCGCAATAGGTCGTAGCCGTAGAGCACGCTCCCCATGAAGGCCGTCGCGACGGCCACCCGCGCCACGCGGAACCAGAGCGTCGCGCCACCAAAGACGCCGATCTTACGCCGCAGCAACACCGCGAAGAGCACCATGTTGACCAAGGCTGAGGCGGAGCCAGCGAGGGCGATGCCTCCGTGGCCGAGTGGCCCAGAGAGTGTGATGCAGAGCACAATGTTCACGAGCGCGACGACCGCGGCGACGAGCGCAGGGGTCTTCTGATCTTTATGCGCAAAGAAGACCTGTGCCTGAACCCGCGCGAAAGCGATCGGGAGCAAGCCAAGGGCATAGAATGTCACCGCGTAGGCCGTCTTAGCCGTGGACTCAGCGTCAAAGGCACCAAACTCAAAGAGGAGCCTGATGATCGGTGATCCCAAGAGCACGAGCACCACAGTCGAAGGCAACGTGACGTAGGCCATCAGCCGAATGGCGTAAGCCAAGGTGTCCCGCACGCCTTCGTCATCCCCCTCAGCCGTCTGGTGACTCAGCGTAGGCAGGATGACCTGGGCGACGGAGACCACGAAGAGCCCTAAGACCAACTCTTGCAGTCGGATCCCATACTGTAGGGACGCGATTGAGCCCCCCTCGAGCGACGACGCGATGAGCTGACTCACGAAGACGTTGATCTGATAAATTCCGGCGCCCCAGATCCCCGGGACCATGACCCACAGCACCCGACGGACGCCCGGGCCAAAGACCCGAAAGTCAGGGCCAAAGCGCACCTGGGTCCAGCGCAACAAGAAGGGGACCTGAAAGGCGATCTGGACCACTCCGCCGAGCAGGAAGCCGGCGATGAGGGCGAAGGCCGGATCCGGCATGGACTCCGCGAACGCGACACCACAGCCAATAATGCACAGATTGAGCAACACGGGCGTGAACGCCGAGGGCGCGAAGATCTTCTCTGTGTTCAAGATGGCCTGAATCACCGCAGCGACGCTGACCAGCGAGAGGTAGGGCCACATCAGCTGTGTCAGCCAAATCGTCAGCTGCACTTTCCCCGGGACGTTTCTAAATTCCGAAGAGAAGAAGGTCTCGATCAGCCAAGGCGTGATCAGCACCCCGATCATGGCGAGCCCCACCACGACCATCGTGAGCAGCGTCACGAAGCGTGACAGAAATGCGCGGGTCGCCTCTTCATCGCCGCGCTTCAAGTACTCCGCAAAGACGGGCACAAAGGCGGCGGTCATCGCACCTTCGGCCAGCAGTCGACGAAATAGGTTCGGGATGGTCGCGGCCAAACCAAACGCATCCGACGACGAGCTGGTCCCCAGGTATAGAGCCCTGACCTGCTCTCGAACCAAGCCCAAGACGCGGCTCAGCAACGTCATCACGGTCATCACGCTCGCGGAGCGCAGCAGAGAACTTCGGACGTCTTGGCGCTGGTCAGCGGGGTCGGTCACAGGTGCGCTTGGCCTCCTCCCAGAGGGTGTCGAGGGTCTCGAGTGAGACGTCATCGCGTCCCAGCTCAACGCCCTGCTCCCTGAGAGTGTTTCTGACCCACTGGAATCGCTCCAGAAAACGCTCTGTTGTGCGCCGCAACGCGAGCTCTGGATCAACCGCTGCGTGCCTAGCGACGTTCACAGCTGCGAAGAGGACGTCACCGAGTTCGTCCGCGACGCGATCAGCGCTCTCGTGTGCGACTGCCGCTCCAAGCTCATCGACCTCTTCCTGGAGCTTGGCCAGCGGTCCAGCGATCTCTGGCCAATCAAAGCCGACCTTCGCGGCCTTCTTGCCGACCTTCGCGGCGCGGCTCAGCGCTGGGAGCGCCTTAGGGACATCCGTAATGTCACCTTTGCCTTCCGCTGCTTTCAGCTCATCCCAACGACGCGCGACAGAGGCAATGTCGCCTACATCCTCTCCCCCGAAGACGTGAGGGTGCCGCCTCGTGAGCTTGTCACAGATACCGTCCACCACATCGGCGAGCTGAAAGCCGCCAGCCTCATGCCGCAATTGCGCTTGGAAGACGATCTGAAAGAGGAGGTCACCCAGCTCTTCGCGGTGCGCATCAGGCTCTGCATCTGCCATGACCTCAAGGACCTCGTACGACTCCTCCAGGAGGAAGGGCTTGAGGGACTCGAGGGTCTGCTCACGATCCCATGGGCAGCCGTCCTCAGCACGCAGGCGCTGCATAATCTCGGCGAGACGGTCGAGCCCTGGCTCGCGCACGGCTACTTACCAGTGGGCTTGGAGGGCGCGGTCGGTCCCGCAGGGAGCTGCGGCGCCTTGCCCTTCGGTGCGAGCTTGAGGCCTGAGGGCCCCTCAACCTTCGTCGTCGGCGACTTGAGCTTGGGCACGAGCCCGGGCTTCGCAGCTTTGACACCAGCGGCTCCGCCTCCAGGACCTACAGCGGGTCCTCGCTTCAAGGACGGCGGCTCGGAATTCTTGAACAGGAACGAGCCAAAGCCCTTGGTGTTATGGAAGTCACCACCCGCAGGAGACCATGCTCCCATGAAGCCGGCCCGCTTCGGGCTCTTCACGTCGATTCGGTAGAAGTTCGCCGCCCACACAGCGCCGTCAGCCGGGGGGCCTGTGACGCCGGGGAGCTCAGCCCACGGGATCTTCATCTCCATCGTCCAGCGACGGTCAGCCTCTGCATCAGCCCGCTGATTCAGCGACCCATCCACCTCGACCTTGGCCACCATCCCCTTGATGTCGAGGGCCTTCGCAGCCTCTTGCCACTTCGGGTTGCGGTGGGTCGCGAACACAGCGTCAAAGAGCTGCTCCGCCGGTGAGACCTGAATCTCAATGTAGTCCTTGCCGTCTTTACCGGGGTCTAAGTAGACCTCGACGACGTCTTGCTCCCAGAGCGTAGCGTCACGCCCTGTCTTGTCGTTGTAGATGTCGTCATCGCGACACGAGGCTGCGATGTAGAGGAATGAGTCGTCCCACATCGCGCGAAACTGCGTCAGGTGACGCGGCCCAAGCGAGCGACCATCAGGGGTCCCGAGCGCCTTGGTCGGGCGCGCCTTGCGCCAGTCGGCCTCGCCAAGCTTGCCGTCGATCGTCGGGGCCTCCGAGGCACGGTAGACGACGAGCTTGCTGGGTCGCTTCGCTCTGCGATCTGCTGCAGCGCCCTGCTTCTTGCCGCCCTTGCCGGCCTTGCTGCCGGTGATCGTGAGCTGCACCGCTTGGACGCGGTTGTCCTTGTCGACGCTCCCCTTGACCGCCTCTTTGTTCGTGACTGCCATCCGGATGTTCTGGCTGCGCTCTGACCACGCACGCTCGTCAAAGACGCCGATGAAGATCCGCGCGATGCCGTTCGGGAAGTCCTTTGAGACACGGATGCGCTGCGTGTCTTTGATGAACTCACCCTTCTTCCACTTCTTCATCGGGTGGAGCTCTGCCACGGGCTGATGATCGTGCACCGTGCGCTTGCGCCCGGGGGACTCGAAGTGAACGAAGATCTTCCAATCACCCTTGAGATCAGCGAGCGCTTCCCAGTGCCAGGTGATCTCAAAGGTCTCCCCGGCCTTCACGGTCTGGGAGGTCATATCGTAGCCGACTAAGCGAACCTTGCCGTCAAAGTTGGCATCCAAAACCACCTGAGGCGTCGTCGCAGAGGTGCTGATCGCTCCTCGGACTTCGTCACGCTGCTCACTGCTGAGCACCTGTTTACGGGGCTTTTTACAACCGGCTGGCATCACGAGCACGGTCAATAAGGCGAGCAAGAGGAGACGACGGATCATCGAGAGGCTCCTGAAACGAGGCACCGAGCGATTAGCGCATGGATGCCGCGTTGACAAGGCCACTCAAGCTTCGCCCAGTCTCAGGAGACGTCAGCCTCGATGGCCTCGATGGCCTCGACGCAACGCTCACTCAGAGTCTCAATCGCCTCTTCGGTGAACTCCCGGCGGAAGAGAAAGGGCAGCTCGATAATCGGCATGTCGATCCCGTCACGGAGCTCTTGGATGTACGGCTCTTGGAAGCGCCGCCGCTGAACTTGAGCGTTGAGGCAGGACATCGCGCCGGAGAGCACGGGGTCGGAGCCCCCCGACGCGTCGCCGACGCGCGCTGCCGTATCAAGCGTCTCTGGGTCGGCGACCTCGGGCCACACACCGTTGATGAACAGGAAGCCCTTCGGGATCTGGAGCACCGTCTCGACCTGCTCCATGAGGTCAAATGTCTCGCGCACGGGCATCTCCTCTGGGAGCGCCACCACGTGCATCATCGTCCGCACCGGATCGGTCAAGAGGTCCCGCATAGCCCTCGTCTCATCGGCCATCGGGCCAGTCGGGACAACCTCCAGCAAGGTCTGCGGCAGGCGCAAGAGGCTCACCCCATGGCCCGTCGCCGGGGCATCCACAATCACCATGTCCCAGTCGGGCTTGCCGTTGCGGTCACGGTCGCGCTCGAGATCGAACGCCTTCCCCAACACGAGCAGCTCCGTCGCGCCGGGCAACATCCGCAGGAGTCGCTTGACCGCCTCTTGCTCAAAGACGGCCTTGTAGACGCGCTCAAAGCGAACCTTGCGGATCGCGTACTCGTGCAGAGCCGGCTCGGGCTGGATGTTCATGCTGTAGAGGTTCGGCGCGACCTCCGCCGGGCGCGAACCGCTGGGAGGCTTGCCAAAGAGGTGCGGGATCTTCTCCTGAGTGTTTAGCTCAGTGATGATCGTCTTACGACCCGCACGCGCCGCCGCCAGACCGAGCGCGGCGCACACTGTGCTCTTGCCGACACCGCCCTTACCCGCGACGATCACGAAGCGCTTCTCTAAAAACCGCGCAGACATGACGTAGGACCTTAGTGGCAAAGCGCAGCCTTGAAAAGCGGACGTCAGCTGCCCAAGTTCATGGTTGTCCGTCGACAGGGCCCGCGTTAGGGTCCGAACTCCATCAAGGGAGGTGTCCGTGGGTCACTCAGTCCACAAGACCGGCGAGCACGTATTTGGCGAGATTCGGGTCGAACGCTACAAGCTGCATAACGGCCTCACCGTCATCATCTGGGAAGATCACCGCGCGCCTGTGTTCTCGTATCAGACATGGTTCGGGGTCGGCTCCCGCCACGAGCAGCCCGGCCGCACCGGGATGGCCCACCTCTTTGAGCACTTGATGTTCAAAGCGACCAAGACCATGGCCGAAGGGGAATTCGATCGCGTGATGGAGGCCGCCGGCGCGCAGACGAACGCCGCCACTTGGGTGGATTGGACTTACTACCGCGAGAAGTTGCCCGCTGGCTCGCTCGACTTGGTGTGCAAGCTCGAATCCGATCGCATGGAGAACATGATCCTGAACCACGATCAGCTCGAGAGTGAGCGCGAGGTGGTGGTGAACGAGCGCCTCCTGCGGGTCGATAACGATCCCGATGGCACCCTCTATGAGCGCCTCTACAAGATCGCTTACGGCGACCACCCCTACAGCTGGCCGACCATCGGTTGGATGGAAGACATTCGCGCGATCACCCTCGAGGACTGCTTCGACTTCTATCGACGTTATTATGCGCCGAACAACGCCACCGTGGTCGTGGTCGGGGACGTCGAGACCGACGAGGTCCTCAGGGTGATCGAGAGCTACTACGGCCACCTCAAGGCCCAGGAGCTGCCTGACGCCGGGACACCTGCAGAGGTGACACCGAGCGGCCCGCATCGCGCCGAGCTCGAGCTGGAGCTCTCCGCCGAGCGCGGCATTTATGGGTGGCACGCGGTCAGCGGCGTCGACGACGATCACGCTGCGCTCCAGATCTTGGATGAAGTCCTGACCGGTGGCGAGAGCTCTAGGCTCTACAAGCGCCTGGTCATCGAAGATGAGCTCGCGACGTCCTGCGGTGGATGGATCCCCGCGTGGCGCTACCCAGGGCTCTACGAATTCGGGGTGCATATGCGCCCAGACCACACCTTTGCAGAGGCTGAGGTCGTCATCGACGAGGTGATCACCAAGGTCCTCGAAGAGGGGATCACAGAGCGCGAACTCCTCAAAGCGAAGAACAGCCTCGAGGTGAACTTCTGGCGTCAGCTCTCGGACACGGGTAACCGAGCCACCGCCTTGGGTGATAACGCGGTCACCTCTGGCGATATCGATCGCTTCTTCGGCCGCGTCGAGGCACTTCGAAAGGTGACATGCGACGACGTCCAGCGCGTCGCACGCCGCATCCTGGTCCCTGAACGCCTCGCCTGCGTGCTCGGCCGCCCCATGACCCAGGGAGCCAACTAATGGGTTCTCCTCAGGACACCCTGCTGGTCGAAGACCGCACACGTCCGCTCTCCACAGTCAGCGTCAACCTCAGCGGCGGTCAGCTGGCCGATCCCGACGGCCAGGAGGGGCTCGCCTTCCTGACGAGCCAGATGCTCACACGCGGGACAAAAAAGCGCACTCAAGCAGAGCTCAGCGAAGCGCTCGACACCATGGGCTCTCACCTCGGGATCTCCGTGGCACGCGAGACGACCGCGATCATCGGAGACGCCCTCACGCGCAACTTCGATGAGTTCGAGTCCCTCGTGACCGAGGTCTTGTCTGAGCCGACCTTTCCCGAAGACGAACTAGCGCGCCTCAAGCGCCAAACCATCGCCGAGCTTCAGCAAGTCCGTGACAACGACGCGGCGCTCGCCAAGCGGTTCTTCGTCCGCAGCTTCTACGACGGCCACGTCTACGGCCGCCCGCTCAGGGGTACTGAGGAGAGTTTGGCGCGCATCAGCCGTGATGACATCGTGCGGTTCTATGAGGGCCATTACGCCTCTCAGGGGGCGATCAGCGGCGCCTGTGGAGACCTGACCCGAGAGCGGTTCGAGACCTACATCGGTCGTACCACCGGCAACCTCGCCGGCGAACCACGGGAGCCGGTCGCTGTCGAATCTCCTATGGATTGGAAGTCAGGCTACCGTCTGGACCTGATCGACAAACCTGAGCGCTCACAGACCCAGGTCTTCATCGGTCACCCGACGCTGCACGCCAACCACGATGACTACATCGCGCTCTACCTGGCGCACGTCATCTTTGGGGGCACGTTCACAGCGCGCCTAAGCCAGGAGATTCGAGAGAAACGAGGCTGGTCCTACGGCGCGTACAGCTACCTCCACGGCGACAAGCACCTCGGCACTTTCATCCTCCGCTTCTACCCAGGGCTCGCGGACACCATCCCCGCCCTTGAGGTCACCGACCAGCTCCTGCGCGACTACCACGCTGAGGGCCCCACGGAAGAGGAGCTGGAGAACGCCCGCCGGTACATCGTCAACAGTCACCCGATGACGATCGAGACCGCGGAGAAGCAGCTCCATGAGCAGCTGGCCTGCCGAATGCTGGGGCGTGATCCAAGCTGGCTCAAGAGCTTTATCCCGGCCATCAAGGCGCTGACGCTCGACGACCTTAACAGAGCGATTAAGGCGCACTTAACCCCCGATGATGTTCAGACCACCGTCGTCTGCAGCGCGGAGGGCCTCAAGGAGCAGCTCGCTGCATGGGGACGCCCTGACGCCACGCGCATCTTGGACTTCGAGAGCTTCTAGCGCCCACCGCCCTGACGCGAGAGTTCAACGACTCTTCATGGCACGAAGCTCCGTGCGGATCGTCATGACGACGTTCTCACGCTGAACCCCAGGCTTGGCGTAGGTCGTCGTCTTCGCGTCGGTCACGAGTGACTGTGGGTAGAGACCACTGGCCTTCCAATGCAGCACTGAGGAGGACTCGCCCTTGGCCCGAGTGCCCCCTCCACCGGTGCCGACGAGGCTCTTCACGGTCGCCTCGAATCCGCCTGGCGTAAGTCGCTTGAGCGTATACCGGGCCGTGTGGACGCTCTTAATACCGCCGACTCGACTATGTCGAACCGTCTCCCAAATCGCCCCCTCCCCCACCGGTTGGCGAGGTAATCGCACCGCGTTCTGTGCGAACTCAGAGACCATCATCATGACAAACCCGCCGTCCGGGGTCGCGGCCTGAGGGTCCTCAAGGGTCATCGCCCCGTCGCGCATGATGCGCCCCAACAAGGTACGAGACGCGGTCCCACCAGACGCCGACGTCGTTGAAGCCGTGTCGACCACGAGCTGGAAACGCCATCCACGCTCCGCGTCCCCCGAGAGGATCGTCCAGGTCAGGCCCGTCTTCATCGTCTTGTCGTTCACGTCGCCCCCAGGACCACCGGTCAGGCTCGCCGTGTGGATCATCGCGACGTGCCCCTTAGCGCCTACGGTGAGCGCCAACGCGAGCGCTCTCTTCGCGCCTTTACCGGGGTCACTCACGACAGGATCTCCGTCGACAAACCCAGCGTACGCCACGCCGCCGCCGAGGAGTAAGGACAGGCTGATGAGCCCGAAGATAAAGACATTCGATGGTGTGATGCGCATCAGAGCCCTCCCAGGACGTCGACACTAGAGCGGGCCGCCATCTCGGCGTCAAGAGCGGTGAACTGAAGCGCTCCCAGCGCTAGCCAACGCACCCCGCTGTGCCCGTCGATGCTGAGGACATCGACGTCTGCGCAATCGGCGGGAGACATTTCGGTGCACTTTGCTAGATTGCGGCATGGTCGACGATCGACAGCCCAGTGGACGACTCGCGCAGGTCTTGGACGCCTTCAATCAAGAGGGGGAGGGCCCGGTAGAGCTCGTCGGCACGCTGGGCGGCTACGCCGGGTTGCTCCTGGCGGAGATTCACCGCCAAACCAAGCGACCACTTATCGTCGTCACCGCCGATGAGGCGCGCGCCCGGACACTCCAGCTCGCGCTCTCGATGAGCGTCGGTCCGTCGACCGAGCTCGACCCGTGCCCTGGGCTGTGGCCCCTCGATCACAGCCCATTCAGCGGTATGAGCCCATCTCGCACTCTCGTGATGGAGCGGGTCGCCACGCTCTTCCGGATGACCCACAACCTGGCGCTCAAGGCGACAGTCGTGCCGGCGCTCGCGCTCCTCGACAAGGTCGTCCCGGCGGACGTCCTCGAAACGCATGGGTTGCGCCTCAGTCGGGGGGACGTGCTCGACCGCGAGGCCCTGCTCGCTTTCCTGGCCACCTCGGGCTACCACCCGATGAGCGCGGCCGAGGACCCCGGCTCGTTCGCCGTGCGTGGGGGGATCATCGATCTCTTCTGTCCGCTCTACCCCCACCCGTTTCGCTTGGACTTCTGGGGCGATGAGATCGACTCCATCCGGCCCTATGACCCCGCCTCTCAGCGCACCCTCCCAGGCGCTGAACGAGACAGCCTGATCCTCTCACCGGCCCGTGAACTCTTGCTGAACCCTGAGACTCTGAAGCGTGCGCGCACTGAGCTCTTCGGCCTCGGTGATGACCTGAGCGTACCCTCCTCTCGTGTCCGCGCGCTCATCGACGACCTTGAGTCGGGGGTCTTGGGGGTCGGCACCGAGGAGCTCTTACCAGCCTTCTATCCCCAGCTCGACACGGCGCTCGACCTCGCCCCGGATGACGCCCTCTGGGTTGTCGAAGAACCGGCTCGTATCGCCAAGGTGCTCGGTGATCGTTGGGAAGACGCCCAGAGGCGGTCAAAAGCGCGCCGTAAGACCCCTGGCGAGCTCGCCTTCACCGCGGACCGCCTCTACGCCAGCGCAGAGGAGGTGCTCGCCCGCTTGACCGACCGCGCTGACTGCCACCTCGTCCCCTTCGCCGCCGTCGACAGCGGGGCGAGCGCCTCGATTCGGTTCGACATCCAAGACCACCGAGAGACCCGCCGTGCCATCGAGAGCGCGACCCAGCGGGGTGATGATCAGGTCTTGAGCCCCCTGACACGCCAAGTACGACGCTGGCGTGAACAAGGGATCGCGGTGGTCGCCTTTGGCCACAGCGCGGGCGGCGCCGAGAAGCTCAAAGGGCTGATGGCCCACTACGGGCTCTCAGTCGAGCGCCACTCTCAGCGCTTTGACCTCTCCCAGATCCCAAGCCTCGCGGCAGGGCACTCTGAGGTCGACCTGTACATCGGTGACTTCGGCGAAGGCTTCGTCGCCGAGGACCTCGGGCTCGTCGTCCTCGACGAGCGCGACATCCTGGGCCGCAAAGTGCGTCGCCGACGGCGCCCCTACAAGACCGCGGACGTCGAGGCGACGCTGGCCAGCTGGAGAGACCTGAAGCCAGGGGACTTCGTCGTGCACCTCCTCCACGGTGTCGGCCGCTATGGAGGGCTCGTCCGGAGGACGGTCGGCAACATCGACGTCGACTTGATCGAGCTCGACTATGCGGGCGGCGACCGCCTCTTTGTCCCGGTAGACAGGCTCCACCTCGTCTCTCGGTATTCATCCAGTGAGAGCAAACAGCCCAAGGTCGACCGGCTGGGTGGGGTGTCGTGGCAACGCACGACCAAGCGTGTCCGTAAAGCCGTCCGCGATATCGCGGATAAACTGCTGGCGCTCTACGCAGAGCGCGAGCTCCGACAAGGCCACGCCTTCCCACCACCCGGGGAGTACTTCGCCCACTTCGAGGCGGCCTTCCCGTGGGAGGAGACCCCGGATCAGGCCAAGGCGATCCGAGACGTCCTCGACGACATGCTCTCGCCACGACCAATGGACCGCCTCGTCTGTGGAGATGTCGGCTTCGGCAAGACCGAGGTCGCCATGCGCGCAGCGGCCCTCGCCATCCTGGGTGGGAAGCAAGTCGCGGTGCTTGTACCGACGGTCGTCCTCGCCGAGCAGCATCGGCTCACCTTCGAGCGACGCTTCAGTGACATGCCGGTAGAGATCGCGTCGATGACCCGCGCCCAGACGGCCAAACAAGCCCGGCTGGTCCGCGAGGGGCTGAGCACGGGCCGCATCGATGTGGTCGTCGGCACCCACAAGCTCCTGAGCGAAGGCATCAGCTTCAAAGACCTCGGGCTGCTGGTCATCGACGAAGAGCACCGCTTTGGCGTCACGCACAAGGAGCGCATCAAGCGCCTGCGACCCGACGTCGACGTCTTGACCCTGACCGCGACGCCGATCCCCCGCACGCTCCATATGGCGATGGCTGGGTTGAGGGACGTCTCTCTGATCCAGACCCCGCCGATCGACCGGCTCGCCATTCGCACCATGGTCGCCCAGCCCACCGAGCAGGTCATCACCGAGTCCATCGAGCGTGAGATTGAGCGCGGTGGTCAGGTCTTCTTTGTCCACAACCGCGTCCAAGACATCGAGAAGATCGCTGAGCTGATCGTGCGCCTGGTACCTACGGCCCGCGTCGCAGTGGCGCATGGACAAATGGAGCGCGGGGCGCTCGAGAAGGTGATGCTGCGCTTCTTGCGGGGCGAGTCCAACGTCTTGGTCTGCACCACCGTGGTGGAGAGCGGCCTCGACATCCCGAGGGCCAACACCATCCTCATCGACCGCGCTGATCGATTTGGTCTCTCCCAGCTGTATCAGCTCCGCGGACGCGTCGGGCGCTCGAGCGTGCGCGCCCTTTGCTACCTGCTGATCCCCGCACCGTCGGCGCTGACAGGGGATGCTGCGGAGCGGATCTCAATCCTCCAGCGCTTCACGGAGCTCGGCAGCGGCTTCAACATCGCTAGTCATGACTTGGACATCCGCGGCGCAGGAGATCTCCTCGGCGCGGACCAAGCTGGACGTCATATCGACGCGGTCGGCTACGACGCCTTCGTCGGGATGCTGAAGGAAGCGGTGGAGGCCCGGCGCGCAGGGATGGAGGAGGCCGAGGCCACCATCGAGCCCGAGCTGAAAGTGGCCATCGAGGCTCGGATCCCCGAGAGCTGGCTGCCAGACACGACCTTGCGACTTCGCCTTTATCGCCAATTGGCCGGCGCCGAGTCCACAGGCGCCCTCTTCCAGCTCCTTCAGTCGCTGACCGATCGCTTCGGTCACCCCCCGGAGTCCGTGCGCAACCTCGTGGGGTTGATGGCGGTCAGAATCGACGCACGGCAGCTCGGGCTCTCCGTCGTGGGCTATAACAGCGTCCAAATCAGCCTGACGCCGACCGGAACAGGCCTGCTGAACGCCGACGTGCTCGCCGAGATGATCAAGGCGGGTGGGCTCGGGTTCTCCATCTCCCCCGACCCATGTCTGTACCGCTCGGTGACCCAAGAAGAGTGGTCGGAAGGGCTCGCTCCTCTGCGCGATTCGTTGCGAGCGTTGGTGAACTTTGCTACGAGCCTCTAGCCTATGATGCACACTCCAATCATCTCCGCGTCTCGCGCCCTCATCCTCTCCCTCGCGGCGACGGTCTTGCTGACGGGCTGTAAGCCTGACGCGCCAGACCTCCACGAGGCGCGGCGACCGGTCGCAAGTGAGCGCGCCAAGGTCGCCAAAGCGGCGATCGAGGCAGGGACCGCGGCGCCAGCGAAGATGTCGGGGCTCACCGCGGCCCAGGCGCAGTCGATGGTCGCGCGCGTCGGTGACGCCACGATCACGCTGGGCGACGTCGCGGCCTACGTGGCGCAGCTGCCTCGGTCCGCACGCTCTCGCTACGTGACGGCCGAGCAGCGCGTCGAGCTGCTCCGCAAGCTGGTCGAGCTCGAGCTCCTCGCCCTCGAAGGGGAGCGCAAAGGGTTCAAGACCGACCCTGTCGTACAACACACTTACAAGAAGGCGCTCGCAGACGAGGTCCTGCGGACGGTCGGGACCGACCTCTCGTTGGCCGACATCTCTGAGGCCGACGTAACGGCCTATTACAAGGCGCACAGCGCAGAGTTCGTCCGCGAAGAGCGTCGCCGATGCGCGGTCCTCTACAGCAATACACGCGCCGACGCAGTGGCCGCCTCAGCAGGGTTAAAAGAGGCGATCGCCGCCACCCCCAAGGCAGCCAAGCAAATCTTCGGTGATTGGGCCCGCGAGAAGTCCGTGGATGTCGCCTCCGCCACCGTCAAAGGCGACCTAGGCTGGTTCGACGCGAAGGGGCTCAACAGCAAAGGCCAAGCGCGGGTCGCAGGGCTGATGCTCAGCACCGTCTTCAACCTGGAGAAGGTGCACCAAGTCAGCCCGCCGCTTCAGCTCGAGTCCAAGCAGTGGGTCATCGTGCAGCTCACGGGGCGTGATGCTGCGAAAGAGGCTCCGTTAGACGACGTCCGCCTCACCATCCAGAACGCCCTCCTGAAGGCGAAGCGCGTCGAGGCTCGCGCGGCCTTCATCAAGGCGCTTCGGGGCAAGGCGACGATCACCCTCAACGAAGAGGCCCTCGCGGCCTTGCCGACACCAGAGCCGCCGGCCGCAGCCAAGGTCCCTGATGTACCCAAACCAAAGCTGCCAAGTACCGCAGCGCGCCCCACGGCCAAGCCCACTGAGACGAAGGCAGCGACCGACACCCCGAAGGCAGCTGCCCCCGGGGCCAAGGGTGCCAAACCGCGGATCAACCCTGCCCTCTTCCGTCGCCCAGCGGCGCCAGGGCCCACCAAGCGCCCAGGACAGCACAAGGCCGGGCTCTCGCTCCAACACTCTGGCCCGAAGGTGCCCGACGCCGCAAAGGGGCGCTACTTGGGCCCTGGCCAACCTCCCGCGGGTAGCGATTCCCAGGAGACGCCATGAGGATGACCGTCACCCTGCTGAGCTTGGCCGGCCTCCTTGTGAGCAGCGGCGCGCACGCCGAGGCCCCTGTCAGCCCCAAGGACCTGACGGTCATCGATCGCATCGTGGCCGTCGTCGGCAGCGAGCCGATCACGCTCTACGAGCTTAACCGCGCGACTGGGCCCTATGTGCAGCGCCTCCGCGCGTCCGGTGAGAACATCACCAACATCCACGCTGAGAAGGTGCGTCGCGAGATCTTGGAGAGCCTTGTCGATGAGCGGTTGATGCTCGAAGAGGCCCGCCGCATGAAGCTCGAGGTCAACCCCGCCGAGATCGACGCCGAGATCGAGGGGCTCAAGGCCAAGCGAGGCTGGGACGACATCAAGTTGGCCACGGTCCTCGCTCAGGCAGGCTTCCCAAGCACCGGCCAATACCGGAAACATCGCGAGAAGCAGCGCCTCATCGACCAAGTCTTGAACTTCAGGGTCCGCGGACGGGTTCGGATCGACGAGGCAGCCGTCGCGACCGCTGTGAAGACCGAGCTTGACCAAGCGGGTGGGCTCCTCGAGCGCCGTGCTGCCCATATCCTGATGCGCGCCGATGAGTTCGTCACCCCCGAGAAGATCGCTGAGATCACCGCCAAGCTCGCAGGTATTCGAAACCAAATCTTAGCAGGCGAGGTCAGCTTCGAAGACGCAGCCAGACTTCACAGCGAAGACCCCGCTGGCCGCGCAGGGGGCGACACCGGCTGGTTCAGCAAGGGTGAGTTTGCGCCCTCCTTCGAGCGCGCCGTAGGCACCCTCGCAGTCGGGCAAGTGAGCCCCCCCGTGCGCACAGAGTTCGGCTTCCACCTGATCAAGTTGATCGACCAACGGCGGCAAGAGGTGAGCCCACAGAAGCGCCAGGAGCTGACGGCGAAGATCCGCACCAGGATGCTCCAGGAGGAGAGCGCCGAGCTCTACAAAGAGTGGCTTCAATCCCTGCGCAGAGACGCCTTCATCGAGCTTCGCTCTCTGTCCGACGCGGCGCCCACCGTCCAATGAGCGCCGTGACGCCGATCAGAGTCGGCGTCACCATGGGTGATCCGCGCGGGATCGGGCCGGAGGTTATCCGCGCCTCCATCGCGGCCCTACTCCCCCACGCCAAGCACGTCACCTGGGATCTCTATGGGACGGCCGAGGCGTTCGGGGACACCACTGGAGAGCTCCACCGAGCGACCGGCACGTTCCCAGAGCGTGATGCGGTCGAGCAGGCCGCCAGCGACCTCCGGGATGGCGCCATCGACGCCGTCGTCACCGGCCCGGTCTCGAAGCGCTGCTTCGAGGGTGACTTCCCTGGCCACACCGAGCTCTTTCAGGCCCGGTTGAACGTAGACCGAGTGGCCATGATGATGACTGGACCAAGGCTGCGCGTCGTCCCGATCACGACCCACATCCCGCTGCGCGATGTGGCCACTACGTTGACCATCGACGATGTCGTGGGGGCCGCGCGGCTCGCGTGGCGAGCGCTGGTCGAGCAACTCCAGCTCGCGACCCCGACGATGGCCGTCGCAGGGCTCAACCCCCACGCAGGGGATGGCGGGCTCTTTGGAGACGAAGAGCAGCGCATCCTCGCGCCAGCCATTGCGCGCCTCCAAGCCGAAGGGGTCGCCATCACGGGCCCACATTCGCCGGACACGGTGTTCCATCAGGCCGTTCAAGGGCGCTACGACCTCGTCTTGGCCGGCTATCATGATCAAGCGCTGATCCCGTTCAAGATGATGCACTTCTCAGACGGCGTAAATGTGACCCTCGGGTTGCCCCGGCCAAGGACGAGCCCGGACCACGGGCCCGCCTATGACATCGTCGGCCGAGGCATCGCCGATCCGACGAGTACCAAGCACGCCATCGAATTGGCCTGCCGATTGGCCGGCTCACCGGTGCAATTGACGCCTCCCAACTAACCGGTCAACGAGGGCCTCACGAGCTCGCGTCTATATATAGGCTGCGCGTGCATTGACATCGCAGATCTGCGCATGCTAGGTGCCGGTACATCGTCGAACTGACTTACCGTGTACGCACAGTCGACGCCACGAAGCCCACCCGAACTAACTTGGCCTGTCACCGCACGCCAAGCCGAGGAAAACGTGCTCCCGAACCGCCTCGACAAGCCCATCCTTCTGCGCTCGACCTACCGTCGTCCGCAGCGTGGTGCGGGTCGTACGCGAGGAAGCGCCTTCTTCGTCGTCTTGATGCTCGGGGCGCTGAACTACGGCCTCTTCTTCTCTGGGAGCGACAATGTCGCTCCACCGACGTTAGAAGAGCGGTTGAACCACCCTGTCGCGGTCCCGCAATCGCACGAGCCGACCTCGGCCACCGAGCGCGAGATGGGCCCGCCGACAACCGACGAGCAAGACCTTGAGCTGCTCCCCCTTGATGACTTCGGTGAGCCCATGGGCCGCAAGGTCGCCGGGAAGCTGCGTCGTGGGCAGACCATCTTGAAGGCGCTGAAGAGCGAAGGCGTCGACCACCGCACGGCGCTCCCGCTGACCCACGCTATGGCGTCAGTCTTTGACTTCAGGAACGCTCAGGTCGGTGACGACTTCGAGGCTTGGCTCGACGATGAAGGTCAAGTCCACCGTTTCCGCTACGTGCGCACCCCCCTCGATGTCTTCGAGGTGATCGCCACCTCCACAGGCGACTATCGCGCCAAGCGCGTCGCTGTGCCCACACGGGTCGAGCTGGCGCGGGTCGGCTGCGCGATCAAATCAAGCCTCTACGGCGCGATCGCTCGCTGCGGCGAAGGCGCCCAGCTTGGTGGCCTCTTCATCGACCTCTTCGCTTGGGACGTCGACTTCTTCCAAGATGTCCGCCAAGGGGACGAGTTCCGAGTCATCGTCGAGAAGATCTCGGTCGACGGCCGCTTCCTGAAGTACGGCAAAGTGCTCGCAGCCGAGTACCACGGCAAGTTCGGGCACAAGCGCATCGTGCACTACACCAGCCCCCAAGGAGATGACGGTTACTTCACCGATGGCGGGCGCGCCGTCCGTAAGGAGTTCCTGAAGTCCCCCTTGAAGTACACACGCGTCTCGTCTCGAGGCCAGAGCGGAATCCGTCACGGGTTGAAGAAGGCCTCTCCGGTCGTCTACACCGCCAGCGCTGGGACCCCTGTATGGGCCGTCTCAAGTGGCACGGTCATCTTCTCCGGAGAGAGCGGCTCCCTCGGGAAGACCGTCACGATCAAGCATGACAACGGATACACGAGCACCTACGGCCACTTGGACACCATCGGACGGCACGTCAAGGTCGGCAGCTTGGTCAACCAGAAGTCGGTCATCGGGAAGGTCGGGCAGACCGGCATCGCTCGGGCTCCCAAGCTCCTCTTTAGCCTCCGCAAAAATGGGAAGCTCGTGAACCCGCTCCGCACGGACTTCACCGAGGGTGACCCTGTCCCGGACGAGCACCGAGCTCACTTCGAGACCGAAGTCGACCAGCTCCTCCGTGACCTCGAGGCCACGCCCATCACGGGCATCCACGAGCGTCATTCTTAGGCCGAACTGGGTAGGGCTGGCGGATAAACCAGCGTTTCGTCGATGTGTCGTGGCGCTTGTCGGCGCGGCGATCTTCGTGCTGGGCGTCACCTACCTGAACCTCGATCGCCCCCGTGACGTCGTCGTCCTAAAGGTCGTCGGAGGCACCGCGGTCCGCGCGGGTCTCCCCGCGAGCTTCCGTGTGGTCTCCACATGGGCGGATGGCCGACGAGGCGCGACGGTCGAGGTACGTGATGTCCAGATCGCCGGTGTCCCACAGGGCGTGTCCGCAACCGGTTCACCGGCGCTGGTCTCCGTCCCTATCCCCGCTGACGTCGACGACCCTGTCGCGCTGACCTTTGATATCGAGACCGAGGGGCGTCGAGAGGCACTGCACCTCACGATGCCCGTCCGCCGTATGGCGCCAGAGCCAGCGCTCCCCGAGTCCCCCCCGACGCTCTCCAAGACCGAGCGCGCCCATCGCGTGAGCATCCTCCCCGAGGGCGGCGTGCTGTCTGCCGGTTTAGATAACGAAGTCTTCGTGCGCGTCCGCGACCTGAGCGGCGTCCCCCTCACTGGGGCCTCCGTGAAGGTCGGCCACCCAAGCCTCCCAGACGGCGCTATCACCGCGACCACGGATGGCTCAGGCCTCATCCGCTTCACCGTGGACGCTCGGCGCCCCAGCTTCCGATTCATCATCCAAGCGACGCACAACGGAGCCACCACGGAGATAGAGGAGCTGCTCGTCCCTATCGGGCGACAGATGCTCCTGAATACGACCCGGCCCACCTTCACTCCTGAGAGCCCGGTGACGGCGCGGCTGACCACGTGGCGTCCAGACGCCGAGGTCTTCTGTGACCTCTTCCAGGGCAACGTGCTGGTGTGGAGCCAACGAGGAACTGCCGCTGGCGGAGGCCTGAGTTTAGAGCTCGGACCGTGGCCCGAAGGACGCTACAGCCTGCAGTGCAGTGACCACCCATGGGCGCTGGGGGAAGCGTACGCGACGACCCCCCTGTTGGTCTCCGAGGAGCAGCCCATCCAGGCGTTGCTTACCGAGCTGCGGGACCAGCAGCTCCTGCACCCCTCTGGGCTTGTGGCGCCTCCCGAGACGAACGACGCCATCGCGACCGCCTATTGGCAGGCGATCCTACGTGAGTCCCCGACCCCGCAGACCATCCTCTTGAGCACCAAAGAGTCCGATCTCCTCAGCCGATCAGACGCCCATGAGACCCAAAAGAGCCGGCTGCTCGCGGCCATCGCGCTGGTCTTCTTCCTGGTCTTAGGCTGGATGACCGAGACCATCCTGAAGAGCATCATCGATCGCCGTGATCGACTGCGCGCATACGCCGCAGAGAGCTTCATGGATGACGTCCAAGTGGAGGTCGATGGGCTCGGCCCCGGCGAAGGCACAGACCGGCAGACGATACTCAAGACGCGCGGCGTGATCTCTGCTTTGGTCTTAGTTGGCTCGCTGATCGCCAACGTGCTCGGCATCATCTGGCTCTTCGCCCTGATCCGCTGAGAAGCCCGCCCTTAGGGGCTGTGAATGCGATGGTCTGGACCGGCCACGAGGAGGAAGTCCGACATCTCAGCCAGTCGGCTGTAGATACGTGGACCGACCCGCTCCTCAAGCCCCACAGCGGTCTTGACCCTATCACTGCTCGCATCCAGCCAAGCCTCAGGCATGAAGTTCGTGGTCGCGAAGACCAGACGGCCTGCGTTGTACCGACGGCTGATCAGCTGATCGATGACCGTTTGCTCCCAGGCAGTCCCCTGCCCTTTACCCAGCTCATCAATGACCAGCACCGGAACGTCGACCAGCGGTCTAATCAGGCTTGCTTGAGACTCGTCATCGCCCTTATCGAAGGTCCCTCGGATGCGGTCAGTCAGGTGAAAGAAGTCCACAAACCGACAGGCGATACCCAGCTCTAATGTGAAGTAGTGGATGAGACCGCAGACAAGGTGAGTCTTGCCTACGCCAGGCTGGCCCACGAGGACCAAGCCGCGCTCCGTAGCGTCATCAAAGCGCGCCTGATAACGCGCCAGCTTGGTCTTGATTTCCCCTTGATTGCCGCCGCCTTGGTCCACAAACCCTGGGATCGTCTTCAGCCCATAGCCTGCTGGGAGGCGAGCCTCGTTGAAGAGGCGCACTCGAGTGCTCAACGCCTGGCATGAACATGGGGCGGCGACCTCGTACCCATTACGGACTTCGATGACGTACTGCGAACCATGGCAGAGCGTGCAAGGCAGCTTGCAACGGCAGACTTCAGCCATCGCGGTCTCGCTACCTACCTCGAGGTGTATCACCCCTGAGCCATGGCATCGTTCACACACGGACATCGTTCAGTACCTCCACAAGGTCCGGCAGCCCACAGCGTGTGCGCAACAAGGTCGTCAGCGCAGCGCGGTGACGTGCGTCTCTGGCGTCAGGGCTCATACTGGCCCCACCACGCTTAGAGACCTTCTCCAAGGCCTCTGCGCGCAGCGTATCAAGCATCGCTGGGTCGAGGATCTCTTCCACAGCCTCCACCATGGCGCTGTCGAGCGCCGCGATCAACGCCCATGGCTCTTCATCACCGTGGTCAGCCGACTGGCGGATCGCCCGGTAGGTGTCTCGGAGGACCACCTTGATCGCGTCGTCGTCACTCTCCTGACCTGCGTCGCTCACCGCCTCCATCGTGGCGTCGAGCAACACGCCGCGCCCCGGAGCGGCATTGGCAGCGCCGGGCTTCTCAGACACGCCCCAAGACATCGTGCGCTCCCGCCAAAGGAGCGCGGCTTTATCGACCTGGTTTTCGAAGTAAGCCAAGGAGCTGGGCAGCGGCATCCCCGGTGTGTTGCGATCGATGAAGGACTTCACGCCATCCTCGAGGGCCCGCAAGACAATGCGAACCGGGATCCCTGCCACACGCCAACGCTCGACGATGTCGAGATCGCGAGGCGAGAGCATAAAGCCACGGCCTCGCAACGCGATGAAGCGCTGCTCAATGCTTCGCAAGTATTCGGCTCGGGCGTCATCCATGATGCCGTCCTCATACCACGCTTCACACCCACGCTGTCACCCATCCAGATGGACGGATGACGCATGGCCGAGGTCCATCAGATGTCGAGGTTCTGAACGTTCAACGCGTTCGACTGGATGAATTGACGGCGTGGCTCTACCTCGTCACCCATCAAGACGCTGAACATCTCGTCGGCTGCGATGGCGTCATCGACGCGCACCTGGAGCAGCGTGCGGACCTCGGGGTCCATCGTCGTCTCCCAGAGCTGGTCTGGGTTCATCTCGCCGAGGCCCTTGTAGCGCTGGATGCTGAGGCCCTTGCCGCCCTGCTTGTTCACGTGCGCCAACACCTGAGCGAGGGTCCGCAAGTTCACGGGCTCATCCTCTCCCTTGCGTACCACGAAGGGTGCGGGGGCGATGCTGGCGATGCGGTCACAGATGGTGCGGACATCGAGGAACTCCGGGGAGCTCAGGAAGGCATCGTTAAGCACCGTGTCGCGAGGCACGCCGTTGACGAAGGTCCGGAGCGTCAGGCGGTGGGCACCTGGGATCTCGGGATCAGGCGTCACGCCGTAGTCCAGGGGCATCATCTCGGGGTAGACATCACCGACCCACGCCTCCATCTCCTTCGCGGCCGCCTCAAGCGCCTCCGGGAAACGCAAGCGCTCTGCGTTCAGCGCCGTGGCCTCAAGCAAAGCCTCAATGACGCGGCCGTCGCGGCGACGCCCCATGCCGTCGATGCGGCTCGCGACCCGGATGGCCTGCTCAGCGACAGAGCGAAGATCCTCACTCGAGCGCGTCGAGCCGTCAGCCAACACGAGCTCCCACCCACGGGAGCCCTGGTCGAGCAAGTGAGACGACATCGCCGGCTCATCCTTGAGGTAGCGCTCGCTCTTGCCCTTCTTCACTTTATAGAGCGGCGGCTGAGCAATGTAGAGGTATCCGCGCTCCACCAGCTCCGGCATCTGCCGGTAGAAGAACGTCAGGAGCAGCGTTCGAATGTGCTGACCGTCGACGTCGGCGTCCGTCATGATCACGATCTGATGGTAGCGCACCTTGTCTGCGTCATAGCTGTCCGGCCCGATCCCGGTACCCAGCGCCGTGATCAACGTCACGATCTCGTTCGATGAGAGCATCTTGTCGAAGCGCGCCTTCTCGACGTTCAGGATCTTGCCACGGAGGGGCAAAATGGCCTGCGTCGCCCGCGAGCGTCCCTGCTTTGCAGAGCCGCCAGCGGAGTCGCCCTCGACGATGTAAAGTTCAGCGCGCGTCGGGTCGCGCTCTTGGCAATCCGCCAGCTTGCCTGGGAGGCTCGCCGAGTCCAATGCGCCTTTGCGGCGCACGGTCTCACGCGCCTTGCGGGCAGCCTCCCGTGCACGCGCCGCGTCGACAGCCTTCATGATGACCGACTTCGCGACCTGAGGGTGCTCCTCGAGGTAGTCCGCGAACTTGTCGTTGAAGAGCGTCTCCACCGCCGTCTTCACTTCAGAGGAGACGAGCTTGTCCTTCGTCTGAGACGAAAACTTCGGATCAGGGACCTTCACGGAGATCACCGCGACCAAGCCCTCGCGGATGTCATCTCCGCCGAGGCTCATCTTGAGCTGCTTGGTCAGGCCTTTCTCGTCCGCGTACGCGTTCACGGTGCGGGTCAAAGCTGAACGGAAGCCGGTCAGGTGGGTACCACCGTCTCGGTTTCGGATGTTGTTGGTGAAGCAGAAGATCTGCTGCTGATAGGTCTGATTCCACTGCAGCGCGATGTCGACATAGATCTCGTCGCGCTCGCCCCGGATGGCCAACACGCCATCGTGCAGAGGGTGCTTGGTCTTCCCAATGTCGCTGACGAAGCTGGCGATGCCTCCCTCGTAACTGAAGACAGCCTCGTGACCATCTGCACGCTGGTCAGCCAGCTCGATGGTCAGGCCGCTGTTCAAGTACGCAAGCTCACGCAAGCGACTCGCCAGCTGGTCAAAGCTGTACTCGAACATCGTGAACATCTCGCGGTCGGGCTTGAAGGTGACCGTCGTCCCGGTCTCGGTCGTCTCGCCGAGGGTCTCCATCCCACCATCAGGGATGCCACGCATGTAGCGTTGCCGATGCAGACGCCCATCGCGGCGGACCTCGACCACCAGCCACTCGCTCAAGGCGTTCACGACGCTGACACCCACGCCGTGTAGACCGCCCGAGACCTTGTAGGAGTTGTCGTCGAACTTACCGCCGGCGTGCAGCTCGGTCATCACGACCTCAAGCGCGCTGCGGCCGTCTTCGTGCGCTCCGACGGGGATGCCACGGCCGTTGTCCGACACGGTGATCGAGTTATCGATGTGGATCTGAATCGACACGGTGTCGCAATGACCCGCGAGCGCCTCATCCACCGAGTTGTCGACGACCTCGAAGACCATGTGATGCAGACCCGACCCGTCGTCGGTGTCTCCGATGTACATCCCCGGGCGCTTACGGACCGCCTCCAACCCCTTCAGCACCTTGATGCTATCGGCGTCATAGTCGCCGTCGGTAAAGGTGTTAGGGCCCTCATCAACCTCGGGCTCGGTGGGGGCAACCTCTGCCTCGGTGGGGGTCTCGTTCTCGGTCTCTTCAATGCCGCTCATAGTCGCTCCTAGTGCCCGTGTCGTCAGGCTGCGCCTGAGTTAGCACGTGGTCCACGGACTGTAAAGCCCTTACGGCGCCCTAAACGCCCATGAATTCGCTTTGCTTTCAAAGCGTTATCTTCACGACTCTAGGGGAGACGGGTTCTGAACGAGGCGGGCGAGCGCTCAGCCGCTATTTCCGGGCCTTCTTGGGGACCCGAATGCGGCCGCCCACGTAGAGCAAGTCGAGGTTTCGCCCCGGGTTAGCCTTCTTCAGGTCAGAGAGCTTCAGGCCAAGCTTCTTCGCGATGGCCGTGGCCGTCTCGCCAGAGGCCACCACGTGTGTCGTGTAGGCATCATCAGCCGGGGCCTTAGGGCCCGCCTTGATCACGGCTGGCAGCTTCTTCCCTGCGGCCGCTTTCGCGCCCTTCGCGGTCGCTGGTGCCCGACGGGTGCCCGCCCTCGCTAACACAAAGTCGGCGTAGGCCAAGTCACTGAGCGGGAGCTTAATGCGGCGCCCTGCGAAGAGCAGCTCGGGCTCAAGCCCCGCGTTCGCCTTGAGGATGCTGGCGACGGTGAGGCCGGACCAGGATGCGTAGTGGCTCAAGGTCTCCCCTGGCTTCACGATGACCTCACGAGGGGCCACGCGGGGTGCAGGTGTCGCGGCAGCGTTCGGCAAGACATTGGCCGTCGGCGTGGCGACCGTCGCGGGCTGAATCCCACCCGGGGTGATCACGGCGGGGACCAGGTTAGAGGTCGGCAAGAGCGTGCCAGTCGACGTGGTACTCGTGGCCCTTCCGCTGCGCTGGAAGACGTTGGAGTCGTCCATGGCGAGGCGCGCTTGGCCAAGCAGATCAAGCCGAAGCTTGTCGCCGAGGGCCTGACGCTTCTCATCGCTGAGTGGCCGTCCGTCCTTGTCGACGACCTGGAGGCGTGGTGGAGCACGTCGACCGCCGCGCATGCGCTTGACCGTCGGGATCAAGATGGTGTCCCCAGGCTGCAAGGAGCGGAAATCGGTCTGGTTGAACTCTTCGAGGAGCCAAATCGGCGCCTCACCGTACTCAGCGGCTACTTTGGCGATCACATCACCACGACGCACTCTGTAAGAGATGACGCGCTCGATGTAGCGCTCCGAGAAGTAGTCCTCGAGGCGCTTGAGCTGGAATCGCTCGCGGGCCTGATCGAAGACCATCTTCTGATGGGGGCTCATGGTCAGCTTGAGCTCCATCCCCGGGCGAAGATAGCGGCTCCGCTTCATCCGCTCCCGGTTAAGGCTGCGGATCCGCTCGGGCTCAGACTTCGACCAGCGGGCCAAGGATGCAAAGGTCTCTCCTCGCTGCACCTCAATGAGGTACTCCTTGGGGAGGTCGTGTTTGTAGGACTGGGGCTGCGCAGCGACGCCCTTCCACCACGCGGGGGGCTCTTCCACGCCACCGGACTTGCTCGACTTGATGGAAGCGAGCATCTCTCGCGTCGTCTCGTCTTCAAGCTCAGACGGCATGCCCGTCGGCATCGGCTCCCCGGCGAACAGGGCGCGGGCGAAGGAGCGGGCGCGGCGATCGACCAACGCCAAGATCGCGTCTCGACGCGGTCCTTCTTGCCACTCGTGCTCGACGAGGTTGGGGTCAATCTTGAGTCGGACTCTCCGCCGGGAATCGTCTGGTTGTCGACACCCTGAATACAGGCTGAGGACCAGAGCGGCGAGGGCCAGATAGATCGCCGCGCTGGCGGCAGAGTTCGTGGGACGTGCGATACTCACGAGGCGGTTGTAACCCTGCCGATCCAGCAGGTCCAAAAAACGACCACCCTGCTCGCTGGCAATTGGAGCCCACTCCCACAGCTGTGTTAAGTCGAGCGCCTCTCCGCGGCGTTCAGCGCGGCGGCCAATGCTGATCAGTCTAAGGGTTCGAGGGTCTATGGAGGAGGAGCAAGAGCCACCCAGTCCCACCGCTTTGACGGTGTCGGCGCTGATCTTCTACGCCGTGATGGCGGTGATCGGCATCGGCGTTATCGCCGCGCAGGATTTAGACTGGATCCTCATCGTGTTCGGCGATGGTGACGACCTCATCCGAGACCTGATCGCGGGTGTCGTAGCGGGGCTCAGCATCGTTGGGCTCACTCACCTGAGCCTCCGCCTGGAAGCCGTGAGGAACCTCAACGACGAGCTCAAGGGCATGTTGGGCCAGCCAGGGAGCGGTGCAATCGCTGTGCTCGCTGTCTCAAGCGCGGTAGGCGAAGAGCTCCTCTTCCGGGGCGCTCTGCAGCCGATGTTGGGGCTGCTCCTGACCTCTGTGATCTTCGCTGCGCTTCACGGCGGCCTCAACGCACGCTTCCGCCTGTGGGCGCTATTTGCTCTCGGGGCAGGTCTACTTCTCGGCGGATTGACGCTCTGGACTGACAACCTGTTGGCAGCGATTCTTTGCCACTTCACGGTGAACTACTTCAACCTGCACACTGTGGTCCACGGAGAGGAGCGAACGTGAGCGTCAGTCAGGGTTCAACATGAGCGTGTTATGGACGCCGCTGTGGCTCGCCTCTACCCCTGAGCTGGTCGATCCCAGCGAGGGTTGGCAGTATGCCGCCTGGGTCGCAGTCGATCTGCGCCTGCTTCTCTTCCTCATGTTTATCTCGTTGCTCTCATCCTTTGGGGTCTGCCTGATCCTGGTGCGCAAGCGTGACCTCACGCGGGTGCTGTCGACCTTCATCGTCGCCTACACGGTGAGCCTGAGTGCGCTGCTGGTTATCTTCAATACCATCGCCCACTATCCCGTCTTTAAGGTCCAGAGCTTCTTCCCGTTCCCTTAAGGCGCGCTCAGGGCAGGCGCCCTTCCGGGTCATCGAGGAACTCGCAAGTCGTCTCTTGGATGCAGAGGTCATCGACGACCTTCGCCCCCTCGGACCAGTGATAGAGGACGACCTGGTGCTGGCTGTACGTCGCAAAGTCGAGCTCCGCGTCGGGCTTCACATCAATGATCCACTCATGCGCGCCGTCCACATCTGCGAACCGGATGCTTGAGACACCTCCCTCGCTGGTGGGGATCGGCTCGAAGGGGCCCATCGGCGGCGCCTCCTCGGGGTTGTCTCCCAAGAGGTCGTCGACGTCGTAGTCACTGCCCTTCATCACCCCTCGGGCGATGAACTCTTCCATCACGGGGCGCCACTCCTCGGGGGTCTCGCCAAAGAGGCCGGTGGCCAGGGCCACCTGCACACCCGCGGAGATCGGGACGGTCTCGTCCCCAAGCGCCATCTCGTAGAGGATGTCCACCGGAGGGTGCCCTGGCAGCGGATCTTGAAAGAGATGATGGGCCACAGAGATCGGATCACAGCGGTCCAAGATGTTATTCGCGATCCCGATGAAGCGTCGGAAGCGCGGCGTGTTTCTCTGCATCGCGACCCCCTCGTAGGGGCTGTAGGCCTCGACGCGCTCCCACGCGTTTGTCCCGCTCGCATCGGGGCGCAGGACAGAGAACTCCAAGTGGTCCCCGACGTCTGTAGGGACCGCGACCGAGAAGCCCAACTCCTCGCCGACATAGAGCCCGGCCGACTCCTCGTTGTCGAGGTTAACCAAGCGGACGAGGGTCCCAGGGACCACATCGGCCAAGCGCGCGAAGCTCTCGGCCTCCGCGTACTCGGGGTTACACCCCCGTGAATCGTCGTTAAATGTCAGCCATACGCCCCCCTCGCCGTCCGGGCAACCCACGACGAGGGGTCCAAAGGTCTCGAGGAAGATCCGCTTCACGATCATGCGGAAGTCTGTGCGGAGCATGAGGTCGACGAGCCCTCCTCCGCCGACGATGGGCGTGGCGACCGTGACCTCGGGCTCGAGGGCTGCGGCGAGGATGCTGTGTAGACCGCCAAGCGAGGTTCCGGCGACGCTGAGTTGCACATCAGGGCCCCCGACATCGAGGACGCCATCCGCGTTGAAGTCACCTGCCAAGAAGTGAGGCTGCAAGGCCTCGACGGTCGCGGTCGCCGGATCCGCTATGGCGGCAGGGACAGCCGCCGGATCAAAGTTCCGCAACACAGCGACCGCGTAAAAGAAGTCGCTCAGGTCTTGCCAGACCGAACCGCACATCTTGAAGGGGTTCCCCCAGAAGAAGCCCTCACTGGACTCCAAGGCGCCGTCTCCATTCTGGTCCTCGGTCCGACCATGAAGTGCGAGCTCATTCCAGAGCCCAATCTCGGACATCTTCGCCAAGAGATCATCCAAGCCCAGGCCATAAAACTCCTCAGCACGATGCGGCACGAGGAGCTCGGCGAGCAGCGGCCCGAATATCTCGATCACAGAGATGTCGAGCCCCTGGGACGAGACGAGGAGCGGGATGTCCGGGATGATCGGGCCATGCCCCACTTGGTCAAAGGAGAGCATGGCGAGGCCCTGACGTGCCATCTGGTTGGCGATCGCCACGGCCTCCATGCGGCTCGTCGCCGTGCCGTGGAAGTAGAGTACGACGGGGAACGGGGGCTCATGCCGACCCGGGACCGCCTTGGGCACCGACAGCAGGTAAGGCACATCGGCTATTCCAGGCTCACCGGAACCGGTGTGGAAATTGATGCCCACCATCCGGTCTTCACCCGTGCGGAGATCCGCCGTCTCGAAGCTCCCGAAGACAAAGTAATCCACGTCCTGGAAGTCGATACTGAGGCCCGGCTGAATCCCGCCGACGACCTCGAACAGGTCCCCTAAAAAGGCGCCCTGCAGGATATAGGGGTGGTCGCGCTTGGCGCTGGCCTCGGAGACCCCGTCGACCGTGCTGTCATGTAGGACGTTCGTGTCCCGCACCTGGCCCATATTCGGCGGAGCCAACTGCCCGAGCGCTGCCAAAGGACCGAGACCGTGAACGCCGTCGCGCAGGTTCAACATCGGCTTCGCAGCGTCGGTCGTCGTGTAGGTCCAACCAAACGCGAGGTCGGCAGGCGTCCACCCCGCCACCTCGAGCGCATCTCGCACGAACTCGGCCTGGGCTGCGTGTGCCTTATAAGGCCAAGGGGACCTCACAGGCGCTGTCGTCGGGGTCCCCTCCTCATCGACTGCCGCGCCCCTCACATCTCGAGCGATGAGCACGGCGTGTCGGCACCCTGGCGCCAGAGGCTTCACTGGCCGCAAAATCAGCGTGTTGGTCTCCACCTCCCAGTGGGTCACGCGCTCGACATCGCCATCGCCATCGCTGTCGGCGTCGTTGCCAGCGCCAAGGTAAAGATCCGCCAGCGCGCTCTGGGGATCATAAGGCCAGTAATTGCGCTGCCGCATGGTCTCTGGGAAGAAGCCTCGGTTGAGGTCGAGCACGACCCGCTCACCTCGGCGAGGGTGATCGGGCTCGATGTTGATGAGCAGCACGCTCTCGTCGGTCACCGTCTCAAGCGCGAGCGGTCCATCAAAGGGGACGAAGACCGGGCTATAGACTCCGAACCCATCCAGCTTGCCCATCTCACGGCGAATTCGCCGCTCGACCGCCGTCGGGGCGTCCTCCGAGATGTTCCAAGCCACCCCGTTCTCCGTCTCGTCGCTGGGCCGCAACATCAAGTCATTGGGGAAGGGGATCTCCGGTACTGGTCGAGTGAGCGGCTCGTAGACGATCTTGGGGCCGAAGGGGGCCTCATCCGAGCGGACGATGCCGGCGACGCCCTTATCGGCGCCATAATCCCCACACCCCACCACGAGGATCCCAGACAACAGCGCGAGCGCAACGATGAATCGGCTCACCAGCTCACCTCCCCGTGCAGCCATCCACCGACCTGATCGCGCGCAGGCTCATCACTCGACGGGCTCTCAAAGATGTCCCCCGGCGAGAACCAAGCGAACTCACCGCGAAACCGCAGCCCGAGCGAATCAAGGTCGAGGGCATAATCGAGGCCGAGGTTGATCTCATCTCCGAAATTCTCTGCGAAGAGCGTCCCTCGCAGCCCCGCCGAGGCGCCGCCTACGAGCCCCGATTGAAAGGGATCGGTGTACACGCCGTCGCTGCGCGCGTGCAGGTAACCCACCATCGCAGTGAGCCCCTCGACGACCTCCACCGTCACTCTAGGGTTCACATAGATGGCGCCGCGCACAGCCCCAGATGTGGCGGTTCGCTCGTAACCACGAGGCGGCGAGGCGCGATAGGTCGGGTCCTCGATATTGGCAGCAGAGACCGCTGTGGCCTTTCGGAGCGACTCTCGGAACATCAAGAGCCCGACGCGGTGCTCGCGATCAAAGGTGAAGGCACGCTGCTCATTGTCGTACGTGTTGTCGTCTCCGCTGGCATACCCGGCCTCCAAGACCAGCCCAAAGAGGCCACTCTGCACCCCGACGCGGGCCAAGCCGCCCCCCGCCAGGATGGTCTGAGGCCCAGGCGACAGCGGGTTCTCCGCGAAGGTGGTCTCCCCGAACGAGATCGCCCCCTCTAGCTCACCCCAAATGCGCACATCGGATGCACTCATCTCCTGGCGTACATAGAGATCAATGAGGGTCACCGCAGTGTCACCTCCCGCGGCGTGAGCCTGGCGTCGGTGGACCCCATACACTCCGCCGAGGAAGCCCGCGATGCGGCCGCGCACAGCGCCTACGGCGTGCCAAGTTCGGTCCCCTTCGAGCCAGTCGGCGTTGTCATCCTCGATGACCGCGTCACCTGCGAGCGCGATGGTCAGGGGCGGCTCCGTCGACTCGGAGCGATCGGCGGGCCCGAGCGTGCGCCCGAACGGAAAGACAGCGACCTGCGCCCGCACGACGCGATCCATCGTGCGCGAGTATCCGAACGGGCTGGCGCCACTGATCACACTCCGCGGTCGACCATCATTCGCGAGCATCCCAAGCCCCCAGGAGGAGCGGGTCAGACCGAAGGAGATCGCCAGGTGGTCGCCCACCGCGGCGGCCCGAGCCTCTAACAGTCGAGGCAGCGGTACCTCGCTCCGCTGTGCGCGCACCGGGTCGAGCCTCAGGAGCGCGTCACCGCTCATCTCCCCTATCTCGTAGCGCACATCGAGATCAGCGGAGAGGGTGTAGGTCGTGAAGACGGGCCAATTCGAGCCCATGAAGAGCACGCCTGGCGCCAAACGCAGCCTGGAGAAGACCGAGAGTTCCTCGGAGAGCACACCCGAGATCGCCGGGTCGGCGACGTCGACCACCATACTCCCAGCGTATCCCCCCACGACCTCAGCGCGCCCAGGGAGCGTGACCAAGGTGTGCTCGCCGATCGTGAAATGCATACGCTCCAAGTCCGGAGACTGAGCAAAGCTCGGCGCGCTCACCGCGAAGGTGAGGACGAGCAGTAAGAGGGGGCGAAGCAGCATCACGGGTGCTGTATTAGCTCACAGGCGCGCGCAGCGCCAGCAGTGGTTGTGCCCCGGCGCTGTCCTGTTAGATTACGCCTCATGCAAACGCGACACCTCATCGGCGCTGCTCTCATCCTCGGTCTCCTGGCCCCGAGCCCAGCTGCCCGCAGCCAGTCCCCCCTGCCGACGGCACCGAAGCCCCCCTCGGCCGAGGCGCCTGACGTCCGCTCGAACCCCCTCGCGTACCATGTGCCAGAGGCTTGGCGTGAGCGTGTGCGAGTGTTCATCGATCCGGGTCCAACTGGCCTCGAGGGGGGCTTTGTCCTCACGGGCATGACCCTGGGCAACGACATCTTGGCGACCTACGAGGGACCTTCAGGCAAGCTCGTGGTCCGGATCCTCCCCACGCGCGTCTCCATCGCCAGTGACCTTTGGCGGGGCAAACGCGTCGCGCTGCGTGTCGAGACGGACGCCCCAAAAAGCGGCCCAGCGCTCACGCAGCTCCAAGCCCTGCTCGGAGATCGTGAATCTGGCTGGGGATGGCTGCGGCGCGATCCCAGCGCCAACGACCGTGAAGAGGCCGCCGTCGAGGCCCGCGCAGAGGTCGAGCGCGCCCGGCGCCTGCTCGCCATTGGCCATACCGATTCCGGGGTCGCCTTGATCCAAACCGCGCTCCAAAAAGCCCCCTCCGACGTCCTCGCGCACCTCAATGCAGCCCGCGCACTCTATCGCTCAAAGCGACCGAGCTTGGCGAAGATGAAAGCCGAGGCCGTCTTAGCGACGGCGATCAAGGGGCTTGAGGCCAAAGGGCTCGAGCTGCCCCTCGCGACGCGCACGAGAGTGCACGTTGCGCGCGCCATGACCTTGGCAGAGGACATCGACAGCGCTCAAACGCTTGGCTTGCAGTTGGCGGATGGCGCGATGGCGTGCGAGGTGACCCCGTTGGCTCGGGATCTCTACCTCGTCAACGCGGTCAGCCAAGCGCAGAGGATCGCGCAAACCCTCACGACCCGAGACCCTGGATGTGATGCTGCGCAAGCGCTCAAGGTCGATCTGGACGGCGAGGTGATCACGCCCCTCAAGGCGACACAGCTGGCGAAGAAGCTGATCACAGCTCGTACAGGGCTCTCGGTCACACGGAGCGCCTGGGCCCGCGCAGCGCTCAAGCTGGGGGACCTGAAGACGGCGACCACGCAATCCTCTGTCGCGGTTGAGCAAGCGACGGCGATCGATGAGACGCTCCCCATCCTCGCCGCCGTGCTCAGCGCCGGGGGCACCAAGCACGCGCCGATGCCTAAGTGGATCAACATGTTGGAGCGCGATCCCACGCCCGCAAACCGCGCGCTCAGCGCCGCAGTCTACGTCGCCCAGGGTGACTACAACGCAGCCGTGACCCAGCTCGTGGCGCTGGAGGCTGAGCTGCCCAAGGCCCACCGCCTAAAAGCGATGCGCGCCTTCGCCCTGGCCAAGGCGGGGAAGCTCGACGAGGCAAAGGCGGCGCTTGAGGCCGCTTGGCAATCCGATCTGGGGGAACTCTGGGCCATCGCAGCGGAGGCCGAGGTCGCTGCAAAAGAGGGGCGGTCTGACGACGTCAAGCGAGCTTGGACGAGCTATTTGGATCGCTACAGAGCCGGCGTTGGCCCGCTCACGCGCGAGGCTGCGGTCGCCAGACTTGAGGCGCTCGGCGCCGAGGTGAAGCCAAGCCTCAAGAGCGGCAAACCAGGGAGTAACTTAGCCCCCTCCCCCCTCAAGCCCGAGGCGAAGCGCACCACTTCCAACGATGAAGGCGGAGTCCCCTTGTGGCTCAGCCTACTTGGACTATGTACCGCCTTCGCCCTGTTGTGGTGGTGGAGACGAAGTCGATGAGGAGGCCCCCAATGACCCACACATCAAAGATCGTGGCGCTCGCTACCTGCGTGCTCATGAGCGTCGCCGCTCCGAACACGGGGGCGAAGTCCAAGAAGAGCTCGGGTCCCGAGCTTCCCCCGACCCGTCAGGCGATCACCTGCGTCGGCTTCAGCGCCAGCGGCAAGGAGGCGGTCTTTCAAATCCAAGATGAGAACATCGGCTGGATGTATCAGGTCCGCACCCTGAAGAAGAACGAAGTCATCGCAAGCTACCCCTACGAAGAGGGGGGCGAGAAGAGCGCGTGGCGTAAGGTGAAGCGTGTGCACAAGCTCGCCGATGAGTTCGCCGACTCTCCAGAGAACACGCGTAAAAACGTCGTCATGATGAGCCAAGTCAAAGGCGACAAGATTCTCGTCCATATGATGCGTGGAGAGGCGATCAAGCCCTACACCGAGATCCCGCTCTACACCAACAAGAAGGGGCAACCAGCCGAGGCCTTCGTCAAGCAGATGGTCTGGGATAGGAAAGGGAAGATGGCTGTGGTCGTGTACCACCAGAAGACGGTGGGACGCATGGTCTGGGAGGGAGACTTCATCCACGCGTTCAAGTTCAAGTCATACCGACTGGGCTTCGAGTCGGGTGACGCCCCGTGAACGAGGTCGACAGCGCTCCAGAGGACGTCGCACCCGACACGGCGAGCTCTCGGAGACGAGGACGGCGTCGACGACACGGCCGCACCGCTACCAGGAGGCCACGAAACACGTGGTCACATCTCTTCATGGCCTCTCTGTTGCTCGGGGGCCTCTTGGCGTTCTGGGGGCAAGTCGCGACCGGCGCTGCAGCTTGCTTTTCAAGCCTAGCCCCACCGCCCATGGATGAGGGGCCTCGTGTCGAGGGGAGCCTGGACACCCCTCAGCCCGCACGCAAACGTATCCAGATCAAGCGGGTAAAGAAGAGCCTCTGAGCCCCTCGCTTGGACAAGGGGCCGCGTCATGCTGCACGCCATGACGCGCCTCACGCCCCCCCATGACGCACAAACAACCCATGCGTCATGGCTAGCAGTGACACATCCGCGGACCACCGATAACGCGCCGCGTTAAAACAACTTGACCCGTATAACGCGGTGCGTTATTTCTTCTCCTGTCGATGACGCAGTACCGCGCCTCGACCTTGGTAGATGACGAGTCGGGCAAGCGCCTGACGGGAGAAGACGACATGGCGACTGAGAACGGATTGAAGAAGGTGTGGAGCGAGACCAAGACCACCGTCCAGGCTCGATTCAAGGAAGCTGAGCAGATCTGGAGCGATGCATTTGCGCAGGTCAACACGCGTCTACAAGGCGCCGAGAAGGACGCTCGCGACTTCGTCAAGCGCGTCGAGGAGGACGGCCTGGTCCGTCTTCAAGGCCTCGGCAAGCAGCTCAACATGGACGATCTCGTCGGCAAGCTGAAGGTCTCGGAGCTGACTGAGCAAGTCGGGCGCATCACGAAAGAGACCATCGACAAGCTGGGCTTGGTCAACTCGGAAGAGCTGAGCGCCTTGCGCGATGAGTTGGCAACCGTGACCGCAGAGCTAGCCACGCTGAAAGAGATCAAGACCAAGGCGAACGGCGCGGCGACGAAGTCGACGGTGACCAAGCTGACCAAGCGTGTGGCAGCTCTCGAGAAGAAGGCCAAGAAGGCCTGAGACACGAGATCTGACCGGGCAACATGACCCTCCAAGGAGTTGCCCAACCCTGCCCCGCCCGGCGTTATCCCCCGCCGCGTGGGGCATTTTAATTCACCGAGGCCAGCTCAGGAGCGGGCCAGCTCGAATCTAACCGGTTCGCGGTTCCCGAGCGCCCTGCCTGCGGGTATGCTGCGCGACATGTCGATGTCGAACCATATCGGGCACGAGGCCGTACGTGAGGCGCTCATCGCCGCCAATGCCAGCGAAACCGTCCACCACGCCTACCTCTTTGCTGGCCCCAGAGGGGTCGGTAAATACCACCTCGCCCGTGCGTTCATCGCCATGGTCAATTGCGTCGGTAAGGCGCCGACAGACGGTGAGGGGAGGCGGATAGACAGCTGCGGTTCATGTCGTAGCTGTCGTCGCCTGCTGCCCGATGATCTCACAGCGCCGAACACCCACCCAGACTTGCTCCCGTTGACCCTCGGTGAGGGCGAGCGGGCGCTGAAGATCGAGGCTGTCCGGGAGGTACGCCGAGTCGTCCCCTTCCCGCCCATTGAGGCGGCCTTCCGCTTCGTGCTGATCGACCCGGCTGAGGCGCTCACGCCGCCGGCCGCCAATGCCCTCCTGAAGGTCCTTGAGGAGCCTCCGTCTCGGACCCGCTTTATCGTGATCAGCTCACAAGCCGATGCGCTGCTCACCACCATCCGTTCACGATGCCAGCGGATCGCGTTTAGCCCCCTCCAAGACGCCGAGGTCGCTCGGGGTCTGGTGGAGCGCTTTGACGTGGACGGCCCCACAGCGAGCGCTGCCGCCGCGATGGCCGAAGGGAGCCTCGGTGCAGGGCTCACCCTCCTCGACGATCCGGTCATGCAGGAGCGCGACACACTCCTCGCTGCGCTGGCCGAGCTCCCCCCGGGGGCGATCCGCCCTGCCATTGAGCTCGCGAACGAGCTCGCGGAGCACAAGGCGAGCCTGCGCACCCTCTTTGACCTGCTGCGACGGGTCTATCGTGATGCGCTCCTCATTCGCGTCGGTGCAGAGAGTCCGCTCTCGCTCCCTCGCCTCAAAGAGACCATCAGCGGCCCCTTCGCTGTGCGCTACGGAGAGCGTGCGCTGATGCTGCGCCTTGAGCTCATCGAGGAGACAGAGCGCGGCATCCTGCGCCGGAACCTCAACCTCAAGGTCTCTCTCGAGCGACTGGTCATCGCGCTCACCGCCCTGCCTGGGCTTGAAGGCGCACGCACAGGGGTCGTCCCATGATCACAGACAGTCACTGCCACATCGACACCGAGCGCTTCGACGAAGACCGCGACGCCGTCATCGCGCGGGCCGCGGAGGCTGAGGTCAGCCAGATGATCGTGATCGGCGCAGGGGGGGCCTTAAGCGACTGCGACCGGGCCCTTGAACTCGTGCGCCAACACGACCACCTTTGGGCCTCGGTCGGCGTACACCCTCACCACGCCGACGCCTGTGATGCCGAGACGCTCCGAGCGATCTCGGAGCGCGCGAAAGACCCCAAGGTCGTCGCGATCGGCGAGACCGGCCTCGACTTCTTCTATGACACGAGCCCCAGAGACGCGCAGCGTGAGGCATTTCGCCAGTTCATCCGCATGGGGCGTGATCGAGCCCTCCCGCTCGTCCTCCACATCCGTGACGCGCACGAGGAGGCCAAAGCGATCCTCGCCGAGGAGCATGCCCATGAAGTGGGGGGCGTCGTGCACTGCTTCACAGGGACCGAGCAAGACGCACGGGACTACCTTGAGCTCGGGTTTCACCTCGGGATCACGGGGATCCTGACCTTTAAACGCGCAGGAGATCTCCCTGCCGTGGTGAAAGATGCGCCTCTTGATCGACTCCTCGTCGAGACCGACAGCCCCTACCTCGCACCTCATCCGCACCGAGGCACACGCAACGAGCCAGCCTTCGTCGCCAAGGTCGTAGAGGCGATCGCTGCGATCCGAAACGCCTCGATTGAGACGATCGCCAATCACACGACAGAGAACGCCAACCGCCTGTTTTCATTAACGTCGTGACGCAGTGCATCGTTTTGCAAAAAAGCTTAATCATTCCAAGTCACTTACAAAAAATTTGACGCACCTCCATTTGAGGGCTTGACCCCCATTGTTGCGTTCGATAGCTACCCGACCCTCTCGTGATACAAATCCGTCGCGGCAGCTCCGAGCTTCCACAGCCCCTGTGGATAACTCGTGGACATCTATGCTGTGCCTGGCGGTGCACCCGTCCCCTGCGCGTATCACAGCGTCAGAATCTGCGGCTTTAAGCCTGTGGAAAACCTGTGTATTTCCGTGATGGCTTGTCGGCCTTCGCGACTCGGGGGTATTGTGCTGGTCGGAGGTTCATTTCATGTCGCAGGCCATTCGTTACCGCAGCTACCCCCAGTTCACTGACGAGCACGAGATGCTCCGCCGCACCGTCCGCGAATGGTGCGAGAATGAGCTCGCGCCTCACACGGAAGAGTGGGAAGCCGCCCGCTTGTTCCCACGGGAAGTGTTCGACCGCGCCGCAGAGCTGGGCCTCTTAGGCATCCGCGTCCCCGAAGAGTACGGGGGGCTCGGGCTCGATTGGTGGTTCACGACCGCCTACGCAGAGGAGATGGTGAGCTGCGGCATGGCTGGGTTGACGATGGCCATGCTGGTCCAAACCGACATGGCCACGCCGATCATCCACGAGATCGGCACCGACTACCATAAGCGCAACTTCGGGGCACCGGCTGTCGCCGGACAGGCCATCGCAGCCCTAGGTGTCTCAGAGCCCAACGCGGGCAGTGACGTCGCAGGCATCCAGACGAAGGCAGTCCGCTCGGGGGACGACTACGTCATCAATGGCGCGAAGACCTACATCACGAACGGGACTCGGGCTGACTTCATCACTTTGGCCGTGCGCACCGGCGGCCCTGGGTTTGGGGGCATCAGCCTGATGCTCTTCCCTACGGATACGCCCGGATTCAAGGTCACGCGCAAGCTAGAGAAGGTCGGCAACCACTGCTCTGACACCGCCGAGATCTTCTTCGAGGATTGCCGAATCCCGGCGAAGAACCTCCTTGGCAGTGAGAATGCCGGCTTCTACTACATCATGCAGAACTTCCAGGGGGAGCGGCTCGTCGGAGCCCTGACCTCCGTCGCCGGGGCACAGCGCATGCTGGATCAGACGGTGCAGTTCTGTAAGGACCGCAACGCCTTCGGCAAGACGCTGATGGGCTTCCAGACCGTCCGCCACATGATCGTCCAGCTTGAGGCTGAGATCGAGGCGGCGCGCTCCCTAGCCTACCGCGCAGTCGACCTCACCGTCCGTGGACAAAACGCCTCGAGAGAGATCTCCATGGCGAAGCTCATCTGTGGTGAGCTGGCCGTCAAGGTCGCGGATCGCTGCTTACAGCTCCACGGTGGCGCAGGCTACATGGAGGAGTACCCGGTCAGTCGCTTCTGGCGCGACACGCGGCTCATCACCATCGGCGGCGGGACGAGCGAGATCATGCGCGAGATCCTCGCGAAGATTCAGGGGCTCTAAGGCGACGGAGGCAAGCCCTCAAGCACGGCCTTGGCGGCCGCATGCTCTGGATCGATGAGCAACGCTGACTCCGCCTCATAGCGCGCCCTCTTAGCCTCTTTTAACCGGCTCAACTCGCGCGCGAAGAGCGCATGATGGGCCGCGGAGAATGGGGCGATGTGGTTCCCCAACTCTCCCCACTTGAGGACATCCTCCTTGCTGGCGCCGAAGCGCTCCGCCTCGGACAAGAGCCCAGTGACGAGCCCGACGTTACCCTGATCGATCGCGACCGCTCGGCCTCGCCATTCATAGACCTCTTTCTCTCGGCCCTCGCCCTTCAAGAGGCTGATGAGGGCATGATAGAGGCTGCCCTGGGTGGGGTCCTGTGCCAGCGACCGCTTCAGGTGGGTGATGGCGCCGGGGACATCGCCAGTGACCCGGGTCGCCCGTGCCATCAGGCGCTGCAGCTCTGGGCCGTCAAACCCCTGACTTAAGATCGCCTTGAGATCTGTCGCGGCTCCAGCGCCATCGCCCTTCTCAAGGCGCACCGTCGCTCGAACCATCAGCGCGCGAGGGGCAGTCGCGTTCAGCGCCAAGGCCCGCTCAGCATACCCGAGTGACTTGGCCAGATCGCCTTGTCCAAGCCAAGCCACCGCCGCAGCGACCTGATCCGCCTCGCGTGTCGGGTGTGCGTCGGCCTGCGTACCCCGCTTGGGTGCCTCGGAGGCGACAAGCGTAGCGTCCAACCGAAACGCCTTGCTCAGGGGGGCGAGCTTCTCATCAAGCCATGCAAAGAAGCTGGCATCGAAGGCCTCTAAGGCTCGAACCCCCAACCCACGCTTAAAGACCTCTGCGGTGGTGCGCTTCTCCCCCCACAACACCAACATCTGCTTCATCCGCGGCGTGCCGTAGGTGGTCGCGATGAACTCAGCCATACGGTAGGCGTGATAGTAGGCGACTAGCATGTCCTGCATGGAGCGCGCCCGGGTAAACGCGAGGTTGAAATCGGCGACCCCGCGCAGCCGCTCCGCCTTTCGGTAAGCGAGCAGCGTCTCGTCCATCTCGCGCTGCCACTCAGGGCGCCCCTCGGTGGCTTCGTAGACCGCGAGCCCCTCGGTAAACCACCGCGGCACGCGGCTCTTCGAGAGCTGGATATGAAAGACATGGCTCAGCTCGTGCCAAAGGACTTCGGCCCAATTGAAGTCCCCGGTGTTCGGCGAGCGACTGGTGATCACATGGCCAAAGCAGATCCCGTGCGCGGCGAGACCAGGCAGCCCCACCGACTTCACAGCGAAGAGCTGAGGGTCGCGATAGATCTCCACGTGGATCGGTAGCTCTGGGCTCAAACCATACTTGGACGAGAGGTGGGCATACGCCTCTTTCAGGAGCGGCGGGACATAGCGCCCCAGCACGCTGCGCTCCTCACGGTGGACGCGGACGCGCATCGGCGCGACCTCCAGCCAGTCGTATTCGCGAATCGGTCCGTCATAAAACTGGTCGAGGAGGTTAAAGGTCCGAACATCGAAGGGGTCACCATCAAAGGCCTGATTCAGCACCCGCTGCGCGCCCTCGTCATCCCCCAGCCTGCTGAGCCCAATCCCAAGGTTCACATAGGCTTTCCAGTGCCTTGGGTTTAGCGCGAGCGCCTTGCGATCCAGCGCCGCGGCCTCTTTGTAGCGATGAACCCGGCTCAGGTGCTCGCTGATGGTCGTGTAAAACGAGGCGAACCCAGGGTTCAGGGCCAAAGCGCGCTTCTCCACCCGATGAAACGCCGGCATATCGTCCCGGATGGCATGGGCCGCGCCGAGCAGCGCGAGCGCCTCTGGGTCACGAGGCGCCACGTTCAGGCAGACCTTCGTCAAACGGGAGATGGCCTCCTTAGTGAGCTCATTCTCAAGGTCAATGCGTGCCAGCAAGGTGTGAGCCGGCACATGCTGTGGAGACGCCTTCACGACGGCCTCAAGTCGTCTCCGTGCCTTGGCGTAATCATGGTCGCTCGCGATGTCGATGCGCGCGCGCCCCACGGCGGCTCGGAGATCCTCTTTGCGTGTCTTTTGAACCTCGGTCAGTAGCTCGTCACCGTCGCGGTAGTTGTATTTCTCGGTGAAGAGCTCAGCCCAACGCACCTTAGCGTCCAACAGCTTTGGATCCGCTGAGACCGCCTCCTGATATATCTCATTGGCGTTCTTCAGATAATCCGTCATCGCGAGGGCCTCGGCCAGCCACATCAGCTCTCGTGGTGACGTCAACCGCCCCTCACCGTACTCGGTAGCCAGCGCATCCAGGGTCGTGAACGCTCGCGTGGAGGCGCCGAGTGCATAGAGCGCTTTGCCCAAGACGACCCGCGCTTCGTATGCACGCGGGGCAGCCGCGACCATCGGCGTGAGGAGCGCATCCACTGCCTCATAGTCACTGCGCTGAAGCAAGAGCTGCGCCTTCAGCACCTTACGCAGATCGGCGCTCGCCGACTGAGAGCCCTCGCTCAAGTGGCGCTCAGCGGACTCCAGATCCCACTGCCAGAGCGCCCATCGTGCGCGCTTCAACGAGGCGTCGGTGGCCTGCGCCATCGGCGCAAAGGCGAGCCAAGCGAGCAGCCCGACCAGGGCGCAGCGCGCCACGTTCACCTTACAGACCAGCGACGATCATCCATTCGCCGTCTTCCATTCGGAACGTGAGGCGGTTGAAGTCGTTGTTCTGATCCCACGCCTCGCGCCCGCCCTCCACGTAGAGAAAGCGGGAGAAAAATTCGTAGTCCGCGAAGGCCTGCGTCTCTTCGACCTCGATCCGTCGAAAGATGACCTGGTACTGGAGCGCTTTGACGTTCTGGCGCAGGCGCGGGAGCACCACATCACGGAGCTGCTCGTAGCCGTAGTCGTCGCGATCCGTCTCTGTCGTGCCGCCGTTCTCATAGTAGCGGTGGCTGACCAACGCCATGATGGCGTCCACGTCACGCGCCTCCATCGCCTCTTTGTAAGCGACAACTTTCGCGTGAATTGCCCGGGTGTTCTCGTTGTCCGGGATGTCTGTCATCGGGAGCGTCGAATTGATGCAGCCGCCCGCGGCTTGCATGAGGAACAGGGCGACGAGGGCCCAGAGCAGGTGAGGTACAAGACCTCTCTTAGACGTGCTTTTAGCGACCATGGACACTCTCCCAAACGCAACAACGCAGGGTCTAGTAGACGCTCAGGTCACCGTTTGTCAAAAACAACCGAGCGCCCAGCTCTCCTCGGAACGCACCGCACCTCAAGAGTATTTCATCGCCCTTCGCTGTGGTAAGAACCTCTGTATGACTCGCGCGAGCACCATTCTTATGGGCCTCTCCGTGTTGTGTCTCGCCGCTTGCTTCGTCGACACGACCCTGCCCGACCTCTCTGTCCAAACCGGGGCAGGGCAAACCGACGCTGGGTACTGTACGACCGATGAGCTGCTGGAGTTCCCGGCGGAGACCCTTCAGATGCACGTCATCGATGTCGGCCAGGGTGACGCGATTTGGATCCGGACCCCCTACTTTGAAGAGCCCGAGTTCGAGAGCCGAGACGTCTTGATCGACGTGGGCCCGAGCGGCTTAAACGACTCCTCGCCCGGTGGAGAGACCGTCGTCGACTACATGATCCGGATGGGCCGACGCCTCGATGATCCGATCGACGCCGTCGTCATCAGCCACGCCCACGCCGATCACTACGGCGGCCTCCCCGCTGTGGCCGCAGCCTTCCGCATCGAGCGCTACTACGACCCTTCTTACATCCCGAGCAGCTCATCGCTCTGGAGCACCCGAGAGGACGCACGGCAGGCCACAGAAGACACCTGGAACGCGACGCTTTCGATGTCCTCGGGGAGCACCCTGGCCGACGACCTCTTTCAGCCAACCGAGGTCTTCGGGAATTACGTCGATGCGCAGCTGCTTTGGGCGGCAGACAGCCTCGCTGGCCTCCCCGCGAGCAGCAACGAAAACGACACCTCGCTCGTCTTCTCCATCCGTTGGTCAGACCGACGTATTTTGCTGATGGGGGATGCCGAAGAGCACGTAGAAGAGGAGCTCGTCCGCGCCGCACAAGCGGGCGAAGTCGACCTCACAGCCAGCGTCCTCAAGGTTGGCCATCACGGCTCGAGCACCTCATCGACGGTCGACTTCCTCAACGCGGCGCTTGGCAATGCAGATGAGTCGACCTGGGCGGTCATCTCGAGCGGCCGAAAGAGCTTTGGAGGGGAGCAGCTCCCCTCACAACAGACCATCACAGCGCTGAAGACACGGCTCAATGAGTACCGCTTGCTCTCGACCGAGAACGGTGACGACGGTCGCTCCGAGGGCGAAGAGCACGACGATGACCATGTCCTGGTGACCATCGGTCCGAACGGGGAAGTTCGCGCCTGCTACGTGCCATGAGCATCCATGGCCCAGATCTCGGCGCCTTCAGTGGACCGATCTGTGTCACCGGGGGCTCAGGGTTTATTGGCTCTCATGTCGTTCGGCGCCTGCTAGAGCTTGGCCGCGAGGTGCGATGCCTCGTGATGGCAGGTGATAACGCCCCCGCGCTGCAAGGGCTCGATGTCGTCCAAGTCACGGGCGACCTCTTAGACGGTCCGTCTCTCGACCGCGCGATGGACGGCTGCGAGCTCGTCATTCACCTCGCCGCCATCTACGCCCTCTGGCTGCCGGAGCCAGAGCTCATGCACCGGGTCAACGTCGACGGGACCCGCGAGGTCCTCCGTGCCGCGCTCCGCGCCGGGGTCAAGCGAGTCGTCCACACCAGCTCCATCGCCGCGGTCGGTTGTCTCGATGGCACCGCAGTCGCCGATGAGGCGACCCTCTTCGATGATTGGACGACCGCCGATCCCTACGTGATGAGTAAGGTGCTCTCCGAGCGAGAGGCCCTTCGTGCGCTCTACCGCGAAGACATGGAGGTCGTCGTCGTGAACCCGGCGTTCCCCTTCGGCGCGCGAGACATTGGCCCCACACCGACAGGTAACTTGATCCTCTCTTTGATGCGCGGTGAGCTCCCCTTTGTGATGCAAGGTGGCTTTAACGCAGTCGACGTCAAGGATGTCGCAGAGGGTCACCTCCTCGCCGCTGAGCGAGGCCGCTCGGGAGAGCGCTATCTGCTCGCAGGTCATAACCTCAGCTACAGCGCCTTCGCCGCAGACATCGCGCGGCTGTGCCAAGTCCGCGGCCCCTTGCTCTCCTTGCCGAGGGGGCTCCTCCTTAAGCTCGGCTCTGCTGCAGAGCGCGGCGCGCACATCTTACGCCGCCCGCCCCTCTTCACACGAGGCTCCATCGCGATGACGGCTGGGCGCTTCCTCTACTTCGACACCACAAAGGCTGAGAGTGAGTTGGGCTACAGGCCGGGGCCCCTTGAGGCCGCCTTCACGGACGCGATCACGTGGTTCAAAAGCCCTGAAAACCCTCATAATACCGAACACATCACAACACGCGCCCGACAACTTCTTCGGCTTTGATTTGCCTTTTGTTGACTAGTTTGGTCTACAATCCCTGTACTCCTGAGACTGAGGAGAGAAGAGCGTGTATCAGTACAACGAACGGGACCGCCTATTAGTGCGTGAACGGGTCGCGGAGTTCCGCGATCAAGTGCGCCGGCGTCTGTCGGGTGAACTGAGCGAAGACGACTTTCGCCCACTCAGGTTGATGAACGGCCTCTACCTGCAGCGTCACGCGTACATGCTGCGCGTCTCGATCCCTTACGGCCTCGTCGACAGCCGCCAGATGAGGGCCTTCGGGGCGATCGCGGAGCGCTACGACCGCGGCTTCGGGCACTGGACGACGCGTCAGAACATCCAGTTCAACTGGCTCAAGCTTGAAGATGTCCCCGACATCCTTCAGCTGCTGGCTCAAGTCGACATGCACGCGATGCAAACGAGCGGCAACTGCGTCCGGAACATCACCAACGATCCCTATGCGGGTGTGGCTGAGGATGAGCTCTGGGATACACGCCCTCTGAGCGAGATCATCCGCCAATACAAGGAACTCCACCCTGAATTCATGTACTTGCCTCGCAAGTTCAAGATCGCGATGTCGGGCGGGGCGGATGACCGCGCGGCGGTGGCGTTCCATGACGTAGGGCTCAGGGCCACGGTCCGTGATGGCGTCCGAGGCACGAAAGTCTACGTCGGTGGCGGGATGGGTCGAACGCCGCGCATCGGCAAGCTCCTCTGCGACTTCCTGCCTTTGGAGCACACCCTCAGCTATATCGAAGCGATCCTGAGGGTCTACAACCTCCATGGCCGGCGAGATAATAAGTACAAAGCCCGGATCAAGATCCTGGTCGGCGCGATGGGGATCGACGCGTTTAGAGAGGCCGTCGAGGCCGAGTGGTGCCTGATCAAGGACCAGACCCTAGATCTGAATGAGCTCGACGACGTCGCGGCGATGTTCGACCTCGTCGACTACGACCCCGATGCGCCGGCCGCGCAGGACTTCGAAGCGCGCCGTGAGACCGATGATGACTTCGCGCGCTGGCTCACCCACAACACGCTGCCGCACAAGCAGCCGGGCTACCGCATCGTCACGTGCTCCGTGAAACCACACGGCCAACCACCGGGCGACATCGCGACCGAGCAGCTCTATGGCCTCGCGACCGTCATGGAGCGCTTCAACGGTGGCCTAGCTTGCGTGACCTATAACCAGAACGTCTGCCTCCAAGACATTCACCAGCGCGACCTCGGTGCGCTCTACGACGCCCTCGTAGCGCTCGGGCTCGCCACAGCCAACATCGACACCCTCGCAGACATGATCTGCTGCCCAGGCTTCGACTATTGCAGCCTCGCGAATGCGGGCTCAATCGGCATCGCGAAGCGCATCAATGAGCACTTTGATGACCTCCACGAGGTTCAAGATATCGGGAAGCTCCACGTGAACATGAGCGGCTGCATCAACGCGTGTGGCCATCATCACACGGGGCACATCGGCATCTTGGGCATCGATAAGCGGGGAGAGGACTACTATCAAATCTGCGTCGGCGGACACGCCGGGTCCAATGAGGAGCTCCCTGCGAGCATCGGGGCCATCATTGGCCCCGCTGTACCCCCAGACCGCGTGCCACACGTCCTTGAGAACCTCCTGTCCATCTACCGCGAGGTACGCCACGACGATGAGAGCTTCATCGCGACCGTGAACCGGGTCGGCGTAGATCCCTTCAAGGAGGCCATCGATGGCTGATGTGATGATCCTCGATAAAGAAGTCGTCCCGGTCGCCTTCAGAATCGCCGCAGATGAAGAGGCGCAGCCTGCTCCTGGCCATGCGATTCCGATCACGCGCTGGCTGAGCCTCAGTGACGCGGGGCAAGACATGAGCGGGATAGGGGTCATCCTCGCGGGCGACACGGATCCCATGCCCTTGAAAGGCCACCTGCCGACGCTGGCATTCGTCGCTATCCAGTTCCCAAAATTCGCAGATGGGCGTGGCTACTCCCATGCACGGCGGCTGCGGGCGCTCTGGAAATACGAAGGGCCTATCGTCGCGTTCGGCGACGTCCTGCGCGATCAACTCCATTATATGGCGCGCAGCGGCATCAATGGCTTCCTGCTCCGCCCAGACCAAGACCCCAAGGCATGTCTCGCTGCCTTCTCTCTCTACTCATCACCCTATCAGTATGGCTGAGGCTACCTACATGCGAAGCCATCCCGACGTCATCGTGGCGACCCGTCAGCCCGAGGCTCCAATGAGGTCCTTCAAGTTGCCAAGCGGCGCCCTTTGCGTTTACCTGCCAGGAGGTAATTGCCTTCACGCCTCTCGCAGGATCCCATGCCTCCATCGACCAATCCCGGCTTCGTGATCACCGAACAGTTCAGAGGACTGGAGTCGACCAGTCAGGCCCAAGTGATGCCCGATGAGGGCGAGGACTGGACGGGGCTCCCTCTCTTTACCGGGATGTCAGACGCTGCGATGAGGCAGTTTCAGGCCGCGATGGAGGAGGTGATCTACACCACGGGCGAGACGATCATCAACCAAGGCGCCAGCGGCGAAGACATGTTCGTCCTGGAGTCAGGGACCATGCGCGTCACGGTCACGAGCGACAATACGAAGGTCTTTGAGCGGACCTTTATTGCGCCCTACCTCTTCGGTGAAATGGCCCTGATCACGAGGGAGCCTCGCAGCGCGACAATCACGGCCGAGACCAAGTGCCGATGCCTCCGTATCGACAAGCCCACTGTCCAAGAGTTGTTCCGTCGAGAGGCGGGCACCGCAGTCTTTCTGACCCGCCTGGTCGGTGAGCGCTTGCTTGAGGCCTCGGGGATCCGACGCGTCGGTAAGTATGAGGTGCTGGGGCGATTGGGCTCCGGTGGCGTTGCGACGGTCTTCGAGGGGCGGCACCCAGAGCTCGGGACACCTGTCGCGCTGAAGATGCTCAGTCACTCGCTGGTGTTCGACGAGGGGTTCGCTGACCACTTCGCCGAAGAGGCCCGTAGGACTGCGAGCCTGAGTCACGACAACATCGTCGCAGTGATGGATACGGAGCAGGCCTACGGAACCCACTTCATCGTGATGGAGAAGCTGACGGGCGACCTCTTGGAGGAGGCGATCTACTCCGGTCATGGGATCGGCTGGAAGACCATCCGCCGGATCCTCATCGAGGCCTTGGACGCGCTCGCATACGCGCACGACGAGGGCTTCGTCCACCGCGACATCAAGCCCGAGAACATCTTCCTGCGCACAGACGGGAAGGTGAAGATCATGGACTTTGGGATCGCGACCCAGAGCGGAGGAGCGGGGCAAGATAACGACCGGATCATCGGGACGCCCTACTACATCTCCCCGGAGCAGGTCCTCAGTCGACAGCTCGATGGCCGCGCTGACCTCTACAGCCTCGGGATCACTGCCTACGAGATGTGCTGCAGGCAGCTGCCTTTCGACGCAGACACCGTCGACCAGCTCTTCCGTAAGCACATCCAGACGCGCATTCCGGATCCACGTGTGCTCGCGCCGGACATCCCCAGTGACCTCCGCAGCTTCATTCTCCGAGCGTGTAAGAAGTCGGCCAAGAAGCGCTTCACCTCCTGCGCCGAGGCGCGAGACTTCCTGAAGGCCGCCGCCGAGGTTCCGGTCCTAGACGTGTTCGCTATGTCGTCTCTGTCGGTCACCTATCACACCAGTCGACGAGCGACGGTCGAGGAGATCATGAGTCGCGCTGTGGAGGAGCTCAAGAGCCTCTCAGGCGTCGCCTTCTTCGAGGCCCACCGCGCAGCAGGCCCGTCTGCCGCCTTCGTACAGCCGCTCCCTCAAGCAAACGGTGGAGAGCTGCCACCACCTACCTCCGGTGACAAAGACGCCTGAGCACGTACGTCGAGGCTCGTGGGTGACGGCTAGTCAGGCCACGAAGAGGCATAAGCCTCGTCGCATCGCCTCAGGCACCTACAGCGGCTGCTTGCTCCGTGACGAACCGGGTCAAGTCATCGACGGTCTCAAAGAGGGTCCTCTCAAGCGCCTCTTCATCGAAGCGCGCACCGCGCTGAACCTCCAGCTCGACGATGACCCGGTGAAAGCCAAGTGAATCCATACGCACCGGGTAGTCGTGGAGCGGCTGTGCTCCCACCAGCTCCTCTGGTGCCAGATCGAGCGCCAGGGCGTCCACGAGCGCGCGCCTCACAAGCGCTGCTGGGTCCACGTCAGTCATAGCGATACGCTACCATACCCACCCCGTGACGTCCCGCGCTCGGGAGCCCACTGACCTCGCAGTATCACATGCCCTCCGCGGCCTTTCCCTCGGCATCCAACGCATCATTAACGTCCTTAAGCGACCTGACTCGCAGGGTGAACCACCTTCGCTAAGTCAGCGCGGCACCACGCGATGAGCTCATCGATCATCTCCTCTGTGAGCTTGCGATAGAGCAGCTTGTAAGAGGTTCGAATGTCATCGTCTGTGTGACCGATCTTCATCAAGTTCTGAGTCGCGGTCCGCATCCGCGTGAGAGAGGACACATGGTCACCCCAGCTGCGGAGCACGTCGTAATAGCGGGGGTCACGGCGCATCAGCCCCAGGAAGCTGTGGTACTCGCTGCCCGTGTCATGGAAATGAAACTTCATACGCTCCGAGAGCTCCGCCTCACGCTGCCTGAGCTTCTCGTAGGCCCCTGTCCCTGGGTAAGGCTTGAGCGAGAAGAGCATCGGGATGGTCGATGGCGGCATGGAGGTCAAGAGGTCGACGGTCGCCTGAGCCTCCTCGATGGTCTCGCTGTCGATCCCGAGCATTCCCCAGTAGATGACCGCGACGTCCTTGGTCGATGAGTACTCAATGGTCTGTTTGACCTTCTCAACGTTCAGGTTCTTTTGGATCTGCTTCTGCAAACGTCGAGACGCGGTCTCCACAGCATAAGCCATCCAAACCGTGCCCGCTTCGACCGCAGCGTCGATAAAGGCTGGGTCGACTCGGTCCCCCCTCAGCCCGTTCACAAAATAGAAGCGGACCTTCCCAGCCATCGCGCTCGAAGAGATCATTCGAAAGAAGGTAATCGCGCGGTCATTCTGGAGGTTGAAGATGTCATCCACGATGTAGAAATCGCGAACATCCCAGGTGTCGTAGAGCCACGTCACCTCGTCCATGAGGCTCTGCGGGCTCCGCTCCCTGAAGCGTTTCCCGAAGAGCACGTGACAGAAGTCACAGCGATAGGGGCAGCCCCTCGAGGTGTAGATGACCCCTTGACGCCGCTTGTTGTAGCCGTAGCTAAGCATCTGCTCGTACCGGCTCATGTCGATGAGGTCATAGGCTGGGAAGGGCTGCGCATCCAGCTCCGCAGCGTTCATGAAGGGCCGCTTCGGCGTCCGAATGACCTCACCGTCCACGCAGTAAGCGATGCCGGCGATGTCATCAAAAGGGAGCCCCTTTCGATAGTGATCAATCACCTCGGCGAAGGTGATCTCTCCCTCGTCTAGCACCCCGAGGTCGATCTCGTTATCGATCAGCCCCGCGTGGTCATCAGAGGAGATATAGGGGCCTCCCCCCACGATGAGCGCGTCCGAGTGGGCACGCGCCAACGAGGCGATAAGCTCAAACTGTGCCTGATAGCGTGTCATCCCTCGGATGCCCACGATGTCCGGCTTCTCTTCGCGGATGCAGGCCGCAATCGCCTCGGGATCATTGTCATTCAAGTCGACTAAGGACTGATAAATCTTGAATTCGACGTCTCCCTCAAGCGCCTCGCGGGCATACGAAGCCAAGTACATCAGCCCCAGGGGCAGCACGACTTGGTCGACTTCGTCAGGGAGCTTCTTGAGCCAAGGCCCCTGAGCGTCGATGAGCAGGATGCGCGTCGTCATGAGCGCCCGCGGCCCAAGACAGGGGCACCCCGTAAGGCCAGGCTCCCCATAGGACGGAGGTGCCCCGCGCTCAGCGCGCGCAGGCCAGCGCTCTGCCCTCGGCCATGGGCCCCGACATCGGCGGTCACTTCAAAGCCCAAGGAGGCTCGCGATGAGGTTGTACTGCACATCCCCGGTCCCAGAATAAAGGAGCCCCCCCAACGCATCGCGGAGTGGTCCATCCACCCCACCCTCTTGTGTATAACCATTCGCCCCGGCCAAACGTAAGCCATCGAGGTGCGCCTCGACCGCTGTCTCACTGACGAACGCCTTACTAATCGCGGCAGCGCGGGTCCCCTCGCGGCCGCCGCGCGTCAACGCCCATGCGCCGCGATAGAAGAGCAGGCGCGCCGCCTCGAGGCGCATGTCCATCTTCGCAATGCGATGACTGACCCCCTGAAAGGCTCCTATCCGCTTGCCGAACTGCACCCGGGTCCGGGCGTGCTCGACAGATGACTCCAGTTGCCTCTGCATGACACCGAGCTGCGGTGCCAAGAGCAGAGCGCGCTCCCAGCGCATCGCGTGCTGCGCGACCTGCCCTCCCGCGTGAAGCCCGCCGAGACGCGCTGACCCAGGGATACGGCAGTCGTCGAGGTGTACCTCACCGATGGACGCCCCATGCAGCCCGATCATGGCGCGCGGTGGGCTCACGGTCAGCCCAGGGGTGTCTCGGGGGACGAGGAAGGCTGTGAGCCCCGATGTGCCCCGATCGAGGGCGGTCTTCGCGATGACGAGGAAGACGTCGGCTTCGGGCGCATTCGTGATGAACATCTTCTCGCCGCTGAGAAGATACGCGTCCCCCTCTTCAATCGCTCGCGTCTGCACGGCCCCAATGTCGGAGCCCGCGCCGGCCTCGGTCGTGGCGAAGGCTCCAATCGCCCGCCCCGCGACCAACTCCCCAAGCACAGCGAGTTGCTCAGGCCGCTCGGCGAAGTGCTCTATCGATTTGCAAACAGCCAGCAAGTGCGCGCCCATTGCGAAGGCTCGCCCCGTACACTGAGCGCCATATCCGAGGCCCTCAAGTACGCGACCGGTGGTCACGGGATCATGCCCCTGGCCGCCGTGCTCCTCGCTCACACACAACCCAAGGAGCCCCTGCTCGCCGCAGGCCCTCCACTGGTCACGCGTCATCGGCGCATCGACTGCGAGCACCTTGCTGCCGAAGTTCTGAGCGGCTCGATACAAGCTCTCTTGGGTCTCGGTGAAGCTAAATTCCATCGTTAGAGGCTCTCATGGGGCCAAACGTCGGTGCAACGCCTGGGTCGAAGTTGGCACAAAAAAACCAGAGGCTCTGCATCACTCAAGCGTGCCTCGAGCCTGCCCTATTCCCCATCAAGCCCGAGGCTCATCCAATGAAGCTCATCCTCGGTCGCAGGCTTTGGCTGGTGCCCCCCTCAGGGCCCATCGCCCCTTCTCCGTCAGGAGGACTGCTCGACAACGAAGCGCACCAAGTCATCGAGGGTCTCAAAGAGAGTCCGCTCGAGTGCTTGCTCGTCGAGCCGCGCCTCACGCCTGAGCTCAATCTCAACGACCACGCGGTGAAAGCCGAGGGAGTCCATACGAATCGGCGGCTCAAACAGTGGCTGGTCGCCACGCAACGACTCCGGCGAAAGATCCAACGCCAGCGCGTCGACGATCGCGTGCCTCACGAGCTCAGCTACCCCCGCTTCGTCCATGGGCCGAGCGTACCATACCCTCGGCACCGGACGAAATGACCGCTGAGCGCATCAATTGGGTGAGTCGGTGCCCACCAGCACGTCGACCGAGAGCTTGAAAACCCCGCACTTCGAGGCCCCAAAGAGGAGCCCCTGCTCGGGATCGAAGGCCAGGTCCCTCAGGTACGCGCCAAACGAGACGGTGGGACCCACGGCCTCCAGGGTTGAGAGGCGATAAAACCGAACCATGCCGTCGAACCACCCACCGACCATCAAGAGGTCGCGGCCGACATCGATCTGGAGCGGGCGAGGCGTGTAGTCGACGTCGAGGGTCCGCGTGACAGCCAGCGTCTCCATGTTGATGACGTCGATGGTGTTAAACAGGTGATCGGTGCTGACGAGCTGCCCAGACTCCGTGTCGCCCGCCAGATATCCCCCGCCGAGGCGCCCCTCTGACCAGCGCACCTCGCGGCTCTCGATGTCTACTTCGACGAGCGCATGGAGCAACATGCTCGCGTAGATCTTCGAGGTCCCAGGAGCGCGCCAACCGTTAAGTGTGACCGTAGCCGGGCCCCCATCCTTCCCTAAATTCATGGCGTGGGTGTGCGACAGGTCCTGCTGTGACACCCAGTTCAGGGTCCCATGCTGCGTGAAGACCCCGAAGACGCCTGAGGCATGATGAGACACCAGGTCATGAGGGGGATACGGGATGTCCAAGGTCCTGGTCCGCGTCATCGCCGGGAACCCGCTGAGGTCCAAAAGATCGAGGACATGCTCATCCGTGCCGACGCGTGAGACCAAGACCTGCTCAAGGGCCGGCTCGTAGATAAGGTGAATCGGGTAGTTCGGCCCATGAAGTGGCATGACACTAGAGGCGCTCTGACCGGAGAGATCATAGGCCAAGATCCGATTCGCGTTGGGATCATTCCAGAAAGGGAGCGCCCCGTTGCCCGCCATCTTAAAGGAGGCGAGCAGGCCCTTCTTCTCTGGCACGTAGAGCAGAGAGTACGGCTGGGAGAGCTCCGCTGGCCAATGAGGCGGGGAGATCCCCTCCACCTGACCCGAACGAGTGACCTCAGCGCACACCTCTCGGTCGGGCGGAGACCACATCCACAGGGCGTAAACGACAAATTGCATGGACCCCAGGAAGAGGAAGGTCGCGCCGACCGCGAGGGTCCGAGGGCGCGCCGCGGGCGCCTTGATGAAGTACCAGAGACAGAGGGAGAGACCGACCCCTTCAACGACGCCAAACGCCACCGTCCCGAAGGCAGAGACAAAGAGCGCCGTCAGGTACCCGTATGCATGGGTCCACCCCACGACGAGCATGACGAAGAGGGCGACTGGGAGCTTGATGGCCCAACTCAGGCCGCGCACCCAACGCGGTGGAGCTTGAACCGGGCGCGACCGCGAGACAAAGGCCAGCACGATCCAGACCGTAGCCAGACCCCACCACACCAGCCGGACGAGCTCACCGCTCTTGGGCTCAAGAGACCAAAAGACGCTCGCGAAGTAGCCCAAGAGCGCGCCATAGAGCGCGAAGAGCAGGAATTCCGGACGATGAAGGGTCAGCGCGACACCTCCGCGTTCATCGCGACCGCGGCCGCCGAGCGACCGTGCTCAACCATGTCGGCCGCACCTCTTGACGTCAACCAAGCGTCATCAGGTTGGGCGTGGTCACGCCGCGTCGTCATCGCCACTCAAGAGCGCGCGACGCTCACACACCAAGGGGTCATCGGGGTTGAGCGCGTAGGCGATGTCCAGCAGCTCCGGTGGAAAATCGATGAACGTCACCGAACCATCTGCGTTGATGACAAACTCAAACCCGTCGAGCGCCTCTAGCGCCGCCTCAGGGACCGGCGATGTATCGCTCAATCGACCAAGACCACCTGCGTCTGGCGACCCTTTTTGGGCTGCACATAAGGGGTCTTCCCGGCCGCCTGGTCACGATCATACTTGTAGACATCAGAGAGGAACATCGCCCGACCGTTCTCGTGAACCGCGACGGGGTTGTAGTCGATCGTGATCGCGATCTTGTTCTTCAACGGGATACCGTACGTTTGCCGCTTCTTCAGCACCTTATCGAAGCGCTCGTTGGTCCACCCTTCGTTGTCGACGAGGATCCAGCGCGCGAGGTCGAGCGCCTCGTGGACACGCATACAGCCATGACTGAAGGCACGGAGCTCTCGCTTAAACAGCCGCTTCTTGGGGGTGTCATGCATGTAGATCGACCACTCATTCGGGAAGAGGAACTTCACCTCGCCGAGCGCATTATTCGGCCCCGCCAGCTGAATCACATGCTCACTGCCGTCGTCGTGAATCACGACGTCGTAGTTGTTGGCCTCGTAAAAGTCAGGGTCCTCCATTAATTTGGGGTCGAGCTCCTGCTCCTTGATACGCGGAGGCACACGCCAAGTCGGGTTAAGGACGACAGTCCTCATCTGACGGCTGAAGAGTCGCGTGCGGTTGAAGTGGCCTTTGTAGCCCGTATCTTCAGCGACGCTAACCGCGTTCGAGCCGACGACGACGCGGTGGGTGCGCGCTGCCTTGCCATCCTTGAAGAAGGTCGCCTCGAATTGAGGGATGTTGATGCGCACCTGCAAGGGGACGGCGCCGAAGCGCCACTTCCCTTGGTGCAATTCGCTCTCACGGTGACGCTGCAATCCGCGCGCGAGCTGCTCGGCGCGACGGCTCATCGGGATGTTCATCGATGACCGGGCTTTGCGATCCATCAGCCCCGTCTGCTTGAACTGGTGGGTCGCCTGATAGGCGAGCACCGCCGCTTGGAGGCGCTCGTCGTACTCCCCTGTCGGCTCGCCCTCGAGGTAGCTCTCTTGAATCAGTCGCTTCTCTAAGAGCTCGACCGTCTCTCCTTTGCTCCCCAGCTTGAGCTTCTTCGCGGCGTTTGGCAGCACAATCGAGGTCCCTTCAGCAGCGAGTTGACGATACCGGGCGAGCTCTGCCATGAGCTTCCTGTACTCTGGATGTTGTGGCTCTAGGGCCGTCAAAGCAGCCGCCATCGCATCAAAATCTGTGGAGCTGAAGAGGGCGAAGAGGTCCTCAGCGACACGCTCAACCCCAGCGCCGTCGTTTTTATCCGCATCGAAGGGATGGAGACGCATCGAAAAGCGCATGTCATAGGCGTACCTGAACCAACGCGAGAGTAACCCAAGGTCCAGGTCACGGAGCACATCGTTCAGGCTCGCCTTCGCTTGGAAGAGCCTGTCCAGGCGCGTCCGTGCGTCATCCAACAAAGGGATGTGCGAGTCGTCGAACTGAGCCTCTTCCATCGCTAAATCAATGGCCATCTCGTTGGCATCAAGCGTGCTGTGGAGCCGCTCAAGCACCGCCCACATCTTGGCCGGGAGCTCCTCCTCGGGGGCGACGATCGCCTTGCTGTAGTCCTGTTGCTTGTCCGCTACCTTCTGCAGAAGCTCCTTCAGTCCATCTCGGCGGTAGGGCTCTGGGTTGAGGCCGTGGGCATCGACATCTTCAATCGCAGCGATGAGCTCATGAGCGGCGGGCCTCAGGTTCTGGCCATCGCTGAAGATGAGTGAGGTAAAGCCCCGAGCCTCGTAAGCGCGCGTCGACAACACCTTGAACCAGCTCATACGGCTTAGCGCACGCTCAAAGTCGGTCCGGTAAGCCTCGATGAACGTCGCCTTTCGCGTGTCCCAACCTTTCAAAAACGACACCGTCTGACGCACGAGCTCGTCACGCGTCACGGGCGGAGGTTCGGGTGGCGGCGGCGGCTTCACGGCCTCTTGAGCGGTCTGAGGCGTGGGCTGAGAGTCCGTCGCGCTCTCACCACAGCCAGCGGCTAGGAGAGTGACCCCGAGGACCGCGAGCCGAAAGAGGCATCTTTTTGAGTGTACGTTCATGGTTTCCTGGCCGGTACGCGCACCGCGAACTCCCCCGCTTGCAACGGCCGGAGGTCCTTCAGGTGTTCCCGAATTTGCGGAATTTCGGCCGCTCTTGGGGATGGGGCTATTTACCGGGCGAAGTCTACCACCCCGATCGGATCGGGCAAGGAACTCAACGGGTCGCTGCAGAGGGCCCTCGTAGCGCAGATCGATGGCCGGTTTTATTGACGCATCGCCGGCGCGTCATAGCCTTGGCTGACCCCACTTTTCCCCCGCGGGAGGTCGCTCATGACCAGCGTTCTAGGCAACTCGATTCGACGCCTCGTCGGCAACAACACACGAGGACCAAAGGGCAGCCGCAAGGCCGAAGTCGTCGCAGTCTGTGCCCGCAAAGGGGGCGTCGGTAAGACGACCACCGCGGTCAACATCGCGAGCGGCGCAGCGCGCTATTACGATGCCAAGGTCCTGCTCATCGATATGGACGCACAAGGTCATTGCGCATCGGCACTTCACAGCCGCCTCCGTGGCGTCGCGACCGACTCCCTCAGCGGGGTGCTGCTTGGGAAGCGACGAGACATCCAAGAGATCGTCCTCTCGACGGATGTGCCGGGCTTGTGGATGACGCCATCCGACAAGAGCCTCGGAGCCGCGGAGGGTGTCATGGCGGGCCGTATTGGGAAGGAATTCCTGCTCCGCTCGGCGATTAAGAACGCACGCACCCACTACGACCTCATCGTCATCGACTGCCCCCCCAACCTCGGGAGCTTGACGGTCAACGCGTTGATGGCCGCGGACTGGTGTCTTGTCCCATGCGATATGAGCGTGTTGGCTCTGGAGGGTGTCGATGACATCTTCGAGGCGCTCGATACGTTGGACGATACGATGGGGCACGCTGTCGATGTCCTCGGGATCTTGCGGACCCGGGTCGATGCGCGCAACACGAAGGTCAACCAGGCTGTCAGCGGTTCGCTGAGTTCGCGCTACGGCCGGGCGTTGCTCACGAGCTATGTGCCAATCAACACCAAGCTCGCTCAGGCCCAGCTCGATGGCGAGCCCATCTTCACCTACGACGAGGGCTGCTCGGGCAGCAGGGCCTACCAACAAGTGCTGTCAGAGATCGCCTCGCGCCTCGGCTTCCGAGCCGGTGTCGGAGAGCAGCTCGCCCTCTAGCTCGCGGAGAGCCAGCCTCGGTGGCCTATAGGGCGCTAAGCGCGACGACAGTCGAGACCCCATCAGCGGGCAAAAAGCCCTCCGCGGGCGTCGAGGTCATCGGGCCAACCGTCGAGACACGATCATCTGCGACGATGTGCAGTTGCAGACGACTCTGCTCGGTCACCTGACCAGGCAGAGACCATCGGATGAGGTGAGGTTGCCCATCCGGGTTGGGGCGCCCCTCGGATCCGCTGCTCTCGTCCACAGTCGTCAAGCCGAGGAGACCGTGCCCGCCAGGCGCCAACGTGATCGCCCCTTGCTCTGCGCCATCGAGCGACCAGGTCATCTCCAAGTCCACGGGCTCTTGCTCTAAATCGTAGACCCACACCGTCACGTCAACGATCCCATCACTCGCTTCCGAGGCCTGAAGCCAGGTCGCCGCAGGGGGCGCATTTGTGAACTCGACTTCAAGATCACATGCCTGCCCCTGCATTGCGGGTAGGAATAAGAGAGTGCTCAAAAGAAGAAACCGACGCACAGGATCCTCGCTCCGTGACCTTGACGGTAAGGCATGGCCTTGCTACCTCGAATGCTCCTCGCCTTCAACACCTGTTGCGCGAGGCCCACCGGAGGTGGCCCATGGACGGTGCAGAGATCATCGACGAATATTTGGTACGTAGCGGCTTGGAGTACAACGCCCTGGACGACGGAATGTGGGTCATCCACGACGAAGACGACCAGCTGGACAACATCGTCTTGACCTGGAGCCCGCCGATCGTCGTCTTCCGTGTGAAGTTGATGAACGCTCCCAACGATGAGGCGAAGCGCGCTGCGCTCTTCGAAGAGCTGCTTCGCCTGAACGCGAGCGATATGATCTCGGGCGCCTACGCGCTTGAGGGCGACGCCATTGTGGCGACCGAGACCTTGCAAGCTGAGAACCTGGACTTCAATGAGTTCCAAGCTGGTATCGACGGCCTAACGATGGCGCTAACCCAGCACTACGCGCAGCTCCGCGCATACCACACCGCCTCCTAACCACAGCGACGAGGATCCACCATGAGTATCTGGCAGCGCATCTCTACGCTCGTGAAATCAAACATCAACGCGCTCATCTCAGGCGCTGAAGACCCTGAGAAGATCCTGAATCAGCTGATTCGGGACATGCGGCAGCAATTCATCGAGGCTCGCAAGCAAGTTGCGGTCGCGATCGCCGACGAGAAGCGCCTGAAGAAGCAGTACGAGGGCGAGCTCAAGAAGGCCGGCGAGTGGGAAGCGAAGGCGATGACCGCCATCAAAGCGAACCGTGAAGACCTCGCGCGACAGGCCTTGGCTCGAAAGAGTGAGCACGACACGCTCGCCGAGCAATTCAATGAGCAGTGGGTGGCTCAGAAGGCCGCTGCTGATCAGCTGAAAGAGGCGCTGACGCGCTTGAACTCAAAGATTCAGGAAGCGTCACGAAAGAAGAACCTCTTGATCGCCCGCCAAAAGCGCGCAGAGGCTCAGAAGAAGATCCAAGACACCATGAGCGGCATGTCCGACAACGGTGCGTTCGACACCTTTGCGCGGATGGAGGAGCGGGTGGATCGCACCGAAGCAGAGGCCGAGGCTGCCCTTGAGCTCTCAGGAGATGTCGAGGGAGACAGCTTGGCCCAAGAGTTCTCGGCGCTTGAGAACTCTGACGCGGCGCAAGACGATGCGTTGGCCGCCCTGAAGGCTAAGATGGGGGTAGCCCCCGCGCCAGCCGCGCTGCCCGCTGCTGAGGCGACTGTCGAGTCGGTCGAGACGATGGAAGAGTTTGCTGACATCGAGGCCGAACTCGACGCTGAATTGGGCAAAATCTAGGCGCCTCGTCGCCGGCCCTCTCGGATCAATGGGCCAACCTCGAGGCAGGTATGTTCACCACGCCGAGCCATCTCGCTGAACAACTCTTTCAGCACCCTGAGGCCGCAGCACAGTACGCCCTATGGCTCGACAGCGGCTCCGAGGCATCGTCTGGCGTGCACCGGTTGACGGGACTACCCGACCACGTCGCCCGAGCTCACGTTGATGCGCTGCCTCACCGAGGGCTCGGGGACTGGCTACGCACACAGCTCCCGCCAAAGGCAGGCGACGGTGCACTCTACGCGGTCCTCTTGGCCTATGACGCCGGACGGAACCTGGAAGAGCTCCCCGCGACTGCGACCACCGATCCAAGCCTCCCCGACGTCATCGTGGCCCGCTACCCGGCATGGTACGAGGCCAAGAGCGAGGGCTCTCCCCCTGTCCTCTGCGGTGATCCCGACGCTGGACGTCGACTTGAAGCTTGGTTGACTCAGGAGAGCGACTCAGCCGCCCACGAGCTGCCCGCTCTGACGCTCGACTCGTCGATGACTCAGCAAGAACACCGACAGGCACTCGAGCGGGTGCTTGAGGGCATCTCGGCCGGCTCCCTTTATCAAGCCAATGTTGCGCGGCGACTCAGCGGTGCGATGCCCAGTGATGCAGCACCTGCGCTCTATAAGCGCCTACGGCAGACGAACCCCGCCCCATTCGGTGCGCTGTGGGCCCTCAATGATGCGCTCTGGCTGGCCTCCAACTCCCCGGAGTGCCTGTTGACGTGGGATCCTACGGATAATCGCATTCACAGCTACCCCATCAAAGGGACCCGACCCCGTGGCGCGACCCCTCAGGAAGACAGCGCCCTCGCTCAAGACCTGAGCAACGACACAAAAGAGCGCGCAGAGCATGTGATGATCGTCGACTTGGTCCGCAACGACCTGGGCCGCGTCGCATGCCCTGGCTCCGTCTCGGTGGAGGAGCTGTTTGGGGTCTCAAGCTGGTCGACCGTGCACCACATGGTGAGCGATGTCACCGCTGTGGCCCGTCAAGATGTCGATCTGGTCGACATCCTCTTGGCCCTCTTCCCCGGAGGCAGCATCACCGGTGCACCGAAGATCGCGGCGATGAAGTGGATTGAGGCCGTTGAGGGGCTAAGGCGAGGCTTTTACTGCGGCAGCCTTGGTGCCATCGGCCCCGATGGGCATGCCAGCTTCAGCATCTTGATCCGCACCTGCGTCGCCGCAGCCGGGCAACTCTATTACCAGACAGGGGGCGGCATCGTCGCCGACAGCGATCCGTCAGCAGAGTGGCGCGAGACCGAGGTGAAGGCTCGGGCGCTACTTCGAGCGCTCGCCCAAGGCACCTGAGACCGCAGCGCGCATCGCCTCTCGGTCAGGGGAGACGCCAGTCCAGAGCAGGAACGACGCTGCAGCTTGAGCCACCAACATGCCCAGACCATCTTCAACCTCGTGCCCCGCAGCGGCCGCGCCCTGCATCCAGGCCGTCATCCTTGGACGATAGACCATGTCAAAACAGGACGCTCCAGGGCGGGCGCGGCGAAGCGCTTCGGTCACACGCTCGCGATGCTCCCCCCACTCAGCCTGTCCAGGGTGCCAACTCATCCCCACGGATGTGGCCTGAACCACGAGCGCCGCGTCCTTCACAGCCAGCTCCATTGAGCAGCTCATAAGCGGCGCACGGCAGGTCCCTTGCAGCTCAGAGACGACGCGCTCGGCGCGCGCTTGTGTCCGGTTCGTGATCCGAATCTCCCCGGCACCAAGTCGGTCGGCAGCGAGCACCGCGGCTCGCGCGGCCCCGCCGGCACCGATGATGGTCACTGGGAGCCACTTCCATGGTGTCTCGGGCCACCGCGTCTCAAGCGCCATCATCAGCCCTGAGACATCGGTGTTATGCCCCTCCACCCTCCCGTCTGGGGTGCACAGCACGGTATTAATCGCCCCGATCGCTGCGGCCGCGCCCTCAAGATGATCGACCAAAGGCACCAGCGCCTCTTTATGAGGGAGCGTGACGTTGAGGCCATCAAAGTTCCCCTCGCGAAGGCGCTCAACGGCGCTATCGAGATCGCCTGTGAGACAGTCGACAAGGGTGTAGGTGCCACACTGCCCTGTTGACGCCAACGCGGCCTCATGGAGCACCGGTGACAGGCTGTGTTGCACCGGGTGGCCCAAGAGCCCAAAGCGCCAGGCCCCGTCACTCACCCGGCGAGCAGCCGCTTGGCCTCAAGGACATCTCGCGTGATCTGTCGCTTCAACAGCGCTGGGCCCTCGAAGCGCGCTTCAGGGCGGATGTGATCCACCAACTCCACGCAGAGGTGTTGCCCATAGAGATCAGCCTCAAACTCGAGGAGGTGGACCTCTACGATGGGAGGATCTCCCTCCTTGAAGGTTGGCCTCACCCCGATGTTCACGACCCCTCGGCGGCGCACTGCGTCTGGACCGGTCACCCACGCAGCGTAGACCCCATGGGGGGGCAACATCGCGCCATCGAACTTCACGTTCGCGGTGGGGAACCCCAGGTCACGGCCCCGCTTATCTCCCTCGACGACGGTCCCCGCTACGCGATGCGGTCGACCGAGCAGACGGGTCGCCTCTTTCATCCGCCCCTCGAGGATCAGCCCCCGAATGCGGCTGGACGAGATGACCTTCTGGTCGGAGTAAACCGGCTCAATGGGTCCGACGGTGAACCCCAGGCGACGGCCTTGCGAAGCGAGGAACCGAATGTCCCCTTCGCGGTTATGCCCGACCGCCATGTCTCGACCGACGTACATCGCGCGGACGCGAAGCGCATCCCAGAGGATCTCCTCGACAAACTCGGTCGCCGTGAGCTCCGCAAGGTCTTCATCAAAGCGCAACACTAGCGCATGATCGATCCCAAGATCCCACAACCTTCGCATACGCTCTCTGAGCGACATGATGGCGTGAAATTCAGCCTCGGGGCGTAAGACCTGACGCGGATGGGGATGAAAAGTGATGACCATCGTAGGGGCGCCGATACGGGCCCCCTCTTCCTTGAGCTTCGCCAGGATCGCTTGATGTCCACGGTGGACACCATCGAAATTGCCAATGGTCGCGACCGGCTCAATCGGCGTCTTAGGGAGGGACTCGAGGTCTTGGTACATCTCCATGGCGGAACTCTAGGCCGGAGACTGCTTCTGAGCCAGCAGGGCAGCGAGCTCATCCTCACGGCCGTTATGGCAAGACTTGAACTTCTTTCCGCTGCCACATGGGCAGGGCTCATTGCGCCCCACCTTGACGGTCGCGCGCTTAAAGGTCCCGCCCTGGTGAACCACTCGCTTGGGGGCCTCTGCGCTCTTCGAGCCCTCCAGCTGTCCGCGCCCAAGCATCAGCTTCTGCTCTTCTTCGAGGCGCTTCTGACGCATGGTCTCGATCTCAGCTTGCGTCGGTCCTTGTGCACGGAAGAGCGTCTCCGTGACGTTCTCCTTGATCTTCTCGACCATCATCTCAAAGAGCTCATAGCCCTGCTTCTTGTAGACGAGCTTCGGATCCTTCTGCGCGTAAGCCTCGAGGTTCACGCCCTCACGGAGCGACTCCATCACCTTCAAGTGATGCTTCCAGAGCTTATCGATACCCCGCAGATACGCCTCACGTTCAAAGAAGCGCCAGCGCTCCGTCGCGACCTCCGGGGTGATCGGCGAGCCTTGAGCCTCTGCGGCGCTCTGGAGCGCCTCGCGGATTTGCCCTTCTCGGCTGCTGTAGAAGGCCTTCGCCTGCTCAAACGCCACGTCCCGATAAGCGACAAAGCCGCCTCCGTCGATGGACGAGAGATCGAGCTCAAACGCAAAGTGGTTCTCGACGGCCGCCTTCCAAGCATCGACGTCAAAGTCTTCGAAATGCATGCCCTTCGGGAAGTGATCGTCGGTGTACTTCTCGACCACATCCTCAATCGCTTCGGTGACCTTCTCGTCGACGCCAGTCCCCGTGAGGATCTCATCGCGCAGCCCATACAGCGCCTTGCGCTGCAGGTTCATCACGTCATCGTACTCGAGCAGGTTCTTTCGAATGTCGAAGTTGCGGCTCTCAATCTTGGTCTGAGCGTTCTCGACAGCCTTGTTGATCCAAGGGTGCTCGATGGGCTCACCATCGGGCATCCGCAAGGTCTCCATCACCTTCTTGATCCGGTCCGAGCCGAAGATGCGCATCAGATCGTCATCCAAGCAGATGAAGAACCGGCTGCGGCCCTTATCCCCCTGACGCCCCGCGCGACCGCGGAGCTGATTGTCGACCCGGCGGCTCTCGTGTCGCTCTGTGCCGATGATGTAGAGACCACCGGCGTTGAGGACCTCCTCCCGCTCGGCTTTGCACTGGATCTCGAACTCACGGCGCTTGGCCTCAAACTCAGGCCCAGACGTCGCGTCTGAGGCGCGGCTCGCCATGTGCTCCGCGTTGCCGCCCAAGACGATGTCGGTACCACGCCCCGCCATGTTCGTAGCGATGGTGACCGCGCCCTTTCGACCCGCAGAGGCGACAATATCAGCCTCCAAGGCGTGGAACTTCGCGTTCAGGACCGAGTGAGTCACGCCCTTCTTCTGAAGGATGCTCGCGAGGTACTCCGACTTCTCAACGCTCGTGGTGCCGACCAGCACCGGCTGTCCGATGGCATTCGCCTCGGCGATCTCGTCGGCGACGGCGTACCACTTCTCTTGCTCACTCTTGTAGACGAGGTCGTTCTCGTCATTTCGGACCACTGGCTTGTTGGTCGGGATCACCCGGGTCTCGAGCTTGTAGATGTCTGCAAATTCCGCGGCCTCGGTGTCCGCCGTACCAGTCATCCCTGCGAGTTTGTCGTAGAGGCGAAAGAAATTCTGGAACGTGATCGTCGCGAGAGTCTCGTTCTCTTGCTCAATCCGGACGCCCTCTTTGGCCTCGATCGCCTGATGCAACCCGTCAGACCACCGACGACCGGGCATCTTACGGCCAGTGAACTCATCGACGATGACCACTTTGCCCTGCTCGACGACGTAGTTGCTGTCCTTCTTAAAGAGCGTGTGTGCTTTGAGCGCCTGGTGAACGTGATGGAGGACCTCGATGTTCTCCACTTCGTAGAGGTTATCGAGGTTGAGGCGGCCCTCGACCTTATCGACCCCTGAATCCGTCAGCGTGCACGAGTGGCTCTTCTCTTCGACGAGGAAGTCCTCCTCGCGCTTCAGGAAGGGGATGACCGCGTTGATCTTGTAGTACCAATCAGAGGACTTCGCAGCAGGACCACTGATGATAAGCGGCGTCCGTGACTCATCGATGAGGATGGAGTCCACCTCGTCGACGATGGCGAAGTTCGGGTGGCGCTGAACGCGACGGTCCAGCGAGAACTTCATGTTGTCGCGCAGGTAATCGAAGCCGAACTCGTTGTTCGTGCCGTACGTGATGTCCGCTGCGTAAGAGCGCTTCCGCTCCGTCGTCGCCAGATCGTTGATGATGACGCCTGTTGAGAGCCCCATCCAGTTGTAGAGCTGACTCATCCACTCGCAGTCACGTTGTGCCAGGTAATCGTTGACCGTGACGACGTGCGCCCCCTTGCCGGAGAGCGCGTTCAAGTAGACCGGCAGGGTCGCGACCAAGGTCTTGCCCTCTCCGGTCTTCATCTCAGCGATGCAGCCATTGTGGAGGGTGATCCCCCCGATCATCTGGACATCATAGTGCCGCATCCCGAGGACGCGCTTGCCCGCCTCACGGACCGTCGCGAACGCCGAAGGGAGCAGCTCATCGAGCGACGCTCCGCGGTCGATCTTCTCTCGGAATTCTGCGGTTTTCCCACGCAGCTGATCATCGGTGAACTTCGAGGTCTTGGCCTCGAGTTCATGAATACGAGAGACGAGTGGATGCAGGGTTTTGATGTAGCGGTCGTTGGATGTCCCAACAACCTTCTTCAGCCAGTTCAGCATCGAGAAGCCTCGGCGATAAGGAATGCCGTGAGAAGCGGCGCGGACCATAGCAGAACGATCCAGTCTGTCGAAGGGTTTCCCCGGTTCCTGGCACCTTCGTAGCCAAAGGAGAGACCAATCGAAGCGTGGGACTGGCCGAACATCTGCTCGGTGAGTCCCTCGCGCGGCGGGCGTCAGGAATTGACGACCCGGCCCCTAGAGCGTTAGAGAGCGCTCGTTCGCCGTCACAGGTGAACGCCATTCAGCGCGCTATTCGCCGACCCGGGAGCGCGCCAACCAACTTGAAAGACAGGCTTTTCGAAGCAACATGCCCCAGGAACCAAAAGCAGACGGCGTCAACGACGAGGCGATGACCATCAAGCATAGCCTCACTGAGGAGATGTTTGATCTGTTGGTCACGCGCCCTCTCGCGGGTCGAGTCGTTCAAGTGCTCATCCCTACCGCCGTCTCTGCCAATCAGGTCACGGCGATGGGTGCGGTCCTCGGGATCCTCGCAGGGGTCCTCATCGCGCAGGGGACAGCCGCCGCCGCGGGGTGGGCCGCTGCGGGGCTCCTTGCGTGCATGGTGCTCGACTGCGCAGACGGTCAACTCGCGCGCGCGCGCAGCGGCGGGAGCCACTTTGGACGGTTGCTCGATGGCGCGTCCGATTACGCTGTCGCGATCGCGCTCCACTTGGGTATGTGGACACAGCTCGCCAGCGAGGGGGTCCTCTTCCGTAACCACACCCTGGATGGGTGGGGGCTCTTTGCATGGATCTTGCTCGCAGGCTTCTCAATGATCCTGCACGCCGGGATCTTCGACTACCGAAAGCAGTGGTTCCTCGCGCATCTCCGAACGGAGCAGAGCAGCCACAACAGCTTGGATGAGCTCAAGCAAGAGGTGAGAGAGTTCGACAACCTCTTTGTGAAGACCTTCTTGGCTATCTACGTCTTCTACTGCCGCTTTCAGAAGAACCTCGATAAGGAGGCCACCGCCGAGACCTCGCCAGAGATCGTCGATAACGCCGAGCGGATCTTATTCCAGCAGAGCTGCGAGGGGTTCTTACGCGCCGCGAGCTTCCTCGGACCCACCAGTCATAACGTCCTGATCCTGTTAGCGATCGTCGCGTCACCATTCTTCCCGCAGGCCTTCTGGTGGTACATCCTTACGGCTGTCATCCCCATGAACGTGCTCTTCATGACCGTCGTGCTTTGGGGTCGACGACTCGACCGGACGTTCGATCAGACCAAGGCTGCGTAGCCGCGCTCGTTGAGGGCCACCATGGCTAAGGTCGCGCCCGCCAAGACGGCCGTCTCGGCGCGGAGTACGCGCGCACCAAGGGAGGCTGGCGACCACCCAGCTTGGTCAAGTTGGCTCGCGTCCTCGACGCTCAGCCCCCCCTCGGGTCCGATGAGGAGCGCCAAGGCGCCATCACGCACCCCCTCGGACAGCGCCATCGCCGCCGGTGGCCCTTCTGCCTCCCAAAGGTAGACCCCTGGTCCGGAGGTGGGGAGCGTGCGCGCGTAGTGCACGCTCGGTACATCAGTGCGACCACACTGCCGGGTGGCCTCAGAGGCGATGGTCTCCCAGCGCGCCACGCGCCTGTCGATCTTCGATGGCTCAAGGCGCGCCACAGAGCGAGAGGCGACGTAGCAGTACACCGCGCTGGCACCGAGCTCGGTCAGCTGCCGCACCAGGTCATCGGTCTTGCCCCCCTTCAAGAGGGGGACCCAGACCTCCAGCTTCCCCTCTGGGTTCGCAGAGGGCGACGTATCCTGGACGAGGATCTCAAGCTCCAGAGGCTCCACCCCGACAATGCGAGATACCCAAGAGACGCCCGCTGCATCCACGACTGTCAGCTGGTCACCGCTCTTTCGACGCAGCACGACCACCACGTGGTGACGCACAGAGTCTTCGAGGCACACACGTTCGGTCACTCGAAGGACCCGGTCGACCCTCACGCGGGTCACTCGGGGACCTCCAAACGCAGGCGCACCCACTCCCCACGCTGCGCGGAGTCGATCACCCTCGCACCAAGCGCCTGATAGCGCATCGTGACCTCGGTCACTTGGGTCTCCAGGAGGCCGCTCAACCACAGCGTACCGCCCGGCGTGACATGAGCGACGAGCTCGTCCGCCAGCGCCAGGAGCACCGGCGCGATGATGTTCGCGATGACCAGAGGGTAACGCGCCTCGATGTCAGCGAGGGGCGTCGGGCTCAACGTGACCAGCCGATCGACGCCATTGGGGGCCAAGTTGTCGACGGCGCAGCGGAGCGCCGCTTCGTCGACATCAATCCCGACGACCTCCGGTTCCCACAAGCGCGCCGCAGCGATCGCGAGGATCCCCGTGCCACACCCCACGTCCAGGATGCGCATCGGCCTCTCGGCCTCATCAGCCAACGCGTCCAGCGCGGACAGACACAAGTGGGTCGTCTCGTGCTGCCCGGTCCCGAAGGCCATACCTGGCTCGATGACCACGACCACAGCGCCCTCAACCATCCCCTCGGGGTCGCCCTCCCACGGAGGACGTACACCCAGGCGTGGGGAGACCGTGAAGCCCTTAAACCAGCGCTTCCACCGCTCTCGCCAATCGGGATCCAGCGGTCGCGAGGAGAGCGTCGCACCCGGATAATCGACGAGGGCCGCATCAAGCCGCGCACGGGCCGCAGAGACCTGCTCCTCTTCGACATAGAGGAGGACACGCACGGTCCCTGGTGCGGGGGGAGGGTGATCCCCAGGCGGTGCATCTTCCCCCTCCACGACGAAGCCACCGGGGCTTAACTCCAAGCACACCGCCTCAAGGCTCGCGAGGTAGATCTCTGCGGGTCCGTCCAGGGGGACATGCAGTCGGACCTCAATCCAAGCCGTCTCCGTCGTCACATCACTCATGCCCCTCAGCCTACACACCCCGTCGTGAAAACCCGACCTCAATCCCCGTAAAAGCGCCCCTCTCCTGATCAAAGACCGCCCCTAAGGACTCGTGCGTGGCTGGCCTGTAACAGAGCGAACATGCTAGAGTTACAGGGTCACGCATCGAGCGGTGGGAGCCGGATTGAACGAGGATGAGCCAAAGGTCAATGGGATCGATCGACTCCTGCTCTGGACTTGGTGCGGCGCATGCTTTCTGGCGACGATGGGGCTCTTCCTTTACTTCCAGATGCCCATGTTTCCCGCCCTAGGTGAGCTCGTAGAGCAGCCAGGCCCCATCACGGCGGTGCTCGGAAGCTGTGTGGTGATCTGCGCGGTCATCATGGTGTTGACCGAGCGACGTTCAGCCTTCGTTGAAGAGCTCCGACACGTGCTCCTCATCGGAACACTCGCTGCTGTGCTTGGCTTCACGGCGTATGGAACCTACGTCTACGCCTTCTCTCAGACCCTCCCCGCCGCAAGCGAGGCTCCGCAAATCGGGGACACACCGCCCGATTTCTCGGTGACCGATCCAGAGGGGCGCACCTACGCCCTAGCGGACCACATCGGCTCCCCAGTCCTGCTTGTCTTCTACCGAGGTCAGTGGTGACCGTTCTGCACACGCGAGCTTGGGGGACTCAGGCGAATCAGTCATGAAATCAGATCATTCGGCGGGAAGGTCTTCGCCATCTCGACGGACGCTTGGGACAATATCCCCTTCCGGGAGGAGCAGATGGAGTCCGGGCTGACCTACATCTCTGACCCGGATGAAGTTGTGATCAGCCGCTATGGCTTACGCGACACGACGCTGGGGGCGGCGACGGCGCGACCCGCGAGCTTCATCTTGGACCGTCAAGGTCGGGTCGCGTGGCGCCATCTCCCATCCGATTGGCGAATCCGAGCAGACCAGTCCGACTATATGAGCGCCTTTGGAGACATCATGCGCCGCGGATATGAGCAATGAGCGGCGGTCTCCGGCATGCATGGCGAACCCGCCGATGGTTCGATCTCCCGCTCGCGATTTTGGGCGTCATGTTGACGGTCCTAGGGATGGCCTTCTTTATCTTCGTCTCCTCAGTCGGGGCCCCCGTGGTGCCCTACGGAGGGCTGGCGGTCTCGATCTTCGGAGGATGGGTGGGGATCGTCCGCCCACTTCGGCGAAAGGCAGAAGTGACTCACTCCGAGACCGAGCCCTGAGCCCCGCTCGGCGCGACGCCGATGCGTGTCCAGATCGCCTGTGCCTCCTGCGTGCGCCCCTCGCGTGCATGCAGGGCTGCAAGGCCATACCAAGCGTTGAATGACGTCGGCCAGTCACGGACCGTCGCCTCGAGGATCGTGCGGTCATCACGCCAGTCCACACCGCGGACAAGGGTCACACCTGCGTGGCACGCGACCACGAGAGACATGATCGTCAGCCACCGAGCGGCGTGGGTACTCCGAGCGCAGGCTAGGGCGGCCAAGAGCAGAGGCCCCGCGGCCGCGACGTAGAGAAAGCGATCGGCCGCAGCGATGATGATGGGGACGATATGACTCACGGGGATCCAGACCACCAACGGCAGGACCACCGCGAAGGCCAAGCGACGCTCCCGACGCCAAAGCCAGAGCCCCAGGGCGCACCAGCTCACCACGAGGAGGAGCCCCATCAAGGGCCCGACCGCAAACAAGGTGGCTTGAGGCGGAAGCGCCGACCAATCGTAGAATGGACTCAACGGCCAAGGTACAATGAGCAGCCGACCGTAGAGCGAGATGACGTCCAACATCGAGAAGAGGACGACCTCAGGGCCGGCCCCGGCGTAGAAGTCTTGCCCTCCCCCACCGAGCAACGCAGCGCGGAGCGCGAAGTAGCCCAGCAGGACGAGCCCCACAGGGGCGAGCCGCCCTACCCGCTCACCGAGCCGGACTGTCACAGGCAAGAGGCACAGATCGAGCACCCCGAGGAGCACAGGCAGGGTCACGGCCATCTCTTTCGAGCCCACGCCGAGCGCGAAGAGGAGGGGGACGACGAGGGTCCGATCCACACGACCGCGTCGAGCGCTCCGGCCCTCGGGCCCCAACCACACTGCCAAGCCGGCTATCGTGAACAAGCCCGCCAAAAGATCGCTCCCGTAGCTGACCACGTGAACGACCTCGCTGTGCACCGGGTGCACTGTCCAAGCGATGACCCCGAGGAGCACGCCGACCCGACCCGCACCTGGAGCCGGCATGAGCCGCCAGGCGAAGAGGAGGAGCAAGAGGGCTGTCAGGGCATGCAAGAGCACATTGACGGCGTGAAAGGGCGCTGGGCTGAGGCCAAACACAGCGGCCTCTAGGGTCCACAGCGCCATCGGGACAGGTCGCCAATACTGAGAGTTTCTGTCCCGGTACGTCGCGTCCTCCGCGTCGGCCCCCCAGGCCTCAACAAAGAAGGACGGGATATTGCTGACCTCAGTGAGGGCCTCATTCGCGAGGATGTTGGTCCCGTCGTTCCATGTGAACTCATGTCCGATGGCCTGCCCGTGGATCAGCACGGCCAAGGCGACCACCCCAAGGGCAGCCTGACGAAATGAGATGGTCTGAAGGTGACTCACTCGGACATGGTGCCCCACATGGCGCCGAGGCTCCACTCATCCCCCTGAGATTCCAGTCGAGCCAGGACAACGGCTTCTTTGCCGTCTGGGGCATCTGGGCTTAGCGTGCGATCGATGGACAGCGACGCCGCAGCACCGATCGACAAAGAGACCTGGTTCGGCTCTCGAAAGCCCTTCCTTCAGCTGCTCTTGCTGAGCTTGAGTGCGCTCTTCTTGGAGCTGGCGTTCATTCGCTGGATCCCTGGCAGCGTGCGTGTCGCCGGCTATTTCACGAACATGATCCTGATCGCCAGCTTCCTCGGCCTCGGGACAGGCGCCATCCTCTCCAGGTTCGAGCGCAACCTCTTCCGCTGGTGGCCTGTCACCTTCTTCGCCCTCGCCTTTAGCACCCTCGTCTTCGGCGCCTTGGGTCAGGCCAACCCACCAGGCGAATCAGAGTTCATTTGGGCCGGCGGACCTTGGCACGCCCTCGACGAGAATATCGGCTGGCTGTGGTCGCTCAATTCATGGCTGTGGGACACCGTGGCGAACCCCCTCGAGGGGCTCAGCTTCTACGTCGTCATTACGACCCTCTTCGTCCTCACCGCCGCGCACTTTACGCTCTTGGGTCACCGCATTGGGCACCTCTTCGCTGCGCTCCCTCCATTGCGGGCGTACGGCTACGACCTAGGCGGCAGCGTCTTAGGCATCCTCCTGTTCACCTTGGTCTCACGCCTCTCGGCCCCGCCAATCGCGTGGTTTGTCTTGGGCGCAGGTGGTCTGGCTGTCATGACCTCTTGGCGCGGCGTGCGAGGGTTTGGCAACGCGATGTTGGTCCTCGCGTCGTTGATCCTCGTCTTGGCGTCGAGCCACAGCTACCACTGGTCGCCCTACTACAAAATCGAGGTCTCTGCGGTCGACGAGAACATGGCCGAGGGCGTCGAGCCCGTCGAGAACCCGAGGCAGCTCGGCTACCGAGTCCGCGTCAATAACGACTACCACCAGACTGCGCTGGACCTCAGCCCAGACGCGGCTGACGTGGACTTCGTGCGCAACTGGCGTGACCGCTACGATGCGCCCTATACGCTCATCAAACCGGGCCGCGTCCTAGTCCTCGGAGCAGGGAGCGGCAACGACGTCCAGGCGGCGCTTCGAAACGGCGCCACTCACGTCACCGCGGTAGAGATCGACCCGGCCCTCGCCGCGCTTGGTCGTAGCACGCACCCCGAGCAACCCTACGCGGATCCGCGCGTCACGCTCGTCGTCGATGACGCGCGCTCCTTCCTGAAGGGCTCGACCGACACCTTTGACACCATCATTTACGGCTTCCTCGACAGCCACACCTTGATGACCAGCTTCTCGACACTCCGGATCGACAATTATGTCTACACCGTGCAAGGGCTCAGCGAAGCGTTCGAGCGGCTAAACCCGGGGGGACATATCGCGCTCAGCTTCGCCTCCGTGCGTCCCTTCTTGGGCAGCAGGCTTCACCGCATGATCGCCCTCGCTGGTGGCTTCCCGCCCGACGCGCTGAAGGTCGCTGAGTATGGCGATGGCTCTCGTCCCCCGCTCGTGACGCGCGTGCCGCCATTTGGGCACCTGATGGTCGTCCCGCGGGTCCCAGGTTGGGCGCCGCCAGACCCCACCGTGATCGAGGACAAGGCAGCGAGCCCCGGCCGATGGCTCTCTACCGACTCGTGGCCCTTTCTCTATCTGCAAGAGCCCGCGATCCCGACGCACTACCTCTACTTCATGGTGCTGGTCATTTTGCTCGGCCTCCTCTCCTTCTCATTGGTCGAAGCCAAGGACCGCCGCCTCAACCTTGAGTTCTTCTTCCTTGGTGCGGGGTTCTTGCTCCTAGAGACACGCAGCGTCACCGAAATCGCGCTGCTCTTCGGCTCGACCTGGGAGGTCAACGCCGTCGCCTTCGGTGGCGTGCTCGCGGCCGTGCTCATCGCGAACGTTGTGGTGGAGCGCCGTGGTGCTCCCCCGTTACCGTGGCTCTACGTCGGCATCGTCGGGATGTTGTTCGTCGGCTACCTGCTCCCCCCTGGCGCCCTCTACGTCGAGAGCATCCCGCTGCGCCTCCTGATATGTGCCGGGGTGCTCTATGCTCCGATCTTCCTGGCCGGGCTGGTCTTCTCGACCCGCTTTCGAGGCACGAAGAAGCCGAACCTCTTGTTCGGCTCCAACCTCCTCGGTGCCATGTCAGGCGGTGCCCTTGAGTACCTCTCACTCGTACTTGGCCTCCCACCGCTCTACCTCGTTGGAGCCGTGCTCTATTTGGCAGCCTTCTCTGCCGGCAGGCGCGCGCACTGAGGGCAACAAGGTTGCGTCAGGGCGTCTTCTGTCGCATGGTCGCGCCGCTTCGCACGGCGCCTTATTTAGCGACGCGAGGCCACGAATACGTCCCCAAAATCATGAGGAGTTCCATATGAGCCGCGCTCTTATCGCCGCTATCTCACTCGTCCTCGTCGCCGGTGCGTGCGACAAGCCTTCTGCAAACCCGACGACCGCAGCAGCCGAGAACGCTGAGGCGAAACCCGCAGCAGGGAACACTGAAGCCAAGCCTGCTGCCAAGCCCGCAGCAGGGACTGCGGAGGCCAAGCCGGCAGCCAAGCCGGCAGCCAAGCCGGCAGTCAAGTCGGCAGCAGCAGCCCCGAACGCTGCAGGCCTCATGGACCCCTCTAAGGCCACAGAGAAGGCCCCTGACACGTTTAAGGTGAAGTTCGAGACCACCAAGGGCGCCTTCACTGTGCAGGTCAACCGCGCTTGGGCCCCCAACGGCGCCGACCGCTTCTACAACCTGGTGAAGGTCGGCTTCTTCAGCGAGGTCGCTTTCTTCCGAGCCATCAGCGGCTTCATGGTTCAGTTCGGTATCCACGGCGACCCCAAGGTGGCCAGCGCATGGCGCCCCGAGCGCATCAAGGACGACCCGGTCAAGTCTGAGGTGGCGAGCAACACACGGGGCAAGCTGACCTTCGCCATGGCCGGTCCGAACACGCGGACCTCCCAGCTCTTCATCAGCTACTCCGACCGCAACGCGCGCTTGGACAGCATGGGCTTCCCACCGATCGGTGAGGTCGTCGAGGGGATGAACACCGTCGACAGCCTCCACACCGGCTACGGCGAGGGTGCACCCCGCGGTCGTGGTCCCGCGCAGGGCCGTCTGCAGTCAGAGGGCAACGCCTACTTGAAGGCGGAGTTCCCCCAACTGGACTACATCAAGAAGGCGACGTTGCTCTAAAAAGCCGCCCCTGCGCGCCGCGCCCCTATTAATCGGCCGCTTCGCATCGGCCGTCGATACAGGCTTGTGAGGCCGCGCAATCGCGCGTGGTCTCACAGGCGCCATCGACGTGCAGCTCATGGGGTCCGTCAGCGCGTGAGGCGCTGGACGACGCGCCCTGCTCCTGGACATAGATCCAGAGCATGACAACGCCGCCACCGAGCGCGAGGGCCAAGAGAAAGACGGATAGGAAGACCTTGAGGGGCGACGAGGTCCGGGACTCAGGATCAGGAATCGCCGGGCGCTCCAACACCGTCGGCGGTAATGGAGGCTTGAGTGTCGGCGTCAAGCGCCGCGGGCTCGCGGACCGAAACGCACTCAAGTCAGGGGCACGGAACTGCCCAGGCGGGGTAGGCATCCCCTCGCCCCCTGCGCCTTGGTCGACCGCCCCGGTGCGCGTGCGTGATGGATCCAGCGCGCGACCACGGCACGCTTTCACCGCAGCCATCAAGGCCTCGGCGCTCTCTGGCCGCTCAGAGGGCCGCTTGGCCAAACACTGCCTCACGAGGTCAACCAGTGGACCGGCCAGCGACACCCCATCGACGGCCACGGGGGGCAGCGGCTCCTTGATGTGGGCGAGCAAATAGTCTGTCGGGCTCGACTTCTCAAACACCCCACGCCCCGTAAGGAGCTCGTACATGATGAGGCCCACGATATACAGGTCGGTCTGCTCGCTGACGGGCGCAGCCTGAGCTTGCTCCGGGGACATATAGCGGGGCGAGCCCACCGCCATCCCCTTTCCAGTCAGCGTCATCATCGCGCCGGACTCGTCGATGATCTTGGCGATGCCAAAGTCCAGAAGCTTGATCACATCGCTTCGGCGACCAATCGACGCACAGAAGACATTCTCAGGCTTAAGGTCTCGATGAATCACACCCCGTGAATGCGCCTCTGCCAAGCCATCCAAGATCTGGACGAGGTAGTCGATCAGGCGCTCGGGCTGCAGCGGCGCTTCATCACGAATGATGTCCTTGAGGGTCCGGCCTTCCAGGTACTCCATCACGAGGTACAGGAACCCGTCCTTGGTCTGACCAAAGTCATGGACCTGCACGATGTTGGGGTGACGCAGCGCGGCGATGGCCCGAGCCTCGCGCTGAAAGCGCGTAATCTCCTTCGGATCATCGGCATGATGTGCGTGAAGCAACTTAATGGCGACCGGCCGTCCCACGGCCAGCTGTTCGCCGCGATACACAGCGCCGAAGCCTCCCTTACCCAAGACCCCATCGATCCGATAGCGCTCCTCAAACACCTGGCCGACGAAGGGGTCATCATGGATCGACACGTACTGCGCAAGGTCCATCGTCTGCGCCCCATCCTCGGGGCACACCGACGCCTCCATCTTGGAGCCACACTGCAGACAAATGCGCACCGGTGTACTCCTCGAACGGCCTGATGCAGATGACCCAAAGTCTAGGGTACGAGGAGCTCAACAACAATCTGATGCACCGACTCGCGCCCTGCACGGGTGAGTTGGATATGCACCGACTCGCGACCTATGCGGGAGGGTTGGACAAGAACTCCCCCCTATGCGATCACTGACTTACCCCTTCAAACCACGCGTGAAGTATGGCACCTGCTCCCAGGCAAGTTGGCACATGGCAACCTCTAGCCCCTGAAGTTGGCCTGTGGCAAATCGATTCCTGGATGCCCAGCGGGCTTCCAGCGCACACCCTGTCTCTCCGGCTCCGCGACAAGTCACTTTTGGTCATCGGGCCAACGGCTCAGCTGACGACCCGACACATCGCCGAGCTCCGCAAGATGGGCCGAGTCTCCCATATCCTCGTTCCCAGCACAGCGTGGCATGACGGGTTGAAGGAGTTTGGTTCGAAGTGCCCAGGCGCCAAGTACATCGCTGCAAAGTCCGCCCATGAGACCCTCATCAAAGCCACTGGTTTGAAGTTCGAGACTCCCTGGGAGTCCCTGCGCACCCAAGTCCCGGAGCTCGTTCAGCTCTTGGTCCCAGAGGGACTCAAGAATGGCGAGATATGGATGCGCGTGCAGACACGCCGGGGCATGGCGTGGATCGTGGCGGACACCCTCGTAAATTATCAGAACATCCCACCTGGGATTGCAGGGTGGCGCTACGCGATCCGTGGTCTCGGCCCTGGGCTGCGTATCCCGATGTGGCACAAGATGACCGGTATCGAAGAGAGGGGGCTGCTGAGGTCGTGGATCTTCGAGCGTATCCGCGAAGACCGGCCTGCCGTGCTCATCCCTCTCCACGGTACGCCGCTCGCCTCACCCGACCTCCCGCGACGCCTCCGCGCATTCGTGGACGACTTCTTGGGTCAGGATACCTAGCGAACCCTCGGGGCGCCTCAATCGATCAGGCTCAACCGCACAGACGCGGGGACACTCGGCGACTCGCCCTCTGCGACAGCGACGACCGCCCAACCGTAGCGCCCCACAGGCACCTCGCTCAGGTCTAAGGCGCCCTCAATGTGCCCTTGTTCTACGGGCATATGCAGCCAAAACACCGCATCTCCTCCTGTCTCGGGCAAGAGCAAAAACCATGCGTCTGCGTATCCCGCATCGACCCGTCCCGAGAGCGCGACAGGGGCCGAGCGGGACATTAATCGAGCCTTCACCCCTCGCAGCTCTGGGACGCCATAGCTCGCGAACGCGTCGGGAGGGAGCTCGCTGGCCTCCCCCCGCCAGACCAAGTGAGGCGCGATGTCTGGCGCACGCGCGACAGTCGTCCCCGTCTCTGGGTTCCAAGCGCAGTCTCTCGGCGCATCAACCTCGATGAAGGCGGCCGGGAGCGAGGCGCTCCAAGTGTTCTCCACCTGCATGTGGAGATGAGCCCCGGTGAGCTGCCCCGAGAGGCCCGTCAAAGCCAGGGGTTCGCCAGCCTCGACATGTTGGCCTGGCACCACGAGGGCGCTGCCTGGTGCCAAGTGCACGTACGATGAGAAGAGCCCAGCTCCGTGATCGACGACGATCCAATTCGCGTCCTCAAGCGCCTCGCCCCCTTCGGCGTACGCGCTGGAGTCATCGCGCACCCAAACCACCACGCCGGGCGCGGACGCCACCACAGGTGTGCCCTCTGCAACCACAAAGTCCCACGCATAAGCGACGGTGCCCTGGTGCGTCGGCCCCTGTGCGTTCGCCTGAGAGACCTGAGCATTCAGCCCCTCCTCGAGGGGTATCAACAACGGAATCGGGGCTGGCTCCTGCGACGAAATCAGGTCTTCCCAAAGCTGTGACTCGCCGTCGATGAGGGCGATCTCCGGGCAAGGGTGCGTATCCGACACCTCGATGATGACGTCCGCACCCTCTAGGTCATCGGGCGCGCCCGAATCACAGCCGGCGCTCAAGCTACTCAGGCCGAGCATCAACGCACCGCATGCGCCGACGGCAGATTGATAACGTTCGAGAGCGGCTCCCATTGGTGCACCATAACGAAGACGAGGAGACGGCGCCAAAGGCCCCTCTCCCCAAGGGGGCGAGATTGGCTTGCGCCCGCCGGTCGACTCGGTAGACTTCGCGCCTTCTAAGCGAGAGGTATCGATGCAGGCAGTGATCCTGGCGGCGGGCTTCGGAAACCGAATGCGGCCCCTCACAGACAATCGACACAAGACGATGCTCGATATCGGAGACCGCACACTCCTAGAGCGCATGGTTGACGGTCTCCGTGAGCATGGCGTCAACCGCCTCGTCATCGTCACCGGGTACCGAGACGATGACATTCGCGGGTTCCTCGATGAGCGCTACCCGTCGATGGAGCGTGTCTACGTCCATAATGAAGCCTTCCGGACCACGAACAACGTCCACTCGCTAGCCCTGGCAGCCAGCGTCATGGAATTCGACCAAGATCTGCTGCTTATCGAGTGCGACCTGGTCTTCGAGCCCGCCGTCCTCACCCGGCTCGTGCGCTCCCCCCACCCGAATGTCGCCCTCGTGGATCGCTGGCGGACCGGCCTTGATGGCACGGTCGTCACCGTCGAGGACGGGATCGTGACGAGCGTGGTACCGCCGCACCTGCAAGGCTCCAGCTTCGACCTCAGCTCGGCTTACAAGACGCTGAACATGTACAAGTTCAGTGCGGCCTTCTTTGAGGAGACCTTTAAGCCACTGCTCGAGGTGTACGCCAAGTCCATCGATCAGAACTGCTACTACGAGCTCATCTTGGGCATGCTCATCTACATGCGGAGCGCCCGCGTCCATGCGGAGGTCCTCGAAGGTGAGCGCTGGTCAGAGATAGACGACGCGAACGACCTTGAGGGCGCGCGTTTCAAGTTCTGCCCGGAGGCCCGTCAAGACATGCTCTCGTATGCCCAGGGAGGCTACTGGAATTTCGACATCCTCGACTTCTGCTTTCTACGAAACATGTACTTCCCGACCCCGGCGATGATGTCGGAGATACGCACATGCCTTGACTCGCTGCTCTACAACTATGGGTCCAAACAGCAAATCCTGAACCGCAAATGCGCCTACTTCACCCGCGTCGCCCCTGAGCGCATCGTCGCGCTCAATGGTGCAGCACAGATCTACCCTGCGCTGCGGCGACTCTTCGAAGGTCAACGCTTCGCGGTACCAAAGCCAACCTTCGGTGAATACGCGCGCTCCTTCCCGGACGCCGAGCTCTACGATGACGGCGTCCTGCCTGATGGTGAGGGGCTCGACGGGCTCGTCGTCGTCAACCCCAACAACCCGACTGGGACTATCATCGAGAGCACGGCCATCTATCGCTACGCTGAAGCGCACCCCGCCCAGACGGTCATCGTCGACGAGTCCTTCATCGACTTCACCGACGAGCAGCCCATCATGACGCTCTTAGAGGAGCGCCCTCTCGCGAACGTGATCGTCATTAAGAGCCTCAGTAAGCTCCTAGGTGTCCCCGGGGTGCGCTTAGGATTCGTCTACTCGCATGACGCCGAGTTCATCGCTGGAGTGATGGCTGAGCTCCCCATCTGGAACATGAACTCGATCGCTGAGTTTATCTACGAGATCCTCCTCAAGCATCGTCGTGCGCTCGCCGAGTCCTTCACGCTCACCAAGCGCGATCGGGCCAACTTCACGGCGCAGCTCAAGGAATTGCCCCTCAAGGAGGTCAGAGAGGGCGGCGGTAACTTCGTGAGCATTCGTCTCCATGAGCCCGTCGATCTGAACGCGTCCATGTTGGATAAGGGCATCTTCGTCAAAGAGATCTCGGCCAAGTACGACGCCCCTCCCTTCACGATGTATCGTCTCGCAGTCCGTTTCCCAGAAGAGCATGCAATCTTTATCACGGCCCTCAAAGAGGCCCTGAACATCTAGTGTGCTCAATGGACTGCGCGCATCGCGCATCAGCCCGTCGGGCCCGAACGGCTGCGTCCTCCGAATGCGCACATGGGGCGGGCTTGCACAGCCACGCGTGAGCGTTAAACTCCTTCGACCGAATGGAGGCCACAGCGATGGGTGAAAGCCACTATGTTCTCGAGATCCTCTCCGCAACAGGCGAGAGCAGCTCTCGCACACTCCAGCCCGAGGGCGTCATCATTGGCCGCCGAAAGGGCGAGATCATCATCGACGACGCGGGAGCCTCTGGGCGACACGCGGAGCTTCAACTCCAAGGAGACGCTGTAGAGGTCCGCGATCTCGGCAGCACCAACGGCATCGTGTGGGGCGGCAGCATCGTCCGTGACCCCTTCCAGGTCGCAGTCGGTGAGACATTCCAGATCGGGCGGACCAAGTTCACGGTCAAAGCCATTCACCACCCTGAGCCAGCCCCGGTGGCAGAGCCAGAGGTGGAAGAAGGAGACGACGAAGAAGCCACTGCCTTCATCTCCGCGGCCGACCTCGGCATGGAAGATCTCAGCCCTGAGCCGGTCGTGCAGGCCCCTGAGCCGGTCGTGCAGGCCCCTGAGCCGGTCGTGCAGGCCCCTGAGCCGGTC
>JBMYRH010000002.1:0-132473 GCA_049602155.1 Myxococcota bacterium | reverse complement strand
GAAGAAGACGACGAGGAAGAGGAAGCGACGGCTTGGATGACCGCGATGGACGATGACGCACCGTCGACGCCCGACGCTGTCGTCGATTGGCGCGACGCAGCCCCCACACCCACGACGCCAGGGGATTGGGCCGACGAACCTGCTCCCCAACCGGCAACCGCACAGTCCCCTCAATCCGCCCCTCAATCCGAAGCTAAATCGGCCGCTCAGACGGACCCCGACACAGTGCTGGATCAGCCGCCAATCGCTGCTTCAGGGCAGGACGTCGTCGTTATCGGCGAACGACGACCAAACTTCCAAGGAGAAGGCGGAGAGATCTTCAAGCTCTTCTTCCTGCACGCCCTGCTCACCGTCGTGACCTTCGGGATCTACACCCCATGGTTCATCTGCAAGGGGATGAAGTACCTCGCCTCCCGCACCGTATTTGGCCCCACTCAAGGCGGCTGGGTCTACGCGCGTTTCCACGGCGAAGGCGGTGCCCTCTTCGTGAAATTTATCGTGGGCTACTTGCTCACCCTCGTGACCTTCGGGATCTATGGCGCCTGGTTCATCTGCGACATGGCGCGCTGGTTCCTAGAGCGCTCTGACGCAGTCGCCGAGGACGGCACTGTCTACCAAGCGCAGTTCAACATGACCGGTGGACAACTCCTGCCCCTGCTGCTGGTCAACTACCTGTTGACGATGGTGACCTTCGGAATCTACGGCGCTTGGGCATACTGCAAAGTCCGCGCGAAGGTCGTTGAGCAGATCCACATCTTTGAGAACGGCGAGCACGTCGGAGGGTGCCAGTTCACTGCGACAGGCGGCAGCCTGCTCCCCTACGCCCTTGTCCAGTGGCTCTTATGCTGTGTGACCTTGTTCATCTACGTCCCCTGGGCCGTGGTGAACATGACGCGGTTCATGAACCGGCACACCCGCATGTACTACCGCGACCGATGGTTCCAGAACGACTTCACCGGTGCTGGCCTCGACTACTTCGTGCTGAACCTAGTCGGCCTGCTGCTCACGCAGCTCACCCTCGGCATCTACTACGCGTGGTACTACGCGAAGAAGCGGACGTTCGAGACCAACCACGAGGTCTGGCGCGAGCTGACGTGATCAAGGTGCTGCAGCTGCAGAGCACACGGCGTTACGGGTTGCCCTGCTCGACTTGCTGAGCGAGGTAGTTCTCAATCCCGATCTGCCGGATGATCTCGAGCTGAGACTCCAACCAATCCACATGGCGCTCCTCGTCGACCAAGATCTCCTCAAAGAGAGCTCGGGTTCCGTTATCCCCCTCATCACGGCACTGCTTGATACCAGCGTTGAGCACCGGGATGGCCCGCTCCTCGAGGGCCAAGTCGAGCTCTAGCTGCTCCTTGACCGTCTCGCCAATCGTGATCTTGCCGAGGCGCTGCACATTCGGGAGCCCCTCCAAGAAGAGGATGCGCTCGATCAGCTTCTCCGCGTGCTTCATCTCGTCGATCGACTCTGCGCGAATCACCTTGTACAGCTTGGTGAATCCCCAGTCTCCGCACATCTCTGCGTGCAAGAAGTACTGGTTGATAGCGGTCAACTCGAGGGTCAACACCTCGTTCAATCTCTTGACGATGTCAGGGCTCGCTGGCTTCACGTGGTCCTCCTAAAGCGGTTAAGGCCTCGTCGCGATGCGAAGCGCTGCGCCTTATAACACGCTCACCACAGGAAAGAGTCCTGAAGTAGACCTTGACCCTCGGTCATGCTCTGCGTTGCGCAACCGGTCTCGGATCTCCGAGCGACATGCCCCACAATCCGTGCCCGCTTTACAGTTGCTACCGACCTGGCCAACCGACGAACAGCCATCATTGATGGCATCGTCAATCACGCGATCACTCACACCGTGGCAAAGGCACACAATCATCAGGGTCACACCTCACTGACTTCAGTGATAACGATTATCACAACCCATATCAAGGCAATTCGCCTGAAATGCTTTGACTAGCCCTTCAGCCTGCCTCCGCTCATCCGGTCGCGAGCCCTAAGTGAGCTGCCTCATAAGCGCGCAACTGGTCTCTCAATTCCGCGGCACGTTCAAACTCAAGCGCCTTCGCCGCGGCGGTCATCTCAAGGCGCAGTCTGGCGATCTCTTCGTTGAGCTGCGCCGGAGACTGCGCCTCAGCGAGCTGCTGTACAGGGGCTGTCGCCACATCCGCCGTGTGTTGGTGCATCACGCCAGCGTCCGAACGAATGACAGAGCGTGGCGTGATCCCGTGCTCCGCATTAAACGCCAGCTGAATGCCACGTCGACGCTCCGTCTCATCGATCGCCTGCTTCATCGATCGCGTGATCCGATCGGCGTAGAGGATCACCGAGCCCTCCAAGTGGCGGGCAGCGCGGCCGATGGTCTGAATGAGGCTGCGGGCGGAGCGCAAAAAGCCCTCCTTGTCGGCATCAAGGATCGCGACAAGCCCGACTTCCGGGAGGTCCAGCCCCTCTCGAAGCAGGTTGATCCCGACCAAGACATCGAAGACCCCGCGGCGCAGATCCGCCAGGAGCTGAACCCGCTCTAACGTGTCGATGTCCGAGTGCAGATATCGCACTTGAACGCCGAGCTCTCGGTAGTACTCGGTCAGATCCTCTGACATGCGCTTGGTGAGGGTCGTGACCAGGACACGCTGCCCTTTCGCGACGCGCTCGCGAATCGCCTCGAGGAGGTCATCGACCTGAGTCGCCACCGGGCGAATCTCAACCTGTGGATCGATGAGGCCCGTGGGGCGGTTAATCAGCTCGATGACCGCTCCGTCGGCGGCCTCTAGCTCGTACTCACCTGGGGTCGCGCTCATGTAGACGACCTGGCCTACCCGCTCCTCGAACTCCTCAAATCTCAAGGGTCGGTTGTCCATCGCGCTCGGGAGACGGAACCCATGATCGACCAGAGTCCCCTTTCGGGCTTGGTCCCCTCGAAACATCCCCCCCACCTGAGGCAGCGCGACATGGGACTCGTCGATCACCATCAGGAAATCGTCAGCGAAGTAATCCAGCAAGACAGGTGGAGGCTCGCCTGGTGCGGCCCCGGTGAGGTGCCGAGAGTAATTCTCGATGCCGTGGCAGAAGCCCATCTGCTCCAACATCTCGATGTCGTACATGGTCCGCTGCTCAAGGCGTTGGGCCTCGACCAAATGCCCCTCACCACGCAGCTCTTGGAGCCGCCCCTGGAGCTCATCCTGGATGCTGACGATGGCCTTTCGAAGCTGATCGGACGGGGTCACGTAGTGGCTGCCCGGGAAGATGTCGACCTCGGTGAGGGTCGAACGCACGGTCCCACGCAGCGGATCGATCCGTTGGATGGACTCCAGCTCATCACCCCAAAAAGTCAGGCGGATCGCTTCATCATCCTCGTAGACCGGGAAGACCTCGACGACATCACCACGCACCCGAAATGTGCTCCGGTGAAAGTCGAAGTCGTTGCGTTGATACTGCGCATCAACGAGCGCCCGAAGCAGGCGATCCCTGCGTACGGTCGTCCCTTGGTCCAAGTGAATCAGCATCCCCTCGTACATCGACCGATGCCCGATACCGTAGATGCACGACACACTGGCTATGATGAGCGTGTCAGGGCGCGCGATGACCGACCGTGTCGCGGCATGCCGCATCTGGTCGATCGTGTCATTGATCATCGCGTCCTTCTCAATGAACGTGTCGGTCGAGGGGACGTAAGCCTCAGGCTGGTAATAGTCGTAATAACTGACGAAGTACGAGACAGCGTTGTCCGGAAAGAAGCGCTGAAACTCTGTGAAGAGCTGAGCCGCCAAGGTCTTGTTCGGCGCCAACACCAGCGCGGGGCGCTGCACCGCCTCGATGAGCTTCGCGATGGTGTAGGTTTTACCCGTCCCTGTAGCGCCCAAGAGCACTTGCTTGGCCAACCCAGCTTCAACGCCCTCGACCAAGGCGCTGATAGCGCTTGGCTGATCGCCAGCGGGCTCGTACTCGGAGCAGATCTCGAAACGTCGCGTTGTCACCACGCTACAGTCACCCAGACCCATTCTCCGACACAAGGGCGCTTGTAGTTGCGACGACCTCGGTCCCCTTGTAGAAACCCAAGCTGTCCCTCGGCAGCCCGGGAGCTTCGACGTGTCTGCAACGCTAATCAACGTATCGCCAGCCGGCGAGATGACCTTGATTGGGTTCTTCAAGCAGATGGCAGAGTCGCTGAGCGCTGACGAGCAACTGGTGCTCAATCACCTCATGCGCGGCCTGTCCGAGCGCGGGTGGCTCCCATCGGTCTCCGATCTGATCACGGGCTTGGAGACCCGAGGCGAATCGGTGACCGCGACTCAAGCGGCGATCACAGCGCTCGTGTTTAAGCGCCTCCTCACGCTCGACGGAGCGGGTGAACAAATCATCACTGTCCTCGGGACAGTGAGCGGTTCGCGGACCCCTCATCGGGGGCACCTTGAGGGGGGCGTCAACGTCTTCACCCTCGGGGGCTTCGAACTGATGAGCCTCCACAGCCTCCTCCTTCGCACCGTAGACGGGACATCTCCCTGCGGCCAATGCGATGCGCCGGTCTCCTTCACGATGGCCTCAGGCGCCATCGTCGAGATCACGCCCAATGGAGCGGCGGCCTTCCAGAGCAACTGGGACGGCACGCGCGCTTTGGCAGACGTCTGCGAGCTCTCGCCGCTCTTCTGCTCGAACGGGTGCATGAGCGCCTGGTCTGAGGCGCACGCAGACCTCGAAGGGCTGCCGCTCTCAAGCGAACTGCTGCTGCACGTCGGCACCATGTTTGCCAGTGAATCAGGCAGCGCCCGCTTCTCAATGTTCGGGATGGAATCCTAGACCCCAGTGAGGGCGAGTTTTAGCGACTCTTGCCAGTAGTTTTTTTGACGCTGGCCCGATCCCGGTCGACCCTTTGGACGTCACGACAGCGCCTCCAAATATCCCGGATGCGTCGTCGGATTTCCTCCCCTTCATGACCCCATCGCCCGGCAGGCTCGACCCGCGTCGATTCCCGCGCCGGTGACGTGTATTCGAGGCTTTATCCATGACGCAGCTCGCCCCTTCCCCAGGGCCGCTCGTGGAGACTGAGGCTCAGGCCCACCTGTCTCCAACGCCAAGGCTTTCAAAGGCAACTCGGGCCCGACCCATCGTGAAATGGGCCGGCGGAAAGACCCGACTCCTAGACGACCTCATCTCGCGCCTCCCGGCGCAGTATGAGCGCTATTTTGAGCCCTTCTTCGGGGGCGGCGCGCTCTTCTACGCCCTTCAGCCTGACAGGGCGTTCCTCAGTGACGTGAACTACGAGCTGGTGCTGCTCTATCGCTGCGTCCGGGACGCGCTCCCGGCGTTGGTCGCTGAGCTCCAGCACCACCCGTACGAAAAAGAGCACTACTACTGGATGCGAAGCCGCGATCCAGAGACGCTCACGGACGTCGAGCGCGCGGCCCGCACGCTCTACCTGAACCGGACCTGCTTCAATGGCCTCTACCGAGTCAACCGGCGTGGTCAGTTCAACGTGCCGATGGGGCGCTACAGTAACCCCGTGATCTGCGACGAAGCGAAGCTCCAGAGAGCCTCCGAAGCGCTCTCGCGCGCCGCGCTCACCCACGCAGGCTTCGACGACACGATGACAGCTCCAAAATCGGGAGACTTCGTGTACTTCGATCCGCCCTACCAGCCCCTGAGCAAGACGGCCAACTTCACGAGCTACACCTCGGGCTCCTTCGATGAAGAAGACCAAGCGCGCCTCGCTGACACGGTGACGGATCTCGCCAATCGAGGCGTGCATTGCATGCTCTCCAACAGCGATACGCCACTGATTCAGAGCCTCTACAAAGACTTCCGAATCGACATCGTCATGGCGCCGCGCCTTATCTCGCGCAAGGCCTCGAATCGTCGTCCTGTGCGTGAAGTCATCGTCCGGACGTACTGAACTTAGCGCTTCTGCGCCACCGAGGAACCGATATGCTCGAGACGAACGCGCCTCAACCTAAGACGCTACAGCGCGTCTGCATCCGATGTGGTGACGCCAACGCGGTGTCGCTCAGTCAATGCCCCTCTTGTGGCTTCGATCTCACCAGTGATCTACAGCGTGATTACGACTTCTATCGCGACGGAGTGCCGCTAGACGCGCCCACCGGTGTCGGTGAGCGACAGGCACAGCGTGACGCGGCCACGATCAAGCGACGTGCGCGCACCGAGCCAGGGGTGGGTCACCACACCTGGCGTCCCTACCGCGACGTTTCCGAGGCAGTTGAGGAGACCGGCCCCACCGCCCAAGCGACGATGGATCTCGGCGCCGCCGTGCTTGAGGCCGTGTTCCACCCGACCTCCAAGGCCGACAACAGCCCTGACGATGAGGACCTGCTGAGCCCACTGATGGTCGAGGTCCCGGAGCGCCGTACGGCGGATCCTGTGGGTTGGACACCGACCAAAGCGATGCGTGTCGAGCCGGCAGTGATCATCGGCACGGACCCGAGCGCCCCCGAGAGCGACTGTACGGAGGAGGAGTCTCCACTCCCGGCCCCCGTCGTCGGGGTCGTCCATGACTGGTCAGCGTCCCCCATCGCCGAGACCTTGCTCGGGACCCCTGAGGTATCAAAGGCGCCCTCTCGCCCCGTGATGGCCTCTCACTCTGTGACCTACGCCCCCAGCGCGAGCCCCCCATATCCGACCCCTGAGAGCGTCGCGGTCACCACTCCGGAGATGCCCTCGGCTGAGAGCACCACTGAGACTCTGCTGACCGAAGCGGTCGTCAAACTCGAGCCTGTCAGCCAGCGCAACCACATCCGGCGCGGTGCGACGACATACATCGACGCCGTCCAGGGCTCTGTGCGCCGCAGCCCGACCGGGTGGTTACCCCGTGACGCCGCACTCCCCTTGGCGATCGCGACAGGATTGGTCACATTGGTGCTGTTCGCCCTGATGTAGCGGGCTTCGGCCATGCAGCAGCCCGAGGAGGTGTGCGCAGAAACCGTTCGGTATCGCGGACCGTGAAGATGCAATTTGCGTCGCGGCATAGGACACGTTATCAGCCTCGCAATAGGGGGCATCCGCGTCATGAAGTGTCCGTCTTGTAAGCATCAGAACCTCACCGACTTCCCGTTTTGCGAGCAGTGTTTGACCCTGCTCCCAGTGCGACCTGGAACCTCAGGTGCAGGTGGATTCGATCTGGATCGCGCCGCGCCAGGCGCCTTCGACGCCGATGATCTGGCGACGTGGCCTCCGTTTCCATGGAACCCGCGGAAGCTAGCTGCTCCAGTCATCGGCCGCGAACGGGCCATCAAGAAACTCGGCGCAGGCTTTGACGCCGTCGTCGACACCTGGACCTCACGCATACACTTGCTCGTCAGTGAATACGGGATGGGCAAGGCGCGGGTCGCCAAGGCCCTGGTCGACGCCGCTCAGAAGCGCCACGCCGACACGAGGGTCATTCGAGCGCGCTGCCCGGCCTCAGGGGGCCCTTTCCGGATGTGGGATGCCCTGCTCCGCGCCGCCTGTGACGTCCCCGCCTCGGGCGACGCTGTAGAGGCGGGTGCACGTTTGGTGGCGACCGTCGAGGAGGCGCTCCCAGATGAAGCGCTAGAGATCGCAGGACCAATCGCGCACCTCCTCGATTGGGAGGTCGATTCGCGACCACGCCGCGGCCCAGGGATCGACGATGAGGCCCTCAACGGACGAGGGACTGCAGCGTTAATTCGCCTCTTCGCGGCGATGTCGATTCAGCAGCCCCTGCTCATCATCGTCGACAACGCGAACCGCGCGAGCGCCCGCAGCCTCGCCTTAGCCGGCGCCGTCGAGGCCACGCTCAAGAATCGCCCGATGATGATGCTGCTCAGTGGCTCCCCGGAGCTTCAAGAGATCTTGCCGGGGTGGGACCTCTACCCTTGTACGCAGCTGACACCGTTGAGTCGCAGTGAATCGGAGAAGATGCTGCGCCTCTACTTCACGGGCATCAAGGAGGTCCCCAAGGACTTGATGCAGCGCATCCTTGGCCAAGGAAAGGGCAACCCCTACGCGCTGAAATCCCTCGTGCGCTACCTCCGAGAGGCCGGAGGGATTCGCCTCCGCCGGCGTACCTGGGAGATCGATGAGTCGGTCGCCTGGGATCTGGACATGCCCGAGACCCTCGAGGGCGTCGTGCTGGCTCAGATTGGCATCCTGACGCCCTCGGAGCGCACCACCCTGGCCCGGGCCGCCGTCATCGGCAGCGAGTTTTGGCTCAGCGCCCTGGTCGCGCTGCAGCGCATGAGCGCAGACGATGCCTCCGAGCCCGGTGTCATCCAGCGGGACCAAGCTCCCGAGCAGATCCGTCAAAACCTCGAGCGCCTCACACAGCTGCGGTTTATCGAGAGCCGTCACACGAGCCTGGCCGGCGAAGAGGCCTTCGGGTTCCGCTCCGGTGTCCACTGGAACGTCGCGCGAGGGATCCTCCCAGCCACGACACAAGAGCGCTTCCACCGCTTCCTCCTCCAATGGTTACTCGTCCGCCTGGGCGACGACACAGAGGCTCACCTATCCGATCTCGCGCGACACGCCGAGGCCGCAGGAGACCAAGGCGAGGCGGCGAAATACCTCCTCGCAGCAGCGGGCGTCATGCACCGAGAGCATCGCTGGGCAGAGCAGCGTGACATGTTGGAGTCCGCCAAAGCGCTGGTCGACGAAGAGGATCTCGCGAGTCGCCTCTCCATCGACTCCCAGCTGGGTGAAGTCTTGGCCGTCGCGGGTGACCAAGAGGCGGCGCTAGAGTGCTTCCAAGGCGCCCTTAATATCGCGTGGCGAATGCGACACAGACGGGCTGGCGCGGCAGCGCTCACGCGCATCGGCTGCGTCGAGCGAGACCGCGGCAACCTCGACAAGGCGTACGGCCACCTGCTGAGGAGCCTCCGACTCTTTGACGCCGTTGACGATGCACACGGTGCCGCGCACACCTGCATCGAGCTTGGGCGGCTCTTGTGGATCCGCGCTGACTTTGAGCAAGCCCTGCGGGTGTATCAGCGCGCAGAGCAGCTCTCCCGGAGCGTGCGCGATCGACGGGGGCTCGGTAATGCCGTGCACTACATCGGCGCCCTTCACCTCGACCGCGGTGACCTCGACCTCGCCACCGAGTACCTCGAGGACGCCCTGGATCTGCGGCGTCGCATCGATGATCGGCGGGGTATCGTCCGAACGTTGAGCAACCTCGGCGTCCTTCGCTTCACGCGGAGCGACAACGCTGGCGCACTGGAGGCCTGGGAAGAGGGAAACTTGTTGGCCATCGAGCTCGGGGATATCCCGGCTCAATCCACCCTCGCCAACAACCTGGGCGAAGTGCTCGTCGCCGAGAAGGAGTACGAGACAGCGAAGCCGCACTTGGAGCGGGCGATCTCGCTCTCCCGAGATGCAGACATCGCGCGGACCCAAGTCGACGCGCTCCGCAATATGGGGGTCTTGCACGTCGCCAATGCTGCGTGGAAAGAGGCGGCGGAAGCCCTCACACAAGCGCAAGAGGCCGCCAAGCGCCTAGGCCTCGCCCAGCTCATTGCCCATGTGGAGCGCTCTTTCGGTGACCTTGAGGCTGGCAAAACTCAAACAAAAGGAGACCTCGCCGACGGAGCCGAGAAGCGAGCCATTGAGGCCTTCCAACGCTCAGCGAATGGCTTTCGTGACGCAGGCTACGACCTTGAAGCTGCCATCAGCCTCGACCACTTGGCCACCTTCCTCGACGCGCAACAGGACAGAGTTGCTGCTTCCGAAGCGCGCTCCAGCGCCAGCGAGCTGAGGCGACGACATGGCGTTGAGGTGTCCACCTCGTGAGGAGGATACGGGCCCTTGCCTTGGCGCTCGTGCTCATCGCTGGCCTCCCCCACAGCGCAGCCGCTGAGTTTGACTGGCCACTCACGAGCAGACTCCCACACCACGACATCGCCGTCGGCCTGAACGGCGGGGTGGCATTCGGTGACAGCGGCGAGCGGTTCACGACAGGGGTCGCAGGAGGCGTAGACCTCAGCTACTTGCACGGCGTCTTTGGCGCCCACCTCTCGCTCACCACCTTTGTCGAACGCACAGGCGTCAGACTGCAGCCGCTCGCAGAGCTCTCGCTCTGGTATGTCGCGCTCGTCGGCGTCGGGCTCAGCGTGTCCCCCTTCCTCGGTGACCACGCCTCAGACGTCCCAGAGACCGCGGTGACCCTGCATATGCTCCTCGGACTCCCGATCCCAATCTGGTCGGCCCGGCCCGAAGACGGAGGGGGAAGTATCAGCATCATGCCCTTCGCGCGCCCCGGCTTCCGCGTCCAGGAGGCGGGGGTGGTCAAGGGGCATCACACGGTCGGGCTGATGGTCAAGTGGAGCAGCTTTGGCTTCTGAGGTGGCCGACTTTTCCTTGCCCAATGACGTATCACGTCGTATTTCGGGGGGGATGCGCCCCTCTACCGAGATTGCAGAGCCCATCAACTACGAAGCCTACCCTGTCAGGACTGATGACGGCTTTGAGTTGATGCTCTATCGAAGCCGCCCTACGGTCGCCTCGCTGACCCTGGATAGGCGCCCTGTGTTGCTTTTGCCTGGGGCAAACAGCAATCGCTTCACCTTCGGAGTCGTGGACGGGCTCACCCTGCCCGCCTCGCTCAATGCGGCGGGCCGTGACGTCTGGATTTTAGACTTCCGCGGCTCTCGTTCAAGCACCTATCTGCGCACCGGCAACCCCGTCATCAACCTCGACCGGAAGCTTGATTTCGACCTCCCCGCGGCCATCGATGTCGTCTTGCGGGAGACTCAAGCCGAGCGCGTCGATCTCGTGGGCCACAGCCTCGGCGGTGTCTTCGGTTACTGTTTCTGTGCTGGCCCCGGATCAGACCGCGTCGGGCGGCTGGTGACGCTTGCCTCACCCGCCTCCTTCGAGAAGTTCTTCGGCCTCGCAGCCAGGATCATGCATCACCCAACCCGCTTGCTCGCTCCGGTCGCAAAGCGCCTGCGAGGCATCGGGATCGATCGTGCGGCGCGCATGCCGGGCCCACTGCCTCACGCGGTCGCGATGAACAATCACCTGAGGCTCCGCACCCTGACGCATCGTCAGCGGCGCGCGTGGTTGAAGCACGGCATCGAAGATCTCAGCGGCGGTGACCTCGCGCAGCTCATGCGGTGGATCACGACCGGCCGCTTCGTGGCTGCCGATGGCCGTGACCGCGAGCGTGACCTAGAGCGTGTCCAGACGCCCACCTTGGTCATCCGTGTCGAAGGAGACGGTCTGGTTCCTGGCGCCTCCGTCAGCGATGCCTATGAGCGCCTCGGTTCAGGAGACAAGGCCCTCGTCGTCATCGGTAAAGCACACGGAGCGACGCGCAACTATCGGCACGCAGACATCTTGCTCGCACCAAGCGCGGTCTACGACGTCCACCCGCACGTGGTCGGCTGGCTTGATAAGCCCGCCCCGGCCGTCGCCAACCCAAGCGCTCAGGGCTCGGGAGACCAGATCAGCCAAGTCAACCGCACCGTGGGCGTCACGACCCACGTATCAGGCGTCTCGATCGGCGGCGCCTCATAAGGGACCTCGAAGTTCGCGATCCAGGTGGCGTAGAGAGGCCGAATAAACTTGAGGTCCAGCCCCACTGAGCCGGAGTCGGAGAACTGGTAATCAAACCCGGCGCCGAAGCCAATGTGCGCGCCAGTCCACCCCTTGCTATCGAAGACGGCGTTGCGGTTGAGCTCCGGGTTGTCCGGGTCGCCACCATGAAGCGCCGCATCATAGATGGGCTTGTAGCCCGCGATCGAATACCCCCCTCCTACAAAGAGGGATACGTCCCAATCGCGATCGTCATGCGGGATGGCGAACTGGGCGGGGTGCAGCCGCCCCTGAAAGCCGACGTGCGCCATGCCGTCCGTGATGGAGGTAGAGCCCGCCCCGGCGAGGTCTACCTCGACCGACGCGTAGCCGAGGATGTTGTATCCAAAGCGCAGCTGAATCGCGATCATATCGCCAGTGTCTGCCCGGACGATCTCCTCATGCCTGGCCTGCATGGCAGCGTCGACGGTCAAGTCGTCCGCGAGCTGGTTCGGCCCAGGCACGTAGATGCAAGCTCCCTCCTCGGGCCAAAGGAAAGGCGCTGAAGACGGACCAAAACCTTGAGCGACGGGGCACCCGCCGCTCACCGTGTCGAGGCCACGCTCACCAGACTCGTTGGCGTAACCGAACCCGAAGCTGAAATAGAGACCGTCATCGTACGCGTGCGCAGACGCAGCCGACGTCACGATCAGGGCCAAGGTAGCCATCCACACCAAAGGCGTTCGCATCATGTCCTCCTCCAAAGGCTCGCCGAGTGTACACACCTCCCGGTTGCCCCTGTGAAAAAACCCGAGCCCAAACCTCTGTTGTGCGCCCGGGCGCTTGAAGCAGACACAGACCAACCTTAGACTTGGTGCATCTTGTCTGCAGCCGGAGCGGACACTGTGACCAATCGAAAGAACCAATCTGAGACCGATCCATCGGCCTCGATGGCGGAGAGCGGCTTCGAGCACCGCGTCGGAGAGTCGACGCGCGTCTCTGTACCGAAGATGACGCCAAAGCCTGAGGGACGCGGTCCGGAGTGTCTCGTAGTCCTTTATGGTGCCTCCATCGGGCGCAAGATCGACATCGACAGTGATGAGGTAAGCATCGGGCGCGATCCTGCCAATCACGTGGTCCTTGATGTCGACAGCGTCAGCCGAGGTCATGCGCGGATCGTGAGAGAGGGCGAAGAGCGCCTCGTCGAAGACCTGGGGTCAACCAACGGCACCTACCTCAACGATCACCCTGTGCAGCGATCGGTGCTACGTAGTGGCGACCTCGTCCGCATCGGTGATGTCATCTGTAAGTACTTGTGTGGACGGAACGTCGAGGCGGCCTACCACGAAGAGATCTACCGTATGACGATCTCGGACGGGCTCACTGCGGTCGCCAATGTGCGGGCGCTGAACGAGTTTTTAGATCGTGAGATCGCGCGCTCGCGGCGCTACGGCCGTAGCCTGGCGTTGGTCATGATGGACATCGACTACTTTAAGCGGGTCAACGACGAGCTCGGCCACCTGACGGGCGACTATGTGCTTCGCGAGATGGCTCAAATCTGTAGCCGCCGCGTGCGGCGTGAAGAGCTCTTTGCCCGCTACGGTGGTGAGGAATTCGCGCTGGTGCTTCCCGAGACCAGCATTGAAGGCGCAGTGCGCTACGCCGAGTCGTTACGCGGCTTGGTCGAGACCCACCCCTTCTGCTTTGAGGGCAACACGATCCGCATCACAATCAGCCTCGGAGTCGCGATCCTAAACGCGGACACCATGAACGGCTCCATCGATCTCATACGAGCCGCGGATGAACGCCTTTACGACGCGAAGCGGTCGGGGCGAAATCGGGTCGCGTCCTGACTCCATCGTGACGGACGGCGCGTATAATGTCCGCGCCTGGCACCCGAGCTATGAGACGCAATGAACGTTCTTTGCACGGTGCGGCTCCCGCCCACGAGTCGCACTAACCACTCGGAACTGCATTACGCGGTGGACCCGTTCTCTTCTTTTCGGGATACTGACGATTCAGGTCGCCTCGGCGACCACAAATCAAGGTTGTGGGGGCACATCAGCTATGACGTCGCGAGACGGTCAGCCGGACGACTCGATCCCAGTCTTCCGAATCGATGAAGAGCAGGTCGTGGACCTTGCGAGTCTCTTAGAGGACGACTCAGCCTCCACGGGACCAGCCACCGCGGCTCAGCCAAGCGCTGGCTCAAGCGGCCAAGTGTCTTCACTCCGACAATCGGCTATCGAAGCCGCTGCGCAGTCCCTCGCCTCCAGCCTCGAGAGCGGCACAGGTGGGGCAGGCGACTTCGATGACGCGGTCAGTGCATTGATCTACGGCGACGCTCCCCAAAAGCCTGCAGCGAGCGCCCCTCCGGCGCCCCAAGCGGCCACTCCACCCCCCAAAGCGCCCCCACAAGCGCCCCCCCAAGCGGCCCCACAAGCCCCTCCGACACTGAAAGGCGCCCCTGAGAGCGCCGACTCAACTGCAGGCAACGTCTTCAAAGTCGATCTCGATGGGCTGGATGACTTCGAGGCCCTTCTGCAACGGACGATGGGTGAAGCTGCGGGCATCTCCCCGGCCTCCAAACCCGCACCGGCCCAACCACCGCCGCAGGCCAAGGCCCCAGTTAGGCCCCCGGTCAAAGCGCCGATGGGCATGGGCCCCTCGGACCTTGGAGCCCCCCCAGGGAAGCCCCCTATCTCCACCCAGTGGCGCAAACCAGAGAAGCCCAAAGCCCCCGAGCGGCATCGCAGCGACGAGCCCTCTCAAGAGTCCAAGGCCGTCGATGAGCTCCGCAAGAAGGTCAAGGCGATGACCTCGGAGACCGAGTCGTACCGCAGGCGACTTGAGGACAGCGCGAAGGCGGCGCGCGGCAAGGGGCGCGAAGACGTGTTCAAGGCGCTGATGCCGATCATGGACGCGATGGAGATGGCGCTTAAGTCGGCCGAGGGTGCGTCCGCGGAGACCGATCAGCTCACCAAAGGGATCGAGCTCGTCCACAAACAGCTCAAGACCGATCTCGGCCTCCTGGGCCTCGAGCTCATCGCCCCCTTGGGCGAGGTCTTTGATCCGAACGTCCACGAGGCCTTCCAGCAAGTGACCACCGGGAAAGTCGCCCCGGGTCAAGTGGCTGAGGTCGTGCGGAACGGATATCGCTTTGAAGAGCGGCTCCTGCGAGCCGCCCAAGTGCTGGTCGAGAAAGCCTAAATCACAGGCGAATGGATGGGGCAGAGCGTTGACAGTCCGTCGAGGCACTGCTAACTGGCGCGGTGATGTTGGTACGACCACTGCGCACAACTCTGAGAACGTGGGGACTCGCCGCGGCGTTTTTCGCTGCTGCGCTCGCGACGTCAGCGTGTGCGTCCGATGGCATGAGCTTGGACGGCCGCCCAGTCGAGAAAGACGGTGAGACCCCCGCGGCCACCGCACGACGGGCTTACCTCCGGGGTATGGAGGAACTGGTCGCTGGTAATAATAACCAAGCGGTGAAGATCTTTTCTACGGTCGCCCGCAGCCCACGCTACATTCGGCACGCTGCGCTGGCCAAGATCCGCATTGGCGACGCGTACTACAATGATAGGCGCTTCGAAGAGTCTGCCGAAGCGTACCGCTCATTTATCGCGCAGCACGGGAGCGACCCCAACATCCCCTATGCGCGGTTTCGGGTCGCCTCCTGCTATTACCAGCGCGTCCCTTCTGGGTTGTTCATCGAGCCCCCGGACTTCGAGCGCGATCAAACCGCAACCCGCTCTGCCGTGCGTGAGCTGCGACGATTTATCGCGGCATTCCCGACAAGTCAGTTCTCGACTGAGGCGCGCACGATGCTCATCGGCGCTCAGGAAATGCTCCTAGCTCATCAAATTTACGTTGCGGATTTCTATGAATCGCGCGACAAGCCGCGGGCTGTTGCGTGGCGACTCAAGCATGCGCTTGAGACCTACCCAGCAGCGGCTAAGACGCCCGCGCTTGTGTGGCGCATGGCCTCAGCCTATGACACCGCAGAAGAGCAGGCCGACGCGGCCCAAGCCTACGCGATGTACATCACGAGTTTCCCAGATGGCCCTCATATTCTTGAGGCCAAAGCGCGCCTCGAAGACATTCGAAAGGCAGTCACCCCCCCTAAAACGGAATCCTCCGAGTAAGGCATCACTAAAGGAGAGCACTCATGTCTAAGCCCACCCCAAAGCAACAAGTTGAGTCGAAGTTCGGCACCCGCGCCGACCTGGTCAGCGCGATTGTGTCCCTCGTCGGAGACGACGGCGACACCCGCCGTAAACTGTCTGGTACGACCAACAAGAAGCTCCTTCGCATCCACGAAGTCGCCAAGAAGGTCCAAGACACCTTCGGCGGTAAGAGTGGCTTGATCGACGCCATCACGACGTTGCAGTTCCCGTCAGGAAAGGCCAACGACGGCTGGCGTGAGAAGATGGAGGGCTACACTGTGAAGCGCCTCCTCGATCACCACCGCCAACTGTCGACGACGGGCCCAGCCGCAAAGGGCTAGCGTGGATCATCGGGCTCCCTAGCTGAGTGAGTTCAGCTGGGAACTTGGCCCGGAATACGGACGTTAGCGCACGGGTTGTGTGTGATAACGCAGGGCAGTGGATCGCTGATTGGTGGCGATGTGCCCCGTTGACAGTGTCGCCGTATTTTGGTCTACTTAGAGGGTTAGACGGGTGCGATTGGTGTTCGCCACTCGATGTGGATCATGTGCATCCCGCTCGTCCTGAGCCCCCGGTCAGGCGAGGCCTGATTGGCGGGCACGCTCATCGCGAATGACGCGCGATTAGAGCGATAAGGAGAGTCGATGCAGCCTACCTTCAAGATCGGTGACAAGACTGTCTACCCCGCACAAGGGGTGACGGAGATCATGGGGATCGAGAGCATGGAGATCTCGGGCATGCAGCAGAACTTCTACGTCCTGCGTGTGCTCGATACGGACAAGAAGATCCGGATCCCCATCAACAAGGTCAACGCGGTCGGTCTACGATCGGTCATCCAGGGCGAAGAGGTAGAAGAGGTCTACGAGATCCTCCGCGAGCGCCCCGTGAAGTTCGATCAGCAAACCTGGAACCGACGCTACCGACGCTACCTTGAGAAGATCAAAACAGGGTCAGTCTACGACGTCGCCGAGGTCCTCCGGGATCTCTACCTCTTGAAGTACGACAAGAACCTCTCGTTTGGAGAGCGAAAGATGCTCGACACGGCGCGGCAGCTCCTCGTGAAGGAACTCTCAATCGCCAAAGAGAGCAACGAAGACGCGATCGAGACCGAGATCGAGGAGATGTTCGCCGACGCCGAGCCGCTCCCTGAGGAGACGGAGACGGCCGCCTAGATAGCCACTGCGCTCAGCAACACCACTGGGTGATGAGCGCCTCGTAGACACGGTACGCGGCGTCCAGATGTACGAGCGGGATCCGCTCGTTGTCTTGATAGAGGTCCCCCAGTCCTCGACCGGGTCCGAAGAGCAACGCAGGTATCCCTCGCTCCTCGAAACACGCGGCGTCGCTGACGTAGCGGCCGGAGGACACGACGGGCGCTAAGCCAGCGCTCCTAAGGGCCCCCTGCCCTGCGAGCAAGAGTTCACCGGCAGCCCCTCGGCCATCAAACGCCGGTCGCTCTTGAACGACCTCGACCTCAATTTCGCTCTCGTCGCGTCCACCGACCTGTGCATGCGCCGCCTCTGCAAAGGCTTCAAGCATGACGCGTTGATCCGCATCGGGTCCGGTCCACAGCGTGACTTCGCCGACCAAGCTGTCGCGATCGCTTTGCATCCAGCCCGTGTGTACATCGACCCTCGGGCGTGAGGCTGGCTGACAACTGCCCCCCTTGAGCAGCGATCTCGCAGCCGCGATGCCGGCATCGTGCGCCTTTAGCCACCCTGCCATCATCTTGTCGATCGGGAGAGGAACCGCCGCACCATCCTGGAGGTGGTCCACCTCCACATAAGGTGGCAGGTCGGGGAGTGCTTCGAAGCTGGTCGCGAGCTGCATGTGACAGCGACCCGCGGTGCGATGACTCCCCTCCCCTGCAGAGAACGAGAGGACGCGGAGGTCACCGTGGGTGCGCAGCGTGCGCAGCGTCTGCAACCCCAGGGTCAGGGCATCTGAGCCCACATTGGGGGCTTGCGGGTGCGCCGAGCGCCCCGAGACTGTGACCGCCACCATGCCTCGACACGGCGGCATGCGGCGATGCCGTAACGTCCGCCGCGCGGTCAGGCGCACCGTGACGCTGCCCGGGTGCCCCGTCCACAACTCAAGGTTGGTCGGGGCGCCGATAAAGGCCGCCCCTGGGAGAGGAAACCGGCCGTCGAGGAGGTCGGCGAGACCAGGGCTATTGGACTCATCACCGCTGAGTCCGATCAGACAGACCGGGCGCTTTAAGCGCTCAGTATCAAGGCGTGCAGTGACGAGGAGCTTCAGCAAAAGATCAACCTTCGCGTTGGCGGCGCCTAAGCCGTAGAGCAAGCCCCCGTGCGTGTCGATCTTGGGCGTCAGCGGTGCCCCGTTCGTCGCCTCCCAATCGCTAGGAACAGGCTCGGCCCCGCTCCCTAGATGGCCCACCAGCCAAAGCGGAGCCTCTTGGGTCCCGGGATCTTTCAGACCAATCAGGCTGACATAGTCGTTGTAACGGTTGGAGCTCACCTGCTCGAAGATCTGAAACTCACCGTAGAAGAGGCGATCCATCAGGTAATCGATGGTGGCGCCCAGCGACTGCCCTGGCCGTGAGTCACGGGCAAGGAGATCGCGAACGGCCTGCAGGACCTCGACGGGCATGCTGTCCTCTCCGAAAGCGCGGTGTATAAGCGCGTCCATCGAAGCCGCTCGGAGCGGTCGCTGTCAACCGACGGTCGGAGGTCATGATGAGGGCAGTTGTACAACGCGTCAGTCGCGCACACGTCGATGTCGAGGACGAGCGAGTCGGAGAGGTGCGCCCTGGGAAGCCCGGGCTGATGGTCCTTTTGGCCGCCGGGGACGGTGACGGTGCCAACGACGTCAGCTACCTCGCGAAGAAGATCGCAGGGCTCCGCATCTTTGAAGATGATGAGGGCCGCATGAACCTGTCCGTGAACGAGATCGGTGGGAGCGTCCTAGTCGTGAGCCAGTTCACCCTCTATGGAGACTGCCGAAAGGGTCGGCGCCCATCCTTCGTGCATGCCATGGAGCCCGTTGGCGCCGAGGCCCTGGTCGATGAATTCGTAGCGCAGCTTCGCGCCATAGGTGTCCACGTCGAGACAGGCCGATTTCGCACGCACATGCAGGTCAGCCTTATCAACGACGGCCCCGTGACCTTACTGCTCGACTCAAACAAAGCCTTCTAAGCGCGCTCAATTATGTTGGCATACCCGCCCTGGGAACTGTACGCTTGTTCAGTATGGCTGGGAATCTTCAACGTGCTGAGACGATCGCAACGCTTCGGGCCCAACTCGAGGAGGTTGGGCCCCGTACGCGCCCCTCGATGGCGGACAACCACGATCGCTTATTGACCGGCATCGCCGAGCTTGATCGTTTGCTTGAGGGGGGCTTTTCGCGAGGCCGATTGACGGCCTTTACGGGTCCATCAGGTGCTGGCCTAGCCTCACTGTTGCGCCCCGGCATTCAGCGCGCCTTATCGTCGGGTGAGCGGGTCGGCATCATCGACGGTGCTGGGACGCTCCATGCCCCCGACTGGCTCACACCTCAGGGTGAGGCTTGGGTCATCCAAACGGAGCTCCGCCGAGAGGCCCTATGGGCTGCGGAGAGCATGGCTGAGTCAGGCGCCTTTGCCCTGGTCGCGGTCGCCCCTTGTCACGCCACACGTCGCATCGGTGAAGGCTGGGCCGCGCGACTCCGGCAAGCCGCCCGCGCGGGGGACACTGCGCTGGTGATCCTAGACACCACCCCTCCCTCCGCGCTCACAGCCGCTTGGGGGCTTCGCGTCAGCCCTGGGGGACTCAACATCTCAACCGGGCGCTGGACGGTTCGCGTGCAGCGCACACGTGGTGGCCCGCCAGCTGCCGAGGAGGTGAGCTTCGATGTCCAGGAGCGTCTGCACCCGCGTCGCTTGCCTCCGTCTCCCGTGGTTCCAGATCGACGTGCTCCGCCGCGCCGGCCACCTCGCGAAGGGGTCGCCAGTCGCGATCGTTCAGGGGCAAGGGGTTCACTCACGCGTCACCCTGATCGATCCCGCCGGGCGAGCGCTGGGGCTGACCCCGGGGATGAGGCCCAGCCGTGCGCGCGCACTGGTCGCCCACCTGCAGCTTCGGGCCTGGGATCCCACAGCTGAAGCCCTTGAAGAGGAGGCGACGGAGACCTTGAATCGGGCTCTTGAGCTCTTAAGTCCACGTCGGACCCTCCTGGGCCCCGGTCAATGGTGGCTTGAGCCCGCAGCGCAGCAGCTCGATCTAGACACAGTGCCTCGCGCGATGGAGGTCGACTTCGCAGAGCGCGTGGTCCAGAGCGTCGTCACGCACGGGTTCCTCGGACCTCGCGTCGGGATCGCAGATGGACCGACCGCGGCCGCCGCTGCGACCCGTGATGGGGGGCGAACCGTCACGCGAGTCCCACCAGGTGAAGATCGCGCTTACCTCGCCACCCTGCCGATACACGCGCTCCCTCTGAGCCTACGCGCGATGAGGCTCCTCAATGATCTCGGCCTGCGGAGGGTCGGTGAGCTTCAATCAATGTCCGCTCAAGCCCTGGAGACTCGCCTCGGTCCGGAGGGGCGACGTGCATGGAACCTCAGCCAGGGGGACGACCCCAGGAGACCCAGGAGCCACACGCCTGACGCCACGACACGCCTCGTCATCCCGCTCTTAGAGGGATGTCGAGAGGTCGAACCCTTGCTCTTTGTGCTCCGACCGGCCCTCGAGGAGCTCGTCCAAGGGCAGGCTGCGCAAGGGCGCTCTGTCGGGCACCTGGAACTCACCCTCGCGCACGCTTGGGGGGACTCGCATCATGTCACCATCACACCATCACGGGCCGTCTCTGACGCACGTCTCCTGATGGAGCTCCTCCGCCTTCGCCTCACGGAGACCTTACCCTCAAGCGCGCAGCGGGGCCCGATCGTCACCCTCACCCTAGAGGCCTTGCGGCTCGCGCCCCAGCGCGCGCGCCAAGCCGATCTATTTCGACAGTCAGAGCGCACTGAGATCCAGGCCGAAGGGGCGCTCATTCGACTCGTGAGTCGCCTCGGCAAGGATGCTGTACGGGTGGCCACCGTCTGTGATGAACAGCGCCCAGAGGCGTCGGGGGCTTGGGAGCCGCTGACCGATCTCGCGCAGTCTGCGAGCATAGAGAACGACGTCGCTCCTTTATCGGCGTGCCTCCGACTCTTGCCTAAGCCCCGACCGCTTCACCACACACAGGATCGTCCGGATCATCTGACGTTTGAGGGCCGGCGCGTTCACCTCACAGATTGGCACGGCCCCGAGCGTCTTTCTGGTCACTGGTGGAGCGATCTATATGACCGCGATTACTATTGGGTCAGCACCCAGGAAGGCTATGCATTATGGCTCTTTCGGGCGCGTCATGATGGGCGATGGTTCCTCCATGGCTGGCTCGATTGAGCCCAAAGGCGGTTCATTCAACCTCCCATGGTCCAGTGTCTCCTTGACGCTGGCATTGCGTGCCCACTATTATCCGCCTCCGAACGCCGGGACACCCTGCAATTCCGAGGATTTCCATGTCCACAGACGACAAGAACGACGGGACCAACACGGGCTCCGAAGACGAGGCCCTCCCCGACTTCATCGAAACGGAAGACGACGACGCTACCGTCGCTGACGCACCTGAGGTCGAGGCAGCACCTGCCGAAGAAGCCGAAGCTGCACCTGCCGAAGAAGCCGAGGCTGCACCTGCCGAAGAGACCGCTGTGGAGGAGGCACCCGCCGCCCCCGCACCGCCACGCTCGAAAGGTAAGTCCAAGGACGAGGGCGAGCCCGTCGTCTGGATCAGCCCCCACGCTGAGGGCATCTTCGAGGGACACCCGGTCGACGAGAAAGAGATCGCTAACTGGGAGCCTGAGGCACCCTACGGTGGCACCGGTCATAACAAGATCGCGCTCATGGTGATGACCGTCGCCGTGGTCGGTATTCTCGGTCACCTGCTCCTGATCGGGGCGAGCGAGAGCCGCTCCCAAGAGCTTCAGGCGTTCGTCGATGGCAACATCGTCGAGTACAAGACCGCAGAGGTCCTCCGCTTGAAGAAGCAGTGGCGCGACGAGGATCGTCGAGCGCGGAACATCTACGGCGACGTCACCCTGACGTACTTCCCCGCGGATTCGACGGTGAAGGTCTCCCAGGTCACTTACTTCCAAGAGGGTGAGTCTTGGCGCAAGGAGTTGGCAGACCGCAAAGAGGTCGGCCGCAAGGACATGCCTAACGAGACCGCCAAGCTCACTGAGGGGCAGACCATTGAGCGACTCCCGCTCTTGAACCTCCCCATCTTTGAGGCCGAGAAAGGCGAGAATGGCTCGGTCAACAAGGTCTACAGCTACGAGTACGAGCTGGAGTTCACCCGCGAGGGTTACCACCCCCAGAAGAAGACGTGGCGCCAAGACAACTGGCAACGCATTGGACCTGGTAACCGAATCATCGACTGGTCCGGGCTGGACTTGGTGCCAAAGCCTGAGACCATCAAAGAGAACTTCGCCAACGCAATGGGCGATATCCACTGCTTGATGAAGCTCCACGAGCTGCCGACCCTCCAGGCGGCCTCAAGCCACGAGAACTTCGAGATGCTCCTGATGCGCAACCGCATCAAGACCTCTGCGGACTTCCAAGCGGCACAAGAGGTCTTGACCCGGGGCGAGCACGCTGAGTGGTGGAAGACGAAGCAGGAAGAGATCGCCAAGCGTGACTGTGGTCCCGCTGCGGAGAAGAAGTAGCGCTGGGCTGGGTGGCGTCGCGCCACCCGACTCCCTACTCCCACACATCCTCTTCGGTGAGGTGCGACCACTGCGGTGGCGTACTCGCTCCGGTGAGGAAGCTGTAGGCGTCCGTCGCCAGCTGCGCGATGGCGGGGTCGTTATGCCGTTTTAGCGGCTCAATATGAGGCGCCGCTTGGCGTGCGCGGACCCGAACGATCTGCGTAATGGCGTAGGTGATCTCCTCTCGACTCGGGCTCTCTAAGAAGGGCAGCACGTGGCCAATTCGGGTCGCTAAGGCCTTGTCGAAAGCGTCGACCCAGTGATGAATCGATCCATTATTCAAGCAGCCCTGTAGGCGCTCATGCTCACTGCAGTAGATGCGGACGTGGAAGTGATCATCATGAGGGGCTGCCCCCCTGGGCTGAAGAAGCACCCGCCGCGCCCGGTCGACCACGAGAGCGTCGGCGCCACGCTGAAGGCCGTGCTCAATGAGGCGGTCCTTCAGGTGCTGTGCCACGAAGATCCACTGGACCTGGACGTGTGGATCCCTCACGAGGCCTTCGACCAACGCCCAGTTGCGCGGCACATCAAAGATCGCCTGCCCGTTCGTCGCCCGACCATCGGCGGCGACCCTCAGGAACGCGGCGCTGTCCTGAATCCGTCCACCTGCGCCCCGCATGTAGAACGCGAGGTCCACATCTCGCCCTGAGTTGTGGCTGACGTGGTGTGGGATATCGCCCCCCTCCTCGGCGCTGACATCACCAGCGAAGAGCAGGCTCCCGGGCCAGTCTCTCGCCACGCGGGTCGCGACCCGCTCGAGGACCCGGATCAGGTCACGGGTGCCGTGGACCGCCCTTCGGCGCTGCGAGACGGGGCGCGGGCGAAGCGACGGGTGATCCTCAGGCAGCGGGATCCCGTGCATCAATCGACCGTGTGAGGTCGTCCCGAGCGAGAAACTCTTTGTCTGATCGAGCGCCCCCTCTTCCGTCCGCATCGCCGGCGGCTCCGAGACCGCTGCAGAGGGAAGCAGTGCAGCTGTTCCGAGGCTCAGCGGCGCCAACGCCTGACCTGGAATCTCGGGTGCTACAGGCGATGGCGCGCATCCACCGAGGCACAGCGAGACGCACAACCACAGCATTAGAGTTGCGTCGTAAGCGATGACCCTTTGACCGGTTTTCATGCGGCTGGGTACACTCAAGCTATGAGTGAAACGTCGGACAGATCTCTCCATTTAAGCTCGCCACCAGGGATGTTCAGCGTCCGGCGGGTATTGAGCCACACCGCATCAACCCTGGCCAGGGTTGCGGTCTTGACCGTGCTCTTCGCCGGCTGTGGCGCAGACGAGCCTACCCAGGACCCCGGGTGGGGCAACGGCTCGGGCGCCTCCAATAACCAAGTCGCCGTCGATGAGTGCACGGCTCAACAAGACTGTGTGGATAAGCTAAGCGACTACGATTACTTGGCAGGGGAATGCCTCACCATTAGCTGTACAGAGGGGCAATGCCGCTACGATGGCGCGAGCTTCAATGGCGCCACCTGTGACGATGGTCTGCTCTGCACGACGGGTGACGTCTGCAACAACGGCGGCTGCAGCGGTGTCGCGCGAGACTGCGACGACGAAGACCCCTGCACGGCAGACCTCTGTGTCCCGGAGACAGGGGCCTGTGACTACCCTATCGCGGTGGGGAACTCCTGCGATGACGGCCTTGGCTGCACGGAAGAGGACAGCTGCGATGCGACCGGACTGTGCGTCGGTGCCCCCACCGACGCCTGTGAGTGCACCGCTGATGACGACTGTGAGGGGCTCAACCCGGAGGACCGTTGCGAGGGCCTCTTCGCATGCCAAGGCGACTACACCTGTGCCTTCGATGTCACGAAGACCGTCATCTGCCCCGACGCATTAAACTCAGACTGCACCGTCGGTGAATGCATCCCTGAGAGTGGAGAGTGTCTCGCGGCGCCCATCAACAACGGCGCCGACTGTACAGCCGCCGACGATCCTTGTGTTGACGCCGGGCAATGCGATGACGCTGGCGCCTGTCTCGGGCCCGAGATCGACTGTGATGACGGCGATCCATGCACGATCGACAGCTGCGATCGAGACGCCGGGGGCTGCGTCCACGAGGTCGACCAAGGTGCATCATGCGACGATGCTGATGCGTGCACCACGGGCGACGCCTGCCTCGCGGATGGCTCTTGCTTTGGCACCCCTGTGAGCTGCGTCGATGACAATACGTGCACTGAGGGGACCTGCGATGCCGAGACAGGCGGGTGTGTGTTTGCACCCGTCGAGGGCACCTGCAACGACTTGCAGCCATGCACCATCGACGACGCCTGCGTCGAAGGTGTGTGCACGGGGACCCCGAAAGACTGCAATGACGACAACGCCTGCACCGACGACCAGTGCGTGAGCAGCACAGGTAAGTGTGCGTCTGTGGCCGTGCTCGACCTAAGCCCCTGCAGCTTAGAGGACCCCTGCACTGACGCTGACTTCTGCCTGAGTGGGGCATGTACAGCTGGGCCCTCCATCTGTGAGTGCGAGGTTGATGATGACTGCGCGGCCTACAACAACGATGACCCGTGCTCGCCAGACTACTACTGCGGCGTGGATGTGTTCCCAATCGTCTGTACGCCCGACATGACGAGCGTACCCGCGTGCGAAGAGAGCGGACACCCATGCATGCAGAACATCTGTGTCTCAGAGACGGGCGAATGCGCGCTGGTGGAGCAGCAAGATGGACTCCAATGCGACGACGATGATCCATGCTCTGTGGACGGCTTCTGCTTCGATGGAAGCTGCGCGACGACCCCGGTCGATTGCGAAGACGGCAACCCGTGCACCGCCAACCTCTGCACGGACACCGGCTGTTATACCAAGCTGCTCGATGAAGGTGAGCAGCTCTTGGAGGCCACCTTCGATCAAGGCTACCCGGAGGGCTGGACCACAGAGACTGACAACCCGGACATCATCTGGGAGCCCAGTGGCGCGTATGCCGCTGGAGAGGGCGGACTCGGGATGGTCGTCACAGGCCCCAATGGCAACTACGACGGCCCGGTCGAGGCGTGGCTCCGCTCCCCGTGGTTCCATGTCTACGGAGAGCAGCTTGAGCTGCGCTACAAGGTCCGCACCGCCCTCGCCCAGTCAGGCTGCGGCACCGATGCACTGCAGGTGGGCATTCAGGCCTACGGGATCTTCACCCCGCTCCAGCTCGTCTGTCAGACTCAGACGGAGTGGACAGACCAAGTGGTCGACCTCTCTGCCTACCGAAACCTGCGCGTGCAACTCGCCTTCCGATTCATCGCGAATGACACGCAAAACGGAGGGTTCGGAGCGGCCATCGACGCCGTCGAGATCGACGCGCTCTTCTCGTGCATCGACAGCGACATCTGTACCACTGGCGAGACCTGCCAAGAGGGTTCATGCGAACTGGCCGAGGTAGCCTGCGACGACGATGACCCCTGCACGGCGGACGCGTGCTCCCCCGACACGGGGTGCGTGAACATCCCGCAAGACGTCTGCGTCTGTGACATCGCATCCGACTGCCCTTACCTAGGTCCCTGCGCAGTGCCCTCATGTGTTGACGGTATCTGCGAGGCCATCTTCATCGAGGGGGCGTGTGACACCGGTGATGCATGCAGCACCGATGGCCAATGCTCCGAGGGCGTCTGCGTCGGTCAAGCGCTGGTGTGCCATGACGACGATCCTTGCACCTCCGACCTCTGCAACAGCGAGGTCGGTTGTCAGTTCCCGGCTCACAACGAAGCCTGCGATGACGGCGACCTATGCACGGTCGACGATGCCTGCAGCGAAGGGGTCTGCACGGGGACACCCAAGGTCTGCGACACAGGCAACCCTTGCGCCATGGGCATGTGCCAAGAGGGCGAGTGTTGGGCGGAGCCTCTGCATGACGGGCAGGTCCTCATCGGAGACGACTTTGATGGGATCACGTCCCTCGGCATCCCGCCGGGCTGGACACAAGAGACGAGCGCCCCGGCCTGGTCATGGTCTGCCAACACGGCCTCCTCGAGCTCCGCCCCTAGCGCGGTCGCCATTACCGGCCCCAGTGACTGGGTCGATGAGCCCGTTGTCTTGCGCTTGAAGACCCCCGAGTTCCACATCCCTGCGGACGGCGCGACGCTCCGCTTTATGCTCTCCATGGCCGTGGGAGACGAGGGCTGTGACGATGACACGTTGACCGTGACCGTCGGGCAAACGCTGTTGACCGTGGCCTGTGAATCGACCGCAGATTGGACACAGTTCGACTTGCCCATGACCCCCCAAGCCGGGCCTGTGATCGCTCAGTTCGAAGCGTCCCTCGCGGCCGAGACTGCGAGCGCGGTCGACATCCGCCTGGATGACATCGAAGTGCTGGCCAACTACCCCTGTGCAACAGACGACCCCTGCCTCGATGGCGTGTGTGTGGTCGGGAGTTGCATGACACAACCGATCGAAGACTGCGAGTAGCGCGCTGTTAATGCTCTCACGAAGGCTTTTGGCCCTAACCCCGTCGCTGTCACTCGTCCTCCTGATGGGGCTGAGCAGCTGTACACGCATCACGATGAACCAAGTCGGTCAGGGGGAGGCGTGCATCAGCGATGAGCAATGCACGCCGCCATTGCTCTGTGTGGCAGGTCTCTGTCAAAGCAGCGAGGGCGCCGACTTCGACGCATCGGCTGAGGGCGACACCGAGACGACCACCCAGGATGTAGAGAGCCCAGACACGCAGACCGAAGTCTGGAGCCCAGCGGACATCACGACCGCGACGGACATCGCGGATGCACCCGAGGACACTCTTCAGCCGGTCGACGGTGACATGGGATCAGACGTTGAGGCGCAGGACGTCACCGACGACGTCACGGCCACCGCCGATGTCGACGCGGACTCTGACAGTGCGTCGACCGATGACGATGTGGCGCTCGACACAGAGGTCGAGGACGACCCCGGTGACATCGATGCGACCGACGAGGGAACCTCGGACGCTGACGAAGTAGCGGTGGACGTCGAGGACACCGAGAGCGCCGATGATGCAGACGCTGTGGCGTCGGAGTTCCCTGAACTGAACGACCCATGTACGGGCGTATGTGCACCAGGGCTCATCTGCCTCCCACAAGGCGACGGGAGTGCGGCCTGCGCCAACTTCCCTGAAGGTGTCTGCACCCCCTGCACTCAAGACGCTGACTGCCCGACCCTCGGCGCCGCGTGCCTTGAGAACGCACAAGGAGAGCGCTTCTGCGGGGCCCCGTGCGGCGGCAACAGTGACTGCCCGACGGGCTTTGACTGTGGGGATGACGGCCAGTGCATGCCGTGGACCCAGTCCTGCAGCTGCTCCGAGGGCCTCTTGGGGGCCACGTTGGGCTGTGAAAACCAGGGCCCAGACGGACTGTGCACGGGCGTCATGATCTGCCAGCTCGATGGCTGGTCCAAGTGCAGCGCCAATCCCCCGACTGCAGAGCTGTGCGATGGCATCGACAACGACTGCGACGGCTTCATCGACGAGCAGCCCTACTACATCGAGAACGGCAAACAGCTGGCCTTTGGTTCACTCTGCGGGGTTGGCCAGTGTGAAGGCGGCGAGGTTATCTGCAACGCCGACGGGACAGCGACTTGTTCGACGCTGGGCTTGGCGACTGCCGAGACCTGCGCGGACAACGTGGACAACGACTGCGACGGTCAGGTCAACGAGGACTGCGACTCCTTAGACTGGGACGGTGATGGCGTCCCTAATGACCTCGACTGCTCACCGACAGATAGCGCGAGCTATCAGGGTGCACCCGAGCCGTGCTGCCCAGCTAACGCGTCCCTCGACAGCTGCGACTTGAACTGTGATGGCGCCGCCCTCGCCTGCGCCGGCTGTGACGTGGACGGCGACGGAAGCTGCCCGCCTGAGGACTGCAACGACCTCGACGCCACGATTTACCCGGGCGCGCCGGAGAAGTGCGGCGATGGTGTCGATCAAGACTGCCAAGGGGGCGACATCGTCTGTAACCCAGCCGTCGACAAGGATAATGACGACTGGATCCCTCCCGCGGACTGCAATGAGGGCAACCCTTCGGTCCACCCGGGGGCGCCCGAGCTCTGCGATAACTTGGACAACGACTGCGATGGCCTCACGGACGAGGGCAACCCCCAGGCTGGCCAGCCGTGTGGCACGGGTGACGCGTACTGCCAGTCCGGTCAGATGGTCTGTACGCATTACCAATTCGGAGCGGCGATTCACTGCCAGGGGGCGATCCTCTACGAGCCCGAGCGGTGCGATGGCATCGACAACGACTGCAGTGGCGGCATCGATGAGCCCTTCACTGGACTAGGAGAAGCCTGTGACGGCCCGGACATGGACCTGTGCGCGAACGGCACCCGGGTCTGCTTGGGCGATGGGAGCGGCACGGTCTGCAGCGATGAGACGGTGACCAACCTGTACGAGACCTGCAACGGCATCGATGACGACTGCAACGGCGCCACCGATGAGTTCGTTTGCCCACTCTATGACCTCGACGCTGACGGGCTGACGGCTGACGAAGGGGACTGCGACGACACAGATGCTGCCCGCTATCCCGGCGCGCCTGAGCCGTGCTGCGACCCTGCGCTAGGGGCCGCGGGTGCCACACTCTGCGACCTCAACTGTGACGGCATCGTCATGCCGTGTGCGCTGACAGACTTGGACGCTGACGGCTACACCGAGGGGCAAGGAGATTGCGACGACACCGACCCGCACACGTACCCTGGGGCGGTTGAGAAGTGCAGCGACGGCATCGACCAAGACTGCATCGGCGGTGATTTGCCCTGTGAGACGGTGTCTGACAACGACGGTGACGGCTTCCATACGGGGGTCGACTGCAACGACACGAATCACACGGTGAACCCGTGGGCCAAAGAGGCCTGTAATTATATCGACGAGGACTGTGACGGTCAGATCGACGAGGGCAACCCGACAGGGCAGATCGGCAGCTGTGGGCCTGACGTCCCCGAGTGCGCGCCAGGCGAGTGGGTGTGTGTGCATGACAGCGCGACCTCGACGGTCCAGGTGCTGTGCATCAACGACAAGTTCCAAGCAGAGGAGGTCTGTAACGGCCTTGATGACGACTGTGATGGGGAGATCGACGAGGTCTTCTTCGACCTCGGCATGCCCTGTGATGGACCAGACAGTGATCAATGCGAATTTGGGGTGATGGTCTGTAACGCCGATGGGACTGGCCTCGTCTGCGGCCCCGAGTCACCGACCTCGGTGCCGGAGATCTGCGACACCTTGGATAACGACTGCGACGGCGCGACCGATGAGGGCGTGCACTACAAGGGCATCGGGCTCGGCAACGTCTGCGAGGGCGAGGGGCTCTGCGGCGCAGGCATCGTACAGTGCAACGCCATCGGCGCGACGACCTGCTCGACCCACGCCGATGGGGCCTTCTCGCAGGCCGTACCCGAGACCTGCAACAGTGGCGACGATGACTGTGATGGGGCGGTCGACGAGAACTTCTTCTATCAAGGCCTCCCCGTTGGCCAACCCTGTGAAGGGATTGGAGCCTGTGGACTCGGCGTCGTGCAGTGCTGGGGCATCGACGACACCATCTGCTCTACCCATCCCGGGGGCGTCGACGACCAAGCCAGCCCCGAGTTGTGTGACGGCTCAGACAACGACTGTGATGGCCACGTCGACGAAGGACTGGGGATCAATGATAGCCTCTGCGGTCAGCAGGGCGTGTGCTTGGGCAGCGATGGGGCCGCGGAGTGCAAGGCTGGTGAATGGTTATGCTACTTCGACTCAGTCCCACAGTGGCAGCTTGAAGAGACCCTCTGCGACGGGCTCGACAACGACTGTGACGGGGTCACCGATGAGGGGTGGCTCGTCGGCGAAGCCTGCGACGGAGACGACACCGACTCGTGTGCCTTGGGGACATGGACGTGCCTCGCGGATGGCAGCGGGACGACCTGCGCGAACGAGACGAGCACCGACCTCGTAGAGACCTGCAACGCCATCGACGACGACTGCGACGGCGTCACCGACGAGCTCGACATCTCTCCTCTCGACGCAGGGTGTCTCCAGGAGGGCGTCTGTAGCCAAACAGAGAGCATCCTCGTGCTCTGCGACGGTGAAGGGATCGTCTGTGACTACAGCGCGGTGCCCGACCACCAGATCGTGGAGCTCGCGTGCGACGGTCAAGACAACGACTGCGACGGGTTAACCGACGAAGCCCTGACCCTCGACGGCCACTCCCTCGGGGCAGCGTGCGACGGTGAGGGAGCCTGTGGCCCCGGAGTGGTCCAATGTCACCCCAGTGACGGCAGCCTGATGTGCTCGACGGGGCCCGGTGGAGCCAACGACGAGAGCGTCGCTGAGTCATGCAACGCTGTAGACGACGACTGCGACGGCCTGACGGACGAGGGCTTCGCCTTCAACGATTTGCCGATCGGCGCGACGTGCCCCCCGGTGGGCGTCTGCGGAGCCGGGGTAGTCGAATGTCTGCCTGACGGGACCCCAGGGTGCTCTTCTGGGGAGGGCGGGAGCAGTGACCAGGCCTCGCCAGAGACCTGTAACGCGCTCGACGACGACTGCGATGGAGAGACTGATGAGCTGTCCGAGTTGAACCTCGAGGACGCCGGGTGCTCAGCGGTCGGCGTATGCACGGGGGTCAACGACGTGACCACCTGTGAGAACGGCAGCTGGATGTGCAACTACGAGCTCTTGGAGGGGTGGCAGAGCAGCGAAGATATGTGTGATGAGCTAGACAATGACTGTGATGGCAACACCGATGAGCATCTGCCCCTCAAGGGCGCTCCATGCGACGGGCCTGACCTCGACCAGTGTCAGACAGGGTCGTGGAGCTGCGGCCCTACAGGGCTCTGGCTGGTCTGCACCAATGAGCAAGGTCCAGCAGAGGTAGAGCTGTGTAACGGCGTGGATGATGACTGTGACGGCGTCATCGACAACGGGATCAACTACCAGGGGCTGCCAGTTGGCGAGGCCTGCGAGGGGCTCGGGGTCTGCGGCGCGGGCATCGTCGAGTGTGGAATCGCCAACGTCGGGACGTGCTCAACCAACCCAGACGGCTCCGCCCCGGAGCACAGCATCGAGACCTGCGACGACGCCCTCGACAATGACTGCGATGGTGAGACCGATGAAGAGGGATGCCAGTAGCAGGCCGCCCTCCCCTCTCACCGAGTGATGCGCACAGCTCAAGGGCCCCTAGAGGGGCTCTTCCAAGAGCTTCTGGATGTTGGAGTCCATCGATCCCTCACCCGCGTAGTCGTTCATGATGTACTCCATAGAGCGACCATCAAGCAGACCACTCCAGGGGACCCCCATGCCTCCTGATGCGTAGTTGTCCATCGCGTCGAACGTGGCGCCCCAGGTGATGCCACCTGTCTTGTCGATAAACGTCTTGGCCATATCTGCGCTGTGGCTCGCGGCATACTGCTTGCAGTAGGCCAGGGTCGGCACGTTGCCTCCGCCGTCTTCACTGATGACGATCATGTAGTCCAGGTTGGCGTACTCGAACTCGTCGTTGAGTCCAGCTTCTTCACTTGCTTTAGCGACCTTCGGAACGAAGGAGTTGCAAGCCCCTCACCAGCCAGCGACGGCCACTACCCAGACCGCCTTGGTTCGACCGCACCTGCTGTGCAGCGTGATTTCATCTCCCAGGCAATTCTGAATCGTGTAGTCCTTGATGTTGTCGCCGAGAAGCACGCCAGTGCCCTCGGTCACGCAGTCGCTCACTGGCTGAGTCGGCTCGGGGACATCGTACGCGATGGGGAAGTCACCCAAGCACCACACCTTGGCGCTCTGGCCCGCCACCTTGTAGGTGCCGTCATCTTTGATTTGGTGCAGATAGACCTGTGTGAACCGTACATCCCTCAAGGTGGCGACGAGCGGTGTACCGGGCTCACCTGAGGACGTGATCTCGAGGGTGCCCTCGGTGGCGACGTAGTCCGTGCCGCAGCCCTTGTCGCTGCAGTATGTACCTGCGCGGACGCAGTAGGTGCAGTCGTCTCGAGCGTCATCAGTGCCGAGCTGGAAGGTGCCTGTGAGCGGTCGCCCCGCCTCGGCTTGACCGACGTGGTTGAGCTCCAAATAGATCTTCTTCTTCGCGATAGGCCGCCCATCCGCCAGCGCATCCGCGTCGATGACTGGGTCGAGCTCTAAGGAGTAGTCGTCGACCGTCGCCGCATACTTCACCTTGAAACCACCACCGACCGAGGGGGTCGTCGCGGCCTGCGCGTAAGGCTGCTGCCCGGGCGTGCAGTACGTGTCGTTGTCACAGGCGATAGGGTCGGTGAACCCGACGATGTCACACCCCTCGGGGTTAGTGCACTGACCAGCCCAGCAGAGCGGCGACGCATCATCGGTGCACAGCCCGCAGGTCTCACCGCAGGCAGTGAGTCCACAGCTGGCATCACCGCAATCGCATGAGGCCAACGCCACGGCGCCTGTCAGCCCCTCGCCAGTCGGCTCGGAGGTCGCATTACCGTCCACCGCTTCGGTGCCATCACCATTCACGCCGTCACCAGCGCCGTCGTCTCCGCAGGCGACAGCCCCGAGCGCGAGGAGGGCTACAGCCGCCCAGCGCCACGCGTGTCGTCCAACTGCTCTCTTACTCATGACCACCTCACGTCGTTTGGAGCCAACAACAGCGGACTGAATTCGGGGCGCCCTGTCAAGGTTGAGCGTTCTGCGTCGCACCCCTCAGTCACCGCTCAAGGGCACTGGGAGGACAGGGCAGGAGACGTTGACGTCGCCCACAGTCACGTAGAGTTCGCCGTCAGAGCGCAGGAGCGTCCACGTGTTCGCGCGCCCAAGGTTGGCGGCGAGCGGTGCCAAGACGTCATCCGGTAGGGTGACGACGTCGATCTCATCGATGCGGTGGATGTGGTTACCGGCGATGGACCGCCGCAACACGTCCAGGTCTTTGTAGGTGTAGATGCGCACCGTGGGTGAGGCCTTGGATGCCCGGTGGATCCGATCGGGCTTCGGGTTCCCAACCTCGATCCAGCGGGTGAGGGCCCCGGTCGGATCGTGCGACCAAAGGGCAGGCTCATCCGGGGTGCTGAGCCCTTTGGAGAAGCTCAGGTCGTCCTCGAACTCGAGCGCGTAGGCGAGGACACGCGTGAGCAGGTAGTTATCGCTCTCCGAGGGGTGCTGAGCCACGCGGAGCTCGAGCGTGTCGTAGACGCCCCGGTCGACATCAGAGAGCGTGATGTCGAAGCGAACAATCGTCGTCCCGGCGGCCACCTACGGCGCCGTAGGCCGCGTGACGTGAATGTCGAGGAAGCTGACCGACTCCATCGCCCACGCAAAGAAACCCACGCCGCCGCTCGCGAGGAGGTTGTCTTGCGCCTGGAACATCACCTGACCGTCGAGGCTCACGATATGCAGGGGACCGATGCGCTCTACCATGATCTCGGTGTTCACGTTGATGGGGATATCGACGTCTGTGCGCTCGGCGAGGAGCACCACCTCTCCCTCATAGACCCGTTCAAGTCGCACAGAGCCGCGCTGCTTGTCCAGCCGGACGCGGTAGTGGTTCTTCTCGTCCATCGTCGCATACGTGACACCATACCCGTCATCGTCGTCGGCACGCGCGGTCACGGTCAGGGTGAACTGCTCCCCTGTATCGATTGGCCTCCAAAGTAACGCGCCTGGGAGCTCCAGCTCCTCTTCAATCGAGTCTGGATCGGAGCAGCCTCCACTCAAGGTCGCCGCGCTGTCTTCCGAAGACCATTCGGTCTCAGAGCAACTGACAAAGGACTCCCAGAAGGCCAGCGCGAAGCTCGAATTGAAGCTCTCATTGATGACGACGAAGTCCGGGTAAGCGCCGGCGTAATACATCGCGCGCTGATCCACGCTCTCATAGGGCACCGTGCCGAAGACGTAGATCCCGTCGTTATCTGACTGCATCCGAGAGGCCTGAATGGGCTCCTTGTTGAATATCTTAGTCCCACGAATAGCCCACTGATTGCCGTCCTGCGCCTTTGAACTCCAAGGTGCATACGCCACCACATACTGACCGCTCGTATGGAGCCCAAAGGCGACGAGCCAGTCACCAAACCGTGAGACGGAGAAGAACGAGATCTTCGTCTGCCCAAAGCCATCGTTGGAACCGTCATCGACTGTGATGAGCCCAGTAGAGCCCTTCCAGCCCCAGAAGAGGAGGCCCAGACGTCCGACGCCAATGTGGTACTCCGAACCGTTGGAGTCGACGATAGTGGTAAAGTCATAGACCTGAGCCACCGTGTCGAGCTGGTGCGTAATCTGCCAGCCGGCGGATGCCGAATGGGCGAGCAGGATCGGCTTCTCGCTTTCAGGGTTCACCGCGAGGACCGGCTCACCCGCGACGTTACGCATCCTGACCGGCGCACTATACTTTACCTCGGCGGGGGGGCTGTTCAGGGCGCACGACTGAACCGTACAGAGATAAGGAGCGAGCTTCCCATCTGCCGTCATATACGCCGCCGCGACCCATTCATCCCCCTTGCCGGCGATCGCGGTGATGTTAGGGACCTCGTCCCACTGGTTAAGCCAGACCTCTTGCAGCGGGTTCCCTTCAAACGCATAGCCCGAGTTCACGGTGCGGCTGAGCGTCTTGCCGTCACTGACATTGTTCTGCCCACCCACGTGCTGGAAAACCGGACTGACGGCTTGAGCTTCACCCGCATGACCGAGTACGTGGGTGCTACAAGAGAGCCCTCCGATACAAGATTGCATCACGGCGGCCGACGTCTCTCCAGTGAAGGGGTTACCGCCGCGGCTCGTGTAGACCGCGTGGACGCCACCACCCAGCCGACGGCTCGCGTCGACGAACTGCTCTGACTGAATCACGTTGTCGACGATTGCTGGCTGGAAGTCCCTGTAGACGTAGCCGACGCAGGTCCCTGACGCACAGAAGTCTCCGATGGTCTCATCCGAGCCATCATCGCAGCTCGTCCAGTCCTCGAGGTTCGTAAACGAGCAGGTCCCCGAAGAGTTGCACACCCCCACCTGACAGGGATCGGGGTTCGGGCAATCGCCGCAGGTGCCACCACACCCATCACTTCCACACCCCTTGTTCAGGCAACTGGGGACACACTGGCAGGTAAAGTTGGCGGTACAGAGTTCATTCGCGGCGCAGTCACCACAAGAGCCACCACACCCATCATCTCCGCACGCTTTGTTTTCGCACGAGGGCTCACCCGACGGCGTGCATGAGTCGTTGACCTGACCTGTCGAGCTGCAGGAGGTCGTCACCGTCATCGCGCAGGTCCCCGTACCGCAAGTCAGCTGCGTCGGGAAGAAGTCCTCATCGGTCTCACCGTCGCAGTCACTGTCCCCTCCCCCGCACTCATCGAGCGCGATGGTGCCGTCGACGGCCAAGGTCGGGCTACCGGGCTGGCAGCTGTCTTGCTGCACGCCACCGGAGCCACAGCTTGTCACCCCCTGGCTGTTACAAATACCAAGACCGCAGGTGGTGTTCGACGCCACGAACCCTTCATCTGTCTCGCCATCGCAGTCATCGTCGGCAGCGTTACAGCTCGCATCTTGCTCGGTCGTCGAGGGCTCCGGTGGGACACAATTGTCCGAAGGCCCCGCAGCCGGCCCGCCCGTCGCAGACGGCTCGCAGACCGACATCGAGGTCGTCGCACACACCCCCTTTCCGCACTCGGTTTGCACCGACACGTAGTCCTCATCGGTCTCGCCATCACAATCATCGTCAAGGCCGTTGCAGACGTAATCCGCGGTCGACGTGGTGGTGAGCGGCTCGCACGTGTTCACCTCGTACGATGGAGCCCCCTGACAGACCTTCTGTCCCGTGTTTTGACAGACTCCAGCCCCGCAGGTGACCTCGACGCTGACGTAGCCCTCATCGATCTCACCATCGCAGTCGCTGTCGAGGCCATTGCAATCACTGTCAGTGTCGCCCGCCGGGGCTGTCGGAGCCTGACACGAGTCCTGCACCTGTCCCGAGACACAGGAGGTGACCCCGGAACTCTGGCAGACACCGTCTCCGCAGGACGTCGTCTGACTGACGTAATCCTCGTCGGTGTCTCCATTGCAGTCGTTGTCCTTACCATCACAGTCGTCAGAGTCGTCAGGAGCCGGTGCTCCAGGGCTGCAATCATTCAGCTCGTTGCCCCCCTGACAGAACGTCTGTCCAACTCGGGCGCACTCTCCAACGCCGCATGGGAAGTCTTGGGGGACATAGCCCTCGTCGGTCTCCCCATTGCAGTCATCGTCGACACCGTCACAGTCATCGTCAGTGGCATTTGGCTCGACTTCAACGCAGGTGCTCGTCTCCTCGCCGGCCACGCAGATCAGCGCCCCCGCCGCCGCGCAGGCGCCGTCACCACAAGAGGTGACCGTCTCTACGTAGTCTTCATCGGTGGCACCGCTGCAGTCATCGTCAACCCCGTCACAGGTCGCGTCACTTGCGGCCGCTGTCCCCTCCACACAGTTATCAACCGTTGCACCGTTTGAGCACGTCCGCGTCCCGTTCGCGAGGCACGCTCCCGTCCCGCAGGTGATCGACTCGGTCGAGAACTCTTCATCGGTCTGACCGTTACAGTTGTCGTCCACGCCATCGCAGGTCACGTCGGAGGGGGCCGCCGTCGCAGGCTCACAGCTGTTGACGGGGGTGCCATCGACACACGCCATCGTCCCTGAACTCTCGCAGGCCCCGACACCGCAGGTCGTCTCGAAGGCCACATAGTCCTGGTCTGCCGTGCCATCGCAATCGTCATCGACCCCATCGCAGGTCGCGTCAGCCAAGGCCGGCTGCCCCGCCTCGCACGTGTCATTCTCCACCCCGCCGATACAGGTCCTCTGACCGATGGAAGCACAAGCGCCATCGCCGCACATCGATTGAGACGTCACGTAGTCCTCGTCGGTCGTGCCATCGCAGTCGTCATCAAGGCCGTCGCAAGTGATGTCCGGGCCTGTGGCCTCAAGCGGCGCACAGGTGTCCGCGACTTGCCCTTCCTTGCAGACGCGCTCTCCCGCAGCTGCACACACGCCGACGCCGCAAGCGGTCGCGGTGACCAGGAAGTCCTCATCAACGGCGTCATCGCAGTCGTTGTCGACGCCGTTACAGCTCGCATCATTCGGTCCAGGGAACCCAACTTCGCAGGTGTTCTCCTCGACCCCATCCACGCACACAATGTTGCCAACCGACTGGCAAGCACCGACGCCACAGGTCACCGACTCCACGGAGAAGCCCTCATCGGTCGCGCCGTCGCAGTCGTCATCAAGGCCATTGCACGAGTCATCCGCGCCAGCCGGGGCGGAGGGAGCGCAGTCCGAGATCTCGCTGCCCTGGACGCAGCTCGTCATCACGGTCTTGGCGCACACCCCGAGCCCACACGTGACCTCGACGGAGGCGTAGTCTTCATCAAAGGCGTCGTCGCAGTCATTGTCTTCGCCGTCACAAGACGCGTCGATCGCGAGCCCTTCGCCCTCACTGCAACTGTCGACGACCTCGCCACCATTGCAGCTCGTCACTCCGCTGCCCGCGCACACCCCTGCGCCGCAAGCGACAATGGCGGGGGCGAAGTCTTCATCGACGAGGCCATCACAGTCTTGATCTTGATCGTCGCACTCGCCGTCCACCTGACCGACCGGCGCACCGACGATGCATGTATCCCCAGGCACCCCGTCCACACAGGTTGAGGTCCCAAGGCCGAGGCACACGCCCTCTCCACAGCTCGTGTCCTCGGAGACAAAACCTTCATCGACCTTGCCATCACAGTCCTGATCAGCGCCGTCGCACGAGGCATCGAATTCACCATCGAGGACCTCTCCGACCTTGCACGTGTCCACAATGACCCCGGCCTGGCACGTCTGATCTCCCTCAGAGGCGCAGACACCCTTTCCGCAAGAGGTCACCCCCGCTTCGAAGTCCTCATCGGTCTCACCGTTGCAGTTGTCATCCACGCCATCGCACGTCGTATCGAGGTCCGTCTCCGGGGAGAGCGCCACGCAGTTATCAAGGATGATCCCCTCTGCGCAGGCCGTCAGCCCCGAGGCCTGACAGCTCCCGGTACCGCAACTCGTCTCCTGGGCGACATAACCTTCATCGGTCTCACCGTTGCAGTCGTTGTCCACGTTGTCACAAGAGGTGTCGGACTCCCCTGGTGTCCCGACGATACACGTGTCCTGAACGTCACCACCGACGCAGACCAAGGTCCCCTCAGAGGCGCAGGCCCCCACCCCACAGCTGGTCGGCCCGGAGTCAGACACATACTCCTCGTCCGTCTCGCCATCACAGTCATCATCGACACCGTCGCAGGTCGCGTCCGTCGGCAGCCCCGTGCCCGCCACGCAATCGTCGATCTCAACGCCGTCCTGACATTGGTACTTCCCCGTCGTCAGACAGCCACCTGAACCACAGGTTGTCGTCGCGCCGTCGAAGTCCTCGTCGATGAGCTCGTCACAGTCATCGTCGACACCGTCGCAGGTCTCATCATTCGCGGCTGGCGCCCCCTCGATGCAATCGAGGGTCGGCACGCCGTTGAAGCAGACGCTTGACCCTGACCTCGTGCACGCCCCGGTGCCGCAGAACCCGTCTGGTCCGACGTACTCCTCGTCGGTCTCACCATCGCAGTCTTCGTCGATACCGTCGCACGTCTTATCGTTGAGGTACTCTGCGGCCAAAGGCTCACACCCGTCGACCTCCACACCGTCGACACAGGTCATCGCCCCCGTCGCACCGCAAGCGCCTTCGCCGCACTCTGTCTCCGCCCCTACAAAGTCTTCGTCGGCCACGCCATCGCAGTCATTGTCCAAGCCGTCGCACATATTGTCCGGTCCTGGGTTGTAGCCCACGACGCCCCCGTAGCTGCAGAACCATGTCGGCTCATCCCCCGCGGCTGCCGCAGGGGCGCACTCGGCCTTGGGCTGAACGTCACCAGCGCACACCCCTTCAAGGGCGCACAGCTCGAGCTTCTTGACGACGGCTGTATCGCTGGCGTCATTCGCATCAAACTGGTCGGCAATGCAGTCCTCGTCTTTGTCTCCCCCATTGCTCTCCAGGGCGTCGATGACACCATCGCCATCACTGTCGGCCGGATCGGAGAGATCGGAGATCTCTGCCTTGTCATCGATACCGTCGCCATCGGTGTCAGCGAGGGCAGGGTTTGTGCCCAGGTTCATCTCCATACCGTTGGTCAGGCCATCCTGGTCCGTGTCTTCGCTGCTGGTCGTGCAGACCTCCTCGACACAGACCGCCCCTTGGCCACAGTCAGAGTCAGTCTGACAGCCCCCCGTCGAGGTCGGGATGTCGATCGAGCCGCAGGCCGCGACCGATAACGCGCCCAACGTGCCTAGCGCAGAGCATAGGAGCCAGGAGAGGGTGAGGTGACGATGCAGCATGGCGTCTTTCCTTCGCGCGCGGGCACGAGATGACCGCGGATTGGCAGGGATCCGATGGCGAGCATAGGCATCAGGGCAAGTCGGCGATAGCCCCGAAGTCGAGTTTTTTAAGGTCGGTGAAACGGAGTCTGCGCTCTAGCGCCTTACGCAGGTGTGTCCTGCTCGCCTCGAGAGGCCACCAGGCCCAGAATATCTCGGATCGAGATCAAACCACCGGGCCGACCGCTGTCATCGGCGAGGGGGAGGTGCCGGAAGCGCCCCGCATGCATGCAGCTGAGCGCGGCTGAGACAGTGAACGAGGTCAACAGGCGGATCGGATCCCGAGTCATCACGGTCATCACGGGGGCCTCGAGGCTCATGTCCTCGCTCGCGAGGCGCACCACGACGTCGCGCTCGGTGAAGATGCCGCAGATGTCTGACTGGCTGTCCTCGACGACTACGGCGCCGACATGGCGATCACGCATCAACGCCAACGCATCACGGATCGGGTCCGTTTGGTAGACACGAATCGGCTCGCCCTTGCCCTTGGCCAATTGCTCAACAGGGACGTTCCCGAGGGCCTGCAAAGCAGCGCGGCTCTCGCTATCAAACTCGGACTCCTCCGAGGAGTCGACGCGGCGGAGCTGAAACGCCAGGTGGGCGATAACTTCGCGCACCCTCAAGACCCCTACGGGGCGCCGGGCGTCGTCGACGATTGGGACGTTTCTGAAGCCTCGAACCGCCATCAGGTCGATCGCGGCGCCGACGCTGTCCGTCGCCTTGAGCGCCTTGGGTGACGCCGTCATGACGTCACGCACCGACGTCGTCACCGGGGACAGCCCCGACGCGGCGACGCGATTCAAGAAGTCACGCTCGGTAAAGATGCCGACCAGCACCCCATCCTCTACCACCATCGTGCTGGAGAGGTGCTCCTCACTCATCAAAGCGACCGCCTGGGAGACCACTGCGTCAGGGGTCACCGTCACACAAGGGACGGGACTGAGGAGGTCCTGAATCTCTTGGCTCTCTAGAGGCACGGTCGCTCCATGGCACGTTAGAGGTCACACAGTAGCACAGGCCTGGGCCTCGGACGAAGCGCTTCACACAAGTGCGAGCAAAGCGAAGAAACCCTAGATAGTTACAAACACTTGAGACTCATCAGCCTCCAGCGTGATGCGTAACGTCCCCCCAGCCTCTTCGCTCCAGGTCCAGCTGCCACCGTTGATCATCGTCGGCTCACCCGGGACGCCGAAGACCTCAAACACAACGACCCCGGCAAAGCGTGCCCCAGGTGTGCGCTCCAGGGTCATCCCTTCCTCGGAGGGAGACTGAGCCAATTCGGTGCCATCGTAGAGGGTGAAGCGCGACGCCGGTCCGGGGCTGAGCCGCACGTGCAAGGCGCCTGGCGCGTCAGGGGTGAGAGCCACCACATCCGAGAACTCATCGGTCACGGGTAAGAGGGTGTCCACGTCCGGCTGAAGCAGCGGCACGAGCGCCCCTGCCCTCACGAGGAACGGGAGCGTCTCAAGGGGGGCGGGGCGCGTCACAGTGCTGCCGCCGGGGATCACCTCGCCAGTCCACCAGTCAACCCAATCTCCTTCCGGCAGCGGGATGTCTCGGGTCACGACGCCGGGCCGGGTGACAGGCGCGACGAGTAGATCATCACCGAGAAGGTAAATGTCATCCCCATGCCAGCCCAGCTCAGGGTGAGCCAAGCCCAGCGGGCGTTGAATCGCGCGGCCCGTGGTCTGTAGGGCTTGAGCGTGAGTCCAGAGGTAGGGGTGGAGGCGCAAGTGAAGGCGCGCAAAGTCTCGGTACAGCGCCAGCATCTCCTGGTCCAAGACCTTGTCGGCGCCAAAGGACCAAGGGAGATCGTTGGCGTTCGTGCCGACCTGCATGATCGGCGACAGCGCAGTGTGCTGGAACCATCGAATGTAAGTCTCTCTGTCCGGCGGAGCGTTACGGTAGCCCCCGGTGTCTGAGCCGAAGAAGGGGAACCCAGAGGCCCCAAGAGAGGAGCCAGCGACGACGGCCGCATGGAGCCCGCCTACCGACACATAGCTGGTGCCGTCGTCCTTGAAGACGACCTCTCCGTGGAGAGACAAGGTCGCGTCAATGTCACCCGGCCAGATGATCGCCCCTTGGGCCTGATCTCCGTAGGTCGCGGCGCGACACAACAAGAAGCCCCCCGTCTCAGGGAGAAGCGCAGCATACGCCGCGTGGTACGCAAGCTGGTACCCACGGTGCATCGTCAGCTCGTTCGAGCCGTCGTAAAAGAGCCAGGGCAAGCGTGTCCCCAGCCCACCCACGACGACCTCCTCGCCATAATCGAGCTTGTAGCCGACGAAGCCGAGGTCTGCGTAATAGCCGAGTAGGCCCTGCCACCAAGCCATCGCCTCCGGGTTGGTGAAGTCCAGAGGTGGCCCCCACTTCGCGAGGCTCGTCGTGCCGAGCGGCGCGAAGTAGCCTTTCTCCGCAGCTTCCTCGTAGAGGGGCGCGCTCATCGGTTCGTCTGGATCGGTGTAGGGCGTGTGCCAAAGCGCCATAGCGAAGCCCGCGCGCTCAGCAACCCCCATCATGACCGCCGGGTCATCGTAGGTGCTTGGCTCGAAGTCAAAGCTGTTCACCGCGCTGGCAAAGGGGCGATCGATCCAGTAGCCCGTGGTGGCGAGATCTAGCTCTCGGATCGTCGTCAAATCCGCCTCTACCGCGGTTTGGCCGGCAACCTCATCACGCCAAATCCAGGGGCCCATCGCCCACTCCGCGATCGGCCCAGGACGCCCCGTCACGTCATAGTAGCTGTCCATGATGTCAAGCGGATGATCGGCGCTGAAGAGGTGCACGACGAGCCCCTCCTGAGCAGCTTCGCGCAGACCAAAGGTCACGCGCACCGTGTCCTCCGCGTCCGTGGCACAGGCAAAGACACCCGGCCGCATGGACTCGACGAAGAGCCCCCAGCCGGTCGTCCCTGTCAACACCGGCACCGGGACGTGGACTTCGTTATAGCCGCTCTCGAGTTCCGCGAGCTCAATCTGCATGGCGCGTACCCGCCCCCGGTGATTCACGTGATCAAAGACCTCGCCTAACCCGTAAAGCCCCTCGTCAGTGTCGATCGTCGGTGAGAGCCGGAAGAACACCACGGGGTCCCCGTCCGACGGGGGTGTCCAATGCAGTCGCGCCCGCCCCTCGGCAGGGTGCGTAACGCTGAGCCCCGCGGTCCGTTCGTCCGCGAGGGTCAGCAAAAAGTCGGTCGTGCCGTCGTCCGATACCACTGTGGCCGCCGCCGTCACCGCATGCCAGGTCAACCCCGCGGGCGGATCATAGAGCGCCTCGAAATCGTCACCAGGTTCCAAGTAGTAAGGGTCGTAATTCAGGGTCTCATCGATGGCTGGCACGCTCCCGAGGGTCATCGCCGCGAGCGGGAGGACCAAGCGGACGACACCGTCATGCGTCAGCGTGAACCCTGTCCCCGCCCCGTTGAGTTGAAAGCGAGTCCCCGGGAGAGCCGGCGCCTGAGCGACGTCCTCGATGCCCGTCCCATCTAATCCCACAGCGCTGTCGTCAGCGATTGAGGTGTCCGGCGCCTCCTCGATCACGTCCGTGGCGGACTGAGCGTCTGAAGGGGGCCCTGAGTCGTCATCAGCGTTGGTGGCCGAATCGGACCCGCAAGCGAGCAAAAGGGAGGCGGTCAATAAGAGGCTTAGAGATTTCACGGCGCGTGTATAGCAGCCGCGATCGCGACCGCCAACCCCCATCGGCAGCGGGAAACGGGGACGAGTTAGCGACGCTTCAGCGCGCAGAAACGCCCCCTCACGGTTGAGTGCATCGCAGTGAGTCCCTATCATCCTTCGTAAGAATGCTGACTCGTCTTTCCCTCCTTGTGTGTGCCCTCCTCGCGCTTTCGTCGCAGGCGATGGCTGCCGTGGTTCCAGCGTCGTTTCAAGCGTGGCGAACAGACGGAGCCGGGACCGTCACGAACATGGAGAGCCCGTACTTCAAGCTGCGGACTCCCGTGTGGTGGGACGTCACGCAAGACGGCCACCCCGAGCTCGTCTTCTGGTCCTGGTTCGGCCTCGAGCAATTTGAGCGTGACCCAGAGAGCGGCGAGCTCGGGCTCACCGCCCTGCCCTCTACCAGTGAAGCGAGCAAGACCTATAAGGACGCAAGGGTCATTCTGGCGGTAGTCGACATCGACGGTGATGGTCACGATGAGATGCTCGCCTTCACCGATGTCATCACCGTGTACCGGTCGACCCCGGCTGGGATCGACCTCGGGGTCCTCCCACTCCCTTCTGTCGCATTGAACTGCCTCTACGACAGCGCCTCTGGCGACCTGAACCGAGACGGCCTCGTCGACATCTACCTGTCGATGGGCTGCTTTCATAACGAGGCGTACCGACAAACAGGGCACCCCGATGTCGTGCTCATGAACCGCGGCGCAGGGCGCTTCGAGGCGATAGAGCTGGAACCGGAGCGCTCGGTGTTGACCACGAGCGTCACGCTCGCTGACGTCGACGGCGATGGATGGCTCGACGTCTTGGAGAGCGTCGACGCCTCGTGGATCAGCGGTCACAGTCGCCTACTCATCAACCGCACGACCCCCGGCGACAGCGTCCCAAGCTTCGAGCCCTCAGAGCATCAGTGGGACATCGGCACAGACGGTATGGGGGCCGCCTTGGGGGACCTAAACGGAGACGGTCACCTCGACCTCTTCAACACCTCTATCGGCTTCGACCTCTTGATGACAGGCGATGGCACAGGGCGCTTCGTCGACGAGACGCTCCCTCGCGGCCTCTACCACTTCTGGTCGTCCCTGGGCCGACGCTCTCAATGGTCCCCAACCTTCGTGGACCTCAACGTCGATGGGCGGATGGACCTGCTGATCCGTCATGGCGTCCGCAGCATCATCAACACGCGTACCACGGTGACCAACGCTCCGGATTTGGCCTACGTCCAAGAGGAGGACGGCGCGATGACGCGCGTGTGGACCCCGTTTGTGGACGCCACCGACGACGGTATCTGCTTCGCCGTGGGCGACCTAGAGGGTGATGGCATCCCGGACGCGGGGCGTGACGCACAGCCTGGGGGCACCATCTACTGGGCGAACACCACCGAGGTGCCGGCGACCACACGTCTGCTGACCGTGCGCCCTAAGCCGACCGTGAGCGGCTCACCCGCCACCGGCGCCATCGTGACCGCGACGTGCGGTGGTGCCGCGCTCACGCGTCATGTCACCTCGGGGGGCAAGATCGGCGCCTCCGCGGCCTATGAGGCCCACTTCGCGTGGCCGGGGTGCGCCAATCAGCCTGTCGCCCTGACCGTCACGTGGCCCTCAGGCGCCATCAGCGCTCATGACATCCCCTCGGACGCCACGGTGTCGGTAGCGGAGGAACCTCAGTGGTTCACCCTCGGCCCTGGAGACACCGTCACCCTCGACCCTGAGGGCGCTGGGGCTGCACAAGCCTGCGTCGCCGACACCGTAGGAGGGTGGACCTGCTGTGAGGCTGCTTGCGAACTTCAGCGCCCCGCGACCGGGCCCGGCCTGGTGACCCTCGACACCCACGCCCCGATGACCCTGCCCGCCCGCGAGGCATCCTGGCTGCTCACCACGAGCCCACACCTCCCGACCCCTGGCGATCCCGTCACCATCCGCCTCATGCACGTCGGTGAAGACGCGTCCTTTAAGCCTGACGCGCTGACCCTAAACGTGGCGGGGCAAGACCTCGCCTGGTCCAGCACAGACGACACCCACCGCGCCTTGGTAGCGAGCTACGATGTCCCCCTAGACGCGGCCGATATCACCATGGTGTTGCGAGAGGCAGGCGCAGAGGTCGGCGTATGGAATCGCACGGCCGGCTACGGCTTAGACCCCGTCAATGGAACGTACGACCTCTACCCAGCGAAGCCCTTCGACATGCTTGTGGAGCCCCTCGGGTGGCAAGTTCACCTCTGCGCCCCGCCGGGGATGATGGACAACGACGTGCTCAGTCAGCTGATCCTCACCACCCCTGAGGGCGATGAGGTGGAGAGCACGCAAGCCTTCCTCTTCGGCCGACGCGACCGCCTCACGGTCTCCGCGCCGTGGGAGAACCTGGTCGGCCTTGACACGGTCCTCGTCCGCGATCACCTCGGCGGATGGACCCTCGAATTACCTGTGAACCAGCCCCCTGATGAAGAGGCGTTGGTGGACCAAATCGACAGGGTCGTCTGCGGCCTCAGTCACGCGCGGTTGCGCGTGGGGGGCGATCGCAGCTTCGGGGCGCTCGCGGCCTTGGATGCGGCGGGGAACATCCTCGGCGTCTCAGCATCATCGCTGGCCCTGCGCGTCGAGGGCGGCGAGGTCGTGATGGACCTCCGTCGCGCGGGCGAGCTGTGGGACCTGGGCTTCGCCATCGCGCCGTCCGAGGCGGCCGGCCCGGGCCGCGTCATTGTCGAGACCCTAGACGGCACCGTGCTCGGAGAGTGCGCATTCGTGACCTCCGAGTGGGCCGACCAAAGCGAAGCCGTGACCACTCACTGGGCGGTGCTCTCGAAGGAGAGCGTGGACCGTACGGACGCTGACCCCACAACACGGCTCCGTGTGGGGCTCATCAACGAGTACGACGAGCTCCTCGGCGCTGCGGCGATCCCCACCGTCCTGCTGGTCGGCGGCGTATGGGAGGACCCGATGGCCATGACCGACGCGGGGACCTACGCCGGGACCATCGCGCCTGAGCCCACCGGCGACACCATCACGGTGACCGTCACGCTCGCTGGGCGCGTCTTAGAGACCCTGACCGTGAGCGTCTCGGGGACCGCGAGCGCGCCTGAGGACCCAGACACTCCAGAGGATCCGCCCCCCACCGAGGACAGCGGATGCGCAAGTCACTCGCCCTCCTCTACGCCATGGCTCTGGCCCCTCGCGCTGCTCGGGCTTGTGGCCCTGCGCCAGCGCCGCCTCCGGGAGAAGGTGGGGGCCTGACCCTCGCGCCAGGCACCCCACACGAACACGGCGACCCGCTAGGGGTCAGTGACCACAAGCTGAACGGGCAAGGACTCGCTCCACGCCTCGGGCTTGAAGAACTCCCAGGCGCGCGCTGGCGGGGTGCTGATCTCCATCGCAAAGCGGGGGCTCATCGGGATGTTCACCTCGAAGCCTGCTTCGGGGGAGAGCTCATGCAAGTAGATCCACACGCGGTCACCCTTGATCTCGTAGCGCGCCACGTTGGCATCCGCGACGACGAGATGATCGAGCTGCGAGAAGTCAGGCTCAAACCCGGGCGGCACACCGATATCGACCATCGGCATATCCCCAGGGCCGACAGCGGCGCCCGTCCCGATGACGGTCACCTGAGCCACCGTCGACTCCTCAGTCGTCATCTCGGTCACGCTGTAGCTGACATCGACGTCCATGTTCGGACCGACACGACGGGACGCAGGGTCCCAGGACTCGTAGTAGCGGCTCGACAGCGCGTAGTAGAGCTTGCCCTCGCCGACGACCTCGACCGTCACGTCGACATCGCTAGCGGCGTACTCTGCCAAGCTCACGAGGTGCACCACCTCGCTGTTCGTGCTGTCGATATGCGCCTCGAAGATGACCTCGTCGCCCGCTCGCACGACCACGTCTGCGTCGGTCTCTCCCGCTGCGAACTTCGCCGCAGCGACAAAGGTGCGCATGGCCTGAATGGTGCCCTGAGTCGAGCGGAAGTTGCCGTCAGCGGACTTCATGCTCGCCAAGAACTTGAGGGCGCCAGCCGCGAGCTGCGGCGGGAGCTCCATCTTGTACATCGCTTGAGCGGCCAGCGCGGTGGTCTCGACCAGGATGACCTCGCCGCCCGCGTTTGAGACGCCGGGGAAGTCGCTGTCCCAGTAGACCTTATCGCCGTCGGTCTGTGCGCGAGCGAGGAGCTCGGCGATCGTCGCGTCCGTCACCGCCTCACCAGGCGCGGCCTCAAGCAGCGCGTTGGCGCACATCGCCAAGGTGTAGCTGTCGGCCTGCTCGAGGTTCATCGCCGTGTCGATGAATGCGACTGCGTTGCCCAAGCGACCTGCGTCCCCTGTGCCGTTCGCAGCAAGGCCATTGGCGACGATGCAGGTCGTGCGCAGGGCATCCCACTCGATGACCTGGTTCTTCGTGTGCTGAGTCGTGTCCCAGGAGCCGTCAGGCTGCTGTTGACCCTCCAAGAAGCTGAGCGCGCGGTTCACCAAGCCCTCGTCGACGTTCTTGTTCACCCGAATGTCCTCGAACATCAGCAACGCAAACGCGGTGAGGATGGGGTGCGCCGGATCCGGGTCACCGAACCACGTGAAGCCGCCGCCGGTGCACTCGAAGGTGATCGACTGCTGAATCCCGTCGTCGAGGTTCGCGCTGGCCGTGGCCTCTAGGTCCGGGCTCCCTGCGTCGGTCCAGCCCATGTAGTCCAAGATCAAGGCGTTGATCCACGTGCTGTTCATCATCGGCTCGAAGCAGCCGCGAGGCGTCTTGAGGAGCGCCTCGACACCGTCAACGACCTGCGCGCTGGAGCCACCCATGAGCTTAAGCAGGGCGTCATTACCCCCCTCGATGCTGTTGACCGGGAAGGTCACCGTGTTGGTCACGGTGCCCTCCAAGGGCCCGCTAACGCCCACGTCAATGCGCTGGCCGTCCGGGATGACCTGCACCGTGCGGCCGATCTGATCTCCGGAGCCTGAGCTCGCCAACGCGGTGACCTCAAGCTCGTGGTAGCCCGCGTCGCGCACCGTCACGTCAAAGGGGACCGCGATGGACGCACCAGCAGGCACTGTCACGGTCTGTGATGCGGCGCTACCGAGCTCAAACCAAGCGGCCTCTGTGACCGTCACCTCGACCGATTGCTCGGTGTCGCCAAAGTTGAAGACGCCGACAGGCAGGGCCATGCGGTCATTCTGTGTGAGCTTGCGGGGCAGGTCGACGTCGACAAAGAACTCTTGGAAGACGGTGATGCCGCCCATGCCGCCACCGACGAGGCCGTCCATCGTGTTGCCGATCATCGAGACACGCCAGCTGGTGATCGCGTCCGCCAAGGGCAGCGTGACCGTGGTCTCACCGGTCTGGTCGATGATGAGCGCTGGGTTCACGTAGAGCGTCTCAGGGAAGTCATCGCGCTTCTTCGGGGCCTCCTCTGCAGAGTCCGGGCCTCCGCTGGGATCCTGGGGCTCGGACTCGTAGCCATAATCTCCTGACGACGACGCCCCTGCGTCCTGTGCCATGCCAGCTTCTGCTCCGAAGTCATCAGAGTCTTCCCGGGGAAAGGACACGTTGATCGAGGAGCTCCAGTCGTCCCAGGTGTCGGCGAGCTCATCGGGCCCAAAGGAGTGCATGTGAATGCGCATCCGAGGCGACCAGGAGCTTTCGAAGACCTCGGCCTCCAAGACCACGCGTTGCCCCCAAAAGTCGAAGAGGTTCAAGCTCTCGACGGCCTCTTTACCGTTATTCAGCGTCAGGGTCCCGCTGTTGCTGGCCTCCTGGAAGTCATTCCTGACCTCATTGCGCATCTCATACAGGGCCTCCTGGACGAGGCTGACGACCGCCCCTTGAAAGGACGCTGTCGTGTAGCCCACCAGGTCGGCCTCGGCCCCTAAGTTCACGGTCGCGAGGGCCGCCTCAGCCGCGATCTGCATGGCCTCTGGGTCCTCAGCGAGCGCGTAGGGGTGGATCTGCGAAGGCGCGTCGGAGAGCTGAAAGAACCGCTGCACATCTTGAGCGCCGGTCCCACCGGCGAGCGCGAAGACCGCCTCATCAGCGATGGTGACGCCGATCGCGCCGGCCTTGGCGGCCCCTTGCTCGTCCTCGAGCTTAAAGGTCAGGGACGCCTCGGCGCCGGGCAAATAGGACTCCGCGTCGGTCGACACCGACACGCGCGCCGCCGGCTGCCTGAGGTAGGCGACGCGATCAGTGGTCACGACCTCCTCGTCGTCTCGGATGAAGTAGGCCGTGAAGTGCAATGTGCCCGACTTACCGTCACCAGCGGTCAGCGTGACTTCGCCTTCGCCATCCACCATCTCGAGGGTGTGCGAGGCGACGATGCGGCCTCGGTGGATGCAGTCGACGTAAGCGACATCCAAGTCCTCCGGCCCCATGACGCTGAGCGTGATGTCATCGCCCTTGGCGTAGAGCGCCTTATCAGAGCGCAAGAGCAGCCCGCTATCTGCTGAGACCATCGAGACCCACATCGAGGCGCTCCCCTGAATCCCGTCAGGAGTTTGGCAGCTCACATAGAGATGCTGCGAGGTCGTCTCGACCACCGCGAGGCCGCCGGTGGTCTCGAAGGGGACGCCGTCCGCCTCTCCAAGGGTGCACGTCGCGTCGACGAGGGCCCCGAGCGGGTTGCGAGACTGAACGAAGGCGCGGAACGAGGTCCCCTCTGGGATACGAGAGCTCTCCGGCTGAAGTGACACGTAAATTTGAGGCGTGGCGACCTTGGCCTCGAAGATCTTGGTGACGATGAAGCCCGCCGTGTCGGTCACTGTGACGGCGAGGGTGACGCCTGGCGCAGCGATGCCTCCGGGCAACGTAAAGGGCATCAGCCCTTCGCCATCGGTCGTCCCGCTGAAATTCGAGGGCCGATCGGCGCCCGCCCCTGTGATGTCGATGCTGACGTCTGCACCCACGACCGATTTACCGAAGAAGTATTGGGCGCTGAGGGCACCGGTGATCGTCTCGCCCGGGCTGAAGTAAGGGGCGTCAAAGCTCGCGGTGAGCGCAAACTTGGGGAGCTTCTCCTCGGAGACCTCCACGGTGATCTCATGGGTGATCTCGGCGGTGATTGCGCGGACCGTATACATCCCCGTGTTGACCTGAATGGCCAGGGGTGCGGTCAACGATGCGATGCCGTAGTCGTCTGTCTCGACGTCCGACTTGAAGATCTTGTTCTGCTTGCCGTCCAGCACCTCGAGCGTGATCGCCTCGGCGCTCACCGGCGTCAGATCCTTCGCGGCCAACGCCATCGCGCGGATGTGGATCGTCTGCCCGGGGCGGTAGAGCGGCTTATCGGTAGAGACCATGAGCTTCGGTGCCCCCGCCGGCACCACAGAGATGTACCGGGACACACGGGCCTCGAGCCCGTCATGCGTGGCGATCGCCTCGAGCACCAGCTCCACAGCATCCTCTGGGATGTCCACATCGAGCGCGATCTGACCTTGGGCGTCAGTCGTGCCTGTCTGGCCGGCAACCTCGACCTCGGCGCCTTCAAGGAGCTCGCCGCTGAGGAGGTCACGCACCCACACCCTGACGGCGGTGCGCGTCCCAGCGTCTACGCGTGACGGTGACCACATGCGCAGGCCGAGCTTGCCCATGGCGTGATACAAGCTTCGGGTCCCGCTCGCGGAGAGCCCGTCGCTGGTGACGTGATAGCGGATCAAGACACCGGCTTGTGCCACTTGCGACTCTGGAGCCGTCGCGTCGTCGAGGCGCACAGAGACGGCGTTTCGACCGTCGGCCACCTCGAAGTCGCCGCTCCCCTCATGCAGGATCGTGCCGTCGAGGTCTGTCAGGGAGACGCTCAAGTTGGCTGAAGCCCCCTCGAACTCGGTGATCTCGACAGGGACCACCACCGTGGCCCCTCCGGCGTCAAAGCGCGCGGTAATCCCAGCCTCATCCACCGAGACGTTGACCGACGAACTCTGGTCGGGTGGCCCTCCGTGGCTCTCGACCTCGGGTTCGTTGATGGGGGCATCCTTCCCACACGCCACCAGCGCCAAGGTCAGGAACGTAATCGTCGTCATGTCTCGTAAGCGCAGCATAGGTCCTCCGGGCGCGCCCCTTCGTCACAAAGAGTGCGGCGACTCTTCAGAGAGCAAGTTGTGTTCCAACACTACAACACTAGTATTATCAAAGCGATACATCAACACGGCCCATTACGAGTGAGAAATAATTCAACATGTTGGAGACAAAGTTTACACCGCGCGTAGGGGCCCAGAGAGTCGCGGTAGTGCCCGTCGTGTGCCGCTTGGCAATCACCGCGGCAGCTCATCGATTGTGACAACGAGCTAGCAGCACAACGATTCATGATTTCATATCTGTCACGCTGTCGTGACTGCTGAGACTGGTTACTCCTTTGCGCCGAAGCCCACAAATGACGCACTGCTCGCCTAATGCGGCGTATCGCCACAGTCGCAATGACCATAGCCACCCTCCTTCTCGGGCTCAGTCAGCGCAGTCTCGCAACGGAGCCAAGCTTCGACTTCTGGCCTACAGCGCAACAGGAGAGGCCCGCCATCAACGGCGCTGAGGCCACCGTGGGCAATATGACACCTGTCTGGTGGGATGTGACCCTAGACGGTCACCCCGACCTTGTGTACGGCTATGAGGCGGGCTTCGAGCGCGTCGACTACAGCGAGACCCTGGGGCTGACCCGGCATCCCATAAGCTTGCCGACAGGCCTATCAGATCTCCGTAGAGGGCGGTACACTGCGTATGCCTGCGGCGATCACCCCAGGCATGCAAGACCTCATGTTCATGGTGCGAGCGGGCCCCGATGTGGGCCCCGGTCAGGTGATTGTGCACGACGCAACAGGCAAGGAACTCACGCGCTGCGACTTTCAGGTCACCACACCGCCGACCGAGATCGCGGACCCAGCGTTGAGCTGGGCCACCATTTCGCAAGAGGTCATCAATGACCCGGCGACCGAGCATGTGAGGCTCCGTGTCGGCATCGTCTCAGCCTTTGGCGAGCTCATCGGCGAGAGCGCTCCTCCTGAGGTTCAGCTCATCGGTGGCAGATGGGCGCCCCCCCTCCTCCCGACACAATCAGGGGCCTTGTCCGGCGACATCAGCGCCGAGGCCGATGCCACGCAGGTCTCCATCATCGTCGAGCATTCCGGCGCCTTGATTGAAGCCTTCACGCTCCCAGTGACACTCAAGACATCAGAGGCAGACCAAGATTCAGCGAGCGGTTGCGAGAGCGCTCCCCAGCCAGCGAACCCCTTAGGGTGGTTCGCCCTCCTCGTACTGTGGTCCTTTCGACGCGCGAGAGCGCGAGAGAACAGGGCCCGCTACGCAGACACGCGATGAAGAGGCGCGCCGGAGCGCTGGCGACCCTATGCAGTCTGCTCATCATTGGCGCTGGGAGCGTGGCTGCTGAGCCAACATTTACGCCCTGGACGCCTCCACAGTCTGGCCCCGATCATTCCGCCCTCGCTCCGAATGCGCAGCGCCTCCCGCTGTGGTGGGATGTCACGATGGACGGCCACCCAGACCTGCTCTTCGCAGCCATCGAAGGCATCGAGCGCGTCCAGGTGTCTCCGGATGGCACCCTCGGTGTCCAGCCTGTCAGCCTCAGCCCAAGCGCCCAAGAGACGCTCTTCGCGCCAGACCAACAGGCGGGCGTCGACACGAAAGACCTCGTGTTCGCAACCCTCGACGCCGACGGTGACGGTGTGAACGAGCTGCTCGCTGTCGGTCGGAGGACTGATCTTTGGCGCCTGAGTGGCCCCTCAGAGGTCACACGAAGCGTGATCCCGCTGCCGCCGCTGAGGACCCGTGGCATCAATGACGCCGCTGTCGGTGACTTGAACCGCGACGGCCGACCGGACATCTACCTCGCGATTGGGACTGCCTATCCAGAGCGCCTGAACCTGAGGGGCCACCCCGACGTCGTGCTCATGAATCGTGGCGATGGGCGCTTTGAGGCCATCGAGGTCGCGCCGAAGCGCAACTCGGTCACCAACGGAGTCACCCTCGCCGATGTCGATGGCGATGGATGGCTGGACGCGATCGAGAGCGTCGATGCCTCGACCATCGCAGGCCCCAGTCGACTGCTGTTCAACCGCACGGCGCTCGGTGACACCGAGCCACACTTCGTCCCCTCTGAGCACCGATGGGACCCAGGGACAGACGGGATGGGGGCGGCCGTCGGAGATCTCGACCAGGACGGTGTCCTCGACCTCTACAACACCTCCATCGGGATGGATCTCTTAATGATGGGGCAAGGGGGAGGCGTCTTCGTCGATGAGACCACCGCGCGAGGGATCCACCATGCATGGTCCTCTCTCGGGGCACGCATCCAATGGTCGCCGAGCTTCGCGGACCTCAACCTCGACGGGCGCTTGGACATCGTCGTGAGGCACGGCATCACCGAGAGCTTCGCCAACTCAACGGCGACGTACTCCTGGGCGAGTGATCTGCTCTACACCCAAGGGGCCGACGGTAAGTTTTCGCGGGCCGCAGTGCCCAGTGAGGTCGACGCCGGCGGCGGACGCAACTTTGTCATCGGCGATGTTGATCAAGACGGGCGCCCAGACCTCGCGCGCGACGGCCGTACCGACGACGTCCTGCTTTGGCAAAACACGACGAGCGTGCCTGCTGAGGCGCCGCACTTCGGGCTGCACCTCATCGGGACCGTGAGCGGGTCTCCACCCACAGGGACCTATGCCATCGGCCAGTGCGGCGCTCAGTCCCTCACCAGGCACCTCACCAGTGGGGGCAAGATGGGGGCCCCCCCCTCACCCACCCTCTTCTTCGCGTTCCCAGACTGCGGCGATGACGTGGTCAACGTGAGCGTGCATTGGCCCTCCGGGGCCATCAGCGCCCTCACCGTCGACCGCGCCCTGACCCATGTGAGCGCGACCGAGCCCATGTGGGCGGTCAGGCAAGCCGATGGTGGGCTCCTCTTGGACCCGGAGGGGACCGGAGCACAGCAAGCCTGTGCCGCGACGACCGAGGGCCCCTGGACCTGCTGCGAGAGCCCCTGCGTCGTCGACACAGCCGAGCAGCCGGCGACGCGCATCAAGCTGGACGACCACCTTGAGATGGCGCTCCCAGCCAAGGAGACCGCGTGGCTGTGGATCACCACCCCCTCCCTCGCGCGCCCCGGCGAAGAGGTCACGGTTCAGCTGCTGCATGTGGGACCGCCTGAAGACTTCGATGGCGAAGAGCTCTCGCTCTACCTCGATGACGGGCTGATACCATGGAGCGACGTCGACCAGGGGGCGCGCAAGCTGAGCGCGGAGCTCTCGGTTGCGAGCGACGCGTGGGCCTTGAACCTTGGCTTACGGCGCGGTCAGGACACCCTGAGCACATCACAGCCCTCCGTAGGTTACTTGGTCGATGCCGAGCGAGCTGTCTACGATCTCTACCCTACCCGCCCTGCCCCTCCCATGGATGAAGGGACCCGGTGGGTGCTTCACTTACACACGCCTCCTGGCGTGTATGAGCCGGAGCTGATCTCAAAGCTGACCTTGTCTCGAAGCGATGGCACCGAGGTCCCCATCGCCGCGCTCACGACGGACGGCGCAATGCGGCGCGTCAGCCTAGAGGTCGACTGGACCGACCTCGTCGGTGTCGACAGCGTGTGGCTGCGCGATCGAGAAGGGGGCCCTGCGCTGGAGTTGCCGGTCGCAGCCTCGGACGAGGGGCGCGCTCAAGGGGACACCATCGAGGGGCTCTCCTGCGGGCTTCAGCGTTCCACGCTTCGCACCGGCGGGCATGACGCCTCCGGTGTGCTCGTGACCGCGTTCGGGCCTGGAGGTCACCCGATGCTCGTCCCCTCCTCCGACCTTGAGGTCGAGGTTCAGGGTGGGGACATGACCACGGATGTCATCACCTTCGCCGGCTTGATGGACATGTTTTTCCGTGTCCAAGGTGAAGATGTCGTGGGCCCTGGGCTCGTGACCGTGCGTAACAGCAGTGGCAGCCAGAGCGCCACCTGCGGCTTTCAGAGCGTGGATTGGCAGGCAGAGCCGGTCGCTTTAGAGCGCTCTTGGGCCACGATATCGGCGACCACCATCGGGTCCTGGAGCTTTGACACGGCGCGCCTTCGGATCGGCGTGATGAATACGCACGGCGAGCTGATGGGAGCGACGACTTGGCCCCAAGTGATCCTGTCGGGCGGAGAGTGGGCCCGAGAGCTCGTCCTCACCGACGCAGGTACGCTGACGGGGGATATCCGGTCGAACGGGACCAGCGACACACTCCGTGTCACCGTGACCGTCGACGCCCGAGTCTTGGAGGCCTTTGAGGTTGAGGTCACTGGGCTCGACTCCGCGCCCGAGCCTGCCCCCCCTTCAGGGCCGACGACATCTGAGGATGACGGGTGCGCAAGTCGCTCGGGCCACCGAGGATCACGGGCTCTTTGGCTGGCCCTCCTGCTCTTTGCCGCCACTCGGTGGCGCTGTCGCGCGAGTTTACCGGCGCGAGGCGCTGAGGTAGCGTGACATCATGGTCTCTCCACGCACATTAACATGGCTACTCGCGCTCTCGCTCCTCGCTGCATGCGGCGACACGGCGGCGCCGGGCCCCTCGGACCTCCCTGAGGGCGAGAACCCTGTCGACCGAAGCGCGACGGAGCCCGGCGTGGGGGCAGAGACCCCAGACACGATCACGCCCCCACCAGCGCGCTGTGACGGAGCGACAGAGTGGCAATACGACCCCCTCGGGCTCGATGGAATCACCGCGCTACCAGACGACGTCCACACCGTCGCCGACACTGCGAGCGGGACGGGGCGCCGCGTGCTCCTCGACCCCGCGCATGACGTCTGGCTGGGCGAGCAAGAGGAGGCCGTCTCTGCGATCTACGAGAGCCTTGAGGGCCTCGAGGGTTGGGGGATCACCGCCCCTATCGTGATCCGCTTCTCCGGCGCGCTCGGCGACCTGCCCAGCTGGCAGGAGTCCACGGAGAGTGAGGCCATCATGCTCCTCCGAGACGACGGCGACACCGTGACCCGGCACCCCTACGAGATCCAGCTTATCGAGCACGACAAGGCGGCGGTCATTTGGCCCCTCGGTGTGCTTCAGCCCGCGACCGAGTACGCCCTCCTGGTCACGTCAAAGCAGCTGGATGAGCACGGGGCGTGCGTGGCTGCAAGCCCTGCGTTTGTGGACATCTTAACGGGGGGGCGCGCCGAGCCTGCACTGGCGCGCGCCTCTGAGCGCCTCCAGTCCTTCATCAACGCGGCCGGCCTCTTCCCCGAGGAGGTCGCGGCCGGGCTCACCTTCACGACCCAGCGCACCACCGATCTATCGGAGGCGGTCGCGGCCCATATCACGACCCAACCACGCAGCTGGAGTGACGCGCCCGACTGTGAGGTGAACGAAGACGAGGGGCTCAAGCGATGTGAACGCTACTTCACAGCGCATGACTATCGAGACGCCGAGGGCTTCATGACCTCAGAGCCGATGAGCCCCTGGGAGCTCCTGGTCTCGGTGTGGATGCCGGCGGAAGGCGAAGGCCCCTTCCCGACTCTGCTGATGGGGCACGGCATCAACTCCAACCGAAACATGGGCCACGGGGTCGCCAAGGCGCTCAGTGACCTCGGCGTCGTGGTCGTCGCTGTGGACGCCATCGGCCATGGCGATCACCCCACCAACGCAGAGCTCGAGGGCTTTACGGGGATGATGTCATTCCTCGGCATCGACGCGGAGAACCTGCGCGTGGACGGGCGCATCCTGCGCGACAACCTGCGCCAATCGACGGCCGATCGCTTGCAGCTCTTGGAGCTGCTCGTCGCTGACGGTGACCTGGATGGCGATGGTCAGGATGACGTCGACGAGGCGCGGATGGGCTACGTAGGGATCAGCCTCGGTGGCATCATGGGCTCGGAGATCTTGGCGCTGAGTGAGCGCCTAGACGTCGGCGTCCTCATCACCGCCGCGGCGCGCATGACCTCGATCTTCACCTACGCCTCCAACATGGCGATCATGATGGAGGTGATGAGCGGCTTGGCCGGGAGCGAGGTCGGCGCTTGGCAGCTGATCTCTGCGATCCAAGGCGCCATCGATCCAGGGGATCCGATGGCCTACGCGCCCCACGTCATCAAGGACCGACTCAACCCAGGAGACGCCCCCCACGTCCTGGTCACGATGGCAGTCGGCGACGCGATCGTGCCCAACGAGGGGACCCGAGCGCTCGCCCAAGGGCTCGGCGTCGAAGTGATGCACCCCGTGGTCGAGGACATGGGCCTCGCCCCGATGGCAGCCCTGGGCCAACCCGTCCACGGCAACCTCATCGCGAGCCAGCAGGCCACCACGGGCGCCCTGTTTCAGTTCGACCGAGTCACCTCGGACGAGGGCGTCGTGGCCGCGGAACACGACAACATGACGTACAGCCCCGAGTCCATCCACCAGCTCCGACACTTCATGAGCACATGGCTCAACCCGGAGCTATCGCCCACCGCCGCGCCCGAAGTCATCGACCCCTACCCGGTCATCGGCACCCCAGAATTGGCGCAATAACCGACGTACTGCGTTGAAAAATGCACGCCGATTTCATTTGAGTAGGGGCTAGCCCTGTTCGTGGCTGTCGAAGCTGTTATCCTCCGCCCACCATGATCGGGGAGACCCCTGTCACACCGACGGTCATACGCCGCCGGAGACGCGCGTCCTTTCGCAGCGTCATCTTGGGCTCTATCGTCTTGCTCACCGTACTGGTGAGCGTCGCGGTGCTGTGGACCTCGTTTACCTTCGGCGAGTCGACCGTGCGCAGCATGTCCGAGCGCTATGCGTCGAGCACCACAGCCCTCCTGCATGAACGCCTCGGGACCTACTTCGACGATCCGATGCAGGCCCTCGAGACCTATGACTTGAGCCTGCGCATCGGCGTCCTAGATGACAAGGACGCCGACGCCGCAGCCCTCGTCTTCTGGAACGGGCTTCAGCACTATCGAAGCGTCCGGTACCTCTCCTACGGCAGCGTCGACGGCCGCTTCGTCGGCGCGACGCGAGACCCCGAAGGGAGGGACCTCTACCTGATCCGGGACGAGCGCACGCGCGACGCTGTGATGACCTACGCAGGGCGTCCTGACGGGAAGCGCACCGACCTCGTGCGGGTGAGGCAGGGCTATGACCCCACGAAGCGCCCCTGGTTTCGTCGGGCGATGGCCACCAAAGACGCGAGCTGGACCGGGGTCTACGCCTCGGCCTCTGTCCCAGGCGCGGTGCTGATGACCGCAGTGAAGCCCGTGAAGACGGATGGGGGCCAAGTGCGCGGTGTCATTGGCGCCGATGTGGCCTTGAAGGGCGCAGACGACATCCTCCGCCAGTCCGTCGATCAGGTGCTCGGGACCGCGGTCATCGTCGACGCCGATGGACTCATGGTGGCGGCCTCATCGGACAAACAGGCCATCTTCGTGGACGAACACGGTCAGCTCGTGCGCACGGAGGCGATCGGCAGCAGCAACCCGATCATCCGCGACGCCGCGGAGCAAGTCTTGGTGCGGTTCGGCTCATTCCGCGTGATCCAGACGGCCCGGCGGTTCCGTATGACCACCTCCAACCGCCCTTATCTGGTCGATGTCGCCCCGTTCAAAGATGAGCATGGTCTGAACTGGACCACGATGGCGGTCGTCGATGAGACAGTCCTAGAGCGTGACTTCGTTCAGAACACGCAACAAGCCCTCATCCTCTCGCTGCTTGTGCTGCTGATCGGCGTCCTCTTGGCCTTCGGGGTCAGTCGCCGCATTGCGCGCCCAATCAGGCGCCTCGCGCACAGCGCACACCGCGTCCGTGAGGGAGACCTCGACGTCACCTTTGACGAGGGCGAGTACGCGGATGAGATCGGTGAATTGACCAGCGCTATGGCCGAGATGGTCGCTGGCCTGAGGGACCGTAACATCATCCGAGATGCGCTCGGTCGCTACGTAAACCCGGAGCTCGCGAGCCGCTTTATCGAGAACCCCGAGAGCCTCGCCCTCGGGGGACAGCTCTCGAGCGTCACCCTGCTCATGAGCGACCTCAGGGGCTACACGATCCTCAGTGAGCGCCTCTCACCAGGTGAGATGGTCACCCTGCTCAACCGCTACTTGGGAACGATGACCGAGGTGATTCATACCTTCGGCGGGACGATCATCGAGTTCATCGGCGACGCGATCTTTGTGGCCTTCGGTGCACCGTTTAAGCACGAGGATGACAGCGAGCGCGCCGTCCGCTGTGCCATCGCGATGCAGCAGGCCATGGTGGAGTTTAACGACCGCAGCGCGGCCCTGGGCTATCCACGCCTAGAGATGGGGATCGGCGTCAACAGCGGCGAGGTCATCGCTGGCAATATCGGGAGCGAGCGCGCCGCGAAGTATGGCGTCATCGGAGCCGCCGTGAACCTGACAGCGCGCCTGGAGGGCCTGACCACGGGCGGCCAAATCTTGATCAGTGAGGGCACGCGAAGCCTCCTCGGCGACGATGTCGACTGCATTGGCCCGCGGCTCGTGAGGGTCAAGGGGATCTCTCGTCCACTGGCAGTCTTCGAGCTCAAAGGGATGGCGGGCTCCGAGCCCTCTTACGTGCCCAAAGCGCTCCACCGTCGGCGCAAGCGCGTCGAGCGCCCGGTGAAGGTCCACCTGATCCACGGTTACGAGATCGCGACCACCGCAATCGAGGCGATGACCTTGGACCTCGGCGCCACAGGGGCCACCATCGAGATCGACGTCGAGCTCCCCATGTTGACCAAGATCATGCTGCAGGTGGACTTGGGTGGCGGCCGATTCTCCTCGGACGCCTACGCCATCGTCGGGCAGGTCACCCCGCCCGCTGAGGTAGGGCAGCGCTGGCTCGCCGAGCTCACCTTCACCTCCTTGCAGCCCTCCGACGCCGACGACTTGGCTGAGCTCAGCGCCAGCTGACCCGCAGTAGCCTCCGCGCGCTGAACTCCAGCGCACCTGTCCCGCATTGACACGAGCGCCTCTGTCCCGACTAATTAAGTCACTCTGTGGCGCCTTAAGTGGCATTCAAGGACCGTGTGAGCACGATAGGGAGACATCGATGGGTGCTGGCGGTGCTCGTGCTTGGTGGGTGCTCAAGCACCGCGCTAGAGCCTGATGTCGAGACCGCGGACGCCAGTGATGTCGCCAGTGACAATGCTCAGCCTGCACCAGACGTCAGCGCGGACACCGCGGCTGAGCCCCGCGACAGCGCGGAGGTGATCGCCCCCCCCATCGACGTGATGGTCGACGATGCTGCTCACGGTCGCGGCAACGACGATGGAGCCCCGACATCCAGTGAGGACACGCTGGTCTCCTCAGAGGACATCGGCCCCTCGGATACAACGCTTGAGGATGGGCTCGATGACACCGAGGCGCCCTCTTGCCAGAGTTACAGTAGCCCTCAGGTCACCGGGACCCTGCCCCCCACGGTGACGGAGGCCTCGGGAATGGCCATCAGCCGGACACAGCCGGGGGTCCTCTGGCTGCACAACGATTCAGGTGACAAGGCGCGTATCTACGCGTTGGAGGCGTCGGGAGAGCGGCTCGCCACCGTCACGCTTGAGGAGACCTACGCTTACGATTGGGAGGACATGGCGCAAGGCCCGTGCGAGGCGGGGGCTCCCGAATCAAGCTGCCTCTACGTGGGTGATATCGGCGATAATAATAAGGCCCGCACCTACCTGAAGATTCACCGCGTCCCAGAGCCCGACGTGAGCCTCGGTGACCACACCGTCGCCCGCGAGGACTACGACACGATGACTGTGGTGTATCCGGATGGTCCGAGGGACTGTGAGGCGCTCATCGTGGACAGCAATGGCTATGTCTACCTCCTGAGTAAAGAGTGGAGCGACACCGTCTTTCGACTCTACGGCAGCCCCTTTCTCCCTGGAGCCGAGCTCGTCCCGATGCAGTTCCTCAGCGAACATGACATCTCAGACGTCGGCGGCACCGTGGCGCTGGTCACTGCGGCGAGCTTCTCCATCTCCAAGAATCGGCTCTTAGTGCGCACCTACGGGGCCGCATTCGAGTACCAGCTCGGGCCCGATGAGACGCTCTCCGAGCTCCCTTGGGCGACCACCAAGAACGTCCCTGTCGCCAATGAGGGACAAGGAGAGGCGGTCGCCTACGACGAGGTCGGCTACTGGCATGTCTCCGAGGGTAAAGAGCCCCCGATTTGGCAAATCCAGTGCGAGTGATGGGTGAGGAGACTGAGCGGGTATTGGCGGCCCTGAAGGCCTGGGGTGAGCACCCCACATCGTTTCAGATCCTTGAAGAGGGCAACCTGTACTGGTTCGACCCCGAGGTGCCGTCGCCCGGCGCCGTCGTCGCTTATCGAGAGTGCGGGCGATACCGGGTCGCGGCGGGGGTCCCAATCGCGCCGCCAGAGTCCACGGCGGCCGTGGCGGGCAGGTTCATCGCCGAGGGGATCGCCGCCGGCCAACGCACCCTCTTCTTCTCCGCAGATCAAGACTTCGTCGACGCGCTGTCCCGCCGCGAGGGTTCACCTCCGGTCGACAGCGTCGCGATCGGCGAACAGCCCGAGTGGGACCCGGCTCGCTACACGACCGAGGGCTCCGACCGCGCGAGCCTCAGAGCCCAACTCCACCGAGCCCGCAACAAGGGGGTCGAGGTGCGCACCGTGAGCGAGGACGAGATCGCCCACGCCCCTGGACCAGTGCGCGCAGAGATTGAGACCGTCCTTCAACGCTGGCTGGCCAGCCGCAGGATGAGCGCCATGGCATTCCTGGTGGACCTCCAGCCCTTTCACCAGGCTGCCGAGCGGCGCTACTACATCGCCGAGCATAACGGGCGCGCCGTAGGGTTCCTCTCCGCGATCCCTGTCTACCAACGCAGCGGCTGGTTCTTCGAGGACGTCCTCCGCGTCCCCGAGGCCCCAAACGGGACCGTCGAGCTCCTCATCGACACCGCCATGCGCGACGCAGCGAGCCGAGGAGACCAATTCGTGACCCTGGGGCTGTCCCCCCTGGCCGAGGTGGACACCGGGCCCGGGCCTCATCGCCGCCTGCGCCGTGGGCTCAAGTGGGCTCATGACCACTTAGGGGGCCTCTATAACTTCCAGGGGGTGCGTGACTTCAAGGCGCGCTTCAAGCCAGATCGATGGCGCACGCAGCTCCTGGTGAGCAGCCCTAAGCCGTTAGAGGTTGGGGCCATCCACGCTGTCCTTCAGGCCTTCTCTGGAGGGGGACTTTTAGCCTTCGGGCTCGACTCTCTCCGACGTTGGGGGGCGCAGGTCCCACCACAACGCTGGTCGGCGACGCTGTGGCTCTTGGCAGCGCTGCTCGTGCCATGGACGCTGTTGCTGGCGAGCGCCGACGGGGAGCGCTGGTTCGGCGACCCGAGCATTCAATCGGCCTGGGTCGCGTTTGACACCGCCATGGTCGTCGCGCTCACCGCCTTGGGGGCGCTCGTGCATTGGGGCAAGCGCGGTGCAAGACCGCTCGCCTTGCTCCTCGCAGGGGCGACTGGCGCAGACTTCTTGCTCACGACGGCTCAGGCGCTGAATTTGCACCAGAGCGTCAGCGGCCTTGAGGCGCTCTTCGTCGCCGCAGGGGCCCTCGGACCCTTGATCGCGACGGGGCTCCTTATCGGCCTCGCAGATGCTCTACCGAGTCGACGTGTACTCCGCTGAAGTGGCCTCTCGCCCTGCTAGTCCTGGCCCTCGCCGATGCGACGACGGACGCGCTTACGCTTCGGCTTCGGGGCCGAGCTTGAGGGCGCCGACGACGGCTTACTGGACTCTGAGCGCCGGGGCCTATCGCTGCGGTTAGGCCGATCATCGCGTCCGCCGCGACCACCGCCACTGCGACCTCGGCCACCGCCACCGCTGCGACCACCGCCACCGCTGCGACCGCGTCCGCGACCGCCGCCACGGTTATCATCACGTCCGGCGTCAGGGCCCACGTCGAAGCGGTCCTGCTCACTCATGTCGGCACCCAGCGGCCAACCGCAGTAGGTGTTGCCCCTGCGGCGGCGGAAGTACCCTGACTTGTCGACCCCCATATGCTCGTCCTCGACGTGCACCACGGGGATCTTCAGGCCCATGTATTTCTCAACGGCCGGGAGGCCGATGACGTAGTTCTCACAGGCGAGCGTAATCGCGGTGCCGCTAGCCCCCGCGCGCGCCGTGCGGCCGATACGGTGAACATAGTCCTCCGCGTCCTCTGGGATGTCCCAGTTGAAGACATGGCTGACGTCATCACAGTGAATCCCGCGGCTCGCCACATCGGTCGCCACCAGGTACTGAATGATCCCCTCTTTGAGGGCCTCAATGATGCGCTGGCGCTTCTTCTGCGAGATGTCGCCAGAGATGTAGACCGCCTGATACCCGTTCTGGTTGAGGCGCCAGCACAGCTCTTCCCCGGTGCGCTTCATGTTCACGAAGAGCATCGCACGGCTCGGCTTCTCGCGCTCGAGCAACCCGAGCAACAGCGGCAACTTCTCGCGGCTGGACACGTGGTAGAGCGACTGCGCGATGTTCTCGTGCGCGACCTTGTCGGGCTCGATGTTGATCTCGACAGGGTCGACCATGTAACGCCAAGCGAGGCGCATCACGGACTGACTGAGCGTGGCCGAGAAGAGGAGCGCTTGACGGCGTCCCTTCGGCGGCACCTTGCTGAAGAGGTAGTTGATGTCCTTGATGAACCCCATGTCGAACATGCGGTCGGCCTCGTCGAGGACGAAGACCTCGATGCGATCAAGGGACAACACGCCCTTTCGGCAGTAATCGATGAGGCGGCCTGGCGTGCCCACGACGATGTCACAGCCGGCCTGTACGGCGCGGGCCTGAGCCTCCCAGCCGGTCCCGCCGTAGCAGGTCACGACACCAAAGTCGCTGTGCACGCTGAGGCCACGGGCGTCTTCGGCGATTTGAATCGCCAGCTCGCGCGTTGGGGCCACGATGAGACACCGGGGTGCGCCGTTTTTCGGGCGGTTGCTCTCCGTCAGGCGGGTCATCGCCGCCAAGAGGAAGCACGCTGTCTTGCCGGTACCAGTCTGTGCCTGGCCGGCGAGGTCGCTGCCCCCCAAGAGTACGGGGAGGGCTTTCGCTTGAATGGCTGTGGGGGTCTCGAAGCCGAGGTCTTCAACGGCGCGAAGCAGGGGCGCCGGAAGGTTCATGTCCTGAAATTTCAAGTATTCATCCAGTCTTTGTTCGGCTGCACCGTGCGCTTCAGACCCCTCTGAGTCAAGGAAACTCTACCTCGACGTCCCCGTGACACAAGGCCTGCCGAAGGCTATACAGCCGGGTGTCATCGAGGGGTGTTCATGGACGAGAAGACAGGCCTAAGACCTCGCATGTGGAACCGACGTCAGCTGCTCAAAATGGGCTTGGCGAGCGTCCCCATCTTCATGGCGAGCTGCAAGGACACGGCGGGCAGCGCCCCTCAGTCGGACCTCGACGCAGGCGGCAGCCTGGATGGCGGCGCTATCGACGCCGCATCAGCCGAGGCTGTCTGGTCCCCTACCGCACTGCTGGAGCGCGATGAGCCCTTTAGCCTGGGCCTCCATGTGGGCGCCGTGCGCGCCGATGAAGGCATCATCGCGACCTTCACAGCGGACGACGCCCCGAAGCGGCTGCGCGTCTGGGAGACGATGAGCCCCGAGGACCTCGACGCGCGTACCATCGTGATCGACGAGGTGCTGACCCCCGAGGATGGTTACATGAAGGCGGTCATCGAGGGCCTTAGCCCCGGGACCCACTACGGCGCGGCGCTCCTTGAGGGAGACGACGCATCGTGGACTGGCCGCTCGGCCATCGCGACCTTCACGACCGCATGGGCACCTGGGGACCTGAGCCCTGTGACCTTCGCCGCCACGGCCTGCACCAAATACGTCCACATGCCTTACGAGGCGCTCCTGCGGACCGCTGAGCACCCCTACGACGCCTTCTTGCAGCTCGGCGACATGGGCTACTACGACGACGTCTCCACGCGAGAAGGGTACCGTGGGATGTGGCGAGACACCCTGCGCGACCCAGGCTACCAAGCCGTGATGCGGCGGGGTGCCTTCTACGCCACCCTCGACGACCATGAGATCTCAAACAACGCGGTGCGCTCCGAGATGGACCCTGAGCACTATGACGCCGGCCGGGACGCCTGGTTCGAGCACCTCGCCGTCCCCCGAGATGGCGATCGCTTCTGGGACAGCTACCGGTGGGGCGACAGCGTCGAGCTCTTTGTCCTCGACTGTCGCACTGAGCGTATCCCAGAGACGCGGCTGACCGACGACGCCATCTACATCTCACGCGAGCAGCTCGCGTGGTTGACCCAGTCCCTCGCCGAGAGCCCGTGTCACTTCAAGGCCGTGATGACCTCGGTGCCCTTCAGTAACCTCCCAGAGCTCTGGGGGGCGGGCAGCGACTGGTGGAAGGGCTACTGGTCACAACGGCAGCAGCTCGTCGACGCGATCGCCCCCCTCGACAATGTCTGGTTCATCGCGGGTGACCTGCACGTCGGGACGGTCAACCGTGTCGATATCGAGGGGCCGATGCGGCGCAACTGGGAGATCATGGTCGGCCCCGGCGGGCCGCAATTCGGCAACCCGATCCCCGGGCTCGCAGAGCTTCAGCCCGAGGAGGCCGAGGCGTATCTCCCAGGAGACCAATTCCTGTACGCAGACGCGAGCCGTAAGGCGACCTTCATCACCTTTGATCCCGTCGCGGACACGGTGCACGTGCGCTTCCTCGACGCAGCCACCGGCGAGGTCGTCTTCGAGACGACGCTGACCCAGGAGCCAGCGTGAGCGTCTGGATCGGCGTGATGCTTGGTGGCGCAGTGGGCAGCGTGTTGCGCTACGGTGTCTCGCTGATGATGGGCGCCAAGCTCGGCCCAGGGTTCCCCTTCGGTACTCTGACGGTCAACGTCGTGGGCTGCCTCTTGATAGGCGTGCTCGGTGTCCTGCTCGCGGGACCCTGGTGGGGCCGCGACGAGGTCCGGCTCGCCATCGTGGTCGGGGGACTCGGTGGGTTCACGACGTTCTCAAGCTTCGGAGCCGACGCCCTCGGGCTCATCAGCCAAGGGCGCTGGGGTGCCGCGCTCGTCTACGTCTCGGTCACCAACGTCGCGGGGCTTATCGCCGTGTGGGCGGGCGACCGCATCGGGCGACTCGCAGGGTGATAAGGGGCGCTCGTGGCGCGTCACTGTTGACGCCGCCAACGAGAACTTTAGCCTGTGCATGACCGTGGACTCAGGAAGTGAAGATGAGGGTGCTCTGCTGTGCGTTAATCGGGCTCCTGCTCTGGACGGCCTCGGGGTGCGACGAGGCCCCTGCGACGCGTGACGAGAGCGTCGTCTTGGTCCAAAGCGTCCAGTTCACCACGACCCTTGGTCAGTTCACTCTCGCGCTGAACGCCGAGGCCGCCCCGCTGACGGTCGCGAACTTCTCGCGCTACGTGAACGAAGGCCATTACGACGGACGTGATGGGCTGCCGAAGACGACATTCCACCGTGTGATCGCCGGGTTCATGGTGCAAGGCGGCGGGATGCGCACAGACGGCAAAAAGAAGCTCGTCTACCACGATCCTGTGGCTCACGAGGGCCCCAACGGGCTCCTCAACGTGCGCGGCTCAGTCGCCATGGCCCGGACCAGCGATCCCGACAGCGCGACGAGCCAGTTCTTCGTCAACCACGTCGACAACACGGCCTTGGACTACGTGAGCGACGCCGAGCCTGGCTACGTCGTCTTTGGCGTGGTGACGAGCGGCATGGAGACCATCGACGCCATCGCGGAGAGCGACACGGACGGCGATGATGTTCCGTTAGTGCCAGTGATCATAGAGAGCGTTGAGGTCCTCGTCCCCTGAGTCAGGGCGCGAGCGGGGGCGCCAGCGCCCGAGGTGCGCGGTGGGCCTCTAGCTCCACCACGTGCGGCACCCCGTCGTACACGGCCATCGACTTGGCGACCTCTGAGACCGCCTCGATATCGGCGACATTATCGATGTGATGCCACACGGCCTCCGTGCCCTCGCGGCTGACATCGAGGGCCAGGTAGCCGGTGCGGTCGATGTCTCGATACTGCACGTGCGGCGCGAAGGTCTCCCAGTCCACGAACTCAAGCACATCATTGCTGAGCTCCACGGTCGAGGAGACCCCTGGCGTGATGAACTCGACGGCGAAGGCGCCCTCCCCTGTGCTGGGATCATAGGTCGCTGGGTCCTGAGGCGTGTGAGCCAGATCCATCCCCCACGAAGAGTGGATGTCCCCGGTCAACACCACCGTGTTATCCGCGCCCCCCGCCTCGATCGCGGCGAAGAGCCGCTCACGCGCCACCGTATAGCCATCCCATTGGTCAGGGTTGAAGGCGAAGCCATCCGACTGAAGTTGCCCCACCATGACTTGCTGCCCAATGAAGGCCCAGGTGGCGGTGGAGTCACGCAACTGAGCGCTGAGCCACGCCTCCTGCTCCTCGCCTAGCATGGTGCGCTCGGGGTCGTGAAACACCGAGGGATCATCCCAGGTCCCTTGCTGCGACCTCGCGGTGAGCCGCGACTCCAGGATCATCAAGTCGATCAGATCGCCAAAGCGAAACGCCCGCCAAATCGACACGGGGTTCGCCTTCTCGCGCAGAGGCATCCACTCCGCGTAGACCTGTGCGGCGACGACCTTGCGCTCGCTCCAGTCCCCTTCGCCCGCGTTGTGGTTCTGCGCACCTGTCGCGTACGCGTCGTTGGCGCTCTCATGATCATCCCAGGTGACGATCCAGGGGTGCTGTCGATGCGCCTCCTGCAGATCGGGATCACTTCGGTAGTGCGCGTAGCGGAGACGGTAGTCCGACGCCGTGACGATCTCCCAGGGTGGCGCCATGACTCGAACGCCGCTGCCGCCGTACTCATAGATGTAGTCGCCGAGGTGCAGCACGACATCCAAATCCGCATCCTGCGCGATCTCTCGATAAGGGACGAAGTAGCCGCGGGCATAGCTCGCACAGGAAGCCACCGCGATGCGCAGCCGCTCATGACACCCGTCGGGGGCGGTGCGGGTGCGGCCTATCGGAGAGTCGTGCCCGAGGGCCCGGAAGCGGTAGTAATACGAGGCGCCCGCGGCGAGCCCCACCGCGTCCACCTTCACCGTATAGTCGCGCTCGACCGAGGTCGTCGTCCACCCGGCCAGGACCCTCTCCGCAAAGGCGACGTCGGTCGCCACCTCCCAGTAGACGTCGAGCGGCGCGCCATCCGCGTCGGCCTCGAAGCGGGTCCAGAGGATGACGCGGTCCGCCAGTGGATCACCACTGGCGACGCTGTGAGTGAAGCCTGGGGCCTCGATCGGTGCCTCAGCCCACGCATACGTCGGCAACGAGGCGCCTGGCGCTGCGACTGGGACGTCCGCGCCCCAGCGAGGGCCGGTTGAACAGAGAGGCTCCGCGACCTCCTCTACATCGTCTTGTGCGGGGCGAACGGGCGCGTCTATGTCCCCTTCTGGGGGCGTAGCGGACCTCACCGGCTCGGACACATCGTCGGCGGTCTCCGTCCCCGTCGCGGCGTCACCCGAGCCGCAAGCTAAGAAGAGCATACCGCTCATCACCACGATGATGGTTCGTTCGACCACGCTCCCCTCCTGAGGTCAGCTGCGTCACGTTCAGAACCGGTAGCACAGCCTCCGAGCGCGGTCGATGATCGGATAAACCTCACGCCATTAGGTCGACCAATCGACACACACTGCGCACAGACCAAGCCATGTGGGGGGTATGGGGCTCTAAAACGCGTCGAGGGCGTCGATCAGGCCGTCCCCATCGCTGTCGGTCGGGTTAAAGAGGACAGGGCCGATCTCGATGTCGTCTTGAATGCCATCTCCGTCGGTATCCCCGCGCGTCGGATCGGTCCCCAGCACAAACTCCTGCACGTTCGTCAGGCCGTCACCGTCGTAGTCCGCGTTGGGGCCATCTTCATCGTCTGGATCTTCGAAATCACGGCGGCCATCTAGGTCGCTATCCCCCGGTCCCTCTTCTGCATCCAAACGACCATCTCCGTCCGAATCGTCATCAAGGTAGTCGGGCGTCCCGTCACCGTCCGTGTCATCGCTCCCCTCGAGCGCGTCCAAGACCCCGTCCCCGTCGCTGTCATCGTCGAGGGCGTCGATGACACCATCGAGGTCGCTGTCCGGCGGTGACTCCGGCGTATCCCCGGCCTCCAAGGCGTCCGAGAGCCCATCACCGTCGGTGTCCTTCAGGGTCGTATCTGTCCCAATGGCAGCCTCGAGGGCGTCATTCAAGCCGTCCGCGTCGGTATCCGTCACCTCGGGATCTGACGGCTCAGGAGGGGAGTCTGTCGACTCGTCACGCGCTTCAGAGATGTCCGTTGTCGCCATCTCCGCCTCCGGGCTCTTGAGGGGGTTCGTTCCCTCCGCCAGTTCGTCCTCGGTGGTGACGCCGTCGCCGTCAGGGTCGCCTTTAGGTCCATCATTGTGATCCGCGTCCAAGAACGCCGGGATCTGATCGCCGTCGCTGTCTACGACGCCCTCCTCTAGATCGAGGAGCCCGTCCCCGTCGCTGTCCTGATCCAAGCGGTTGAAGATGCCATCACCATCGACGTCGACGCCGAAGATCTCGCCGAAGGAGCCCGCGCCGTCGTGCTCAAGGGCGGTGGGGATCCCATCGCCGTCATCATCTGGATCACGCCAATTGCCGACGCCATCAAAGTCCACGTCGACGACCCCGTCGCGCGAGTCCTGCAGCCCGTCACCGTCGCTGTCATCATCGAGGGCGTCGATCACGCCATCGTTGTCGGTGTCAGGCCCGATGAGCGCCCCGTTGGTCTCTGCGTAATCTCCGACTGTGTCGAAGTCGCTGTCCCACAAGAGCGGGTACGTCTCATCGCCACTGATGACCCCGTCTCCATTGGCGTCCTCACCCGCCACGCAGACGCCCTCGACGGCGATCGGGCCATCACAGCGTCCGTCCCCATCGGTGTCTGCGTTGTCTGGGTCGGTCCCCAGCGCCGTCTCGATCTCGGCGAACAGGCCATCACGATCAGGGTCCAAGACCGGGCTAACCGGCGCGTCCACCTGCTCCTCGCCCTCCACGTCCGGCTGCACGGAGCCAGCCGCTGCGTCCTCGCCCCCATCCTGACCATCCGGCGACACCGACCAGGTGTCGGCTCCTCCTGAACTCTCTGCCCCACCTGACTCGCCGATCGTCAAATCGACGGCGCACGCAGGGAACGAAAGGAGACACGTCACGACCATCAACCGGCGCATCATGGCGACGCCTCCTGCTTACTCCGACACCCTGAAACGGCAGCCTCAACCGCGGCGAGGGTCAGTCCCGAGGCCCCCTCTTGCAGCGCTGTCGCCAACGTCAACGCCGCGTCGTCACATCGCCCTAAGCGGGCCTGTGTCTCCCCGAGCACGCGGCGAACCTCTGCGCGCCTTGCCCCGAGTCCACCAGAGGCCAAGAGCCTCTTCGCCAATCGACTCGCCCGGCTGATCTTCCCGCCACGCACCAACGCCTCCAGCATCGAGAGCCCGACCTCTCGCCTCAGGGTCCCAGCAGGGAAGGTCGCGCGGTAAGACTCAAAGGCCTTGAGCGCGGCCCCGTGATCTCCGGCAGCCAGCGCCTCCTTACCCGCTTGGTAGAGGGCCAATTGCTCTGGCAATGTGGACGTCGGCTCAGTGTTCTCGGCGTGGGAGAGCGGCTGTGGCGAGGCGATTGCCTGGGTCTTCTTCGGCTCTGAGCGGCGGCGCGGCGCGGGCGCCTTTGGCGCTGAAGCTGTCGGCTTCACCGCGGATGGCTGCACCGGAGGCGCCTCAGCGGGCGCCTCAGCCTGCACCGCTTCGGGGGGCGCGACGACAGCCTCCGCAGGCGGGTCAGGGATCTCCACCGGGGGCTCCTCCGCGACAACAGGAGCAACCACAGATGGGAGCTTGACCGTCGGCGGAGGCTCAACCGGGCCCACAGTCAAGAGCATGAAGGACGCGAGGGTCGCGGTCACCGCGAGCCCGGCCCCGACTTTCGCGCCTGTCGTGGTCAGCCACTCTTGGCCCCCCATCACCGAAGGCGTACCAGAGGCCACTGCGGACTCAAGCGCGGCGCGCCCTGCTTCTACATCGAGGACATCGGCGGTCGCCGCTTCGTCCTCAAAGCGGAGCCCACTCAAGGCCAGGAACTCAGGCTCATCCCGCAAGCGAGTCGGGGCGTCATCGTTCATCGACGACCTCCATGACGCTTCAGCCAAACCTCTTTGAAGCGCTTCCGCCCGTGGTGCAGACGCGTCCACACCGTCCCGGTCGGCAGCTCAAGCAAGGTGGCGATCTCCTCACCACTGAGCTGCTCGAGCTCGTAGAGGACAAAGACCTCGCGCTGCTTATCGGGGAGGCTCGCGACGACAGCCCGGATAGCGTCACCATGACGCTTACGCGCCATCTGCTCGTCCGGGAGCGGCTCGTCGGTCGTGTCGGGCTCATGACCGACCGCCTCCGCCAAGCGTAGGCGGCGCGCGATGCTCCGCCGGTGATGCTGCACCACATGACGCGCTGTCCGGTAGAGCCAACCCCGAGGATCAGGGTGCTCCGCGACGACGGCGTGTTTGCGATGCGCGATCAAAAAAACCTCCTGGACCACATCATCGACGTGGGCTCCCACGCCGGTGAGCCGCGCCACGGTCCGCGCGAGGAACGCGGCGTGAGCGGTGTAGAGCGCCCCGATGTCGAGGGGGCTCGACGGGGCGCGCGGTGAGTTGTCGTCACGCGACATGGCAACCCTGGGGACAGGCACCCAAGAGAGCGGTCGGCGCGGGACCTCCGCGCCGACCAAGCCGCATGATTGTAAGATGACTCCGTTACTGCAAATGGTTCGGGATCATGCCGGCGCTAAAACGTCGCCATACGCCGAAGAGACCTAGGAGCGTGAACCAGACCAAGCTCTGTGATCCTGAACCGCCGCCCTGACATCCCGAGTCCTCAGTGACTGGGGCTTCGGGCGCCGGGTTCTCAGGCACCTCGACGTCGGGATTTGAGCGGTCCGTCCCGATGGTCCCCGTGTTCTCGATGGGGTCGTCGTTGCGATCGACACCGCTGACTACGGTCGATTGCCCGTGCGAGGGGTAACGAGAGTCCAAGACGTCGTCCATCTCCTCGACGGCCTCGAGGGGCACGGGCTCAGGCTCGCCCTGCTCCTCCATCACCTGGATCTCGCCCACGGCGTCCACCTCATTGGCCGGATCCGCGAGGACCGGGACGCCATCGCAAGACTGGAAGTCACCTTCAAAGGTCTCGGTCGCCCCCGAGGGGTAGGTCAGGACGATCTTCTCGGCGTTCCAGCTCGTCTCGGGCTTGCACGTCGCGCTCGCAGTCGCCGTGTGGATATTGGAGACATCCGGCAGGTCCGGGTTAAACGAGAAGAGCGGGTCACGGTCCATATCGGCCGGGGACACCGTCGAGAAGAGGCGCGACATGTAGCTGTGGTTGTCGAAGAGCGCCTGCGCCTGCTGCATCGGCTTGGCGATCCGGTCGTCGAGGTCCGTCGCGAACCCCTCCGCATCAAAGCTCCATGACTCATCCATGTAGGGCAGGCAGTTGTCGATGTTCCACGTCGAGTAGAACATCTGCTCACCCTGACAGTTCTGAGGCAAGGTGTCCTCGGGGGGCATCGGGATGTAGGTGCGGATGAGCTCCTGCACCATGCTGTTGCGTGGGAAGCCCTGATTCAGCATCGCCGAGAGGAACTCACCAGCGCCGTCAATTCCCTTGAGGGCCTCGATGTCGAAGCGCCCCTCCCAGTAGAGGGTCTCCTTCATCATCTCTGTGCTGCCCGCGTACTCGGTCACAAACCCATGACCGGCGGCGGTGTTAGCGGCCTCGGTCACCGTGTCGAGGTACTCTTGAGCACAGTCCACGCCTTGCAGGTTCCCACCGCACATCGGCTCAATGAAGTCGTCGTACATCGGCGCAGCGCAGTTCAGCCAGTCGATGGCCTTCTCGTTGAGCACCACATGGAAGAAGTTCAGCGGCACCGCGCGGGCTTCGGCGAGGACCCACGTGTAGATCGGCATATCCGCTTGTGCCGCGATCGCGGTGAGCTGCAGAGGGATGCACGCCAGCATGTCCGACTCGTAGGAGAGCACGATGGGCTGGATGTCACCGGCTTCGGCGTCCTTCACCAGCTTGAGCGCAAGGAAGACAAAGTCGATATCCGAGTAGTGCGAGATGAGCCCTTTCGAGTTGGTAGGCACGTCGTAGCCGTTCTCTGTCAACCAATCGAAGAGCTCCTGGCCGTCCTCAGATTGGACCACTTTGTAGTCGTAAGGTCCGACTTGACCCGCGGCGAGGACCTCGACGCTGGCGCCCGGCATCGGGTCTGATGGAGGGCCATCTGCCGTGGACTCGTCAAACATCATGCAGCCACAGTTTGAGCGAAAGCTCTCACACCCCGCTTCGTTCTCCCACTTGATGGCGAAGCGAGGGTCTGTCTGCTGATGAAGCACTCGGAAGAGCTCATCGGTGCCGATCCCGAACTCGGGGATCTCGGGCATCGGGAGCACCCAAGAGAAGGCCTCAGCTGGGCCCTCATAAGCGATCTGAATGTGCGCCTCGACGCTCGTGCCTGCCACGGTGAAGAGGATGCGCTCAGCGCGCTGATTCACAGGCGCAGACTGTGAACAGAAGAACCCACCGCATGCCAACGCGGGCGTGCTCAAGGTCGTCGTGAGTGCGAGGGACGCAGCGAGCGCGCCCAGGGTGAGTGAATGTCTCATGGATGTCCTCTCGGAAATGTTGGAAGCGCTCGCGCGGGGCTGACGTCGCGATGAGCATGCGTGTCATCCGGTTCATTCCCAGAGTCCCGGCCCACCTTCAAAAAAAGATCGGTGAGGGCGAAGAATTCAAAGCGGGAGCGCGCCAAAGCGACGTATCAGTCGCCAAACACGTAGCCGATAGAGGCGGAGAGCCTGGCCGCAGGGGCCAGCACCCCGTCCTCCATCTCCGCAGCACGCAGCCGCGACCGCAAGGCGACGAATGCGGCGCTCAGGCAGAAGCTCAGCCCCCAGCGCGTCCGAACAGAGGCCTGCGCCCACGCTCGAACGGTCACGCCCGCCGCCGCAATGTCGCGCTCAAAGCCCTGCCCTTGCGCGATGGTCGCCCCCACGCCGAGCCCCAGCGCGCCCCCGACGATGAGATCGAATACCGGGAGCTCCCAAGCGGGCCCCAAGCGCCCCAACACCGTCGTCAGGCGCGCCGTGCCCTCCCCCACCGCAAACGGCGCAAACGTCAGCACCTTAGCGCCCACTAAGAGCGCGTAACCGTGCGCACCGAAGACCGTCGCGTCGAGCGCCAATGTGCCCCCGAAGAGCGCACTGTCCAGGCCGACTTCAGCGCCGAGCCTGAGGTCAAGGTGCCCCGTCGCAGGGGACACTTCTTGCAGTGGTCGCAGTGGCCCCGACTCCCCTGGCTCGGGGGCGACGGGCGGCGAAGGGAGAGGTTGCGGCCACGCATCGCGGGGCAACTCTGAGAGGTGGCGCCCGACGATCACCGCGATCAGCTGAGGCAAAGACGGGCAATCCGCCGCGATGATCGGCTGCGCGCGCACCATCAAAGGCGCATCGACTCCTTGCTGCGTCAACGTGAACGTCAACATCGCCGGCTGGTCATCGGGGCCAGCACCGACGGCGACGACGAGGCGGAGGCCTGCGCGCGGGCCCTGCCAAGCGCCTGGGAGACCCTCCCTGAGGGCCTCGGCGACGTGAGCCGACTCAACGCATCCCGTGGGATCCTGCGTGATCACATCAAGGGGGGCGGTCGCGAGGAGCGCCACGGTCACGCTGGTCAAAATCGACGTCATCGCCCCGATGCTACTGTGCGGTGGGTTCCAAGGTCACGCGCAACAGGTTGTCGCCACCCCGCGCACGCAGTATGTTTCAACAAACATCCATTGTTTCAGGTGAGGATCTCACCTCCGCCCAGACCCGTGAGACGCGCTATGTCCTGCTCAGCTCTCCTTCGTCATCTGACCCTCACCCTCGCCGCCTTGAGCCTCGCGCTCTCAGGCCTGGCGTGCTCCTCCGACACCGGGAACGGGACGGACAACATCCCAGGGACCGACCCCGGCTACACCACTCAAGGTGCTGATGCCGGTAATCACGGAGGAACGACGACCGTCGACGCCACCGGCACGGATCCGGGCGCAACAGACACGACGGACAACACCGGCGACGACGCGGGGGGTGAGCCTGCAGTAGAGGACAGCGGCTCCGGCCCCTGTGAGCCCGACTGTGCAGGAAAAGGCTGTGGGGACGACGGCTGTGGAGGCACCTGCGGGGTCTGCGCGGTCAACGAGGCCTGCACTGACGCCGGGGCCTGCGAGTGCGCCCCGGATTGCACGGAAAAAGAGTGCGGTGACGACGGCTGCGGAGGCTCTTGCGGCACCTGCGACGACGGCGGGAGCGTCGCGTGTATGCCCGACGGCACCTGTGGGTGCATGCCAGCCTGCGACGGAAAGACCTGCGGCGACGACGGCTGTGGGGGCACCTGCGGCGAGTGCGCCGAAGGTGAGAACTGTAACGCTGGCGGCCTGTGTGACGCGTGCATTCCCTCCTGTGTGGGCATGGAGTGCGGTGATGACGGATGCGGGGGGCAGTGCGGCGACTGCGGCACCAACGGCTTCTGCGACAATGGCATCTGCAGCTGTACGCCGGACTGCACCAACAAGGCCTGTGGCGATGACGGCTGCGGGGGCGCCTGCGGCGAGTGCGGCGACAGCGAGTTCTGCAACCCGTCCGGGGCATGCGAGTGTGCCCCCAACTGCGTCGGCAAGGTCTGCGGCGACGATGGCTGCGGTGGCGAGTGCGGGGGCTGCCCCGACGATCTCGCGTGCACGGCGAGCGGCCAATGTGGCCTCCCTTACGAGAAAGGCGCACTCGGGTCGTACTGTGGTGCGTCCAGCGAGTGCGCAGCTGAGATCCTCGACCCCGCCACCGGGGTCATGATCGCCAATGAAAATTGGCCGGACTGCATGAACCTCGCGTGCGACTCCGGCTTCTGCACCGGCCCTGGGCTCCCAGGCGTCGCGCTCCTCAGCGCAGCGACATGCTCCAAGAGCTGCACTATCACGATGGACACCGTGAACAACGTCACGGGCCTGCCCGGCGCAGACGGTATCGAAGACCCCGGCGCAGCGTCGGAGTGCACCGGGTTCGTAGACGGCCCACTGGGCTCCGACTGGCACTGTGTGAACTTCGGGACAGCAGGACAGCCAGGGAACGCCTTCTGCATGCCTGGGACGACCTATGAGAGCTGCGACGCCGGCACGCAATGCCCCGAGGGTGAGGGCTGCGTCATCACGACCTTCGGCACCCTCGGACAGCGCTGCTTCACGAAGACGCAGACCGGCGAGTGGGGCGACGGCGTCCAGATGACCAGTCAATGCAATGAGGACCCCTACGATGGGGACATCAACATCTGCGAGCAGGGGATCTGCTACACGATGCTTGGCTGCTCATCCTTCTGCGAGAACAGCCTAGACTGCGATACGACTCAGCTCTTCGAGGAGAGCGGGTGCGATGGCGCGACCAACACCTGTAAGGGGTGGCCGTCGAAGAACTGCTTAAGCGACGCAGACTGCAGCGCTTGGTACTGCAACGCCCCATCGCCGCTCTTCTCCAACATCCCGGAGTACACCCCACAGCTCTGCTTCCCGAACGTGTGCGACACGGTGTCGGATTGCCCGGGCGACTTCTACTGCCGCTGGTTCTACAACGGTGAAGAGGGGCCGCTCGCAGATTGGGAGCACCGCTGCTTGGCGCGTGATCCCGAGGGCGTCGGCCTTGGCGAGCCTTGCGACAGCGACCCCACCGATAACATCCCAGGCGACACATGCCAGGCCCAAGACCTCTGTGTCGGCGGCTACTGCTCGGCCCTGTGCGAAGACGACACCCAGTGTGGGGACGAGCAGGTCTGCCGCACGGAAGAGGCGAACCTCGACACGAACGCCGACGGCATCGGCGACACGGTCTTACCGCTGGATTACTGCATCTCGATGCCCGGGAAAGCCGGACCATGCATGGCCGAGGCGACGTGCACCGACGCACAGACCTGCAACATCTATGAGACCAAGGTTCCAGACGACAAAGAGACCCTGACGGTCAAGGGTGTCTGCCACGACTCTGACCCCACGTGGGGCACCCTCGGTCAAAGCTGCGGCGCGGCCGGCGCCGAGGTCGACCGGTGTGAGACCTTCTGCTTGGGGGCCAACGAGCCGGCCGGCATCGCGGGCATCTGCAGCCAGCCCTGCGAGAGCCACACCGATTGCCCAGATGCCGTCATGAATGACGTCACCTACACCTTCCGATGCCAAACCTATGCGTACTCCTTCGGGCTCGATCTGGCGGCAGACGAGGACAACATGTACGTCGGCCTATGCGTGCCGAACGCGCTGGGCTCCTCGGGCACGGACTGCGGCGATGACTTCACCTGCGAGGCCGACAACGAGGCCTGCACCGCCCTGTCGATTAACTTCGGCCCAGACTACAAGGCTGGGACGGACCACGTCTGCATCGACATCACGAACGAAGGGACCGTGACCCCCACGCTCGAGCTCGGCGATGCCTGTGACCCCACGGCCGCTCAAGACACATGCAAGACAATGTACTGCCTCGCCGATGAAACAGGCATCGCCGGGGTCTGCACGGCACCATGCGATCCCGCCAACGACCAATGCCCAGCGGGCATGTTCTGCGAGGAAGAGACCATCTACCCGCGCTCCGGAGTCTACGCCGAGAACGCAGGCACCTTGTGGCGCTGTAACACCGACACCGTCGAGCCCTAGCGCAGACGCCTGAGGCACACCGCGGCGGCTCACTCTCTGAGCCCGCCGCGAGCCCCTCAGCCGAGCAGGTCGACCTTCTCCATCAGGTAGTCGCGGGCGATCACCCAGCGGTGGACCTCGTCCGGGCCATCGGCGATCCGCCCTGCCCTCGCGTAGGTATACCAGCGTGCGAAGGGCATATCGTGGCTATAGCCGAGCCCACCATGCATCTGAATGGCATCATCGAGGGTCTTACACAGCGCATTCGCGACGTGCGTCTTCGCCATCGAGGAGAAGGTGCGCGCCTGAACCATGTCCCCTTGAGACAGGAGCCAAGCGCAGTGAAAGGTCATCAGGTTGCCAGAGTGAATCGCAGTCGCGTTGTCAGAGACCATACGTTGGACGGCTTGATGCCGGTTCAGCGGCTGACCAAAAGAGACCCGCTCGGCCAAGTACTTACGGCAGAGCGACAGCGCCCGGTCCGCCAGCCCTAACCAGCGCATACAGTGCGTCAGGCGCGCCGGGACGAGGCGCTTCTGAGCCAACGCAAAGCCCTGCCCGACCTCTCCCACGATGTGGGCGTCGGTGACGCGGACGTCGTCAAATCGAAACTCAGCCTCGCGGTGCGTCAACATAGGCGCGGCCAAGACGTCGATGTCTCGCACATGGGTCAACCCGGGCGCGTGACGGTCGACAATGAAGAGCGTGGCGCCCTGTCGCGGGTCGTCACTCGTCCGCGCCATGACGATAAGGAACGCGGCGCGATCCCCCCCCGTCGAGTACCATTTATGCCCATCAATGCGCCATTCATCACCGACCCGTGTGGCTGTCGTGCGGAGGTTGCGCGGATCGGCTCCGGCCCCCGGTGCAGGCTCGGTCATGCAGAATGCGCTCGTGGTCTCGCCAGCACACAGTGGGGCCAGGTAGCGCTCCTGAATCTCAGGGCTCGCCGAGCGGATCAGCAGATCCATGTTCCCTTGGTCGGGCGCGTCGCAGCCGAACACCGCGGGGCCCACGAGGGACCGCCCCATCTCTCTGAAGAGCACCGCCATCCCGAAGAACCCGAGGCCTCGGCCGCCGTGATCGACAGGCAAGTGCGGCGTCCAAAGCCCCGCCTCCTTCGTCATGGCCCGGAGGCGCCTCAGGGTGTCATCCCCCCCCACAGCGTCCTCGCTGAGCAGGGTCTCCTCGGCGGGGATGATGTGGTCGTCGATGAGGGCGCGCACCTGGGCGCGCAGCGCGCTCAGTTCGGGATCTAGATTGAAATTCATCAGAGCCTCCTAGTCGATGGTCGACGAGAGATCGAAGCGTGGGTTCACAACGGCGAGCTTCTCCGCGAGGGTCGCCTTCACATGGTCAAAGACCGCATCCGGGTCGGCTGAGTCGCCCTCTAACAGGCGCTCATAGAGCGGCCCGAGGGCCGCTCTACGTGCAGCGTCTCCTTGTAACCCAAGGAGCATCTCTGCGTCCGCGTCCTCTAAGAGCGCCGCAAGGCGCCCTACCTCCGCTGCATGGTGGGCTTGCTCGTGACCCAGCTCGCGCTCGACGACGCCGAGGAGGTTCGCCGCGATGAGGACGCGGAACCGCAACGCAGGGTCGGGAATCACCGCGGCCAAATCGGCCTTCAAGAAGCGGCGTACAGCGGCGAGGAGCGTCGCCTTGTCTGGGATGTCTTGCATCGCTTAGGTCCTCCGGCTCGGTCCGTGCTCGATGAGGCGGAGCGCCTCCCACTCCATCTCCGCGGCCCTGCGCGCGATGGCGATGAGCTCCAGGTCAACGACCTCTCCGCGGAGGTAGCGCTGCCCCTGGCACGCACAGCCAGCTGCCCAGCGCACGTTGCCCATGATCTCCCACCAATGAACAGCGCCCCAATCGACCGGCTGCCCCGAGGCCGCCTCGTAGGCGTCATAAAAGGCTGCGCGCGTCGCGAACCCGCCTACGGGCTTGTCGAGCTGCCCGAAGCGCCAGTCACGCACAGCGATCCAGCCCAGGTCCTCCTCGGGGGAGCCCCAATGGGCGAACTCCCAATCGAGGATGCCGCTGACCCCCTCCGGAGTCAGCATGAAGTTCCCAGTGCGGAAATCTCCGTGGACCAAGGTCGTCGCCCGCGGCGATGGTCGGTGGTTATCGAGCCACTTAAGCGCCAAAGATAGCGCCGGGTGAGGCTCGGGGAGCGGCTTGAGCCAGGTCTCGACAGCCGTCAGCGGATCAGTGTCCTCGAGCGGCAGGTCTGGGTGCGTCGCGGGCGTCACAGTGTGGATACGTGCGAGGATCTCCGAGAGCTCATCCACCAAGAGGGCACGCCCCGAGGCGAGCCGTGGATCGCTGACTATCTTGCGGCCGATGGCCTCTCCCTCGATGCGATCGAGGCAGTAGCTCCAGGCACCAGGCCGAGTGACATCGTGCATCAACCAGCGGGCGCGCGGCGTCTTGACGCCAGCCTCTGTCGCCGCCTCAATCACCTCGAATTCCTGCCGCCGACTCAAGCTCTGGGGCAACGAGGATGGGGCATCTCCGCGCAGGACCATCCGGTACGCACCCGCGTCGCTCCCGGCCTCGACCGTGAAGGCGACCCCGAGGTTGTCCTGACAGGCACCACCATGCATCGGCGCCACGGCGTCGATCGTGACCGACGCCCCAGTCGCCGCCTCAAGGCCCACCTGGAGTCGCTCAGCCAACTCCGAGTGCTCATCCATACCCAATCACCTCCGGTCACCGTCATACCGGATTCCTGCCCGGACCGCGACCACCTCTAGGCCGCTCCAACCGCGCTGAGCGCTTCGCCATCCACAAGCAATCGGGCATCGAAGAGCGTGGAGGCCAGCGTGACGCTCTCCTCGCGCTCGCCCTTAGACAGGGGGCCACCGAGTGGTCCCTTGCCCCCCGCGAGCTGGAACGGGTGATAGCCCGTCATGATATTGACGGTCGCGTCAGGGACATGACGCGCGAGCCACTGCAGCGCGGGCTTCGTGCAACACTCAAGGTGCCCGGGCATCAAGAGATGACGCACGATCAGCTCACCCGACCGCTGCGCCACGGGCAAGAGCCGGTGAAGCGTCTCGAGGTAATTCCTAGCCCCCGAGAGCTTCAACGCGCAGCGGTCGTCACCAAACTTGAGGTCTGCCAACCACGTGCTCACCACCCCTGTGAGGCGCTCCATCGCCTCTTCAGTGGTCCACAAGTTGGTGTTCCAGACGACATGGGTGTCCTCTGGGCAGTGACTCAAGGTTCGCAAAATGTAGAGCACGTTGACGTCGGGCAATCCTCCTACGAAGTTCACGTTGCGCGCCCCTTCAGCGCGTCTCTTGGCGATGCGTTGGGCCAGCGCCTCAGGCGGCAAAATCACACCGTGTCTCTGGGGCTGGGTCACGGGACCCAAGTCGCTGCAAAAGACACAGCGGAGGTTGCATCCGCTCAGGTAGATGGTGTGTGAGGGCAGCAGAGAGCGCTCCTCCCCCAAGTGTAAATACTCCTTATAGACGCGGCCGTGCTCTCCCAAGCCGCAGTGCCCTTGCTCACCCGTCAGCCGATTGACGCCGCACCCTTCGGCGCACACATCACAGGCTGCGTAGTGGACCTCTGCCCAGGCTATCGCTGCCGCGAGCCGGGCCGAGTCGATCACTCCGGCTGCGGCTGAAGCCCCGTCCAAGGCAGCGTCTGGTCGCGGCGACCATTGCGGGGCAGACGATCGCCACGCTGGTAGGCCTTGTCGCGGAACATTGCGCGGTCGGCAGCCTCAAGCAGATCGTCCGAATCGCCGCCATCCTCGGGCCACGTCGCGATGCCGATGCTCAGGTGAACAGGGACATCACGGCCCGCATTCGCTCGCGCTAACCGTTCGCGGAGGCGCACCACTAAGAGCTCGGCGCCCATGCTGTCCGACTCAGGCAGGATCGCGGTAAACTCGTCGCCCCCGGTGCGGCAGCAGATGTCGTGCTCGCGGAGGTTCTCCTCGAGGAATTTGGCGATGAAGCGGAGGCAATCATCACCGACTCCGTGGCCGTGCACGTCATTGATGCCTTTGAAGTCGTTAAGGTCAAAGACAAGCACGGAGAAGGTCGGGTCAGCGTGGCGCCTCGCGCGCTGCATCTCCTCTCGGAGGCGCTCGTCGAGGTAGCGTCGGTTACGTAAACCGGTGAGGGGGTCGCGGTAGGCTAGGCGACGATAGACGCGCAGTTCGTCGATTTCGGCACGGAGGCCGGCATTCTCGGTCTGCAATCGGTCTAGTTCGCTCATCGCGTGCTCGTACAGGCCCTGGCGAGTCGCCATCATCGTTGAATCGGGAGTTTGAATCATCGTCTTACCTCCGTGGGCACCACCGGGCGCCTCGATTCAGTACAGAAGCAAAGCGCGTGCCAACTTTGATAAGACCTCGCTCATTGTCTGCCCTGCTGGGCCCCCGGTCAAAAAGGTGCACGTGTCATCCCTTCCGCGTCTGCTCCTAGCCCACGATGCCCGCGAAAAACGCGGGGTAACCATCTCGTAGATTCCATTTCCGGCCTGTGCTATTCCGCCCTCGAACGATTGAGTAGGAAGCCGGTGAGATGCCGGCGCTGCCCCCGCAACTGTAATCCGAGCCCAACCTGACGGCTCAGAGAGCCAGAGACTGCCACCGTTCAGCCCACTCATGCGCGCCTCGGGCGGAGGCGAAAGGTAGCGACGATGTCACGTACAATGCTCCTCACCCTGCTTTTCTCCATGTGCGTTGGCCTCGGATGTGATGGCGAGTCAGCTCCCTTGCCGGGGACCGACGCGAGCGGCGCGGCCGCAGATTGGGACGGCCTTGAGCGACCCCAGGACGCCGTCATCGATGAATCGTTCGTGGACGGCATGGACACGGAGGTCGACGCCGTGGGGCCGGAGGCCGACGCAGAGCCCCCTGTCGTCTGCCCCCCCTCCCTGCCCTACGCCAGTGAGGTCATCTCGTTCGAGCCGGGGGTCAACGCCGGGTTCGGCCAGAGCGAGATGCCCGAGGTCGTGCTCGGTCCACCAGTGCAGGGGAGCGTGAGCTCAGGCTCCCTCGATGTCCTGAGCCTTGGGGTCGGGGGCGAGATTGTGCTCGGGTTTGGAGCCCGCTCCCTGATCGACGGTGAGGGCCCCGACTTCGTGATCTGGGAGAACCCCTTTTGGATCGGGGGAGATCCAACCAACCCCTTCGCCGAGCTTGGCGAGGTCTCTGTCAGCGAGGACGGTGAGACATGGTACACCTACCCCTGCGATCCCGACCGTGAAGAGGGCTTTGACGATGGCTGCGCAGGCTGGCGGCCGCGCCAAGACTTCGACCCCTGCGAGGTCGTCCCCCTGATGGCTGACATCGTGGGCGGTGACGCTTTTGATCTCGCTGACTTGGGCCTCGCAGAGGTCCGATATGTGCGCATCCGGGACCTCGCGACCGAAGGCGCCGAGCCCACAGCCGGCTTCGATCTCGAAGCCCTGGGTGGTTTCCACCTGGCCCCTGAAGCCGAGCTGCGTTAGGCGAGCCGAGGGGGACAAACCGGCACACTGCGTGCCGGCCTACTCGATGCTGGCCCCGGGCGAGGCGTTCGACTATGTTCCGCGCCTATGAGAATCCTCACCGCCGGCTTTGATCACGCGCAGAGCGAGCAGCTGGGCCAGCGCCTCACCGACGCCGGCCACCGCGTCATGAGCGCCGCAGGGGCCTCCAGCTGCCGCACACTGGCGAGCTCCGTCACTCCGGACGTGATGTTGGTCCCGGTGGGAGAGGTCGGAGATGATGCCGAGGGTTGGGCCGCTGATCTCCTCGAAGAGATCACCGTCTTGAGGCTCGGCACGGGGATGGATCCCGTCGTGCTCCTCGATGACTTTCGTGGCCCCAGGCGCGACGCTGGCCACCCGACCGAGCAGATCGATGAGGCTGATCTCGTCGCGGCCCTCGACGCGCCAGACACACCCATGACCGAGCAATCCAGTGAGGCCAGCGTCCTCGCGGCGATCGCCCATGCCGAGACACCGATGACCGAGGTCCTCAGCGAGGCCGCCGTCCTCGCGAGCATCGACGGCGCCGCGACAGACCTCGGCGTGCTCCCGGATCCTCCGATGCCAAGCCTGGTGAACAGCGCCCTCGACACGCCCCGTCGAAGCGCGACCTTGCGCTCGACCAGCGTGGGACCGTCCTTGAGCGATAAGCTCAACGACATCCGCTTTGGTGATTACCACGCCATCCTGGAGCTGCAGCCTGGTGCGAGCACCTACGTCGTTCGACAGCAGTACGACGCACTGAAGCACCTCTACACCCCCAGCGGCTGGCATGAGCCGGTCGGCCCCGCGGAGATCGACTCTTTGAGCGAGATCGGACAAGGCCTCGATGACGCCTTCGCGATCCTCGGACACACCACCTACCAGTCCCGCTACGAGTCTGCGCTCGAGGCGGGGAATAGCACCCGAGCATGAGGCTGTAATGGCACGTTTACCCCTCGTTATTTACCCCGACTCGATCCTGACTCGGCGAAGCGCCGACATCCTCGAGATCGACGGCGCACTCTTCGACTTTGGACAAGCCATGGCTGAGACCATGTATTTGTCCCATGGCATCGGCCTGGCGGCCCCCCAGGTCGCCAAGAACATCCGCCTCATTACGGTCGACGTCGAGCAGGATGGCGACCCCAAGAGCCTGCTCCACCTGGTGAACCCGGTGATCGTCGAGAGCCACGGCCGCACGACCTACGAAGAGGGCTGCCTCTCGTTCCCAGGGCTCGCGGCCGAGGTGCGCAGGAAGGAAGAGATCCACGTCCAAGCCTACGACTTGGATGGCGGGGAGGTTGACCTGCACGCCGACGGTCTGCTCTCGATCTGCATTCAGCATGAGATCGATCACCTGAACGGCGTCTGCTTCGTGGATCGGCTCAACGCCGTGAAGCGTAAGCTCGTGGTCCGGGAATACTTGCGCGACCAAGAGCTGCAGCGTGAAGACGATACGATCGACGCTATCCGCGCGATCCACGACGAGTCCCAAGACGCCTAGGAGCTTCGACAGCCGTGCGTATCGCCTTCATGGGGACCCCTGAGTTGGCAGCGATCTCCCTGAGCGCGCTGCTCAGCTCTGCGCATGACGTCGTCGCCGTCGTGTCGCAACCTGATCGCCCCTCCGGTCGTGGCCGAAAGCTTGTCCCGACACCAGTGGCCGCCGTGGCACGGCAAGCGAAGGTCCCACTGCTTCAGCCTGACTCAGTCGGCACGCCGGCCTTCCGCGAGTGGCTCTCCAGTCATCGGCCCGATATCGCTGTCGTGGCAGCCTTTGGTCGGATCCTCGGTCCGAAGCTGCTCGCGCTGCCTCCGCAGGGGTGCATCAACGTCCACGCGAGCATCCTCCCACGGTGGCGCGGAGCGAGCCCCATTCAGAGCGCCATACTGGCAGGAGACTCCGAGAGCGGTGTCACGATCATGCAGATGGTGCGCGCGCTCGACGCGGGCGACATGCTGCACACCGTGCGGACCCCTATCTCTGCCGAGGACACCGCCTCCACGCTCCACGATCGCCTGGCCGAGCTCGGAGCAGCCGCCCTCCTAGACACCCTTGAGAAGCTGGAGGCAGAGGGCATCACGCCTGTGGCACAAGACGAGGACGAGGTGACCTATGCTCCTCGGATCGCCAAGGCCGACGGAGACCTAGACTGGCGCCGCAGGGCCGAAGAGCTCGATCGCCAGATCCGCGGCCTGCATCCTTGGCCAGGCACCCGCTGCACCCACTCGGAGCGGGGCCTAACCCTGAAGCTCCATCCCCCTGCGACAGCTTTAACATCCACGACAACGGCGCCTCCAGGGACGATCTTGGCCGCCACCCCTGCCGGGGTCGATGTGGCGTGCGGCGAGGGCACCGTTCTGCGCTTGATGACCCTCCAAGCCCCCGGCAAGAAGCCCCTCAACGTCGGCGCATTCCTCTCGGGGTTCCCGCTCCACTCAGGCGAGGTCTTGAGGTGAGGGGGATCTGGATCCTGCTTGGTCTCGCCCTGCTCACCGGTGGGTGCACGCCCAGCGAGCAACGCGCAGCGCGCCTTGAGGAGGCGATGGCTGGTGTCCGTCAGGAGGCGAGCCCGGACGCCGTCCAAGCGACGGACCTCCCTATGCAAGGCGCCGAGCCCCATCACTTGAGGATGGTGGGCACCTTCGTACTCAGGCAGGTTGGAGCGAGCTCTGGCCGCTCCATCTCGGTCACGCGCGAGGTCTATCGCGGGAAGCGTCAGGCGTTCCGCATCGAAGAGCTGCGCTTTTGGACCGACCCAGTCGTCGCACCAGAGGGGCGGCAAGACGGGCGGCAGGCTGTCTTCGACGGCAAGGCGCTCGCGGTGAGGCGCAGCTGGGGACCTTGGATGGACCGTGAGACCGTCGGTGCTCCCCAGCATCAACTCCTTAGAGAGGCCCATGACATCGGCCCGTCCGTCCTTGAAGCCTTCGGCCCTTATATGATCTTCCGAGAGGACCCCGAGGGTGAGACGACGATGTCTGGTGTGCGGGTCCGATGGGAGCGGGTCGGGCTCGACAGCGCCGTCGCGCCGCGCCCCCTTGAGCCCGAGGCGCTCAAGGCGCTTCGTGAGCATGACGAAGACTGGAAAATCTGGATGGCAGCGAGCCACAAGCCCCTGACGGTGAAGGGCCGTATCGCCAGGCGCGTCGACGCGCCTCATGAGCTCGTCGCCGGCAGCCTTCAAATCGAGGGCATCGGGACCTTCGACGACCAGCGGCGCGACTTCATGGTGCTGCTCGACTACGAGATCGGACCGCTGCCCCCGCACGCCTCTTTGGTCCTCCCCGAAGAGACGCTCCCTGCACGCCGGGCGCGCCCGTGGAAGATGGTCAAAGAGGCCCTTGGAGATGAGCTGCTCCCCCCCTATAGACCCTGAGTGGCCGTGGGAGAGTCTAAACAACGCATGAGAGCATCGTTGACACGGTGTGGGGTGCATGTTACGCACTGGCGCCCGATTGGGACCAACGGTCACCCAATCAGGCCAATGCATTGAAATGATAGAATAAACACCTTCGGGCACCTCAGGGCGCGCGACAGGTGAGGCGCAAAGTTAATGGGGCGTCGTCAAGTGGCAAGACACGGGTTTTTGGTATCCGCATCGCAGGTTCGAGTCCTGCCGCCCCAAACTACACGGATCTTCACGGTCCAATGAGAAAGGTACCGAGAGGCAGACTCACTGAGGCTGCCTCTCGAGACACGACAACGAGAACTCAAGCTGAAGGCGTCCACCTGACAGGGAGGGGCGCTGTAGGCGGTGAAACCGAACATGCCCTCGAGAGTCGAGGATACTTTGGGGACGCCAAGCTCAGGACAACACATCATGTCACTACCTACCTTAACCGCGACGAAGCGTTCGGAGACCGGCAAGGGCCCGAACCGCCGCCTCCGCGCAACCGGCGAAGTGCCGGGCGTCATTTACGGCAATGGCAACGAGCCGATGGCGCTCTCTTTCGACCCCAAGGCGGTCGTCAAGCTCCTCGGCGGACCACTGGGGCGTAACTCCGTGGCTCAGATCAGCGTCGACGGCTCCGATCGTATGGCGATCGTGAAGGACCTCCAGGTTCACCCTTGGAAGCGCAAGTTGGTGCACGTCGACTTCATGGAGATCACCGAGGAGACGATGCTCACCTTGAAGGTGCCCTTCCAGCGCGTAGGGCAGTCCCCCATGGAGAAGCTCGGCGCGAAGGTCGAGCAGCACCGTGATTTCTTGAAGGTGCGCTGCAAAGCCGGGGACATCCCCAGCGCCATCGAGTTTGACATGACGCCTGTGACCGGTGAGTTCGCCGAGATCATGGTCTCCGAGATCACGATGCCCGACGGGGTAGAGGCGATCTACCGTAAGGACTTCAAGCTCATCCGTATGAAGGTCTCCACCGCACCTGTCGAGGAAGAGGGCGAGGAGAGCAGCGAAGAGAGCAGCGAAGATTAAGGGCTGAAGGATGCCTTGGCTTATTGCAGGCCTGGGGAACCCAGGGGCTAAGTACAGCGCTCACCGCCATAACATTGGGTTCATGGTGGTGGATGAGCTGGCGCAGCGAGCCGGGGCATCTTTTCGCGAGAAGTTCAAAGGGCAGCTCACCAAATGCATGGTGGCCCGCCACGACGCCTGGCTTCTGGAGCCGATGACCTTTATGAACCGCAGCGGAGTCTCAGTCGGAGCAGCGGGCGCCTTTTTCGGTGTCACGCCCGAGCAGACCATCGTCATCCACGATGAGCTCGACCTGCCCTTTGGGGCCGTTCGCGTCAAAGTGGGGGGCGGCCACGGCGGCCACAACGGACTTCGGTCGATCTTCGAGCACTTCGGTCGCGACTTCGTGCGCGTGCGATGTGGCATCGGTCGGCCTCAGCACGGCGACGTGAGCAACTTTGTGCTGAGCAATTTTGGCAGCGAAGAGAAGCCCTGGCTACGCGACGTCGTCGACGCCGCAGCCGACGCAGTGGGCACCATTATGGAGGCGGGAGCGAAGGATGCACAGGCCCAGTACAACGGCCGTTCCTTTGTGCCCGCTGTCAGTTCCTAAACCCGTGGCACAGGCCGCGGTTTACAGCGCAGGAGATTTGAGGACATGAGTGAGATTATGAGCCATCCGCTCTACGCGGTCGCTGTCGCGGGCTTGCTAGCCCTCGTCTTCGCTTTCACGCGTAGCCTTTGGGTGAATAAACAAGATCCCGGCGACGCCACTATGGTCAAGATCGCGGGCCACATCCGTGAAGGCGCCATGGCCTTCATCGGTCGTGAGTACCGAATCCTCGCCATCTTCGTCCTCATCGTGGGCATCCTCCTCGCTGTCACAGCACCGGATGACAGCCACTGGACCATCTCGATCGCCTTCTTCATCGGAGCGATATGCTCTGGTCTAGCCGGCTTCATCGGGATGCGCGTGGCGACACAAGCCAACGTCCGCACCACCGCTGCGGCGCGTACGAGCCTCAACGATGCGTTGAAGGTCGCTTTCTCCGGCGGCTCCGTGATGGGAATGTCCGTCGTCGGCCTCGGCGTCTTGGGCTTGACCTTGGTCTACCTCATCTTTGATGCATGGCTCAGCTTCTCCTCGACAGCGCAGCTCTTGAACGTCATCGCAGGCTTCTCCCTCGGTGCGAGCTCCATCGCGCTCTTCGCGCGCGTCGGCGGCGGCATCTACACCAAGGCCGCAGACGTCGGCGCTGACCTCGTCGGTAAGGTCGAGGCCGGTATCCCCGAGGATGACCCGCGTAACCCCGCGACCATCGCCGACAACGTCGGTGACAACGTCGGCGACGTCGCCGGCATGGGCGCAGACCTCTTCGAGTCCTACGTGGGCTCCATCATCGGCACGATGATCCTCGGCTTCGGGCTGCACCGCACCGCGAACGTGGTCGGCGACAGCACCATGGAGCTGGTAAACCTGCCGCTCTACCTGGCCGCCATCGGTATCGCAGCGTCCATCTTGGGCACCTTCTTCGTGCGCACCAAAGAGGGCGGAAGCCCCCACAAGGCGCTCCACGCAGGCACCACGGTCGCCGCAATCCTGATGATCGCGGGTGCATGGTTCACGATCCAGCGATTCGCGCCTGAGGGGCTCTTCTTCCTCTTCACCGCTGGCAAGACGATCCTCGTCACCGACGCAGGAAGCTACCTCCAGGAGGGTGCTCGCCTGCAGGCTGCCGGACTCGGCATCTTCTACGCTACCGTGTCCGGCCTCGTCGCCGGTACCCTCATCGGGCTCGCGACCGAGTACTTCACGAGCGACCATTACAAGCCGGTCAAGTACATCGCTGAGCAGTCTCAGACGGGCGCCGCGACGAACATCATCGCGGGCACCGCCGTCGGCATGATCTCGACCGCGCTCCCCATCATGCTCATCGTCGCTGCCATCGTGTTGGCCTACCACTTCGCTGGCCTCTACGGCGTCGGCATCTCGGCCCTCGGCATGCTCTCCACCACCGGCATTCAGCTGGCTGTGGACGCCTACGGCCCAATCGCAGATAACGCAGGCGGCATCGCCGAGATGAGCAAGCTGCCCCCCGAGGTCCGTGAGCGTACGGACAACCTCGACGCTGTGGGTAACACCACTGCGGCCATCGGCAAGGGCTTCGCCATCGGCTCCGCGGCGTTGACCGCGCTGGCGCTCTTCTCCGCCTTCACCACCAAGACCGGCCTCGACGCCACTGGCTTGAACATCATGGACCCGGCCATCATGTCCGGTCTGTTCATCGGTGCGATGCTGCCCTTCGTCTTCAGCGCGTTCGCCATGCTGGCCGTAGGCCGCGCCGCTGGCGCGATGATCGAAGAGGTTCGACGCCAGTTCCGCGAGATCAAGGGGCTGTTGGATGGCACCGCTGAGGCGGACTACAAGCGCTGCGTGGACATCTCCACCGACGCTGCCCTCAAGGAGATGGTCGCTCCAGGCCTCCTCGCGATCATCGTCCCCGTGGTCGTCGGCATGGTGTCCATTAACGCCTTGGGCGGACTCCTCGCCGGTGTCACCGTCTCCGGTGTCCTCCTCGCGATCTACCAGTCCAATGCTGGTGGCGCTTGGGACAACGCCAAGAAGTACATCGAGGGTGGCCATTACGGCGGCAAGGGCTCTGACGCTCACGCTGCAGCCGTCACCGGCGACACCGTCGGCGATCCGTACAAGGACACCGCGGGCCCCTCGCTGAACATCCTGATCAAGCTCATCAGCGTCGTCGCCGTGGTCATCGCCCCGGCCCTCGTCAGCATGCACGCCCCGCCGGCTGAGAACACCGCGGCGCTCTGCAGCGACAAGGTGGACAACGACGATGACGGTCAGGTCGACTGCGCCGATACCGACTGCAAGCTGATCCGCACGTGCTTGCCGGCCAAGGCCGCGAAGCCCGCTGCGAAGCCCGCCGCGAAGCCCGCTGCGAAGCCCGCTGCGAAGCCCGCTGCGAAGCCCGCGGCACCCGCAGCGAAGCCCGCGGCACCCGCAGCCGCACCAGCGGCGAAGCCCGCGGCACCTGCAGCCGCACCAGCGGCGAAGCCTGCGGCACCCGCAGCGAAGCCAGCCGCGCCAGCGGCCGGCAAGTAGAGTTCGATAACGGTTGATCTTTAGCGGGCGGCGGGGCACCCTGCCGCCCGTTTCAACCCTCCTTGCTCCGGGTCATTTCGGGGCCACATGTCCATGAGGAGACATTATGTTAGCTAGACGATACGAGACTGTGACGCTCGTGAACGCCGACAGCGGCGACGCGGGTCGTGACAAGGTCCTGGCCCGCATCCGCGAGGCCCTTGAGAAGACCGGCGGCCGTGAGGTGCGCTTGGAGGACTGGGGACGCCGCAAGACGGCCTTCCGCCTCCGCCGCAGCAAGGCCACCAAGGCCCTGTACCTCTACACACTCTACCTTGGGACCAACAAGACGGTAGCCGAGCTGGAGCGCCTCTTGAAGATCACCGAGGAGGCGATGCTTTGGCAGACGATCATCCTTGAGGATCGGGTCTCCATCGATGAGTTCGACTTCAGCGCAGCTGGAGACGGCAAAACGATCATGGCCATCAAGACCAAGGAAGCCGCCGAGCGTGAGGCTGCAGACGCAGTCGCCCGCGCAGAGCGTGAGGCTGCAGACGCCGCGGCCCGTGCCGAGCGTGAGGCCAAAGAGGCAGAGGAAGCCGCTCAGCGCGCCGCAGCCGCCGAGGCCGCTGCTGCAGAGCCCGCAACCGAGCCGGCAGCCGAAGAGACGGCAGCTGACTCAGACGAGAAGGAGTAGACGATGGGTTTCCTCGAAAAAAGCAAAGGTCGACGTCGTAAGGTCTGTCCCTTCCAGGCTGATCCCAAGCTCGTCGAGCAGTTGGACTACAAGAACCCCGAGTTCTTGCGCCGCTTCATCACCGATCGCGGCCGCATCGTGCCTCGTCGTATCTCCGGCGTCAGCGCCTTCTACCAGCGCCGTCTTGCGCGTGAGCTAAAGCGCGCACGCGCCGTCGCTCTGCTGCCCTACGCGGCGAAGGACTAGAGCAATGGAACTTATTCTAAGAAGAGACGTCCCTGATCTCGGTCAGGCAGGCGAGGTCGTACAGGTCAAGTCCGGATACGCCTCTAACTATCTGATCCCACAAGGGTTGGCTGTTCGTGCAAACGCACGAAACAAGGCCAGCCTGGACCATGAGCGCCGCGCCATTGAGGCGTCCATCGTTCGTGAGCGTCGCTCGGCCGAGGACTCTGCGAAGCGTCTGAAGGACCTTAGCGTCACGATCACCCGGTTGGTGGGTGAGGACGACAGGATCTTCGGCTCGGTGACCACCAAGGACATCGCCGAGGCACTTGAGGCTGAGGGCGTGACGATCGATCGTCGCTCCATCAAGCTCGATGGTCCATTGAAGGCGCTCGGCGTCTACGACGTGGCGATCAAGCTGCATCGCGACGTCAGCGTCGCCATCAAGGTCTGGGTCGTCGCTGACTGATCCAGGTACCCCGAGCGACTCGGGGTGCAGACTACGAGACGAGCCGGCCTCCGTGATTCACGGGCGCCGGCTCGATTCAATTCAGGCCCCTGCCCCTTACTCTGAGAGCACCCCGGCGTAGCGGAACGCGTAATAGGGGAGCAGCCACGCCATCGGCCCGAGCATCTCGCGTCCGTCACCGCCCATCGTCTTCACGTGGAGGTTGCCGTTCCACCAGAGGTGTCGGATCTCGTCATAGGCGAACACGCGATCAAACTGTGGTGAGTTGAAGCGGTCATTAAGCCAATCCAACGCGTCTCGGCGATGGCTGTTGTCTACCGCCCAGTTCTGCTGCACGACCGGCATCTCCCGGAAGCTCTGAAGGGCTGCCTCCATGTCGACCATCCCCTCCCCCGCCAGCAGCGCCACCAAGGCACCCCAAAGCGGGTTTCGCTCGACTCGCTCCCAGTCCATGAGGAACTGGAGTCCATCGAGCCACTGCGCGCGACGTTGCGGGTCAGCCTCGTAGCGAATAAGGGTGTGGTAGGCGAGCATCGCGAGCTCGTGATCTGAGTGGTTCATCTGGGTAGGACACGTGATCGTCGCGGTCTGCCGGTGAGGCATCCCCACCTCGTCATAGCGGTGCTCCTCGATCAGCGCCTCGTACGCCTCATAGAAGCTCACGTCACCGGTCATGTGGTAGGTCGCCAAAAGCTGCCCCAGCAGCGCGATGCTGTTGAGCCAGCCGCCTCCAAACCATGAATCGCCGCACCACTCGAGGCTGGCCTCACACGCCTCGAGGCCATCGACGGCGGATGCCAGACGCTCCGGCTCCCAATGGCCGTGGCGTGTGGGCTCACCGTCAAGATCGATGAGGCGGTACCCTCCGTCCATGACGTAGCGGGTGATGTCGCGGACCCGCGTGGCGAGCTCCGTCCGCTCAGCGTCGTTCTTGGCGCAGAGGTCGAAGAAGAGGGGGTAGCCAAAGAAGTGACCCGCGAACTCATCCGACGACGTGTCGTCTTTCCAATAGTAATCGTGGTCATCCGTCCAGCTGACGCGATGCCAGTTATCGCGGCCGACCTTGTCCTCAAAGACCGGGCCCTCATCATCGCGGACGAGGGAGCGGGCGACAAATCCACGCGCCATCCCCTCGGCTTCAAAGTCCTTCGCGGGGATGTCTACGAGGAGGAACAGGGTGTCCATCGCCTTGCGCGCCTTGGCGTAAAACAGTTCGTCTCCGGTAGCGGCGTAAGCGTAGCACCAAGCGCCAACCTGCATCTGGGTGAAGAGACCATCGTTGTCTGTGTCAGCCACGGTCCACTGTTGCGGGGCTTTGGCGTCATCCAAGGTCGCCTGGGTGGTCACGAAGCCATCCATACGCCAGAAGTGCATATCGAGGAGGGCCTCGAGGGCCTCTGCGTCCTCATCGAGACGACGCTCTACCCACGAGATGCGACTCAAGCCTTTCGCCGTGCCGATCTCCAGGACATCCCCGACGAACGCCACCGCGCGCGCCTGTGGCGCAGGGAGCCAGCGCGCCCCCGCATAGTGGTCTGTCCTCTGCGGATGCCCCTGATCATCGAAATAGAGGACCGTCGCACCGACGAGGTGCCCCATGGCGAGGGCGCCGTCACGCACATCTAGCGCTCGGACATCACCCGTCGGGAGCCCACAATCCTGAGGACAGTGCGAGGCCGTCTCGACCTTACCGCAGCGGCCGTCTCCACACGTGTCGCACGCCTCTGCGTCACTCAAGGTCTCGCAGTCCAGGCATTCCACGCAGCCCGTCCCTCCCAGCTGCGCATCACAATCCCGCTCCTCGATGCCCGCCGTGTAGCGCTGAGTCGCCCCCTCGCTAGGGAACCACGTCACCCCGTTGGCGTCACCAGACCAGACACCGGACTCGAGCGCGTGCAACGCAAAGGCGTCCGTCGTGTCCATCACCTCGATGACGCCCCCCTGAACCCGATACACCCCCTCGGCGCTCGCGACCCAGAGTGCACCATCGGGTGAGAGCGCAAGGTCACGCACCGGCCCAGGGACCCCCTCAAGTGGGGCCTCCACGCCGTCATCAAAGCGATGCACACCCGCGTCCCCACCCAACCAAAGCTCGCTGCCGTTGAGCGCCACGGCGCGGAGGGTCGTGTCCGCAACCGGGACAGCTTCAGGCATCTCATCCGAGCCCGTCACCCACTGAAGCCAGCCTTGATAAAGGACAGCACGGCGACCCAGGGCATTGGTCCCCTTCGAGATGTCATGGACTCCGATAAAGCCAGCCGTTGGGTACGGTTGAGGGGCATAAAATCCAGTCTCTAGGTCCTGTAAGTAAAGTCCCCCTGAAGTGCCGACCCACGCCCCAACGTCGCTCATGACCAACGCCTGGATGTCCAGGTGCGGCAACTGAACGGAGTCCTCCATCAGCGTCGCCGTGTCAGCCAGAAACGGCTCAGAGGCCGACGCCAACGTAGGATGCGTCTCGACATGCACGAAGAAGGCTGTCGGCACTTCCGATGCGTCATCCGCTGCCCTACGCTCGACATCGGGGCCCGCTTCTGTCTCCTCAATGGGCGCCGCGTCCCCTCCGTCAGTGGCGTCCGTGATCGGCGCGCGTCCAACGCTCACCTCCTCGTCCACTGTCACATCCCAGACCGCGTCATCCGGCTGCGTCTCCGCGTCTAGTGCCCCCCCGCCCGTCTCAGGTGAGCAGGCCACGCAGAGAAGGGCGATGCCCGAGATAAGATGCCTCATAGGGTCCTCCCGCAGGGAGAGACTTAGCCCGTGAAGGAGCGAGGCGTCCAGCCGAGGTCGGCCTCGTCAGGCCAAGAAGGTGACCGGGGGCTTGAGGCGCGCGCGCCCCGCTGTTAAGAGGCGCTCGATGAGCAGCGGAAACCAAATGAGGGGCACCACGCGCCCTGTCAGCATCGCACCGATGATGCAGCGCACCGATCGACACTTCCGTGCACTGATGCGCCTCATCACCCGCGAGACCTTGCTCTACACCGAGATGGTCACAGCCAACGCGATCCTGCATGGGAACCGCAGCCTGTTGCTGGACTTCAACGCGGAGGAGCACCCCATCGCTCTTCAACTTGGAGGCGACGACCCCAAGGCCCTCGCCGAGGCGGCACGCATTGGCGTCGACTGGGGCTACGACGAGATCAACCTCAACGTGGGGTGCCCTTCGAACCGCGTGAAGACCGGCTGCTTTGGGGCCTCCTTGATGCGCCGACCAGAGCGCGTCGCAGAGATCGTCAGCGCGATGCGCGCGGCGGTCGACGTCCCCGTCACCGTCAAGCATCGCATCGGCGTCGATGAGATCGATCGCTACGAAGACATGGCCAACTTCGTGTCAGTGGTCCGCGAGGCGACCTCCGATCGCTTCAGCGTCCACGCACGGAAAGCCTGGCTTGACGGGCTCAGTCCAAAGGACAACAGGACCATCCCCCCGCTTCGCTACGAGGATGTCTACCGGCTCAAGGCTGAGTTCCCGGATCTCGAGATCGAGATCAACGGCGGCATCACGACGCTCGATGAGGTCTCGACACACCTCGAGCACGTGGACGCTGTCATGATCGGACGTGCCGCATACGACGATCCAATGCTCTTCGCCCAAGTCGACAGTCGCTTCTTCGACCAAGCGGACTCAGGGCTGTCCCGCATCGAAGTGGCTGAAGCCATGATGCCCTACATCGAACACGCGACGACCCGAGAAGGGACCAAGCTGAACCACATCAGCCGTCACCTCCTGAACCTCTTTAAGGGGTGCTATGGGGGGCGCAACTGGCGCCGCATCATCAGTGAGGGTTCATGGCGTCCAGACGCGGATTGGCGGCTCATCGACCGGGCGCTAGACGCAGTGCGGCCTCACGCCTCTGCCGCTTAAGGCAAGCGCACTCTGGCCTCGCCGTCGAGCAAGAGCTCCCCGGCCTCATTGCGAACCGTCGTCGCCAGCACACATTGATGGCGATCGCTGTCGACGGAGGTCACGACCACGGACGCGGTCACCGTGTCCCCGATGTACACCGGCCCGCGAAAGCGAAGGCTCTGTGAGAGATAGATCGTACCAGGACCAGGCAACTGAGTTCCCAAGACCGCCGAGATCAGGCCCGCGGACAACATCCCGTGAGCGACCCGGCGACCGAAGACAGAGTGAGCCGCGGCCACGGGATCGAGGTGAACTGGGTTCGTGTCTCCAGTCGCCACAGAGAAGCTCTGCACGTCCTCCTCCGTGACCGTCCGCGTCAAGGAGGCTGAGGCGCCCTCTTGCACCGACGACAATGAGCCCTCTGACCCGTTCATGCTGGCCGCCTCCATCCCTCGGTGATGTCATGGAGGTCATCGACACCCCCTCGGCTCAGCGTCACGTGAGGTCGTTCACTGGCCCATCGTCCATAATCGCGTTATCGGTAGAGTATAGTCTATGGAAAGGAATTCAGATGATGCTGAGCAATGCACTTCGACGACTCACCGTGCTGACACTCCTCGCGTGTCCCACAGCGGCGTGCACAATCGCGGAGCTGCCGGCGGTCCCTGACGCCGTCGAGGTCACACCAGTCGACGACACAACGACGACCGACGAGAGCGACACAGGCTCCTCGACCAGCGAAGACACAACAACCGAAGAAGACACCACAGGTGAGGTCACCACGGCCTCCGATGCTGCCGAGACGACTGACGCTGCGCTCAGCGATGCAGCCACAACCGACGTGACAGAGGACGCCACAGGGGACGTCGCGATCCCCGATGACGTCACCGCGGATGAGGACGCAGAGGCCTCTGCGGACACATCACCCGACGTCGCCGAGGACGCGAGCCCTGCAGTCGTGGACACGATCTCCGAGGACACCACTGAAGAAGACGTGACGACCGCCGAAGATGCGACCCCCGATGACTAAGTCGGGAGCCGCAGGTGCACCCTCCCCCGGGCACCATGATCCCGACCCCACAATACCCGTCTGCGCAGCCACGCTCCCCGCGCAAGGACGACTGCTCGCCCAAGGGGCGCTCGACGACCCAGAGGGCGCGCACGTCCCTGACCACCTCCCGCAAGTGGTCGACGCACACGTCCACCTCTTCCCCGACCCGCTCTTCGAGGCGATCTGGCGGTGGTTCGACACCCACGGCTGGCCGATTCGTTACAAGCTGAAGACGCCGGCTGTCATCGCATATCTGCTTCAACGAGGGGTCTCTCACCTTGTCGCATTGCACTACAGTCACAAGCCCGGGATCGCTCGAGGGCTGAACGCCTACATGGCGGAGGTGGTCTCCGAGGAGCCTCGTGTGACCGGGTTGGCTACGGTCTACCCGGGCGAACCAGAGAGCCGCACCATCCTTGAAGAGGCCTTCACCGCAGGCCTCTCAGGGGTCAAGCTGCACTGCCATGTCCAGGCGTTCGCGCCGGACACGGCCCCTCTTGAGCCCGTTTATGAGGCCTGTGTGGCCGCTCAGCGCCCCTTAGTCATTCACGCGGGCCGCGAGCCTTCAAGCCCCGCCTACCCTGTGGATACGTACGCAGTATGCGCTGTGGAGCGCATCGAGGCGGTGCTGCGAAGCTACCCCTCGTTGAAGCTCTGTGTGCCGCACCTCGGGGCCGATGAGTTCGAGGGCTACGCGCGCCTGCTCGAGCGCTACGACAACCTCTGGCTCGACACCACGATGTCCGGCGCCGACTACTTCAACATCCCCTTCCCGATGCACGCTGTTGAGGCCCGCCCCGAGAGGATTATGTATGGCACCGACTTCCCAAACATCCCCTACGCCTGGGACCGGGAGCTGACGCAGCTCGCACGACGATGGCCTGAGGAGACGCTTGAAGCCGTCCTTGGTGGCAACGCGCGGCGCTTCTTCGACCTGCCTGCGCCAACTGCATGACGGCCCTTGGGATACGGGTGCTGCGCGCCGGCGCGCTGCGGTTCACTGCAGATGAGTGCGGGGAAGGGCCGCTCGTCCTCTGCCTCCATGGCTTCCCTGACCACCGTCGCTCTTGGAGAGAACAACTCCCAGCGCTCGCCGAGGCCGGCTACCATGTCGTGGCGCCCAACTTACGAGGCTACGAGCCAAGTTCACAGCCCCAAGATGGCCGATATTATGTCGCGTCTTTGGCTGAAGATGTCGCAGCTTGGATCGATGACTTAGGGGTCGGTCGCGTCCACCTTGTCGGTCACGACTGGGGCGCGATCGTGGGGATGGCGACCGCCAACCTGGTGCCCGACCGCGTCGCCTCCTTAGTCACGCTCTCCGTCCCCCCGGTGCACCGCATCAGGGCGATGCTACGTCACCGCCCCTCCGCCCTGATGAACCTCTCCTACATCGGGTTCTTCCAGCTCCCGCGCCTCCCAGAGCGCACGCTCCAGGCAGACGATGGCCTGGCGATCAGGAAGATCTGGAGCGATTGGTCCCCGACCTGGACCTGCCCTGAAGTGGAGATGCGGGCCGTGCTCGACACCTTCGCGCAGCCGGGCGTACGCAGAGCCACGCTGGGCTACTATCGACACCTCCCGAAGCTCTGGAGCGCAGAGGGTCGACGGAGCTGGGCCCTCCTCAGGGCCCCCATCCAGGCGCCGACCCTTGCCCTCACCGGGGCCTTGGATGGGTGCATGAGGTCCGCGCTCTACGACGTCGCCATCTCGCCAGCTCACTTCGCGACTGAGGTGGTCATGAAACGCCTCGAAGGCGTGGGGCACTTTCCTCATCAGGAGCGACCGGAGGTGGTCAACCGCCTCATAAGCGATTGGCTCGCGACCCATAGTTAGCTTGGAATTGGCCGGATCGAGCTCTCGATTCTATCGTCAGCGCATGCGACGACCTCTGCTTATCGCCATCGGTTTCACTTGCCTCACGGGATGGTCGGCGCAGGCGGCGACGTCAGCGCCCATCGACCACATCCGCGAGACCATCCGCTCTGGCGATTTGACGGCGGGGATCGGCGCGCTCTTGAGGCTAGAGCCTTCGACCACGGACCCCCGAGCGCGCGTTCAAGCGCGCTTCCTGCTCGGTAAGCTCCTCACCGAGCAAGGCAGCCTTGTGGGCCTTGGGTACCTCAGCGCCCTCCCCTCGCCGATGCCCGAGATCGACGACCGACGGCTCGTTTGGTTGGCTCGTGCAGCGATGCTTAGGCCCCCCGATGCCACGACCGCCTCCGCGATCCAAGCCGCCCTCCCGCACACAGCGAACCAGGACGAGCGCACCGAGCTGCTCCTGGGGCTGGTGGACGTCGAGGACGCATTGGGCCGGCGCGAGGCGGCCGCAAATGCGCTCAAGCAGATCGCGTCGGGCGACGGCCCTAGACAGCATCGGGCGACCGCCATGATGCGACTCGCGCTCCGCGAAGAGGAGCCGATGGCCGAACGGAAACGCAGGGCGCGTCGACTCCTGCTGCACTACCCTGACCTCCCGCAAGCGGATGCATCGAAGCTCCCCATGAACGTCGAAGAGCTCAGCGACTCGGATCGCCTCAAACGGGCAGAGCGCCTCATGCAGCGCTTCGTCTACGAACAGGCACGACCTGAGCTGACTCGACTGGCAGAGCACCCGAAATTGGGACGCGATGCACGTTGGCACTTAGCCCAGATTGGGCTGACCAAGCTGCGGGATGATCCCGAGAGCGCCAGGAAGCTCTTCAAGCGCGAGATCGCCCTCGGAGGTCCTCGAAAAGAGGAGGCGCTCTTCTCCCTGATCCGCACACATGTGAAGGAAGATCAGTACAAAGAAGCGCTTCGCTTGGGCGACCAATACGACCGTCGCTATCCCAACGGCAAGTTCGCCGAGCGAATCGCCTACTACCGCGGATGGCTCCCCTACGATGAGCGCAACTGCAAGCGCGCCCTCCCTCACCTAAAGCGCTACGTGAAGCGCTTCGGCAAGCGCCGCTCTTATGTCCGTGGCTTCATCGCCTGGTGCCACATCAGAGACGCCCAATGGAAGGCCGCGATCGGCGCCTTTGAGGAGCTGATGAGCTACCGTGGCCCACTGACAGCAGGCAAGGCGCTCTACTGGCAAGCCTACGCTTTCGACAAGCTGGGGCAGCGCCGCAAGGGACGCAAGAAGCTCGCAGCCCTGCGAGCCCGCTACCCCTTGACCTACTACGACATCCTCGGCCAGCAGATGCTCGCGAAGTGGGACGGACGCGATGCGAGGGCCTCGCAACTCAAGTGGCCTGAAGGGGGTACGGCATCCCGAGGGGCCTCAAGGCTGAACCCGGAGGTTTGGGGGTGGCCTAACCTCAGCCCCGGGACGGCGGCGCGCTTTGCGCGGGTCAAAGCCTTGGTCGAGGTTGACGAGGTCGCACTGGCTCGCAAGACCTATCGCCCCATCCGAGAGGCCGTGGAGTCCACGACTCCGAAAGCAAAGAGAGAGGCCTTCCGGGTCGCGATGTCCTTCGCCGTCGAGAACTTTAAGTACGGCTGGAAGTTGGCCTCGGGTGGCAAGGTCAACGGCAACTTGATCCTGCCTCATCAGGCCACACTGAGCTGGATCCTCGACTACCCAAGGGCATACGGGCCGCTCGTCGAGCGCCTTGAGTCGCGCTACGAAGTCCCAGCGGAGTTCATCTACGGGATCATGCGTCAAGAGAGCCGATACAAGCCCTCGGCCATCTCCGCGCGCGACGCGATTGGCGCCCTGCAAATGATCCCTCAAACCGCCATCCTCTGCGGTGAACAGATGGGCACGCCATACAACGCGCTCACCTTCATGGATCCCCGCGTCGGCTTCCCCTTCTCCGCCTTCTACATGGCGAAACATCAAACCAAGTGGAAGGGCCAACTGCTCCTCGTCGCCGCGAGCTATAACGCCGGCCCCTCCCCTGTGGCGCGGTGGCTGAAAGAGAACAGCGAGGCACCGTTACCCTTCCTCATCGAGGAGTTCAGCTACAACGAAGCGCGCGTCTACACGCGCCAGGTGGCGAGCCACACACTGCGTAACCTCTGGCTCTACGAAGCCGACGTCGCGCGTCGAGGCGAGGTGCTCGACCGCATGTTCCCGCTCGACGTGACCTATTCAGTCGACCCAGCGGCGGACTTTTAGTCAGGCCCAGCGGCCGCCTTCTGCCCAAGCACTGCGGCGAAACTAAGAGGCTCAGCGCATGACCATGAAGGCGTCCATGAAGTCATTCATGACCTGCCCTGTCTTCTCTTCGACTGGCCCCGCCTCGGGGGTCCCAGCCACGATGACACGTAGCCGATTGGCGCTGGTCTGACCGTTGTGGATCAAGCCGCTTTCGTTGATCCAGCGCGCGATCTTGGCGGGCTTCACCAGCTCTGCCGCGTCATAATGGAACACGAAGACACGCACCACCGGCTCGTCGATCGTGTCAAAGGCCTCGTAACTTGAGGCGACGATCCGCTCCAGCTGCGCATCTGTGACGTTGACCTTCGTGCGCTTGAAGGGGTGCTTCGCCATCCGCAGCGCCCTCTCCACGTGGGTCGACGCCTGCTCGACGGTCTTATCTGGGGCGGCGGCAGGGGCAGCCGCCTCCGCCTTCACCTTGCCCTCCGAGGCCGCCGAGGACGAAGGACTTGGAGACTGACAACCCACGGTCAGCAGAGCGGTGACGGTCATGACGCTGATGAGTGTGCTTCGCATAGCGATTAGCTTAGGGTCAGAGGGATCGGGTCGACAAGCACAAGTCGCTCAAGAGAGCGCTTTGGCGCCGGCCTTAATGGCATCGACGACGGACGGATCTGCCAACGTTGAGACGTCCCCCAGTTGGTCCGGCTGACCTTCAGCGACCTTACGCAGGATCCGCCGCATCACCTTGCCAGAGCGCGTCTTAGGCAAGCCCGGGACGTACTGGAAGAGGTCGACCTTTGCGTGAGCACCGATCTGCGTCCGGATAGCGTGCACGAGCTGCGTCTCAACCTCCGCCGAGGGGGACTCGCCAGGCTGCAAGACAATATACGCGTAGACCCCCTGCCCCTTGATCGGGTGAGGGAACCCGACGACCCCCGCCTCCGCGACCGCAGCGACACTCACGAGGCACGCCTCGAATTCCGCCGTGCCCATCCGGTGGCCACTGACGTTGAGGACATCGTCCACACGGCCCGTGATCCAGTGGTAGCCGTCGCCATCGCGGCGGCAGCCATCTCCAGTGAAGTAGTACCCCGGATAGGCCTCAAAATAGGTCGAGACAAAGCGCGGGTGGTCACCCCACACCGTGCGCGCTTGACCTGGCCAAGGCTGCGCAAGGCACAGGCGCCCTTCGCCGGGTCCGCGGATGATCCGCGACGCATCGTTCATTAAGACCGGCACGATCCCCGGCATCGGCAAGGTCGCCGAGCCCGGCTTGGTGGCCGTGGCAGGCGCGATCGGGGTGATACAGATGCCGCCGGTCTCTGTCTGCCACCACGTGTCGACGATGGTGCAACGCCCCTCTCCCACGACGTCGAAGTACCAGGTCCATGCGTCCGGGTTGATAGGCTCACCCACGGTCCCCAGGACGCGCAGCGTGCTGCGATCATGGCGCGCGACGTGAGCGTCCCCCTGTGCAGCGAGCGCCCGAATCGCCGTCGGCGCCGTGTAGAAGATCGTCACGCCATGTCGGGCCACGAGGTCCCAATAGCGCCCCGCGTCGGGGTACGTCGGGACCGACTCGAACATGAGCGTCGTGGCGCCGTTCGCGAGCGGACCGTAGACGATATAGGTGTGCCCTGTGATCCAGCCAACATCGGCGACGCAGGCGTAGACGTCATCGGGGCGCAGGTCGAAGACGACCTGGTGGGTATATGCGGCGTAGGTGATGTACCCGCCGCAGGTATGCACCACCCCCTTCGGCTTCCCTGTCGAGCCGGAGGTGTACAGGATGAAGAGCGGATCCTCGGCATCACAGGGGGTCGCCGGGCAATCGGCGTCCGCGTCCTCCACGGCCTGATGCCACCAGACGTCCCTCGTCGGCTCCCAAGCGATCTCTCCCCCAGTGCGGCGGTACACCAGCACACGCTCAACCTCTGAGGAGCCACGGAGGGCCACGTCGACAGTGGCCTTGAGCGGCAACTTACGGCCGCCCCGCACCCCCTCGTCTTGAGTGATGATCAGCCGCGCACCGCAGTCGGCGACGCGATCTCGGATCGCCTCTGAAGAGAACCCACCAAAGACCACGGAGTGAATCGCCCCTAACCGGGCACAGGCCAGCATCGCGATCGCAGCCTCAGGGACCATCCCCATATAGATGATGACCCTGTCGCCCTTCTCGAGCCCCATCGCGCGGAGCGCATTCGATGTCTTGCACACCTCTTTGTGGAGCTCAGAGTAGCTCAAAGTGCGACCTTCACCGGGCTCGTCAGCCTCCCAAATGATCGCGGTCCGATCTGGGGTCGCACGAGCGTGACGGTCGAGGCAGGACTCTGTGACGTTCAGCACCCCATCAGCGAACCAGCGAAGCGGCGCCTCCGCGATGTCATGAAAGCTCCCCTCCAAGCCTTGAGTCGGCTGCGTCATCCACGCAACGCGGTCACGCGTCACACCCAACCAAAATGCATCGGGGTCCGCGATGGCGTCCGCCGCCACCTCTCGATAGGCCGCCAGATCAGGGACTGGCCCCGGCGAATCTGCAGAGACACGGTCCGGGACGGAATAACGATCGCTCATCGTGACCTCCATTAGGCGCCGAGAGAGCGCAGGGTAGCAGACTCGCGTCGACGGACAACGGCTCCCGGACATCTCCCCGACACCCCACGCACTCAATGGCCGACGCTGCGCTGAAAAACCTCCGAACTGAAGGCGACTTTGCACTAGTCTGTGCCCCGATATGATTGCCCCTTCCCCAGCCACGCGATCGTCGCACGACGCCGAGACGGTCGCGCGCAGGGTGACTTGGACCCCACTCCAAGGTGCGCTCTGCGCCCTGGTCGCCGCTCTGACGCTGCTCCCCGCGGCGCATGCGCAGGAGGGGAAGGTCACCCCGCCGTCTCTCGACACCTTCCAGCGCGCGACGCTCCCACCGAACGCGGCGAAAGGGCTCCCACTCGGGATCGAGCGCGTCGACGTGGTGCTTCAGATCACGATCGACACCGAGGGAGCGGTGAGCGCGTTGAGCATCACACGGGGTGCTGGCGAGCCCTTTGACAGCGCCGCGATGGAGGCCGTGCGACGCTTTCAGTTCACGCCAGCGCTCGTGGACGGTGTCCCTGTCGCCGTGTCTGTGCCCTATACGTACGTGTTTGAGCTAAATCGACCGCCCCCTCCTAGCCCGCCGCCCGTGGGCACCGCGACCGTCCGTGGTGAGCTCATCACCCGGGGCACGCGCGCTCCGGTGGCTGGCACGATGGTCGCCCTTGAGCGACAAACGCCCCCTGCTCAAGTCCTCGAGACCGTCTCAGACGGCGACGGGAGGTTCGTCTTCGAGGACGTGGCAGCGGGTCAGTGGATCCTCCGAGTGCCCCTTGAAGGGGACAACGAGATCGAGCGAGAGCTCGACGTACCCGACGGGGAAGAGGTGGACTTGGAGCGCGTGTACGCCGACGCCAGTCAGATCAGCCGCAATCGCACCATTGTCCGTGACAAAGGGTCGCAGCGCGCAGCCGATAAGGTGCAGCTCAGCGAGGGCGAGCTCAAGTCGGTCCCTGGGACCTTTGGCGACCCTACACGCGTCGTCGCCACGCTGCCGGGCGTCGCGCGCTCGCCCTTCGGGCTGGGCTACTACGTGGTGCGCGGCGCGAACTTCGAGAACACCGGGATGCTCATCGACGGCTTTGCAGCCCCTCTGCTCTATCACTTCCTCGGAGGGCCCGCCGTCATTCACCCCGAGTTCGTCGAACAAGTCGACTTCTTCCCAGGCGGCTACCCAGTCGACTTCGGTCGCTATACGGCAGGGTTGGTCGACGTGAAGACCAAGAACGTCCCTCGCGACCGCTGGCACTTGATGATCGATGTCGACCTGCTCAAGGCGGGTGCCTTCTTCTCTGTGCCTTTCGATGACGGCAAAGGGACCATCGCGATCGCGGGCCGCAGGAGCTACCTCGAATTGGTGCTCGGCATCGTGCTGCCCGACGACGATGTGAGCGTCTCGTATTGGGATTACCAGCTGCAGCTCACTTATGATTTCCTCCCGGAGACGCGGCTGAGCGTCTTCTTCATGGGCTCCGGGGACGCCTTGGAGTCGCGTGCACAAGAGACCGCAGCGTCTTACGAGGACGACAACACCGGGGATCAGGTCTTCGGCTCCATGTTCCATCGCGTCTTGATCCGCTTTGACCATGCGTTTACAGACGACCTTCGGATCCGCTCTGACAGCCTCTTTGATTACAGCCCAACCGAGATCATGGACGGCACGGAGGGCTTCGTCATCGAGACGACTCAGCTGACGTTTCGCGAGCGGCTGACCCTGACCTGGGATGTGGCGCCTTGGCTTCAGCTGCGCACGGGGTTGGACGTCGATGGCTTCAACGTGACGGCTGATGTCGTTGTGCCCACCCGCTCTGCACTCGGCACCGTCCCCGCTCCCAGCTTTGACCCGCTGATTCTAGACACCCAATTCACCGAGGATCAGATCGGGATCGGGACCTTCCTCGCCGCCGATTTCCAGCCCATGTCCTGTCTGCGCATCCTCCCCGGTCTGCGGGTGGACTGGTTCGACTACAACGGGTACCGCCACGTCACCGTGGACCCTCGCTTGAGCGTGCGGTGGCAAGCGCTGACATGGCTGACCCTCAAAGGAGGCACTGGGCTCTACCACCAGCCTCCAAGCCTCATCGCCATCGACCCAGAATTCGGCAACCCGACCATCCCCCCGCAGAGCTCCATTCAGTCCTCGGCTGGCGCAGAATTCGAGCTCGAAGAGTACGGCTGGGAGTTCTCCGTCACCGGGTTTTACAACCACATGCTCGACATGCCCCGGAGCACGCGCGCAGTGGTAGAAGGCGACGACGTGCTCGAGCGACTCAACCTCGAGGCGAACGGCCTCGGGCGCGCCTACGGGGTCGAGTTCCTCGCCCGCAAGCAGTTCGGCGGTTGGGTGCATGGATGGCTCACCTACACCGTCTCGCGGAGTGAGCGACGCAAGGAAGACGGCAGTTGGCGCGCCTTCAACTTCGACCAGACCCATGTGCTGAACTTGGCGTGGTCGTTTCAGCTCCCGGACAACTGGACCATCGGGGCCCGATATCGCCTGACGTCAGGCAACCCCACGACCCCGATTGTGGGGGCGACCTACGACGCAGATGCGGACCGCTACCGACCCATTCGAGAGGGTGAAGACCGCCTCCCCATGTTCCACCAGCTCGATCTGCGCATCGACAAGCGCTTCGTCTTCGATGTCTGGATGCTCGAGGTCTACCTCGACATCCAGAACGCCTACTACGCAGAGAACGCTGAATTCTATCGCTACAACTTCGACTTCTCAGAGCGGACGGCGGTGGGCGCGATACCCATCCTCCCGACCCTCGGTCTTAAGGCCGTATTTTGATCCACCACACCACCGGTTTGCTGCTGATCGCCCTCCTCTTTGCGGGCTGCAACGAGGGCCTCCCGCCGAGAGAGCAGATCACCGATCTGCGCGTCCTCGGCGTCCGCCTCTCACCCCCGAGCGCGACCGAGGGCGAGGACGTCCTCGCCGAGGCCCTGGTCGTGGCCCCAGAGGGCGAGACTGCGACACTCAGCTGGTATGCCTGCTTGGCGCCCATCTCCGCCGGGGCCTACTTCGCAGAGTCTATCGATCGCGACGACTGCGCCGCTGGGGACACGAAGTACGGCGTGTCCCTCGGCCAAAGCGACAGCGCATCATTCACCGTCCCCGATGACTTCATGGACCTCGTCGCGACGGAGCTCGAGGGCTATGGGTTTGAGCCCGCAGATGGCGAGATGAGCAACGCTGTCCAAGGGCTCTTGGCTGTCGCTGGTTGGTATTTGCAGGTCACGCTCATCGCAGAGACAGAGGCTCAACGTGTCGAGGTTCAAAAGCGCCTCGTCGTCACCCTCTTTCCGGACCAAAACACCAACCCTCAGGCGCCCACCCTCGTGCTGGAGGAGGTCGTGAGTGACGCGGCCGCTGCGCCGCTGATCATCGCAGCGACCCCAAACTCAGGCGGGGGATGCCTCTCCCCCGATTCGGCGCTTAACCAACTCCAGGATGCAACCTACCGACTCAGCCCGGTGAACCTCCCCGACCCTCCTGAGAGCTACCCCGTCCTGGACTTCCTTGGTGAGGCTCAAACGCGGGATGAGACGCTCTTCTACTCTTGGTTCTCAACCGTCGATGGCTGGAGCAGCCCCGTCACAAAGTCCCCCGAGCAACACCCCGTCGCCTTCGACATCAACGCGGTCTCCGAGGAGGCCCTCGTCGATGGAGAGGACGGGCAGCCGGCCATCCCCATCTGGGTGATCGTGCGTGACGGCCGCGGCGGCACATCATGGTGCCACGAGCGCATCCCGTATCGGCCCTGAAGAGACACCAAGCAGCAGATAAAAAAAATCCGTCGGTGAAAAACCACCTCTCCCGAGTGGCTTTCCGCCGACGGTGAGCCTGGCGGGCTGGCAGGCTCGTAGCTTGGTCCGCTACCGATACCAGCGCGAAGCTGATGTCGACGGCGTCAACACGATGGAATGTGCAACAGTTCGTGACACAATGCAACACCTGGTGCACTTATGCAGACCGGATTAAGAAAAACCTCTTTCTTTCAGGCACATTGTGCCTACCCCAGCTCAACCCAGCGCCCAGGTGTTACACCTATGTTACACCCGTCAACCTGATCAGATCAGCCCCGTCAAAGCGAAGAGCTGGGAGGCATTCCGACTCGTCGCTGTCGCAAGGTCCAAGGGTGAGACACCGGCATATCGGGCGACCGCAGCAGCGATATGGGGCAGATGAGCAGGCTCATTTCGTTTCACGCGAGGGCGGATGTCCCTAGGGGCCAAGTAAGGGGCGTCTGTCTCGATGAGGAGACGCTCAAGGGGGATGTGCGCGACCAAAGCTTGTAAGTCGGCCCCTCGACGTTCGTCACAGATCCAGCCTGTGACGCCAATGTAAAAGCCACGCTCCAGATAAGCTTCCATGGCATCGCGGTCGCCTGTGAAGCAGTGCACGACACCACGAGGTCGTGGGTCACGGAAGCGATCGACGATCTCTAAGAACCGCGTGGTGGCGTCGCGCTCGTGAAGGAAGAGCGGGAGGTCGACCTCAAGCGCGAGGGCGATTTGCGCCTCAAACCAGCGCTCCTGTTCGGCGCGCGGTGAGAAGTCTCGATTAAAGTCGAGCCCGCACTCTCCGATAGCGACGACCTCGGCCCGCTGAGCCAGTGCGCGCAGGGTCGGGAGCGTCTGCCCATCGCATGTGGACGCATCATGAGGGTGAACGCCGGCGGTGCTCCAAAAGACCCCTGGCCGGCTCGCCGCGAGGTCAACCATCGCCTCACTCTCAGCCACGTCAGTGCCGGTGAGGATCATCCGCGTGACCCCCGCCTCGAGGGCACGCTCAATGACCTCATCGCGGTCGGAGTCAAAGCGCCTGTGGCCCAGGTTCAAGCCAATGTCGACAAGTGATGGCGTCATGCGGGTAGTCGCAGTGTCGAGGGGAGTCGGGTATGGTTCCCTACCATGAGCTTGTCGCACTTTTCGCTGCTGTTGAAGCCCACATTCGCCTTCGCCGTCTCGAAGGTCGTGAGGGCCGATGAGCATCGACTCACTGAGGGGACGCACCTCTTCTTCAGAGAGGGCCTCGAGGTGTTTCGAGTCGACGCCCATTACGTCCACGATGTCGACGGCCCGAGTACACATCACGATGCGACCGAGCGCTCCCGCGTGTATCGAGAGGCTCGCGCAGGTGCCGGTGCTGCCAGCGCACACATCATGGAGGCCGGGGTAGCTCCACGGGTTCACCCCACCGCCAGTCGAGGTCCCAGCCGAGGCTCCGTGGCGGAGGCCTTCAGTGTGCGCGTCAAGGAGTGACTCATGCAGCGTAGACTCATCCTGATGCGCCACGCCCAGAGCGCCTATCGCGCGCTCCAGGGCTCTGATCACCAGCGCACCTTAACCACGCGCGGCGCGCACGACGCACCGAGAGTCGCTCAACGACTGACAGACCTTGGCTGGGCGCCTCAGCGCGTCCTGTCAAGCGACGCGTCTCGCACACGGGAGACCTGGGAGGCGATGACGACCATCCTCACAGACTGTGCGCCCCCACACTTCACTCGCTCGCTCTACCTGGCTGGACTTGAAGAGATTTGGACCGAGTCTCACAGCGTGGACTTGGGCATCGAGACCCTGCTCGTCCTTGGCCATAACCCGGGCTGGGAAGAGGCCCTCTTCACCCTCAGCGGAGAGAGCCACTCGATGACCCCAGCGAACGCAGCCCTGCTGACCGGTGAAGGAGAGGACTGGCCCACGGCCCTCAGGGGGCGCTGGGCGCTCTCACAGCTCCTTCGCCCCGAGGACCTCGAGCGATCCGACTAAGGCGTGTAACTCTCGGCACCAAAGGACTGTTGCAGCGCGTGCATCATGCCCTCGGCGACCTGCTCTCGCCAGGCGTCGTCTGCCATCTGAGCACCGTCGCCGGCGTTGTCGAGGAAGCCGACAAAGGTCATCGCCCCGGGCGCCTCGGTGCCCGAGAGGATCAGCCACGTGTCGTCGATGACGCCGCGGTCATCGAGGCCACCGTGGTCGAGCACTTCAGCCTGCACCAGATTGGCGAGCTGCTCGGCGATCGCGCCGTCCTGTGACCGATAATGCGTCTCTGAACCGTCAGCCGCGCCATTAAAGGCGTTTACGTAGATCGCGAGGAGCCGATCTGCCGCGCCATCGTTACACGTCGCGGAGCGACTGCCCCACTCCGGATCTTCTTGTTCGTCTCGGGTCAAGATGACTTCCCAGGCCGCCCCACCTGACGGATCAGCCGTATCTGCTGCGAGCCAGTCCACAAGGTGCATCGCGAGTGACCACGTGACCGCTGCGCCTGTCGTCCCGTTGCCTATCGGCCCTGGGTTCGGTCCACCGTAACCCGCGTCGATGCACACGACGTACGTCTCCTCTTGAGGCTCAGAGCAGGCGCCCTGATCACACCCAAACTGACAGGCGCTGCAGGAGGCGGCACCGGACGTCTCGACACAGAGCGCATCCGAGGCGCAGCTTTGATTCACGCCAGCGGTCAAGGTCGTCGTCCCGCCGTCGCCGCATTGAGCACTGGTACCTCCGCAGGTGGTCCACACCTCTTTCAAGACGACATCACCGCCGCAGCCTCCGTCACAGACTGTCTCGGTGGACTGGGGCGCGCTGCCACAGACCGTCCCTGCGCTGACGTAGGCACATCCGTTGGCTCCGCAGCATGCGTCAGACGGATCGCAGAGCACCGCAGGCGCCGAGCACGAGGTCCACTGTCCTCCCGAGCAGATCTCGGTGCCGACCCCACAGGCGGTCCCGCAATCCTGAGTCAGGCCCTCATCCGTGGCCCCGTCACAGTCGTCATCGATGCCGTTACACACCTCGACTTCGAGGACGCCCGGGACACACTCACCGCCGGAGCACTGATCGCCCTTCGTGCAAGGGTTGCCGTCCTCACACGAGGCTGTCGTCGCGATGTAGCTGCATTGCCCCGCGTTACAGAGATCATCCGTGCACACATTGCCGTCATCGCAGTCGACGTCGTCACAGGAGGTCGGGCTCGGGTCTGGGTCTGGGTCTGGGTCCGGGTCCGGGTCAGTCCCCCCACACTGCGGCCCCTCCTCTCCAGTCGCCGCGCACGCAGTCAAGCCGTCCGGACCGCAGTATCGTGTTCCGGCGCAGAGGGTCCCCGCCACCTCGACAAAGCAGCCGGTGGAGGCGCCCTCCTCTTTCGCCAGCCCAGAGCACCCGCATGCCTCACCGGGCGGCAGGCAGCGTTTGGGCGCGTCCGACCCTGTCCCCAGTGCCTGACAGGCAAACCCTTCGGGGCATTCGCTGTTCCCTGCGCAAGGGGTACCGCAATACGAGCCGGCGACGCCGAGGCTGACGCAGGTCGCGTCCGGGGTCAGGCATTCCGCGTCCGCCGTGCAGGGTGCGCAGAGCATCGCGTGTGGTGGCACACATGCTTGGAGTGAGGGGATGCACACCCAGCCCTCGAGGCACGCCTCACCGCAGGGCGGCACGCAAAGAGAGCCAAGGCAGCTCAAGCCAGGTCCACAGTCGCTGTCATCCGAGCAGCCACACCCCACCTCTTCAGCGGCCTCGCACGCGGTCTCGGGGTCTGGCGTCGGTCCGGGTGGATCGACTACGGGCTCCGCTGTATCCGAGCCTGCTCCCTGGTTCGTGTCCGCGCGGCTGGCATCGATAACCGGGGTGCCACCTGTGTCCATCGACGTCGGCGCGTCGGTCTCGGTCGTCGTGACAAAGCCCTGCCCAGAGGCGTCGGGGGACGGGACGCCGACGCCGTTGTCCAAGGTCCCATCACCGCCGCTGCATCCTATCAGTGCAGCGCAGAGCAAGGGCATAAAGAGCGAGCGACGGCGGCGCCAGAGGAGCGCAAATACGGCACACAAAGGCGCCAAACCGCCGCCGACACCTCCGCCTGCGCAGCCCTCACCTGACGCACCTTCGGTGACTGAGAGCGACTGCCCCACGTGGCTCACCGTCGGTGCCTCCGTGGACGCCACATCGGTAGGGGCTTCAGGTGACGCATCACCCCGCTCATCACCGCAATCCACCGCTGAAAGACACAGTCCCCACATGCCACTCTCCAGGCAAGTCATGACGCCCAAACCACAGTCAGCGTGACCGCCGACCACCTCACAGCTTGTCACTGTACCTGGGATACAGGGGCCTGCGCCAGGGCGTGCGCCGCCCGGCGGTGGACTCGTCGACGAGTCTTCATCCTCGACCGGGGTGTCTCCCTCCGGTTCGGTAGGGTTCACATCGCCCGGCTCAGGGGCCGACATCACAGCCGCCTCTACGAAGGTGAGAGAGGCCTCTACGCCGCTCACCGCGGAGAGCTCCACGCGCAGCCCCGTGACCACGCCCGTCCAGCCGGGCGTATCAGCCAAGTAGGCCTCTAGGACCTGGGCCCCACCGCCGACGGGGACGGGGACCGAGGCGGCGGCAGCTGTATCGAATTCCAGGACGCTCTCGCTGATGAAGAAGACTGTCGCTTCCCCGGCTCCGGGGAGGGTTAAGCCGAGGCGCACCCCGGGATAGACGGCCGTATCAAGCGCGGCCGTGAGGACCTGCACCGAAGCGGCTCCATCGCTGAGCGCGATCTGCAAGGCGCCATCGACCACCGTGCCGGCTGTCGCTCCCTCACCATCGGTCCAGCCCTCGGTCTCCTCTGGGAGGGGCCCTTCAAAGTGCCACTCTCTCTGGGAGTAAACATCGACAGGGACTGCCTCGCGGAGGAGCTCACCGGCTAAGTTGAGCTCGACGGGATCATCCCAGGTTGTTTGCTCCTCGTACCACCCGGCGACGTGGCGGACCCACGTGTGCACCTCGGAGCGAGGATCCGCGCCGATAGAGTAGCTCTCCGCGTCGACCTCAAAGACAAGGCGCTTGGTCTCACCGGGGCTGAAGGCGTAGAGGTGCCACGTACCCATCATCGGCGGGCTGGATGGCGACGGGTTCGAGGGGTGGTCATTGGCGTCGTTCCAAACCCAGGTCGCCTCGTCAAGTGCCGGGTAGTCGGAGTAGACCATCCAAGAGCGCGGAGCGAGCCCACCGGTACTGAAGTCTAGAGCGACGCGTACATCCTGAGCGGGGCCAGCGTCCGCCGCATTGTGCACCCAGACCTCAAGCGTCGCGCTCTGGCCCTCGTACAGGTCCATCACCCCCTCAGAGCTCCCCTCTGGACGGAAATCAAAGGGTTGGTTTGCGGGTGGAGTGAGCGCTGTCCACAGGCTCACCGAGGGCTCGAGTGACGACGGATCGTCAGGGACGTCCGGATCAGGGACATCCGGGTTTGTGGTGTCCGGATCAGGGACCTCGGTGACGGGCCCCCCGCCGCCGCACATCGACTCGTCCGCCGTCTGAAGATATGGGAACGGATCGACCCCGGCCTCGTAGTCCCCATCCGGGTAGATAGAGAAGTGCACATGAGGGGAGGTGTTGATCGCGCTCCCGGTGTTGCCCACGGTCCCGATCGACTGCCCGGCCGTGAGGGTCATCCCTTCTGCCAGGCCCTCGGTGATCACGTCGAGGTGCGCGTGGTAGTAGCGCCAGCCGCAGTCGTCTTGCACGGTGACTCGGTTGCCCCCGATCGACGTGTACCCCAAGTGCACGATGACGCCATCCACCGGGCTCACGACCGGGGTCCCTTTGGCCGCGAAGAGGTCGTTGCCAAGGTGGACTCCGCCGATCCAGTCGGTGTTATCCGGCGACGCACCAGGGTGTGGGTGGCACGTGTAGGTCAGAGCATTGCTGTCATAGCCACCGTTGTGCGGCCCCGCGATGGGGTAAACCTCCAGGTGAGGCGCACAGGTCACAGCGAGGTGCTTCACGTCCACATCGACCACGGCTCGGTCGACGTCATGGGCGCATGAAGGATCGCAGCCCCCTTGGCCAAACCCTAAGGTCAGCAAGGAGAGGAGCAGGGAGAGACGTACTGCGGCAGACGAAGGCGTAATCTTCACACCCACCATCATCGAGCAAGCCAGTCATAAGGCGCAAGTGTGAGTTCAGACTGCGCGGGCGTTCGAAACAGCCTTGACCCCCTCCCCCTTCTGACCAAGGCTGACACGATGATGTTGGACGACCTCACACTCCTGAGCGACGCGACCCGCGTGCGCATCCTGCGCCTCGTGGAGCGCGAGGAGCTCGGGGTGGGTGAGCTCGTGCACATCTTGCAGCTCCCACAGAGCACGGTGAGTCGGCACCTCAAGGCGCTGAGCACCGCGGAGTGGATCCAAAAGCGCACCGTGGGGACCTCGTCCCTGGTCTGCCTCGACACAGAGCAGCTTCAACAGACACGGAAGGCCCTGTGGTTATTGGTCCGCGACACCACCGCAGATGCACCGACGAGCCAACAAGATCTGCAACGGATGAACAGCCTGCTGTCTCAGAGACAACTCGACTCACGCGCTTTCTTCGGCGCCGTCGGCTCGCGCTGGGGTGAGGTCCGACGCGACCTCTTTGGCGAGCAATTCCTCATGCCCACGCTGATGGCCCTCGTAGAGCCCACAGTCGTGGTGGCGGACTTGGGGTGCGGCGCCGGGGACATGACCGCGCTCCTCGCGCCGAACGTCTCCCGCGTCATCGCCATCGACCACGAAGCTGTCATGCTCGACATCGCCTCCGCTCGCCTGAGCGACTTCGACAACGTCACCCTGAGCCTCGGTGATCTCACATCGCTCCCCATCGAGGATGACGCCGTCGACATCGCCCTGGTGATGCTGGTCTTGCACCACGTCTCCGAGGTTGATGCGGCCCTCCAAGAGGTCCGGCGCATCCTGAAGCCTGGTGGTCGATTGGTCCTGCTCGACATGACCCAACACGACCGAGAGTCCTACCAGTTTCGAATGGGCCACGTGCACCTTGGCTTTGAGCGCGAGGCGCTCGAGAGTTCGGCCATCAAGGCGCACCTCACGCCCGAGCGATATCACCTCGTGCCCGCGGACCCCGATGCCCGTGGGCCGGGGCTCTTCGTCGCCACCTATCGGGCGTAAGCGCGTCGAGAGCTAGGCCAGCCTCAGCGCAGCAGCTCCGTGGCTAGCCCCATCTGATGGAGCGGCTTAGCCAAGTCTTCCGGTACGGGCGCGTGCACTCGGATCTCTTCTCCGGAGTGAGGGTGTGGGAACGCTATCTCGACGGCATGGAGCGCCAAGCGATGGAGCCCGAGCTCCTCTCTAAAGCGTCGATTATGTGCCCCGTCGCCGTGCTTCACATCTCCGATGATCGGGCAGCTGAGGTGGCGCAAGTGCCGCCTGATTTGATGCGTCCTCCCCGTAAGAGGCTCGGCTTGAACCCATGCATAGCGGTTCCAAAGCACCGCGAGGCGCCGAAAGCGTGTCTGCGCCGGACGCCGCTCCTCCCCCTTCTCTCGCGCGATGGGGTGATCGATGAGCCCCTCGGCTTCAGGGATACCGCGCACCAACGCCAAGTAGCGTTTATGTACGTCCTGAGCAGCGAAGCACGCCTGCACCTTCGCCACATCCTCTCGCTGGAGTGCGAAGACCAGTGCGCCACTGGTCGGTCGATCCAGGCGATGCACGGGGTGCACATGTTGGCCGACGAGGTCGCGCACGAGGGTCATGGCGTAGACCGGCTCTCGCGCCCAACCGCGATGCACTGCGAGGCCCGCCGGTTTGTTGACGATGACGAGGGCGTCATCGCGAAACAAGATGGTGGGTGGGGTCACCTCACTCGAGGCGCTAGAGGAGATCGTGCACACGCTCGGGTGGTCGCCCCACCACTGCGCGCTCCCCCACGATCACGACGGGTCGCTCCATCAAGATGGGGTGCGTCGCCATCGCATCGAGCAGCGCGGCGTCAGAGGACTCCCGCGTCAAGCCAGCCTCCTTGAAGGCGGACTCTTTCACCCGGGTCCAGCTCAAGGCGGAGCCCCCCAACTTGACAGCCAGCGCCTCTAATTCGGTGCGGTCCAGGGGGGCATCCAAGTAGCGACGCACCTCCACAGTGGCCCCCGCGGCCTCAAGCAGCGCCAGCGCCTGCCGGCTCTTGGAGCAGCGGGGATTATGAAGGAGCGTCACCGAGGTCATGACCTAGCTCTCCTGGATGGTGATCGAGGTCACCTGAACCGGCGTCAGCGGGCTGTCGCGGTGGTTAGTCTCGGTCGCCTCGATGGCCTGAACGATGTCCATACCGCTCACGATCTTTCCAAACACAGGGTGCTTTGAGGCGCCTGGTGCGAAGTAGTCGAGGTACGAATTATGGACCGTGTTGATGAAGAACTGGGAGCCACCGCTGTTCGGGCGCCCGGTGTTCGCCATCGACAAGGTACCGGGCTCATTGGAGAGCTGCAGCTCTGCCGGCATCTCGTCCTGGATGCAGCCGTTAGGGGGCCCGCCCGTGCCGCAGCGCGGGTCCGTCGGGTCCGAGCTGTGTGGGCAGCCGAACTGCAACATGAAGTTCTTGATGACGCGATGGAAGTGAAGGCCGTCGTAGAAGCCGTCCTTGGCCAAGGTCACGAAGTTGCCCGCCGTGACCGGCATGACGTCCATGAAGAGCTCGGCCTGGAAGGTCCCCTGGCTGGTCTCGAACGTGGCGATAGGGTTACCCATGATTGATGCTCCTGCTAGCTGAGTGAATTGACGTAGTCGACGTACTGAGTCATGGCCTCGTCCGAAGACAAGCCCTTGACCTCCGCCCATGCGTCGAACTTCGCACGGGCCTTAAAGTTAAAGGCGCCTGGACGTGAGCCCGTAGCGTCGCCACTGGTCGCCTGCTTGTACAACGCGTACATCTTCAACAGGGACTCAGGGGGTTGATTCGGCAGTTGAAAAGCGGCCTTTTGGGCGGCCTCAAAGTTCTCCTTCAAGCTCATGGCTCCTCGCTCCCGTCAGAGGTGGAGGCCCTGTGCTATCTGGCCAAAGCAGGCACGTCAACTGCGTCGAAGATCAGGCACGCATCAAAGCGGGCTCTGGTCAGGCGCTCGACTCGGCCCAGAAGGCGCTCGCGAGCAACTCCGAGCGATGAGGACTTCGTCGCTTACGGGGAGCGCGCCGCGTGGCACGAGCCTCCCCAACGAAGGCCTCCAGATCGCGGAGGAACTCCACGCTGTCCGTGACACGGAGGGCGATAATGAAGCGGTTGTCGGCGTAAGCGCTGACGAGGACGTCGACGAAGGTGTTCTCCACCACGCCCTCGAACTCGAAGAGCTGCGTGCGGCGGTGATCGTCGGCGATGGGCACCAAGCGCACCTTCGTGCCTGCCTCGATCTCCTGCTCGCTGTCCACCAAGAGGATGTTACCGTCCAGATCCAGAGGTGTCCCAGTGAGCATCCGACGCCCATCGTCGAGCATGAACTTCACGACGCGCATCGGTGGATTGGTTTCAGTCATGTTCGTTTTCGGCATCGCACACCTCTCACGTTCCGACCGATCGATCGACGAAGCAGCGCACCTGTCAAAAAGATCGACGCGAGCCTCACGTGCCCGTGACCGGTCTGCTGCGCGCCGCTTTGTCGAAATATCGCGCGTGCGCAGAGCAAAGCGACGCGTTAGCCTGTCACCACGCGAAGGAGTTTGGGTGAACCACGCCATACGAACTGGAGCCGCTGTCGCGATCGTGATGATCGGAGCATGTGGCGACACTGGGACATCAGAGACGACCGGAATCCCAAGCTCGGCCTTCGGGACCGTGGGCGAAGATCCACGCCAGGCGTCCGGAGGCGCCACATCGACAGTACCGACCGCGGTCTTTGGAGACCCAAACCGTGATCCAGACGCCATGCGGCAGACCCGAGCGGACGCCCAAACCACCCCAGAAGAGCCAGGCCCGACGCTCCCCTGTGAGCCGGGGGTGACCTCCCCCTGCGTCTGCGACGACGGGGGCCAGGGCCTTCGCCCTTGCGACGACGAGAGCGCGCCCTGCGACTGTGTCGACTGCCCTGGCCAGTCCCCCCCGTCGACCTCTGGAATGCTCAACACCTCGATCGGTCAGTTCCTCTTCGACTCTGCGTACATCACGCTCACCCACCGAAGCGGAGCCTCCTCAGGCGGCGCCGGTTGCATCATCAGCGCCGCGTTGGCCCTGTTCGTGGGCGACATCGAGTCACCCTCCTGCCAGGTCACCCTCGCCGCCGAAGGTGAGCTCATCGGCGGTGCGCTGCCACTGACGGCGTTGAGCTTCACCGCAGACGCCGGGTGCTTGGGGCTGAGCCCACAAGACCAGGGCACCTACAGCACCTCCGACTTCAATGAAGGTCGCCTCCTGGTCACCCCTAGCGCGGTTCCCTCCGGGGCCACCGCGGAATGTTGGACTGGTGATATGCAAGTGACCATCGAGGCCTTGGCGACGCGGGCCGACGATGAGGAGGTGACGATCTCGACCTCTGAGATCACCGTCACCGGGAGCGGCATCTCCCTCGGAGAGGACCGGGTCTGTCCGCAGCCCCCCGCTACAGTCGACATCAACGACTGTGAGAAGGTCGTCCCTATCACGTCAGCCTGTAACCCGTACTGCCAGCTCGGGTGCGACGCCGGTGATCACTGCGTCGTCGACGGGGCCGCCTTCAGCTGCCTCCCCACAGGGACTGTCAACTTCGGTCAGCCCTGCACCTCACCCGACTCCTGCGCATATGGGCTCTCATGCTTCACGCTCGGGGGCGCGACGGGCTCAACCTGCCAAGCACCATGCATCAATGATGGCAGCTGCCCCTCCCCTGCCCTCTGCGACACGGTCGCGAGCATTGGCGGCGGCCTGAGCCTGAGCATCTGCAGCACGCCGTCAGAGAGCTGCGACGTCCTGAACCCAGGCTCTTGTGGTGCAGGACAGTCCTGCTACCTCTTCGGCAATTCAGCGCAATGTCTCCCGAACGGGACGATGAGCGCCGGCGAGGTCTGTGAGGGTGGACCCGCGAACAGCTGCGCCCCCGGGCTGCACTGCCTGGTCACCTGTCGCGAGCTGTGCTCGACCGACGATAAGCAACCGAGTTGTTGGAGTTGCGCGGGCGGTCACCATGAATTTTCGCCGAGCCTCAGCCTCGGCTTTTGCCTCACAGGTGGCCCCCCTACCCTTTGTGATCTCTTCGCCCAAGACGACTGTGACCCGGGTAAAAGCTGCTACCCAGTCGCAGGCGGGATCGCCTGCCGCACTGCGGGGAGCCTCGCGCCCGGGATGCCTTGCGGGAGCGGCAACAGCTGCACTGCAGGCTATGCGTGTGTGAACGGCAGCTGCCTCCAGCTCTGCGACCTCAACGCTAGCGCCTCCGACCCCAACTCATGCGAAGCGCGGTGCCCCAGTTCGATGGGAGCCATCCTCCCGGAGAGCTGGCAAATCGGGGTTTGCCTGGACCTATAGAGGGTTCAGCTGCTTGTCCGGCCGTGATACGGTCCTGCCAGAGAGGAGGTGCCTCAATGCGCATCGTGATAGCCGCCTTGGCGACTGCGAGTCTAATGCTCGCCGCGTGCAACAGCTGCGGCCCAGAAGAGCCCCCTAAGACAGCATCAACACCCTCAGACGTGCCGCCTTCAAAGGCGATCGACGCCGCTATCCCTGCCTCCCCAGACGCCGCAACTCCCGCCAGCCCATCCCCCCCCACGAGCGACACGGCTGAGGCAAAACCCGCCAAGGTGCACCAAAAAGGTCGCGCCATCCGCACGACGCCGAAGCAAAGCATGAAGTTGGCGCCGATTCGGAAATGCCCTCAGGGAGGCTGCGAGTTTCGCTGCGACATGATGACGCGCTGCCTCTTCACGTGTGAAGGGGGCGATTGCCAACAAGTCTGTGGGCCAGACTCGAGCTGCACAGCCACCTGCGACGGCGGTGGCTGTGTCCAGCAATGTCACCCCTCAGCGGCGTGTACGCTGCGATGCCAAGGTGGCCAGTGCGATCAGCAGTGCGACTACAAGTCTGCCTGCTCGCGCAACTGCCGTGGCGGAGACTGCAAGGTCTGCCAAGGCAAGGACTGCGAAGTCAATGCGCTCTGAACACAGGTGGTCTCGTTGATCGATGAAGGCCCCCTAGCCCTCCCTCGAAAGCCCCGTAGAGGCGACCTCGTCGCACTCCAGGTCGAGCGCCTCGATGCTCGAGGTCAAGGCGAAGCCGATCAGCGCGTATGCATCGGCCCAGGCGGCGCCCCTAGGACGTTGACCTATACCATCCGGCGTGCGCTCCCTGGAGACCAGATCACGGCGCACATCCGTCGTGTCCGTGGAGGGCGCTTCGAGGCGTCGGTGGAGGTGCTCCGGGAGCCCGCCCCCAATCGCATCGAACCTCGATGCCCTTATTTCGCTGATCGCGTCGAGACCGCCGGGTGTGGAGGCTGTGCCCTTCAGTCACTGAGGTATGAAGACCAACTGGACCACAAAGCCAAGCGCGTTGAGGCCTTGATGACCGCTGCGGGCGCCCCTCCAGAGCGCATCTTACCCGCGCTCCCCGCGCGCTCGCCTTGGTATTACCGCAACAAGATGGAGTTCAGCTTCGGCGTGGACTTCGACGGCACCTATGCCCTCGGGATGCACCCCGCCGGGCGACGCTACGACGTCCTCCCGCTCGACGCCTGTTACCTCCAATCGGAGGCCTCCGCCGCGCTCGTCCGCCTCATCAGAGCTTGGGGAGAGGCTCACGGCGTCGCGCACCACGACCAGCGCCGCGGACACGGGTTCTTGCGCACCCTGACGATCCGCGAGGGCAAGCGCACCGGTGAGCGGTTGATCGAACTGACGACATCGCCAGCGACCACCGTGACCTACGACGACGCCGAATGCTCTGCCGAGGGTGTGGTGTCCGACTTTCTGAGCACCCTGCTCACGGGCGCGGCAGACGCCGCCATCCAGATCGACAGCGTCGTGTGGACACGCCACATCGCTGTGAAAGGACAGCGTACCCGTATCGAGCACACGCAGCTGCACGGACCTGAGACCTTCACAGAGGCCCTGCACATCGAGGGTGCACCTCCGATGCGCTTCCAGATCCATCCACGGGCCTTCTTCCAACCCAACACACTCCAAGCCGAAGTCCTCTACGCCGAGGTTATCCGCGCCACAGGCCTGCACGACGGCGCCAAGACGGCGCGCGTGATGGACCTCTACTGCGGTACTGGGACCATCGGCCTCGCGATGGCCCACGCCGCCAAAGAGGTCATCGGAATCGAGCTCTCCCCCGACGCGGTCGCCAGCGCAAGGAAGAACGCGACGGACAATCACGTCGATAACATCACCTTCTTCGAGGGCGACGTCGGCGAGGTGCTGGGGGCCCAGGGTTTGGCGGAGCCCGGCGCGGTTGACGTGGTGGTAGTGGATCCGCCGAGAGCGGGCCTGCTACCGTCTGCGCTCGATCAACTGCTGCGCTTAGCGGCCCCACGGCTCGTCTACGTGTCTTGCAACCCAACCGCCCTGGCCAAGAACCTGCGCGATTTGCTCGCCGCGGGCTGGGCCGTCGAGTCCATCCGTCCCGTGGACATGTTCCCGCAGACGGCGCACATCGAGACCATCGCTGTCCTCCAACGGAGCGCATCATAATCCGCTACACCCTACCCTTCGTCTGCGCATTACTCCTCGGGTGTGGCTCGGGAGACTCCGCCACCCCGTCCCCCATCGGTGACGCTAACTCAGCAGACAATGAGACGTCCGCTGGGCATGCAGACGACGCAGGCCCTCTGACGGCAGACGCCGCCCTCGAACGCACACCGGACGTGGCCGAGCCCGAGGACGATCTCGAGGCTGAACCCGTCGAACCTCCAGGTCCGGAGCCGGTCGCTGATCCACCGACGATGGTGATCGGGAGCTGGAACCTGCGTAACTTCTCGCCTTATGGCACCAACGATTTCCGTATCGAGGACCTGGCCTCAAAGATTAAGCAACTTGGCCCGGATGTGCTCGCCGTCCAGGAGATCAAGGTCAAGGAAGGTAGCGAGGGCGAGGGCAGCCAAGCTTGGGATGCTCTGCTGAACGAACTGGAGGACTATGAAGGGCTCGTGAACCCCTACAACCCAATCGACAGCGTGGTGGGCCTCCTCTACGACCCCTCCGTCGTGAGCGTGGTCGCCTATAAACCTCTCTTTGTCGGGGACTGGTGGCCCTTCCCCCGCGCTCCTCTCGAGGCGACGCTGCGTGTGACACGCGACGACAAGCAGATCACGGTGAAGGTCATCGTGCTGCACCTCAAGGCCTTCCCAGAGGGCGCCGAGCGACGCCGCGAGGCCTGCGAGGATCTGGACAACTACCTCCAGAGTGGCCTGCCTCAGACGAGCCTCGTCATCGGGGACTTCAACGACGATCCCTTCGACACAGGCGACGACAACGTCTTCTTGTCGTCCTTTCAGGACCAAGAGCCCACCTACGAATTTCTGACCGCAGGGATGCCGCTCGGGACCGTCACCAGCCTCGGCTACCAACACTTGGTCAATGGCGTCGTGATCCACGGTGAGTTCCTCGATCACGGTGTGGCCACTGAGCGCCTCCACCTCTCGTACACGACCATCACACCAGAGGTGATTAGTCGGCCACCTGAGGACTACGACTGGTACCGAGCCACCTACTCAGATCACTTCCCGTTGATGCTTCACTTCACACCGTAGACCCCCAGCGGGTAGCATAGGGCATCGGTTGACCGCCAAGGTCGACCTTGGCACGGGGGCCGAGTGACAAGCAGTGGACGAGTGACGGGCTGACGCGATGGGCAACACGCTCCCCATGGCGGGGCACCGAGACATCGAGATTGGCATGGTCCTCGCACCCGCGTTTGGTGAGAAGGGGGCCTTCACCCCGTTGGGGATGGCCTACCTGAATGGTGCGCTCCGCGAGGCTGGCTACACCCCGACGTACTTCGACCTGGGCCTCACGATGCGCAGCGAGGACCCCGACCTGCACGGAGAGCTGGTCACCCACGGGTTCTCTCCCGATGTCGGCGGGTTCTTCGGCCCGGAGCTCGACCTCCTCCTGCAGATCGGGAGACGAGAGGAGTTCGATGAGGCCCCCCTCGCGGACCGGATCTTGGCGCGCGCAAGAGCCGACGTCGACGCGATGCCCAACCTAGAGCTCGCGCTGCTCACCCTCTGGGACTCGAACCTCTACTACGCCGCGGCGATCGGCATCGCCCTCAAAGCCAAGGGGACCGTCGTCGCGATGGGAGGGCCCAGCGCGAAGCTGAACATCGTCAGAGAGCTCTTGATCCGCCTCGGCGCTGTCGACATCGTCGTCGTTGGAGAGGGCGAGATCCGGGTCGTGGAGATCGCCAAGGCCGTCGCGACACACGCGCCGCTCTCGCTTATCGCGGGCTGCATGACCGTGGGGACAGACAGCCGCCCGGTCGAGACCGAACCTGTCCGTGACCTCCGAATCCACGACCTGCCGCGACCGAGCTTTGAGGGCATGGAGACCGATGATTGGCTCCCCCTGATCACCTCCCGCGGGTGCATCCGAGACTGCTCGTTTTGTACGGAGCGCTTCAACTGGCGACGCTTCCGACAGCGGCGCGTGGAGGACGTCCTTGAAGAGCTTGAGGCGCTGATCGAGCGCTATGGTTGTCGACGCTTCGAGTTCAACGACGACCTGATCAACGGCCATGTGCGCTGGCTCGAGACGTTCCTCGATGCCCTGATCGAGCGCGACCTTGGGCTGCGTTGGACCTGCTTCATGGAGCCGTATCGTTTGACGCCTCAGCTCATCGAGAAGCTCGCCATCGCCGGCTGCACCCTCGTCAAATACGGCGTCCAACACTTCGATCCTGAGATGCTCCGAGTCATCGGCCGCGGGGACGAAGTCTCGGCGGTCGTCGACACGCTTCGGACCACCGCAGACCACGGCATCCGAGTCTCCTTCGACATCATCCCAGGCCACCCCAACGAGTCGGAGCACGCCCACAGCATCAACATGCGGCTCCTCCCCGAGGTGCTCGAAGGTCATGACCTCCTCGAGGTCAACCTCAACCCCTTCCTCTTGCTCTACGGCTCCCCGGTTCACTTGGCTCCGGCCGACTATGACGTCGTGATCGAGACGTGGGACGAGACGCTCTTCCCGGCACCACTCCGAGCGGAGTTTAAAGACCTCGCGCCGCAGTTCATGCGCTCGTACACACAGACACCGACACGTGACATCGTCATCCAGCGCACCCGTCAGCTCGAGGCCATCGTGCGGAGAGTGCGCGGCCGACACGGCCTCACCGCGATGCCCGTCTCTGCCGACGCGACACCGGAGCTCTTCGATAGGCTGCGCGCGCGGGGCATCTCCCGCATCGCCCTGCGCCCCACCCGCGAGACCACGCCGCGCCATCTCCTCGATGCGGTCGCCGAGGCCCGTGATCGCGGGTTCTCTGTGGTCAGCTTGGAGACCACGGGCGCACCGCTCAACCGGAGCGCGTTTGTTCGCGAGGGGATCAAACGCGGCCTCACGCACGCCGTGCTGGTCCCTGGCGACGAAGCTGCGCTCCGAGACGCCGCCAAAGCCATGCGGGATCGAGGCCTCCCTTGGGTCCTACGGATCGAGCCCCGCGGCGACGAACTCGGGAGCTGCACCGCTGTCGCAGACTTGGCACATGAAGCCGGGGCGTCGGTGTTGGCCTTGTCGATGGCGGAGGCCACCACACAGAGCTCCCTCGCTGAGGTCGCCGATGCCACGCGAGAGGCGCTTGAGTACGGCGAGGCGCTCGGGCTCGGCATGGTCGTCTACGGGCTGCCCTTTTGCTTACTCAGTGAGCACGTCGATCAGCTCTCCCCGACCCCACCGGTCAGCCCTGTGGACGGCGCGGGCCGCCCCGTCTGGGGCACGCGGTTGACGCAGCCACCGCGATGCCGCGCGTGCGAGCTCTCCAACCGGTGTCCCGGGGTCTCAGAGGTCGCGCTCGAGCGCGAGGGCGAAGCGAAGCTCACGCCGGTCGCTGGCCGGCCGACCACGGACGCGCTGCCGACCTTGTTCGAGCGCTGGCTGATGGCCGGTGAGCCGCCACGGATGGAGCGCTCATCGTGAAGCACTTGAGGCTGGAGGACGAGGCCGCAGAGGACATCCGCGCGCGCTTCCAGCGCGACGGCTACATCGTGATCCAAACCGGGCTCTCCCTCGACGACGTCCGCGCTGCGAACGAGGCGCTGGACGCACTTGAATTGCCCACCGCAGGAGATCTCCGGCCTCTTGTCGACAAGGGCGACCTCTTCCTCGATCACCTGCTGCACCCTGCTCTGCTCGCCCCCGCGCTCACCCTCTTAGGGGGGAACATCATCGTGATGGGCTCTGCGGCGACCGTCATCCCCCCGGGTGCGGAACCGATGGTCTGGCATGAAGACGGCCCACGCCCGTGGTCGTACCCGGCGGTCGAAGGAGAGCGCGCGCTCATCACGGTGCGGGCGGGCATCTTCCTCGAAGACCTGACCAAGCCGGATCGCGGCAACCTCGTGGTCGTCCCCGGCAGTCATCGTCGCGCCTTTCATGAACGAGACCGCACGCACGGCGAACCACCAGGCGCGGTCCAAGTGCGCGTGCCAACCGGCGGGGTCGTCCTCTTTCATAACGCCCTGTGGCACAGCACCGCCCCAAACACGATGGACCACCCACGACGCGTCCTCTACTACGGCTTCTCGCCGAGTTGGCACCGCGTCGTCGACTACGTCACGCCACCCGCGGACCTCCTGGAGAGCCTTGAGGGGCGTCCGGAGAGCGAGCGTACGCTGCTGCGTCAACTCCTAGGGGCCGTCCCGGACGCAGGCGCCCCAGGGTTCTACTTCCCTGATGAAGAGAGCTTCCCGGGGCTGACGCTCGTCCGCCCGGAACACGCTGCGAGCGGTTACGACTGAGGCTCAGCGGATCTTCTGAGCTTTCGGTCGCCCTTCGCGCCACGGCAAGGGGTAGGACGACTCAGTGTCGACGTCCAAGACCGCCTCATCGTCCGCGTTACGCACTGGGACGAGCGCCTCATCGCTGGGGGCTTCGCCGTCCAAGAACGGGAAGACCCGAGCGAGCTCTTCAGTGCGCGCCACAGGGACGATGCCGTCCGTGCCGTGGAGCATGAAGTAGCCCTCCCAGAATCCGTAGCACGCACGGTTAAAGAAGCAGGACTCACAAGCGGGGACCTTGACCTTCTTACGCTCGATGACCTTGAACACCTCGAGGTCGTCCCCGAAGGTGCGCGTGGGCTCGGTGATATCGTAGAGGTCGACGCGATGCTCGTGGCCGCCGAGGAAGCACATTGGGTACCCCTCTTGGCTATCGATTCGGTAGCCAACGCCGCGCTCCACGCACTCATTCAGTGCGGCAGGGACTAGCTCACGGACGCGCTCAAGCGACGGCCAGAGGTGCAGGTTGTGACGCCCACGGGCCTCGGGCTGCATCGAGAACCAGAGGATCTCTCGGATCCCATTCAGTTCTTCATCGCAGAAGCGCACAAAGTCGACGAGTTCTTCGACGTTCCAGGAGATGATCACATGGCTGATCATCGTGTCGACGCCGAGCTCGACCAGGTAGTTAATGCCGTTCACGACGGTGTCGAAGAGGCCCTCGGTCACCGTGATCCGGTCAAAGGTCTCCGGCACATGGCTGTGGAGGCTGACCAAGGCGTTCGTCACCCCAGCCTTCACCAATCGACGGGCGTTCTTGCGGGTCATCAGCGAGGCGTTTGTCTGAAGCTCCACGGAGGTGAAGCCGACGTCTCTGCAGTGGCGGACGATCTGCAAGATCTCCGGGTGCATCGTCGGCTCCCCACCGCTGATCGTGATGCGCTCGTAGCCCTGCTCGCGCATCATCGAGATCGTGCGCATCCAGCGCTTGCCGACGAGGTGCATGACCTCCGCGGGCGGCAGCGTCTCCTCTTCATGCCACGCTGCAAAGCAGAATGGGCATCGGAAGTTACACTCCAAGAGCAGGCGGGCAGTCTGCCCCATCAAGCGATCAGTCTCCGGGTTTCGCACCTTGTGGATGCCCGAATCGCTCCTGTTCTGAATCGCCTCGTCGCCCATGGCCCCCGCCGTGTGGTCTCCAGACTCGCGCCCACCAGTGTGCCCGAAGGGCTCGCTCCGTGAAAGCTCAGAGACACCTCTCCCCCAGCAAAAGACCTCACAAGCGACCGCTAGGAGCGCGGCGAAGCGGACTCCCCAGGGCTCTCGCCTCGTGACAGAGAGGCCGGAGCCTGCTAGACCGGCGCCGACCATGATCACGATGACCAACCTCAGCAAGGCCTACGGCGGCCAGGTCCTCTTCGAGGGCGTGAACCTGCAGCTCGACTCGGGTAAGCGCTACGGGATCGTCGGCGCGAATGGCTCGGGGAAGTCGACCCTGCTTCGCATCCTCTCAGGCGACGAAGAGGCGAGCACTGGGGACGTGAGCGTCCCACGGCGCGCGCGCCTCGGGGTGCTCAAGCAGGATCACTTCGCCTACGAGAACGTCCCGATCCTCGACGTCGTCATGATGGGCAACGAAGAGCTCTGGAGTGCGATGGAGGAGAAGGAGGAGGTCCTGGCCAACGCCGAGACCCACTTCGACGCCGACCGCTATGCCGAGCTTGAGGACGTCGTCCTCCGCTTTGACGGCTACTCCTTGGACGCGCGAGCCGGGGAGATCTTGGAGGGCCTGAACATCCCCTCTGAAATTCACCGCGAGCCACTCTCAGTGCTCTCCGGTGGGTTTAAGCTCCGGGTCCTCCTCGCCCAGGTCCTCGCCTCGCTACCCGACGTGCTGCTGCTCGACGAGCCCACCAACCACCTCGACATCTTGTCGATCCGTTGGTTGGAGACCTTCCTCGAGGACTTTGAAGGCTGCGTCGTCGTGGTGAGCCATGACCACCGCTTCCTCGACAACGTCTGCACCCACATTATCGACGTGGACTACGAGAGAGCGCTCCTCTACACCGGCGACTACTCGGCCTTCGTCGCCGCGAAATCAGGGCACCGCGAGCGTAAAGAGGCGGAGATCGCCAAGCAAGAGAAGGAGATCGCGCACAAGAAGGCCTTCGTGGAGCGCTTCAAGGCCAAGGCGACCAAAGCGCGCCAAGCTCAAAGTCGCGTGAAGCAGATGGAGAAGATCGTCATCGAGAAGCTCCCGCAGACCTCGAGGCGTGAGCCTAATTTCTCCTTCAAACCCAACCGCCCCAGCGGCAAGGTAGCCCTTGAGGTCGAGGGCATCTCCAAGGCCTACGACGACAAGCAGGTGCTAGAGAACGTCTCGCTAAACGTCCTACGAGACGACCGCGTCGCGATCATCGGCCCCAACGGCATCGGCAAGTCCACGCTGCTGAAGATCGCGATGGGCGAGGTCACCCAGGACGCTGGCGTCACCGAGTGGGGCCATGAGGTCCACATCGGGTACTTCGCCCAGGACCACCATGAGCTCGAGGGCGCCGAGCGGACCGAACTCCATGAGTGGCTCTGGCAATTCTGCCCCGGCGCGACTGTCGGCTTTGTCCGCGGGCACCTCGCGCGGGTGCTCTTCTCCCAAGATGAAGCACACAAGCGCATCGGGAACCTCTCGGGCGGCGAAGCAGCGCGGCTCATCTTCGCGCGCCTGTCTGTGACCCACCCGAACACCCTCGTGCTCGACGAGCCGACCAACCACTTGGATCTCGAGGGCATCGCGGGGCTCGCCAAGGCGCTCTGCGCCTACGAGGGCACCGTGCTCTTCGTCTCCCATGATCGCTGGTTTGTCAGCGAAGTGGCGACGCGAATTATCGAGATCACGCCTGACGGGATTCGTGACTTTCGCGGCGGCTACGAGGAGTACCTCATACACTGCGCCGACGATCACCTCGACGCCGACGTCGCCAAGCGTAAAGGGCGCGGGCGGCGACGAGGCGCTGGGTGAGGCACTGGGTCGCGACGCTCTGCGCGGCCGCTCTACTCGGCTGTGCATCAGATCCGCCGCACGACGCTGTGCTCCAAGCCGAGTCCTTTGATCTCGGCCTCTATGCACAACACTGCAAGGAAGAGATGGGGCTGCCTACGACGCCCCTCGCCCCGATGAATTGCCTCGATGGCGTCGAGATCCCGATCACCGTCAACGGACACCCCCCTGATGCAGCGACCTATGAGGCGCTCGTCGCTGGGAAGATCGGCTGTGACAACCCCTCTTGGATCGGCGATGGCGAACCTTGCGCCAACTACTCGTTCATCCTCAATCGGCAGGTCAGCGAAGATGTGAATGCGGTCTTGTTCTGCCGTCAACGTGGCTTCAGCAGCCACCTTGATAAGGCAGGGCGACGCGCTGCCTTTGACGCGACGCCGACACGCGAGAACTTCGAAGCGCTGTTCAATTTTGAGAGCCTCGGCCTCATCCTCACCAACACCTCTAACGGCGCGACGTGCTTCTTTGAGCGGGTGCAAGACACCTATGGTGGACACATCGTGATGCCAGACGATCCCACACCACCCGCGCGGACAGACCTGCCCTCACCGAGCCCCCCAGATGACGTGCCGGACTGGTACCTGACGCAGAGCGCACCAGTGCTGTGGCATCCCCCCGTGCTCATGAGCGGCAAGGCGCACTGCGCCAGCTGCCATGACAGCGATCCCTTCATCCGCAGCGGACACATCCATGGCCTAAACGTGCTGCCGCCCCATGACACCACTCGCCCCTACTATCTCGCGAGCAGAACAGGCGCTGCACACCAAGCTCGCAACCCCCCGACGGCCCTCTCAACGACGCCCGTAAAAGGAGAAGAGGGCTACGAACCCCAACTCTGCACCACCTGCCACCGGATCGGCGGGGCCATGGGCTGCGACCTCTTCAGTCGCTACTACACCGGAGACATTGCGCAGCCTGGTCAATCGCCGGATCTGCCCTTCGAGACGCGAGTCCTGATGCCCCCCGCCGATCCGATCCACAGCCCTACCAACGAAGCTGAATGGCAGACGCGATACCAAGCTCACGTCGACAAACTGCTCTGCTGCTGCGAGAACCCAAACGCCCTCGGCTGCACCCTTCAAGACATCACACAGACCCCGCTCCCCGAGCCCGTCGCAGGTCTGGGACCTGAGAGCTGCGAACTCTGAGCGAGGCAGAAACTCAGCTTGCTTCGAGCAAGCTGGTCAACTGATGCGGCGACATCTCGTAGACAGAGTGACAATAGTCACATGAGATCTGCAGCGGCTCACCCCGCGCGATGATCTCCTCCACGTCATCTCGCCCCAGCGCTGCCACAGCGCTCAACAGACGGGTCGAGTCGCAGAGGCAACCGAAGCGGAGGTCCGCGCGGTCCAAGATGGTGTGCTCAAACCCATCGAGCAGGCTCTCCATGAGCACCTCAGGGTTCGCATCGACGGTCCGCAGGTCGGCCCCAAAGTCGCCGATCCCTTCGAGGCGTCGCGTCAGGACATCCAGAGGCTCACGGGTCACATCGGGCAAGAGCTGAACGATAAAACCACCGCAGGCGCGCACTTGCCCCGCCTCCATCACGCAAGCGACGCGGATGAAGGAGGACACCTGTTCGGAGATCTGCATGTACCCCATGAACGCATCTGAGACATCACCACTGGCGGGCATGGCCGTGATGCTCTCATGCAGCTCACCGGAGTAGAGCACCCGCACACATTTAAGCAGGGAGCCCTCGTCCACTTTGAGGTGCGGCGCGTCGTTATTCGGTGGTGTGCGTACGCCGCGGGTCATCCCGCCCGGGTGTGAGTCGACGAAGAGTTGACCGCCGTAGCCGTCTCGAATCGATGCTTGCGTCCGGTGCGCAGGGGACATGGTCTCGCGTGTGAGCACAGTGGCGACCATCAGCTCGGCGAAGAGCGTGGCGTCCGTGCCCGTCGCTCCCTGGACCCGGATCGCCTCCGCGACCGTGTCCGTCATCCGCACCGCGATCACGCGAAAGGCACCGTCATCGGTCATCGCTCGGATCGCTCGGTCGCTCTGTGTCGTCATGTCCATCCCTTACGTTTGTGCATTTGAGCGTGCCCCAGGCAACGTCCCGTCGCAACCGCAGATTAAACCCGCTATGCTGCAATACGCTGGCGTTCATCCGAGCGACTGCATGACACCTCGACTCAAAGAGAACCCATGACTGACGTCAAGCTCACTCAACTGGCCCGCAAAGCCGGTTGAGCGTCCAAGCTCCGCTCCTCGGAGCTCGCGCAGGTCCTGCGCCGGATACCCCTCATCGACGATCCCAATATTCTGGTGGGCACGGCCACTAAAGACGACGCTGGCGTGTACCTGCTCAACGACGATCAAGCGTTGGTCGTCACGACCGACTTCTTCACCCCTATCGTCGACGATCCGTTCGACTTCGGTCGCATCGCTGCAGCCAATGCCCTGAGTGATGTGTGGGCGATGGGCGCAAAGCCTCTGGTCGCGCTGAACCTCGTCGCTTTCCCGACGGACACGCTGCCGATGGAGGTCCTGGGTCAGATCCTCGACGGGGGGCAGTCAACCATCACCGCCGCTGGCGCCGTGTTGCTTGGCGGCCACTCTATTCAGGACGACGAGCCAAAGTACGGGCTCGCGGTCGTCGGCGTGGTGCACCCAGATGAGATCCTCGGCAACGTCGGGGTCCAAGACGGCGATGTCCTCATCCTCACCAAGCCCATCGGGACCGGTGTAGTGACCACGGCGCTGAAGCGTGGACTGGCGAGCCCCGAGGAAGCGCAAGAAGCGACGGAGACGATGGCCACCCTCAACCGAACAGCCGGTGAGGTCTTCGCGCGGCACCATGCCGCTGTTCATGCACTGACCGACGTCACAGGCTACGGGCTGCTCGGCCACCTCTTCGAGATGCTCGGGGACTCGGACTGCGATGCACGTCTCTCGGTCGGGTCCGTCCCACTGCTCCCTGGAGCGCGCCGCTTGGCAGACGCCGACATCTTCCCGGGCGGCTCTCGAGCCAACCTCACGGCCGCCGGTGACCAGGTCGACACCTCGGCGGTCTCACAGGCCGACGCCTTGCTCATGGCAGACGCCCAGACATCGGGAGGACTCTTGGCTGCCATCGCCCCGGATAATGTCGACACTGTCTGTCTCGACCTCCAAGACGCTGGCTGCCCCGTAGTGGCTCGAATAGGTCGTATTCACACCGGAACCGCCCGAGTTCATTTAGAGCTTTGAGAGGTCGTCCCCCCCCCAGCTGCGCACCCTTCTCAATGGAAAAAACAGGTTCGGTCCTCTTGCCGACCTGCACCATCCGTGCCATACGTGCCGGCAACTGAACGCGGTAGCCGAGGCTACCTAGAAGTGGAGGGAGGCTTTCAGCCCCCCGTTTTTACGGACTATTGAGGTGGCAGCGCCACCGCTTTCAAGGAGAGAGACTATGAAGACGTTTATCATGGCAATCGCCGCTGGTAGCCTTGCATTGACTGGAATCGCATGTGGCGGCGGAAGCGCTTGCCAAGCTGCTGCAGACTCCGCAGGCGCCTGCGGTGAGGCTTACATGGCCGCAATGGACATGGAAGCTCCTGAGGCTGAGGGCGAGGAGGCACCCGCATGTGTCGATGACGCCAGCACCGACGCAATGTACGACTGCATGGCCGCTGCATACGACGCTGGCGACTGCACCACCGCCGAGGGCATGGCTGCTGCGGCTGCTGCGGCTGCTGACTGTGCGAACGCTGACTCAGGCGACGACGCTGCTGAGGGCGACGACGCTGCTGAGGGCGACGACGCTGCTGAGGGCGACGACGCTGCTGAGG
>JBMYRH010000001.1:286879-477029 GCA_049602155.1 Myxococcota bacterium | reverse complement strand
CTACGGCGGGGCGGAACAGCAGGGGTCGCTCTCCGTGTTGAACAGCATCATGTCAACAGTGGATGGCAGCTGTATCGCGAACAAGTCTGATAACTCCGGGTTCTTAAGCGTGGCGTATTCACTCTTTCACGACTGCCCGAGCGACGCTGATGGCGAAATGTTGGTCAACACCAGCGTCAACCAGTGCTTCCCGGCTGATCCGCTCTTTGTGGCGCCTGAGCAAGGAGATTTCAGGCTGCAGACGGGCTCCCCAGCAGTGGATACGGGCAAGGCGAGTACGAACGTGTGCCAAGAGCCTGAGCCTAATGGGTGCTACCCCAACCTTGGAGCCTTTGGTGGCACCGGGGACGCTACGGGCAGCGCGAGCGGTGTCCACTGCCCGTGTGAGGCTGAGGTCGTCTGCCCCGAGGCACAGACGTGCAGTGACGGAGACCCTTGCACAGACGATGTCTGCGCAGGGGGCGCCTGTGTCGGCACCGACAACGGCAGTTGCCCGTGAACCCTGAGGGTTAGCGGGTGCAGACGTGCAGTGACGGAGACCCTTGCACAGACGATGTCTGCGCATGGGGCGCCCGTGTCGGCGCCGGCAACGGCAGTTGCCCTTGAGCCCTGAGGGTTAGCGGGCGCAAACATGTAGCGACTTTGATGCCTGCGTCGGCTCTGACAAGGGCAGTTGCCCTTGAGCCCTGAGGGTTAGCGGGCGCAAGCATGCAGCACGTGCGATCCCTGCGCAGACATCGTCTGCGCAGGGGACGCGTGCATTGGACCGGACAGCGGCAGCTGTCTTTGAGCCCTTCGGGTTAGCGCGCCGCGGGCACCAGCTTCGGGCGGGAAGCCGTGGGGCTCGCCCCTGGGCTCTTGAGGTGCTTGAGCAGCGCGTTGTTCTCGGTGTCGAGCACCATCTGTGTGCCTGAGCCGAAGGCCTCAGGGTAGATCTCTAGGCTTCGACTAAACGAATAGAAGTCCGAGTCTTGGCTGTAGGCGTCAGCGTAGATCTTGAGGACCTCAGCGTCCGCTGAGCCGCGCACGGTGGTCGCGTCGCGGTAACCTTCAGAGGCGATCTCCTCCAGGTCCTTGGTCATCTGGCCCAAGATCTTCGCCTCACGCTCGCGCCCCTCGGACTCGTAGCGGTTGGCGATACGGATGCGCTCTGAGCGCATGCGCTCGTAGATCTTCGGGATGACGGGGCGCACGTAGTTGAAGCGCTTGATCTCAAGGCCGGTCATCTCAAAGCCGTACTCGCCCTCGGTCTGGGTCGCAGCTTGCTTCAAGATCTCGTCCACGATCTGCTCACGGCCCTCTTTAATCATGACCTTCTTGGCGGCTTCTGCCGCCTCCAACTCATCCGCCGTGTACTTCAGGCGCCGCTCCGAGCTTCGGAGGGCCTCCATCAGCGTCTGGCTGGAGATCACGTTCTTAACCGAGGCGTCGACCAAGCCGTCGAGTACACCTTGACCTGCGGTCTCTGTGCGCAGCGCCTCATAGAAGACCTGAGGGTCCGTGACGCGCCAACGCGCCCACGTGTTTACCTCGATGTTTTCTTTGTCGATCGTCAGGAGATCGCTTGGCTCACCATCCCACTCACGCAGCCGCCGATCGATGCGACTGACGGTCTGGATGAAGGGGACCTTGAAGTGCAAGCCAGGCTCGGTGTCTGTGGCGACCACGCGGCCGAACTGGGTCACGATGGCGTACTGGTAGACCGGCACGACATAGAGCGATGTGCTCCCGACGCCGATGAGCGCCGCTGCGACCGCGGTGAGTGCTATCCATTTCCTGGGTGTCATCTACTTGCCCTCCTTACGCGTGAGGTCGAGGAGCTTTAAGACTCCGCTCCCTTCGCCGTCGACGAGTGTCAGGTCTCCGACCTTGGGGAGCGCCTTCTCCATCGCGTCCAAGTAGAGGCGCCGACGGGTAATGTCTTTGGCGCTCTCGTACTCTTTCAAGACAGACAGGAATGCCTCTGTCTCACCTTTGGCGCGGTTCAAGCGTCCGAGCTTGTAGCCCTCAGCCTCTTTGATGGCGCGCTCTTTTTCACCACGCGCGGCGGGGATCTTCTTGTTCCGCTCACCCTCTGCCTCATTCACGATGCGGTCGCGGACCTGGATGGCGCGGTTCACTGCGTTGAATGCGTCACGGACGGCGTCCGGTGGGTCGACGCGCTTCAGGTTCACTTTGACCACGTGGACACCCGACTTGAAGCCATCGAGGAGCCCTTGCATCTTGCTCGCGACGGTGTTCTCGATGACCGTACGGTCGAGGGTCAGCGCCTCATCCACGGAGCGGTCACCGATCTCGGTACGCATCACCGCCTCCGAGACATCTCGAAGGGTCGCGACGGGATCGCGCACCTCGAAGAGGAAGTCTTCGAGATCTTTGATTTTCCAGCGGACCTCCCAGTTGACCATGACGAGGTTGAGGTCGCCGGTCAGCATGGTGGCCTCGGCCACCACCTCGGGGCTCGCGTAGTCGAATTGGCTCTTCACACCCGCGCTCACTGTCCGGTAGCCGAACTCGGCCTGATGGACCGTCTTCACGGCGCCCTTGTAGGCCATGTCGATGCCGAACGGCAGCTTGGCATGGAAGCCTGGTCCGGCCACGTAGTCGACGGTCCCGAGCCTCAACACCACGGCCTCTTCGTTGGCCTCCACGGTGAAGTATGAGGTCGTCGCCGCCCACGCGATCAGCGCCAAGGCGCCGATCCCCCAGATCATGGGCAGCAGCTGCCCAGGATCGACGTTAATCTCTATTTCTGGTCGCTGGCTGCCGTTCTGACCGGAGCCGGGCCACTCGTAATCTGCCATCGTTCGCCTCTTTTATCGTTCTGTGTCTCTGGCACTAACCCGAAGCACGCTCAGACACAACGTCCACTGCTATTCTCCAGGTGTGGTCGCATTTTTCCGCTTCCGCCAAAACCGCCAGGCGAAGACACCGCCCAAGATCGCCAAGAAGAGCGGCGGATTGTGTGACAGACGAAACATCAGAGGGACACCGACGATCCACGCTCCGGTCACCAGCGCCTTCTTGAGCAGCGTCTCGGGGGTGATTTGTACGGATTGAGCCCCAGCCCCAGCCACGCCCGGCTGCATTCGACCTGCGTCATACAGGCGCCTGCGCTGGGGGTTCGAGAGCACTTGGTAGGCTGCATTTGCCTGCTTAAGCTTCTCTTCCGCGAGCTCTTTGAGATCGTTTTGTTCGTGCCGGTCAGGGTGGAACTTCACCACGAGCGCTTTGTAAGCTCGGGTGATCTCCTCGGTGCTTGCGCGCCGCCCGACCCCTAAGATGTCGTAATAGTCACTCACACCCCACCTTGTAATCACCATGCTGGCTGTCGTCGAGGGACAACCCCTTTTAATCGACAGGTTTTGACCAGGTCAGGGGGGCCGCAGATAATGGAAAGGTCTACGGGACCGGAGAAGTGATATGCGTGCAGTGATGTGTAGTGTGGGGCTCGCCCTCGTCTTGACGACGGCATGTGGTGGCGACGCCGACACGGCCGCCGAGGCAGAAAGCACCGATGTGAGCGTCGCTTCCATGGCCGACTCTGTCGAGGCAGAGCCCACGACGGACGTCACGACGGTGGCAGACACAGAAGAGGGTGGCTCGAAGGGCGACGTGACGCCGGAGCCAGTCGACGACGACGTGGCCTCAGAGGACGCGCTCCTGCCCGAGTCAGACGTCGCGGCACACGATGCTGATACGACCCAGCATGACTTAGACGCAGCGTCTGACGATGTAGCTGAGGCAGAGGACAGCGGGGCTCTCGACGATGTGGTCCCTGCTGAAGACACGATGATGTCCGTGCAGGACGTCGCTGAGGCCGACACGGCGACGGTGGCGGATGCCACGCTCGAGGAAGATACGGGGAGCGAGGCGGATTCGGGCGAGGACGTCGAGGGTGAGCCCGACCCCTGCGAGGCCTGCATTGCGTCTGGCGGGACGTGGCAGCCCGAGGCCGACGCGTGTACGGAGAACTGCGCCATCATGGACATCTCTTGCTACACCTCAAGCTGCCCAGCGCCCTGCAGCCTCGAGTCTTGTGGCACTTGCATCGGGCAAGAGGAGTGCGAAGGGATGGGGTGCACGTGGAACGCGGAGCCCCCCGCCTTCTGGTGTAACTAATCGCCTCATGAGGGGCGAGGACGTCGCCCGCGCTCTACGGCACAGCGGTGATCTTCCCGCCAAGGATTGCAGCCGCTCCAAGGACCTCTAAGTGCACAGGGTCGAAGGTCACTGTGGCGCCCGTAGAGAGCCCCGGCACGTAGTCTGAGAGATCGATCACTTTGGTGGGGATCGAAGCGCCGATGCCGGTCAGGTACTCCGAGATGAAGAGTTCACTCAGCGCGGTCTCGATGAACTGATGGTCGATGTTCTCTAGCAGCGGCGAGTCGCCGGAGGTGTCCACCAGCTGAGCGACAGCCTCGATCACCTCACCGATCTCGATGCCGATCGTGTTGAGGCCCTCGTCGGTCTCGACAAGTTGCAGTGTGACGCCGACACGGGCGCTGGCGTAGAAGGTCACTGATTGGATGCTGCCCAGGAGCTCAAAGTTCGCCTTCATGAGGACGTCCCCGAGCTGCAGCTCGTAGCCACCACTGTCTGTGCAGCCGGTCACGATCGGCGCCAAGTGAGGGTCTACAGTCAGCGAGAGGCCTGGCAGCCCCAGGTCGCCGACGGTCTCGGCGAGCTGCGCGTTGTCGACGTTGATGTTCATGTGTCCGCCCCACCACACGGCAAAGAAGAAGCGGTTCATGATGGCCTCCGGGGCCATCAGCTCGATGGGGTAGTTGTGCTTTAACGGGGAGCCCACTAGCCCGCTCTGTCCGGCATAGCACCCGCAGTCCTCCACACACTCGTCTTGTGCAGCGTTGACGCACAAGCTGTCCCACGTGGTCTCGCAGCAGTAGGAGTCGAGGGCACATATGCAGCTCTCGCAGGCGTCGGAGGCGCAGCCCATAGGGCCCTCTTGCTGGCAGCACGTCTCTCCACACTGGCAGGCGCCGTCGCACTCACTCTCGGCCTTTGTGGCGCAGATGGCGTCCCACTCGAACTCGCAGCAATAGGGGTCGACGTTGCAGACGCAGTCTTCGCACGCTTCCACAATGCAGCCAGCGTCTCCGATGGGGTTGGTCTGGCAACACTGCGACCCGCAGCCGCACGCTGTCTCACATTCGTTCGCCGCGCTGGTGGCGCATATGGCGTCCCAGTTGTTGTCACAGCAGTAGGGGTCGGCGTCGCAGATGCACCCCTCGCAGGCGCTGTTGACGCTGCACCCCGAAGTCATCGAGGCGCTGCAACATTCACCGAGCCCGTTGGCTGGCGCATCCCCACAGATGGTCCAGTAGTCCGCGCAGCACTCTCCAGTGCCGACACAGGCGGCGTCGCAGCGACAGCCCGAGGGGGCTTCGTCACCGCAGGCGCCGAGGCAGCTCGCCCCGGCCGAGCTGTCATCGACTCCGACGCACCCTCCAATGAGTGAACCCGGGCTTGTGTGGGTGATCCCCTTGGCGACCCCAAATCCACCGGAGAGCGCCAGTTCAAGGCCATCCGGGGTGAGGACGGCCTGGCTGGGGTTGATGACGAGGCTCATCGGCAAGGTGGTCGTGTTGGGTGGTATCGCCGGCACCTCGAACTCATAGGTGAAGTCCGCGACGGTCTCGAGCAAGCCGGCGAGCAGAGGCACGACTTGCTGGGCCACCTGTGCTTCAAACTGCTCTTTCACAATCAAGGTGAGGTCGTCTTCAAACCAGTTGATGACCCAGTCGAAGAGCTGGCCGACGCCCTCCTGGATGTCGAGCTCGATCTCGTCGATATCCACGGTCAGGGTGGTCAGATCGACGTCAATTCCGTTGGCGCCGATGGCGACATCGAGGGCGCCACGGATGGTGATCGCCTCGCTCGTCGCCGATCCGATGGCGTCCGGGCAGACGCCCCCTGCGGTCGCAGCCACCCAGGCATAGAAGTCCGTAAACGTGATCTTCAGGGCGAGGCCATCGACGACGGGGTAGAGCGCGACGCTTTCTAGGTCTAAGGAGATGTCGGAGACCGCCACGTCCCAGGTGCACCAGCCAAAGCTCGGCTTGTCGTCCTCTGCGAGCAGGGGATCGGGAAGGACAGCGTTGAGGTCAAAGCCATCGATGACCTCATGAACGAGGGTCGCGATGTCATCCATGTCGGAGATGTCGTCGTCGTCGAAGACGGCGCGGTCCAGCCATGCGAGGAGACTTCCGTCCAAAACGGCAGGCTGATTAGTGCTCCCAGGTGGCAAGACATCCTGGCCATGCGCAAAGGCTTGGACGACGCGCGCCGACCGTTCGAAGCTGTCGCTCGCCTCGGCGATCAGTATGTTGATGCCAGTGCGCGTCGTGATGGTGTGGACAAAGGTGCCGCTCGCATTGACGTCGACGGGGACCCCGTTGATCGTGAGCTCCTCAAGCCCGCCGGCGGGGGCGTTGACTTCGCCGACGACCATCAGGCTGCTCTGGTTGACCAAGGTCGCTGCCCGGCTGGGCTCGAAGATCTCGACGCTCAAGGCACACTCCGGCAGCTCGTTCACCAGGTGCTTGCACTCTCCTTGGTAGCAGACATCGTCCGTGCAGCTGTTGTCATCGTTACAGACCATCGGCGTGCCTTCACACGCGCCGTCCTCGCAGCTGTCCTCGACCGTGCATGGGTCACCATCATCGCAGCCGGTGGGCTCCCCTACGCAGCTGCCTTGGACGCATTGGTCGCCCTCTGTACAGGCATCGCCGTCGTCGCAGGCCTCTGAGTGCATGACTTGAACGCACGCCCCTTCGTAGCACACGCCATGGGTGCAGGGTCCGCCGTCGGCGCAGTCTGAATCGTCGAGACAACTCGCCTCAGGGCCGATGTCTTGGGGGGTAGCATCCTCAGGAGGAGGCTCGGTGTCAGTATCCGGGGATGGGCGATCAGGTGGTCGGATGACAGGTCCACCAGACGTGCCCTCTGAGTCGTCGGAGTCGCTATCCGAGTCCGCATCCTCAGGGGCGAGCGGTTCATTTGTGTCATCATCGCTTTGTGCTGGAACGATATCCCCAAGGGTGCCCGGGCGAGGGGGCGAAGACACATCGGTGGGCGTCTCCGTGGTGCCAGCATCGACTTGCTCACCTGCGGTGCCGGGGGTGATCGTACCTTCACAGCCCGCGAGCGCGACGACCATGGTGAGCATTAACGAGCAGAGGTTGCGCTCCATCATGGATCCATCGTGCCGGCCATCGTGGCTCTGAGCAAGGATGCACTGCTCCCACGTGTGACCGAGTACGCATTGTAGCCTGCCTTTGTCCTGGAGCGCTCTACTTCATCGGCGTCGCCCCTCGCGACGGCTGCGGGGCTTGGAGCGTTCGAAACTTAGCGTTTGAGAGAGCCTCGCGTGCTGTCTTTGGTGCCGCTGTGGTACAGGACATTCGTGAGCTATCTTATCCTCAGCATTCTGGCGCTTTTTATTGGGCCCTTGGCGGCACCACTGACCCATGGTCGTGGTTGGCTTATCGCAGCGCTTGATGGGTTTGTCCTGGCGTCTGTGGGCGCTGTGGTCTGCTTGGAGCTTATCCCCCATAGCTTGGAGGCTGGCGCCTTCTGGGCGCTCGGTGCGATCGCGCTCGGCATGGTTGTGCCGACCTGGATCGAGCGACGATCCGAAGGCGCGCATGAGCACGGCGGTGGGAATGCGCTGGTCGCGATGGTGGTGGCCGGGCTAGCGATTCATGCCGCGATCGATGGCAGCGCATTAGCGCTTTACGTGTTGGACAGCGATGGCGCCAACGCGGAGTCGATGGCCCTCGCGGTGCTCTTTCATCGACTGCCAGTCGGGTTCGTCATCGCATGGCTCGCGCCGCGTTCTTGGTCCCGCGTAAAGGTCTTAGGGCTCGCCGCAATGGTCGCCTTGATGACCCTCGCCGGGTTTGGCTTGGGCCACGAATTGCTCGGGCAACTCGATGCGTTTAGTCTGGCCATGTTTGAAGCGCTGGTCGCCGGTCTCCTCTTACATGTGGTGCTGGTACACCCCCCACATGGTCCTGGTATGACTGCGCGCACGGCGAGGTTCGCGAGTGTCGGCGGGCTGCTCGTCGGGTTCGGCACTGTCATCCTCGCGATCCAGAGCGGTGAGCGTCACGGCGCCGAGTCAGCGATTCATGAGACGCACGTCTCCGACACCTTCTTGGCCTTAGCCGCAGAGAGCGCCCCGGCGCTCATCGCTGCGTTTGTGGGCGCCGGGTTGCTCCGGGTTTTGATGAGCGCAAGGCTGCTCGCTTGGTTGGGCAGAGGCAACGCGATGAGCCAGGCCTTCCGAGGGATGGCGTTCGGCTTACCTCTGCCGATCTGTAGCTGTGGTGTAGTGCCCCTCTACGAGAGCCTGATCCGAGCCGGGACCCCCGCCGCTGCAGCTCTGGCGTTCTTGGTCGCGACCCCCGAGATCGGCCTCGGTGCGGTGCTGATCTCCGTGCCACTCCTCGGGATGGAGATGACGCTGCTACGCGTCGTGTGCGCGATCGCGGCGGCCTGGGTGGTGGCGGTGATGACCGTCCGCGTCATCCCTCCACGGGTCGCCGAGACCGATCAGGTTGGCCTCGATTTCCAAGAGGATTCACCACTGCCGCAGAGACTCATGAGTGGCCTGAGGTACGGCCTTGAGGATCTGGTGGAGGATGTCATGCCCTGGATCGTCGTCGGTCTCGGCATCGCGGCAGTCCTTGAGCCCTTATTGGATGCGAGCGGTCTCCGAGACCTCTCCCCGTGGGTGCAGGTGCCGCTCGCTGGCTTGATGGGGATGCCTGTGTACGTTTGCGCGTCAGGGTCGACGCCGATTGTGGCGATGCTCCTCTTTAGTGGGCTCTCTCCCGGGGCAGGGATCGCCTTCCTCCTGACAGGCCCGGCTACGAATATCGTCACCTTTGGGCTCCTCTCCTCGCTCCACAACCGTCGCACTGCGATCGTCTTTGGGGTGTCGATGGCGGTCATGGCTTGTGGGCTTGGTTGGCTGGCGAACGCTTGGGGGCCGACGCTCTCGGGGGTCGCCGGTGAGGGCATGTCTCATGAGCACGGCTTCAGCCTGCTTCAGATCATTTGCTTGGTCGCGTTAACGCTGCTCACTTTCTCGGCGCTGCTGCGCCGCGGTCCTCGGGCGCTCATCGCGAAGGTCGTCCCGGAGCATCAGCACGTCCACCTCGACGGTGAGCCATGCAGCGATCAACCGGTCACGAGCTGCTGCGCGGAACCTGAGCCTGCGCCCACCTCGTGTTGCCCTACGCCGGAGCCCGAGCCGCCCACCAAGAGCTGCTGCGACTGAGCCTCGCTGAGGGGCTTATCCGAGGTCCATCAGCTCGGACACGGTGCCCGTGTGGATCATGTTCGTCGTCCCAGGCTTACCCACCGGGACACCGCCAATCACCGCGATGAGGTCGTCACCCTCAAGCAAGCCGTGCTCGATGAGCTTCGCGAGGTTCTTGTGGAGCATCACGTCGTAGCGCCCGATGTGCTCCGCTTGGATGCAATAGATCCCGTATTGAATGACGAGCCGTCGGGCGACGCGGTCACTCGGAGAGGTGGCGACGACAGGGACTCGTGGGCGGTAGGCCGCCACGCGCCGCGCGGTCGACCCGCTTGACGTAAAGGCGACAATGGCCTTGACCCCGAGTTCTCTCGCGGCCCGAGCCGCTGCCTTGCAGACGAATTCGTCTTTGGTGCTCGAGGGGCGCTTGAAGAGGTCCTCACGGAAGAGGGAGACCTCGTGCTCGACGTGGCGCGAGATCTTCCCCAGGGTCTTGACGGCCTCGATGGGGTACTCGCCGATCGAGGTCTCGGCCGAGAGCATGACGGCGTCGGTGCCGTCCAAGATAGCGTTGGCGACATCGCTGGTCTCTGCCCGTGACGCCACAGGACTGTGGATCATGCTGTCGAGCATCTGGGTGGCGACGACGACTGGCTTGGAGGCAGCGTTACACTTCTTAATCAGTTGCTTCTGAATGAGGGGGACCTCTTCGGGGGGCAGCTCCACGCCCAGGTCCCCACGGGCGACCATGATGCCGTCGGCCGCGCTGAGGATGGCGTCAGCGTTCTCGACCCCAACCCGGCTCTCGATCTTGGCGATAATACCGACGTCTGAGTCACTCCCCAGCCCTTCTCGGACGGCGACGATGTCTTCGGCTCGGCTGGCGTAGGAGGCGGCGACGAAGTCGACCTGTCGTTTGGCCGCGAAGTGCAGGACCGCGATGTCGTCTTCGTCGAGGTAACAGGCTGGCGTGAATCGAGAGTCTGGGGCCGCTAAGCCTTTCCGTGACTTGATCGGACCACCCTTCAGGACCTTGGCAGTCACGACGCCGTCTTGAACCTCTTCGCTGACCTCGAGCCAGACGCGGCCATCGTCGATGAGGACACGGTGCCCTTCCTTCAGGCAGTCCATCAGGCCATCGACAGGGACGCAGAGCATGTCTTTCGTCGAGGTGCCGTCCGAGTTTCGTAAGGTGATCGTGTCGCCGTTTGCGAGCGAGAAGGGCGCCTCAAGGTCCGTCAGGCGCATCTTGGGGCCTGCGAGGTCGAGCAAGATGGCGACGTGATCGGTGATGCAGCGGATACGCGCGACGAGATCGTCTGCGTGCTCCAGCGACATGTGGCTCATGTTGAGCCGAAACACGTCGACCCCGGCCTCTTCCAATCTCTCAAGTTGCTCTTGAGATTCGGTCGCGGGGCCCAGGGTTGCGATGATCTTTGTCTTAATAAACTCGGCAAGGCTCATGGCATGTTCCTTCTGGATTCCCATGCACGATAACACCGCTCCTCAGAATGCGCCCGTACCGAGAGGTGACGTTTGAGGAACGTCAGGGTGTCCAATCACTGTCGGCGACAGAACTCCAACTGATGGCGCGCGCTGACGCTTGAGGGCCGGAGCGATACGGCACGCTCAAAGCACTCACTGGCGGCGCTCCATTGGGCGGTGTGTCGCAAGCATAGACCGCGGTTGAACCACGCATTGAAGCTCTCTGTGCGGATCTTGAGGTAGCGTCCAAAGGCCGCTGCGCTCTCTTCCCAGCGCTCGAGTGACGAGAGCAGTGAGGCGCGCCGAAAGAGCGCCTCCTCCCGACGAGGTGACCCCGCCAATACGATGTCAAAGCAGCTCAATGCCTCTGTGAGCTCTCCACAGGTCTGAAGGGCTTGGCCCAAGTACTCACGCGTGAAAAGGTCCCCAGGGGACAAGCGCAGGCTGCGCCGATAACACCGCGCAGCCTCTGCATAGCGCTCAAGTCGCTCAAGACAGAACCCCTTCTGATTATAGAAAGAGGGCGCGTCTGACTTGAGGCTCAGCGCTCGGTCCAGGCAGGGGAGGGCCTCTTCATGCCGCTCAAGACGGTAGAGGACGTAACCCTTGTAATACCAAGTGTATGGGTCGGTGGGCTCTAACTTCAGGGCCCTGTCGTAGGCATCGAGAGCCTGAGAACCCGACCCCTTATCCCAGAGCAGGGAGCCGTAGAGGCGCTGCACGCGCCAATCCCTCGGCGCCGCAGCGACGGCGGCTTGAGCGACGCGCAGGGCGTAGGCGATGTTGCCCTGCTCTTTAAGGTAGTTCGCCTTCAGATAGAGGCCTCGAGGGTGGGTGCTCTCAAGGGCCAGAAGTTCCTCTAGGAATTCAAGCGCGCTTAGACGCTCGTGGTTGTTCCACGCCTCTTCTGCGCTCTCGAGGAGCTTCGCAAGCGAGAGCTCATGACACCCTGACGCCCTCAGGTGTCGAATGACTGCGCGACTGCGGTTGAGGAACCAGGGGCGGACCTCGCGCTTGGCGTAGGCCTCAAGCGCGGGGATGAAGCGCCGCGAACCCACGGCCTCAAGCTCGTCCAATATGGACTCGATGAGCCGGGGAGAGCTGTCCTCAGTCAGAGCGCTGAGTGCACCGTTGAGGTGGCGATAGGCGGTCAGATCGCCCAGTCGGTAAAGCAGGCCTGCGAGGGGGATGCGCTCGGTCGTTTGCGCCGAGCGGAGTGTCTCCTGCAGCGCATCGACGTCACCGACCTTGGCGACCTCTTCGAGGAGGCTGATCGCGCGCCGCCTTGTGCTCGGCGAGCCATGGATGACGATCGAGCGGAGCGTCCCAAGCGCCCGCGGACGATCTCCGAGCCGCATTAGCGCCCCCAGGAGCTCGAGTCGCGCTTCGTCAGAGCTGGCCTGAGTCAGTGCTGCCTCTAGGGCAGGGACCGCCTCGGCGACGTCAGCGCGTCCGAGCAGTCGCGCCGCACTTGCGCAGGTGTCGTCGTCGTTGAGCAGGGGGACGAGCGCTCGCTTCAAGGTCGGCTTAGGGAGCTTCACCTCTCGCAGCGCCGCGTCGATCATGCGGAGCAGGGTGTCGGGGGCTGTCTGGGCGACGTTGTCCAGATCGAGCAGTGCCCGTGAGGGCTCTGATGGGGGCTCGACCAGGTGCAACGCGGCGGCCTGCTCTGCGCACGCCATGGCGATCTCGGGCGGCGCATTGGCGGCGAGTGTACCGGCGGACTCGAGTGCTGAACGGAGCAGATCACGGCGTAAAAGTGGGTGCGAGCGTGCCCACGGCGGTGCCTCCTCAAAGGAGCGCCACAACTGGTTGATCGCTGTGTGCAGACTGAGGGTCCGGAATCGGTACTCATGATCCTCTTGAACCAGGTCGAGACCACAGCTCGTCAAGAGCCCGCGCGTAGCCGGATCGCTGAGTAGTCCGCCGATCGCGCGCCGCTGGCGACGCGTGAGATCAAGCGGATGTCCATCACCTCTAAAGACAGGTAGAGCGTGCTGTGCGTGTCTCCCCACCGACACAGTTTACGGGCACTCTCTTTCGACGATCAATGCTAACCTTTGGCGATTGAAACCGACCTGCTTTGGGCTCCTCGCTTGCGCTCCCTGCCCAGTACCCTAGCCTAGAACGCGTTGACCTCTACACGCACCATAGGTCCGTATCGACTGACAGCGCTGCGCACTGAGAGCGCAGCCGGCAATGAATACGCGGCGACGGACACCGACCTAGGGGTCAAGGTGCTCCTCACCCTTGTCGAATCTCTCGCGGCGATCGACGGCCAGGATGGCGCGCCAGATCCCGAGCTTCAACGCGCCTATCAACGGGCGATGAACCGGCTTATGGCGTTGGATCATCCGCTGTTGGGGATGCCGCGTCGTGTCTCTCCCCCAACCTCGGAGATCTACTGGTACACCTCTCAGGCGACCGACGGTACGCCGCTTCGGCGTCACCTCGATCATCGCGGGCCCTGGGATTGGCGGACGGTGGGGCTCTTATTACTCGAGGCGACCGCAGCCCTCGGGGCGGCGCATCAGCGTGGCTGTGCCCACGGTAATATCCAATCAGAGACCGTCTTGGTCGAACCTAACGGTGCGGTGCGCTTCTTACGCCCCGATGTCGCTGGGCGTGTCCTGTTTGAACACTCAGACAGCAGCACAATCAGCCTAGCTGCGCTTTGGGACGAGCCCATTTACCTCTCGCCGGATGTCTTGAATCGCCGGGTACCGGGCCCAGCGGACGATATCTATGCCCTCGGGGTCTTGGTCTACGAGCTGCTGACAGGTCGACTTCCTTACGCCAGCCCGTCTGAGCCGTTGGGGCGGTTTCAAAGCCGGCGCAGCGCTCCTGATCCTCGCGATCTTGTCCCTGAGTTACCGGAGTCGATTAGTCTCCTTGTGCGGAGTATGTTGGCCCCTCGTGCGGCGATCAGGATCCCCCATGCCGCTGCATTGCGAGCTGAGATTCAGCAGCAGCTCCTCGCGGATGTTGGGCCCAACGAGGTCCGCGCGAACTTGGTGGATGCCCTTCGCGCGCGGGTGCAGGTCAAGGCGCAAGGCGCCCAGGGGAAGACAAACGCGACCGAGCGTGCCCCAGTCGATCGTGAGGGCGCGGAGCGCGCGGTTGAGCAAGCCCTGCTCTCCGCTGGGATGACGCCGGGCAGCGCGGAGCGCGCCAACTCCAAAAGTCGACGAGGCCTTTGGTTTGCGTTGGGCCTCGTCGGTGCGGTGGGGCTGACCGTGACGCTGATGCCTGGCGACGATGCATCGCCCGACAAACGCGCCGCGGCGCCATCCGTTCAAGTGGCCTCATCGGGTGCACCCGCTGGCAAGGCGCAGGGAGCTGAGGTGCCGCCACCCCCGCAGCCCGAGCCGCTTGTGGTTGATCCAGCGGAGGTCGCGCGTTTGAAAGCTGAGGCCTTGATTGGCTCCGGCCAGGTGGCCTTAGCGCAGCGTGTGTTGAACCGGGCCCTGACGACAGAGGCGGATGACACAGGGGCGCTGCGCATGCTGCTGGCGAGCACCCTGGCGAGCGAGGGGAAAATTAAAGAGGCCGTGGCCGCGTACGTAGCGGCGGATGGTCAGGACGGCGTGAAGTCCGCAGGGCACCTAAAAGCTGGGGTACTTGTCGCTACCGATGGCCGCTGTGCCGACGCCATCCCGTTTTTCCTCGAGGTGCAATCACGCGCGGGTGATTCGTCTGAGATCCTTAAGCTTTTGGGCAATTGTCAGCTCATCGGCGGCGACAACCTGGTAGCCGCGCCCCGTGCTCACGGTAATCTCCATATGAAGATCACCGTCGGGAGAAAGATTGGCCAAAAGATGCTCAGGATTCACGACCTCGACATCGTGATCCCCTTGGCGCAGTCGCTTGAGAAGACCGGCGCGCTCATGGAGGCCCGCAAGACCTATCGACGCGCGCTGTCTTTATCGCCGGACAACCTGAGGGCACGAGAGGGGTTGGCGCGTCTGAAGGGCGGCAATCCCGAGCGGATGGTCGCCCTCGATACGAATTCAGGGGTGGCTTCAGAGCCCGACGAGCCGCTGACGCTGAGCGGTATGGAGGCAAGCGCGCATGCGGCGTTTCAACGCGGTGATTACCGCCGCGCTGCAGCCATCTATGGCGACGCGGTGAAGCAGGCCCGGGAGGAGGCCACGCCATCTCTACTGCGTAACTATGCGGTCGCTCTGCACAAGGCGACCAAGCTCCGCTCCGCCGTGCGGGCGTATGAGGCGGCTATCGCGGTGTTGCCTAAGGACGCAGAGCTTCATTACTTGATGGGGATGGCGCTCTCTGCACAACGGCAAGATAGCTCGGCGTTGAGGGCGCTCCGGGTTGCGCTAGAGATTCAGCCTACGAACACGAAAGCGCGCTTTGAGCTTGGTCTCGTCGCACTTCGTCGTGGACGACACGGTGAGGCTGCCGACGCATTTGAAGAGACGTTGCGTCGCGAGCCCGGGAACAAAGCGGCGCTTCAGAACCTGATCAAGGCGCGGGTCGATGGAGGAAATCAAGACGGTGCGCTCGAGGCCCTTGGGCGCATGCATGCGCGCTATCCTAGTGATGCGCAGACCTTGCTTACGATGGCCGCCCTCCTGCAGACGATGGACCGTGACGATGAGGCCGAAGCGCTCCTCACCGAGGCGTGCGCGACGGGGATTAAGCAGGCCTGCCCCTAACGGGAGCTGGCCTGAGTCTTCGAGGCTTGCTCTATCGCTCTGTTGCGCCTTGTTTAGTCGGTGCGCAGGTCGCGGTACCACTTCGAGCGCTTGACGACCTTCTCGAGTACAGCTTGGGCCAAGTCGAGCTCAAGCGGCTTCTCAGCGACCTTGGTGAGGCAGTCACGCAGCCCGATCTGAATCCGTCGCGGTCCGTACTCGGCCAAGACTAACGCTTCCTCAAGGATAGACTTCACGACCAACTGAAGGCGCTTGCCGGCGCCCACAGGCTGTGACCACTTCTTTCGCTCCTTTTCGAACTTGTCCCACTCACGCTGCAGGACATCTTCGCCGGCCTCTTGCTTAGCGACGAGGGCCTCTTCGATCTTCTTGAGCTTGGCGAGTTCCACACGGCCTTTCTCGATCATCTCGCTGGTAGGGGCTCGGATATCAGAGATGAGCTTGCACAGCTCAGCGGGGGCTTTCTCCATGCTCTCTACTGAGCGGCCGATGCCAAACTCAGTGAGCGGCTTGATCCACTTCTTGATGACCGCCTTATCCCCCTTATCGTCGAGCTTGATACGCTTCAGCATCGCGATCATCTCCGCCCGCTCGTTGTAAATGGAGTTCAGCTTCGCCTTGCCCATACGCCACACGAGCTTGCCTTTCTCGCGCGGCTCCTCTGGGTTGAGCTCTGGCTCAGGGGCGTTTTCGCGGTCCTTCATTCGCTTCTCATAGGCGGCGCGCAGGTCTTCCTCGCTCGTTCCTGGGGCCTCTTCTTGCTTCTTCTCGTCTTCGTCTTTCTCCCAGACGACTTGAACCTTGGGCTTGGCCTCACATGCGGTCATGAAGGCGAGTGCAGTAAAGAGCAGGGTGATGCGAACCATCGGTCGAACCTCAGACGTTAGGATGTCGGTGAGCGTGACAGGGGAGTGCGGCGCGAATTCGGTCTTGCTGCGCGAAGTCGAGTCGGGCCATGACCCAACCCGGGCCGTCAGGAGCCACCGCGAGGGTGATGCCCCATGGATCGATAATCGTGCTTTTGCCATAGCTACGGCGCTTGCCCCCGTGGTGGCCAGATTGGTTGGCCGCGATGACGAAGCATTGGTTCTCAATCGCGCGTGCGCGCAGGAGAGGGAGCCAATGGTCCTTGCCCGTAAATTCCGTGAATGCAGCTGGGACAGTGAGGATGCGTGCGCCCCGATCTTGAAGCGTTTGGTAGAGCGCTGGGAAGCGCAGATCGTAGCAAATCGTGAGGCCGGTTTGTACCCCTGCGACAGGGGTGCAGATCACCTCGTCGCCGCGTACGATCCAGTCAGACTCTTTCTGGCTCTCCCCCCCTTTGATGTCGATATCGAAGAGGTGAAGCTTGCGGTACGTGCAGGTGATGGGGGCGTCGGGGGACGTGCCATCGATCACGACGCTGGTGTTTGCGTAGCGATGCGTTTCGCCTGGGACGCGCTCTTGGATGCTGCCAATCAGCAGCCAGACACCCGCGTCACGGGCGGCCGCTCGGAGGCGTGAGACAATGGGGCCATCGAGCCCTTGCTTCGGCGCTGGCGCGCTGGGATCTGTGCGCAGGAAGGCTGTGTTCTCAGGGGTCGCGACGACGCGAGCTCCCGCCTCCGCGGCTTCGTGGATAAAACGGCACGCGGTGTCTAGATTGGCGTCGACATCTTGATTCGAACACAGCTGAACTACGGCGACCGCCAACGGCGCCAAAGCGTTGCTGTCTGTCGTCTCTTCCATCGTAGAACCGTCCTTCACCAGTCGTCGCTTCATTGCTTCAAGGTGAGCGTCAGAAACGTCGGGCGACCGTAAACTACATCGTCATCACGGTCCAACCTGAAAGACCGTCACGTCACGTCGACCACCTGTAGACCTGCTTTGAAACTGGTAGAGAGAGCGAGCGGCCGGAGGGCCGCTCGCTCTCACCACCTAATATCTCAAAGCCCAGCCATGAAGGGATGGGCACTCAAATGTGGCTCGGAGATAGGGAGAGGGGCCGCCCGGGAAGGCATCCCCTTAAGGTGGGTTGGAGTGCGAACACTCCTCAACTCATGGAGGGAATTGAGTAGGGAAATGGGAGGGGAATCTGAAACCACCCTCTCTACCCAAGCAAGTACCATGCCAAGTATGGAAAGAGGCGAGGTCTCGCGATCCGATGCAGCAGACGAGATAAGTGTTCTCATTTTGAGACATAAGGGTTGGCTTTATAACGACCTTTAAGCTCGGTTTGCCGTTTTGTTTCATGTCTTTACGGGGAGAGATCCTGACGCCTCAAAACGAGACATGTCTCATTTTGAGGCGTCAGGGGTTGCCGGCGGTGCCTGGTCTCCACATGCTCGGATTGCGTCGTGCGTCGTCTTGGCAACCCACGCTCCATCCTCGGCTGCTTTGGTCCACGTCTTGGTCCACGTCTCTGGGTCTTCAAACCCGTTCTTCGTATAGATATCGAGGAGCTTCTCCGATTCACCGCGGCGCTGCGCGCAGTAAATCTCTTTGTAGACCTTGGCGAGCTTGGCCTTCGCTTCCGTCTCGGTGCCTGCGTCCTCGGTACCCTCCTCATCCTTCGTCGGGGCGGCGACCTTTGTCTTTGAGTCGATGCTAGGGGTCCCGGCAGCTGGTGCTTTATCGCTCGCCTTGGCTGTCGGCTCTGCGCTCTTCTTGTCGACCGTCGGTTTGGCTGCTGCTTCCGAGGTAGCCGCCTTGGGTGTAGGCGCTGCGGCGGGCTCTGAGGTGCCCTTCTGTGAGCACGCCGTGAGAGCGACGAACGTCAGCAGGGTCAAGAAGCAATGAGTGAGCGTGAGTCGCATGAGGTCTCCGGCAGCATCGTTGAGGCGCGAGGTGTCTGGCTTTCAGCCGAACATCGGCGCGTCAACAGTTCAGGTGCTCGGCATGTTCCATGACGCTGCTCGGGGGTGTCAAACCACAAGACCACTTTTCCCCCCGCAGCGCTTACCGCGTCTGTGTTCACAGCATTGACGCGCGCCCGACTGGAGGCTAAGAGGCACCCATACTCCGACTCACGGTGGTTACCATGTCCCGTATATCGAATGTCCACGCGCGCGAAGTATTGGACTCCCGGGGCAACCCGACTGTGGAGGTCGAGGTCACACTGGAGAGCGGGACGCGTGCCTCTGCGATGGTCCCCTCAGGGGCCTCCACCGGGGAACATGAAGCCGTGGAGTTGAGGGACGGAGATGCCGGGAGGTACCTCGGTAAGGGCGTCCTCCAGGCGGTGGAGAACGCGAAGGGCGAGCTGGCCCAGGCTGTGATTGGATTGGACGTGACCGACCAAGTTGGCATTGACCGGGCGCTGATCACCTGCGACGGGACCTCCAATAAGGGGCGACTGGGGGCCAACGCCATCCTAGGGATCAGCATGGCGGCTGCGCGCGCAGCCGCTCAAGATAAGGGCTTGCCGCTGTACCGATACATCGGAGGCGCCTCGGCTTGCCGGCTCCCTGTGCCCATGATGAACATCGTCAACGGAGGGAGCCACGCGGACAACACCTTGGACATTCAAGAGTTCATGGTGATGCCCGTCGGAGCCGCTTCATTCAGTGAAGGGCTACGCTGGGGGGCTGAAATCTTCCATCGGCTGAAGTCCCGCTTGAAGCGAGACGGTAAGGCGACTGGTGTCGGCGATGAGGGTGGGTTTGCACCCGATCTGGGTCGAAACGAAGACGCACTGAAGTACATCCTGGACGCCATTAACGATGCCGGGCTCAGGCCTGGCGATGACATTCAGCTGACCCTGGATGTCGCCGCGAGTGAGTTCTACGACGCAGATGCGAAGCTCTACCGCTTGAAGGGGGAGGGGCGCGACCTGACCTCGGACGAATTCGTGGCCTACCTGGCAGACCTCGCTGAGCGCTACCCCATCTGCAGCATTGAAGATGGCCTCGATGAGAATGACTGGGCGGGCTGGGCTGCGCTGACACGGGCGATCGGAGAGAGCGTACAGCTGGTCGGCGACGACCTCTTCGTCACGAACACCGAGCGCCTTCGACGTGGCATCGCGGAGAGCACGGCCAACTCTATCCTCATCAAGGTAAACCAGATTGGGACGCTGACCGAGACGCTTGAGGCCATCGAGATGGCCCATCGCGCTGGCTACACCACGGTCATCAGTCACCGAAGTGGGGAGACCGAGGACACGACGATCGCCGACTTGGCGGTGGCCGTGAACGCGGGGCAGATCAAGACGGGATCGCTCGCACGGTCAGAGCGTGTCGCCAAATATAATCAGCTCCTGCGTATCGAAGAGGCGTTGGGTGAGTCGGCTGTCTACGGATTGGTGTGACGTCGCCCGTGGAGCGAACTGCCTCTCAAGTCAGCCTGGTTTGCACGCAGTTCAACGTTGACACTGGTTCGACGCTGTCCCTAGCCTGAGGGCATGGACCGACGACTCAGCATCCTAGGGATCGTGTGCGCGCTCTTATGCGGTTGCTCAGAAGGGGGCGCCCCCGGGGCGACGGTCAGCGATGTCTTCGCCCCCACGGGGGCCGATGACGTCTTCGTCCCGGACGATACTCGCACGCCCAACCTCACCTGTTTGGCCCCGAGCCCGCCACCGCCGCCTGGCGACATACAGCTCTTGCCAGCCTTTGGTGACTATTTGCCTAGCGATGGTCTCGACAGGGTAATCCAGCTGGTCCAAGACCCGGTTGATGATGACCATTGGTTTTTGGTGAATCAAAGAGGGCCGATTCAGCGCTTTGGCCCAGACCACACGTCACCGATGCCGGTGCTGGATTTGACGGACAAAATCTTCACTGGGCATCACGAGGCCGGGACCATCGACTTGGTCTTCCACCCCGACTTTGAGACGAACCGCTACGCCTACGTCATTTACTCCGCCAAAGGGGGGAGTTGGCAGTTCGATTCGCGCCTCTCAAGGTTTGATGTGGCCACGGACATGACCCTGGACCCGGACAGTGAGCTGATCCTCTTTGTGGAGCCGCAAGGTGACGGGTCCCACTCCCTGAACCACGCGGTTTTTGGGCCCGACGGGATGCTGTACTTGGCGAGCGGTGATGGGGGCAACGGTAGCGGTCAGCCCAATGGACAGGACACGAGCAACACAAAGGGCGCTATCCTGCGGATCGACGTCAACCAAGCGCAGCCGCCGCGCGCCTACGGGATCCCAGGTGACAACCCCTTCGTAGACGGTGGCGGCGCCCCTGAGATTTGGGCCTATGGGTTCCGTAACGTGTGGCGCTTCAGTTTTGACGCGGAGACCGGTCAGCTTTGGGCGGGTGATGTGGGGCAAAACACCCACGAGGAGATCAACCTCGTGGAAGGCGGCGGTAACTACGGCTGGGCGGTGATGGAGGGGGACCTCTGCTTCGGCGCCAATGATCTGGCGTGTGACCATGACGGGATGATCGACCCGGTGGTGTCCATCGATCACGTCGAAGGGGTGTCAGTGACCGGTGGGTTCGTCTACCGCGGCACCGAGATCTCGGCCATCGTCGGGCGGCTTGTCTATGCCGACTTTGGCTCGGGTAACATCTGGACCCTTGAGCCTGAGACAGGCGTTGTGGAGCTTCAGTTAGAGAGCGGTGTCGGTATCGCGTCCTTCGCTGAAGGGCGGGATAAGACCCTCTACGTCGTGGGCTACTCGGCGAACGGGATGGGCAACGTGTACGAGATCGTCAGCAATGACGTCGGCCCCTCAGAGTTCCCAGAGCACCTCTCAGAGACCGGGTGTGTCGATATGGCTCAACCCAGTCAGGCGGTTGAGGGGGTTCACCCCTACTCTGTGCAGGTTCAGTTGTGGTCGGACGGCGCCGAGAAAGAGCGCTTCGTCGCGCTGCCTGATGAGCGCCGCGTTGACGTGGCGGATAACGGCGACTTCCATTGGCCTCCTGGCGCCGTCTTCATCAAGCACTTCAAGTACGGCGACCGCTACCATGAGACGCGCCTCCTGATGCGGCATGAGGATGGCGATTGGGCCGGCTACTCCTACGAGTGGAATGAGGCGCAGACGGACGCGACCTTGCTGACCGTAGGGAAGACCAAGGAGCTCGCCGATGGTCATCAGTGGCGTTACCCGACCCGAGGGCAGTGTCTGCGGTGCCATGGCGAGCAGTCCTATCGCGCCCTTGGCCCCGAGGTCGTCCAGCTTCAGCACCCAGATCCGAGTTCACCGAGCGGAGCGCTCACGATCCTCGAGCGTTGGTTTGAACAGGGGTTCTTCGTGCCGGAATTTGAGAGCGTCGATGCCCTCCCGGGGATGCAGCTCTCGCCGCTCCCGCGCCTCACAAGCGACGCGTCGCTTGAGGACCGCGCGCGCGCTTACCTTCACGTCAATTGTGCCAACTGCCATCAGCCCGATGGCATCGGTCAGGGGGTGATCGACTTTCGCTGGGAGACAGACTTCGCGGACATGGGGATCTGCAATGAGAAGCCTGAAGAGGGGCAGATGTGGCTCAGCGGCGAGTACTGGCTCTTGGCGCCTGGCGACCCGCAGCATTCATTGATGTATCTGCGCATGGAGACGCTTAATAAGTTCCGGATGCCCGATCTCGCGAGCCACGTCGTGGACGAAGAGGGCTTGGCGATCATCGGCGATTGGATCAGCAGCCTTACCGAGTGTCCATAAGGCTGTCGATGGCCTCTAGGACGGTCGCGACCTCGTCGATGTGATTCGGCCAATGCGGGGCAAAGCGCAGTTTCCCATCCGGGACATTGCAGGTGATCCCGACAGCGTTCAGTTCATCGTGGAAGCTGACGGTGTGAGCAGCATCAGGGGCGACGACGCTCAGGATGCCAGACCGCCCGTCAGCCTCAGTGGCTCGAAGGCTCTGGAAGCCCCGCTCGAGGAAGCCGGCCTCAAGGGCGTCATTCCACCGATTGACGTGCTGCCAAATGGTCTCGATCCCCAAATGCAGTAGGAGGCTGATGGAGGCGTCCAGTGCAGCGAAGCCCAGGGCGTTTTGCACCCCGGCTTCGACGAAGGTGATGTCCCGCTTGAGGGGCTTGTCGTAGCGCAAGAGCCCTTCACCTCCGAACAAAAAGTCCAGAGGCTCCTCGTGACTCAGCCATCCAGCGACCCGCGGGACGAGCTGAGCAGCTTGCTCACGGGCCGCGTAGAGGACGCCGGTACCCTCAGGGCCCATCAGCCATTTGTGGCCGCCGGCTGCGAGGAAATCGATGCCGCTCTGATGGACGTCGATCGGCACGACGCCCAGCGCTTGGATCGCGTCGACGAAGAGCACAGCGCCGTGGGCATGGCAGAGGTCTGCCATGGCCTTGAGCGGCATGCATCGCCCCGTTTGAAAAGAGACCGCGCTCACCGCGACGAGGCGGGCCCCTGCGCGGAGGGTCTCCTCCAGCCGTGTCAGCCCTTGGGTGGCACTGGACGCGAAGTCATCAGAGTCCAAAAAGACGGGGGTCACGCCGTGGGCGTCCGCCGCAGACAACCACGGGGTGACGTTGGTCGGGAACTCACCGGTGTAGAGGACCACACGGTCATCACGTCGCCACGGAAAGCCCATGGCGATGGCCACGACGCCCTCCGTCGTATTGCGGACGAAGCCGACCTCGTCGGTGTCCGCCCCCAGGAGTGTGGCCAGACGCTGACGCAGCCCCTCTCGCGCTTGGAACCAGCCCCCGACAGCTCCGACGCCGCGCGACGCGTAGTCGTCGGTGACCGCGAGGATGGCCTCTCGGACGGGGAGGGAGTGTGGGGAGATGGCTGCATGAGCCGCATAAACGCGCGCTCGGAGCTTCGGGAAGAGGGTGCGTGAGCCGAGTTCTGCGGTGAAGTCAGTCAATGGGTTATCTCCGAGCGACTCGAATCACCACCCGGCGGTTCCGTTCGCGGTTGCTCTGTGACGGGCGGCCAGAGTCGTCGATGTTCGGGACGACGGGTCGCGTGTCGGCAAAGGCGAGCGCGCTGACCTGGGAGCGATCCAGGCCGGCCTCAACCAGGGCGCGGACGACCGAGGTGGCGCGACCGGCGGAGAGCTCCCAGTTCGAGGGGAAGCGCGCCGTGTGAATCGGTGTGTCGTCAGTGTGACCTTCGACGGTCACCATGTACTCGTTGAGGTCCACGTCGCCGAGGGCCTCTGAGACCTGCGCGAGGGTCGTGAAGGCGGTCTTCTTCAGCTCCGCGGAGCCTGACGCGTAGAGCAACCCGCCGGTGAATTCGATCGTCAGCGCGTCCTTCGCGCTGTCGACAGAGACGTTCTCGATCTCGTTGAGCGGCTCAAGACGAGAGGCGAGCTTGCTCTCAAAGGCCACGTCCTCGGCGGAGACCGGGGCCGCGACCGGCTGCGCCTCTGGCTCACGCTTGTGTTGGAGGTCTTGTGCGATGGCGTTGGCGACCTTCGCGTACTTGGCCTCGTCGATCTTGGCCGTCGAGAGAAGGATGACGAAGAAGGCCATCAGGAGCGTGATGGCGTCCGCGTAGGTGCCCATCCAGTCGTCTCCGCTCTGGGCGTTCGACTTTGAGCCGCCCTTGCCGAAGCGGTTGCCATGCATGCTTGGTCGCATGGTTAGGCGGCCCCTTCAGTGCCGTCTGCAGCGGGCATCTCGGGGCCCTCTGTCCTCAACCGGTGGATGAGGTCAGGATCCAGGAAGCTGCGTAGGTGGTCATGGATGTAGCGAGGACGGCGCTCCTCCGCGAGCATCACGAAGAGCTCCAGGAGGATGTAGTTTCGCATCCGAACGATCTCCTCACGGTGCAAGACCTTCGTGCCTGCCGGTTGGAAGACCAAGCGGGCCGCGAGGACCCCGTAGAGGGTGGTCAACAGGGCGATCGCGAGCCCCGCGCCGATGCCCGTCGGGTTGGCGTCGAGCTGTGAGAGCATGATGACGAGCCCGACCAAGGTGCCGATCATGCCGAACGCAGGTGCAGTCGCGGCCATGTTCTCGAGCACCTGGACGCGCAGCGTGGCGCGCTCGAATGCAGACTCGATGGTGTTCGTGAGCAGCTCTCGGACGCTGTCGGGCTTATAGCCCGAGAGCACGATGTCGATGGCGTAGTCCACGAGGTGGTCTTCGGCTTTATGATCTTTGAGGTGCTGGTCGAGGCTGACGATGCCCTGCTTGGCGACGATGTCGGCCCACTCAAGGACGCGTTTGACCTCGTCTACCAGGATGTTGCGGTTCACCTTCGCGTGGCCGTAGATGGTGAAGACGTCCTTCATCGCCGCAAAGACATAGACCCCCTGGTAGCTGATGAAGGCGTTGGCGAGGGTGCCACCGAGCACCATGATGACGCTCGTTCCGCTCCAGAAGATCATGTAGTCGTCCGTCGCCATGACGATGGCGATGAGGAAGAGCGCGAGGCCGGCGACAAAGCCGGTGACGGTCCCGATTGACATGCTGCTCCTGCGGCTGCGAAGTGCGTGCAGGGTAGCCACTCCCCTTCAGACCGGCAAGCAAGCCGACCAGCAGCCTCGACGTGGCGTCGACGCTCGGGTTCAGTCCGCGGTATCGGCCTCGGAGGGGGGCATGGCGTCGAGGGTGTTGAGGACGAAGCTCTCGCTGATCGCGTGCCACTCATTGCGCACGTAGGGCCACTTGTACTGACCGTCACGCTTACCGTTCGCGACATCAGCGCGCTGATGCGCAGTCGACCAGCCCTGTCGCATGTGATGGAGGCGAGGCAAGTGAAGCCGCTTCGACTTTCGCTTGTGGGCGAATTCCATGTTGAGGGCCGAGAGCTGCTCATCGAAGGCGATAACGAAGGCTTGGAGCGCACGCTCTGGGCAATTGGGGTCGCGAGGCTCGAGCAGGAGATCGTAGCGCGCGGCCTCCGCGTCCGGGATGAGCTGGAGCTGTTCCCATTTCCAATCCATCAGGTCGCTGGCGCGCTGCGCAGCCTGATAGATCTGGTTCACGTGGAGCTTCTCGCCCGTGATGTTGACCATATCGCGGCCCTTCCTGAGGAACGCGACTAGAGGGGAGTTTTGGTAAGTGCCCGTGACCTCGATGATGTCGTTGATGTCGTAGCGGTAGAGGCCACCCCGCGTCGTCAGCAAAATATAGTACTGACCGCCGACCTCGAGCTCGTCAGCGAGGAGCACAGGCGGGTCGCTGCTCTCGATCTCATCGACGGGGATGAACTCGTAGAAGTTGGCGTTCAGTGCGAGCACGCCCTCGGCGGTGCTGTCGCGGACTGGGACGGTCATTGTCGCCTCAGTCGCACGGAAGCCGGGATCTCGGAACGCCACATCTCCATACCAATCGATGAGGCGGTTGGCTTGAACGCCACAACTCCCTCCAAGCCAGCATCCGACCAGCTTGAAGTTCGGCCAGAGATCCTTCGGGCGCAGCACACCGTCGACGGCGCGCGCCTTCTCCATGCTCTTGGCCCAGGCTGGGTTGGGCTTCAAATCAGCCGTTAACTTTGCGCAAATCTCGCGGTCGTGAGCGCTTAATTGCTGTGTCTCGGGGATCCCCAAGGTGCCGTCATGAATGGCGTGGATGATGCTCTCAGATTCCCGGTTCCCAAGCTCAGCCATGCGCAGGAAGGTGCTCGGGTTTGGGGCGACACACATCGAGGCCCGCCTTGCGAGCGCATAGCGCGTCGCGAGCAGGTAGCGCAGGTCGTAGTCCTCGATCGTCATCACGCCATAGGGAACGACGTAGGTGCTTTGGATGTAGAAGGGGACCTTTTGGTAGGTGATCCCCGAGACCGAGCCGATCGGCGTCCCTTGCTCTGTGTACCCCTCGACTGCGGGGCTCACCAAGCTGACCAAGCCGTCCCGCATGAGTCCTGGGTGGTCGACCATCGTGCGGTAGAGCCAGACACGCACCAGCTGCCGAAGTTCGGTGCGCCATGAGTTCGTCACGGGGACAAGCTTGGGGCGATCTGTCGTCCCGCTCGTCGTGGTGAACATGAAGGGCTCTTCGCGGGTCAGGATCCGCTTTTCGCCCATGACGATGCGGTCGATATAGGGTCGAAAGCCTTCGTAGTCGCGCATCGGGACGGCAGCTCGGTACGCCTCGGGGGAGTCGATGCTCGCGAAGCCGTGGTCACGACCGAACGCCGTGTCTTTACGGTCGTGTACCAGGCGCTTGAGGCGCTCGAGTTGGGCGGCACGTGGGTCCCGCGCCGCGCGCTCAAAGCTACGCCCAGTCCACCTGGCGATCGTGCGCCCAATGTCGTCAACGAGCCAACTCAACGCTCGACCTTGTGTCTGTGGGTACGGCCAAGTGAGACATCACCTGGACCGTGCATCGTTCACGTCGCTAGACGCCTCTACTATGCCACGAACCGCAGAGGAGATCAGCCTGTCGCGCCCTCGCCCGTTTGTTCCTCTTCGTCGGGGGTGTCCTTAAATACCGCGCGTATGAGCGCGGGTCCAAACACCAGATCGACGAGGAGCGCGAGCACGACGGTGAGCGCGATAAGGAGTCCGAAGTTCTGTAGGTTCTTCATCACCGACGCGAAGTAGACGGAGAAGCCGAGGCCCAGGATGAGCGTCGTGCCAGCCATGGCGCGCCCGGCGTGACTCAAGGAGTCGGCGATGGCGGCCTCCATGTCTCCAAAGGCTGTCTTGTGGACGCGGTATCGATGCAGGAAGTGGATGGTGTCGTCGACGGCGATGCCGATGGCGATCGACGCGATGAGCAGGTTGGCCATGTCGATCCGGATGTCTGCGTAGCCCATGAACCCCGCTACCAACACAATGGGGAGGAGGTTCGGGACCATCGCGATGAGCCCCAAGCGGAGTTCACGCAAGAGGATGATCATGAACAGCGTGATGACCAGCACAGCGACGCTGAAGCTGCGCAGCACGTTCTTGATGAGGGATGAGACCGTGGTGAGCATGGTGTAGGCGATACCAGTGGGTCGGATCGTCGCGACCTCGCCGATATGCTCCTCGATGCCTCGCTCAACGTGCTGAGTGAAGGGGAGGTAGGAGGTCGCCTCCATCCACTTCAGCCGGATCGTCATCTGCGTGATGGTCAGATCCGTCGACGCCATCAAGCGCAGCTGGGAGGGGCTGGCGCTCTCGAAGAGGAAGAGGATGTCCGCGAGCTCGCGCTGGGTCTTGGGGACCACGTAGTGCGCTTGGTCACCGCCATGGAGCGCTCGATTCGTCTCTCGGACGAAGTCTAGGACGCTCGACACCCCGCCCACGACCTCTTCGTAGGGGCCAGGGTGTTCGAACTCGAGGATGTGCTCTTCCAGGCGCGCGAGCCCCTGGATCAGGGCGAGGTCCTTGATGCCCTTGGGGGTCTCGATGAGCAGCTGCACGTTGGATGAGCCACCTAGTTCGCGATCGACCACGCTGAAGGTCTCTTTGGTGTTGTCCGACTCTGGGATCCAGGACAGCGGGTCATGCCAGACCCGGATCTGAGAGATCCCCACGCCCGCGATGATCGTGAAGAGCAACGCGGTGGCCAAGGTGCCCCGCTGGTAGCGCTTGGAGATGAGTGAGCATCCGTTGACGAAGCGATCGATGAGGTCGGGCTGGTCGCTGACCTTGACCCCGAGCAAGCTCGTCTTGTTCAGCGAGAGGAGCAGCGGGAGGGTGACCAGCGTATGCAGGAGCGCCATCGATACGCCGAAGGCGCCGGCGTTCCCGAGCTCGGAGACCGCGCTGATGGTCCCGACGTTGAAGCTGAGCAGGCCCATGATCGTGGTGATGGTTGTGAAGAGGATAGGGGTGCCAGTGGTGGCGATGGCGTGAACGATGGCTTCGTGATTGCCCACCCCGGCCTTTCGTGTGTCGCGATAGACGGAAAGCGTATGGACGCTGTCTCCCATGCCGATGCAGATGATGAACGACGGCATAATGTTGGTGAGCATCGTCATCGGCATGTCGAAGGTCGCCATGAGCCCAAAGGTCCAGATGGCGCTCAAGGCCACGATGAGGAGCGGACTTATGACGCCGATGGGGTGGCGGAAGAGCACCGCCATGACGAAGATGAAGGTGAGCATCGCGAGCCCAAAGAGCATGCGAAATTCACTGAGGATGAGGTTGCGGAGCGAACCGGTCAGCGCCGGCATGCCCGAGAGGCTGATTCGAAAGTCCTCGGACTCGTACTTCTTCGCAATGCGCCCGACCTCTTCGTAGACGACGAGGGTGTCATCTTCGTTCATCAGCTGAGTGCGCATCATGATGAGAGAGAGGCTGGCGTCCTTGTTGATAACCGCACCGACCTTGGTCGGGTCATTCAAGACAGCCGCTTTGAGGGCCGGGAGCTCTTCGGCCGTCGGCCAAGGGAGCATCAGTTCACCGACATCGATCTCAGTCGCCTTGACACCGTCTGCGCCCATGACCTCACGGCCTCGTGTTTGCCTGATGTTCACCAGCGAGGTGATCTCCTCGACGATGGTGCCTCCAGCGAGACCAGCCCACTCGTCGGCGTCGCCGCTGTCATCTTCAAAGTCGCCGAAGTCGTCATCCTCGAAGTCGCCAAAGTCGTCGTCCCCGTCCTCCGCTGTGGTCGCCTTGGCCACGGGCTCAGGGTTGGGGGCCTGTTCCGGGGCCGCAGAGGCGATGCGTCGCACTTGGCCCGCGGACTCGAGCTCTAAGTCGATGACGCCGAGCTCCTCATGGAGCGCTTTGAGCTTCTCTAAGTAGGGCATAGAGAAGACGTCGCCCTCGACCATCACCAGGAAGCGATCGTCTCGCCCAAAGATGTCTCGGAAGGTGTCCAAGCTGGCGCGGGTCTCTGACTTGCTCTCAAGGAAGGACTCGATGTCGAAGTCGACGCGCAGGTGATTCTTGATCTGGTAGAGCGACCCGGCGGTCATCAGGAGGGTCAAGATGAGGCAGAGCGCCCTGTGGCCAAGGACGAACTCCGCCCATCGCCGAAAGAAGCGACTCTCTGTGTCCAAGAGCTTGTCGTTCAAGACTGTGAACCCTTGCGTAATGGGATCCACTCCACCCCAAGCACGTGGGTGCATTGCGAGCGGATGGCGTCCAAGGTTTCGGTTTCTGGGGTGCGTTCGAGGGTGATCGCTGCGACGGCGGCGCCCGTGTCATCGAAGATGGTGTTGCGCATGTCTTTGACGCTGATCCCCGCCCCGCTGATCACCTCAAGGACGTGCGCTAAGACGCCCACACGGTCCAAGTGGCGGACGAGCAATTGGCCGGTCGCAGGGCTGCGATCCTTTCGGTTGACGCAATTCAGCGCCTCTCCCGTGTCGAGCCAGTGGGTGATGATCCGAACGACTTCATCACCAATGGCTTGTTGGGCTTGCGCAGTCGAGGCGCCGATGTGGTGGGTGCCGTAGAACCCCTCGAGGTCGCGGAAGCGACCCTCGTAGTCAGCCTGACCCCCTTTGGGCTCCTCTTCGTATACATCCGATGCGGCGCGCAGGCGCCCTGACGCGACCTCGACTGCGAGCGCCTCATCGTCGACGACGCCTCCGCGCGCAGCGTGGATGACAAAGCCACCGTCTGGCATGGCAGCGAGCTCTTCGGCGCCGACTAAGTGTGTGGTCTCTGGGGTCATGGCGACGTGGATCGCCACGGCGTCAGCTTGAGAGAAGACCTCCTTGACGCTGGCGGCGCGGGTGATCCCAAGCGCGTTCGCTCCCTCGTCGGTGAGAGAGCGGCTCCACGCGACGCAGGTCATCCCGAACGCTTGGGCGCGGGTGACGACCTCTTGACCGATTCGGCCCATGCCGATGACCCCGAGGGTGCGGCCATGGAGCCCTCGCCCCTTGCTGAAGCGCTTCTTCTCCCAGCGCCCGGCGCGGAGGCTGGAGACGTTGTCCGGGATAGCGCGGTCGAGCGCGAGCAAGAGGCCGAGGGTCAACTCAGCGACGGCGACAGCGTTTTTACCGGGGCAGTTCGAGACATGGATCGCCTGTTTGGCGGCCGCCTCAGTCTGAATCGTGTTGGTCCCAGCTCCGGCGCGGATAATCAACTGCAGGGCATCCGCAGCCTCGATGGTGGCCTCGGTCACCTTCGTGGAGCGGACCACGAGCATGCGCGCACCGGCGATCGCCTCTGGGAGGTCGTCTGCGCCCAGCTCCGGACGTGACGTCACCTCGAGCCCCAAGCCTTCAAGTTGGGTCAGGGTGTCTTGGGGTAGTCGATCAGCCAGCAGTACCTTCATGGCTCCCTCTCGTCTACGCGACGCTGCGCATGATACACAGTCGGTCAGGTTTTGGGATGAAAGGAGCGCGAGGTGTCGATTGTCGGCGCATTGATCGGGGTTGTGTTAGCGGCTTCGCCTGTCTGGGGAGAAGAGGACACAGTCAGGGTTTGCGGGAAGAATTGGCCGTCGGATGCGACCAAGGTGACCTGTGAAGGCTCGCCGTACTCGTCGACCTTGAGGGACGGGCGCCTGCCGGAGACCCTGGCGCAGTTGACTCAGCTTGAGATCTTGGAACTGCGCCGGCTGACGCTGAAGGACTGCTCGGTGCTCTCGAAGTTGACGACCTTGAGGCAACTGGAGCTCGCGCACACCCGGGTGGCGGAACCCGAATGCTTGGCTGCTGCGAAGTCGGTCGTGCGCCTCGCGCTGCGTGAGGCCAAGATAGACGACCTCTCGGCCCTCAAAGCGTTGCCAATGCTGCGGGAGCTGAGCCTCCCGCCGCACACGCAGGATCTCAGGCCACTGGCTCCTTTGAAAGCGCTCGAGTCCCTCGACCTCAGGGGATCCCGCGCCAGTGACCTGAGTCCTCTCGCGGAGCTGACCAGCCTAAAGCACCTCGTCCTTCAAGGGGCCTCTGAGGTGAGAGATGGCAAACCGCTTAAGCGGCTGGTCGCGTTAGAGCACCTCGACATGACAGCGACCGGGGTGGTGGACGTGAAGTGGGCCAAGCGCTTGGTGCTGCTCAAGACACTGTTGCTCGGTGACACGGCGGTGAAAGACTTGAGGTCTCTGAAGGGGCTTGAGGGGCTCATGACCTTGAACGTCGCGGGCACGCCCTTGAAGCGGCTGCCTTCAGTCGGCCGCTGGGGGCAGCTCAAGACCTTGGTGTTGACCGACACCTTCGTCACCAAGATCTGGGCTCTGCGCAAGTTGGAGTCGCTAAGGCAGCTGGATCTCGTCGGGACAGAGGTCTCAGAGGAGCGCCTTTTGAAGCTGCGCGAGGCCCTACCTGAGTGTGTCATCGAGCATTGAGAAACCCACGTCGTTGGCTCGCGCTCAAGCCTCTAGAGTGGTACCTTGACCCCATGTTGAAGCGCACCCCAGCGAAGAAGAAAGGCGCAGCGCTAGAGGACGTTCAAGCCAAAGCTGCCACGCAGAAAAAGCCGTCCTCCGCGAAGAACGATGACCTGACTCAGGGGGGGGCGAGTCGCCCTCCGGTGCTGCTCGCCTCCAAGGGGATCGCGAGCGTCCGTGAGGCGCTCCTCGCTCACTTTCGGGATGCCTTCGTCCCGAGCAGCGCCTTTAAGGACAACTTTGGCAACCGCAGCTGGAGTGACATTCAAGAGGAGGTCGTCGCGGACATCGCCCGCTTTGGTTTGGACGCGGAGGGCGAGATACATCGCGAACCCAATGGCGCAGCAACCTACACAGGGCGTGTCTGGGGCTTGTACACCGAGGTCTCTGTAGAGCCAGGTGCCCAGCCGTCGGTCTACGTCGAGATCGATTAGCCGCTGATGTCAGAGACCCGCGCAGCGTCGAAAAAGGTGTGGAGCAAGGCTGGGAAGCCTGGTCCGTGGGACACCATCGTGATCGGCTCGGGCATGGGAGGGATGACGACCGCTGCGATGCTCGCGAGCTTCGGAGAGCGGGTCTTGGTCCTTGAGCAGCACTACGTGCCCGGCGGCTACACGCACATGTTCAAGCGGCCCGGTTACAGCTGGGATGTTGGGGTCCACGCCGTCGGTGAAGTGACCCGTCACACGATGACCGGGCGGCTCCTGGATTACCTCACGGATGGCGAACTCAAGTGGGCCTCTTTGGGGAGCGTCTATGAGCAGTTTCACTTCCCTGACGAGTTCCGAATCGATTTCCCGGACAACCCGCATCAATTTCGTGAGAATTTGGTCGCGGCGTTCCCCGACGAGGCGAAGGCCATCGATGCGTACCTCGATCTCGTGCGAGAGGTCGCTGGCGCGATGCGCGGCTACTACCTCTCTCGGGCGGCGCCGAAGGGGACCGGGTGGCTCGCGACGATGGCTATGGCCAGAAAAGCGGAGCGCTTCTTCCAGATGCGCACCGAGGACGTCGTCGCCTCTCTGACTGATAACCCCAAGCTGCGTGCGCTCTTCACGGCGCAGTGGGGGTACTACGGGTCGACGCCTTCCCGGTCGTCTTTCGCCATCCAAGCGCTCGTGGTGAAGCACTTTATGCACGGCGGTTACTATCCCGTGGGCGGCGCCCGCGAGATCGCCAAGCATTTGCTGAGCAAGGTCGCCGATGCGGGCGGGTGGACGCGGGTGTCGACGGATGTCGATGAGATCCTGATCGAAGGCGGCCGCGCCGTCGGGGTGCGCCTCGTTGACGGAGAAGAGCTTCGAGCGGGCCGCGTGGTCAGCGCGGCGGGGATACTGGCCACCGTGCGTCGGCTCTTGCCCGAAGAGGTGAGTCAGCAACCGTGGGTGCGTGGCATCGAGGCGCTGCCTCCGTCACCACCCCACGTGTGCCTCTACCTGGGCTTCAAGGGGGACATCCGAAGCGCGGGCTGCAGTGGCGCCAACAAGTGGTTCTATGACACGTGGAATATGGAGCAAGACCGTTGGGGTGTGGACGAGGCGAACCCGGTGCCCCCGGCCGAGGTCCTCTACTGCAGCTTCCCGTCGCTCAAGGATCCTCACCACGACCCAGGCCCTGAGCAGCGGCATACGGGGGAGATCGTAACCTTTGTGCCGTGGTCAGCCTTCGAGCGGTGGCGTGAGACGCGCTGGAAGCGGCGCGGTGAGGCCTATGACACGTTCAAGGCGCGGATGTCCGAGCAGCTGCTCAAGCAGTTCTTTACGCACCTGCCCGAGCTTGAGCCGATGCTCGACTTTGCAGAGCTCTCGACACCGATCACGACGGACTTCTTTGTGCGCCCCGTGGAGGGCGCTATCTACGGTATCGAGCCGACGCCTGAGCGCTTCGCGTGCCCCGATCTCAAGCCACGCTCTCCCATCCCCGGGCTCTTCTTTTCTGGGAGTGATGTCGCCTCTGTGGGCGTGATCGGCGCGATGATGGGGGGGGTGCTGTGCGCCACGGCAGCGCGCCCGCGGGCTGCGATGAAGCTTTTACGCCAAGTCGGCTAAGCGCTTGCCCTTCGAGGTGCGACGGCGTACTGTACCGATCGGTACATTTAGAGGTTTCACGCTATGCCAACACAAAGTAGCCCGAGAAAGACCGCCCGCGGCGAGGCGAGCCGCCGCCGCATCCTCGACGCGGCCATCGCGTTGATCTGTGAGCGTGGATACAGCGGCACCAGCGTCGACGCGGTTTGCAAGCGCGCCGAGGTCGTGAAGACCGCGCTGTACTGGCACTTCGGCAGCAAGGCGGGGCTACTCGCCGCCATCATTCACGAGATCACCGAGCAGTGGGTCGATGACCTGGAGAGCCAGGCGGACGAGGGAGCGAACCCGCTTGAGCGCCTGGACGCGATGCTCGCCGGGTTCCGAGCGATGATCACCAGCCGTCAGCACTCTCTGCAGATCGTCGCGGCTATCGTCGCGGAGCCCGCGAACATCGACGATGAGGTGATGGACGCTGTGCGGTGGCTCAACGAGCACGGACTGACGACCATCGCGAAGGGGTTTGAGCAGTCCATTGGGGTCCCCGTGCCTACGGCGCGACTCTTGGCGCACACCATCACGTCCATGATGCATGGGATCCATCGCCAGCACGTCGTTCAGCCCGGTGGCGTGGACTTGGACGCCTACTTCTACGACATGAAGCGGACCATCCTCGCGAGCGTAGAGGAGCGCTTCAAGCGCTCAGCGGGCCAGCTCGCGGAGACCAAGAGCGTCGAGCACAGGCGCGCTGACCAGCCGGCGGGGGATGCGGACCCAGGCGAGTGAGCTGTCGCTAGCTGCCTAGAGGGATCCCGCTGCAGCTCTGGAAGGCGCTGCCGCAGAAGGACGCGGTGCAGCTTGTGCATTCGGGATCCTCGGGGTTGATGCAGTTGGTCAGGCAGTTGTCGATGATGCAGCCGACCAGCTTGCCGAAGCAGCCCGCGCACCCTGAGGAGAGGTCCGATTGAGCCTGGAGGCACGTCGTCGCGCAGGCTGACGCGTTGAGGTCACCGATGCAGCCGAGGCCGCACTCGGTCGCCATGGTCTGGGCATCGATTTGGTTCAAGATGGCTTGGTCGGTCGCGTTCGTGCAGGCGCCCTCGCCGCCAGGGTTTCCACCGTTCTGACATTGGCCCGCGATGTTACAGCTCGTCCCTGCGGGGCAGGACCCACAGGAGCCGCCGCAGCCGTCGTCACCACATTGCTTGCCGTTGCAGCTCGGCGTACATGTGCCGCCCGTACAGACGCCGCCTTGGCACCAAGAGTTGCCGATGCACGTGCCACAGGAGCCGCCGCAGCCGTCTGGTCCACACTGAATGTTTTGGCAGTTCGGGGTGCAGGAGTTGTCCACACACACACCGTTTTGGCACTGAAGGGTCCCGGTGCACGCACCGCAGGAGCCTCCACAACCGTCGTTACCGCACTGCTTACCAAAACAGTTCGGCGTGCAGCCAGAGCCATCCGTGCAGATCCCGTTTTGGCAGACAAAGCCACCGCCGCAGACACCACAGGAGCCGCCGCAGCCATCTTCGCCGCACTGTTTGCCCTCGCATGGGTTGTCGCAGCCGAGGATGCACTGCCCGCCCACGCAGGCCGCCGTCGCCGAGCAGAAGCCGCAGACGCCGCCACATCCGTCGTCACCACAGACCTTCCCGAGGCAGTCGGGGACACAGTCATCGACGCAGAAGTTTTGTACGCAGCTGGGCGCCCAATCGGGGCAGTCACCGCAGGAGCCGCCGCAGCCATCATCGCCGCACTGCTTGCCCGAGCAGTTCGCTTGGCAGGTGCCACCGCAGAGGCCATCGATGCAGGTCGGTGAGGTTGGGGGGCAGACGCCACAGTTTCCGCCGCATCCATTGGCGCCGCACTGCTTGCCGTCACAGGCAGGCAGGCAGGTGCCGTCCGGATCTGCATAGCAGAGCCCCTCGATGCAGTAGGGGGCGTTGTTGTCGCAGACACCACAGCTGCCACCGCATCCGTCCGATCCGCACTGCACATCCCCACAGGTTGGGATGCAGAGCGCGGTACAGAGGAAGTTGCTCGGGTCGCAGTTGGGGGCAGTCGCCGGGCAGTCACCGCAGGAGCCCCCGCACCCGTCATCTCCGCACTGCTTCAGGGCGCAGTCCGGGATGCACTGATTTGTGCATTGGCCGGTGGCGTCAACGCAGTTCGGGGCGTCGGGGGGGCAATCTCCGCAGACCCCACCACAGCCGTCATCCCCGCACTGCTTGGCGCCGCAGGCCGGGATGCACTGGCCAGGGGTGCTGCCCATGGCGGAGACGAAGAGCATCGCGATGCACTGCTCATCCTGGGGACCATCACCCCAGAGGACGTTTTGCGAGGTCGCCTGCACGCCGTCGGCCCAGGGCTGATTTTCCTGCGAGTTATCCCAGGTGCAGACGACCTTTATTGCGTCGCCGACGTTGAGGATCTTCGGGGTCGTGAAGTGGTACCGTTGACGCCAGTCGAAGCTCCACTGCGTGGCGTCAACGAGGCAATCCTCGGCGCCGTTGCTGCGCTCAAGGGCGACACGACCGCGGATCCCCAGGCGGTTCATGTGGACCCCTGCGCCGTAAATAAAGAGCGGTTGCCCTTCGATGATCTCCAAGTTCGCGCCGATGAAGTTGGCGAACTGAAAGAGGTCACCGCTGTGGCCCAGCATGACCTCGGGCATCCCCATCGGCAGGAAGAGCGAGCCGGCCCCTGCGAAGGACCACGCGTTGTTGGTGAAGGGGATCACAGCCGCTGGCTGCTGCACTGTGCTCGCGACCTGAAGCTCGATCGCGCTGAGGTCTGTGATGTTCGACCCGGCCGGGGCGTTGTAGTGAACCTGCAAGATGACGGTGCTGCCTGGGTCAATGCGGACCCCTGTCGCCGTCGGGAAGAGCTTACCAGCGTCTCCGGGGTGCCAGACGTCCAGCCATGCTGGCGCTTGTTCCCCGGTCATGGAGCCGTCGCTCGGGAGCGGTCCGCCGAGGCAGGGGTAGCCGCCACCGGGGTAGGCGCTGTCGACTTGGGCGAGCTTGGCCCCCATTTGCGGGGCCGCGATGTACGCGATGACCTGAGAGATCTGCGTCCGCGCGCCAGGCATGATGTGAGTCCCCGTGATGTAGAGTGGCACAGATCCCGACCACGTCAGCGGGACACATCGATAGTCGTCTTGGCCTGCGATGGGGTTGTAGGCCTCGGACATCTCCAGCAAGACCGTCGTCCCCGGCAAGGACGTCGCTGGAGGGATGAATGGGGCCACGTAGTCGGCCGGGTAGCCCTCCGGCGTGCCGTCGGAGATCCAGGCCAGGAGCGTCCCTAGGTCCTCGTCACTGAAGGTGCGGTCCGGGACGTAAGCCTCACACAGAGGATCGAACTGGCCCGGCGGCATGTGGCCGGACTCGAGCGCTGCGGCGATGGCGTCCTTCGCCCCTGAGACCATTTGGTAGCTGGTCAGGTAAGGCTGCCCGCTCTCTCCAGGGGTGTGGCAACGGACGCAGTGCTGCTCCATGAGCGCCTTGGTGTGCCCGTAATACGTGATGGCGTTGCTCGCCGTGCGCTCGCCGCCCAGCACCGGGATCCCGCTGTCGGGGCTCTGGGTCGCGTCGGTGGCCGCAAACCCGCCTGCGCTGTCGTCGGGGGTGACGGTGACGCCGCACGCAGAGAGGGCCAGCACCCCGGCCGCGGTGGCCGCGGCGATCATCCAGCGTCGAGTGAGGTTGTGCGGCGGGGTGAACATCCCTTGCTCCGAGCGTATCCAGCGGGGCCTTAAGGTAGCCCGCGCGGCGTCGACGAGGCAACTGAACCGTCCGTCAAAAGGGGTATGCTAGAGTCCCACTATGGTCATTCATCTCCTGATTAAAGTAGCGCTCCTCGCCCTCGTGATGCCGGTCCTCTCCGTCGCCTGCAGTGAAGTCGCTCCCCCTGACGACACCGAGACATCCAGCGTGACATCCACCGACGTGACTGCGGGCTCGGAGGCAGCCGATGGGGTGACGGCTGACGATGCCGCGTCGGTGGACGATGACGTCATCGAGGTGCCACGGAGTTTGCCTGTGGGCAGCCTCACCGCCGTCGACGGTGTGACGAACTTCGCCGTGGTCTCGGCGGGCTGGTACCGCGGAGACTTCCACTACCACACCACCCACTCAGAGGACGCCTTGGAGCAGGGGGGCGAGGGTGTCGGGATGGCCTTGGCCATCGCCGACTTCTATCGGCACCCCATCTTCGAGGAGGGGCACCCGGAGCAGGTCGGCAATAGCCTGGACTTCGTGGCGGTGACCGATCATCGGACTGACAGTCACCTGAGCGACCCCGAGTTCACCCATGACCACTTGATCGTGATCCCGGGTGAGGAGTACGGCGGAAGCGGTCATGCAGGCATCTTTGGTCTCAAGCAGCACATTCCGCACGAGCCGCAGGCGGGTGAGTCTGCGAACCAACGGCACCTAGACGCGATCGAGGAGGCTCACGGTCAGGGGGCGATCTTCTCGGTCAATCACCCCCTCGACGAGAACAACTGGGTTTGGGACACGCCGAATATCGATGCCATCGAGGTGTGGAACGGACCTTGGGCCGGGTTCTACATGGGCTCGTCGACAGAGGAGCTCGAGGCAGACATCGCGGCGGCCGGGGTGGCGAACCCGTTTATCCGTGATGCGCGTGATGCCAATGATACGGACGGCCACAACGTGATGGCCCTCCGTTTTTGGCAAAACCACCTGACAGCAGGGCGTCACATCCCGGTCGTGGGGGGCAGCGACCGTCACATGCTCTTCCCGCCGGCCTTCCCGGCGACCTATGTACGCAAGCCGACGCACCCCGAATTCGAGGGCAAAGAGGGGCATGAACTGGGCTACGAGGGGATCGTCGCGGGGGTCAAAGAGGGGGGGACGTTCGTCAGCCGCACGCCATTTGGCGCTCAAGTTGATCTCCACGCGGTGGACGCCGATGGCACACGCTACCCGCTCGGGGCCGAGCTCCCGCGCGGGGGCATGTGGCGCATTGAAGTGCGCGTGAGCCGCGCCTTTGGTGGGCTGCTCAGGCTGCTGACCGGTCCGCTCAAGGAGGCTGTGGATGGGCAAGTGAGCGCGGAGACCTCGGTCTTGGCAGAGGTCGAGATCCCCTCCGACCTCGCAGAGGGGGCCTTTGAGTGGGAGGTCCCGGAGGGGGGAGGCTGGCTGCACGCGATCGTGCTCGAGCCGCTGATGGTCGACTCGGACCCCCCTGTCCAGGCACTCGAGGCCATCGCGTCTCTGAGTGAGCCAGTCAGCGGTAACGCCCTGGTGGTCTTGGCTGAGGTGATGCTCCGCTTCATCGTCGACAACTCCACCCTGATGCCGCACACCTGTGATCCCGCCGCTTGGGAGCCATGGACGGCTCAGTGCATGCCTATCGATGACGATCCGCTCGGGACGTTTCATATCCCCGACGACCTCGCGCGCCTGATCCACGTCTGGTTCGAGGGCGGCGAAGCGACCGAATTTTGTATGGGTGCGGTCAGCTCGGCCTTCTTGGTCCGCGGGCAGTAGCGCGCGACCTGACAAGTGTTGAGCGTGTCGCGAGCAACTGCGTTATGCTCCGCGCTCTGACGAGGTGCGCATGACTCAGACGCAAAAGATCGCCGCTGTCGTGGCTGTGGTTGGCCTGGTCGTTGGTGGGTGGTGGATGACCCGCGACGCCCCAGCGCCCCCTCCGCCGGTCGCGAAGACCACACCGCCGTCGGCTGCCCCGACCCCGGCCCCCTCCGTCGCCGCGGCCCCGGAGGTGCGGGTCATCGAGACCTGTGAAGCCGCACGAGACTTCCTCGCGAGTGAGTTCGAGGGCGAACTCCCAGACACGCCGCTTGCGCGCGCCGAGCTCTCCTGGGAGGCCGAGCTGACCTGGGCCCCCGGCCCGATCGCTGAGATCAGCCCCGGGGCCTTTCAGGAGACGCCGCGTTTGAAGGTCCCCGTCGGGGAGCTTACCCTTGAGGTAGAAGCGACCGAGCGCATTCAAGCGACGATTGCGCTCCCCGGTGACGCGCCTCACGACGTTGTCGCGCTGGTTTGGGCGGGCCTTGACCCTGATGAAGCGACGCGATTTCAGCCTCAGGCTGAGACGCTCAAGGCGTGGAAAGCCTACCGTTCGGCGCGCCTCGACTTGCGCATCTATCGCTGGGATCGCGGCAAACAAGCCTACCGCGTTCACGCGCTGCTCGACGGCCCCCCCACCTGTGATGCCCCCTTTGATTGCGGGAGTAAGGCGCTCTATCCCAAGCCTCGCCTGCAGGCGGTTGGGAGTCAGTACGTCCTCGTGAGCGCCCGCGAACGCCAGGGCTGCGTCGACCCAGGTGCGCTCTGTCAGACGGTGGACAGGATGACCATCATCGCTCTGGACGCCGAGCGGGGCATGACGCGCTTGGCGCTCTTGCCTATCGACGTCTACACCGGGCTCAGCCCGGAGCCCGTCCTGATGCGCAACCGCTACCTGACCTATGAGCCCCGCTTTCGCGACCATAACGGCGACGGCGCCTTGGACCTGTCCTTTGTCGGCTTGCAGGAGAAGCTTACGACCGTCGACGCGTCGGGGCTCAGCGTCTTCAGCGCTGTGAAGCGGACGATGCCTTACCCGATCCCCCTTCGATACCTCCGCACACCGACAGGCTTTGTGCCGGTTGAGTTAACGATGAGCGACCTCTTCGAGCCCGCCTTCAACAAGGCGGTGAAGCGGCTTACCGCCAAGCGCTTGTTGGTCGCGACGGCCTTCCGCGACCTCTCTGATGCCGCCAACATCCTGCAGGTCATCGCCGAGGCCGTGGCCCACGCGAGCCCTAACCCGCCCGAGGCGATCACCGACCCCACGCTCTACTGCATGACCGTCGACAACGCGGGGAAGGGCCCCACATGCCGCGGAGAGGGTCTAGGTGGCGCGCGCGCCGTCGATGTCGACATCATTCAACGCCGCGCAGTGGACATGGTCCGCATGTGGGCGCGCATCCGGGACGATGTCCCCTTGGACGCAGCGGCGCGCCTTGATGGCTCGTTGAACCGCATCTTCCGCTGGATCTGTAAAGCGGGCGAGAGCGAGCTGGTGAAGACGTCCCCAGCGGCGCCTCCAGCGCGCCCGGCCCTGGATCCCAACGCGGCTCCGCCGGCCCCCACGCCGGTCAGCACTGGGGCGCCCGGGGGAGAGCTCTTGCCTCCGGCCCCTCCGGCCAAGCGCCAAACGCCGATGCCGACTGGCGGGACGCCGCGCGGCGGCGCTGCGGTGCCTCAAGATGTGGCCCCGACTCCGCCCCCGACACCGGGTCAAGGCAAGGCGCCGGCGGACCCTGCGGTTCCATGAAGGGAGCGCGTCTAGCGGCGGCTCTGGCTCTGGCGGTGCTGTCGTGCATCGTGTCGGGGTGCCATACGCCCAGGGCCAGCGGGAAGATTCAGACCAATCGACCCTTCACGTTGGAGACCAACGGGCACGTCGTGATGGGGCAGGCGGTGAGCCTTGGTGAGACACCGCAGCACCTCGACATCTCCGGGCGGACGGACACCCAGCCCGTGATGCTTTACCTGCACGGTGGGCCGGGGCGCTCGGCGCTCCCAAGCGCCCATGTGTACGCGGCGAGCCTAGAGCGTCACTTTGTGGTGGCGCATTGGGACCAGCGCGGGACGCAGCGGTCGTTTACCGATGCCCTTGAAGACTTCCCATTGAGCCTTGAGCGCTTGGTCAATGACACGGTTGAGCTCGCGGGGCTCCTCTCGAATTGGTTCGAGAGGGAGCGCGTGGTGTTGGTCGCCGAGGGCGTGGCCGCGCTCCCTGCGCTTCAGGCGGCTGAGCGTCACCCGGAGGCCTTCTACGCGGTGGTTTTATTGGCGCCTATCGTCGACATGCAGGCGGCCCTGGCGCATGGCTACCAGTGGGCGCTAGGGCGAGCGCATGACCGGCAAGATGTCGACGGGTTGATGGCCCTACAGCCGCTGGGCAAGCCGCCATGGTCTCCCGAGCTTGAGCCGTCGGCAGTGAAGACGCTCTGGACCTGGCTCGACCGGTGGGGGGGGACGGTACCCGGGGTCGATGCGGCAGAGCTGATGCGGGGGATAGAGGCGAATGCTCCGGCAGCACGGAAGCTCCGCATGGAGCTCGCTGAACAGGGGGAGGCGTATGCGATGTCCCAGCTGTGGCCCGCCCTCAGCCGAAGCGCATTGAAGCGTCAAATGCCGACGGTCAACGTGCCGGTGTTCTTTATCGTCGGGGAGGCGGACCAGCGCGCCCCGCTGGCTGATGTTCAGGCCTACTACGAGGCATTGGATGCACGACAGGGAAAGACGCTGGTGAAGCTCGATGGGGTAGGACATTGGCCGCTGCTTGAGGCCCCTGAGCGCGTGCTCGAGGTCCTCGCCGGGCGCGTGTGGCCGATGGCTCAGTGACTGACTCGCCCACTCCGTCGGCGCTGGGGAGTGACGCAGGCGGCACTTGAACCCGCGTGGACACTCGTCGACCCTTGGAGCGCGGGTTGGTGCCGTCGCTATCCGGTCCCCCGCGGGCGAGTCGGTGGCTAGAACCTACCCACGACGCCGAGGTGGATGGCCGCCTCATCGGCAAAGTCGCTGAAGTCATAGAGCTCACTCGAGAGCTTCATGCTGACGTGAGTGTGGGCCCGCCAATGGACGCCGAGGGTGTAGCGGAACACCAGGCTGTTCTTTCGCAGAGGGCTGCCGACGGGGACATTGCCGAGGCGCCGCATCCCGTCGAAGCGACCGACGAGCGTCCAGTCTTGGGCGACGTTGTACTCGGTCTCAAGGTACCAGCCGTCTTTGAGGAAATAGGGATCGTAGACACCGTCGGCCCCTGGTCCGTAGTGGAAGGTCTCCTCGGGTGACTCTCCGAGGGTCATCTTTGTGCGCCGAATGAGGTACTCGGCGCGTAGGCTGAAGCTGTCCAGGTGGAGGCTTAGGTCACCACCGAAGAGCAAGTAGTCCAGCTCATTGTCGGGATCGTAGGTCCCGTACATCCCCGAGGCGCCGAGCTTAAGCGTCCCTGCGTCGCCGAGGGTGAACCCGACAGCCAACCGGCCTCCAAAGCTGGGTTGAGAGTTGTTGTCGACGTAGTAGAGGTTGCCTGAGCGGCTCTGGATAAAGTCGACGTCCATCGCCCCTCGGCTACCACGGAGGCCGCCGAAGACGCTGACGGCGTACTCGAAGTCGACGACCTCACCGTAGTGATGCCCCCGAACCTCGATGCCGTTGTCGACGTAGGGGGCGGGCAAGACGCTCATGTTCCAGTCGCGGAGCCGCAACATGCGCCCCATATCGTAGGGCAGCGGCTTGTCACTGGTGCGGTGATTGGCGGGGTCATGGCGGACGGGGAAGTCGCCGAAGGACGGACTGAAGCGCCCCACGCGGAAGGTCAGGGCGTCATGGAGGCTCACGTCGACGAAGGACATGCCGATCTCAAAGCCATGGCATCCGTAGCAGGTCTTGACGTGGACGGAGACCTCCTCGGTGACGTCCGCCGTGAGCTTGAGAGAGAGCTCCCCTGTGAACCCATCGAGGGTGATCGTTCGGCCATCGTCTCGTGTGGGGACGACGAGGTAGTCGAGCTGCGCCGAGCCGGCGAAGTGATGGTCAACCGCGACGGCCGCCCCAGTGAGGCCAACAAGGAGGACCACGAGCGCGAGGGCTGCCCGGACAATGTACGGGTTAGTCTTCAAGGCCACCCTCCGCGATCCAGTCATGGACGAGCATTAGCTCATCGGGGGTGAAGAACGGGGGGCCGTTCTTGGGCATACGCGCCCCGGAGCCTGGCGCGGTCGTCAGCTTCCGGTAGAGGACGCTGTCACACGGGGCACCAGGGACGACGATGGTGCTCGCGCTGTTGGCGCCGCCAGCCATTAGTGAGTTGAACGTGCGGAGGTCGAGCCCACTGACAGCGACCCCCACGGCGTCGCCAATGGTGGGGTCGTGGCAGCCCATGCACCCGCCCACAGAGCGATGCATCAGGGGTAAGACATCCTCTGTGAAGCTCACGCTGACGTCTGGGTCGGTGTCGACGTTGGTGCAGAAGGGGACCTGGAGCGGCCCGACGTCCGGATCCATGCAGCCGCCCATGAGCACCGCGATGCACCCCGCTAGAGCCGCCCCGAGGAATGCGCGCTTCATTCGGTGTCCCCCTCAGGTTCAGGGCCTGGTTCGACGTCGGTTGAGGGCGCTGAGCCTGTCTCCGCTGCGTCAATTGGCGCCTCGGTGGTGTCCACGTCACTTGAGCTTGTCGCGTCTGCGCTGTCCGCCTCTGTGGCGTCGGTGTCGTCCGATCCCGTCGCGTCACCGCCATCTGAGCTCTCCTCATCGTCAGCGGTCGCCTCAGGGGGGGCATCGGCGACGGGGGGCGCACGCGGGAGGTAACGGAGCGATGACGTCGGGTAGAGGGCGACGACGCGCTCGGGTCGGGGGAGCCCTTCATCGTCGAAGAGGTCGGAGAGGCCCTGCACGTCAGGCTCTTCCTCAGGGGTGTCGACCGAGATCGTCTCACCGGTGACGACGACCTCGGTGGCCCGCACCATCGGAGTGTAGGTCGGATCGCCCGGCCGCGAGGTGAACACGTGGTTGCTGTCGAGCAGGTCGCCATCTCCGTTCATATCGACGCCGCGCACGCTCTCGTCGAGGGGCTCTCCGCCCTCTCTGCGCAACGCGTAGAAGGCGTCCTCGGTTCCTGTCGACTTCTCCACATCGACGATGGCGAACCCGAGGTCGTAGTACCCGATCTTGTACCCCTCCCAATAGGCGGTCTTCGGGGTGCGCTCGCCGTCGCGGTCCTCTAACCTGGTGTCACGGTGTACAATCGGGCAGTCGACGGCGATGGGCAGGTCGACGAAGTCGCCGACGAGGCCCTCGTCACGCGCCGCCTGTAGCGCCCCCACCGAGGTGATCCGCTCGAGGGAGTAGGCCGACGTGATCGGGACCAGCACCACCTGCCATAAGGGGGTGTAGCCGAACTGACCCGGGATGACGCCGAAGAGGACCGGGTGGTCGGGGAGCGGCGTGAAGCTGGAGCCGTCTTGAGCGATGTCGGTGACGAGCAAATAGACGGGGGCTAGCAGCGTGGTGCCGGGGCCAAAGTCCCAGTAGGGCGAGGGCTCGCCGTCCACGAAGCCCATCCGGAGTGGAATGAGCCCCGGTTCAAACCCTTGATGGGTGAGCAATTGATACTCAAGGGCCGGCACGCTCTCTAGCGCGGGGATGTCTTCGACGGCGGGGTAGGTGGTGCTGACGACCGGTAAGTCGTCGGACGTTTGGGGGCCTAGGCAGCTGCTCATGAGCAGACAGATGGCGGCCAGTGCGCTAGCTCTTTGGGACAAATTGCACCTCGAAGCTTGTCTCCACCGTGCCAGTGTCAGGGGGCGTCCCACTTCGGAGTCGCTTTGCTCGGGCTTTGACACACTTGCTCAGGCCCGGCAGGCGTGAGGCGCTGACGCGAACCCTGCGGGCGCGCCCATCGACGTCGATGGTCGCCTTGACCGTCAGCTTAGCTACAGGGGTCTGGCTGGCGCCCCTCGAAGACGTCGCGTAGCACTTGGCGAATTCACCTCTGAGGCGCTTTGCTGCTTTCACGATCACTGACTTTGGTAGCGACCCACGGACCGTGACGCCGCTGATACGGACCGACGCCTTGAAGCTCTTGAGGCCAGCTTTTGAGGGCGGGTTTGTCGGCGCCTTGGGGGTGACGATGACCGGTGCGGAGGGCGCCTTAGCGACAGGCTCGGGTTGAATGGGCGCCTTCGGGGTGGGGGGCTCCGGCCGCGAAGTGACCTCTCGAACGGTGGGCTTGCTCGCGGTCGACGGGCCGGGCTTCTCGTCCTTGGATGGTCCGGTCGACTTAGCCTTCGTAGGCTTCGCACGCTTCGGCTTCCTGGCTGGCGGGGTGTGCGTCGGCTTGCTCACGTCTTCGGTGTTGGCAGCGCTAGACACTGCGGGCGCCGTCGGCTTGGCGGTGGCTGCCTTCGCCTCTGCCTTAGGCGGCTTCGGCGTGGGCTCAGCGTCTTTGCTGGGGGGAGCGGCGGCCTCGTTCTTCACTTCGGGCGCCCTGGTCTCCGTGTCCGGGGTCGCGACGGTCTTCGCTGGTTCGGGTGACGCAGGGGCCACGGCGGTAGGGGTTGCCGCCTCTGCGTTCGTCTCATCGCTCTCTTGTCCTCCGGAGAGTGCGAAGACCGCGACGCTGAGCAAGAGCGCCGCACAGAGCAGCGCGATGGCGGGCATGAGGCCTCGTTGTGCCGCCATCGACGACGGAGCAGTGTCGTCCACAGGCGCGTTGGCCGCTGCGCTTTCGCTGGGAGTGGGCGTTGTGCCATCGCTGGAGTCGGCGTCTGCTTGATGGGCTGGGCGCCCGCTGAGCTTCGGGGCAGGTTGGGTCGCAGGGATCTCTCCCTGGCTGCTCTCTTGGCCCGTGATCTCGTAGAGGTACCGCTTCAGCTCTCCTGCGCTCAGAGGGCGCTTATCCGGCTCTTTTTGCATCGCCCAGAGGACAAGCTGCTCAAAGCGCGCGTCCACCTCTGGGTTCACGTGACTCGGAGCCGGGGCGGGCTCCTGAATGTGCATGAGCATGGTCGTCAGGGGGGTAGGGCCGGAGAAGGCGTGCTGACCCGCGACGAGGAAGTACATCACGCAGCCGACGCTGTAGAGGTCCGACCTGTGGTCAACCTCTTCCGCTTGGCATTGCTCTGGCGACATATATTGGGGCGTCCCGATGACCCGCCCGGCCTCCGTGAGCGCCTCCTCTCCGTCGTCAGGTTCGCTCCAGCTGACCTTCGCGATCCCGAAGTCGCAGACCTTGACCTCTTCGACGGGGAAGCCCTCGTCATCGGTCGAGTTGAGCAACAAGATGTTCTGAGGCTTCAGATCACGGTGAATGGTCCCCTCACCGTGCGCCTTACTCAGCGCGCCACAAACCTGGGCGACGAGCCTCGCTGCGCGGTCCGACGACATCGGGCCGTCCTCAGCGATGACGCGGTCGAGGGGGCGGCCCTCGACGTACTCCATGACCAAGTAGTGAAGCGGGCCCTCGCTCCCGAAGTCGAGGACGCGGACACTGTGACGATGGTCCAACTGCGCCGCGGCGCGGGCCTCTCGCTGAAAGCGCTTCGCCGCCTTCGGTTTATTCTCGAAGACCTCAGGGCGCATCACCTTGATGGCGACCTTGCGCTTGAGGGCACGGTGCTCGCCTGCGTAGACGGTGCCCATGGCCCCGGCTCCGATACGTCCGGTCACGACATACTTGCCGTTGGCGAGTGCGTCGCCTGGCTTCAGCTTGGCGTTCAGGGTGTCAACGTCGCTCATCAGGCTCGTGCGTCTCCCGAGTGAGGACCTTGTGTGAGGGGACCACGGACAGAGAGCCTCCACATTCGGTTCGCATAAATCTTAGGCTAAGCCGGTCTTACCGACAACCGAACCGGACCTCCTTGTCCCGTTCTTTTCGCGCTGCGCCATCCGGGCTACCCTCGTGCCGTGGATGTCACCTTGGTCAGAGTGTGTGTGCGCCTCTCGCGGCGCATGCCCATGGGGGTAGTTTTCGGACTCCTGCTCGCCATGACTGGAGCCTCTGCGTGCTTCTCTGATGGTGCCGTGGCCAACCCGACACCCCACCCTGGTCAGTCGCGGAGTGAGGGGGAAGTCGCCGCCGAGATAGCTCACCCATCCGACGAAGGGGACGGCGCGCGCGCTCCGGCCGCAGGGAGCGCGTGGCCTAGCGACACTGTCTCAGCCACGGATACCGCCGATTCGGATGCCGCGGATGCCGCTGGAGACGCAGGGCCGCTCGTGACGGATGTCGCAGGTGATTGAGCCCGCTCAAGGGCGTCAGTTTGAGCACTACGATGCTCTCTCTGACCTCGACGAGGCGGGCCTGAGAGCTCTCCTCCGTGATGGGCGACCGGCTGAGAAAGTTTGGGCGGCGTGGCGTCTGGCGCTAGTGGCTGGCCTCAGCGCGGACCCCGCGCTGACAGACGCCATGACGGATGAACCCATCGCAGGCGTGCGCGCCCACTGGGTCATCGTGCTCTTCTCGCACGGTGAGCATGACTTGGTCGCCGTCCTCGCCGAGCACGACCCTAGCCCGCTCGTCCGAGAGACAGCGGCTCGTTATTTAGCCCCGATCGCCGGTCGGCCTGGCGCATCCAAGTTCGGAGTGACCCTCGCCGCGTGCCTGACGGATTGTTCTTCTCGCGTCCGTCAGACCACTGTGCGTCACTTGGCTCAAGCTCCCGGTGAGGAGCTGCTCGCGAGGGTTCATACGATGGAGGCGGACACAGATGCTCAGGTTCGGATGGCTGCGCTGGAGTACATCCTGACTCACCATGGGGTGGCCCTTGAGACGGTCCGAGCGTATGCCGCGGATGTGGATGTCCATGTGCGTCGCCGCGCCGTGAGTGCGTTGGCGAGCGCAGCGGCAGAGGACACTGATTGGGCCCTCGAACGGCTCCTCGTGGAAGAGGACGAGGCCGCACGTGAAGCGCTCACATCGCGGGTGCTCGACGTCGCTCGTGAGGCCGATATGGCGCAGAGGTTGGCGGCAGAGGCGCCGCTCATGATCCATGACGTCTTCGCCCCACTGGCTCGCGTCGAGCGCAGCTTCCCGTGGCAGGTCATGGCGCCCCTCTTCGGGGCTTGCCCGGACAGCCCGACCTTGTTGGTCCTCTGTGCGTGCCTGGAGACAGCCACGACGCCAGAGGGCTCAGCGGTGGCGTTGATCGACGAGGCAACCGCGTACTACGAAGGCGAAGAGCTCTGGCTCCCTCACTTGATTCAGATCACTCAGCCCTTGTTGGGCGTCCTCACTCCAGAGCGGCGTGCAGGGTTCCCGGCTCTGCGGGCGCTCTTGGCCGACGAGCTCATCGCTGCGCGCGCCCAACGTTGGGGTCCAATCGAGACCCTTGAGGCCCTCATCGCGATGTTCCCAGAGTGAGCCCTGACCACCGAGGAACCCTTATGCCGCGTATCTCGCCTTCACTTCGAGCCCTTGGTTGCGTCTGGCTCACCCTGGTGCTGACCTCCCCGGCGTTCGCCTCACAGGACGCGCTCTTGGTGGGCAACAGCTTCATCCTCAGCAATCAGCCTCACGGGGTCGCTGGGGTCCTCTCGGGTCTCCAAGAGGCTCAAGGAGGCTTTGAGGGGGCGGCGCTTACGGATGTCTCGAAGGGAGGCTACACGCTCACGATGCACGCGAGTGACGCGGCCGGCAGCGGAGCGCTTAACACCTACTTGGTGACCGGTGAGCCGTCGGAGAATCTCTACCGCAGTGTGGTGCTTCAGGAGCAGAGCCAGACCGCCGGCTTTCATATCGCCGACAACCCCTTCGGGCCTGGTTATCAGTGGGATGAGAGCCTCGTCGCGGTTGAGTATCTGAACAGCCTCATCAGCGCTCGCGGCGCGGACACCGTCTTCCTGATGACCTGGGGCTATCGGGATGGTGACGCGAGCATTCCGCAGGACCTCTTCGATGGCTATCCGGACTACATGACCATGCAAGCGGCGCTGACTGAAGGCTACGAGATGTACGCCGATGGGCTCTCGACAGTGAGCCGGACCGTCTTCGTCGCGCCAGCGGGCCGCGCCTTCCAGCGCATCTTCGAGGACCTCGTCGCGGCAGGCTCCGATCCCTTGGCCGCCGGCAGCGCATTCGATGCGCTTTACTCGGGAGATGGTCGTCACCCTGGTTTGCAGGGCTCTTACCTCGCGGGTTGTGTCCTCTATGCGACGTTGACGGGGCGAGACCCGCGTCGACTCTCTTGGGCCCCCAGCGGCATCCCCGAGGCGCGTAGGGTGCTCTTACAGGCCGCCGCGGCCGCTGTGACTGTCGATGATCCCTATACGCCGCGGCCGTTGGGCTGGGGAGATGTGCCCCGGTACCCCTTCGTCGCGGATTACAGTGATCTGGTCGATGCGGGGACGACGGATGCCCAGCTCGGCGCACCAGACATGCGGCCCACAGCGCTGCTCGATAGGATCGCGCCGCCGGTCGAGACCTTGACCCTCGGCGCCGATGCGGGGCACGCCGGGCGCCTCGGCGTCTTTGAGGGGGGGCGGTTGACTGTCGGCGGGGCGCTCACGGTCGGACACAGCGGCGATGGCATGTTGGAGATTAAGGGGGGCGAGGTGTCTGCGGGGAGCCTTGACCTGGCCCTTGAGCCCGGGAGCGTGGGGGGCCTTGAGCTCGAAGGGGGGCTCCTTGAGACAGTGTCCTTGAGCGTGGGAGCAGGGGAAGGGAGCATCTCCATGACTGGTGGCACCCTAAGGGCCAGCAACCTGGCCACGTCGCTGACGATTTTTGGAGGGCGCTGGGAGGTCCCGGAGGCTGGCTCAAGCACCGCCTCGCTGACCCAGATGGAGGAGGGGGTCTTGACGTTGACCTTGGCCGATATGCCCAGTGACACGGCGCGCCTCACCGTCTCCGGCGACGGCAACCTCGCGGGGACCCTGATCGTGTCCCCCCCGCCGGCGTCGCCGCTCTATTCAGGGCGCTACGTGATGCTCCAAGCGACCTCATTGACGACCGCCTCGCTGACACTCGATGCGTCGGCGCTCGGGGATGTCACCGTCGGATGGGAGGTCTCTGAGCCCACCGCAGAGGGGCAGCTGTTGACCGTCATCGTCTCGGGGGCTCAAGAGCGCCCCGCCACCGAGGAGCCGGACACCGAAAGTGAGGAGCCGACTGACTCGCTTGAGCCCGGAGACGTCGCCGTGGGCCCCGAGGAGCCGACCGACGCGGTGGAGAGCGGCCCTGACGATGGGGCGGTGCGAGGCCTGTCGCCGCAGCCCGACGTCGATGACAGCGCAGGGGAAGGGGGCGCTTCAGGCTGTCATGGTGAGGCGCCAGGGAGCGGCGCGCTTTGGTTTGCGCTCTGCGTGCTCTGCGCAGCCGCGCTGCGTCGCCGTCACGTCGCGATACGTTCGCAGGCCTCGATGATGCGCTTGGGCTGAATGACCCCCTTGAAGCCCACCACTCCGTCCAAGGTGGGCAGGTCCTCTTGGCCGGTGTTCATACGGGTCGCGTAGGCGATCACAAGGTTCGCTGGGCCGGCGCTCCGTAAGAGCGCGATTCGGTTCTCGAAGGAGCGCCGCCGCCAGAACCAGACGAGCTCCAGCAGGGCGGTGCGACCGTCGGGGTGCGTCAACACGTAGTCAGGCACCAAGACGCCGCGACCGTCCAGGGCCACGATGCGCGTCGATCGACGCAGCGTCCATGGCGTCTTGAGCTTCTTGAATGAGGCACGGAAGTGGCGCTCTTCATCGCTCTCCCAGGTGCCACGCTCCTTTGTGTGGCTGACGAGCCCGCTCTTGTGGTCGACCTCCAGAGACACTTGGACTTTGTGCGGCCCCCAGATGACGTCCGCCTTCAAGCGCCAGCGTTCGCAGTGACAAAGGGCAGGGAGGAAGAGGGCGAGTTGAAGGCCGTAGCGCTGAGTGGCCTTGAAGAGGGAGGCTGGGCCGTCGAGAGTGAGCTCCCATCCGTCGCCGTCCTCGAGCCGCCGCGCTTGGTGCATGAGCCTGTGAAACTTCGCGATGCGGAAGAGCTGCCGCGCTCGCGCCGGTCGGGGATCCGGGAGGGTGACGACGACGCGCTGGGCGCGCAACAGGATCGCCTGCACCAAGGCAAGGTTGTAGCGGTTGAGGAGCGCCGGGACCTCGGGGAGTCGTGACTCCGTGATCACCTCGTGGTTGCGCAGATCTGCGTAGAGACCATCGGCCACTTCGTGTCGGGAGAGGCCGAGCTCCTGGGCCGCTGCGTCGAGGGCACGCTCGCGGGTGCCTTCATCAACAACCGGCCAATGAGCTGTCGCGGCGCGAAAGACAGCCCCTCGGATCTCCGCGGGGGGCCGAGCCGCTTGCACCACGGTGGTGGTCTCATCCATCAAGAGCTTCACGAGGCCACGGCGCACCTGGAAGTCGGTCTCGTCCCCGATCAAGGCGGCGATGGCCTCCTCTAAGGCGCCCAAGGAGCACCCCAGGTGATCAGCGAATAGCCCCCTGAGTACGGTGGCGCGCGTGATCCACTCGGGATCGCTCGTGTCGAGGTAGCGCGGATAGATGCGCCCTTGGCGCAGACGCGCCCGGACCAAGTCGGTCGTTAAGACGCCCATGAGATCCTCATTGGTAGGCTCCATGGTCGCGTCTTCGGTCGCTTAGTCCCTCTTCGCCGGTGCCCTTCGTGATGACCTCATAGAGCATCGCACGCTTCCCTTCGCCGCGTCGCAGAATGCGCCCTAAGCGCTGGACATGCTCTCGCACGCTGCCCGAACCGGAGAGCACGACGCCGACGCTCGCGGCCGGCATGTCGACCCCCTCGTTGAGGACCTTGGAGGTGACGACGGCGCGGAGGGCCCCAGCATTGAAGTCGGCGAGGATGGCTTTGCGTTCCACCCCCGGGGTTTGGTGCGTCAGGGCCGGGATGAGGTGGCGTCGCGAGATAGCGTAGACGGTGTCGTTGTCCGCGGTGAAGACGATGATCTGCTCGTCTTCATGGTCTGCTAAGATCTCGGCCAGTCGATCCAGCTTGGCCTCTGATTGCAGAGAGATCCGCCGCTGCTCGCGCCACCCACGCCAAGCGCGTCGTCCACGCTCTGAACGACAGCTGGCTTGGATAAAATGTCCCCAGCCACCAGGGCTAGAGACCCGGATCCCCTCGGAGCTTACGAAGTCTCGGTAAAGTCCCCGCTCATGGTCGTAGCGAGTGCGCTCTGACTCGGTGAGCTCGACCTCCACACGCACGACGTCGTAGTCGGCCAGGTAGATCCCCGCGAGCTCTTTGATGTCGCGTCGATAGAGGGTGGGCCCAATCAGGTGGTCGAGCCGCTCATGAGAGCCGTCAGGGCGCTCTGGTGTCGCGCTCAGCCCGAGCCTGAAGGGGGCAATTGCGCCCTCGGCGCTCCCCGAGTAGCTCGCACCGGGGAGGTGGTGGCACTCATCAAAGACGAGGAGGCCAAACTGGTTACCCAGGCGCTCGACGTGGATGTAAGCCGAGTCATACGTCGTCGCAGTCAGCGGTTTGACGTCATACATACCGCCCCCGACTCCGCCGACCATGTCCTCACCGAAGACCTCCGTGAGCAGGTTGATCCACTGCATCATAAGGTCGATGGTGGGGGCGACCACGAGGGTGGAGCGTTGCACTTCGAAGATGGCCATTTCGGCGATGTAGCTCTTACCCGCCCCGGTGGGCAGGACGATGACGCCTCGCCGACCTCCCTCTCGCCACGCGGTCATGGCCTCTCGCTGGTGAGGGTAGGGGGTCCGCGCTCGCGGCGCTGGGAGCGAGACCGGGACGTAAGCGCGCGCTTGATCGTCGACCTCGAGCCCGGCGCGTATGAGGTGACCGAGTGCGCGACGGTATTGGATCGCTGGGCCGCGCAGTCGCCCTCCGATCCGCGGATCAGGGATGAAGCCTGGCGGCGCACCGCAGTTCGCGAGCGCGGAGACGGGTTCTAGGACCAGCGTCCCCTGATCGAAGGTGAGCTGACAGCGGATGGCCTGCCCCCCTGCCGCCATGGCCTACTCGGCCTCGCGCATCACGATCTTATTGCGCCGTGCGTCCACCTTATCGACGACCACTGCGAGCCCCATCCCGGGTTGAAGCCGGCGCTTGGTTCGGATCAGGGCGCGCTGAGCGAGGGCATCGATCGCTACGAGCCATCGATGGCCCACTGGGCGAATGCATACGCCGGTGTGGACCACGGAGGGGTTCTGCGTGAGGTGCTTGAGGGTCCAGTAGCGCCGTGACTCGTTCTCCACCCGACGCACCGCAGCGGATTGTCGCTCGATGTGGTTGCAGAGCTCACGCATGGCGCGCTCGTCGTTGGGGAGCGGGGCTTGACGCAGCGCAGCCTTGATCTGCCGATGCATGACAAGGTCGCTATAACGTCGGAGGGGGCTCGACACCTGGATGTAGGCGTCGAGGGCGAGCGTGAAGTGAAGTCCGGGGCTCGTGGACAACACGGTGGGCTGCAAGCGGCGCAGGATCTCCGCCTGCTCGGCGGGGTTGACGACTTGCCCCTTCGGGTTGTGTTTGCCTTCGGTCGGTCGCGCCTGACAACGGTAGATGGCCGGGACGCCGCGCTCTGCACACCACGATGCGGCCCCTGCGCAGGCGCAGATCATCATCTCGCTGATGAGCTGTCGTGCTGGCCCATTGGCCTCGACGGTGCTGATTACGACCGTCTTGTCCTCGGCGATCTCGAAGTCGACTTCGCTTCGTTGAAGCTGCAGCGCCCCGCGATTGACGCGCCAGGCGCGGTGGCTCGCCATCATCCTCTGGGCCATTCGAACCAAGGCGCCCTCTGTCCGCATCGCATCCGAGCCCTTGCCCTGCAGCAGCGCATCGGTCTCCGCGTACGATAGGCGTGCATTGAGACGGCAGGTGGCCTCTTCGAGCGTGAAGTCGACAAGCCCCCCCTCTGCGTCGAGGCGGAAGGACATCGCGAGTGCCGGGCGATCGGAATCGACAGAGAGGCTCGCGCTCCCTTGTCCGACGCTCGGTGGAAGCATCGGGATCACCTGATTCGGCAGGTAGAGGGTCGAGATGCGTCGGCGCGCCTCCACGTCGACAGGGGTGCCCTCAGCGACCAGCGCGTCGGCGTCTGCGATAAAGACGACGATCCGGTTACCGCTGATGGCGAAGGCGTCATCAACCTCGGTGGTGTGGGGCGCATCGATCGCGATCGTGTGGAGCGCTGTGTAGTCTTGACGCCCCTCCTTCGACCAGCCGTCTGTCGCCGATCGCTCGGAGGCCTGGAGGACCTCCGGCGTAAAGGACTTGGACATGCCCTCACGCAAGAGAGAGAGGTTCTCGTCTTCATCGAAGTGTCCGAGCGCAACGAGGGCGTCGAAGGCGAGGTGACGAGGGTCCCCTTGCCCTTGGCGATCGAGGGCCGCCAGGAGCGTCATGCTCGCCTGAAGTGTGTTCGGGTCGCTGTCCTGACCGTTGAGCGAGACCTCCACCAGCATCTTCAGGTGAGCGTCGACCTCGCCTTGGACCGTCGCGCCAACCGGCACGCCTTGCAGCATCTGTTGGAGGCCCGTCACCGCGCGCTCGAGGCGCGCTTGGCGTTCTTGCGCTTCCGCTGCCTCCTCCATGGCCTTCTCCATGGCCGCCTCTGAGATCGGGTGGACCTCGCCGAAGCGCATTCGGAAGTGCAGTGGCTCATCAAAGACAGCGAGGACCAGGCCGTCGACGGTCGTGACGTTCAGCGCCTCTGGCAGGCGTGAATGCAGTGTCCCCGGGTCACACGGAGCGAGCGCGTCCTCGTTCACGAGGTGCTGCCATGCTGCCGCGGCTTGCCAGCCCTCGGCGCTGCGGCGGGTGTGCTCCCAATGTGCGGAGAGGCCCTTGAGATCTGCGACAGTGACCTCACTGAGCCACAGGAGACGGCGCAAATTGATGCGCCGCTCTTTACCGTCCACGCTCTGGGTGATGAGTTTGCCGTCATCGGGGCCGTGGATACGGACCGCGACCAGCTTCCCGCCTTCGGCCAGGAACCCGACCTGCCCAGGCTGCGTTGTCACTTGATCGTCGCTCATGGGACCCCTTCTAACAGCCTCTGCGAGGTCTCGCCACGAAGACGCTCGGCGAGGAGGGTATTTCGGTGGGCGACGTCTCGATTGCGGACCGCGATCCCCATCGCTCTCTCCGTCCCGACGAGCACCACGAGCTTCTTGCCTCGCGTGATACCCGTGTAGAGCAGGTTGCGCTGGAGCATCTTGAAGTGCTGGGTAGTAACCGGCATCACGATCGCTGGGTATTCACTGCCTTGAGCCTTGTGAACGGAGACCGCATAGGCGAGGACGAGCTCGTCCAGTTGAGGCCGGTCGTACCGGATTGCGCGCCCGTCGATGTTGACCAAGAGCGCATCATCCTTGTCGAGGACGCGCGCGACGAACCCCACATCTCCGTTGAACACGCCGCGCTCGTAGTCATTCCGAATCTGCATCACGCGATCACGCAGGCGGAAGACGGTCCCACCGACGTTTAAGGCCGCCCCCGTGGGGTTGAGCAGCTCCTGGAGTCGGAGGTTCAGGTTGATCACACCGACGGCGCCTGCGCGCATCGGCGCCAACACCTGGACCTCTGTGAGTGGGTCGAAGCCAAAGCGCTTCGGGATCCGCTCTGACATCAAGGCTTCAATGGTGCTCAGGATATCTTCAGGGGCCTCTCTGTGGATGAAGTAGAAGTCCTGGAGAGGGGTCCCGCTGGGGGTGACGGCCGGGACCTCTCCTCGGTTCACTTGGTGTGCGCTCGCGATGATCTCGGAGCCCTCACCCTGCCGGAAGATGGTGTCTAGGCGCGCCACGGGGACGCGCTCTGACCGGATGAGGTCGGTTAACGGTGAGCCAGGCCCGACGGGGGGGAGCTGATCTACGTCCCCTACCAAGACCAGCGAGGTCCCGGGCTCGATAGCGCGGGCCAGCGCCTCGAAGAGCTGAACGTCCATCATGGACGCCTCGTCGATGACGACGAGCGATGCGTCGAGAGGATCGTGCTCGTCGCGCTGGAAGCCGTTGTGCTGAGCGGAGTACTCAAGCAGCCGGTGAATCGTCCGTGCTTCGTAGCCCGTGGCCTCCGCCATGCGCTTGGCAGCACGGCCTGTGGGGGCCGCGAGCGCGACCTGTTCACGTGACCACCCGGACGCCTGAAGGAGCGCCTGGATGATGGTCGTCTTTCCGGTGCCCGGTCCGCCCGTGACCACGACCACGCCCCCTGACAGCGCGACGAGGATCGCCTCCTCTTGGGCCTCAGCCAGGGAGATCCCCATGGCAGAAGCGGCCCTCGCGACTGCCGCCGCATGAGCAGCGCGGTCTGAGGCCTGCTCGCCCCCCGACCCGGCGCTCAGGAGGCCTAGGTGATGGGAGAGGCGCTCCTCGGCCTGCATCAATTCGATCGGATAAACAGCGGCATCGGTCGGATCGTGAGGCCAGTCCTCCACCGCGATGCGCCCAGCTAACGCCAGTTGCTCGATGCCAGCCTCGATGTGCAAGAGATCGAGACCGAGCAGGTGGGCCGCGCCTTCGACGAGCGCAGAGCGCACTAAGAAGCAGTGGCCGTCGCTGCGGGCCATCGTGAGGATGTGGACCACGCCAGCTCGGATTCGCCCTGGGTGATCCCCGGAGATCCCCATGGCTCGTGCGACCTCATCCGAGCGGAGGAACCCGACACCATGCACTTCTTCTGCGAGGCGATAGGGGTTCTGCCGCACCAGCGAGATCACATTGTCGCCGTAGCGTCGGAATATTCGATTTGCGAGGCCTGAGGTCATCCCTAGGTCGAAGAGGAAGAGCATGGACTCTTGCGTCCGGCTGCGCCCGTGGACGGCATCGACGATCGCTGATGACCGCTTCTTTCCGAGCCCTTTAATCTCTTTGAGCCGCTCAGGCGCCTTGGCGATCACCTCGAGCGTGTCGGTCCCGAAGGCCGCGACAATACGCTCCGCCGTCTTGGGCCCGATCCCCTCGATAAAGCCCGAGGCCAAGTAGCCTTCGATCCCCTTGACCGAGGTCGGTAAGACCTCTACGAAGCGCTTCGTACGCAGCTGTCGACCCCACTTGGGATCATCGACCCAGTCGCCCTCACAGCGCACCTTCATGCCCTCGGCCAAGCCCGGCATGTCGCCGACGACCGTGGATGTCCACGCGGCGCCTTCACTCCGGACCGTCGCGACCGTCCAGTGCGAGTCCGCGTGGACGTAGCGGATCCGCGCAACAGTGCCTTCCAATTGGTCGACCATAACGGCACCTTGGCACGGTCATAGCGTAGCGACAAGGCGCCGAAAGTCATCAGGCCGGAAGTCTGGGTGCTGCCGCCGTGTTGCGGGTGTGGGGACACGCTACGTTGACACCCGAAAAGAGCGCCCCCCATAATCCTGCCGCTTCGCCACTTGGAGGCACGGCTCATGCGTTTCATCTCACGTCATTGGTTCCTCGCGCTCATTCTGGGTTGCACCACCGCTCTCTCATTAGGGGTTTCGGGGTGCGGAAAGGACGAGGGTGCGGCCGCGCAGGGTGATGAAGACTCGGCAGAGTCGGCCGCTACAGCCACCGGCTCTGAAGAGGAGCAAGACGAAGAAGAGAAGGCTGAAGAGGGCGATGAAGCCGCCGAGGACGAGGCTGAAGAGCCCGCGGCCGACAAGGCTGAGCTAGAGACGCCCCCTGCGAAACCTGACGACACGAGCAAGCGAATCGTTGGCGACACCGCTGACGGCAAAGCTGCGCCGCGCGGAGACAAGGCACGCGACCGCGTGAAGGCTGCACGCGAGGAGGTGGCATCACCCCCGACTCCCGAGGCGGCTGAGGATGCCGCGGCCGAACCCGCAGCGGCCAAGTCTGGCGACGGTGAGGCCGCCATAGCGGCTGCGGGCAACACCGGGCTTCTCTCTCCCGCGGAGCGCCGCAAAGTGGAGCGAGAGCGCCGTATTGCCGAGCTAAAGCGCCGCAATGAAGAGCGCCGCCAAGCACGCATGGCCAAGGTTGATGACCAGCGCCGTGAGTCTGAAGCAGAAGCGGCTGTAAAGCGCGAGAACGCCAGCGTCGAGGCTAGAGCGCCGGCGCCCGCTGCGCCGCGTGGCATGCCACTCAAGAAATACATCACTCAGTCCGATGTGCGGAAGCTCCTCTCCAACGACACGCTCGTCGAGGAGGGCGGTTTGAGCGGCATCACGCCCAGCGATGCCTATAACTCGGTTTACTTCGCCCCGCCGGTGCGCTCCACCTTTGGGGTCGCGGTTCAGGTGTGGCGGGACAAGACGCGCCGTGACGCCAACGTTCGCTTTCGTCGCATGCGTGCACAGTATGCGAACGCGGAGGACACGACAGCGCCGACGGCGAAGAGCTTCATCTCGCAATGGGACGAGATCCTGACCCTCAGCTTTGCCAACCTGACGAAGCGCATGGTGGTCTCCGTGTCATGCAGCGCCACCATTTGTAAGCCGGCACAGCTCTTGTCTGTGGCGAAAGCGATCAGCGCCAAGCTCTAACGCACGGCGACTGAGCGCCTCACGAAGGCGCTGATATCGGCGCTCTAGAGCGTGATTGGACCCGCGCGAGTCTCGCTTCGCTTTCGGCTGGCTCTGTCTCCTGAGTTTTGACACTATCCACGGTCTCTTGGATGCTTGACGACGTTCATTCTGTCGCATCTCGCGACACGCTTGGAGAGCCTGTGAGTAAGCCGGCGGTACTTATCATCGACTCGGACTTGAGCACTCCAGCGATGGTGGAGGCTGCTTGTGATCCCGAGCAGATCGCCCTGACTGCGGTGCGCGACATCGCGAGTGCCCGAGATTGGCTTGAAGAGACCTCACCCGACGCCGTCTTGCTCGCAGGGGATGTGCCGGACGCGGCGGAGCTCCTCGTTGAGCTCTTGGGGCAGACCATCGTCTGGTTAGGCTCCGAAGATGCGCCCGGAGCCGAGATGGCGACCGTGGTGCTCACCAAGCCGCTGGACATCGTCTCGGTACAGCTTGCCCTCGAAGAGCACCTTGCGATCGCACCTCCGGAGCCGCTCTCTCCTGCCGGATCGCCCTCAGACGAGGGCACCGCGCTCAGAGTGGTCGAGGCGGAGCGTGATGCCCTGCTCGCCGAGATCGAAGTGCTCCGGCACGAGACGGGCACAGTGCGGCGTGAGGCGGAAGCTGCGACCGGCGCCGCGCAGCGCAGCATCGATGACCAGGCCGCCGCGCAGAAGCAGGAGCTGCTCGACGCGATGGCAGCCCTGGACACCCAGAGGCGCACGGCTGAAGCGCTACAGGCCGCCTACGGTGAGGTTGAGCAGGCCCACGGAAAGCTGCTTCAAAGCTATGAAGCTTTGGAGGCCGAGCGCGATGCGTTGGCAGAGCGGTCTCGCGCGGTCTCGACCCTCCGCGAGCAGCTTGAGCTCGCTCAACGAGACAACACGCTCCTCAAGGCGCGCCTGAACGAGGCCGTCTCTCGCGCCGACAACGCGGCCCGCGCCCTCAACCTACGCGCGGCGACTCAGCATGACGCGGAGGAGGCGATGGAAGAGGTCGGTTGGTGGCAAGACGCCCTCAAAGAGGTCGCGCCCGCCGAGGAGTCATAGAGAGCGCTAGAGCCGGTTCGAGGCGATCTCGGCGAGTGGACTTCGTTCGCCCTTGGACAGGGTCACCGTCGCCGCGATGGACTCGCCCTTGAAGCGCTCGACAAGGTACGTCAGGCCGTTGGATGCGCTGTCGACGTAAGGGTTATCGATCTGGAATGGATCGCCCGTTAAGACGACCTTCGTCCCCTCCCCAGCGCGCGTGAGGATCGTCTTCACCTCGTGAGGAGTCAGGTTCTGAGCTTCGTCGATGACCATGTACTGGTTGGGGAGCGAGCGACCGCGGATGTACGTCAGGGGCTCAACCTCGAGGAGGCCCATGTCGATGAGCTCTGCGGCGCCACGTCCGCGGCGGGCTTTCTCTCTGCGTGAGCCCAGGGTCAGGAGCAGCTCGACGTTGTCGTGGATGGGTTGCATCCACGGGCGGAGCTTGTCATCGATGTCTCCAGGCAAGAAGCCGATATCTCTACCCATGGGCATGACAGGGCGACTGCACAAGAGGCGTTGATAAATCTCCTCGTCGGTGACCTTGGCGAGCCCAGCCGCCAACGCGAGCAGGGTCTTCCCTGTGCCCGCCTTGCCGACCAACGTGACCAGCTTGATGTCCTCTCGGAGGCATGCGTCGAGCGCGTAGTGCTGCTCCCGGTTCCTTGGTCGAATACCCCAGACGCTGTCCTTTAATGGGTAGATCGGCTCGAGCTGACCGTGGGCGTTGAGGCGGGTCAACGCCGTCCGAGCGCCTTCGCGCAGCATGACGTACTCGTTGACCAGAAGGGGGCTGTCCGTGAGCCCGCTGGCGTCCAGCTGTCTGCGGTCGTAGAGCTCGGTGATAGAGCCTTGAGGAACGTCGACGTCCGTTGAGCCGGGGTAGAGCTCATCGATGGCGATGTCCCCGGTGTCGTAGTCGACCGAGTCAAGCCCGAGCGCGTTCGCGCGGATTCGCAGGTTGGTGTCCATCGTGATGAGCACCGTCGGGCCCTGGGACTCCTGCTTCACTTGCAGTGCGGTCGACATGATGACGCTGTCCGCCTCATGGCTGATCGCGTGTCCGCGGGGCAATTCGGTGTTGCACACCACGACCTTCAGGATGCCAGAGCTCCCGTCAGGCAGTTGCACACCCTCGATCAGGCTTCCCTGGCTTCGCAAGGCATCGATATGCCGCGAGACCTGGCGCGCGTTGCGCCCGAGCTCAGAGGGGTTCTTCTTAAAGGTGTCCACTTCCTCGATGACCACGATCGGGATCACGACCGTGTTATCCCCGAACTGGAAAATACAGTCGGGATCGTGGAGGAGAACGTTGGTATCGAGCACAAAGTTCTTCAAAGCCATGGAATGACTCGATCAAGCTCAGATCCTCCTGTCAACCGGCCGACAAGTGAGGTCTCCGCTGCGCACTCGATGAAAGGCACTGTGCTTACCTTTTCTCCACTCGTGGCCGAGGAAGTAACGGTGCCTTGCGCCTTTAATCCCCGACGGTGTATTTCCCCAACGTGATCACAGACGCAACAGATCAGCTTATTCGCCTCGCCCTCGCTGAAGATGTGGGGACCGGTGACAGGACGACCTTGGCCACCATCGCAGCGGGCACGCAGTGCGCTGCTCGCGTCGTCGCGAAGGAGCCGCTTGTCCTCGCGGGGTGTGCCTACGCCATTCGAGTGTTCCAGCACGTCGACCCGACGGTTCGTGTGACGCAGCTCGCCCAAGACGGCGACGCGATCGCGAGCGGCGTCGATGTCCTGACCATCGAAGGTGAGGCGAGGAGCGTCCTGACCGCGGAGCGCACGGCCCTCAATATCCTCCAGCGGTTGACAGGTGTGGCGACCCTGACGCGGCGCTTCGTGGAGGCGATTGCGGGGAGCGGCGCGCGAATCACGGACACGCGGAAGACGACTCCCGGGATGCGGGCGATGCAGAAGCACGCCGTCCTGGCGGGTGGTGGCTCTAATCATCGCTTCGGCCTCGACAGCGGCATCTTGATTAAAGACAACCATATCGCCGCCTGTGGCTCTGTCGCGGCTGCGGTGTCGCGGGCCCGTCTGGGGAGTCCGCACTCGCTGCGCATCGAGGTCGAGGTCACGGACCTCAGCGAACTCGACATGGCGCTGGAGGCTGGGGCTGACATCATCATGCTCGACAACATGTCGAACGACATGATGCGCGAGGCCGTGGCTCGCGGGCGTCGTCGCGCTCAGCCGGTGCTCTTTGAGGCGAGCGGAAACCTCACCTTGGATCGTGTGGCTGAAGTGGCCGCCACCGGGGTTGATTTACTCTCTGTGGGGGCGCTGACCCATTCTGCGCGCTCTGCAGATCTATCGCTCCTCTTTGAGGGGGCTTAGGAGAGGACCATGAAGGGTGTGCATCACCTTGAAGTGACAGGATCGACCAACGACGTCGCTCACGATTTGGCGATTCGCGGGGCCCTCGATGGCACGGTGGTCATCGCCGAGGCTCAGGACGCAGGGCGCGGTCGGCTCGGGCGCGATTGGTTCTCGCCGGCGACGGGCAACATCTACTTATCGTACGTCCACCGGTCGCGTCTTCAGCCACCTGAGCTGAGCGCCTTGACCCTCGACGCAGCGACGGCAGTCGCGACGGCGTTAGAGGACGCCACGGGCGTCCGTGCATCGCTAAAGTGGCCCAACGATCTGCTCGTGCAGGGGCGTAAGATCGCAGGCATCCTGACCGAGCTCCACACAGAGATTTGCCCCAACGGTTCGCCGGTCGTGATCATCGGCGTAGGCCTCAATGTGGCGATCGCCGCTTCTGACTTTCCGGAGGAGCTGCGCCCTATCGCGACGAGCGTCTTGGTCGAGGCGGGTGAGGCCCCCGAGCCCCGAGAACTTGCCGAGCTCATCGCTCGTCGTCTGCGCGAAAAGCTCGCAGGCTACGAAGCGACGAGAGGTCCAGACATGGCGGCCTACATGGCGCGCTTCCCTTATGTGGGGACGCGAATCCGGCACGATGAGGTCCGCGAGGGCACTATCACGGGCGTCGGCGACGACGGTGGGCTCGCCGTACAGTGGGACGGAGAAGAGGTCAGCGCGTCGATTTGGTCGGGGGAGATCGTGCTCCTCGGGGCGCCCTCGGAGGCCTCATGAGCGGCGCCTCGCTTCTCGTCCTCGATGTGGGCAACACCAACACTGTCCTAGGCCTCTACCGTGGTGAGGTCTTGGTGGAGAGCTGGCGCGTCGCCACGAACCCAGCCTCCACGACCGACGAGACCGGGGTGCTCTACATCTCGCTCTTCGCCGCGCGAGGCATCGATCCAGGGGAGGTGGGGGCAGCCATCGTCTCCTGCGTGGTGCCCAACGCAGTGCATGCGATTTCTAGGGCATGCTCGCGCTACTTCGGCGTCGAAGCCCAGTTCGTAGGGACCGACATTGAGAGCGGGATGAGCGTCGACTACGCGAACCCTCGTGAGGTCGGCGCTGATCGCATCGTGAACGCAGTGGCGGCATACGAGCGCTTTCAAACCGCCTGCATCATCGTCGACTTCGGGACCGCGACGACCTTTGATGTCGTCAGCGCTGCGGGGGTCTACGAAGGCGGCATCATCGCACCGGGGCTCGGGATCAGCCTCGAGGCGCTCTTTGACCGGGCGGCGAAGCTCCCGCGGGTGAAGATCCAACGGCCGGACACCCTGATCGGGAAGACGACGGTGACCAGCATGCAAGCCGGCATCGTGTATGGCTATGTGGGCCTAGTGGACGGCATCTGTGAGCGGATCTTGGCGGAGCTCAACGCCGGTGGAGAGGTCCCTATCGCTGTGGTTGCGACGGGAGGTCTCGCGGGGCTGATCGCGAATGACTCGCGTTATATCGAGCACGTCGAGCGATTCCTGACCTTGAGCGGCTTGCGGTTGATTCATAAGGGTGCCCATAGCGCGGTGCAGAGTTGAGGGCGTTGTGCACGAACGCGCATAACCCTGTCGCGCGATCTCTGCTAGACTCGTCGCCATGACAGAGAAATCGTTCCAACCTGGCGACGCGATCCCGGTCGAGTCAATCCCAGAGCAGCTCCTGAATCGTGTCGGGCCCGAGGCGCCTGAGCGCTTAAAGGGCCTCATCGCCAAGGCGGCGCTTCCAATGCCGCCGGAAGAGCTCGGCGTGGCGCTGGCAATCCTCGCCCGTGACCCGGACGGTGAGATCGCTGAGTCCGCCGTGGCCAGTCTCAAGGACATGCCCGGGGAGGTGCTCCAGCAGATCGTCTCGTCCAGCCTCCCGGGAGAGGTCCTCGACGTCTACAGCCAAGTGTTTAGCGAGGACTTCAAGCTGCTTCAGCGCATGATCGCGAACCAAGCGGTGCTGGATCTCAGTGTCGCTTGGATCGCAGGCAATCTGCGCGGGCGCATCCTTGACGTGGTGGCCTCTAACCAGGTGCGCCTCGTGCGCGAACCCCAGATTATCGAGTCGATGATCGCCAACCCGGCGGCTCCGACACCGATCTTGGCGCGAGTCATCGAGACCGCGATCCGCAACGGTGTGGACACTGGGGGGATCGCTGGCTTCAAGCCTTTGGCGCAGGCCTTCTTCTCGGACCTCGCCTTTGACCAAGAGGGTCCGGAGGTCGTCGAAGGTGGCGAAGAGGCTGAAGAATTCGACGCTTACGAAGACGACCTCGAAGACAACGACTTCGATGACGACCTCTTCGCCGGCATGGGCATCGATGATGCCGAGCTGGAGATGTTGCTGACCGGCAGCGCCTCCGGAATGAGCGATGCCGACGGTCAGCCGAAGCCGATGTGGAAGCTGATTGGCGAGATGTCTGTCCCGCAAAAAGTGCGCCTCGCCCTCATGGGTGACGCGGCAGCGCGGAAGATGCTCATCCGTGATCCGAAGAAGACAGTGGCTCAGTCGGTCCTCGGCAGTCCACGCCTTACGACCAAGGAGATCGCCGGCTATGCGCATGACAAGGCGCTGGATGGCGAGCTGATTCGGAAGATCGCGAACAACCGAGAGTGGACGAAGAATTACACCGTGATTCACGGCTTAATTCAGAACCCGAAGTGTCCGCCAAACAAGACGATGGTCTTCATCAAGAGCTTGAGGCGAAAGGATCTCCAGATCCTGGCCAACAAGCGCGACGTCCCTGGGCCTGTGCGCCGTACGGCGAAGAACATGCTCAACAAGCGGGGGAGCTGAGCCTTACGCGTCCGTTGATGCGCCCCCGTCGAGCGGCACGTCACAGGCGTCACCGAGGCAGATGCCCATCTCCCTTGCAACTGTCACCAATGGTTCGTCGTCCGGTGCGATGACGTGCGGGACGGTAGCGACGTCCAATGGGACGTGGGTCGGTCCGTCGAATCGCCACGCGGCCATATGGCCGACGTGGCCGGCGACGAGCATGTCGACCGCGTGGCTGCCGCACGCAGAGGCGATGATGCGGTCCTCAGCCAATGGCGTCCCACCACGCTGGAGGTGGCCGAGCACCACGACGCGGATCTCAGGGGCCTCATGGGCGCGCTCACCGGTCGCCTCCGCGCGCTGAAGCTCTTCCTGCGTCAGCTGCTCGAGCTCGTGGCGCAGACGAACGCCGGCACCTCCGAGGACGGGCAGCCCTGCAGGGTGCGCCCGCTCTTCGCTGATGGCGTAGTCTCCGCCGCTGGGTCGCGCCCCCTCTGCGACGACCACGAGGCTGAATTTTCGCTGTCGGCGAAAGCGTTGAGTGACGCGCTGCCAGACCGAGCGTGGGTCATAGGGGACCTCTGGGAGGAGGATCGCGTGGGCGCCACCCGCGATTCCCGCGTGGAGGGCGATCCAACCCGCGTAGCGGCCCATCAACTCGAGTATCAAGACGCGGTCGTGGCTGTCGGCTGTGGTCCGGAGGCGATCGAGGGCATCGGAGGCGACCTGCACGGCGGTCTTGAAACCAAAGGTCGCCTCAGTGCCCGATAAATCGAAGTCGATGGTCTTCGGGACACCCACGATAGGTACGCCGTGGGTCTCATGAAATTCTTGGGCCATGGAGAGGGTGCCGTCGCCTCCGATCGCGACCACGCCGTCGATCCCCATCGCTTTCAGGCGCTCCACGGCCTCTTCCGAGCGGTTCTTGGTCTTCACCTGACCGTTGGCGTCTCTCAGCGGCCTGCCTTGGTCGTCGCGCAGGACCATGCGGAACGGATTGCCTCGGTTGGCTGTGCCCAAGATCGTCCCGCCCAGGCTCTGAATGTCCTGAACAGCGTCCTCATCCAAGCGCAGGGTGCCGCCCTCAGTGGCGAAGAGTCCGTTGAAGCCGTCTCTCAGGCCGACGACCTCCATGCCGTACTTACGAATCGCGGTGAGCGTGACGGCGCGGATAGCGGGGTTCAGTCCAGGGGAGTCGCCCCCTCCGGTCAAGACAGCGATGCGCTTGATTTGGCTCATTTTGACCTCCTAATGGGTCACTCGGGGCCCGTTCATGGCGTGTCCGATGACCGGCTTCCTAGTGTGCACGCGTTGACAGGGGTCGTCGAGGACGGTCTGATGGCGACGAGTGAACGAGCCGGCCCCATGTGGCCTGGAGGAGATCCCGGGTGAGTCAGAGCGCGCGCATCCTGATCGTCGATGACGAGGCCAACATGCGCATGGTGCTTCGCGCCATGCTGACGCGCGAGGGCTATGAGGTCGATGATGCCGCGGATGGGCTCGCGGCGCTCGCGGCGCTTGAGCGATCAGGAGGGGATGTCCAGGTCATCATCACCGATTTGCGGATGCCGGGGTTGGACGGCATGGGCCTCCTTGAGCGCATCGTGACCGAGTACCCTGGGCGACCTGTCGTGATGATCACGGCGCATGGGTCTGTAGACACAGCCGTCGAGGCGATGAAGGCCGGCGCCTTTGATTTTGTGACCAAGCCTTTCGACGCTGGCGATCTGCGCGCCGTCGTCCAAAAGGCGGTGAACACGGCCCGCGCGGAGCTCGACTTGATCGAGCCTGACGAGGCCCTGAAGGCGCGGACAGATGAGGGCGCCTTTGGCATGATCGGCCGCTCCTCCGCCATGAACGACGTCTACAACATCCTCGACAAAGTGGCTGACACGCCGTCGACGGTCCTCATTACGGGTGAGAGCGGGACAGGCAAGGAGCTCGTCGCTTCTGCGCTGCATCATCATTCGTCCAGATCGGGGCGCCCCTTTATTCGAGTGAACTGCGCCGCGATTCCGCAGACGCTGATCGAGAGTGAGCTCTTCGGGCATGAAAAGGGGGCCTTTACCGGGGCCATCGCGTCGAAGCCTGGGCGATTTGAGCTCGCCGATGGCGGGACGCTCTTCCTCGATGAGATCGCTGAGATCCCGACCGAGATGCAGGTGAAGCTCTTGCGGGTCTTGCAAGAGCACTCCTTCGAACGGGTTGGAGGTCTCAAGACGCTCCAGGTCGATGTCCGGCTTGTCGCAGCGACCAACCGTGATCTCCTCGCGCAAGTGGAGTCAGGGGCATTCCGTGAGGACCTCTTTTATCGCCTGAACGTGGTGCCGATTCGTCTGCCGCCGCTCCGTGAGCGACGCGAAGATATCCCGCTCCTCGTCAAGCAGATGCTGGCCCGCTTTGCTGAGCGCTTGGGCCGCCAAGTCGATGCGCTGTCCTCGGACGCCGAGGCTGCCTTCATCGCCTACTCTTGGCCTGGCAATGTCCGCGAGATGGAGAACGTCCTTGAGCGCCTCGTGCTCTTCAGCGAGGCGTCTACAATTCCCCTCGAGCTGCTGCCGGACGAGCTGAAAGCCCCCTCTGGAGCCGGTGGTGCCCCGATGCCCGCACCTGAGCGCCTCGACCGCGGTCTAAGTGGTCGTGTCTCGCTTAAGGAGCTGGTCAAAGAGACCACTGCGCAGGTGGAGCGCCGCCTCATTGTTCAGGCCTTGGAGCAGACTGGAGGGAACGTCACGCGAGCTGCGCAGCTGCTGATGATCTCTCGCAAGTCCTTGCAGAACAAGATGAAAGAGTTCAGCCTGAGGGACGAGGAGTGACGATGACGCGATCTGGGCGCCGCCATCGATGGGCACGAATGACACGGACCTTAGGCTCTGTGTTGCTCGTCATATCTATGTTCTCGGTAGACGCGTTTGCGGCCGAGGCGACCGAGATTATGGACCCCTTCTCACGGGATGGGGACGCAGCCATCGACACGTCATTGAGCCTCAGCTGGGAGATGTCCCACCGAGAAGGGCGCATCCTCCGGGAGTTCTCTTGCCTCGCTCACGACAATATCCCCGGTGGTGGCGCTGAGCTGTGCCCAGAGGGGAGTCAGTTCTTGTTGGGCCGTGAGATGGTCGCGGTCCGCCAGACGCACATGCTCTACATCGACACAGCCATCGCGTATCGGCGTTATCTGCAGGCGAGCTTGCGTATCCCGGTCGTGTTGCACGACTTGGCCGAGCTGAACATGGACGTGGACGGCGGCATAAGCTCAGCCAACTCCTCGGTCGACCCAGATAACTTCCCGAGCCTCTTTAGCTTGCCCCACTCCGGCTCTGTACGCTCCGGCGTCAAAGACCCGACGCTGACATTGCGGGTCGCGCCTCTGTCTTTTGCGCGCGACCAGACTCGCGCCACTTGGGTCCTCGACTTGGCGATCACCACGGGACTCGTGCCAGTGAGAGAGGCGGCCAACAGCGAGGTCGGTGAGGGGACATGGCGCTTGGACTTCGGGACCGCTGTCTCTGCCCGGCCCGAGTGGTGGGTGGAGCCATGGTTCCGTATGGACACCTTCATGCGCTTTCAAGACGCCGGTTCGCTCTTCGAGGACTACGCCGACACTCAGACCCTCACGTCTCCAGGTCACGCCATCGCAGCCTCAGCTGGCACCACGTTCATCCCCATTGAGGACGTCGAGGGGCAGAGCACCTTGACCATCGATGTCGGCGGCATGATCCATTACCGCTTTGAGGGCCGTGAATACACCGACCTCTTCGAGGCGCTCGGCACCTCCGAGTGTGATCCTTCGAACGCGCAGCCTTGCGGCTTGACGACCTACGACCTCGGCTCAAATAGCTTCCTCGATGGTTCCGAGCGTCGGAAGACTGACGGCGTGACCGATGTCGAGCAATATGCGACCGCCTCGAGTTGGTTCACCCTGCGTTACCAAATCCTTGAGTGGGTGACCGTCCGAGCTGGGTTCTCAATGGCCTACGAGTTCCCGCACTACATCACCTTTGCAGATGCCGGTGAGGACAAGAACGGAGACCAAGTCGTCCAGCTTGAGGATCCGAACGATCCGATCGGGCAGCCCAACGAGTACAGCCCGGTCTATGCCACCGCCCTTGACGGAATCGGCAACAGGTTCCGCACTGGCGGCATGATGACCTATCGGGTCATGTTCGGCTTGCAAGGCAAGTTCTAGAGGCCGATGCGCCGACAGGAGTGACAGGCACGCACAGGCCCCCCACTGGTGGGAGACCTGGCCCGCTCCTATGCGATGCCGACCTTAGTGGCCAGACCGTCCATCTGCTTCGGAGGCCATGCTTCAAGTGCGATGGAGAGGACCTCGTCGACGCGGGTCGCGAAGTGAATCTCGAGCTCGCTCTGGACCTCCTTTGGGATGTCGGGGAGATCCTTTCGGTTACGCTCCGGCAGGATGACCTGCTTAATCCCAGAGCGATGTGCAGCCAAGACCTTCTCCTTGATACCCCCGACAGGGAGGACCATGCCGCGGAGCGTGATCTCGCCCGTCATGGCGACGTCCCCGCGGATGCGCGTGTCCGTCAGCAAGCTTGTCAACGCCGTGAGCATCGTGACGCCAGCGGAGGGGCCATCTTTCGGGATGGCGCCCTGCGGGACGTGCACATGGAAGTCCGTCTCTTTGAAGACCGTGGGCTCGATTCGGTACTGTTCAGCTTTACTGCGCAGGTAGCTCATGGCGAGCTCGACCGACTCCTTCATCACTTCGCCCAAGCTCCCTGTGAGCTTCAACTTCCCGCCGCCAGGCATCTGAGTTGCTTCGATGAAGAGGATGTCTCCCCCACCAGCAGTCCACGCCATGCCAGTCGCGATCCCGGGAAGCTCTGTCCGCTCAGCGGCGTCGGGGACGAAGATCTCCGGCCCAAGGAATTCGCCGACCACGTCGGGTGTGACCGTCTTCTCTTCCCACTTCCCTTCGACCACGCCGACTGCCACGTTGCGGCCGATTGCGGCGATCTTTCGCTCGAGCCCACGCACACCAGCTTCTCGGGTGTAGTTGACGATGACCTTGTCGAGGGCCTCGTCGGTCACCGTCATCTGCGTGGCATCCAGCCCGTTCTCGGAGACCTGCTTCGGAAGCAAGTGCTTCCGCGCGATGGTCAGCTTCTCACGGCTGGTGTACCCGGGGACGGAGATGACCTCCATACGGTCCAAGAGTGGGCGAGGGATCCCCTCGACACCGTTTGCAGTGGCGATGAACATGACCTGTGACAGGTCAAAGGCCACGTCCAAGTAGTGGTCCATGAAGGTGTTGTTCTGCTCTGGGTCGAGGACCTCCAGCAGGGCACTGGTGGGATCACCACGCCAGTCCCGTCCCACCTTGTCGATCTCGTCGAGGATGACGACTGGGTTCCGAGATTTACCGCGCTTCATGCACTGGATGAACTTGCCGGGCATCGCGCCGATGTAGGTCCGCCGATGTCCTCGAATCTCTGCCTCATCGCGGACACCACCGAGGGCGATACGCTGGTAGTTGCGCCCGAGCGCTCCTGCGACTGAGCGCCCGAGTGAGGTCTTACCGACGCCCGGAGGGCCGACGAGGCAGAGGATGGGGCTCTTGCCATCACCGCGGAGTGAGTTCACCGCCAAGAACTCCAGAATGCGCTTCTTCACCTTGTCGAGCCCGTGGTGATCCTTGTCGAGGATGTCGCGGGCGTGGTCGATGTCGTTGTTGTCCTCGGAGCTGGTGTTCCACGGCAGGTCTGCCATCCACTCGAGGTACGTTCGGGCGACTGTGAACTCAGGCGACGTAGGCTGAATGTTGCGCAAGCGATTGAGCTCTTTATTAGCGACCTTTTGCACCTCCTCTGGGAGGTTCGCCTCTAGCAGCCGCTCTCGCATTGTCTCGATGAAGTCCTCCTCCTCGTCATCGTCGCCAAGCTCCTTGCGGATCGCTTTGAGCTGCTGACGGAGGAAGAACTCCCGCTGGTTCTTGTTCATCTCACCCTTCACCTCAGTACTGATGCGGCGAGAGACGCGCAGGACCTCAAGCTGACCGTTGAGGACCTTGAGGGTCTGTCGTAAGGCCAACCGGAGGTCGTCCTCGTCGAGGACCTCTTGCTTGTCCTCTACGGGTACCGCGAGGTGGGTCATGATCATGTAGGCGAGCCGTGAGGGGGACTCGATATGGTTGAGCAGCTCTGTCGCTCCGCTCGGGAGCTCCGGGATCAGCTCGATGACCTCACTGGCCATGTGCTTGAGGGAGCGCATCAACGCGGCGATCTCGACGGAGTCTTCGTCTTCGACGGGGCTCGCCTCGACTTGCGCGATCATGTACGGCTCGGTTTGGACGAACTCTGACGCACGGATGCGCTCAAGCCCCTGAACGACGACATGAAGGGTGTTCTCGTCCTCAGGCAGGACCTTCAGGATCCGCGCGGCCGTCCCGACCCAGTGCAGGTCTTCAGGGTTTGGCTCGTCGATATCCTTATCTTTTTGCGACACGATCGCGATGACGCCGCCTGTCCCGATAGCGTTCAGGAGCCTCAGCGTCTTCGGCCGGCCGACCGCGAGGGGCATCAGGGCGCCGGGGTAGAGCACGGAGTTTCGGAGGGGCAGGGCTGGGAGGATTTGATCGAATTCTTCGATCTGCTCACTCTCCTCGTCAAACTCGTCGAGCTCGTCAAAGAGCGCTACGTCCGTCCCCGGTGGGTTGTCGCTTGAGCTGATCAGGCCTGCGATACGAGGTCCTTTCTCCTCCGAGCCAGCCTCCTCTTCGTCGATCACCGGGTCGTCGTTTTTTGGGTCTTTATCAGAGGGGTCTTTCGCCATGTCTCGCTCCTGCTGCCGCTTCTTCTCACCATGGGAACCGTTCGGCTCAGATCAAGCACGAACTCGTGTTGTTTCCTGTGTCCATGCAACTGGTCCAACAGCAAGACGTCCAGAAACTGCACCATCGAATGCGAGAGGTTCTTTGCATACTTGACGTCAGGGTTATGGAACTCTCCATCGAGATCTGTTACTCATGGATCACGTGACCACGATCGCAGACGACCCCGCTGCGAGATTGGGGGCAGAGGTCAATGACGGAGCGGCCAAAGGGCGGACCGATTCGGCGCAAGGCTGGTGCGAGGCGCGCTGAGCGCGAAGCACGCAGATCATCGTTGCAGGCACAGCTGAAGCCTTCGGTCGACAAGATCGAAGCGACGGCTCCGTCGGCGCCTGAGCCAGCCGTGGCGAAACCGGCTGAGAGGGCGCCTGGGGGGCGACGTGTCTTTGACCCAAGTGGCGGGAGTCGTAGCCCGGCGCCGAAACCACGTGCCTCAGTCAAGCCAGAACGACCCGTCGAGGCGAAAGCGCCGGTCGTCACCAAGCCCAACCCCGAAGAGATTGCACGTCAGCAAGAGGCCGCCCGAGAGCTGGCGGCGGACAAGGGCATTCCACAGGTCCATGCGCTCCGTGTCATCCGGGGTGAGGTCAGCTTGGCCATCGTCTTGAAGGGCCTCCAGCGTAAAGAGCGGGCTACTCGGCTGATAGAGAGCGACGGCTTGGAGCCAGGGCTCGCAGGGCAGGTCGCGAGTGGCCACCTGAGCAGAGAGCGCGCGCTGGAGCTTCAGCGGATCCGGATGTTCCGAAAAGAGCGGATCGATCGAGACGCCCTGAAGCTCGCGGAGTTGAACACGGCCGAGGTCGCCGTCGGCTGCTTTGACGGCTCATGGTTCGTCGGTAAGGTCGCCGAGGCTCGCACCTATGAGGTGGACTTCGTGCTCACCGAGGGCGACGAGACGCGACTCATCCAGAAGCATGACGTGAAGCTGGTCTGCCTCTCCGAGGTGGTCGAGCCGCTGCGCGCCGCTGAGATGTTTCAAGAGCCTGTGCGAGAGAGCGGCTTGGCGGGAACAGCCGATCGAAGTGAGCGTGTACGACCGACGGATGCGCGGCTCCTTCAGCTGATCGATGAGAACGAGCCGGTGACCTGCCTGTTACGTGACGGCTCGAGCTATCGCGGCATCGTCTGCTCGTTCGGACGCTGGGACATGACGATTAACGTCGAAGGGGCAGGAGCGGCGACCATCCTCTTTCATGCGCTTCACAAATCGAACACGTGGGCCTTTTAGCGTGACCGGGACGATGATGGTGCGTCCATCGCAGTGTCCGCAGGCATGCGAATGCCCCTCAGCCATGGCGGCCTAACGTGCGCATCATCGGTGGACAATTTCGTGGTCGCCGCCTGACGGCGCCTTCAGGGATGACGACGCGGCCCATGTTGGCCAAGGTCAGGGAGGCGCTGTTCAACATCTTGGCGGATCGTGTCCCCGATGCCCGCTTCGCCGATTGCTTCTCGGGGACAGGCGCCGTGGGCTTGGAGGCCTTGAGTCGAGGTGCCGAGCACGTGGACTTCTTTGAGTCCGGTCGGCACGCCTTGGACGCCCTTCAGCGCAACATCGCTCAGCTGAGTATGGGAAAGAGCTCGACGGTCCATCGCAGCGACCTCCCGAATGGCCTCGGTGCGGGGAAGACATGGGATATCGTCATGGTGGACCAGCCGTGGACCCTTGAGCTGGGCCTGCCGGTCGTCGAGCGCCTGATGTCCCGTGATCGTCTGTCTCAAGACGGGGTCCTCGTGGTGTCTGAGCGACGCGGCTATGAACTCGGTGATGCGTCGTGGAATGGTGCGGGCTTGGAGGTCACCGACAGACGTGGTTATGGCGACAGCAGCCTTGTCTTCCTAGCCAAGTCGCCCTGAGATCGGTTAGAGGAACGACATCCCTCTCAAGGAGTGTCTCCGTGGGTGAACGCCTGGCTGTCCTTCCCGGCTCTTTTGATCCCCTAACGAACGGACACGCGAGCATCATTGGGCGCGCGTTGAGGCTCTTCGATCGCGTGATCGTAGCCGTCACTATAAACGTGCGAAAGACGCCGCTTTTCACCGTGGAAGAGCGTTCCGAGATGATCAGGAGCTGTTTCCCCGACGAGCCTCGCCTCGAGATTGACTCGCTTCAGGGGCTCTTGGCTGGGTACGCCGAAGATCGCGGCGCCATGGCCCTCGTGAGGGGGCTGCGTGGACCGAGCGACTTTGAATACGAGCTCCAAATGGCGCACATGAATCGTCATTTGAACCCTCAGCTAGAGACCGTGTTTTTGACGGCAGAGGCAGAGGGCGCCTACGTCTCTTCAAGCCTCGTCAGAGAGGTCGCGTCTCTCGGTGGCGATGTGACCGAGCTCGTCCCTGCACATGTCCACACGCTGCTTATGGAGCGCATCTCAGGAGCCCGCTCATGAAGTTTGCCCAACGCATGTCCCCCATCAAGCCCTCGGCGACCCTCGCCGTCACCAGCCGGGCCAAGCAGCTCCGCGCGGAGGGAGCGGACGTCATCAGCTTCGGAGCGGGTGAGCCCGACTTCCCGACCCCGGACTTCATCGTCGAGGCGATGGTCGAGGCGGCGCGCTCTGGAGCGACGCGTTACCTGCCTGTTGCAGGTCTACCGGCGCTTCGGGAGGCCGTGGCGACGACCTTTTCGGCTCACTACGATGTGCCGTTCACCTCGGATGAGGTGCTTGTTTCCTGTGGTGGTAAGCACTCGCTCTTTAATCTCTTCCAAGTGCTCTTGGATCCCGGTGAGAAGGTCATTGTCCCCTCACCATTTTGGGTGAGCTACCCCGCGCAGATTCGCTTGGCTCAGGGGGAGCCTGTGATCGTCCCGACGCGCTCAGAGGAGGGCTTTCGGCTCGATCCCGAGGACGTCGCAGCGGCCATTGATGACGACACTGTCGGCATCGTGATCAACAGCCCGAACAACCCGACCGGCGCCGTGCAGTCTGCCGAGGACCTGCGATCGATCGCTGCGCTCGCTGAGGCTCATGACCTCTGGATCGTGACCGACGATATCTACAGCTACATTCGCTACGATGAGACGCCCTTCGCGAATGTGTTGAAGGAGCGTCCGGACCTCCGTGACCGCATCATCATCGTGCACGGGGCGTCAAAGACCTACGCCATGACAGGGTGGCGCATCGGGTTCACCGTTGCTCAAGCGCCGCTGATCAAGAAGATGGCGACCCTCCAGGGGCAGTCGACGTCGAACCCCACTGCCTTCGCGCAGCACGGGGCCTTAGCCGCGTTGTCCTCTGACCATGCGTTCTTAGAGGAGTGGCTCGCCGCCTACGATGCCCGTCGTCATCGCATTGTCGATGCGCTCAATGCGATCGAGGGTGTCGAGTGTGTCCTGCCCGGCGGTGCTTTCTATGTTTTCCCGGACGCCAATGGCCTCTTGGGACGTCGGTTAGGCGACAGGGTCATCGAGACCGATCTTCAGCTCTGCGAGCTCTTGCTTGAGCACGCGCTCGTCGCCGCAGTGCCCGGATCTCCCTTCGGTGCGCCTGGGTTTTTGCGTATGAGCTACGCATGCTCGATGGAGGACATCGACGCCGGCTTGGCGCGCTTCGCCGACTTCGCGTCACGCCTAGAGAGCGCCCAGTAGCTCAGGGAGCTGAGCGTTAGGAGGCCCGCTGTTTCCGAATGCGGTAGACCTTCGCGAGGACCTCGGCGACCGCCTGGAAGAGGTGGCTAGGGATAGGGCGCCCGACCTTGACCTTGGTCCAGATAGTGCGTGCGAGGGGCCGATTCTCGATGATAGGGATGCCGTTTCGCCGGGCGATGGCGCGGATCTGCATGGCCATTGCATCACCACCCTTCGCCACGACCATCGGGGCCTTGTCTTCGCCTGGTCGGTATCGAAGCGCGATGGAGAGGTGAGTCGGGTTGGTCACGATCACGTCGGCGCCCGGCACGGAGTCGATGATACGGTTGAACGTCAAGTCACGGTGCATGGCGCGCCGTCGACCCTTGATCAGCGGCTTACCCTCTTGCTCCTCTTGGTCGCGCTTGAACTCTTCCATGGTCATCTTGAGCTGGTCCATCAGCTGCTTGCGCTGCCAGATGTAGTCTGGGACGGCCATGAGGGTGAGGACGCCGGTCGTGGCGATCAACATCAAATAGAGGTTCTTGTAGACGAAGAGCTCGGCGGCCTGAATAGGAGAGAGGGCCAAGCCAGCCATCGTCGGCAGACCAGCCATGAAGATGAGCCCGATGACGAGCGCGCCCAAGGTGATCTTGGCGGTCGATAAGAGCACATTCATTCCCAGCTTCTTCGGCCCGAAGAGCTGAGTGAGGCGGCTCAACGGGTTGAGCTTCTCCCACTTGGGCGTCAAAGCATCTAGGGTCCAGTTGAACTTCGTCTGAGCGAACCCAGCGGTGATCGCTGCGAGCCCGAGCAAGAGGCAGATGATGGCGGTCGGAGGCCCCACGAACATCAGGAGGCGATAGGTCAGGCCACGGATGGAGATTGTGTCCATGCCGTCTTGCAGCACGTGCTCTATGGTCCACCGTGTCGAGACGAAGAGTGCGTTGATGAGGTCTTCGCCAAGGAACCCGAAGGCGAGCAGCGCCATATAGAGCTGTGCTGCGCTGCCCACATCTTTGGACTGCGCAATTTTACCCTCTTTGCGGAACTTCTCAATCCGCTGTGGGGTCGGGTCAAATTCCTTTTCTTGGCCATTGGCATCTTCGGCCATAGCCGCCTCCTAGGGGCTCGTTGTGCTCGCCCCGGAGCGCTGTAGTCCTAAATCGATCATGTTCTGTGGGAGGTCGAGTAGGGCCTGCTCGGTCGTGATGACCACGGCCTCTCCCTCCATCGCGAGCGCCATCCAGCCAGCCATGATCAACATGCCGAGCCCGATGCCAAAGAGGTTCACTGAGGGCACTGCACGCGACACGAAGGCCATCGAGATGTTCAGCGTGAGGGTGACGACGATGGCTGGCGAGGCCAGCTGCAGGCCCGTGTAGACCGTCTGCATGAATGCGTCTGCCAGCTTCTGTGGGTCGGGCGCCAGGTACGCAGTCGTACCCACAGGGAAATGCTGGAAGTGGTCGTAGAGGGTCCAAATCACGATGTCGTGACCGTCCATCGCGACGAACAACATCATGGCAGCGATGGCCAATAAGGCTCCCAAAGAGACGCTCTGATCACCGGTCGTGGGATCGACGAGGACGTTGAGTGAGAGGCCCATGGAGATGCCGGCCATGGAGCCTGCGACCTCGGCCCCAAGGACCACGAGGCGAATCGCGAAGCCGATGCCGCCGCCGATGATAGCCTCTCTACAGAGCATCAACCCGAGGGTGAAGGCGTCCTCTGGGAAAGGGACGGCGATGCCACCGAGGGCCACGCTCATCATCACCGCGAGGACGACGACCGCCATCATTCGGACGCGGTCAGGGACTCGGCCTGAGGACAGCCCCGGCATCCACATCGTGGCCATGCCGATTCGAGCGGACATGAGCATCACACCGAGCGTATAGGGTGTCGCTAGCTCAGCCCAGGGCAGGAGGTCAACGGTCAAGGCCGGCGTGGCTCAGCTCAGGCCTTGAACACGGTCGTGGCGGTCGACGACGTCCGTCAGCCGCACACCGAACTTGTCGTTAATGACCACCGCTTCACCGCGCGCGACGAGTTGGTCGTTGACCAGCACATCGAGGGGTTCACCGGCGACCTTCTCGAGCTCAACGACGGCACCCTTGGAGAGGTTGAGGAGCTCGGAGATTCGCATCTTTTTGCGGCCGAGTTCGACGGTCACCTTGAGGGGGACCTCCATCAGGAAGTCGAGAGAACGGTTGGTGTTATCTGTGCTCATCTTCTACTCCTGGGAGGCGACGGGCTCAGCTGGGGAGCCGTCCGTATCTTCTTCATTTGTGGGCGGTAGCGGTGCATCGTCTTCTTGATTTTGGGAGAGGCGATCGACGAGCACTGCGGCGACGTTTCCTTGTTGAACGCTAGGTTTGACCGAGAAGAGCGGCAATTCCTCAACGAACATGTCGAGCAAGCTCTCGGGATCGCGGTCGAGCCGCAGGTAGTCGCCCTCTTTGAGGTCGAGGAGTTGGCGCACCGTCAACTCAGCCTCTCCAAGGTTGGCTTTAAGTGAAACAGGGACGTCAAAGAGCGCCTCTCGCATCTCCACGCGCCAGCCTGCATCGGAGGAGCTCTTCGGCGTCACGGTGGTCAGCGCCAAGCGCTTCTCAAACGGTCGTAAGGCCTCCATCGGGAGGATAAACCGAACGTCTCCCACGACATCGTCCCACTCAATGTCCATTCGGAACTCGCAGACTCGGTCCCCAGGACCGAACACTGCGGCGTGCCGCGGATCGACCTCTGCGCGGATGAGTCGAATGCTGACCGGGCAGAACTCTCGCCATGCGATACGCAGCGAGAGATCGATGAACTCGACGATACGTCGGATGATCAAGCGCTCGGTGCCGGTGAAGCTTCGCGCTGCGAAGAGCTCAGGGCTCTGGGTTCCGCGCCCTTGTCCGCCCATCAGGAGATCGATGAGGTGAACGAGCAGCCCTGGCTCCACGAGGATCAACCCTGTGCAGCTGAGCCCGCTGACCTCGACCACAAAGACGCCGGTTGGCATCGGGAGGGTGGCGTAGATCTCCGAGAAGTTCAGGATCTCTGGTTGATTTGAGACAAAGGCACCTTCACGGCGTGTCTCTCGCTCAAGTTTGGTGCCCAAGGTGAGGGTGAATGATTGATGGATCAGGTCGAGGGCAGGGAAGTCATGCCGTTGGCCTCCGGTCGACCCGACGAGGTCGTATCGGAGCACCACGGGGTCCTGGTCGCTGCGGATTTCGCTCGATGACCGCGCTTCGTCCTCGGGGGTCGCGAATGCATCGGCGAGGGCCTCGAGCTCGGCAGCTGAGAGCTGGTCACCTTCTTCCTTTGGGTTGGCGTCAGGCGGCATAGCTGAGGGCGCAGGCAAGTCCGCATCGCTCAGTAGATCGCTGAAGTCCTCATCACCTGAGGACACGAACGGCGTGTCGATGGCCTCGGTGGCCTCGCCTTCTACCACCGCGCCTTGGGTGGGCTCGTCCTCGTCTCCGGGGAACATCGTCTGTCTACCTCTGGTTCGTGTCGTGAAGGACAGCCGCTTTAGCAGCGGAATTTATCCGTGCGATGGTTAAGCAAAGCGCATGCCAATCAGCCGCAGTGTTGCGTTTGGAGTGTGACTCATCGGCAGGCCAGGCATGGATCGTCATGGTTCCGTGCCCCCTAGACGGGTCGCCGCTTGAGCTTCTCCACGAGGGTCGTCCGGTTCATGCCCAGAAGCCCCGCTGCTTGCGCCTTATTACCTTCAGAGCGGCGCAGCGCTTGGCGGATGAAGTCACGCTCAAGGCGGTCCATGGTCTGACGCAGTTGGATGCCATCTTCGGGCAACTCGAGGGCATCTCCACTCGCCGGTGCGACCTCTTCGACCTCCACGCCCCTTAGGCGTCGCGCGACGTCATCTCGTTCGATGATGCCCTCGCGTTTCAGCACCAGAGTGCCCTGAACTAAGTTCTCAAGTTCGCGCACATTCCCAGGCCAGCTGTAGCTCTGCATCAGCGCCATCGCTTCGTCTGTGAAACCCTCTACGGTGGAGCGATTGCTCTTCGCGTACAGCTTCAAGAAGTGCGTGGCGAGCAGCGGCACATCCATTGGACGATCTCTCAAGGAGGGCACATCCAGGCGCACGACGTCTAAGCGGTAGAGGAGGTCTTGACGGAACGTCCCCGCCTCGACACAAGCGTCCAGATCACGGTTCGTCGCGGCGACAAGTCGGAAGGTCGCCTTCTTGGGCGTTGTGGCGCCCAGGGGGACGAATTCACGCTCCTGAAGCACGCGGAGCAGCTTCACTTGGAGGGCGAGGGGCATCTCACCAATCTCGTCGAGGAAGAGGGTGCCATCGTTGGCGGCCTCGAACCGCCCCTTGCGTGGGCGGTCTGCCCCGGTGAAGGCGCCTCGCACATGGCCAAAGAGCTCACTCTCCAGCAGGTTCTCAGGGATCGCGCCGCAGTTGATAGGCACAAATGGGCCTGAACCCCAGGGCGCAAGCTCATGGAGCGCGCGCACGATGGCCTCTTTACCGGCACCACTTTCGCCGATGATAAGCGCATTCGCCTGACTCTCGGCGATCCGCTCGACGCTCTCTAAGAGCGGAACGAGCGGCGAGGTCGGAGCGTGAACGATCTCTCTGGTGAGTGTGACCGGCATCCTGTCGACGTCCCTGCATCAAGCGGGCCAACGGCTCGCCAACGGCATAAGCGTGGGCCGCATAGGGGGGCTGGTCAAGAAACGCACGCCATGCGCGGGGACGCTCGCGTGGGCAACGTCACAGGCCTACCCGGCAAGAACGACCCGGCAAGGCGGCGAAATTTGCCGTCAGAGCCTTGACGATCACCACCGTCAATGCCGTCAAACCCTTGACATTAGACCATCGTGAAGGTGGCTAAACGTGTGACCGGGTGGCTGGTCTGCTCTTTGGCACGGTGCGTGCATCTTAGGCTGGCGGTCAAGCGGAAACCACAAGGAGTGTGACCGTGACGATGCCCATGAGACAACAACCACCGATGGAGACGCCCCGAGGGCGGAGCGCGAGTGGTCCGTTGCTGACAAGCAACAACCCGGCCATGTGTCGCGCCCTTCAGCTTGCGTCGGGCGTCGCCCGCACGCCGGCCTCCATCCTTCTCACGGGTCAGAGCGGTACCGGTAAAGAGGTCATGGCCCGCTTCATTCACACCAGCTCCCCTCGCGCTGACCGTCCTTTTGTCGCAGTCAACTGTGGTGCCATCCCTGAGAATTTGATTGAGAGCGAGCTCTTCGGTCACGAGCGCGGCGCGTTTAGTGGCGCGACTGAGCGCCGCATCGGTCGCTTTGAGTCCGCGCACACCGGTACGCTGCTTCTCGATGAGATCAGCGAGATGCCCTTGCCGTTGCAGACTCGTCTGCTGCGCGTCCTCCAAGAGCGCGAGATTCATCGGGTCGGCGGGATGTCCCCCATCTCGGTGGACGTGCGCATCATCGCCACGTCGAACCGTGATCTCCGCCAGATGGTCGATGCGGGCACGTTCCGCGAGGACCTCTACTACCGCCTCAACGTCTTCCCCCTCCACCTTCCGCCCCTTAGTCAGCGGAAAGAGGACCTCGCTGGCCTGAGCGCTTCGATCCTTGAGGGACTCAGCGAGCGCTTCGGGCGCTCCGTCCCTGGCATCGACGAGGCTGCGATGGCGCGCTTGATGACGTGGGCCTGGCCAGGCAACGTGCGAGAGCTGCACAACGTGCTCGAGCGCGCCTTGATCTTGAACCCCGATGAGACCATCGAGGTTCATCACATCTTGCTCGATGGTGACATGGGCCGGCCGGTGACACCTGCTGCAGCGACTGCACCCATGCTCGCACCTGCAGCCAGCCTCGCCGAGATGGAGCAGGACACGATCCTCCAAGTGTTGGCGGCTTGCGCTGGCAACCGTACTCACGCGGCCAGTCAGCTCGGCATCAGCATTCGAACTCTGAGAAATCGACTTCGTGACTACCGCGCCCGTGGGGTTGTGGTGCCGGCGCCTTCGCGCGGCACGACCAGCCCGAGTGGCCTGCGTGCTGTCGCTGGTCAGGGAGGCAACTAATGGCGATCGTCAATGACAAGACTGGAGCGGTCCTGGACCAGGCTTTGAGCCTGCGTTTCAAGCGACAGCAGCTCTTGACCGCGAACCTCGCGAACGTGGACACGCCGAATTACCGGCCTGTTGACCTCGCCTTTGAGGGCGCCCTTCAAGACGCCATCGAGAACGGCGCCGACGCCGATCCGAACCCCCCCGGGTTTCACAAGACTAACGCGATGCACATGTCGGGTTGGATTGAGGAGAGCCGTGAGGCTGCCGAGGTCGTTGTCCGCGCCGATGTGACCAACAGCCTCGATGACAACGGCGTGGATCTCGACAAGGAGATGGCGCGCCTCGTGGAGAACTCAACCAGCTACCAGACGGTGCTGGAAGTGACGCGACGCCGATTCAATATCCTCACCGAGCTCATCTCCACGATGAGTCAGGGCTAAGGCTAAGAGGTAGAACTGATGTTTAAAGGACTCAACATTGCGAGCGGTGGTATGTCGGCCCAGAGGGCGCGACTTCACGTCATCAGCTCGAACATCGCGAACGCGTCCACGACGCGCACCGAGGATGGCGGGCCATACAAGCGCCAAGAGGCCGTGTTCCGTACGACCTTGCCGCAAGGCTGGGCCGAGGCCATGAAAGATGGCGCGCCTAAATCTGCAGCGGTCGACCTGTCGCTCCGCGGCGTGGAGATCAGCGAAGTCCAAGAGGACAACGTCCCAGGGCCCATCGTGTTCGATCCCGGCCACCCGGACGCTGACGAGAACGGCAACGTGGAGTTGCCCAACGTCAACCCTGTGGAGGAGATGGTGGATATGATCGCCGCCAGCCGCTCCTTCGAGGCGAATGCCCAGTCTTTTCAAACGCTCCGCGACATGATCACGCGAGCGATGGACATCGGGAGGTAATCGCGATGTTGGAGATTAACGCCAGTCACATGCCGCTTGGAGACGTCACAGGGCTTCGCCGCCCTGACGGTGTCGGCCAGGCGCCTAAGAGCGGTGAGGATGGTGGCTTTATGGCCGTCCTCGAGTCGGCGCTGGGAAGCACCGACAGCGCTGTAAAGCACTCAGAGCAGCTCGCGGAGCAGTTCGCGGCCGGGGAAGACGTCCCTGTCCACGAGCTGATGACCTCCATCGCTCGCTCTGATCTCTCCCTTCGCCTCACTACCGTGGCTACCACGCGCGCGATCGCTGCCTACCAAGAGATCGCTCGGTTGCAGGTCTAACCAAAGGGCTGAACGATGGTTGACGAGTTTGACGATACACCAGAGACGCGCCCCGCGACCGACGCGGCGACCGGAACCAACTCCGGAGCCGAGGCCGCTGCGCAGTCGCCTCAGGGAAGCTGGTTCGAGCGGGTCTATGACCAGTTCTGGACGCAGGCTGGCAGCAATCAACGCTACGCCACGCTCGGTGTCCTGGCGGCGATGTTGATAGGAGTCTCGGTCTTGGCTTACGCGGCCGCGACCGCGCCGTCCTGGAACACGCTTGTGCGAGGCATGGATCCTGAGGACCAGCAGGCCGCTATCAACGCTCTGCAGGCCAAGGCCATCCCTTATAAGTTGGCCTCGATGGGCACCATCCTCGTCGCTGAGGAGCGCCTGCATGAGGCTCGCATCGAGGTCGCTGCGAGCAATATGCCTAGCGGTCGCTCCGTCGGCTTCGAGCTCTTCGATAAGAGCGAGCTTGGTCGCTCTACCTTCGCCGAGAAGGTGAACTATCATCGCGCCCTCGAGGGTGAGATTTCTCGGACGATTCAGCACATGGCCACGGTGCAACGTGCACGCATTCACCTCGTGCTCCCCGAGCGTCGCCTCTTTGTTGAGGACGAGATCACGCCGACGGCCTCTGTGCAGCTGACCCTCAAGAATGGCGTCGCACTGACGCGGCGTCAGGTCGAGGCTATCCGTCAACTCGTCGCCAGTGGCGTCGAGCGCCTCGAGCCAGAGAACGTCTCCGTCGTTGATCAGAAGGGCATCATGCTCGCCGGTCCTGAGGACGAGGGTTGGAACGACGAAGAGTCGATGTCTGCGCTTAAGATTCAGACAAAGATGGAGTCCAACATTGAGCGTCGCGTGATGCGCCTCCTGGAGCCCGTCTTCGGGGAGGGGCATGTCCGCGCTCAGGTCGCTGTCGAGCTCGACTTTTCGCGCGTCACGGAGACCGAGGAGACCTACAACCCCGAGAGTCAGGTCATCCGCTCTGAGCGTGAGAAGAATGAGACGTCTGAGACTCAGACGAACATCGCTCAGGGGGCGCCCGGTACCCCGACGAACGTGCCGGACCGCGCGCAGGCTGCAGCTTCCAACTCCCCCGCGACCATCCCCGCGAGCACCGAGAGACTCGATCACATTAAGAACTACGAGATCGACAAGCGGACTCGCCGCAGTGAGTCTCCTCATGCACGTGTGAAGCGCCTGTCTGTGGGTGTCATCGTGCACAACTTGACTGATGAAGATGGCACCGTGGGCGTCAACGAGGCGGAGCTCGATCGCTACCGCAGCCTGGTCGCCAAGGCCGTCGGTATCGACGCCAACCGTGGTGACCAAGTCGAGGTCGTGGCGATGCCCTTCTGGGACGCCGAGCCCGTCGTTCGTCCCGTCGCGCCAGCCTTCTACACCGACCCCGTCTTCATCGGCTCCTCCGTCTTCGGCCTCTTGGCTGTCGTGATTGGGCTTGGGTTGTGGATGCGCGCTCGCCGTCGTCAGCGTGAGCTTGAGGCGGCTTTGATTGCCTCCCATGAAGCCGAGGCACGTCGCTTAGAGGCGGAGCTTGAGGCAGCGCGTGTCGACGCTGACGGCGCTGATGAGCAGTACCTGGCCGACTTGCATCAACCGGCGCCGAGCCAAAAAGAGCTCGAGCAGCGTATTCTGTCGCTCCGGGCCCGAGCCATTGGCCTGAGCGAGGAAGACCTGTCGCAGGTCGCTCTCGTTGTGGAGCGATGGCTTAACCCGCCCATCACGGCTGATGAAGAGGAGGAGGCCGCATGAGCGAGGACGTCACCGAGACCGAAGTTGAGACCCCCGAGGTCGTCGAAGAGGCTCCTATGAGCCTGCCCCAGACTGGGCCTGTGGACAGCATCCGCCGAGCGGCGATCGCGGTCATGGTCCTTGGGCAAGAGACGGCGCGGAAGATCTTCCGTCACCTCAAGCCACGTGACATCGAGACGATCTTGGCGCGCGCCGAGACGCTGGGAGATGTTGAGGCTGAGGAGATCGTCGCGACCCTGGAGTCGCTCATCGATGAGGTGCACCGCACCTCCTTGGGCATCTCCCCCGATGGACATGCACTCCACCGAATCGCAGCGGATGCACTTGGAAACGACCGCCTGGCTGCGATCCTTGGTACAGACTCTGGCGGTGCGACCGAGCAACTGCAGCGCGCTGCTGGCGAGGACCCTCCAGCCTTCGCCAAGCTGCTCATGCGTGAGCACCCGCAGGTCAGCGCTGTCGTCCTCTCGCTGCTCGATCCCGAGCTTGGTGCAGAGGTAATGAACCTCATGATGCCTGAGACGCGGACTGACATCGTCGCGCGTATCGCGACCCTCCGCACCGTGCCTGCGCACGTCATCGCTGAGTTGGCTGAGACTGTGAACCGCGAACTGCGGCCTGCAGACGCGACGCTGCCCGTCCAGGTGGACGGCACCAACCGTGCAGTCGACTTGCTTAAGAAGGTCGGCGCAGACTCCGAAGTCGCTATCTTTGAGGGCCTGGCGGCCGTCGATGCCGAGCTGGCTGAAGACCTGCGTAGCCGGATGTTCATCTTCGAGGACATCCTCAAACTTCACGCTCGCGAGGTGCAGATGCTCTTACGCGAGGTGGATGGCCAGAAGCTCTCGGTGGCGCTTAAGCGTGCGACCGGAGAGCTCAAGGCGTACATCCTCTCCAACATGTCGAGTCGCGCCGCACAGATCGTCCTCGACGATATGGAGGCGAGCGGTCCGGTGAGCCTTGGTCAGGTTGAAGAGGCTCAGGGCGAGATGATCGAGACCATCCTTCGGTTGGCCGAGGAAGGCAGCGTCAACCTGCGACCCGGTGACACACTGTGAGCCCGGGTAATCGCCAAGACCAGGGCACAGAGCCGCGCCCTCTCTTTACGCCTGTTGAGGGCTCTGAGGAGACTGTGGAGGCCACTGGGCTCTTCGACCCGCGGCCTCAAGATGTCCGCCCCTGGTCGCTCTTTGAGCGACAGGATGTGGTTGAAGAGGGCCTTGGTGCCCTGATCACTCAGGACGTCAAGGCAGACTCAGTCGTCGAGGGTGCTGATGCTGGCGGGGTCGACGTCGATGCCGCCATGGCGTCCGATGACGTCGACGGTCAGGCTGACGATACGCACCTCGCGTCCGAGTTGACTGACGCAGAGGTGGTGGAAGGGGCCGAAACTGTCGTTTCTGGCGACGCAGCCTCAGAGGCTGCAGCGGATCTGTCTGAGGAAGGCGCTGAGGCCGGCGATAGTGCGGCATTGGGGTCGGACGGGTACTCGGACTCAGAGGAGGTCGCTGACGTCCTCGATGAGACCTTGGTTGAGCCTGAGTTCGTCGCGGACGAGCCGGAGACATGTGCCAACTGTGAGGCGACCGAGGCTCAGGCTGAGGCGGCCCTCGATGCGACGATTGAGGCCCTTCAAATTCCTTATCTCGAGGGCTCTGAGGCCCTTCAACGTGCTGCGCAAGACGTCTCGAAGGACTTTGTTCAGAATCTATTGCGCCTGTCGGTGGAGTTGGCAGCGACGATCCTTCGACGCACGGCAGAGCTCGACCCCGAGACGGTGCTCGCGTCACTCGACGGGGCACTTGAGATCGCCGGCCCGCTCTCCGAGCTGACTGTGCGTTGTCACCCCGAGGATGCGCCCCTACTTCGTGAGCATGGCGCTGCGCGCGCTGAGGCGATCACGGGCCGCTTGGTCGATGTCGCTGTACGTCCGCTCGAGAGCATGCCTCGCGGGGCTTGCATCGTGGACTTTGAGGATGGCTTGGTCGATGCCCGCTGGGATGTTCAGCTCGAGCGTTTGGCCGAGGCCATCAGCCCGGCGCTGATTCACCACGCGGCCGAGTCCGCGGCGGAGATCGTCTCAGAGACGATGACCCCACCCGAGGCCCTTGATGAGCGCTCCGATTTGGCGCGCCTTACCGAGGACGCCGAGCGATTGCAGAGTGAGGCTGACGAGAGCTCCATGACGCTCGACGAGACCCCGCCAGAGTCTGCCAGTGAGGTGAGCGAAGTCGCCGAGGAGTTCGTCGAGGCCGCTGATGAGTCAACTGAGCTTGAGGGCGACTCCGTCGACGCAGATGAGCCGTCGGAGGTCTCTGTGGAGGAGACGCTCGAGGAGGACTCCGAATGAGTTTGCCTTGGTCCGAGATTCGCGATGCCTTGCAGGCAGAGCCCCCCGTGCGACTGAGTGGTCGCGTGATCCGCGTGGGCGGCTTGGTCCTCCAAGGCCTGATGCCTGGCGCCAAGATGGGGATGATGTGTCGCCTGCATATCCCTGGAGCCGTCGAGAGCGTGCCCGCCGAGGTTGTGGCCCTTCGTGATGGAGAGGTCTCCCTGATGCCTTTGTCTGCGGTGAGTGGCATCACAGTGGGCACCGAGATTGAGCCTGTAGACCACGATCCTTCCGTCCCTGTCGGTGACGACATGGTGGGGCGTGTCCTCGACGGTTGGGGGCGCCCGATCGACGGTGGTGCGCCTCTGCGAGCGAGCGCGCGATACCCGCTGCAGCCACCGCCGTTGAACCCGATGGAGCGGGGCTTGATCGAGCGCCCGCTGTCCGTCGGTATTCGCGCGGTGGATGGCATGCTGACCTGCGGCGAGGGGCAGCGCCTCGTGATCATGGCCGGCGCTGGCGTCGGTAAGTCCACGATGCTCGGGATGATGGCGCGAAGCACAGAAGCCGACGTGACCGTCGTCGCCCTCATCGGTGAGCGTTCGCGCGAGGTGAAGAGCTTTGTTCAGCAGGAGCTTGGGCCAGACGGCCTCTCCCGCTCGGTGGTCGTCTCCTCGACGAGCAACACCTCTGTGGCGTTGCGTATCCGCGCTGCGCGTACTGCGACTGCGATCGCTGAATACTTCCGGGACCAGGGGCTCCGAGTGCTCCTGCTCATGGACTCTTTGACGCGTGTCTGCATGGCGCAGCGTGAGCTTGGCCTCGCTACTGGCGAGCCACCGACGACCCGCGGTTATCCGCCCTCTGCATTCGCAATCATCCCTCAGCTCCTTGAGCGTGCAGGTCCAGGGGTCAACGGTGGCTCCATCACGGCTTATTACACGGCGCTCTTGGAGTCCGATGACCTCGGTGACCCCATCGGCGACGCCATTCGAGCGGTGACTGATGGGCATATCGTGTTGTCCCGTAAGCTCGCTGAGCAAGGGCACTTCCCGGCGATTGACGTGCTCCAGAGCACCAGTCGTGTGATGAGCGAGGTCGTGAGCCTCAACCATCGACAGGCCTCGGCTGATCTACGCCGCGTGATGGCGAACCTCAGTGAGGCGGAGGAGCTTCAGACCTTCGGGGCGTACCGTCGCGGAGAGGTACCTCGTTTCGATCTCGCGATGGATTTTGGAACGCCACTTCGCACGTACCTGCGCCAGCTCTCGGATGAGAGCACCCGCTTCGAGATCAGCCGTGATGCGCTGTTGAAGATGGTCGAAGCGTTGAGGACCAGTGAGCAGGAGATGGGGATATGATGTCTCGCTATCTCCCAGCGGTGGTCTTTGTGACCTGCGTGCTCATCGGGTTCGGTGTCGGCCTTGAAGCCGATGGACAGAGCCGCACCACTCCCGATTGGACGACCCCTGGTTGGTCGCTCCCTTGGGGTATGAGCTGGCCTGAGCCCCCTCCAGTGGTCGAGGCGGAGTCTGCCTCCGGAGATATAGTGGCCGATGAGGATGGTGTGGTGGCTGATGTGCTCTCATCCGATCCCTCGACAGGTGTGGATGTGGGCCCGAGTGCGACGGCCACCTCTGAAGCAGCGCCTGGTTCGTCGTCTGGTCCTGGGGTGTTCCCTGGGCTCGTGAACCCACCTGCTGGCCCCGAATCGCCTGCTGCTGAGGGCGACTCCGAGGCCGCAGCCGGTTCCGAAGCTGCGGTAGACCCCGAGGCTGGGGCGGACGCACCGGCTGTTGGTGGCAAAGAACTCACGGCGCAGTTGGCCCAGCTACAGATCCTCGAGGAGCAGCTGAAGGTGATGTCCACAGCCAGTCAGACAGCACGTCAGGCGATGGAGGCAGCGCTTCAAGGGGCCGAGCCGGCGCCCGCGGAAGAGGAGGTCCAGGCGAGCCCAGAGCAGATCGAGGCGAGCTTGGTGCTCCTTACAGACATGGTGAAGAAGATGAAGCCGGCCAAGGCCGCCGAGCTGCTCGCGCAGTGGGAGGAAGCTCTGGCCATCGGCATCCTTCGCCGCCTTGGAAGTCGGCGTGCCACGCCGATCTTATCGAAGATGCCGATCGCGCTCAGTGGTCGGCTCACCTCGCGAATCGCAGTGGGCGTCGGTGCCTTGCTGCCAGTAAGCGCGGAGGGTGCTCAGACATCGCCGCAGGGAGAAGTCCAATGAGGGAAGTGATTCGAGGGGTCGTCGATGTGCTCCGCACAGCCGGTATTCGGCGTGCAGAGCGACATTCGCACGACGATGGTGAACCATTCGTGATGCCTCCGGAGACGGAAGACACGCGCGAGGACACTGCCTACAAGGCGGCTGAGACTCGAGACACTGCGCCGACAGGTCGCGGGGAGTCCGAGGGTGGTCGCGGTCAGCAGAAGGCTCGCGGTGACGCCGCGCAGCAGGTTCGCAGTGGTCGTGTCCAGGCAGATCAAGCGCAGGCCGAGGGAGACTCCGAAGCGGATGCGCAGCTCTTGCGTGGCATGGACCGGCTGGCGACGGCAGGGCTGGATGAGATGTCACTCGAAGATCAGAGCGCCACGACCTTCAGTGATGAGGCGCTCGGGATGGCCCGTGATCTCGACGGTGAGCAAGCCGCTGACCCTCGCCTGGAGCGCACGAGCGCTCCTGATGAGCGCTTGGCCGAGTCCGCCAGTGATGAATTGACCGAGACCTCTGCCGACCGTGAGGCTGAGCTGGACGAAGCGATGCGGAGACTTGAGCTCGCGCGTCAGGCCTCTCGCTCCCGCTCCAACGCTCGGGTGTCGACGGAGCGCGCCGAGTCCGCGACGACGGCTGTTGGTCAACGCGTCGTGGCTGAGGAGACCTCGGCGGCGAACGTGACCATGGGGCAAGATGCTGAGGGCGATGATGACCTCATCGAGGAGGCCGCGAGTGCCGCCTTCGACAAGGCTCAAGCCTTACGAGATGGGGGCTCCAAGGCCGAGCAGCCGACCCTCAACCGTATGGCGAGTAGCTTGCCGAGTGGGGTTCAAGTCTTGGCGAACCCGACCGCGACGCCCACGACGGAAGCGCTGGTCCCTGAGGCTGTGGGTAATACCTCGGTCACTGAGACGTTGATGGAGGAGATCATGGTCGCTCAGCGCGGCGCCGCAGGCGGCGATCGCGTCGGTGACGCTGACACAGTGATTCGCATTTCTGAGGGAGCCGCAGGCGCCTTGCAGGTCAAGGTGAAGCGCGATGGCGATGATTTGTCGCTCCGCGTCCGCGCCGAGGACCTTGCGATGCGCCATGTGATGGCTGAGTCCTTGCCGGAGCTCAAGCACGAGCTTCAGAAGGCCAACCTCGTCGAGGGCGAGATCGAGGTCCGAGAGGACGGCATCGAGGACGAGATGCAGTCCGAGTACACGTGGGACGAGAACCAATCTACTCGCCGCGATTCTCAGCAAGAAAGCGGTCATGAAGGAGACGCCGTCTACGGCGCCACCTCTAAGGCTGCTCAACCATCTGACACGACCAAAGCTCGACGCCACGACGGCGAGCTGCACGTCGTCGCATAGGAGGAACGATCATGGCAGTTAGTGGTTTAGGCAGTTCCGCCGAATCTCCATTCGATCCGATGGCCGCCGCCGGTGCGCCTCAGGACGGTGGGGTGATGGGCAAGGACTCCTTCATGAAGCTCCTGGTCACTCAGCTGAGTAACCAGGACCCGATGTCTCCCTCTGATCCGACGCAGTTCGTGTCCCAGCTCGCAGAGTTTACGAGCTTGGAGCAGCTCGTCGGGTTGAACGAGGGGCTCAACATCCTCGCGATGACTCAGGCCGCGGCGACCAGCGCTCAGATGGTCTCCTACGTGGGCAAAGAGGTGACTGTCAGTGATTCGTCTCTCTTCGTGACGGGGGATGACGACACTGTCGCGATGAGCTTTGACCTCCCCGATCGCGCCTCGAGCGTGGAGGTGACCATCACCGATGAGAGCGGTGAGGTTGTCCGTACGGTCGACTTAGGTGCGCGAATGGCGGGGCCGGTGCACAAGTCCATCGACGCCGTGGATAAGCACGGCAACCCGCTCCCTCCAGGCACCTACACGTACGAGGTGACCGCTAAAGGGCCTGACGGCGAGACCATCGATGTGCAGGAGCACTCGACTGGGTTTGTCGAGAGCGTGGTCTTCGAGAACGGCTATCCAGAGCTGATGTTGTCCGACGGACGAAAGATCCCGCTGGGGCAGGTCCTCAAGGTGTCGACGCCTGGGACGATGGATGCGCTGACGACACACGCGTCAAGTGGTCCAGCAGCCGACGAGACAGATGAGAACGACGCCACCAGCGCCAGCGGATTGCCCGTGGGTGCAGAAGGTGGGGAGCCAGAGTCCGATGAAGGTGACTCGGCTGAGCAGAATCAAGAACCGATGAATCAAGGGGTGTAGTCATGAGTATCTTCTCTTCTCTTTTTACGGGTGTCTCCGGGATGCGCTCCAACGAGCGTGGCTTTGGTGTGATCGGTGACAACATTGCGAACATGAACACGGTTGGCTTCAAAGGCAGCCGCGCCATCTTCGCTGACGTGCTCAACCAGACAGTGCTCGGCTCGGCCGGTGTCACCGCTGACCTCGGTCAGGGCTCCATCGTCGGTGGTATTCAGAACGTTATGACGCAGGGCTCGCTATTGCAGACCGGCGTCACGACGGACCTGGCCATCGGCGGCAATGGGTTCTTCATCGTGGAGGGTAAAGCGGGCGGCCTTGAGGGGAACTTCTATACGCGAAACGGCCAGTTCCGAATCGACAACGAAGGGTTCCTGACCAACAGCTCCGGTCTTTACCTGCAGGGCTTCCCTGCTGACGAACAGGGCAACATCAACGCGGCGATGAGTAAGCTCCAGGTGGGCTCTGCGCAGAGCCCGCCCGTGCCCACAACGGAGGTGGAACTCGGGGTCAACTTGGATCCGAATGAGCCGATCAACGCTGCTCCTTTCGATCCGGTCAACCCGGAGACGACGTCGGCCTTCTCGACCTCTGTCCCGATGTACGACTCCTTGGGTAACTCCCATGACGTCGAGGTGTACTTCCAGCACACGGGTCCGGGGCAGTGGAACTGGTTTGCTCAGGTCGACGGTGGAGATATCGAGGGTGGTACTCCCGGTACCCCGTTCTCTGTCACGAGTGGCTCTTTGATCTACACCACAGATGGTGTGCTTGATCAGGAGATCCACAACGTGGGTCCACCGGCTCCCGTACAGTTCGTGGGTGCGACATCGCAGGACCTGAACTTGAACTTCGGTGACTCGCTCACGACGGACGCGGGCGATGGATCGGGATCCTCCAGCTTCGCAGGTGGCTCGACGGTCAACACCGTGGTTCAGAACGGCTTCGGCGCAGGTTCATTGACCCACATCACGGTCAATGAGTCGGGGCGGATCGATGGGACCTTCTCGAACGGCGACAACCGAGTCCTCGGTGGCCTCGCGGTGGCGCTCTTCCAAGGGCAAGATGCGCTCCGGGCCGTCGGTGGTAACTTGCTCTCTGCAGGTCCTGAGGTGTCCGAGCCCATTATCGGTAACCCGAACGCGGGTGGTCGTGGGCTTATCTTCTCGGGTTCTCTCGAGCAGTCCAATGTCGACCTGACCAATGAGTTCACTCAGATGATCGTGACCCAGCGTGGTTTCCAGGCATCAAGTCGTACCGTGACCACGGGTAACGAGATGCTCACTGAGTTGGTGAACCTGATCCGGTAGTTCGTGACTTGTGCGGACCAACTCGCCTCGGTTTCCTCATGAGACGGGGCAGTTGGTTATTGTTTTCAGATACTTTGAAGCCCCCGTGCAAAGCGGGATCTCGAACCTCGGGGTCCCGCTTTGCTTTCTTTGCCAATCCGTACGCGGCTGCCTACGATAGGCGGCGACGCGTTCGAGCGTCACTGCTTAGTAAAAGCGAGGAGTACGCGTGGATCTGGCGACCCTAATCGGGCTGCTCGGTGGTCTCGGCATCATTATCGGCGCCATTGCGACCGGCGGTTCAATGATGCTTTTTTTGAACCTACCGTCGATCTTGATCGTCGGTGGCGGAACCATCGCAGCCACACTGATTCGCTTCCCGCTTAAGACGTGCTTCGGGGCGTTCAAAGTGGCCTTGCGAGCATTTCGACACAAGAGCGAACCCCCACTCGACATCATCATGCAGGCCGTTGAGATCGCGGGTGTCGTGCGACGCGAGGGGCTGTTGGCGCTTGAGCATCAGCCCGTCGAGGATCCTTTCTTCGCCAAGGGGCTTCGACTCTGCGTGGATGGCTTGGAGCCAGAGTTCGTCCGCAAAGTGCTCACGGAAGAGATGGAGAACACCGTGCGTTTGCACGAAGGTGGTCAGCAGATTTGGCGCGCCATCGGCGACGCAGCACCAGCTATGGGGATGGTCGGTACGCTTATCGGCCTTGTGCAGATGCTCGCCGACATGAACGATCCGAAGGCGATTGGTCCCGCTATGGCGGTGGCGCTCCTCACGACGTTCTACGGCGCAGTTATCGCCAACCTGTTGGCGCTCCCCATCGCGGACAAGCTCGCGATTCGGACCGATGAAGAGGGCCTGAACAAGCTCTTGGTCATCGAGAGCATCGCGGCGATCCAGGAGGGGCGCAACCCACGCGTCATGGAGGAGCTGTTGATGTCCTATCTGCCTGGGCAGGAAGCTGCGCCTACGGCCTCGAAATAGGACGCTGAACGATGGCGAAGTCCAACAAAAAAGAACCGGCAGGCGCGCCAGCATGGATGGCGACGTTCGCCGACATGGTCACGCTCTTGATGGCGTTCTTCGTGTTGTTGCTCGCGTTCTCCGAGATGGATGTCGTGAAGTACAGGGCGATCTCGGGCTCGATGAAGCGTGCACTGGGTGTAAAGGCTGAGAGCCTTGATATTACCAAGCCCGACGGCAAGCCGAGTGAGACAGCAGAGATGCGGGGTGCGCGACTCGCTCGACCTGACGACCCGATCGGCTCGCCAGAGCAACAGGACTTCAAGAAGGACGCACAGCTTGTCGAAAAGCACCTCGAAGAGGAGATTCGTCAGCACAAGATCGAGGTCAAGTCATGGCCCGACCGAATGCTGCTCCGCCTTCCGGAGTCTGAGACCTTCAATTCGGGGAGCGCGTCCATCAACCGTAACTTCTTGCCTGCGCTTCGAAAAATCCGTGCGACCCTGACCCAGGTCGAGGGCTCCATTGCCGTCGCGGGCCACACCGACGATCACCCCATCAGCACGTCTCGGTTTCCTTCAAATTGGGAACTCTCGAGCGGCCGCGCGAGCTCGGTTGTTCGTGTGCTGTTGGACCCTGTGAGCGCGGCTGAGCTGAAGAAATTCAACTTTGAGGTCCCTGAAGAGCTCGAGTCGATCGCGATCGATCCTCGACGTGTTGTCGCTCAAGGTTATGCACATACCCGCCCGTTGGTGCCGAACGAGACGCCTGAGAATCGCGCTCAGAATCGTCGCGTTGATATCATCCTGGCGAAGCAGAGCCTGGCCCCGAAAGACGAATAGTTTCAGCTCGAGCGTCGGTAGCGTAGCGCCGCTGATCCCTGTCGCGCTTTGCGTCCGATGTCTGTCTGTATCCCGGACAGCTCGAGCTTGAGGATGCGTTGCAGTTCTTCTTCACGGGCCGCTAAGTGTTGCCCAACCTCTGGTGAGATGGGGGCATCTTGGACCACGCGGGTCAGGCGCTCAATCACGTCATGCCTCGACTCGACGAGCGCGTTAAGCGTGTCGGTGTCTCCCTCTCGGGCGGCTCGAACCATGTCCTCGTGGTAGGTGACGAGTTGGTCGAGCAGTGCATCACGGCGGGCGGTTGCTGTGGATTTCTCTTTAGGAGGCACGCGGACCCCCCCAAGGTGTTCCGGTACTAAGCTTAGGCGACTTTGGGGGGCTTACGCTCCCGCTTCACCTCTTCATTTGCGGTCTTCCAAGCATCCTTGAGCTCGGTCATCTGATTGCGCACGATGTCCAGCTTCTCGATGTCTTTCTGGATGTTTGCTTCGACCAAGAGCTTGGTCCAAAGACTATACGTGGTGTCGAGTGCTTTCCCAAACTCGGGCGCCACATCCAGCCGGAGCGTATCCTGCAAGTGCGCCACGATGTCCAGGGTCCGAGTGAACGCATACCCTGCGACTTTTGGGTCGCCATCTTCGAGGCCTTGGCGTGCCTCGGAGCTGAATCTCAGCATACCCTCGTAGAGCATGACGACTAAGTCGCCGGGTTGGGCGGTGCTGGCGCGGTTCTTTTTGTATCGGTTACGACCGTACATGGGGATCCTCCACTGCGTTACTCAATCGCCGCACCAACGTAAGGTTGGTGCGGAGTAGGAAATCGGACTACTAGCCACCCGTGACGAGACCAAGGAGTGCACTGGACTGCTGGTTCAGCGCTGACATGGTCTGCTCAAGCGATGTGAACCGCTTGGTCATCTGAATACGAAGCGATGCGACGCGCTCTTCCAGGTCCTCGATGCGGTCGGTGTAATCCTCGACACGCTCCTGGAATGCGTCCTTGCGCTCCTCGAGGATGGAGTCGTCTCCATCGATGTATCGGTCGGCGACCTCAAGCAGCGCGGCGGTGATGCCGCTGTCCTCGAAGGTGAAGACGTTGCCAAGTCCGTTGATGTCCTTATCCAAAGCCTCGTCGAGCTCTTCGGAGTCAATGGTCAGCTTACTCTTGGTGTCCGTGGAGATTCCGATCATCGCGAGAGACTCAAACGTCCCCGAGAGCCCCTCGATCTCTTTGGCCACGATGTCCTGAAGGTCAGCCTTCAAGCGGCCCAAGAAAGGCTCGCCTGCGAGCTTCTTGTTTCGATCCTCGCCCTCTTCGACGACCATCTGGTCCTTAATGATCGTCATGACCTCGTTGTACGCGTCGACGAAGGTCTGGAGGTTCTCTTTCGTCCCCTCTTTGTCTTTGTCGATGACGATGTTGGCCTCACCGGTGGTCTTGAGATCGATGGTGACGCCCTCAAGTGCATCCGCAACCGAGTTGTCCTGCGCGACGATTGCGAGGCCATCGAGCGTGAACTCGGCGTTCGTCGCTTGCGTGATCTGCGCCATGTTCAGTTGGGTGCCTTCGGTCCCGGTGTAGGTCTCCGTGATGACCAAGGCGTCGTCGGCCGAGTCGGTGGTGTAGCCGGTGCTCATGTTGACGATTTGCATGCTGAAATTCGAGCCGTCGAAGATGAGCGAGGCGTGCACATCGACGTCGGCTGCGTTGATCTTGTCGACGACCGTCTTCAGGTCGTCGCCTTCGTCGACGGTGATGTCGACAGCGTCTTCGCCGTCGACGGCAATGCTGATTGTGCCAGCGGTGATCTCGTCGTACTTGTCGGCGAAGGTGGATTCTGAGCGGTTCTTCTCAGCGGAGGCGAGGCTGGTGACGTCCAACGCGTAGTTGCCAGGGCTAGAGGCGCCGGTGGCGGTCACGGTGAGTACATCCTCGTCGTCTGAGGTCGCGCTGAGGGCCAGGACGTCCTTGTTCTCCTCAAGGTCCTCCAACGTCGTCTTCAACGTGCTGAGCTTGCCGATAAGAGAGCTGACCTCAGAGATCTGCGCCTTCACAGCAGTCTGCCGCTTCTGGGCCGCACGAATCGGTCCCTTTCTCGCATTGACTGTCGCGTCGATGAGCTTGCCTGAGTCCATTCCGGACACAAGACCAAATACTTGGCTCATGGTTGCCTCGCTTGGTTGCCTGGGTAGGGCGTCACCCAGCTATACGGTCATACGGGCGAGGATCTTTAGGGGGATCTCTTATTTTTTTCGGACGCGAATCAAACGTCCGAGTTGGGGAGCACCTCGACTGAGGCGCTCCCCAACAAAGGAGCTCGGCTAACCGAGCAGCCTCAGCACCAGGTTTGGCTGTGCGTTTGCCTGCGAAAGCATGGCAACACCAGCCTGCTGCATCACCTGACTCTTCGAGAACTGAGCGCTCTCCTCGGCCATGTCCGTGTCACGGATCTGGCTGAGTGAGTTGCCGTAGTTTTCGATGGTCGACGAGAGATTATCCACCGCGCTGTTAAGCGTGTTGATCGTGGAACCAAGGGTTGCACGGTCTGTGGACAAGCTCTCCATCGCTGCGTCGATCTTAGTAATCGCGGACTGCGCGTTGCCCAGCGAACTCACGCTGTCAATCGCACCACCCGAGTTAAGGTTCAACGCAGTCGTGCTCTGACTCACCAGGTCGATCGTGATTTGATCGTTTGCCGAGTTACGCGTACCGACCTGGAAGGTCATCGTACCTGCTGTGCCGGCCGTGCCGTCCAACAACGAGATACCATTGTACTCGGTAACCTCAGAGATTCGATCAATCTCACCAATCAGGTCCTGATACTCCGTATTGAGGTAGCCTCGCTCGGTGTCAGAGACGCTGTCGTTGGCCGACTGAACGGCCAACTCTCGCATGCGGACTAAAAGGTCAGAGATCGACTGGTAGCCGCTCTCCGCCGTCTGCAACACGGAGACACCGTCATTCGCATTACGCTGCGCCTGACGGAAGCCTCCCTGCTGAGCACGCATGTTCTCCGAGATCGCCATGCCTGCCGCGTTGTCGGCTGCTGACGAGATTCGGAGGCCTGAAGACAACCGACCAATCGATTGCTGCAGGGCCTTATGAGACGAACTTAAGTTTCTTTGAGCCGTTAACGACCCACTATTAGTTTTAACAGCCAACGGAGTGGCCATGACGTTTCTCCTGAATTTCTAGGGCGACTACCGTCGCCGTTGAAAGTTTTGGAGGAATGCCAACTCCAGGCTATCGCCCTTGGTTGTCCCATGCATTCCCCGTGTCCACCTCGGACTACGGGGGGGGGCAGGATTGACTTAAGGGCCTTGAGGTCTTTTTTTGCCGATAGGCAGTTTTTTCCCGGTTAAAAACTGCCCAATGGCTCGCAGTAAGGCGTTTGTGTCGCGCGGCAAAAAGTGAAAAAAAAGAGAGCTAGGGGGGATCACGGTCAGTGCGTGGACGTTTTGAAAGCTGTTTTGTCCTGAAAGAATCGGATCTGAGTCTCACGTTTATCGAGAAACAGGCACTTAGACGATCCCCACCCTTAAGTCGCCCTTGGGCACTTCGCGGTCTGTGAGAACTCTCGCTGGCTCAGTATCGGGCTCCTTTCACACTTCGGCTCTACGCACAGTGGAGGGCTCTTAACCTGGAGTCCGGTTTCGTCCGGAGGTTACGACGCCACACCTAAGGGCAGAACGGAGCCGGACCTGCTCGCTGCATCGATGATGGCCTTAACGGGCTGGTCAAGGAGACTGAGATGCAGTTACTTACAGGCTCAGAGAAGGAGAGGGCGGCGCAGTGAGTTCACAGCTCGCCGTCCCTTGAGGCCTTGTGCCGCGCTGTGTTGGAGCGTGAACCCTTCTACGAGAGGCTGCGCTACCGTAGGAAGGACAGCAGCGAGGTTTGCAGCAGACGACTCGAGAGCTCAACGATGGAGTTCAACGCGGTCTCTGCAGCGGATACCTTGGTGTACTCGCTGACGAGGTCGACCTCTTCAAAACGCGCCTTCTCGATTGAGAAGTGCAGCTGAAGTTCGTCGTTCGTAAACGCCACCTCGTCGAGGTACTGACCTCGCGCACCGATGCGGGCGAGGTTGACGATCCCAAAGTCGAGGGCGTCATTGAGGTCACCCACCGCTTGGTCGATACCGGCCGCGTTTCCAGCCTGGAGGTCCGCGACGAACTGATTGACGACGTTGAAGACTTGGCCTCCAGCGTCTCCAAATCCTTCGTTGCCGCTCGTCGTTCCTCGGATGAAGACCCCGGAGGCGATCTCGACATCGCGGTTCTGAAGGCTGCCCTGGTAGTTGCCAGTGGCGTCGTATGGGGGGGTGTCTTCGTCCACGCCGCCGAACAGGTAGCGTCCGTCTTGGAGCCGCGTATTCGCGATGGCTAAGAGCTGGTCATTAAAGCCGATGACGGCCTGAGCCGCCGCGTCGTAGTCGGTTTGCCCCATCGTGTCATTCGACATCTGGATGGCGATCGACTTCGCCTCACCGAGGATGTCGACCATCTTGACGAGGGATTGGTCTGCCAGACGGAGGCCGTGATCGACGTTATCCAAGTTGTCTTGGTAGCGGTCGAGGCGCGTGATAAGCCGGTCATATTCGGTGATCCGGATGGCCCCCGCGGGATCGTCAGCAGGCTCCACTATGGCTTGGCCGCTCGTCGCCTTGCCGATAGCCTCGAAGAGGGAGGCCTTGCCAGCTGCATTCTTATTCGCAACGAAGCTGGTGATCATCTTATCGGAGATACGCATTGTAGGTCTCCGATTAGCCGAGGAGGGTGAGGACGGTTTCGCTCATCTGATCTGCGTTTCGGATCACTTGACTGGCTGCTTCAAAGGACTGGTTTGCCTTCGTCATGCGGATCAGCTCTTCGTCGACGCTGACGCCGACCTCGGACTCCAGCATCGTCTCAAGCTGGGCCACCGAGCCAGTCTCAATCTCAAGCCCAACTGAAGCGGCCTGCTTCGATGACGACACGTCGATGACCATATCGCTGTAGTAGTCGAAGGCCGACTCTCCCGTCGGGAGTAGACCCGGCAGGCGGATAATGCCCTCAAGCAATAAGCCGTTAGCGTTGTCGCCCGGCACATCGAGCGGGTTGCCTGAGGCCGCGACGTTCTCAGGGTTGCCCTGGACACCCGCGGAGAGGGTGATTTGAGATGCTGCAGGCACACCCGCGACGATCGGGCTGAAGAAGTCACCGCCCGCCGCGCCATTGAAGTCAAAGCCCGCTTGATGCTGAGCGTTGAAGGCGTTGACGAACGCTTCGGCGAGCTCATCAATCTTCACGAGGGTAGGGGCGATCACCTGATTGTTGGAGTCCAACAGGCCACCAATCTTTCCGCCCACGGGCTGAAGTGCGACGAGCTCTTCACCGTTGACCTTCTCGAAGATGACTTCACTCTGAAAGCCGCCCGCGGGGCCCTGGTGGTTAATCTTAACTTGAGATGCTCCCTCGGCGCTCACGAGGGGGCGTCCACCCCCAGCGTAGAGGAGCACAGACCCGTCTATCTGTTGGACGCTTTGCACATTCATCTGAGCAGAGATATCGCTGATCAACGCAGCGCGCTGGTCTATCAGCCCACCGATGTCCTTGCCGTTATCAGTGAGGGCTCGGATACGGTTGTTGAGTGCGGCGACTTGTTGTGCCTTGGAGCTGACATCGAAGGCGAGCGCATTGGCTTGAGCAGACGAGGAATCCACGCCGTCTTGAAGCTGAGCACGCGTTGCCGAGAAGGAACTGCCGAGCGCGGTCGCTGCGTTGAGGACAGCCTGCCGTTCAGTGTTGCCCGCGGGGTTGCCCGCCAAGCCAGCAAGGGCATCCTCGAACGTGTTGAGTGCGCGGCCTAAGCCGACCCCGTCCAAGTCATTGAACGCCTCTTGGACCAAGTTGAGGCCGCTCAGCTGTCCTTCGTGGAAGCCTTTGTCGCCGTAGGTCGTGTTGAGGTGGCGGGCCATCAGCTCGTTCCGAACTGCGTGGGGGCCCTGGACTGAGACGCCCATTCCCAGGACCGCTTGGGCCTGAAGCTGTGCAGAGCGTCGCGCGTATCCAGGGGTGTTGGCGTTGGCGATGTTGAAGCCCGCCATTTGCAGCAGTGACTTGCTCGCCAGGAGACCACTGTTACCAATGGTCAGGATCTCGTTCATACTCGCCATGAGGTCCTCCTACGCGTTCCGCGCGATGGTCCCTCGAGGAATCGAGACCGCTCGGGCTCGGCCCTTCGCGGTGTAGAGATCGGATGAAGAATTCTCCGAGTCTCCGGTGCTAGAGCGCAGCAGGGCGGCATAGGCGCGCACAAACCGCTGCCCACGCTCGGCTTGCACCAGGTTCATGCCCTGGAGTTCGCGGAGAGAGGCGGCGAGCGCTTGAAGGCACGTGACGGCGTCGGTGAGGGTTGCACCGGTCGCATCATCGACGTGCTCGCAGAGTTGGGTGACTGTGAAGGTCGAGGAGTGCTCGATACCGAGGTCGCCGGCTGCGGCGCTCAATCCATCGCGGATGCTTTGCTCCGACGCTTCAAGCTGGCCCGTCAAGGCCCGCTTCTCTTCTGTACAATCCACCAATGAACGGACTTCAAACGCTAACAGGTGCTGCTGCTCTTGTTGAGACAGCTCCACAAGGTCACGCATTAACGTGACATGGCGTTCGAGTGCTTTGCACAGCGTTTGGATTGATGGGGTCGTCATCGGTCTAGTTATCACTGCCTAGGGCGTCGGAAAGGATGCGGTCCGCGAGTGCCTCGGGATCGATGGAGAAGGTACCGTCTTGGATTGCCGTCTTGATGGCCAAGAGCTGCTCCCGGTCTACCCGGGAAATCTCCTCTCGGCCACCAGCGATCAGGCTATTGGTACCGGTTAAAGAGTCGCTGATTGTCGACGTTCCGCTGGCAGCTCCAGTCGACGACGCTGCGGCTCCTCCGCCCTTTGCGACACGGCGACCACTGCGCGCAGCGATTTCCGCTGGCGTCTTGGGCGAGTTGTCTATGGGTCTCATGGGAGTCATTTTGGGTGCCTCATTGTGCGATCGTATGGTGATCGGGTCTCTCGGATCGGCCTTACGTGACGGGCTCGTCTTTTCTTAAATCGGAAAGGGCGCTTTTCTGAGTTTGACCCCAATCACTATTACCGCAACTTCTCTCCGGAAAGGGTGGCGCGCAGCGTTTGCTCCGCGACGGGACTATTCAGCCATGAATCATACTGCGGAGGGAGCTGTTCAGCCAACGAACGTGACTGATCATCACTCGGAACGGTCTCAAGTGATGATGCCGTGTCTGGACTGCTGGTCGGCAATTCGGCCTGAATTCGTCGCGCCGCAGAGGGCGCATCAATTTGAGATCCCGCTTCCTGCTCAAAGAGCTGCGCGATACCGATCCCGCCGGATTGAGCCAGGTGGTCGCTTAACGCTTGCTCGATGAAGTGGTCATACATTTGACCGCCAGTGACGCCTTCCCAGAGGCCCGACTCCTGCACCGTGGCGCGTAGAGACTGGACCATCTTTTTGAGCATCACGCTCTCGAAGGCCTCCCCTGGGTTTGCTTTTCCGCCAGCGCGGTCGACCAGTTTGGATTCCTCCGCACGTTGCTGGGCGACGGCTTGCTGAATCGGTGAGACTCCCTTGATAGACATCAGAGCACCTCGATGTCGGCATGGAGTGCGCCTGCAGCCTTAATCGCCTGCAGGATGTCGATTAAGTCACGCGGTGTGGCGCCGAGCGCGTTGAGGGCGTCGACGACCGATGCGAGCGTGGCGCTCTCCTTGACGACCCGGAGGGCCCCCGCTGTCTCTTGGGCTGTGACCTGAGAGTTCGGGGTGGTGGTCGTGGTCCCTGCCGCGATAGGGAGTGGCTGTGAGACTGTGGGCTGCTCTGTCACCTCGATGGTGATCGCCCCGTGTGCGACAGCGACGCTCGCGATTTGGACCTCAGCGCCGACGACGACGGTCCCCGTGCGGCCGTTGATGACGACCTTAGCGACGGCGTTTGGTGTAAGCGTCAGCACCTCAAGGTCGGCGATGAAGGAGGGGATCTCTGCGGTGCGCCCCGCTGGGATGGTCACCTCTACGGTGCCGCTCGAGATCGCCACAGCGAGCTTTACACCGGCGCCAGCGCCGAGCTGAGCTGCAGCTTGGTTGATCGCGTTGGTCAGCAGCTGTGCTGTCGCAAAATCCGGGTGCTCAAGGTGGATTTTCAGCTTACCGTCCGCGCCGAGCTCGATCGGGACTGGGCGCTCAACGAGCCCGCCATGGGGGATCCTGCCCACGTTTAAGTGGTTCTTTACCCGCTTTGTCCCTGACTTGCCCTCCACGCCGTATCCGCCGACCTGGACTGGGCCCTGCGCCATCGCATAGACCTGGCCATCGAGGCCCTTGAGTGGGGTGAGGACGAGGTTGCCGCCCACCAAACTTCGGGCGTCGCCAATAGAGCTCACTGAGATGTCGAGCGGCGTACCCGGCTGCGCGAAGGGCGGCAGCACGGCCGTGACCATCACCGCGGCGATGTTGCGGAGCAAGAGATCCGACTTGTCGATGCGGATCCCCATGCGTGAGAGCATGGCCGCCAAGGATTGACTGGTGAATGAGGTGCGGCGCGAGTCTCCGGTCTGGTCCAGACCGACCACTAGACCGTAGCCGATGAGCTGGTTGGGTCGGACACCATCGACGCGTGAGACGTCTTTGATGCGCGCCGCATGAGAGGGGGTCGCCATCATCAGAATGAGGGCCAAGAGTGAGAGCTTCATAAAGCGTTTCATCGGATCACCTCGACACGCTGATTGTCGAGCACGCGGGCTCGAAGTGTGCGGCGACTTGAGGTCACCTTGACGCGAATGACGTCACCAACGCGGCCTCGTTGAGAGACCTCTGCGCTACCCCGGGCCACGATGGCACCCCGACGGACCATCGTCTCGACGATGTCGCCGCGGTTCACCGCCCAAGCGCGGGTGAGCCAGCTCGTCCGGACCGGCTCTCCGGCTCGCACTGAGCGTTTCAGCACCTGCCCAACCGAGGTCGTTGCGTCGGTGAGGTTCTGACGGTGCACGGGCAGCATCGTCATCTCGACGTCTGCTGGGTTGATAGTCTCTCCACGGGTCAAGGACCGCGCGGCCACGACTGTGGGGACGCTCGCGTCAACGTGGGCTTGCACCCACGTCCACGACTCAACCCCGTCGCTACCGACGAGGAGCGCCTTTGCTGCGACACGGCCCAAGCCGTCTTCGCCCACCGGGAGCTCGATGCGCTTGATCGAGGTCGCCTTGGCGGCCAAGGCGCTGTTGGAGACGCGGAGCTGGCCCACGATGATATCTGCGTCCGCGTGCAGGTCTGCACGGTGGCGCACCTCGCGCTCCAGCTGCTGACCCAGCGAGTGGGTCAGGTTCGGTCTTGCCTGGGCGACAGGGCTCACCCAGGTCAGGAGCGTAAGCAGTGCTAGGAGTGTTTTCCAGTTCATCGTACTACCTGATGGACGCGGTCTCGCGGAGCATCTCGTCAGAGGCACGGATGACGCGTGAGTTGATTTCGTAAGCGCGCTGAGCGGCGATGAGCGAGATCATCTCCTCGATGACCTCCACATTGGAGGCCTCGATCATCCCTTGCTGGATGGTCCCGAGGCCCTCCTCAGAGGGGGTGCCGGTGATCGGCTCACCAGACGCCTCGGTCTCGGAGTAGAGGTTGTGGCCCAAGCTCTTGAGCCCGCCAGGGTTGACGAACTGGGAGAGCTCAAGCTTGCCAACCTCCACCGGGATGGCCTCACCTGAGAGGCCAATCTTGACGGTGCCATCGGGCTCAAAGATGACGTTGGTCGCCTCTGCGGGGATCTCGATGGGGGGATCCAGGGTCTTCCCCTCGGCGGTCGTCAGGCGGCCATCGGCGTCGATCTTCAGCATGCCACTGCGTGTGTAAGCGTGCGTCCCATCGGCTTGATTGACCCGGATGAACCCGTTGCCCTCGATGGCGAGATCGAGCTGGTTGCCCGTCGACACCAAGGCACCATTGGAGAAGTTCTTCTGGGTGGCGATGGCTCGTGTTCCCTGGCCCACTTCGAGTGGTGCTGGTGAGCCTTGCTCTTTGCCGTCTTCGCTGCCTCGAGCCGCACGGATCTCCTGGTAGAAGAGGTCCTGGAACTCGGCGCGTGAGCGCTTGAAGCCCGTGGTGTTGACGTTGGCCAGGTTGTTCGCGATCACGTCGATCTCGAACTCTTGGGCCTCCATTCCAGAGGCTGCTGTATTGAGACTTCTGATCATCTGACCATCTCCTCAGTTGACCGCGCTAGCGCGGCAGGTTCACCGCGGTGGTGTCCATCTCTTTGTAGGTGCGAATCACCTGGTGAAGTGTTTCGAAGTTTCGCTGCACTTCGATTAGCTCTGTCATCATCTTCACAGCACTGACGTTGCCGCCTTCGAGGAAACCTTGGAGGACCGTGGCGTTCTCGGGCTCACGGACCTCTTCGGGGGGCACAAAGAGCCCGGCCTCGTCCTTCTTTAGGGTGCTGGTGAGGTCGACGCCGACTAGGCCGAGTCTCCCCACGTTCTCTTTGCCAGCTCGAATCGAGCCGCTCTCGTTAATGTTCGGTACTTTGTTTGGGGGTAGGGTGAGCTCGGTGCCCTCGTCGCTCAGGACTTTGAGCCCTGTGATCGTGCGAAGGACACCGTCCTTGCCCACCATGAGGCGACCGTTACGAGTCAGTCGCTCGCCGCGGCTCGTCTGGACGCGGAGGAACCCATCGCCACTGATGGCGACGTCCAACGGGTTGTCAGTCGCGCGGAGGTGACCTTCTTCGAGTCGCGTTGTCGGCTCAGTGGTCTGCACGAAGGACTTGTCTTGGTCTTCAGGGGAGTCACCGCGGTTCTCGTTCATCACCTGTTCGAACGTCACCTGGTCCCGCTTGAAGCCGGCGACCTTCGCGTTCGCGAGGTTCTGCGACAAGATCTCCATCTCTTGGAGTCGAGCTACGGTGCCCGATGTCGCGACGTAGATGCCGTTGGCCATGGTGTGTCCTGGGTGGTTTCTGCGGCCGAATGAACGGTCCGCGTTCTCTCCCGATATACAAAGCAAACGCCGTGCCAAAACCGCATGCCTTTTGATAACAGGGGTTTACGGTCATGCCTGGCGCGAGGTAGGTACACCTTGCCGGGTACCTTGCCGGGTACTTTGCCGACTGTTGCCTAGTGGTTGCCTAGCAACTGAGGTCGGAACCGAAAGCGCGTCGTGCTGAGGTCGTCGTCGACCTTTTGCTGCGCACTTTGGAGCTCGCGTCGTCGGTTCGATAGCACCTGGTCTGCGACTTTGCTCGCTGAGCGTTGCCGGTGTCTCGCGATGTGATGCGCGTTGCGACGGTGGGACAGCGCGATGGCTGTGTCGCCCATAGCGTTGTCGAGATCGCCCAGTTTACGGGCGTGGGCCTGGCGTGAGCCCACCAACATTTGAAGTAAGCCGGCGCTCAGCGGCGCGCCCGAGTCCAGCATGGACTCTTCGTCACGCCGTTGGTCTTCCTGGAGCTGTTCACGCAACGCCCACTGTGCGTCGAGCGTCCGCTGAACGCGGGTGACCTCGGCGAGGGCTCGCCTCTCGTTGATGAGGGCGATCCGCGCCATGGTCTCCGTCGTCCGTTTAGCTTGTGGAGACGATTGCATGCTGACTCGTTGAAGTTCCGGTCGAGGCCGGAAAGGGCCGGGTAGGGCGGTGGTAGGAAAAAGCCGACCCCGAACCGTGGGTAGGGCTACCTTTGGCCGGTCGGGGTCGGGGGTCCCGGGAGCCGTGTACTCGTCGGGACCGTGTTTGGTGGAGGGCGTCGTGGGCTAGAAGGGCCTCACGAAGTCGAGCCCTCGTTGAAGCCAAGGCGCCTCTTGCTTCTCGCTGATGGCGCCGCGACCCGTGAACTCGATCTCTGCGTCGGCGATGAGGGCCGAGGTCACGCTGTTGTCGGTCTCGATGTCGACTGGTCGGACAACACCACTCAGATAGAAGTGATGCTCTTCGGCATTCACGAGCACGACGCGGTGACCCTCGATGAAGAGGTTGCCGTTCGGCAAGACCTTCATGACGACCGCTGGGACCGTGGCCTCGAGTCGATCACTGCGCGTGGTCTGTCCGGTGCCTTTGAAGTCCGTCCCGGTGCTCGCGTCGAGCATGTTACCCCCGGTGGCCCCTTGCGCGGCTTTGATGAGCCCGAAGAGGATGTCCATGTCCATCGTCGTGTTGGAGTCGCGGCCAAGCTCAGTGGTTGCCCCCCGCTTGGCGTTCGCTCGCTCGTCGATGCGCACCGTCACGATGTCGCCCACGCGCATCGCGCGGTGGTCGCTAAAGAGGTAAGTCCCGGCATGCGAGGTGTTGAAGAGCGAGCCGTTAAGCGTCGCTTCGCTACGGTCCTGAAGATTCACGGGGCTCTCATAGGCGCGTCGCTTCGGTACGTATTCGCCGATATGGGTCACGCCGCACGCCAAGAGCTGGCTCGCCGCGAGGGCCAAGACTATGAATCGGATTGTCTGGTGCATGGTGGAGTTCCTCCGTCGCCCCTCTCTTGAGCAAGGTCCGTGCCGAAAATGAGGCGACCGTAAGTGCCTGTAATCACGTGGTTGAGGGCGCTGGGTCGGCACGCGTTGCCGGCAGGTTCTGCCCAGCAGCGGCCCTTTGCCGTGTCCTGTCCTGGCCGTTCCGGGGAAGTGCGGCTAAGCTCTTCGCATGGGGAAGCGCCACATTCCAAAGAAGCTTCAGAAGCTCGCTGACATCAACGAGAGGCGTGCGCGCCTCGAGGTGTCGCTGAAGGCCCGGGCAGTCCAAGACACCCAGGATGACCTGGAGGCCATCACCGCAGAGCAGCGCAGTCATGAGCTCGCCCTTCGGAACAAAGACGATGGGCTTGATGGGGCGTCGCTACAGCTCTTGCAGATGGGGCGCGCCGTACACCGCCGGCAACGCGAAGAGGTACAGGCAGAGCTTGAGGAGCTTCAAGAAGAGCTTGACCAGAGCGAGGGTATGCATCGCGATACCGTCGCCGAGCGGCACTACAAGCAGAAGCTCTACGAGCACTGTAGAGATGTCGATCGACGTGATGCATTGGGGCGTGAGCAGAAGGCTAGTGATGACCAGACTTCTGCGCGACACGGTCGTGAGAGCTGAGAGTTCCTTAACGGCCTAGAGGGCTCGCGAGGCCGTCTTTTGAGACCCATGGCCAACGCGGGCCATGATCCACGCACCCGGACTCTTGGTCCTCTGGCGTGCAGTAGGTACGCAAGTGGATGTGATCGTCATGCTTCGCTGCGCTGCGAGGCTGTCGCATGATCTTCTTCGCGCGCCGGATGAGCTCGGGGTGCTCTCCTCGTGATTGCGCGTAGGCGAGGAGGAGGCGGCGTATCGGTCGAGAGACGAAGACGTACTGAACCGCTGGCTCTTGGCTGGCGAGCAGGGTCCTCAAGAGCCACCACGTGCGCGGCACATCGATGCGGGTATTGCATGGCTTGCGCGAGCGACAATGTCCGCGTCCGTCAAAGCGCAGGAACCCATCGGCCAAGACCGAGGCGCCGCCTCGGTCCACTCGGAAGAAGAGCATATCGACGTCTCGACCGGAGCGATGCGACACATGCCTCTTAATATCGCCGCCGCCGGCGACGCTGCAGTCACCCAGAATCAGAGGCTGCCCCCCTGGGAGAGCCGCTGCGACGACGCGGGCCGCGCGCCCGATCAACGCCGCGAGTTCAAGGGTAGCGAAGTTTGATTTCCGCTCTTCGACAGGGCCAAAGAAGGCGTGATGTTGTCCGTCTAAGGGCAGCTCGAATCCGTTGATCAGCTGTCCCTTATGGGCTGAACCGACCGACCGTGAACTCGCGACCGCCTCGTAGGTCATAAACGGGCCGAGCAGTGCAAGAGCGCCGAGGAGGAGCAAGACCTTGATTGGGCGCAGTCGTGACTTTGTCACCGGGGCTTCTCCGGTGACATGGGTCGCGGTGCGCACGGCTACGCTTCTGTTTCAGCCTCGTCGAGGACTACTCGGAGGCGGTCGACGGCTCGCTTGTGGAGTTGGCACACGCGTGCCTCGGTCAGGTCGAGGACCTCACCGATCTCTCGGAGCCGCAGGTCATGGAAGTAGTAGAGCGCGATGATCTGCTGATCCCGCTCCTCTAAGAGCGTGAGTGCGTTGACCAAGACGACGCGCAGCGATTGTCGGTCTAGCTTGGACTTCACGATGCGATCGTGGAGGTTGTCCATGTCTCGATCATCGGAGTAGATGAAGCGCACCTGCTGGAGGTCACGACGCATGTCGTGGACCTCTTCGAGGGGCACCCCAAGGTGCTCGGCCAACTCGTCCTCGTTTGGCAACCGCCCCAAGGAGTGGGCGAGCATGTTCACCGAGTTCTCGAACTTTCGGACTTTACGCCGCATGGGTTGAGACATCGGATCGATGCGACGCATCTCGTCAAGGATTGCACCGCGAACGCGAAATTCAGCATAGGAGCGGAAGGACTTACCCTCCATCGGCTCGTACTTATCGTAGGCTTGAATGAGGCCCATGATGCCGACGGATGTCAGGTCATCCACGTCGATCGCGCCACCGAGGCTGCGCGCACAGCGGCGCGCAATTCGGTTCACGAGATCAGAGTGATCTCGGATAACCTGCTCCAGTTCTTTCTGACTGGCGCGGTCCTGACGGGGCTTACTCTTGCCTTTGCCGTTTTGGGCGTAAGCATTCTTGAGTTTGCGCCGTACTTGTTCCCTCTTCGTCGTCATTGCTGGCATATCATACCTGACTTGAGACCTGTGCAACCCCTCCGGGTCCAGATTCGTCAAGAAGACGTCGCCAGAAGAACTGCAAACGGCCAGAAGGATTGGGGGGGGGAGTGCGCATCAGGATGTCATCTGCGAGGGTCTTGATAGCCTGCGCAGCGGGGGCTGTGGGGTAGGCGACAAGAATTGGCTGTTGGCGCTTCACCGACTCGGGGATGTGCGGATCGGGAGGGACCGAGCCGACCAGCTCAAGTACGACGGAGAGGAACCTCGCAGTGAGGTTGCTCAGGCGCTCGAAGATCCCGAAGGCCTCTTCATCCCGTGTCTGATTGAGGAGCAGACCGATTCGGTCGATCCCTTGGCGCCGAGAGAGTACCTTGATCATCGCGTACGCATCTGCGAGAGCCGTGGGCTCCGGTGTCGCGACAACGAAGACCTCTTGAGCCGCTCCAGCGAAGAACTGGGCGTTCGACCCGATGCCAGCCGGCGTGTCGATCAGGACCGTGTCAAAGTCATCGAGCTCTCCCATGGCGTCGAGCAGTCGGCGGCGCTCCTCTTGAGAGAGCTGAGAGAGCTCGGAGACGCCCGAGGTCCCGGGCAGACATGAGACCCCTAGGTTCGAGCGGACCAAGACGTCTTGGACAGAGTGCTCGCCGCTCAAGACGTCTTGGAGCGTATGGGTTGGCGTCTCGTCGAGCAGAATATCTACGTTGGCCAGACCGATATCACCGTCGATGATCAGGACTTTACGGCCCTGACTCGCGAACTGAATGCCAAGGTTGACGGTCAGGTTGGTCTTGCCGACGCCGCCCTTCCCCGACGTGATCGCGATCACCCGGAGGGGTCGTCTCGATGATGTCGGTGTGTCGCTCATGAACGTCCTCTTGCCGCGGCTGTGTGCCATTGGCGTGATTGTACTGACTGTTGAACGCGCGTCACGCGGCGTCCGTCATGATCTGTGTGACCCACTGCTTAGCCTCGGCAGCATGGCATCCTTCGGGGACATCTTGTCCATCACAGATGTGTGACAGTTTGGCCCCGCTCCCCCAGGTTGCTGAGAGTAACGCCCCAGGTCCCCGTGCCTCATCGAGCTTCGTCACGATGATGGACGACAAGCCTACGGCACCGAAGCGCCTGGACACGAGCGCGACCTCTTCGGCGCGCATCGTGGCCGGGATCACGAGGTGACGCTCCATGCCCGGGACATTCAGCGTGTCTGCCGTCCTCGCCAAGGTGCCATCATCCCAGTGACTGCATCCCGGTGTGTCGATCAAGACGACGTCGCATTGTCCCAAGTCGCGCAGGGTGCCGATGAGCTCCCGTCGATTGGCTGCTTTTCGCATGGGGATCCCGAGAATTCCTGAGAAGGCTCGAAGGGTTTCGACGCCACCAATCCGGTGCACATCGATCGTGACGATTGCCACGCGTCTATCGTGACCGAACGCTGCGGATGTGGCTAGTTTCACAAGCGTTCGTGTTTTTCCTGCCCCGGTGGGGCCGAGCAGGGCATGCAGCGCCATCGGTGAGCTGCCATGTCGTCCCGGCATCGCGGGGGCCCACAGTGGCGGGGATGTAGGCAGCGCGTGGATGAGCTCGGAGAGGAGATCAGGGGCTTTCGCGACAGCGAGCCCTTCGTCCGGTGCGACCCGAGCGCGGGCGCGCTGAACGATCGCAGTGGCGATGCTCGGCTCGACCCCTGCGGTCACCAAGCTGCGCATCAAGGGGTCTCTGTTGCGTCCGTCGCCGGTCGCGGTTTGCAGGTGGCGACCCAGCTGCACCACTTCGGTGTGGAGGGTCTCGAGCGCTTTGTCCAGGCGATGCTCCAAGCCATTCCAGCTGGACGCATGTTCGCGCAGATCATTGAGATCGCGCCTTACGAGCTCAAGCTCAGAGGGGCGGTGCGAGACATCGCGCAGGCTGGGCTTAGGCAGCGATACGACCGTCTTGCACTCGTCGTCAGCTGGTAGAGCTGGCGTGTCCAAGAGCGTGTCACCGTCGTCGAGATCGAAGTCTTTGACCGACAAGGCCCGTACGGTGACCTCCCACCGCGCCGCAGCGTCCGGTCGTGGACCGTCGATACGCCGTGTCCGCAGGATGATGGCGTCGTCGCCGAGCGCCTCCTGCACGAGGCGCATGGCGCCACGGAGGGTGTCTGATTCGAAGGTGCGAATGATCATCGTTTAGGTACGCCTCCTGCCCTAGTTCCCGCCGCGGCGGGTGCCTGGGGCCATCGTCGCAGGGCCACGTCGGGTGGCTCGGCGGGCGGTGGACACGGTGAACTCTGTCGACACTTTGACGCGCGGCGGGAGTTCGTTCTGACCAAGTACGTGGACCTGGTTGATGAAGCGCGTGGCGAAGCGCCACAGCGGGTAGCGCAGATCGGTCGGCGCGATGATGACAGCCGGGTAGCCGAGGTCATGCAAGCGACTCACTGCGCTCTGGAGTTGCGCGAGCAAGCTCTGCGCTGTGGAGAGGTCCGGTGCGAGGTTCACCTCAGCCTCGTTGCGGACCACGAAGGGGCGCAGGGCGTCCTCGGTGGCGGCGTCGAGCATCGCGACATGAAGCTGGCTGTCTGGGCCGACGAGCGACTGAACCACCGAGCCACCCATCCGCTCCCTGACCTGGTCGACCAAGAAGGGGACCGCCTTACCGTAGCGGCTGGCATCGGCGAGCGCCTCCAGGATGCTCGGCATGTCGCGGACGCTGACACGCTCGGCCAAGAGAGCCCTCATGACGGCGAGCACGTGAGCATGGGTGAGCACATTCGGGATGAGCTCGTCGACGATGCGTGGGCGACGTCGAGCGACCACGTCGAGGAGCTGCTGGAGCTCCTCGCGTCCGAGCAGCTGCTCACAGTCACGTTGAAGGATCTCGCTGAGGTGCGTGATGATGACGGCCGCGGGCTCCACGACCGTGTAGCCAGAGAGCTCAGCCCGGGCCTTGTCGCCTGAGCGGACCCAGAGCGCAGGCAGCCCAAAGGCTGGCTCTACGGTCTCCACGCCTGGGACGGGGTCTCGGACGTCCCCTGGATCCATCGCCAAGAGACGATCAGGCATAACGCTGCCCTTGGCAGCCTCGACACCGTGGATGAGCAGTCGGTACTCGCTCGGCGCCAGCTCCAAGTTGTCCTTGATGTGGACGGGGGGGAGGATGATCCCCATCTCCCTCGCGAAGTTCTTTCGGAGGCGCTCGATGCGGCCGACGACCTCACCACCCTCCCGGGTGTCGACAAGCGGGAGGAGCCCATAGCCGACCTCGAGCTCAAGCGTCTCCACGGGCAGGACGGACTCGATGCTCTCGCCGTCCTCGGGGCCACCTTGGGGGCCGCCGCTTGGTCCGCTTTTCTCATCGTTATCGCTCTCGTCATCGACTTTGAAGTTCTTCACGTTACGCGCGACCCAGACGAGGCCAGCGGCGAGGATGATGAACATGAAGAATGGCATCCCAGGGACAGCCGAGAGGGCGACCAGGATGAAGGCCGAGGCGATGAGGACCTTGGGGTCCATGAAGACCTGTTTGACGACCTGAGACCCGAGGTCTCCTGCGTCAGCGGTGCGCGTGACGATGATACCTGAAGCGGTCGAGATCAGGAGGGCGGGGATTTGGCTGACGAGCCCGTCACCGATGGTCAACACCGTGTAGGTCTCAGCGGCCTGAGCGACCGTCATGTCTTGCTGAGCGACGCCGATGATGAGGCCGCCAATGATGTTGATGGCGGTGATGACGAGGCCCGCGATTGCGTCACCGCGCACGAACTTCGAGGCACCGTCCATAGCGCCGTGGAAGTCCGTCTCGCGTGAGACCTCAGTACGTCGGGCGCGGGCCTCTTCCTGGTCGATTAAGCCGGCAGCGAGGTCGCTGTCGATGCTCATCTGCTTACCGGGCAATGCATCAAGGGTGAAACGCGCGGACACCTCGGCGATACGACCGGAACCGCGTGTGATGACGATGAAGTTAATCAAGGTCAGCACCAAGAACACGACGACGCCGACGACATAGCTGCCACCGACCACAAAGGAGCCAAAGACCTCAACGATGTCACCAGCGGCCTTCGCTCCGTCTTGGCCGTTGAGGAGGATGAGTCGCGTTGTCGAGACGTTAAGCGCGAGTCGGAAGAGGGTCGTCACGAGGAGGAGTGACGGGAACACTGAGATGTCGAGGGGGCGCCTGACGTTCACGCCCGTCAAGAGCAAGAGCAGCGACATGGTGATGTTGATGGTCAGGAGCATGTCGACCGCGAGGGTCGGCAGCGGCACGATCATAAGACCGAGGATGCCGACTAAGACGAAGGGCATGATCAGGTCTTTGCGGTTAATCCCGCTCAGGACCCCTGCTTCGTCTCCCGACGCTGGCACGATTGCAGCCATGGTTTAGCGCCCCCCCGAGACAACGTGCGTCACGTGCATGCTGACTTCGGCCATCAGTACGTTGATCTCCTCGAACATCCAGGGGCCGAGCATCCACATGACGGCGCCCACCGCTAACATCTTCGGGATGAAGACGAGGGTGACCTCCTGGACCTGTGTCGCGGCCTGAACAATCGAGATCAGTACACCTACTGCGAGGCCCACGAGCAACATTGGGGCTGTGATGTAGAAGGTCGTCGTGATGGCGAGCTGGAGCAGATCTCCGATTTGTTGCGGATCCATCGGTTACCCCACGAAGCTGGCTGCGAGAGATGTAATGACCAGCGCCCAGCCGTCGACGAGCACGAAGACGATGAGCTTCAGCGGCAGCGAGATCGTCGCTGGCGGGAGCATCATCATGCCCATAGACATCAGGACGGACGCCACGACGATGTCGATCACGAGGAAAGGGATGAAGAGGAGCGCGCCGGCCTGGAAGGCGGTCTTAAGCTCACTCAACATGAAGGCGGGAACGACGGCGACCGTGGGGACGTCCGCCGCGGTCCGAGGACGCTCAGCCTTCATCATGGTCAGGAACATCGAGAGATCGCTCTCTCGTGTGTGGCGCAGCATGAACTTGCGGGCGGGCACCAGGGCCGCCTCTAGCGCCTCCTTCTCGTTGATCTTCCCTGCCTGGTAGGGCTGCACCGCGACCGTGTCGATCTGCTTCATGACCGGGGCCATCGTGAAGAGCGTCAGGAACATAGCCAAGCCGACGAGCACGCGTGAAGGCGGCAACTGAACGACGCCGACGGCCTGACGGAGCAGGGCGAGGACCACGATGATCCGGGTGAAGGAGGTCATGGACAGGACGATGGCCGGCGCGAATGTCATCGCGACCATCAGCAGCATAAGCTTCAGGCCAGCGACGTAGCTTCCACCTTCAGAGGCGTTCGTGAGCTCGATCCGGATGCCAGATGGGCTCGTCGACTCGGCAGCGTCCAGCGCCGCCGCAGCCTGGGCCATCGCCTCATCAGCGCTCAGGCCGATGAGTGCTAGCGCAGCTCCCAGGGTCACCATGACCAGGGGGAGTCGCGTCATCCAGTTTGGGAGTCGAGAGATCATCAGGTGTGCCTTCTCCAAGGTGAAAACGTCGAGGTGGATTAGAGGCGCGTCGGGCCGCGGCGGTACTGCTTGACCTGAGCCCGCAGCGCGGTGCGCTCATCGACGCGAGGCGCGGGCTTGGTCGTGTGGCGGACTACAGCCGGGCGAGCCTTTGAGAGGCGATCCAGGACGGCGTCGAGGAAGGCGTCATCGTGGCCCTGCGCGGTAGTTGGTGTGGGCTCGGGTGTCGCTGTCGTCGGTGCTGGCGTCGTCGCGGGGCGACGTGGCTGGCGAGCGTAGGTGCCGGCCGAGCGCGTCTCGTTCCCATAGCGGGGGGAGATGTCCGCTAAGGGATCAAACGCGTCGACCGACTGGCCCTCAGGTAAGCGGGAGGGCTTGGAGAGGACCGGTTGCGAAGGTTGGACTTGAGGAGCAGGGGCGGCGCTCGCCGTCGCGAGGAGGTCGTCCATCACCTCGTCGTCCCCCTCGGGGTAGAGCTCGGTCAAGAGCTCCAGGCCTCGCTCCGTCGCCCCCACCACGAGGATGCGGCCGGGGACTCGTACGAGGGAGACCTGCCACTTGGCGCCGATGCGAATGGTCGAGGCGACCTCCAGGGTGAGATCGCCCGCTTGCTGAATGTCATCTTGCTTCTTTCGGTACGCGAGGAAGCCTGCGCCGCCGAGGAGCGCCATCATGAAGAGCCCCAAGCCGCTGAGGTTGAGCCCAGCGAAGGGCTTCCCTGTGGCCAAAGAGGGCTCTGCGTCGCCCGCCGCCGCCTCAGCGGCAGCAGGCACGGCGGCAGCCTGGCGAGGCTCTGCCGTCTTGCGCTCGTAAGAGGTCTCGGGACGCAGGACCAGTGCGTCGTCCGAGGGCGCCGGCTGCGCAGCGGGCTTCGCAGGCACGGTGGCCTGGCGCTGCAGCATTTGGACGCTTGGAGGCGTCGCGACGCGCGTCACTGCACCCTGTCCCGTGGTCATCGGCGCCGAAACGCCGGGGATGCCGGGGATGTGGGGGGTGGACGGTGTGGGTACTGTGCCCACGTGGGGGGTACCTTGTGCCGCGGGGGCCTGTCGATTGCCGGCTGCCATGGCGGCGCCGCTTACGATCCCACATAAGAGGACTACGGCCGTTGTGAGGCCAGCGCCTGGGTGGGTACGTCGTTGCAGGTTCATGTCCAAACACCTCGTAAGGATGGGTCCGAGGTGTGTCGTTGCAACCGGCGTGCCACAAATTGAAACCCCCGTTTTTAAAGGGTTTGCATGGGCGGGGTGTCAGCTTTTTGGCGCCTGACTGGGCATGGGTGTCAAAGCTCTGACACCTCGAGCCAGCCTTAAGGCAGGGGCTCGTACTCGATGGTGAGTGTGTTGGCGTCAGCCGACGACACGAAGCCCTTGAAGTAGGTGACCTCATCGGAGGCCAGGATGATGAACCCGTGCCCCGCCTCCACGCGTCCGCTGGTCATCCCGATGTCCGCGCTCGAGGGTCTGGGAGAGTTCGGTACAGCGTTGAGGCTCGCGAAGGTCTCGGTCGCGCCGCCCCCGGTGACAAACCAGTTGGCGGGTCGACCTTGTGTGTTGCGAGGCCCGCCGGTCCAGAGCTTCAAGGCGTCGTCGAAGGATGCCGTGGTGTAGACGTCTGAGTTCAACCAGGTGCCTGCTGGGGTCTCTCCCTCGCCGGTGTAGACAGTGCCTGTCAGCATGTCGACGCCGTCCTTATCGCCCATGAGCGTCGCGGTCGCGGGGTAGCTCATGCCGGCGCCATCTGCGGCACCGGTGTCTCCATCACCACAAGCCGCGGCCGCGCAAGCGAAGAGGAGAGAGGTAGCGAGGAGGGTGCAGCGCAGTGAGTTCTTCATGTGCGGCAGGCTAGTCGATCGACACTGGGGCTGGCAATGGTTTGCCGACGGCGGCGAGGAGGTGCCATAGGGCCGCGATTACGATGGCGTGTGTGATGGCGCCCTCAGCGATTAACCGAGGGACGTCGGACAGCGGTACAAGCGTCACGTGGATGTCTTCTTCCTCCTCTGGCCGAGGGGGCTGTGTACATTCCGCATTCGTCACCAGGTAGGCATAGCAGGTGTTGCTCATGATGGCCGGGTTGGGGTGGATGATGCCCAGTGGGACTGCGGGGTCTCCTGTGAACCCAGTCTCCTCCACCAGTTCACGTACGGCCGCGATGTCGGGGGACTCCCCGGGGTCGACGAGGCCCCCAGGGATCTCAAGGCTGACCTCAGCGAGCCCGTGACGAAACTGTCGGATGAGGACGATTTCATCTGCCGCGGTGAGCGCGATGACGTTGCACCAGGGGGCGCTGTGGATGACGTGGTAGGTCCCGGTTCGACCTGTCTTGGGGGAGCGCCTCACCACATCTTGGACACCGAACACGCGTGACCATCGCACCTCACCCTCTTCAAGCGTCTCCCAGTCTGGCGGATCGTGCCCCATCGGTCCCTCAACATCTTGTGGTCGCGCGCGTCTTATACTAATGATGCGCGCCTTCTGAACAGCAAACGCGCCCGACCGGATTGGCTGCCGCGCATATTGCTCCACCGTTACGATCCCAGGGGAACCCCTCATGAAGACGACGCTCACCGCTGCGCTCGCGCTCTCTCTATTCTTCGCCACCGGGTGCGGTAAGGCGCCCGCAGACGCTCCGGCAGAGCCCGCGCCGAAGACCGAGGGCAAAGACGCCCCCAAGGCTGGCGCGAAGGCTGACACTCCGGCCAAAGCCCCAGAGATCAAGACGGACAAGGGGGTCGACCTCACGAACAAGGTGATCAAGGTCGGCGCGCTGAACGCCGAGAGTGGCCCCGCCGCCCCTCTGGGCAAGCCCTTCGCGCTCGGCAAGCGCATCATGGCCGCTCAGGTTAACGCCGGCGGGCTGCTGCCTGACGGATGGAAGCTCGAGATGGTCGAGCGCGACCATGGCTACAACCCTCAGAAGTCGGTTCAGTACTACAGCGAGTTGAAGGACGACGTCCTGTTCATCGCGAACAGCTTCGGGACGCCCACGACCTTGCCTCTTCGCTCACACCTTAAGCGCGACAACACGGTCGCGTTTCCCGCGTCACTCTCGAGCCAGATGGCGGAGTTCGCTCTGACGCCTCCGCTTGGGCCCTCCTACGCAGTCGAGGCCGAGCGCGCGATGGACTGGGCTGTGGCGTCTTCTGGCGGCGCAGCGAACGTGAAGGCTGCGGTGGTCTTCCAGCAAGACGATTACGGCAAGGACGGTCTCTCCGGTTGGAAGGCTGCGGCGAAGCGTCAAGGCGTCACGATCGTCACGGAGCAAGCGGTCGCGCGTGGGCAAAAAGACTTCTCTGCCATCGTGACCGCGCTCAAAGATGCTGGGGCGACTCACGTTTTGCTCTGCGTACTGCCCAGCGCCACAGGCCCACTCCTTGGGACCGCCGCGAAGCTCGGCTTTGGCCCCAAGTGGATCGGCAACACGCCGGCGTGGTTAGACGCCTTCTTTAGCCCCAAGGTCATCCCTGCCGCGGTCTTCGCGAACTTCTACTGGGTCCAAAGCTCCCCCTTCTGGGGCGAAGATGTGAAGGGCATGAAGACGTTCTTGGACGGCTTCAAGGCGCATGGCGGCGACGCACGCCCCGACTTCTACGTGTTGGCCTCTTATATCCAGGGCTTGGTCATGGTCGAGGCGCTTAAGAGCGCGATCGCGAATAAAGACCTGACCCGTGCAGGATTCCTGAAGTCACTTCAGGGCATCGATGGGTTTGATGCAGGCGGCTTGGCGCAGCCTTTGTCGCTGACCAAGGTCCCCTACGTGACAGGCACGCGTACGCGCGTCCTCAAGCCTGATATGACGAATAAGACTTGGACCGTCGAGGCGCCTTACGCGTCTCCTAAGTCCTAGCGAACACGGCGGCATCGCCCATGCTTGAGGTTCAGAACCTCGAGGTCGTCTACCACTCTGTCGTCCTCGTCTTGAAAGGGGTCAGCCTTCGGGTTGGCCCCGGTCAAGTCGTGGCGCTCTTGGGCCCGAATGGGGCCGGAAAGACGACGACGCTGCGGGCGTTGACCGGGCTGCTGGATATCCATGAGGGGGCCATCACCAAGGGCACCGTTACTTGGGAGGAGACCGATTTATCGTCTCTTGGGGCGGATGCGGTGATCCGCTCGGGGTTGGCGCAGGTGATGGAGGGCCGCCGAATCTTCGGGGACCTCACCGTGGAGGAGAACTTGTTGGCAGGGGCCTATTTGGCCCCCCGTGCGCAGGCCAAGGAGGATCTTGAGCGCTGGTATGCGCGCTTCCCGATCCTCAGAGAGCGCCGACGTCGCCTCGCGGGTTACCTCTCCGGTGGTGAGCAGCAGATGCTGGCCATCGCTCGCGCCTTGATGAGTCGCCCCAAGCTCTTGCTACTCGATGAGCCATCGCTGGGGTTGGCCCCGCAGATCGTGGCCGATGTGGCCTCGCTCATCCGAGAGGTGCACGCCGAAGGGGTAGGGATCTTAATCGTCGAGCAGAACGCGTCCTTAGCGCTCGACCTTTGCGACTACGCTTACATCATGGAGAGCGGCCGCATCGTCATTGATGGAACCCCCGATGAGCTCCGCGATGACCGAGACGTTCAAGAGTTCTACTTGGGGCTCGGGTCCTCAGCGGAGTCCAGCTATCGGGAGGCTAAGCGGTACCGTCGTAAACGTCGGTGGCTCTCATGAGCGCGGGGACTTTGCTGGCCATCGATGGCGTGTCTCTCTCCTTCGCAGGCGTGCGGGCGCTCCGGGATGTCTCCTTAGAGATTGGTGAGGGTGAGGTTGTCGCCATCATTGGCCCCAACGGGGCTGGCAAGACCTCGCTGTTTAACTGCATCTCAGGCGTCTATCACCCTCAAGAGGGGGACATTCGCTTCAAAGGGACATCGCTGATGGGGCAGCAGCCGCACGCCATCACGACGATGGGTGTCGGGCGTATGTTCCAGAACCTGGCGCTCTTTGAGCACCTCTCAACACTGGATAACCTCCTCTTGGGTTGCCACCACCGTTACCAGAGCCGCTGGTGGCAGGACGTGCTCTGGACCAAGAAAACGCGTGATGAAGAGGTGCGCCACAGGCGTGACGTCGAGGAGGTGATCGACTTCCTCGACTTGGCGCGCTACCGACGAACACCTGTCGGGATTTTGCCTTATGGGGTGCTCAAGCGGATCGAGCTCGGCCGTGCGCTCGTCATGAAGCCAAGTCTGCTCCTCTTGGACGAGCCCGCAGCTGGCTTGAATCACGAAGAGACCGAGGATCTGGCCTGCTACATGATGGATATTCGTCGAGAGCTAGGCATCGCACAGGTCTTGATCGAGCATGAGCTTCGCTTCGTCTTAGACTTGGCGGATCGAGTCGCCGTCTTGGACTTTGGCACCAAGATCGCCGAGGGGCTCCCCACAGAGGTCGCTCAGCACCCTCGGGTCATCGAAGCGTACGTGGGTGGAGGCGCCGCATGAGCGTCATCACCGAGGCTGTGAAGCAGAGCCCACTTTGGCAGACCTTGCCCGGGCGCCTCCGGGCCCATGCCTTGGCCCGCCCGGAGAGCGTCGCGTTGAGGGAGAAGTCCCATGGGATTTGGCGACCGACGACCTGGCGTGAGTATTGGGAGGCTGTCCGGGTGGTCGGCCATGGACTGCACGCGCTTGGTGTAGAGCCCGGTGACCACGTCGCCATCTTGAGCGATAATCGCCCCGAGTGGCTCTATGCAGACCTAGGGGCGCAGGGGATCGGCGCACGTGGTGTGGGCATCTACCAGACTAACCCTGCGGCTGACGTCGCGTACGTGGTCTCTCACAGCGAGAGCAAGGTCCTCTTCTGTGAGGACCAAGAGCAGGTGGATAAGGCTGTTGAGATCGCAGCGGAGACGCCAAGTGTCACTGCTGTCGTCGTGTTTGAGCCCCGCGGGACGCTGGATTACGACGACCCTCGGCTCATGAGCTGGGATGCCTTCATCGCGCAGGGCCGCGCGTCCATGGCGACCCTTGAGGCTGACTGGTTCGAGTCTCGTGTGGACGCCTTGGATCCGAGCGAGGCGTCAATGGTGGTGTACACGTCCGGGACGACTGGGCAGCCCAAGGGGGCGATGCTTTCACCGCGCAATGCGCTGGTCATCCCCGACGGTATGGTGGCGATGTCGGACAGCGATGAGACCGATCTCATCCTCTCGTACTTACCGCTGTGTCATGTCGCGGAGAAGATCTTTAGCCTCTTCGTGCCGCTCACGACAGGCTGTATTGTGCACTTCGGCGAGGCCATCGAGACCGTCCGAGATGACCTCCGGGAGGTCTCCCCGACCATCTTCCTGGGGGTCCCACGCATCTGGGAGAAGATGCATGCGTCAGTGACGCTGAAGATGGCTGACTCATCGTGGTTTAAGCGCACGCTCTTCAATCGCTTCACGGCGATGGGGGAGGGCATCGCAGAGCGGCGCCGGACGGGGCGGCTCTCTCTCCTCGATAGGCTCATGTGGCGTCTGGGAGATGCGCTTGTGTTTCGCCCGCTGCAGGAGCGGTTGGGGATGCGCCGATGTCGCTTTCCTGTCACCGGCGCAGCCCCTGTCTCGGCGGAGTTGCTGACCTGGTTTCATGGGATCGGTGTCCCCATCGTTGAAGGGTATGGCCAGACCGAGTGTGCGGGGGTCTCGCACTGTAACCCCCTGGGTGCCCCCCAGCTGGGCTCTGTGGGCCAGGGCTTACCGGGGGTCGAGGTGAGCTTGGCTGAGGATGGCGAGATCCTCGTGCGCGGTCCGAGTGTCTTTGTGGGCTATCTTCACAATGCCAAGGCGACCGCGGAGACGATCGACGCAGATGGCTGGCTCCACACTGGAGACCTAGGCTCGATGGACGCGCACGGCTTCACGCGCATCACTGGCCGTAAAAAAGAGATCATCATCACGGCGGGAGGCAAGAACCTGTCACCGGAGAAGATCGAGAACGCCCTGAAGCTGAGCCCCTACGTGAAGGAGGCCATCGCGATTGGGGACCGCCGAAAGTTCGTCTCGGCGCTGGTTCAAATCGACAGGGACGCGGTCGGTGACTGGGCTCAACGCCAAGGGGTGGTCTATACCTCCTTCTCGGACCTCGCCGCGAAGCTCGAGGTCATTGAGCTTGTCGGGCGCGAAATCTCTGTGGCCAATGATCGCTTGGCGCAGGTGGAGCACGTCCGTGCCTTCCGGCTGCTGTCGAAGGAGCTGAATCAGGATGACGGAGAGCTGACAGCGACCCAGAAGGTGAGGCGCAAGGTCGTCGGTGAGCTGCATTCCGAGCTGATTGAGAGCATCTACAGCGGAGGGCGGCGCTGATGGCGACCTTCATTCAGTTGCTGACGTCCGGGTTGGCGCTCGGGGCTATCTACGCGCTCATCGCCTTGGGTTTCGTCGTGATTTATCGCGCGTCTCAGGTCTTCAACTTTGCGCACGGTGAACTCCTAGCGTTCGGTGCACTGATGACGGTAAGCCTCTCCAACGCTGGGGTGCCTTGGCTCCTCGCCGTCCTCGCGGCCATGGTCGCCACCGGGGCCCTAGGGGCGTTGATTGAGCGGGTCGCGCTGCGCCCGCTATTGGGGCGCCCGGTCTTCGTGACGATCATGGTGACCATCTTCGTCGGGATGATCCTCCGTTCGCTCTTACACATGGCCTGGGGGACCGATCCGCAGGGCATGCCCACCCCGTGGGATCCGATGTCCAAGGTTGAACTCGGTGACGCCGTGCTTTGGTACAACTCCCTCGCAGCCGTCGGGACAGCGGCTGTCGGGTTAGGGCTCTTCTTCCTCTTGTTGCGCAAGACCAAGCTAGGGGTCGCGATGCGCGCTACGGCAAGCGACCAAGAGACATCACTGGCCCTGGGGATCCCAGTGGGTCGTGTGTTTGCGCTGACGTGGTTCTTAGCCGGCATGTACGCGGCCTTGGCCGGGGTCTTCCTGGGCATGTTCCCGCGGAGCGTCGACGTCGAGCTCGGCTACGTCGCCTTGCGCGCGTTCCCGGCCGTGATTGTGGGGGGCTTGGAGTCGCCTGTGGGCGCAGTCGTCGCCGGGGTGACCCTCGGCATCTTAGAGGTCATGGCGCAGGGCTACTTGAACCCACTCTTGGGGCAGTTTGGTCAGAACTTCCATGAGGTCTTCCCCTATCTGATCATGGTCTTAGTCCTCGTGGTGAAGCCTTACGGGCTCTTCGGTCAAAAGACCGTTAGGAGGGTCTGATGCCGACGCGCCCCTTGGTGACCTCTTATCGACAGGATCTGAAGCTCTTCCCCGATCGTTGGCATCACCTTGGCATCGCCGCGGTGACGCTCATTTTGCTCGCCGTGCCCTTCCTGGCGAACGCCTACTGGCTGACCATCGCGAACGACACATTGGTGACCATCGTGGCTGCAGTGGCCATGATGATCCTCACCGGATACACGGGCCAGATCAGCTTAGGCCACGCAGCGTTTATCGCGCTTGGGGCGTACACAGCGGGCATCTTCGGCGCGATGCATCTCCCCTTCTGGTTGGCGATCCCAGCTTCAGGCGTTGTGGCCGCGGGGGTCGGTTTACTCGTCGGCCCCTTTGCCCTGCGGCTTGAGGGGCTCTACCTCGCGATTGTGACCCTGGGGCTGCTCTACTTGGTGGCACACTTGCTGATGTCACTCCCGGAGCTCACAGGAGGAGCATCAGGCCTTGAGGTGCCGATGTACCCTTGGTTCGCGAGTGAGGGTGACCTCCCCATGGCGCTCCGAGATCCAATTGAGCTCCTCGGCGTGACGTTCTCCTTTGAGCAGCAGCTCTACTTTATCTTTGCGCTCGTGGCGGTCGCGACAGCCTTTGTGAGCAAGAACATCCAACGCTCGAACACGGGGCGCGCGATGATGGCGGTCCGGGACCATGATTTGGCCGCCGCTGTCCTTGGCGTCGACCCGGCACGGACCAAGCTCATTGCGTTTGGGGTCTCATCATTCTTCGCGGGGGTCGCAGGGGCGCTCTACGGCTTCCAAACCCAATATCTAGCCGTCGAGACGACGGCGAGTTTGCACATGAGTGTGCTCTACGTGGCCATCATCGTCTTTGGGGGCTTGGGGACCACGTTTGGTGCCGTCGCGGGGGCGATCGGCTTCAAGGTCCTTGAGCCCCTAGCGCACGCGATTGGGCCCTCGATTCCGCTCGTGTCGACGCTGCCTCAGGCAGACCAGGCGACCTTGCTCTTTGCGTTGGCGGTCATCGGGATGCTCTTGGTCGAGCCCTTTGGGTTGCTCGGGCTGTGGCTTAGGACCAAGCGCTACTTCCTGGCGTGGCCGTTCCGTTATTAGACGACGCCGGTTTGCTCAGTCTGTGAGGGCCCGCAGGAGCTCGAAGTGCTGCGCAGTCACGATGTGGGTGTCGAAGACCTCTTCGGCCGCCCGTCGTGCGTTGCGCTGATACCGTGCGAGGGTCTCGGGATCGTCTCGAAGCCCTTGGATCGCCTTGGCGATGCCGTCGCTGTCACTGCATGAGAGGTTCACGCCACAGTCATAGCGTTCAATGACCCGCTTCAGGTCATTATCCCCCTCGCTGAGGCCCAAGATCGCGCACCCTGCGGCCATCATATAATAGCACTTAGACGGCATTGAGATGCCCTCGGTGCCTTTCCCTAAAGTGACGACTGCGATGTCGCCGCTGGTCATGGAGTAGGGGAGGACCTCAGCGGGCTGAAAGGGGAGGTAGCGACAGACCTCTGGGCGCTGAGAGGCGGCCTCTTTGAGCTCCTCGGCCCGGCCCGCGCCACCGATAAAGAGCACCGTCACACCGCTGTCGGTGCCGAAGGTCCCCATGGCATCAATGAGCCCGCTCAGGTCGTGGCTTGCGCCGTAGTTGCCCGAGTAGAGGATGACGAGTCGGTCGGTGAGCCCGTGCTCCTCAGCGAACCAGTTATCCGCCTTGGAGAGCGGGGTGATGGACGCCGTGTTGACGCTCGTGGGGATGACGTGAAGTCGTGACGGGTCTCGCATGTACGGCGTCACGCGCTCAGCCATGACCTCACCAAGCGTCACCACCGCCGCCGCGCGGCTGTAGACCATGCGGTTGAAGGCGCGCCAAGCGAGGCTGATGGGGTGCCGAGCACCGAACATCCCGCGCTGAACCATGACGTCGGGGTAGACATCCAGCACACGGACGACATAGGGGCGCTCCCGAAGCCGCGCGCCCACATAACCGACTAACGCGAGCATCGGTGGGTTCGAGTTCATGAAGACGACCGGGCGCCCCTCGACGCCCTTGGAGAAGCGCATCGCGGCCCGCATATACGCCATCCATGTGCGAATGCGAGTCCTGATAGAGCTGTTGTCGTACGAGGGCGCGTCGAAGCGCTTGAGGGACTCGGAGGGGGCGCCGAGCTCAAAGCGCTCGTCGGTGAACACCCAAGTAGGCCCGAGTTCGTCCGCACATCGCTTGGCCAACTCAGCCGTGTCTGGCACGAGCGCTTGCCCGAAGAGCAGGACCTTTGGAGGGGGGGTCATGGTCCTCTCCTATCAGACCACCACGCTCACGCAACTCCCGCGTTCATTCGCAGCCACCGCACATCAGCTTTTCGACGTCGATGTCACCGCTAATCGCGCCAAGGGACGACGCGCTCACCACGTCGAGCCCGCGGGCATTGATGCCGGCCCCGTCCTCGACGGTGAAGAGCCCAGCGGCTGAGCTGCCGTCGCCCTGCCACACGAGGAGGTCTCCCTCGGTCACGAGGTGTGCCTTGCCTTGCACCGTGAGGTTCTTGACGGGCAACACCCCGCGATAGGACGCACCCAGCGTCGCGATCTCGCTGAGGATGGTGCCCTCTTCTCGCGGGGCGAGGATAAGGGAATCGGAGCTGTTTGAGGTCACCTCAAAGAGGTAGTGATCGCTTAGGCTGACGGCGGACCCTTGGGTGATGTTGGGATCCACGATGAGCCCATCGAGGGTGTCGGGAGTGAATGCTCCAAAGTTGTAGAGCTGGTCGCCTTGAACGAGGAGCGTGAGCCCCTCACTGACGGTTGGGAGGTCAGTCGTGCCTCGGGCGTTTTGGTCACTGTGCCCGCCATTGTCGACAATCAGGCTGCCGTCGTCCCCTGAGAAGTGGCGCAGGAACACGGTGCCTGCCCCTCCCATTTGGTGCCCCGCGCCACCGTACGCGGCGATAGCCGGCGCAGCTTCACTGAAGCTACCGCTGAGCAGGAGATAGTCGGTGAGCGCGACTCGTCCGCCTCCTCCGCCTCCGGTGCGGGGCGTGGTGCATCCTGCTGCGCCGCAAGTGTACGGCGCGGTGTCTCCACCGTTGGCGTGGATGGTGCCCCCGCCCGCGACGGTCGCTGCGCGTACGTGGATGGAGCCGCCCGCGCCAGGGCTGGCGTCTCCGTCATAGCTCTCCACAGAGAGGCCGTCGGCTGCGATGACACCGTCCAACTTCAAGACCCCTTGGAGGGTCATCAAGACGACGCCACCGCCGGCCACTGAGCCACCGGCTCCTGGCAGGGTGGGTGCTTGGAGCAGGCCGTAGGTGTCGCCACCGGTGCCCGTCGTGCCGCCGTTAAGGGAGCCTCCTGAGCCACCCGTCCCACCATGACTCGCGCCTGCGGGGGCCTCGGAGACGCTGAAGCCCGGGGGGGCGCTCAAGGCTGGGTAGCCTTTTCCAGAGACATCGATCGCAGCGCTGGCGCCGACGATGACGTTCATCGCCTCAATCGCGAGTCGTCGTGTCATCGATGCATCACTGGGAGGATGAGTGACGACAGAGGTCCCCTCCAAGTTCAAGCTGCCCGTCGCGCCGAGATCGATGGTGTCATCGTGAATCGTGAGTTGGCTGTCGATCAGAGTGACGCTTGTTTGGGCGTGCAGTTGACCGATCTCAAGGTGGGAATCAGTCGCCGTCAGGCTCGTGGCCTGGACGAGAGGCAGCGACAGACTTGAGGCGTCTACAACGTAGTTCAACGCGACCTCAGAGCTGTTGCCTTGTAGGACTTGGGTGACGTTCAACTCACTGCCTGCTGACAGGGCCAAGCTCGCCCCTTCGTTGAGGTCGAGTCGGTGGCACCTGAGTCCGCCAGTGAGGGCAAACGTCTCGACATCGCCACTGCCAATATCGCCCTTCAAGACGATGATATCTCCGTCTGTGGAGAGCTTGGCGCCGTGGCGGATCTCAAGGTTGTCGAAGATGAAGATCGCCCGATAGGGGACCCCCTGAGAGGTGACGGATGCCAAGTCTTCGTCTCCATCGACCGTGAATTCGACGACGTCGTTTGAGGCGATCGTGTGGATGGCGTCATCGAGGAGCCCTGGTCCACCGGTTTCGGGCCCTACGTTGACCCAGTAGCCTTGATATCGGTCGGGTTCGAGTGGTTCGGACACGGTGATGGTGTCTCCATCGATCCCAATAATAGTCCCGGTGGGCACCGTCACGAGCGGGGTGGAGTCGGCAGCTGCGTGCACCCCACCGTTGTCCACAAGGAGATCGCCGTAGAGCTGCTCAGCGCTCTTCAGCAAGATGGTGCCGGCACCGCCAGGTAACGCGCCTACGCCGCCCGTCGCCGACAGACCGGCGTGAGCGTTCGCGACCGTGAATGCACCGCTCCAGTTGGCGACATCGATGATAGCGATGCGCCCACCGGCCCCGGACCCTGAGGTGACGTCGCATCCATCGCCACAGGTGACCTGTCCACCGGCGCCACCATTCGCCGTGATCTCGCCGTCGCCCAGAAGCGACGGGCTGTGAATGAGGACGGTGCCGCCCGCGCCACCGCCGTGCGGATGGTCTTCACCGTTGGCGCTGAGGGTCCCCTTGATAGTGACCGTCTGCTCCGCGTTGATGGTGATCATTCCACCACCGGCGCCACCTTGTGCGCTGCCGCTCCCGGGGAGCTTGGGCAGGGCCAACATTCCGTAGGGTAAGGCTGGCGCAGTGCCATCGCTGTCGTTGGCGCCGAGGCCTCCGTGAGAACCGCCAGAGTAACCCGCGAGCGTGGCAGGTGAGTAGAGGTTCGCACCTGTCCCCGCTGGGTAGCCGAGCGCGTCCGCGACGATGCGGGCGCCGGGCCCGAGGGAGAGGTGTCGCACAGTGAAGCTGAGCTGCCGTGGTGTGCTTGCTGTGCTCGGCGCGTGCGTGGTCATGGCCTCGTCGAGGAGGGTGAGGGTGTCGTCGACGGAGATAGTGTCCCGGTTGACGGTCAAGACGCTTGAGCCCGACAGGGTCATGTCGTCGGTAACGTGAACGGTGTCGACCTCAATCATCGCGTTGACACCATCGATGCGTGTAGCGGCGAGAGTAGGCTGCTCAAAGTAAGCCTCGCTGATGAGCAGATCGAGAGCAGTGTCGTCGGTGTCACCAGCGAGTAGCTCCTCTAAGAGCAGGCCGACATCATGAACCTCCACAGTGTCGACGTTCGAGAGGTCGAGGCGGCCCAGGTTAGCTTCACCCTGAAGCACGAAGCTTGTCGCATCGTCGGATTGGAGGTCACCCTCCAAGAGCAACATATCGCCAGCTGTCTCAAGGCTGGCCCCCTCCGCGATGTCGAGGTTTCTGAAGACATAGGCGCTCCGGTAGTGGTCGCCAATCTCGGCCACCGATTGAACATCGACGGTCGGCGAGATGAAGAGGTGCGTCTCATCGTTGCCAGTGATCAGGAGCCGAGTGTCGTCCGCGAGGCCTGGGTTGCCCTCCTCGACGTTGGGGGTCAGGAGGTAGCCCTCATAGCGGCCTGGGATCAGAGGCCCGGCGACCTCAAGGGTGTCACTCGTGACGTTCAAGAATTGACCAGGGGGGAGGGTGATGAGCGCGGTGCTCCCGGAGGGCGCTGGGTGTCCCCCATTGCGGAGGATCAGGTCGCCGGCGGAGCTCCCGTGGGGCTGCACGAAGATCGTCCCCGCGCCACCAGCGGCGGGCAAGGCATCATCGGAGCGGCCACCGAATGCCTGGACATGGGAGGACATCGTTGCCGGGGCGAAGCTGTCCAAGAGGGCGACATGACCACGAATCGCGATGCGACCGCCGCCACCGCTGCCGGTGTCGACCACACAGGCGTCGCCGCAGGGCTGGTCGATGGCGCCGTGGCCTCCCGAGGCGCTGATGATGCCGTCGCCTGAGAGGACGTTGACCTCGAGGTCGATGGAGCCTCCACCGCCGCCCCCATGCGCATGGGAGGTACCGTTCGCGCTGATGGTGCCGTGGAGCGCAAGGGTGCCAGCGACTTTCATTCGGATCACGCCGCCGCCCGCTCCTCCCATCGCTGCCCCGCCTCCCGAGGTCGCAGGGGCGTAGAGGTTGCCATAGGTCACTGCGCTGTGGCCCGCGTCGTCGCCTAGGCTGTGACCGCCGAGCCCCGCATGAGAGCCACCTGCGTAGCCGGTCGCGACGCTCGTCGTGTGTATCTCGTGGCCCACTCCGGACGGATAGCCGGCGCCATCCGCGGTGATGTGGCTGCCGGGCTCGATGCTGACCAAGCCCGCAGTGATGTCGAGCAGATACCCTTGGTCTTGGGTCGATGGGGGCTGCGTGATCGAGCTGCTCCCCGCCATCATCAGTGTCGCGCTGACGTCGATGATCGCGTCTCGGATCTCAAGGGTGCTGCCATCCACGAGCGAGACATCTTGCGTGCTCTTTAGGGTGTCCAGGCTGAGGGTCGCTCCCTCGGCGAAGAGCGTGCCTGTGTGAAGGTTGGTCCCGGTGATCACGCTGTGCGTCGCGGTGATGTCGAGCGGCGCAGTCGCGCTCATTCCGCTGATGAGCGACTCAAACTGGAACGAGACGCCCTCTGTGACATCGATGGCCGTACCGTCGACTAGGTCAAGGCGGTTGACGTCCAGGTCGCCACGAAGGGCCAAGGTGCTATCGTCATTCGACGAGCGGTCACCGTGGTAGATCATCAGGTCGCCACCGTTGGTGGTGACGGAGGCGCCGTCCCGGATCTCAAGGTTATCGAGGACGTGTATGGAGCGGTAGATGTCACCTGGAGCTGAGACATCGAGACCTCCGGTGGCGAGCAATGTGCTCTCTGTGTTCCCGACTAAGGTGACCAGGATGTCATCGACCATCGTCGCGGGGTTCCCCTGCTCGACGTTGGGATTCAGCGTGTGGCCCTTGAAGAGGTTAGTCACCCAGAACTGGTTGAGATCGATGAGCTCCGTGTCTGAGGCGGTGAGCGTCGAGCCGGACCCGACGCTGAGCAGTGGTGTGCTCCACTTCGGTGTGGGCTTGCCTTGGTTGGAGACGATGAGGTCACCGTGGGCATCGAGGATGCCTTGTAGGAAAAGGGTACCTGCGCCGCCGTACCCGGAGCTCCCCTGGCCACCCGAAACATCGATGTTGTCGTAGATGGCCGTATCGTCAAAGCTCCCTGACAGGGCGTAGTAGCCAGTGATCGCGACGCGCCCGCCGCCGCCGCCGCCGCCGCCTTCAATGCAGTCCTCTCCGCAGCTCTCGATGCTGCCGTTGCCGCCGAAGGCCTCAATGCGGCCGGAGCCGCCGAAGCTGGGGGTTTGAATGAAGATCCCGCCGCCGGCGCCCGCGCCTGACGTGTGGTTGCAGCCGTTGGCGCGGATCGTCCCGTGGATGACGACCGACCCGGTGTCTGTGGTGACGATGCGGATCAGCCCGCCTCCATCACCGTAGCTACCACCTCCACCAGGATGTCGAGGCTCTCGGAGCTGACCAAAGACGCCTGCGCTGGGCTTCAACGTCTCGCCGGCCTCCATACCAGGGCGGCCGAGTCCTCCGTGGCTGCCACCGGAGAGGGAGCCTACATTGTCCTCGTGTGTTGCGACCTCATGCCAATACCCACCAGGGTATCCGCGGCAGCTCACGTCGATGCTGCTCGTCTCGTCGAGGGTCAAGCTCTCGACCAAGATGTCGATGCTGTTGGGCACCCCAGCGCCGGATTGATTCCGCGTTGAGAGCTTGCCGCCATTCGAGATGATGATGTGGCCGAAGACCATCGGGGCGCATCCCGAGCTGGCGATGAAGATGTCCGCTCCGTCGATGAAGAGGTTCTTTCCGGCGTAGTTGTCGTAGTTCAAGCAGTCGATGATGACCCCATCCCACGGGGCCTCGAGCTTGATAATGTCGACGCTGACGTCTGTAGCGAGGGGCTCGCCGTCTACGGTGGCGGACAGGGTCGCCGTGTTGGGGACGACGCCCGCGAGCAGGGTTTGCTCATAGGTGCCGTTGCCGAGCCCGACCAGCGGACCGTCAAGGATACCTGCGGTGGTAGAGATGACGACGTCGTGGGCTTCCAACACCGGGGAACCCCAAGCGTCGGCGAGCCTCACCACGACGGTCGCGGCCTCTCCGCCGATCGTCAGCACCGGCCGATCCACGGCGATGGTCGACGTCGCCATGTCCGGCGGCCCGACCTCGGGGATACCCACGGTGATGGTGCCTGTCGACCCGGGGAAGACGTTCTGGCTGTCTGACGGGATCGCGAAGATGATCCCGGTCGTCTTGGGCTCCAGCGGCGCAAATGACAGGGAAGTCGATGGACCTGGGTCGACGTCCTCCAAGCTGCCTGTAGCGTTCCACATCACCTCTTGTTCGCCGATGTAGAGCCCTTGGTTGTCGAAGCCCACGGCGTAGAGGATGAGGACGTCTTCGCCAGGCAGGACGATGCGATCTCCGACCGCCTCTCCGAGGAGCCCAGGGGCATCGCGGACCTCGATGTGATGGAGTGGGCCGGGGACAACCGGATCGCACTCATCGCCCAGCCCGTCACCGTCGATGTCGTCTTGCTCCGGGTTGGGGTGATTCGGGCAGTTGTCGACCTCGTCGAGCAGCCCATCGCCATCTTTATCCGGGTCCACACAGTCGGCGATACCGTCATCGTCGAGGTCTGCGTACCCCTCGTCCACGCCAAGCTTGCAGTTGTTGTCTAGCCCGTCACAGAGCTCGGGTGCGTTCGCATGGAAGGCGTTGTCGAAGGGCTCACAGTCGTTGTGGTCTGGGTCCCCATCGTTGTCATCGTCTGGGTCCACGCAGTTGGAGAAGCCGTCGTCGTCGAAGTCAGGGAACTCCGAGTCGACGTCTCCGTCACAGTTGTTGTCGATGCCATCGCAGACCTCATCGGCCTCAGGGTTGGTGTCGGGGTCAAAGGGGCCACAGTCAGCGCTGTCGATCACCCCGTCGTTGTCATCATCTGGATCACAGACGTCCCCAACGCCGTCACCGTCGAAGTCCGATTGCCCTGCGTTGGCGTCGAGGGGGCAGTTGTCTTGGATGTCTGGGACCCCATCGGCGTCCGCGTCGTCATCACAGGGATCGCCGGCCCCATCGTTGTCTGTGTCGAGCTGAAGCGGATCTGGGATATAGGGGCAGACATCGACCGCGTCATTGATCCCGTCCCCGTCATCGTCGTCGTCGGCGCAGTCTGCGATGCCGTCGTCGTCCATGTCAGCGAAGCCCTCATCCACCGCGTCGTTGCAGTTGTCATCGACCCCGTTACACACCTCGAGCGCGAGGGGGGACTTGCTCGCGTCCTCGGGGGCGCAGTCACTGATGTCGGGGGAGCCGTCGTTGTCATCATCGATGTCGACGCAGTTGACCAAGCCGTCGTCATCGGTGTCTGGCTGGCCAGGGTCCGTGATGCCATCGCAGTCGTCGTCGACGCCGTTACATACGTCTTGGAGGCCGTGCCCGATGTCCCCGTCGTAGGGGGCGCAGTCCACACCGTCTGGGTCGCCGTCGCCATCTAAGTCACCGGTGACGCAGTCCAAAATCCCGTTATCGTCTGCGTCGGCGAAGATCTCGTCGATGGCCTGATCGCAGTCGTTGTCGACGGCGTCGCAGAGCTCCGTGACCGTTGATCCGATCAGCCCGTTGAGCGGCTGACAGTCCGACACATCGGGGTCCCCATCGCTGTCGTCGTCCTCGTCGATACAGTCGGCTTGGCCGTCGGAGTCTGTGTCCGCGAACGCTTCGTCAGTCGCCGCATTACAGTTGTTGTCGATGCCGTCACAGAGCTCGACCGAGATGGGGCTGACTAAGGCGTCTGTAGGCGCGCAATCAAGCGTATCTGGTGAGCCGTCGCCGTCGTCATCGTCATCGCAGTCATCGTCTAGCCCGTCATCATCGGTGTCGATAGGGGTCGGGTTGTAGTCACGTGGGCAGCTGTCTAGGGGGTCCAGGATGCCGTCGCCGTCATCATCGTCGTCACAGACGTCACCGGTACCGTCGCCGTCCAAGTCGTCCTGATTCGCATTCGCAACGAGGGGGCAGTTGTCGTCTGCATCTTCGACGCCGTCGTTATCGTCGTCAGTGTCCATGCAGTCGGCTTGGCCGTCATTGTCCGTGTCGTCGAAGACCTCGTCGATGTGACCGTCGCAGTTGTTGTCGATGCCGTCGCAGGCTTCATTACTCGGCTCAAGTGCGTCGCAGATGAGCCCGACTTCACCGTGGCAGGAACGGACGCCATGACAGGTACCCCAGTCGTTCTCTTTCACACACGGCGATGGGGAGTGACCCTCATCGGTGTCACCATCACAGTCGTTGTCGAGTCCGTCGCAGGACTCGATGGCTGGGAGCTTTGCGGAGCATTGACTCCAGCCCGCGCCCCCGTCACACAGCTCGTCTCCGTAGCAGGTACCCCACTCGTTGGTGCTCGAGCAGGGCCTCGACGTCTGGTTGAGGTCTTGGTCACAGATACACGAGCCCGTTGAGGGTTGGCACTGTCTCGCCGCTTGACCGTCCCACGTGGTGCCCTCCTGACATGCATAGCCGTCGGGACAGTCCGCGTCGACGTCACAGTAGCGACCGCAGAAGAGGTTCTCTTCCGCTGTGCCGATGGACATGCAGTGATGCTTTGGTCCGCCGCAATCGGTGTCATTGACGCAGCTCTGGCAGATGACACTGAGCTCTGGGACGCAGATAAACATGACGTCACCGCGCCATGGGGCGGTGCTTTTACAGAGGAAACCGTTCGGGCATTCGTCCTCACAGGGCTCCGTGCAGAAGTAGCCACCCTCAGGGTGAGCGATGCAGAGGGCGCTGAAGCAGTCACTGTTCTCATTGCAGGACGCACCCACTTCGCCGGGCTGAGGGACATAGACCTCTTCCACAGGGTCGCTGGTGTCCGTTGCTCCCGGGCGCCTGTCGTCCGGTGTCCCTGAGCTCGTGTCGGTCGCGGGGTCCCCGCCCCAGCCCCCGCTGTTTGGGTCGATACTGCCGCTGTCCGCAGCGAGGCCACCGGCGGCGCTTGCGTCGTCGCCGGGCGCTGTATCGACCGAGGCCTCTCCGCAAGAGGCCAGGGTGAAGAGGACAGAGAGGCACACTATTAGCCATCGAGACGTCATGAGATCTCCAGACAGTCGTCCCCGAAGGTCTCAATTGGCACCCTCACGAGTCAAGTGTGCAGCAATGTTCTCGCGCGCGGCACTTCGGCATACACTGCCGAGGTATGGCTGTTGGACGCACTCTCGCTGCATGGGCATGGTTGGTCGTGGGGACCCTGGTTTGGGGCACCCTTGTCGCGCTCTGTGCACCCTTCGATAGCCGAGGAACACTGCGTTGGCGCTGGGTCCGCGCGTGGGCGATTGGGCTGTCATTTATCATGGGGTTGGAGCGCCTCGACGTCGACGGCGTCGAGCGCCTCTCCGCCGCGCGAGGGACCCTCCTGATGATGAACCACACGAGTGGGATCGACATCATGGCGGTGATTCGGGCGAGCGATCGGCCCATCGCCTTTTTGGCCAAGCGAGGCCTTTTCCTCGTCCCCTTTTTTGGCTGGTACATGGCCGCAGCTCGGATGGTCTCGATTGATCGCCGGAACCGCGAGCGCGCTGTGGCGAGCCTGGACAGGGCCGGGGATCGGCTGGTGGGTGGTGAGACGCTCTTGATCTTCCCCGAGGGCACGCGTTCGCGCGCCGGAGGGCTGCTGCCCTTCAAGAAGGGCGGCTTTATCGTCGCGCACCAACGCGGCCTGCCCATCCTCCCGATGGTGATTGCGGGTGCGCGCGACATCCACCAGGTCGGGTTCTTAGTCCGAGGCCGAGGGCCTGTCGCGATGGTGGTTGATCAGCCTATCGACACGGCGCGCTTCGAGGATGTTCAGTCCCTGATGGCCTTCACGCGAGGTCGCTTCGCGCGATGCGCTGGTCGTGCAGCACGACGCTTAGAGCGCATGAAGGGCTCACCCGAGCCCTGGAACGCTGCCGATTAAGCCCAGTCGGGGTTCAGGTCCAACAGCCGAATGGCTCGGTGGTGCACGCTGTAGACGGCGGGTAGGCGCCCCGGAGATTCGCCATCAATGTCGAGGAGGACAGGCTCGTCACTCAGCGGCTCGACGCGGATCTCGCGGCCTCGATACACCTCGATATGAGGTGTATGAACGTGGGTGCCCTTGTAGAGCTTCGGGGCGAGGGTCAGGCTCGTCAGCAGCCCGACCGACTTGAAGACGATGACCTCTAAGAGCCCATCTGCGAGCCGAGCGCTCGGGGCGAATTGCATACCGCCACCCGCCCATGGGGCATTGGCGATACAGACATTCGTGACCGTTTTGTCGCCCAGTCGGGTCCCGTCGACGGTCAGCCGAACCTCTGCAGGGGTGTAACGAGCGACCCCCTTTAGGGTCGCTAAGAGGAACGTTAGGGTGCCACCGAGGCGCTTGCCAGAGGCATTCACCATGCGATCGACGACCCCAGCGAGGCCTGCGGAGGCCAGGTTGAGGAAGAATCGGCTCTCGGGTTCCCCGTCATCTCGCAGGTAACTCACCGAGCCGACATCGATATGGAACGAACCAGCGGTCGGGAGTCGCTTGAGGGAGGTCTCGAAGTCACCGCCACCGTGCAGGACACGACGGAAGTCGCCTCCCGTGCCAGCATGGAGGACGCCGAACCTGACGTCTTCAGCGTCACCACCTGCGGCCATCAGCCCGTTGAGGACCTCGTGATGCGTACCGTCTCCACCGAGGGAGATGATCGTCTTCGAGCCTTGCGTGACCGCATCCCGTGCGAGCTCCACGCCGTGACCCTGTCGCTCAGTCCAGACACACTGCAGGCTGTCACCGAGGGCCTCTCGAATTCGGGCCTCAAGGGTCGTCCATTCGCGCCCAACTCGTCCCCCCGCCGCGGCAGGGTTGACGATCAACGTCGCTGGCTGTCCACGGAAGACTGGTGCGCTCATGGTTCGACTCGCTTCGCTGGCCCAATATGCATCGCGGGGAGTCTACCCATCGCTCGGCCAAAAGCCCACTCCCTCAGGGGTCGGGAGCTCAAACCCCCATTGGCACAGGCGCTCCTGAAGTTCGGCTGGGAGGGGAGCCTCGATGGCTAACGGTGCCTTATCCGCGTTCATCAGCGTCACGCACCAGCTGTGAAGCGCCGGGAAGGGCCACTGCTCGCAAGGGGGCGCCCGATGTAGCTTCTCACCCACTAGCGGGTGCCCAAGGTGCCCGATATGGAGGCGGATTTGGTGGGTTCGCCCCGTATGGATTTCGGCCGTGAACAGGGTCTTATCCCCGGCCGTTTGGAGTGCTGTGATCGTCGAATGGGCCGCTTTGCCGTCCTGGGTGATTGCCGCCTGCGTCCGTCCATCCGGGCGCCTGACTTTACCAATCGGCGCGCGGACGCTGTGTTGCCCGGTCAATTGCCCCGTGCAGACCCCGAGGTAGAGTTTGCGGCCCGCGCGCAGGCGCTCCACCCAGAGGGGGACAGAGGGTTTACGCAGGGCAAAGAGGCAGACGCCGCTCGTGCCTTTATCGAGCTGGTGGACGGCCCAGACTTTGCGCCTGCTGAGGTGCGTCATCAGCTGCGATTGTAGGCAATCTGGGTCGTCCAGGGTTCGCCCGGTAGTGGCCAAGCCAGAGGGCTTACAGGCGAAGAGGTGGTCCTCTCCTCGTGCGAGGATCATGGGACCTCTCTTGCCCTGACTCATCGCTTTCGCAGCCGATCGGCGACCGCCTTTAGGCCTGCTTGAGCCTCTGGGCTATGCCAGCTGTCGAGGAACGCTTCGCGGTGCGTCTTCTCCTCGGCGTCTACGATGTCTGCGATGCGATCACCTGCTCGGCGGCGGGTCAGCGCTACACCGGAGCCAGGCTTAGTGGCGAGGGCGGTCGCGACGGCCAAGGCGTGTGCTTGGGGGTCCTCGGCGAGCAGGTCCGCGTAGCCGATGCGAGCGGCCTCCTCGGGCCCGAAGAGGCGCCCCGACATCCCATAGCTGAGCGCCACTTGCGGGCTGGTACGGAGGCCGAAGAGGGCCTCGGTGCTCGCGGGGATCATCACCCCCAAGTCGACCTCGTTGAGCCCGAGCTTCAGGTCGCGCGTGGCTACGACGCGCAGGTCGAAGGCGAGGGAGAGGATGAAGCCGCCAGCGAGGGCGTGGCTGTGGATCGCGATGACGCTTGGACAGTCGAGCCGCAGGATGCGATCGAGGATCTCCATAAATCGCTCAAAGAAGGCCGCCAGCTGGTGGCGCTCGTAGCCCACGATCTCGGTCAGATCGAACCCACCCGAGAAGAGCTTTGCGGCCCCGCCGTCGAGGACGAGCGCGCGCGCTCCATCGAGGTCACTCAAGGCCTGATAGAGATCTTCTAGGACCGCTGAGCTGAGGGCGTTGCCGCCTCCGTTATTGAGGCTCAGTTGGATGACGCCATTGGCATGCTCGGTTCGAAGTACGTGACTCATGGTTGGCTCTCTTTGTTCACTTCGTCTGCCCATACCGCCTTGGACAGACCCGATGCGAGGAAGTCATCTGCGGTGACGATTTTGACTCTCCCGTAGGCCGCCAAGGTCGGGACCAGGTCTCGATTCCCGACAGCGACCAAGGTCATGGCTTCGGGTTTAATGGACTGGACAGCAGTGTGAATGTCTGCGGCCGTGGGGGTCGCGATTTTATCGGTGTAACCCTCTAGCCAGGCCACATCGACGCCCTCGGCCGCCAGGCTCAAGTACTCCCCTAGGGTGTCGCTGACGGTCTCGAAGCGGAAGGGGAAGGCGTTGACGATCTTGGCCTTAAAGTTGTCGATCTCGTCGCGCTCCAGTGGCGCGGCCGTGACGCCCCTAATCTCTGCTACACTGAGCTCAAGCGCCTTGGCGAGATCCTTGGGGGCGACGTAGGTCGAGATACGCATTGAGCCGGAGTCCCGGGCGCCATAGCCTACGTGGAACCTGGCGCCATAGGTGAGCCCCTCTTTGACCCGCAACGTCGTGTTCAGTCGCGCGGTGAAGTCGCCACCCAAGATCTGAGTACCGACACGAAAGGCTGCCCACTCGGGATCTGTCAGCACGACTGGGCTGTCCATGCCCATGCGCCATTGAACCTGATTGATGCTTGGATCGGCCCGGTCGATGAGCAGGACGACGGGGGCCTCCGGGGTGTCCTTGAACCGTGAGGACGCCATCGGGTTATCCAAGCAGACCTCTCCGGTGCAGAGGCGCCCGCAGGTGCCCGGGACGTCGGAAGGGCGGCAGACGCCGCGGCCCCAGTTTGGATCACCCAAGTGTGTGGTGACCCAGGTCATCATGGCCTCAAGGTTGAAGTCCCCCGCGATGGCCAAGATGGCGTGCTGTGGGATGACGACGCGATCGCGGAAGGCGATCAAGTCCTCTCGCGTCAGCTCGGCGAGGGAGCCTAAGGTCGCCAGTCGCCCTCGGGGGCCGCTCCCGTAGAGCGCGGCTCTGAAGGCCTCAGACGCTAGCAGGCTGTGCCGATCAGCCATCCGCTTGATGGCGGCCTCTGTGAGGGTGCGCGTCTTCTTCAGGCTCTCCTCGGGGAAGGTCGCGTGACGCAGGCAGTCGTGAAAGACGCCCAAGAAGGTGTCGAGGTGGCTTGGATCCAGCGTGACGACCGATCCGTTCAACATCATCCCATCGATAGACGCCGAGGCGCTGAGGTAAGCCCCCATGTCATCGAGAGTCTGAGCGATCTCATCTTCAGAGCGTGCCTTTGTGCCGTTCGTCAGCATGGACGCTGTCAAGTCGGCCAACCCTTCTTTCCCCTGGGGATCAGACGCTGAGCCGGCTTTCACGATGAAGCGCAGGTCGACGAACGGGTTCGCTGAGTCGGCGAGCAACAGCACGGTCAATCCGTTGGGGAGCGTGATCCGCTCGATCGGAGGTAGGGCGGTCTTCGCTGCGATCGTCGGGACGAAGCTCCCGAGCATGAGCGCGACCAGAGCGAGTCGTCGTGTGGTTCGCCACGTCATCATCTGCCCCTCCGTACGCCGCGTTTCCCTTTTGCTGGCTCGGTGTCGTTCAGCGTCTTCCCTGTCACTTGAGTGTCCCAGGCGAGGGCCAACGCTGCGCGCAACAGGGCGCTGGGTGCACCCTCGTCCCGCTTGTCTAAGGCGGGCTCAGCGAGGGCGATCGCGCTGGCTCGCCGGACCGCTGCAGAGGCATGCTGTCCCGCGTCCTCAAGGACCCACGCGAGGAGCGCCTCGTAGGCGACCACGAGGTGGAGGCTGCCCTCGAGCATGGCGGAGGTGTCCACGCTATCGACGCGACGCACTCCGGAGTTTGCCAGCCCATCGATCAGGTTCAGGGCGAGCTTGGCGGGGGCTTGTGAGGGGCTCCAGCGCATCCGCCGCAGGGCCTTGCTCGCTTTGTGATGGGCTTTCGAACGCTTCGCCAGCGCCTTCTCGGCCGCTGCGAGCTCTGAGCGGCTTGCGTCGACGCTCGCTTGCCGCTTGGTCACGCCTTTTTCGTTCTCTGCCAGGTACGCGTCGATCTTCGAGATCGTGTCCTTTGAGGCGCCTTGCTTGGCGGTGACGGCGCGGGACGCGAGGCGGTCGATGGCGTCTTGCTCGACATCAAGGGTGTGGGCTTTTGCGTCGAGCTCATGCCGGGCCAGCGTGATGGCGACCGCCTCTTTGAGGGCGGCGCCTGGTTGGGTGGGGAGCCCAGGGCCCGCCTCTGCGATGAACGCGTCGATCAGCGCACTGTACCGTGCCGGCGCGACGACGGGGACGACAGTGCGGTTCGTGGGGCGCATGACCTCTTGGGCGACGCGCTTGACGTCCGCCACCGTGATGCGGCCGTAGGTCTCAAGGCGGTCGAAGAAGGTGTAAGGGCTGTCGGTGGTTCGCAGAGAGAACCCGATGTACTCCCCTTTCTTCTGGTTGGAGAGGTTCTCTCGCACGACATCGCTCCGCAGCTTTGCGACGGCGCGCTTCAGCTCTGCCTCCGTGATGCCGGCGCTGAGCAGCCTTGAGACCTCTGCGTCGAGCTCTCGCTCAAGTTCACGGACGCTCATCCCGGGCTGCAGGGTCGCCCCCCAAACGTACAGGTACGGGTCGCGAATCGGCATCAGGTACGCATAGAGCCTGCTCAGCTTGGGGGTCGTGCTGTAGACGAGGGACTTTTGGAGGCGCGATGACTTGCCGTCAGTGAGGACGCGGTCGATGACCTCGAGGACCGCGAAGTCTGGGTCCGCCGGCGCGGGGGCGCGGTACCCCCACATGACGACCTGTGGGTCCGTCGCCTTGAAGACTCGGTCTCGCAGGGTGCCCTCTTGTCGAGGCTCGGGCTCGAACGTGTCGCTGGGGAGCTCGCGTGCCTTCAGGTGGCCATAGCTCGCTCGAATCCAAGCCAGGGTCTGCTCGGAGTCGTGGTCGCCCGAGACGATGATGGTCGCGTTGTTCGGGGCGTAAAAGATGCGATGGTAGTCGTTGGCCTCTTTCACCGTGATGGCGTTGAGGTCGCTCATCCACCCGATGGTCTTCCAGTGATAGGGGTGCTCGGTGAACGCTCGGGCCTGAAGGGCCTCCCAGGCCAACCCCTCCGGCTGATTCTCCGTACGTAGGAGGCGCTCGGACTTTACAACTTCACGCTCGGGCTCGAGGTTGAGGAAGTCGATGGTCATGTGCTCGAGTCGGTCGGCCTCCATGGTGATGACGCGCTCGAGGTGTTGGCTCGGCATGTTCTCCCAATAGACGGTCTCATCGAGCCAGGTGAAGGCGTTCAACTTGCCGCCGAGTGCGTAGATCTCATCGAAGAACTTGGGGTGCTTATCGGTACCTCGAAACATCATATGCTCGAAGAAGTGACTCAGCCCGGTGATTCCGTGGTCTTCGCCCGGGCCCGCCTCCCGCTCGTTGCGCGAGCCGACGTCAAACCAGACCTGGTAGCTGACCAGTGGGGCGGCGTGATCCTCCAAGAGGTAGACGTTCAAGCCGTTCTCGAGGGTCTCATGGCGGATCTCTGGGCGGAGTGAGCGCGGCTCCGCTTGGGTCGCCTCTTTTTGAGCCTGCTCATCGAGTTGAGCGGCGTTGATCATGATTGGACAGCAACCTGAGAGGGTGAGCGCGGTCAGCGCGCCAAGACATCCCAGCGCCCGACGCGCGTGGTTCAAAGCTCTTCCTCCTCGGGCTCAAAGTCCCGGGCAGCGAAGTCGTTGGTGGGTTGCCCCGCGATCGCGTACCCCTCGCCCAGCCAGTTGCCTAGATCGACGAGGCGGCAACGCTCACTGCAGAGTGGGAAGAACGTGTTGTCTTCGCGTGGGGCGACTGGGCGTTCACAAATTGCGCATGAGATCGACATGATGGCCGGAGCGTCGCGCGCTGATGGGAGGCATGTCAACAGTCCGCTGCGGCCTGTCGCTCCAGCCGTAGGTCCTCCGATGCGCGCTCGGGACGAGGTGGGGCTGCTCGGCTGTTGACCCCAGTGGAGGGGACACTCCTTGGCGTCAACGTCGGGTGTCAGTATGGTTCCCCCGAACGAGGTGTACTGCTCAGATGGACTTCCTCCTCTCTATTCCTTACATCGTCCTGCTCTTGGGCGGCCTGATCTTCTTCCACGAGCTGGGGCACTTCCTCTTCGCCCGTTGGCACGGCGTGCATGTCGTGACCTTCTCGATCGGCTTTGGCCCGACCGTGATGCGAATCATGGGGCGACAGAAGGGGGATATGCCGGCGACGGAATACGTGATCGCCGCCTTCCCGCTTGGTGGCTACGTCCGGATGTTGGGGCATGACCCCGCTGAGGTGGTCGACGAGGCAGAGCTCCCTTACTCCTTTGAGACCAAGACCGTCTGGCAGCGCTTCACGATCATGGCAGCGGGGCCTGGGTTTAACCTCATCCTCCCTTACATCATCTACTTCATCGCAGGGATGATGACAGCACAGCACATGCCCAGCGCGATCGGCATGGTCAATGACGACAGCCCCGCACAGCGACAGGGGCTCAAGAGTGGCGACCGCCTCGCCTCTATCGAAGGGGAAGAGATCCACTACTGGTGGCAACTCAAGCGCGTCATCTCAAACAGTCCAGGGGTTCCGCTGGCCATTGAGGTCGATCGTCCGGGGCACACAGAGCGGGTAGCGCTAACGCTGACGCCAGAGAAGGTGCATCGGGTGCTGATCCCTGGGATCTTGGAGGAAGATGTGGGGCGGGTGGGCATCACCCCCGACTTTATTCGGCCATCGATCGCGGTGGTGCCCGACTCTTCAGCCTGGCGCGCTGGTTTGCGATCCGGCGATCTCATCACGGCGGTCGATGGTCAGACGATCAACAGCTACGACGAGCTCATAGACCGCCTCGATGGCGCAGGCGAGGCCGACGTCGCGCTCACGTATCGGCGCGTCGCGTTCGCGAGCGGGGAAGGTGGGGCTGTCGAGTCGCTCTGGGACACGACCACTGATGTGGTCACGCTTACCCCCTCGGACACCGTACCGCGACGTGGCGTGGCGAGCCTGGATTGTGCGGTGCGCAGCGTCATGGACAAGACGCACGCGAAGGAGATCGGCCTCGCCCCCGGCGACATTTTACTCAGCCTTGATGGCCAGCCCTGCCGCCTCTTCGGCTTCTTGATCTCCAAGCTCCGCGCGGCCCCGAATGCGACGCATCGACTGGTCTTCAGCCATGGCAGCGAGATCCGCACTGCGGAGCGAAGTGACTGGATGCGGGTCCCGCCTTCGGACAAGCCGGGGGAGACTCAGCTCAGGTCGCCGGTGTTCGGCATCGCGACTTGGATGGGGTTGAGCGAGCAGCCGAAGCCAGTCGACAACGACCACGTGTGGGCCTACGCGACCACTCATGCGCTCGACGCGACCCATCACGCCATGTGGATGAACGTGGAGAGCGTGCTTGGGTTACTTCGAGGCGCTGTGCCCGTTCGCGAGCTCAGTGGCCCTATCGGCATCGCGAAGTTGGCTTCGGAGGCGAAGGATCGCGGCTGGTCCGTCTTCTTTGGTCTGATGGTCTACCTCTCGATCAGCCTCGGGCTCTTGAACCTCCTGCCCATCCCTGTGCTGGACGGCGGGCACATCATGTTCCTCGCGATCGAGGCGGTGCAGCGCCGCCCCGTGTCGCTTCGAACGCGCCAAATCGCGACCTACATGGGGCTGGCCTTCATTATCTTCCTGATGGTCTTGGTGATGAAGTTCGACCTTGAACGGGTCCTAAGCTGATGCCCCGACCTGCGCGCCGTCTCGTCGGTCCCCCCTTGCCCGAGGGGCCTGTCGTCCTGGGTCTTGAGACCGGGGGCTTTCATTTGGGCGTCAGCCTTTGGCGGCTCCCGGAAGAGAAGGGGGCGCCTCAAACGCAGTGGCATCTGCTCGAGGTCGTCAGCACTCGGCTTGGCCATCAGCATGCCCGAACACTCCTGGCGCAGGTCGACGCCATGTTGTCTCGGCAGGGCCTCACGCCCTCGAACGTCGCCTTGATCGGGGTCGGTCGTGGTCCAGGAGGTTTCACCGGGGTGAGGGTCGGCATGGCGACGGCTCTCGGCGTCGGAATGGGGCTAGATGCCACGGTGTGGCCGGTGGACAGCTTGGCCGTCCTCGCGCGGCATGCGGCGGGTCATCCAGGCGTGGTCATACCGCTGATCGATGCGAGGAAGTCCGAGGTCTACGGCGCCGCGTATCGGGTGCCGTTGAGCGGGTCACCGGAACGGCTCGCGGAGCCGATCGTCGGACCTCGTGAAGAGGTCTGTGAGCGATTGTCGGCGATCGCAAATGAGCCCAAACCGCTGATCTTTGGCAGCGGAGCAGTCACTTACGGAGGGAGCTCCGAGGTGCCGCCGAGCTGGCACATCCCCTGTGCAAGTCACACGGGCTGGTTAGCGGCACAGGCTTGGGAGGATCATGGACGTGAGGGTTCAGCAGCGCCGTCCATCGATCCCGCTTACGTACGACCGTCGGACGCAGAGCTTCAAGCGCGGGGCTGAGATCGCCTCAAGCGCAGATTGACGATTGCTGTCGTTGACAGCGTGCGACCCATTTGACACCGTTCGCTGACCTCCGGGTCGCAGAGTGAGATGGTTGTCGTCCGCCTGGGCGACTTATGAAGCGTGACTGAACCCGACCTGGAGGTCGGTGCAACTGGGAGCCTCTCAATGGCTTACAAGCACACGAAATTCATCTTTGTGACCGGCGGTGTGGCGTCGTCGCTTGGTAAAGGCCTCACGGCGGCCTCTCTCGCGGCGCTCCTGGAAGCGCGTGGTCTCAACGTCTCTATCCTGAAGATGGACCCGTATATCAACGTGGATCCGGGGACGATGAACCCTCTGCAGCACGGCGAGGTCTTCGTCACGGATGACGGCGCAGAGACCGATCTTGATTTGGGCCATTATGAGCGCTTCATCTCGGTGACGACCTCGCGGAAGAACAACTTCACGACCGGGCAGGTCTACGACGCGGTCATCAATAAAGAGCGCCGCGGTGAGTACCTCGGCGGGACGGTGCAGGTCATTCCCCACATCACCAATGAGATCAAAGAGCGCATCGTCTCCTGCAGTCAGGGCCGCGACGTTCAGTTGGTCGAGGTCGGTGGGACCGTGGGCGACATTGAGTCACTGCCCTTCCTAGAGGCAGCCCGTCAGTTGGCCTTCGACGTGGGCTCCGAGAATGCGATCTTCGTGCACCTGACGTTGGTCCCTTATATCGCGGCCGCAGGGGAGCTGAAGACGAAGCCGACTCAGCACTCGGTGAAGTCCCTATTGGAGATCGGGATTCAGCCCGACATCGTGGTGTGCCGCACAGAGCGGCCCCTCTCCACAGACATCAAACGTAAGATCAGCCTCTTCTGTAATGTGAAGCCCAACCACGTCATCACGGCTGAAGATCAAAGCTCGATCTACCAGTTACCCTTGGCGCTGCACGCTGAGGGGCTCGACGATCGGATCGTTGAAGAGCTCTCCATTTGGTGTCGTGCACCAGACCTCAGCGCTTGGGAGCAAGTGGTGCACACCACGCTGCATCCCGCGGGTCAGGTCAACGTCGCGATCGTCGGCAAGTACACGGACTTAGCGGAGAGCTATAAGTCACTGAATGAGGCTTTGAAGCACGGTGGACTTGCTCACAAGTGCCGCGTGAACATCGAGTATTTTGACTCTGAGTTGATGGAGACGGACCCAGAGGGCGTCTGCGCGAGGCTCGATGAGGTGGACGCGGTCCTCGTCCCAGGTGGGTTTGGTTCCCGCGGCATCGAGGGCAAGATTGAGGCTGTGCGCTACGCGCGGGAGAGCGGTAAGCCTTTCCTGGGGATTTGCCTGGGCATGCAGTGCGCTGTCATCGAGTACAGCCGCAATGTGCTAGGCCTGAAGGGCGCTAACTCAACCGAGTTCGACGAGGAGACCGACCACCCTGTCATTCACTTGATGGCAGGCCAGAAGGGGGTCATCGCGAAAGGCGGCACCATGCGGCTGGGTGCCTACGAGGCCCGCCTGACCGCCGGCAGTCGGATTGAGGCGGCCTACGCCGAGCGAACCATCAGCGAGCGTCATCGTCATCGCTTTGAGTACAACAACGATTACCGCGAGCAGCTGATCGAGAGTGGCCTCAAGGCGACCGGTGTGAACCCAGAGCTCGATCTTGTCGAGGTCGTTGAGCTGCCGCAGCATCCTTGGTTTGTCGCGGTCCAATTTCATCCCGAGTTCAAGTCCCAGCCGCTGGCTCCGCATCCTCTCTTTGCATCGTTTGTGGGCGCCGGTCTCGCGGCGCGCTGTGCGTCTCACGAGCCGGAAGTGTCGGTCGCTTAGCCTGGGGTTGGCTCCGAGGTGACCCCACCGGTGATCCCGTAGACCGAAAACGCGGGTAGGTTTTTTGCCCCCCCTACGGGGGCCACTTACCGTGACTCTGATGTCCTCTTCTACAGGTCCAGGTCAACTCTTCGACTATCGAGAACGGGTCGTCGGCCGTCGCGCCGATGATGATCCCGTGATTCGACTCGAGATCTATGGGCTCCTCATCCTCGCGTTTGCGATCAGCCTCTGCCTCGCGCTGGTGACATTCAACCCGGTGGACGTGACGGCGATTGGCGGGACACGGTACCAGCCGGCGCACAACCTGATCGGTCCGATCGGCGCCCATGTCGCTGACCTCTTCCTGAGCATCCTCGGGCTGGGGGCGTTTGTCGTGACCCCTCTCTTGGGCGCCCTAGGCTTCAGCTACCTCGTGGGCCGTCGGTGGCAGCTCGCTGCCCGGGATATCTACGGTGGCTTGGGCGTGCTGGTCGCCGCGACGGTCTTGATGCACGTGGGCTTTGCTCCCGTGCGGTTCTTAGGTCACCTCCCAGGGGGGCTGACCGGCGAATATCTCGGTGAGATTTCGTGTGCGCTCATCTCGACGGCGGGCACGCTGATCTTGGCGCTGACCGCGTTGATGATCTCCCTTGTTTCATTGACCCGCCGCAGCGTCTTTGAGCTCGGTGTGTTGGCCTATGAGTTTGCGCGAGACTCACGTACCAAGTTCCAGCGCAGCACAAGCCGCGCTGCAGCAGCTGTGGGTGTCGGCGTCGTGGAAGCCCTCCACGAAGTCGACGTCGCTGACATCATCTCTGAGCGCGACGCTGAGTCAGCTTCCGGGCTCAAGAAGACGTCTTCAACGCCACCTCCGCTGCCTCTTGAGGCCCTCCCTGCCGACCTCATCCCGACAGTCGAGGAGGTCGCCTCGCCCAAGGCGGTCGAGCCTGTTGAGGGGCCCTCCGAGGTCGACGAGATCCCGATTAATGCGCCGCGCCGCAAACCCAAGTCGATGTCCTGGGCCGAGCGTGAGATCGCTGAGCGAACGCAGCATGCACTCGATGCGGAGCCCCTCGTGGTGTCTGAGGCGCCGAGCAAGCCTGCCGTTGAGCCCGCAGAGCCAGCCCCTGAAGAGCCGGTCCTGGACGCAGAGGTTGAGGCGTCGGTCGCTTCCAAGGCCGCGCCGAAGTCCGCCGCCCCGGCACCCGAGTCGGATGACGAGAATCTGCGGATCGTCGAATCTCAGGCGATGCGTCGGGGTCCGGAGGTGGTCGGAGAGCAGATGGTGCTCGTCGATCCGCAGACGACGGCGGAGTTCGAGCTGCCGAGCCTCAGCTTCTTGGACTACAAGGCGCCCATCGGTCAGACCTATGACCGCGAAGTCTTACGTCAAAACGCCGCGCTCCTGGAGACCGCGCTCGCAGACTTCAGAGTCAAGGGCAAGGTGGTCGAGATTCACCCTGGGCCCGTCATCACGATGTACGAGTTCAAGCCAGCTACGGGCGTAAAGATCTCGCAGATCGCGAACCTGGCCGATGATCTCAAGATGGCCTTGAGCGCCCTCGCCATTCGCATCGTGGCTCCCATCCCAGGGAAAGACGTCGTGGGCATCGAGGTGCCCAACAAGACACGTGAGACTGTGTGGCTTAAGGAGGTCTTCTCCGACAACTCCTACGCGAAGGCAAAGAGCCACCTGACGCTAGCGCTCGGCAAGGATATCGTCGGGAACCCAGCCTCGATGAACCTCGCTAAGGCCCCTCACTTGCTGGTCGCTGGTGCGACCGGTGCCGGTAAATCGGTCGCGATCAACGCCTTCATCTGCTCGCTGCTGTACCGCGCGACGCCCGAGCAAGTTCGCCTGATCATGATCGACCCCAAGATCCTTGAGCTGAGCATCTACGACGGCATCCCACACCTGATGCTGCCCGTCGTGACGGACCCTCAGAACGCGTCGATCGCATTGCGGTGGGCCGTCAAAGAGATGGACCGCCGCTATCAGCTCATGGCCGATCTCGGGGTACGAAACCTCGAGAACTTCAACGCCAAAGTTGAGAACATCTACGCCTCCGAGGCGCCCCTTGAGGCGGTCCCAGAGAAGCTGCGCCAAGCGAGGCTTAAGCGTGAGCGCAATGGTAACCCTGACCCCGCGGGCGCGGTCATCGATTGCGCAGGGAGGGCCCTGAACACCTTGCCGACGATCGTCATCATCGTCGACGAGCTCGCTGACCTGATGATGGTCGCGAAGAAAGACGTCGAGCTGTCGATCGCCCGGTTGGCGCAGAAGGCACGTGCGTGTGGCATTCACCTTATCCTGGCGACGCAGCGGCCATCGGTCGACGTCATCACGGGACTTATCAAGGCGAACTTCCCGACCCGGATCTCCTTCCGAGTCTCGTCGAAGATCGATTCCCGCACGATCTTGGACCAGGGCGGCGCGGAGTCGCTGCTCGGTATGGGAGACATGCTCTGGTTGGCCCCCGGCGGTGGTGGTCCCAAGCGCGTGCATGGTGCGTTCATCGATGAGGACGAGGTGCACCGCATCGTAGAGCACCTCAAGTCACAGGGTGAGCCTGACTACGATCTAGACATCCTCGTGGATGAGGATGCCGACGGCTCTGTGGATCTCCCCTCCGGTGGTGAGGACTGCGACCCGCTCTATGACCAGGCCCTGCGAATCGTCGCCGAGACACGCAACGCCTCCATCAGCTTTCTCCAGCGGAAGTTGAAGATCGGCTACAACCGAGCGGCTCGTATCGTCGAAGAACTGGAAGAACAGGGTATCATCGGCCCGTCGGATGGCACGAGTCGGCCTCGCGAGATCTTCATCGACCCCATCTGAGAGGGACAGAAGAGGGGCTAGGCCTCGTTACTCGACTGCATCGCTCTGTCCCAGAGCGATGATGTACCGGAGGGTCACGTCGACCGGGATAGCGTGGCTCTTCTCGAGGGCCTCAGCGATCTCCCTGACCGGGGTCGCAGAGCGGGCTTGCTCTAGGATAGTAGGGGTCACAGCCTCGAGCTGCGCACCCCACTTGGCGACCTCCTCATCGGAGAGAAAGAGGCGCCGCTGTGTGGCGTACCAGAGGACGAACTGAAGCAGCCCAAAGACGGCACAGAGGATCCACAGCGGCATCTCGAAGGAGCGGCTGATCCTTAGCGTGAAGACCGGGCTCCAAAACGTATCAATGGCGAGCATGGCGCCGGAGACGACAAAGGCGATGAAGCCGATCCGGAATGGGTTCATATTGCCCATCAGTCGCCCTTCTTAGCTGGGATGTCTGATGTCTTGGCCGGCGCCGCGGTCGCCTTCTTGTCTTCGGCCTTCTTGTCTTCGGCCTTCTTGTCTTCGGCCTTCTTGTCTTCGGCCTTCTTGTCTTCGGCCTTCTTGTCTTCGGCCATATTCTTCGTGCCACAAGAGCGCTTCCGAGCCTTAGGTGACCGATCAGGTGTCGGCTCGGTTGTGCTGCTCCCGTCGGCCTTCGTAGAGGACTTACCGCGCTCTTTGTCATGCTCTGAAGGCGCCTTGGCGGCTGCTTTAGCAGACTCTTTAGCCGTTGGCGGGGTAGGGGTGGCCTTGGCCTTCTCGACGGCCTTAGTCGACGCTTGGGCGCCCTCTGCGGCAGGCGCGCCTTCGGTGGCCCCAGCCTCGTCAACGCTCACCTCGGTCCGTGCACTTGGAGCCGCTTTTTGTGCAGGAGTATTCTCGGTGCTCTTCGCCTCGGTGTGTGGTGCGGAAGACTCCGGCTTAGTCTTGGGCTTGGACGACACGGTCGAGGGGCCCTTCGCCGTGACGTCGCTCGCTTGGGCTTCTTTTGTGTCCGCCTTCTTGGCGGCCTTCTCAACCCGAGCGGCCTCTTTCTTAGCCCTCGCCTCTTCTCTCTTGGCTTTCGCGGCTTCTTGCTTGGCCTTCCGCTTGGCCATTCGCTCGTCTTTTCTTTGCTGCCGGATCGCGTCTCTCGCGGCGATGTCGCTGTCCCAACAGGGTGCAAAGGCACGATGCACGGGGGCCGCTAGGAGTGTACGGACGGCCTCGGTGGTCAGGTGGATGCCGTCATCGGTCCGCATCGGGCGATTGCCCTTCTTTGGGTGACGGTAGGTGACGCCCGGTTCACCATTCTTGTTACTCGTCGCGCGGCGAGCGTCTACGAAGACGGCGGGGCCGTCGAACTCCTCGATCGCCTCGCGGATTAAGCGGTTGATTTTCGGGCCGAGCTTCCTCGCGTTGTTCGAGTCAAAGTTCGTCGGCCCAAGCCAGACGATCGCTCGGCGACGATCACGGCCCGAGAGGCGCCTGAGCATGATGAGGACCCGCTGCTTGTAGCTACTCGCCCAGCGCTCATTGCTCGTCTTGATCCAGCCTTTCCGGGTTTTGAGGGCCTGGTGGTCGTTGGTCCCCAGCGACACGACGACATAGTCGGGACGGTGGCGCCGCATGAGGTTAGGCACCTCTGCAGGCCAATCATGGAAGTCCGGACGGGCCAGGCCTGAGGAAGCTTTCCCCCATCGCTTGGCCTTGATGTCCCATCGTTTCTTCAGATCTTTTTGAAGCATGGGCCCCAAGACGCTCCCCATCGTGGAGCTTCCTAGGAGGTAAACACGGGGAGTACGATCCAGCCGCCTGCAGATCTCCGAGCGCGGGGAGGCACTGGCGTGAGTCGTCATGACGACGCCCAAACACAGCACGATCAGGCCAAGGAGCCCTAAATGGCACCGCCTTCCCGCCGTGGTCCTGGTACAACCCATCCTCAAAGTGGACGGACTCTATGCAGGCTCTGCACAGCCGGTCAACAACGCAGCGACATCGGATCGAGGACCCCTTGCCACAGCGGCTGAACCGTCTTCCCTATTTTCTCTCTACGAATTGCTGCCTGGGTAGCCCCTAGGACCGAACTCACTGTCCGCCGCCATGGCGAAGGGGCTCTTGCGTCGACCCCCCTCACTCAAGACGTCGCTGAGGCTACGTCCACCGCTCTTCCAAGGCTTGGCCTTGTTGTTCGCCCCCATATCCGCGGGTGCTGCGCCGGAGCGAGCAACCATGGGGGGCTGAGCGGCTGCATGCACCGTTGCGAACGCAGGCTGTGGTACCGATGGAGCCTCCAAAGGAGGGGGCTCTGGCGGTGCCACCAAGTTCTGCGTCTGCGGCATGCTCACGACGGCCTCCTCGACCACCCCATGGTGTTGCTCCATACGATCGAACCCGGTTGCGACGACGGTGATGTGAATCTCGTCGTTCAGCTCGGAGTCAATGACGGCACCAAAGATGATGTTGGCGGACGGATGCGCGGCCTCTTGGACGTGGCGAATGGCTTCCCCAACCTCTACGAGGCCGAGATCTTCGCCGCCGGTGATGTTGACCAGGATCCCCTGAGCACCATCGATGGCTGTGTCCTCAAGCAGCGGGCTTGAGATGGCCTGTTTGGCAGCGATGACCGCCTTCTCTTGGCCCTCGCCGACCCCTCGACCCATGAGCGCCATGCCCTGACAGGACATGATGGTGCGCACATCGGCAAAGTCGACATTGACCAGGCCGGGGATCGTGATCAGATCAGCGATTCCCTTTACCGCGTTGAAGAGCACGTTGTCCGCCTCGCGAAAGGCATCCAATAAGCTCATGTTCATGTTCGCGATGGCCAACAACTTCTCGTTTGGGATGACGATCAGGCTGTCAACGCGCTCACGCAGGGCCTCCAGCCCTTTGTCTGCGTTGCCCATCCTCTTGCGTCCCTCAAACTCGAAGGGCTTGCTCACCACGCCCACCGTCAACGCACCCGCCTCACGAGCGAGCTCTGCCACGACCGGGGCTGCGCCCGTGCCCGTGCCACCGCCCATTCCGGCGGTCACGAAGACCATGTCCGCTCCCTCAAGGTAGCGGGCAATCTCCGTGCGGCTCTCCATCGCAGCATGCCAACCCTTCTCGGGGTTCGCTCCTGCGCCAAGGCCACGGGTGAGATCGTTACCGATCTGCACCTTGTGGGGGGCTTCGTTGAGCTTTAGCGCTTGCTGGTCGGTGTTAACCGCCATGAAGTCCACGCCTTTAAGCAGATTACGCATCATATTATTGAGCGCATTTCCGCCAGCACCACCGACCCCCACGACCTTAATGATCGCTTGGTCTGTTCCTACGGCTTCATCCTCGAAATCTATTTCAAATACTGTGTCCATCGTGTGGCCTCCCCTGCCCACGGGCTCTCCGTGGTCCCGATCCCCACTCGCGGCAACACACCGCGTTGCGTTACGGGACCAATTTCACTCATCCATTTACTCACTCAACTCTCGACGAGGTCGCTGAACACGACCCCGACATCTCAAAACCACTGGTCGAAGATCCGCCGCATGGGCTTCATCCACTGACGCTTTGGACGCGCCGCGGTGGACGACCAAGTTTGGCCACTGAGGCCATCGTAATCGGCGAGGCAGAGTCCAACTGCCGTCGCGTAGCGTGGGTCATCGACCACGTCGTGTAGCCCCCCAAGACCGGACGGAATCCCCGTCCGGACCGGCATGCCGACGATCACGTCCATGCCGAGCTCGGCGATTGACTCGAGGCGTGCAGTGCCGCCTGTCAGGACGATGCCAGCGGCCATGACCTCTTGGCATCCCGCCACCTCGATCTCTTGCTGGACCCGCATGAAGAAGTCCTCGAGGCCCGGCTCGAGGATCTCGCAGAGCAGATGACGTTGGCGGATCTGCGCCTCTCGTCCTCCGACTCCGGGGACCTCCATCGTCTCGCCATTCGCGATCATAGAGGCCATCGCGCAGCCGTAGCGCTGCTTGATACGCTCCGCCGCTTCACCCGGGGTGCACAGGCCGCGTGCGATTTGCCGGGTCAGCTCGTCCCCTCCGCACTCCAAGGAGGTCGTGTGGACGAGCGCATTATCATACCAGACCGCGATATCCGTCGTGCCACCGCCGATGTCGACGAGGACCACGCCTAGTTCACGCTCCTCATCGCTGAGGACCGCGGCGCTCGAGGCCAACCCACTGTACGTGGCGCGCTCGACGGCGAGGCCCGCCTTGTTGCAGCACTCGATGGCGTTGGTCAGTGCGGTTCGACTGCAGGTGATGACGTGCACCCGAGTCTCTAATCGCACTGCGGTCATGCCGTGGGGCGTCTTGATCCCGTCCTGGCCGTCAATGTTGTACTCCTGCGGGAGCGTATGCAGGACCTGCTTGTCGTCCGGCAGCTTCACCGCGCCCGCCGTCTCTAGGACGCGGCCCACATCGGTGTCGGTGACGCGTCCGCCGCGGACGGCGACAGTGCCCTCGGAATTGAAGCCCATCGTCCCGGCACCGCTCACAGAGAGCCGCGCGCTCGTGATGTCGCAGTCGGCCATCCTGGAGGCCTCCTCGACCGCCGTCTTCACGGCCTCGATGGTGCGATCGATCGCCACAACGTTGCCGGCACGCAGCCCATCACCGCTGGGGATCATCGAGACCCCGATGACGTCCTTTCGGTCGCCATCGATCTCCATGATGACCACGGCGACTTTGCTGGAACCAAAGTCCAGGCCAGCTACGATCTCTGTTCTGTTTCCCATCGTTATTCCTCCTCACGGGATGCGTCTAACGTCGCACCCTCTTCTTCCTCGCCCTCATCCAAAAATACGGGTCCAACAGCCGGCCGGACCCCTTGACTGACCGGCTGCGGGTTGTGCTTTCGTCCATCGTCTTCTTCTGCCGATGGATGATTCATCGATGCCTCAATTTCACGGGCGATGCGTGCGCGACGCACCGCCTCTTCAGCGATCTCGGATTGCGTGCGCGCCAAGTCTGACGCCACGACCACCTTGCCGTCATCGCGCATCCCGGTGCGGGGGCCAGCCCCATCCAAGAGCACGTAGTCGGCGGATTTACTGTCTTGGTGGAGCTTCTCGAGCACCCACTCCAAGCGATAGAGCTTCTGGCGGTAGGGCCCTGTCCCTAAGACGGCCTCTGTCCCGAGCTCGCTGACGATGATGGTCATTCGTCCACCGGTCTCGACCCTCACCTCGGCGATGGGCCAACGGTTCGTGAGCCCCACCTCTGTGTAGAGGCGGGCGAGGTTCACAGCGGCGCGGACGTCCGCGCGCCCGACGGCCGCCTCAGTGGTCGTGGCGTCAGGACCAAATGCGCCGGGCTTCAGGCCGGTGATGATGGGCAAGGGCAGGACGCTGCCACGGGTCGCTTCGCTGAAGGGTTCGCCGCTCGCGTTCACGAGCCACATGCGGTCTAGGACGATGTAGGCCACCGGGCGGTGCTCATCAAGGGTGACGATCAAGCGGTCTGGGAGCTCGCGCTCTACCAGGGCGTTGGCGACCCAGGGGTGGCTCTCAATACGGCGCGCCATAGCGTCCAGATCCGACGCGAGGACGTGAGTCCCAGAGCGGATGCCCGCCAAGGAGAGGATCTCGGGCTGGTCCAAGTGGTCAGCGCCCGCGACCATGACGTCACGAACCATGAAGTGGCCCGTGCTCATCAGGTATTCATAAGCCCGCGCACCCAAGAAAGGCGTGGCGAAGGCGGCCAGCGCTGCGGTCATCGGCAGCAGCCAAAGGAGCATGATCAAGACCGGGTTCTCACGGCGGCGGTTGCCTTTGGCTTTTGGGGCCCGCGTGCTCGTCGTCGTGATGCGCTTGCCGGTCCGTGGTTTCGGTGTCGCGACAGTGGCCGTGTTCTTTGGGCGACGGAAGACACCCGTGACCTTGGTGGCCAAGCGGTTGGCGAGGCTCCCCTCTTGTCGACGACGGTTGCGTGAGTTGCTCATGCGCTCACCTCCCAGTCGCCGAGGAGCCGGACTTCATGCCGAAGGACAACGCCGTGTTGACGCTCCACTCGCGCAATGCACAGCGCGATGAGGGCTCGGATATCGGCCGCGGTGGCATCGTCAGCGTTGACGATCCAGTTCGCGTGCTGCTCGGAGACCTGGGCGCCACCTACTTGATGGCCCTTCAATCCACAAGCCTCGATGAGGCGGCCCGCGTGGTCGCCGGGGGGGTTCGCGAAGACTGAGCCACAGCTCGGCATCGTGAGGGGTTGTGTCGCCTTGCGGTACGCGAGGACTTCGGCTAAGCGCTCGCGCATCGCGGGGTCGGCGTCGCTGCATCGGAAGCGAGCGGCCGTCACGATGCTCCCCCGAGGAAGCTCTGAGTGGCGGTAGGAGAGGCCCAGCTCGTCTTTGGAGAGCCAGGTTTGCTCTGCGTCGTCGCTTACAATCGCCGCCGCCTCGATGGCATCCGAGACCTCGCCCATGACGGTGCCTGCATTCATGCGCACCGCGCCACCCACGGTCCCCGGGACGCCGCCAAGGCACTCGAGCCCGGCGAGTTCGTGCGTCTTCGTGAAGCGTAGGAGTTTGTTGATCGACAGCCCTGCGCCGACCTCGAGGCGATGCTGACCGTCACCCAGCGCGTTGCGTGTGATGTGCGTGGCCCCGAAGCCCTCACCGAGGAGGAGGACAGCACCATCAAAGCCCGCATCGGAGAAGAGCACGTTTGAGCCCTTGCCGAGGATGATCCACGCGATGTCGAGGGCCTTGAGGCGCGCCAGCAGAGGGTGAAGCACAGCAGGCTCTACGACCTCGATGAGGAGGGCGGCGGGGCCCCCCACTTTGTACGTGGTGTAAGGCGCCAAGAGGACGTCACTGCGCACCTTCAGGGCCGGGGACGCCATTTGATTGACGCTGTCGCGTTGCACGGTGGAGACCATCATTCGGCCCCCTGCGTGGTCTGGGCGCCTAGCATCGTCTCCAGATCATCGACGACGGCGGACGCGGCCTCGGGTTGTGCGGCGCTGCGCGCCGCGTTGGACATGGTCTGAAGGCGCGCGCGGTCTGCTGCCAGCTCGCCAAGCCACGCGACAGCGGACTCAGGCTGCCAATCAGCCTGCGTCATCATGCGCGCTGCCCCCGCATCGACGAGGACCTTGGCGTTCGCCTCTTGGTGGTTGTCCGCCGCGAAGGGGAAGGGCACGAGCAGGCATGGCAGACCGACTGCGGTCAGCTCTGCGACCGTCAACGCTCCGGCTCGGCTGATCGCGACATCGGCGTTCGCGTAGGCGGTCGGCATGTCCTCGATGTAAGGGAGTACCGTCACGGCCTCGAGCGCGGTGGCGTCGTAGCGTGCCTGAGTGCTCTCGACATCATGGAGCCCCGTTTGATGAGTGACCTCCAAGGTCATCGCGGGGTGAGCTGTCTGAAGGTCGCTCAGGAGCTGCGGCACGTTCTCGTTCAAGAAGCGTGCACCCTGACTTCCACCGAACACCAAGACCCTTAAGGCGACATCGCCTTCCACGGGGGCGGTGTCGGCGCTTGAGTTGAGGAGCGCCTCGACGAGCGCACGTCGAATCGGGTTCCCCGTAGCGAGCGTGCTGCGCCCCGAGAACTGCCGACCAGCGGCCTCGAAGCCGAGGTAGATGCGGCGGACGATGCGGCCCAGGATGCGGTTCGTGATCCCAGCGTGAGCGTTCTGCTCCTGGATGGCTGTGGGGTAGCGACAGAGCCAGGCCATAAGCAACGCAGGCCCTGAGGCGTAGCCGCCCACACCTAACACCACCTCGGGCTTGTACTGACGTAAGAGTTGGCAGGTCTGGAGCATCGCCACCGGGATGCGCAAGAGACCAGCGACCCTCCCCATCATGCCGCCGCCTTTGAGGCGAGACACGGTGATGGTCTCGAGGGTGTAGCCGAGCTTGGGCAAGATGCGGCTCTCGATCCCGTCTCGTGTACCCACGAAGGTCACGGAGGCGGAGGGGTTCCTGGCGAGGATCTCCTCTGCGACTGCGATCCCTGGGTAGAGGTGGCCACCGGTCTTCCCGCCAGCGATGAGCGCGCGCTGAATCATCGGAGCACCTCCTCGAGCGGCAGCTGGCGAGGGGTCTTCTTTCGTCGGCGAGACCGGCGCTTCTTGGGGGACTTCTCTGGGTCGCGTGGGGCGACCGGCGCAAAGTCGGTCATCTGACCGATGCTGATGTCGCGGCTGATGCTCAGGAGGATCCCGATCCCAAGGCAGCAGGTCAGCATCGAGGAGCCGCCGTAGCTGACGAACGGCAGGGTGAGGCCCTTCGTGGGGATGAGTGCGGTCGCCACCATCATGTTGATCACAGCCTGCATGACGATGAGCAGGGTGATACCGAACGCCAGGAAGCGGCCGAACTCATCTCGAGCGCTGGTCGCGATTCGGATCCCGCGGAAGAGCACAAAGCCGAAGAGGACAATGATGCTCGTGACGCCGATGAGGCCGAGCTGCTCTCCCATGACGGAGAGGATGAAGTCGGTGTGCCCCTCTGGGAGGAAGCCGGTGATGGTCTGGCCACCGAAGCCGAGGCTCTGACCCGTGATCCCGCCGGAGCCGAAGGCGATGAGCGAGTTGACCATCTGATAGCCACGGTCGGTACGGTGGGCCCAAGGATCGATAAAGGCCATGACGCGACCCAAGCGCATGTTGTTCATGGCGATCGCTTGCAGGCCCATGAAGAGCCCAACGCAGCCCGCGAGCGAAATGTAGGCCATTCGGGTCCCCGCGACGAAGAGCATGGCGAACATGATCAAGACCAAGATGACGCATGTGCCGAAGTCTGGCTGGAACAGGCAGAGGAAGATGAAGGCGCTGCAGACCAGCAGGTGCGGGATAAAGGCGACGGAGAACTGCTTGATGCGGTCGGCCTTCTTCGCCAGCGAGTACGCGAGGAAGATGACGAAGGCGAGCTTGGCCATCTCGGCGGGCTGGATGGAGAAGCCCGGTACGCGCAACCAGCGGCGCGCGTGGCCAGCCTCGGTGCCGAAGAAGATCACCATGACCAAGAGGAACATGACGCCAGCGAGGATGGGGTAGACCAGCTTCTTCCAGCGTCGATAAGGGAAGAGCATCCCGGCGATCATTGTCGTGATGCCGAGCGAGATGTGCACGAGGTGCGTCCTGAGCGTGGCCTCTCCATCACCGCCGAGTGCGTCCTCGGTGATCGTCGCGGAGTAGACCAAGACCGCTCCCAAGCCGAGCAGCATCAAGATCGCCATCAAGAGCCCGAAGTCGTAGGGCTCGACGCGCTTCAGCTCATGAGAGAGATCTGGCTGATAATCTTGGGAAATCGCGGTCATCGGGTTACACCTCTGAAGTGGTGAGAACATCCCGGCGAACGTGAACGTGAGCCGTAACTGAAAGTGGTCGGTGAGGTTGTAACCGGTACGCTCACGTTCACGTTCGCAGGGACGTTGATGGGGCAGACTTCAGAGATTGGGGTCACTCGGGTCATGGGTTAACGGATCTTGACGCTGCTCAGCGCGAGGAGCGCGAGCATGATGCTGAGGATCCAAAAGCGCACTGTGACGCGCGACTCAGGCCACCCCTTCTTCTCGAAGTGGTGATGAATCGGAGCCATCGCGAACACGCGCTTACCGGTCAGCTTGAAGCTGTACCGTTGGATGATGACGCTCAAGAACTCGACCACGAAGATGCCGTGGACGATGACGCTCAGGAGCTCTTGCTTACTGAAGACGGCGACTGCGCCGAGGGCCCCGCCAATCGCGAGGGCACCGACGTCACCCATGAAGACCATCGCGGGGTACGTGTTGTACCAGAGGAAGCCGATACTGGCGCCGGCCATCGCGGCGCAGAACACGGCCAACTCATCCACGCCATCGACGCGCGGCAGCAGCAGGTACTCCGCGACCGGGGTGGCCTGGCCATCGATCAAGAGGTGCAGCCCGCTGCCGGCGAGGTAACAGAGGATCCCGAAGACCACCGCCGACATGATGGAGGGGCCGATGGCGAGGCCGTCGAGGCCATCTGTGAGGTTGCAGGCTGTGGATGTCGCGAAGATCGTCGTCACTGCGAGGATACCGTAGCCCCACGCGGGCAACTCAAGGGCGAAGCTCTCTGGCTTCACGAAGGGCAGGTAGAGGCGCGTCGAGTAGCCGACCTCCGGCGCGATCTCCATGAAGAACCAAGTCATCATCAAGGCGACAGACCCAATCTGGGTGACCATCTTGCCTCGCTCGCTCAGTCCCTTCTTGCCGGCGGTGCCATGCAGCTTCATGAAGTCGTCGATGAACCCGACGACCGCGTAGACGAAGGTGATGCCGCAGGTCAGCCACACGAAGGGGTTGGACAGGTCGCACCAGAGCAGACACGTGCAGAGCAAGGCGACGATCAAGAGCGTGCCGCCCATCGTCGGCGTGCCACGCTTCGCCAGGTGACTCTCAGGGCCATCATTACGGACGACCTCGCCGATCTGCTTCATTTGAAGCTGGCGAATGAACCACGGGTAAAGGGCGAGGCACGTGACCAGCGCGGTGGCCAAGGCAGCGATAGCGCGAAAGACGGGGGAGCCGAAGAGTCGGAAGATCCCGGGTGCATCGCCTTGGAGTTCGAAGAGCCAATAGAACATTAGCTCACCTCCCCTATGCCGAGTGTGGGCAATAGGCGCTCTAAGCGCCCGCCACGGCTGCCCTTCAAGAGGAGCCATCGACCGTCGGTGGTGAAGCTCCTGACGGCCTCCTCTAGCTCCATCGCGTCGTCGACGACGTGGACTGTCTCGACGCCACCTTCGCGCGCACCCTCGGCGAGGGCATCGGCGTGGGGGCCCGTTGCAGCAAGCCAAACCAGGCCTACTGAGGCAGCGTGACGGCCCACATCGCGGTGGAGTGCATCAGCCTGCTCGCCGAGCTCCAGCATTGAGCCCAGCACGGCCCCAAGGCCGCAGGCCGAGTTGCCGACGGCCGCCAATGTATCGAGGGCGGCGTTGGTGCTCATGGGGTTGGCGTTGTAGCAGTCGTCGAGCACGAAGGCCTTTGAGGGTGTCTCGTGCACGACCAAGCGGTGGGCGGCGGGGCGGAAATGCGTACTCAGGGATGCAGCGGCTTGGGCCACAGGCACACCGAGTAGGCTCGCGGCAGCGAGCGCACCAGCCGCATTCACAGCGTTGTGACGCCCCAAGCCAGCGAGGCGCACGATCGCTTCCCCTGCCGGGTGGGCGATGGTCGCAGTGACCCCTTTGGGGGTTTGCTCAAGGCTCACAACCCTGAAGTCTGCATCTGAGGCTTGCCCATAGGTGAGCAGTCCGTCTGGTTTGAGGTTACGGGCACGCGACAGGACGCGAGGATCATCGGCGCAGGCGACTGCACGACCCGTGGTTGGCAGGTGCTCCCAGAGCTCTGCTTTCGCGTCAGCAATAGCGTCGATGCTTGTGAAGAACTCAAGGTGCGCCGCTGCGGCCGCGGTGATGACACCCACCGATGGCTCGGCGATCTGAGTCAACGCGGCGATCTCTCCTGGCGCGCTCATGCCGAGCTCTAAAATGACAAAGGCCTCGTCACCACACGTGGAGAAGAGCGAGAGCGGGACGCCGATCTCATTGTTCCAATTGCCCGGGCTGGCAGTGACTGAACCGCTGTCGGTCAGCGCTGCCTTCAGCATGTCCTTTACGGTCGTCTTACCGACGGAGCCCGTCACGGCGGCGAAGCGTCCCGGGTGCGCCTGACGGACCAAGTACCCGAGGGCGCTCAGGGCCACGCGAGTGTCTTTTACCGTGACGATGAAGGCGCCGGCCTCGAATGCCGGAGGGAGGGAGACTGACTTGGAGACGACGGCGCCACAGGCACCGGCCTCAAGTGCCGCTTGCACGTGATCATGGCCATCGAAGTTGTCGCCACAGAGGGCGACAAAGAGCCCCCCGACGCTCGGTCGTCGGGTGTCGGTAAAGACCATCGTGACGTCAGGCCCAGCTAGGCCACGGACTGTCTGAGCCTCGAGGGCTTGAGCAATAGTCTCGCGCGAGAGGGGCATCATGCAGCACCTCCAGCGAGGGTCGCTGTCCCCTGTGCGAGTTGGCTCATGGCGCCCTTAGCGACGGTCCTGTCGTCAAATTCGTACTTCGTGGTGCCGATGACCTGGTAGGTCTCGTGACCTTTGCCCGCGATCAGGACCAGGTCGTCGGGGGTGGCGATGTAGATCGCTTGCTCGATGGCCATCCGCCGATCGACCTCGACGATCCGCTGGCCTTCAGGGGCCATCCCGCTGAGGATCGCTTCGACGATAGCCTCGGGGACCTCTGTCCGCGGGTTGTCGCTGGTCACGACCGGGAGGTCGGCGTATCGCTCAACCGCAGCGCCCATGTGCGCGCGCTTTCCAGCATCACGGTTTCCACCGGCTCCGAAGACACAAATTAGGCGGCCCGACACCATTGGACGGAGCCCTTGCAACACGTTGATGAGGGCATCAGGGGTGTGGGCGTAATCCACGAGGACGGCCCGGGGCCCGTCGACGCGCTCGAGGCGACCGGGGACGCGCGCACCAGAAGACAGCGCCTTGGCGCCGACCGCGAAGGGCACACCGACCAGTCTGCACATGCCGAGCGCCACCAAGGCATTTTCGACGTTGTGTTTACCGACGAGGTCGAGGTTGAGGTTGACGACACCGTCTGGGGTCTCGACGACGGCACGGCATCCGTCCAGCTCACAGGTCAGCTCGGTGACGATAACATCGGCGGAGGTGTCCCCCTCGACGGAGAGCCTGAGGAGTGGTCCGTCGAAGTCATCGGCAAAGGCCGCGCCGACGGGATCATCAATGTTGATGGCTGCCGCGAGCGCATAGTGCGAGAAGAGGCGCTTTTTGGACGCTTGGTAGTCGTCCATCGTCAGGTGGAAGTCGAGGTGATCGCGGCTGAGGTTGGTGAAGCCGGCCGCCGCGATGCGTACGCCTGCGACTCGGTCTTGCTTCAAGCCATGGCTCGAGGCTTCGAGGATCGCGTGGCTGCACTCGGCGTCTCTCATTCGGCCCAAAAGGCGCTGCATTTCGTCGCCAAAGGGGGTCGTGAAGACGGCCGGCTCAACCTGCTCACCGATATGGGTCTCGATGGTACCGACCAGCCCTGTGCGGTGCCCCGCGTGCTTCAAGATCGCTTCGACAAGCCAGCTGACGGTCGTTTTGCCGTTCGTCCCGGTCACGGCCATGACCTCAATGCGCTCGGAGGGGTGACCGTGAAAGGCAGCCGCGAGGTGCCCCAAGGCGTCGTCTGTCGAGGTCACGCGCACCCATGCTACGTGCTCCTCAAGATCGGCAGGGGGCATGGTCTCTGCGAAGATGGCGCTGGCGCCTTGGCTCATGGCGGGGGCGATATAGTCGTGACCGTCGACGTGGAAGCCGCGAATCGCTACGAAGGCGCTGCCGGGCGTCACGGCGCGAGAGTCGCACACCAGGTCGGTGAGTGAGACGTCACGCGGTCCAGTCACCTGGTTGGGGACCCCTGCGCTTTGTAGGACGTCATGTAACTTCATGGTGTGTCCCCCAAGAAGCTGCGCGGCGTGGGAGGACGGTGGGTCTGGGGTCCGCCTGGGGACGCCTCTTTGAAGGTCGCTGCCAGCGATGCATCGGGTGCACGTGGCTCGAACACGATGGTGATCTCCGACCACGCATCGACACGTTCATGCGGAGCGAGATCTTGCGAACGCGCTGTCCCCGTGCCGACGTAGCGCACCTCTAGGCCGAACTCGCTCGCTGTACGTCGCACCTGATCCATCGTCATCCCGACGAAGTCAGGGACGGGGACCTCGGCTGCGGCGTTCGGGTCCACAGGCGGAGCCGCCGCGGCCAGCGATTCTTCAGCCCGCTTGGGCTTGCTGCGGCGCTTTTGGAGTTGCTCTGGGTCGATCGCGGCGACTTGGTAGGAGTCGTCGTAGGGGGAAGGGACGCCAAGGTGGCGCAGGGCACCACGCATGATCTCACGGAAGGCAGGTGCCGCGATGACGCCGCCGTAGCGCTTCCCTTTCGGTTCATCAATGAGGACCAGGACGGCGAGCTCTGGATCATCAACCGGGGCGACGCCGAAGAAGGTCGCGACCCACATGTTCTCAGCGTAGCCCTTTTTACGGAGGTGAGGCTTCTGGCCTGTGCCGGTTTTGCCAGCGACGGGGTATTCAGGGATGTACGCCCTTGTACCCGTGCCGCCCGGCTCAATGACGGTGGCCATGACGTCTAAGACGGTGCTGGCAGTGCGCTCGCTCACGACCCGCTCTAAGACCTGGGGCTCCCAAGCTTGAGAGACCCGACCGTCGGGCGCGATCACGCGACGAATCAGCATGGGCTTCATCCTCACGCCACCGTTGGCGAGCCCGGAGAGTGCCGACACCAATTGGACCCCAGTCGCTGAGACCCCCTGACCGAAGGCGATGTTGACGGTCTCGACCTTCTTCCAGTCTTTTGCTTCGCGGAGCAGCCCTCGGGACTCGCCGGGGAATCCAATGCCAGTCTGCGAGCCAAGGCCGAAGCTCCGGAGGTACCTCGAAAGTCGCTCGGCGCCGAGGTCGAGGCCCATCTGGCCGTAGACGATGTTGGATGAGGTTTTCAGACCGAAGACTGGGTCACTTGTCTCGACGTCGTAGCGGTGATCGTCTCCAATCACACTGGACTCAAGGGTCTCAGTCCCGTCCTCGAGGTCCCACTCACCGTTCATCAAGTCGTATTGATGTCCAATCGGGCGGACGTCCTCTTCGATCCAGGCCGCCAAGGTCAAGACCTTGAGGATGGAGCCTGGCTCATAGGCGCTCTGGAAGGCTGTGTGACGTGCCGCGTTTGGATAGGCGTCTTGGTACTCGACAAAGGCGTTTGTTTGGCGGGCGAGCTCGCGCCAAGAGCCACGGAGAAGCTCCTTGGTGCGGCCCGGGTGCGTTTGACTCATTCCCGGCCAAGTCGACGCCCACCGCAGATCGTCGCGCGCCTGAGCGAGGGCGACACGTTGGTCGACCATCGGGCGTCGCTCCTTGAAGAACTCCCGGTACGTGTTCGGATTGAAGGTGGGGAAGCTCGCAGCTGCGAGGACCTCGCCTGTGTCGACCTTCATGACGATGCCGTACCCAGCGCGGGCTCCAGAGGCCATGCAGGTCTTGCCGATCACGTTCTCGGCCAGGGCTTGGATGTCCTGGTCGATCGTAAGTTCGACGGTGTGGGCGGTGAAGTCCGTGTCTTCCGGGATCCCCTCAAGGTAGATGGCCCGTCCCCGGCGGTCGCGGATGATGCGTGTCGTGTGTTCTTTGCCGGCGAGGACACCGTCCAATGACCGCTCGATACCATCGAGCCCCTTGGAGTCGCTGCCCACCAAGCCGACGAGCTGCGTACCAAGCTGCCGTTTGGGGTAGTAGCGTCGTGGCTCTGGCCTCAAGTCGATCGCGGCTAGCGGGTTGCGGCAAGGGCGGCCCTCGCGTCGTGCGACTCGACACCCCTCGGAGTAGCGCGTCTTCATGGTCTCGATGCGACGGGCGGTCTCGTCATCAATGTCGCGGTCCAGGTACACGAAGCGACGACCCGACGAGGGGAAAAAGCGCAGCTCATGGGCGCTGTTCTGCATCACTCGGTCCACGACACTCGCGAGGTTGTCGAGGGTGTCCACGACCCCATACACGCCGCGGGTACGGAGCTGGTCGGTGCGGAAGAAGTGCTCCAGCAGCTTGAGCTTGCGATTGAAGCGCGTCTCTTGAAAGCCAAAGGCCTTCGCGACGGCCTGCGCCAAGGGGCGGACGGCGTGCCGCGCGAGGCGGCTGGTTGGGTCGGTGTTGGCGAGATCGAAGGCGCGCTGTGTGTCTCCGCGTAAGCGCAGCGTGAGCTCGCGCGCATCGGCATCCAGCAGGTCGGCGAGGAGGACCGCCGCGTCCTTGACGACGTCTGGGTGAACCCGCGTCGGATCTGCGCTGACGCTCCAGCGATGAACGGTCACCGCGAGCAGGGCACCATCCCTGTCGACGATGTCGCCCCGCCAGTCATCGAGAGAGACCTCACGGACATAGTTCCGCGACGCTTCGCGCTCCAGCTCCTCTCCGAGCCCGAGCTGCAGGAACGCGACCTCACCAAAGGTGACGACCATCCCGATGCCGAGCGCGAACGCGGTGAAGGTCATCCGCGCACGGATTCCGTCTCGTCGCGCGATGAGCTCCTCCTCACGGCTCGGCTTAGCGGCCTTAGGGGCCTTCTTGGTGCGCCAACGGATCAGAGGGCCTCCGTGCACTTTTTGCCGTAAGGGGAGTCGGGGGCGATCTGTCGACAGGTCTTAAAGTGTTTCAGCGCCTCTTCCTGGGCGTTGAGTGCGAGATAGATGCGGCCCATGAAGTAGTGGGGCTCGGCGTACTTTGGGCAGAGCTCGATCGCCTTTGCGAAGGCGTCGAGCGCCTCATTGGTGTCCCCTAGGTGCGCCCTGACGCGTCCGAGGTTGTTATGACCGAGGCAGAACTTCGGGTTCATGAAGATGGCCATCTCGTATTGTTTGATGGCGTCTTCATATCGGGCTGAGTTGTAGTGGGCCCATCCGATGTTGTTGTAGGCGAGGTAGGGGGTCCGGTAGAGCGGCTTATTGAGCAGCTGCTGGAAGTAGGGGATGGCCCTCTCCCACTCCCCCATCGCGAGCATCAAGTTCCCCAAGTTGGCGATGGCGATATCGAAGTCTGGGGAGAGCTCTACGGCGCGCTCCATATGGCGCAGGGCGCGCGGGAAGTCCCGACGGCCAAAGAAGATGAAGCCCAGCAGGTGATGAGCCTTGGCGTGGTTCTGATCGAACTCAAGAGCGCGGTAGAGCTCCTCCATCGCGCTTTGCGGGTTCTCGTCATAGAAGAGGTTGTTGGCGAGCTTGTAGTGGTAGTCGGCCTTGGAGTTCATGTCTTGGACGTTCGGGCCGCATGCCGCGGCCGAGGTCACCAATAACAGGCTGATAAGCAGGCGTGTTCCGCCGCGTGTGAGCCGTCGGCTAAGGTGCATTGAGGGCCTCCTCATCGACGACTTCGACAGCTTTGTCGGAGGGCACTCGGAACTCGTCGGTCTGCGTCGCAGCCCTCATCCCCAGCCGATCCGTGGCGATGGTCTTCACCGCGTTGGGGTCTTTGTGAGCAGAGAGCGCGAGGTTCAGGCGCTTGTTCGTCTCCAAGAGCTGACGTTGCTCGAAGCGGGCGTCGTCCAACACATAGCCGAGCTGGATGAGTCGATGTCGCTGATGCACCTGGTAAATGCCCGTTCCGACCACGATGATCATGAGGCCCAAGAAGGCGAAGAAGCGGCCGACTCTCCAGCTGAGCTTCGGTCCCCTGGTGCGGCGCTGAGGAGCGTTACTCATACGGCACCTCCAGCGTGCATTGGCCGCGCGGCGACGCGCAGTCGCGCGGAGCGTGCCCTCGGGTTCTCGACGATCTCCTCTGGAGAAGCCTTGAGCGCTTTTGAGGTGACGACTTGCCAGGTTTGAACCCAATCGGACGGAGGTGGAAGGTGCCCGGGTCGCGCAGGGCCCTGCTCACCGCGTCGGAAGTGCTGCTTGACGCGTCGGTCCTCCAAGGAGTGGTAGGCGATGACGGCTAAGCGGCCACCGGGCTTGAGCAGCTGCTCTGCCGCTGTGAGCACCTCATCGAGGGCCTCTAGCTCTTTGTTGACCGCGATACGAAGCGCTTGGAACACCGTGGTGGCAGGGTGAACACCGCCGCTTCGCCTCGGAGGTACAGCCTTCTCTACAACCCGAGCCAGGTCGCCCGTCGTCTCCATGGTCTCATCGGCGACCGCTTGCTTGATGGCACGTGCGACTCGGTCGGGCCTTGGCACCTCACCGTACTCCCGCAGTACGCGCATTAGCGCCACTGCGTCGAGTGTCTCGAGGAGGTCACGCGCCGTTGCGCAGTCCTCACTTGGGTTCATGCGCATGTCCAGCGGAGCGTCGGGGAACCGAAACGCAAAGCCTCGGCTCGCCTCATCGAGTTGATGGCTTGAGACGCCGAGATCTAAGAGGATCCCCGCCAGCCCTTGCTCACCCGGCAGTTCCGCGCTCTCAAGGAGCGCCGGGAGATCTCTGAAGTTTCCGTGGAGCGTTTTGAACCGCCCCTGTGCACTTGCCTCGGTCATCCGCTGCGATGCCTCATGCAGCGCGTCGGGGTCCTGGTCCACGCCGACCACAAGACGATCCGTCGCTTCAACGAGCGCGGCGCTATGGCCTGCTCCTCCAAGCGTCCCGTCCACGATGACGCCTGCTGGGGCCGCTGCAAGCAAGGCAACGACGGCTTCAGCCATCACAGGGATATGGTAGATCCGACCGGTCAATCGAGATCCTACGCGGCCTGACATGCAGGTCGAGCGGGGGGTGGGCTTCAATTACGGTGGTGGAGGGGCGCGCTACCGAGGTTGCGCGCTAATCCACCGAAGCGTCGAGGTGGGCAAACGCCTCGCTCAACGCGTCCTGGATGTCGTCCGCCTTCTCATCACAGAAGTCGTACACATCATCCAGGTGCTCTGGCCGCCACAACTGGAAGCGCTCCCCGTCGATTCCCACGAAGGCGACCCGCTCCGTGAGTCCGAGGCGCTCTCTCAGCTCGGGTGGAAGGAGCAGACGCCCCGTCCTGTCGAGCTCGATTGAGCGTGCGCTGCCGAAGTAGACGATGGCGAATCGCTCGAGGAGGGCCGACTTACGTGTTCGGCTGAAGTCACGCTGAAATGCCTGGAATGACGGCACTGTGCGGACCTCAAGACACCCGGGCTTCCCTGGCTTGTACGAGACCATAACCGAACGCTGGCTCAGGACGGTTAAAACCGCCCGGAACTCCTTCGGAACCATCGTACGACCTTTGTCGTCGAGGGCATGGTCATGACGACCGGAGAACACCTGGAACACCCCACCTCGGTAGATCCATATTGATCCACCATCTACCACAATCTAAGTTAGCTTAAGGTGGGGGCTTAAAGTGCGCAAGAGCGTACAAACACGAAGACTTATCACCGTTATAGGAGGAGCGCTAAAAAGCAGGGGTTAAACGACCTTACCACAACATATAGTGGGTTATCCCCGGCTAGATCCCGCTATGTAGCGTGGTAAAAAATGGATCGAGAATGTACTTTTCGCGTTGACCCCACCGTGCTATACGTTTGTTCAGCCTTTCCGCCTCAAGGCTCTGTTTGTAAACGTAAATTGGCGTCGAGTCGCTCTGCTCTGAGCGAGATTCGCTCGCTGAGCATGTGGACCCGTGTGATCAGAGTGGATCGCTTAATGATCGCGGACCATGCACGCGTTTGTAGGGGGCGAGCAGGCGAACTGAGCCACGCTAGACCTCGCCGTCCGACTCTCGGTGCTCCACTCTCTACCCCCTGCATTTAAAGGGCTGCAGGTCGTTCGAGAGTCAGGCTCTAGGTCCCGCTCTGCGGGCGTTAAGACCGCGGTCGGAGCGCGGATGTGCTTGAGCGCGCAGAAGAGGCCATATTCATACGGTCGAGTATGGGCTTAGAGAGGGCGCAGGCTGCTGACATGCGTGTGCATATCGGCACAACCGGACGGGGAATTAGAAAAGGGCCCAGTCGTCTCACGACTGGGCCCTTCATGTGCCAGTAGGGGCCGAGGTGCTAGAGGCCCGCGCAGATAATCGCTGCCAAGGGCCCGAGAAGCTCGCCAAGGATATCTTCGCAGGTGAGCGTCGAGCAGACCTCTGTCTCACTTCCAGTTCCCAGCAAATCTACACCTGCGCACTGAACTGAGCCCGGGCAGTCGTCGCTGTTCGGATCTTCGGGGCCGTTAGGGGTGCATGAGCATGCGCCGGGGATGCCGAGGCCACCGCCTCCGCCGCCACCTGGGAGTGGTAGACCACCAGGCAATCCGCCGGCTCCGCCACCCAAGAGCAGATCCATCAAGCCGACGCAGGGGTTGCCGTAGGGGCACTGGACGGTCACTCCATCGCATGCACCATTGTCAGCGACGCACAAGCCGCTCTCATGGCAGATCAGCGTGTAGTCCGGGTGACTGGGGCAGGTGCTGTTGTCTCCAGGCGTGCATTGCTCTGCACCGGACACGACGCAGTTACCCGAGCATGCGTAGAGCTGCGTGTCACAGGTGCAGCCGGCGTCACAGTCAGAGTCCTCTTTGCATTGGACGCAGTATGTGTCGCCGTCGAGCTCCAGGCAGACTGGGTAATCTTCGTTGCACTGTCCACACTCATCGTTGGCCGCGACGCAGGTGTGAGAGTCTGTGTTGCAGCTGCCGCTGTCGCAGTCGTTGTTGGTTAGGCACTCGACGCAGGCGCCGTTGAAGAGGAAGGGCGTATCGCCGGTGCAGTCTTCGCTCTCACAGACGTGAGTGCTCGGGTTGCACACTCCCCCCGAGCAATGGTCGTCAGTGGTGCATTGGACACACTCACCGTCGAGGAAGTGCGGGGTCGCACCTTCGCAGGTGACACCTGAGCCGCAGACCGCCTCGGAGTCATAGCAACAGGACTCGCTCTGGTAGGAGCAGACGCTGAGCTGGCTTCCAGAGTCGAGACCGCAGCTCGCGCTCTCCGCGCAGGTGTCCCCGCCAATCGAGCAGCGGGGCTTGCATACGCTCCCCCCGCTCGCCTCGTCGATGCATGCTGCCCCAGGGCCACATTGCCAGTTCTCGGTGCACGCGTCGCAGGAGGCCTTTGCTGCCTGGCACTCGCCGGAGCCTGGGTCACAGGTCTCGCCTGAGGGGCAACCCGTAGCGACACAGCCAGCGCAGCTGTAGGAGACGTCAGGGGTGCAGACGGCGGGGTTACCTACGCAACTCCAGCCCGTGTCACAGACGTCGTTGGTGTTGCATGGCTTGAGGCAAACCTTACCGCTGCTCAGCGCGATACAAGACCACCCACCAGAGCAGTCATCATCGCTCGCGCATGTCACACAGGCGTTACCGTCACCGGTCGGCGCGGCGCCACAGGCTCCGGTCGACTCGTCGCAGGTCAGGCCGGCGGGGCAGCCGTTCGCTACGCAGTCCTCGGCGCCGGCCACGCAGCTTCCGTTTGTGCAGGTCTCGTCTGCCCCACACGTGCCGCAGCTGACGCCACAGACATCGCCGCAGACTGCGCCAGTCGAGCCGCATGTGTCCGAGCAGCCGTTGTTATCTTGGGGGGCAGTGACACAGAGGAGGTCGGTTGAGCAGACCTCTGCATCCGCGCAAGTTCCGCAGGTGTTACCGCAGACTGTGCCGCAGACCGCACCCTCATCCTCGCAGGTCATCGTACAATCAGCTTCAGCGACGCAGCTGTTCTTGGCACAAAGCTGTCCAGCCTCGCAGCTGCCGCAGTCGCCACCGCAGCCATCTGGGCCGCATGCGCCGTCGGCAGCGCAGCTTGGCGTGCAGGTCAGTTCGCATGCACCCTCGGCGTTGCAGCTTGAGCCTGCCGGGCATGGGTTGTCGGCGCTGCATGGGTCGATGCAGACACCATCGCTGCAGAGTTGACCGTTCGCGCAGGGCTCTGTCGAGCTGCATGGCACAGCGTTGCTCTCATTGGGGACGCAGATCCCTGCGCCGTTGCAGAACTCTCCGGCCGCGCAGGGCGCTTCAGGGCCGCATTTTGGGATGCATAGGCTATTTGAGCAGACCGTACTCTCGCTACAATCACTGCTCGAGGTGCAGCTGATCATCCCGCTCCCATCATCGCCTGTGCTTCCGGTGTCTCCGCAGGCGACCAAGCCCACGATCAACAAGGCGACTCCAACCCATCGTATGTTCCCGCTCATCCGACCCTCTCTAGTTCGTACGTACCTAGCGTACCCAGGGGCGACGCTAATTTCCTCATGATTACTGAAAAATCGCGGAAGGGTACCCCAAGGTACGGTCATCACAAACTGAAAGTTCTTTTCCCGTGACCTGACATCCCTTGTCGCTCGTCTTCCAGGCGGATAGTCTCCCTGGCATGAACGGGTGGATACAGCTGAAGAGGCTCTTGCTGTGTGCGTCACTTTCGATGGTGGCGTGTGCGGTACCAGATGGGGACAGGGCGACCCCTGAAGGCGCCTATTACGCATGGGTGCAAGCGCGTCAGAAGGGCGACATTGATGGGTGTTGGGAGGCGACACACCCCGAGGTGCGCGGTTACCTTGAGCGCTGGAACGAGTTGGAGCGCGACACCTTGTTCATCATCGAGACCATCTACCCTGAGTCTCGAAGGGCCGCGGCCCTCGAAATCCTGGAAGAAGGTGGCCGAGCACGTTTACCCGACGGGAAAGCGCTCTTTGCGCACCTGATGACGCGTGGCGCAGGCCAGCCCTTGGAGGGTCTCCAAGCGCTCGGCGCGCGCGTCTCGTCGACGACCTCAGTGGACGATGAGACGGTCACATTGACGACCAGAGGTGGAGACATGTTCACCATCAAGCGCGTCGATGAGGCGTGGAGCTTCTCCCTGCCGCAAGAGCAGCTGACTGCGTTGTCCAAGTTGGTCGACAAGGCCGAGGCGAACCTGGCGCGCGCAGACGCGAACAAAAAGCGCCTACGGGGCGTCGACTAGCGGACGCAATTGGGATCTCCCTGCGGACAATGGAAGCGGATGTGTACGTGGCAACTGTGCCCTGGTGCGTGTCGAATCAGCCCTGTTCTCGAGCCGCTGCGACCAAAGAAGCTCCGCATATCGTCTGCGGACCACCCCGCGAGGTGCGCCTCTTTTTGGAGGTGTGGGATGAGCGTACGGTCCAGGAAGACGAACTGGATACGGTCCGATGCGATCAGCGTGTCTAAGACGAACCAGAGCTTCTCAAAGTCGATCTGATCGGGCGACAGCGTCGCTCGGAACGCCAGCCGCGCTTGGTTGGCGAGTTCGGGGAGCGCGATGTCGACGTCTCGCCCACTTTGATGAGAGCGATGGGGTCTCAGCGTGCCACCCTCACGTCGCGAGATGTCCCCTACGAGCAAGGGTGCCGTCTGCGGATAAGCCTCGACCAACCGCGCGCCGGCGAACTGGATGAGCGCGATGGTCTCGTGTGTCCCGTAGTGGTGTCCTCGTGCCCGCCGTGTAAACCCAGCTCCTCTGCTAGGGAGCCGAAGCCCACCCTGCAAGTTGCCTTGCGCTGGAGAGCCAAGGCTTGATGAAGCGCCTCGTACTCCAGCGGCCTCGCTCCATGAGGTCTGCCATGTGCTTGGCGCTGCTGGAGCCGCCGCGCTGACCTCGATCGGGGTGGCCATGCTCAGGATCAACAAGAAGGGGATGTGATGTCCTCTCATCCCATGACGATGAGGTGATGCACGTCACCAGGCAAGAAACTCAGGGGCGCTCACCTTGACCCGTCGCATGGGAGGCTTCGATACTGTCTATGAGCTTAGGATGAGATTTGAAAGGGAGAGCCCGTGGCGAAGCGCAGGACAACCGCTCAGATTGGATTAGGGCTCTTGTGCGTCGTTGCTGCATTGGGAGTGTCCGTAGCCCACGCCGCCGATCCTGTGAAAGAGCCAAGAATTGTTCAGTTTTCGCAGCCGGGGTCTCCCGAGGCGACCGTGCAGGCCGCGCTTGTAGCCGCGCTTGAGGCTGATGAGTCCAAGGGCTTTGAGGCCTACTTGGCGCTTGTTCACCCCAGCCGCAAGGGAACGCGGAAGGATACGTCGAAGTCGAAGGCCCGCCGTGGTGGGAAATCACGGGCCGTCGAGTTGATTCGTCGTTACTCTTGGAAGCGCTTCAAGTCGCACGTCAAGGACTATGTGCTGCCGGAGAGCAGGGGGGGGTTCACGCTCGTCCGGATGGATCCCCCAACCCCCACTGAGGCGACTCGGCATGTGCGTATCTTTGTCGCTCCCTTGAACAACCCGCGCCGCAGTATACCCACGCCAATTCGTATGGAGCGCTCGGGAGAACGATGGCTCATCACCGCGAACTCGCTCTAGCCATGTTGCTGAGATGATCCGTCGCCCCCCCAGAGCCATCCACCCAGGGCAGCGCCCGATATGCCGGCGGTTACAGGCCTCCAGCGCGACGAGGGCGATGTGATGGACTCGCTCGTCTTTCTAAGCGCATGCGATGGCTCAGAAGTCTCCGCGGTACAGGCCCTCAGGGATGCGGGGTGGCGCGTGTTTAGTCGGCGCCTCGACTTGAACCGCGACCAACTCGCTCGGGAGCGCCCCGATCTCGTCATCGTCGACGTCCCACGGGGGCGCCCCGTCCGTTCGACGGTCGAAGTCTTCTTGGGAGCTCCCGGGATGTCTTCCGTACGTTTCGTCGCCTTGATCGAGCCTGAACAAGCGACGAATGCCATTGCTATCGGTCGCCTAGATGACTTTGTGATTCGGCCTGTTCACTCAGAAGAGCTACTCGCGCGCGCCCGACGCCTGGTGATGACCGCCGGACGGGACAGCGACGATCGCATCGTCAACGAAGGGCTCTGCATTGATTTGACTGCTTGGGAGGTGTCGGTAGATGGCTCAGTCATCGACTTCACGTACCAGGAATTCCAGCTGCTGAGCTTCCTCGCGGGTCGGCCGGGCCGTGTCTTCAGCCGTGATCAGTTGTTGGCTCAAGTGTGGGGGCTCGATTACTACGGAGGCTCCCGCACGGTAGATATTCATGTGCGCCGCATCCGCGCAAAATTGGGCACGACCCATGCGCAAGCCATCGAGACGATCCGGAACGTGGGCTACAAGTGGCGCCCAGTCTCCCTCACTCGCTGAGCTCGGACGTCGTCTTCTTGAGGTTGAGCGCTTGGAAGTTGCTGATGGTCGCGACTTGCTTCGCTAGCGGCCCCGTCAGCGCGACGGCGTAAGGGTCAGGTCCGGCTGTCTGTGTGCTCACGAGCAGCACGTGCTCGGCTCCAGCCGTGTCGCGGACGACGACCCGATAGCTCGTCTCAGGGACAAGCCCTGCTGCCTTGAGGGTCGTCGCGGTCTCGAAGGTCTTCGCTTTCAGGTTAGGGAGCGTCCCCACCATAGTGCCTACTGCGGCTTGCTTCGTCGCCTTACCGTCGGGCGGATTGGTCAGCTCAAGTGGGCCCCCGGGGCGCGCGCGGGCTAGCGCCACCTTGCTGCCATCCGGGTGCGTGACGCTCAGGGCTTGAATCGTGTCGCGAGTCAGCATGAAGAAGCGCTTCTGTTGGACGTCAGAGCGCGTCTTCTGGAAGTGCTTGGCTGTGAACCCGGCGAGGAGCACAGGGGGGCCGGAGTCGACCGCCGCCCACCGGTTGTTTTTGAGCGCACCTTCTGTGAGCGCGGGCCCTACAACGAGCTGGTAGGTGCGCGCAGAGGTGGTGAGCTGTGCCTTAAAGCTCGGAGCGCCGAGGGACGCTCTCGCTGCGCTCAGCTCGGTCGACTTCGCGAAGCGCTTGGCTTTGAGCGTTGCTAGGGAGCCAAGGTGAGAGTCCATGTCGGCGGGGCCACCCTGGTTCATCACCCAACCGTTGGCTTGTCGCGTCACCGTCACTTGTTCGCCGTCCTTGGGGCCGAAGGACACCGCTGTGATCTGCTCTTTAGGCACGGACCAGAGGGTCTTATCGCGCAGGTCGGGCAGGGATTGCTGGAGGTTCTTTACGACGTGGGGGTCGAGCTGTACCCACTCGGTGGTCCCATCGACCTGGCCCCATGTAGGGTCACCACCGTCCGCGATACGCAGGCCCAAGGTCTTCCCCTCGTGGGTACGCGCGCTGATGTGCCATGCCTCGTCGCCTAGTCCGCCCTTAGGTCCCTCGGCGGCAGCGATGAAGGTCTTTGCGCGGGCATTGCTAATGTGACGCGCGAAGGTGCGGACGCTGTCATCGGCCTTAAACCCGCTTGGGTTGGTGATCGCCCATGCGACAGTCGCGGTTGCGGGCTTGTCGGTCTCCTTCGCAGGGACCTCTGTGCGTTGCCCATCGAGGGCGACGGTGGAGCCATCGGGCGTGGTCACCGTGATGTGGACGATGTCGTTGGGCTGCACGGTGAAGAGCTTCTTATCTCGGAGCTCAGAGAGCGGCGTCATGAACTCTGTCCTCAGGTCCTTGCCAGCCAGTCGATACGCGGTCTCCTCATCCCCCGCGATCAGAACCCAGGTGTCCTTCGTGATGCCGTCTTGCGAGGCCTGGCTCTCCGACTCCTCGACACGACCGATGACCAAGTCAGCGCCCTCCCAGACGGCACCTGCTGACTTCAGAGTGACGCGGATGCGTCGCTCGGCTTCGAGGTCGAAGAGGCCATGATCGGCAGGGCGGACACGCTTGGTGTGGACGCTCTCCGTCTTCTCCTTGAAGAGCTTGAGCATCTTCTCGACGCGGAACTTCACGGCCGGGGCCTCCATGGGGGCCGTCAGGTTCCACAGGAGGTCTTTGCCGCTGCCAGAGCGCACGAGGTGCGTGGTCTGCTCGCCCTTCGTGATCACGATCTCGTCGATGGGGTAAGCGATATCAGCGGGGCCATCCAAGATGCCACGCCCCTTCTCAGCCTCAAGCTCTTGCGGGCTCGCATACCCGGCGATCTCGAGTGTCTTGGGCGCCGGTGCTGGCTCCTCACGGTTCACGAGGAAGGCGGCGACCGCCAGCGCGGTGACAAGGGTCAGGAGCTTGAGCAGCGTCTTCTTCATCGGATCACACCTTCAGTCGTCGCGTCCGAGCCTTGCGCAGGAACGCGCGGAGAATCCCAAACAGAATGAAGAGCAGCGGGACAAGCCCGATGCCGACTGCCTTCATCATGCTCTGTTCGCCCTCATCGAGCTGCTCGAGCGGCCGTCGCGTGTACTGCTTGGAGCGGATCTCGACCAGCCCCTCTTGCTGGATTGACCAATCGAGCACATTGAAGAGGAACTGGAGGTTGTCAGACAGCGTATGCTGGACCTGTCCGAGGCGGACCTCCCAGTTCTGTAGGTTTGCGACCCACTGACGTGCCGTGTCCATGACCTCGAAGTTCTGCTCCGTGAGCATCGTGAGCTCAAAGCCCTCAAAGATGGCCTCTCGGCCTAGGGGCTCAAGGCCGAGGTTCGAGCCGATGACGAGGATACGACCCTCTCCACTGTCTAGGCGTGGTTCGGTTTTGGGCTCAGGCGGGGCGTCTTCACCGTCTTTACTCGCCTCGGGCGAGGGGTTTTTGGGGGCCTCTTTCCCCTGGAAGTAGCTGGAGAAGTTGCCCGTCGAGGTCGCGGCGACCACCAGCGGACCGCTCCCCTGCATCGTCGCCAAGCGCCCGGTTTGAGCGTTGGGCTCCACCGGGAAGGCGGGATCTGTCACGGTCACTGCACCAGGGCTCGTAGAGACAAGGGCCGTGACATCTCGGCCTTCAGCTGCGCTGAGCTCAAGGTGGGTCGTGAAGGGGAGGCTTAATGACGCGACTGACCGGACGAGTGGACTCGCATCATCGAAGGTGTTGAGCACAGGGAGGAGCGGGTAGGGGAACTTCCGCTGGGTCTGCCAAGTGAGTTGGCCCTGCCGGATGAGGGCCAGGACGGTCACTTCATCGTTGGACTGCGGCTCGGCGACGAGGGCGCCTGTGGGCTTGATACCCCAGTGCGCGAGGATGTCACCGATGTTTGACGTGTTCTGCTTTAAGCCGCTCACGCTCATCTCACCCTGCGGCGACAGGTTTTGAAGGCTCACATCCCAAGGGTTTGCGAACACGACCAAGGAGCCTCCGCGCATGACGAATTGGTCGAGCTGGAAGAGCTGCCAGTCCGTGAAGGAGGCCTTGGGGCCGAAGATGACCAACGAAGAGATCGTCGTCGGTACGGGCTTGTCCAGCTCGACACGGTCGATGTGGAACCCACGTCGACGGAAGAGGTTCTGTTCGACGTTGGCGAGGATCATACTCATCCTCTCCTCCATCTTCTGGAGCTGGCCGACAATCTGCTGAGCGAATGGGTTCTTTTGGGCGATCACCGGCTGCAGTTCAGCCGGGATCAGCGGCGTCGCTGCGGGGAAAGGGCAGAAGGTTTGCCCGACGCACACGAAGCCGACGCTCTTGCGTCCGGGGGCATCGACCAAGTCATCGTACTCCCGACCGACCTCATCACCGAGCGCAGTCAGCTGCTGCGAGACGGCCGCCGCCTGCCCCTGCTGTTGCTCATCTGCCGAGGCCAGCCCTTGCTTGAAGGCTGTCAGGGTCTCTTGGAAGGCGTTCGTCAGGATGAGGACGCGATCTAAATTCTCGTGCTGTCCCTTGAGTGCGTTGGCCCCTTCGATGGCGGGGGCAAGCTTTGCACAGTCGCCTTCAATTGTTGGGAGCGCGTTGACGAACGCGGCGACCCGCGCCTGAGAGGCCTCCTTAGAGAGGAGTCCAAAGGGGTTTGAGGGTGCGTTCTCGGCGGGCTTCGCTGCCACGACGCTTTGGTTACAGCTCTCAACCGCTTGGTCGACCGCCTCACCGGCGCGGAGGACGTCCTTCATCAGGACCGAGTTGGCGGCCTTCTCTTTGAGCCGTGTGAAGATCTTCGTGAGTTCAAACTCGAAGTGCTCGGGGTGCATCGCGAGGGGGAGCACCTCCATCACGTTCTTGTAGCTGAACGTCGCCCCAAGGACATATTCCTTGAACTTCAACTGGCCATCGGTGGCGGTGGCTTCGTCGCCAGCGAAGGCTTGGAGCTTCGCCGCCTTGGCCCGGTCGACGATCTCTTCAGTCTCAAAGCGGAGGGTCATGTTGCCATTGGAGTAAGAGCGATACTCTTCGAGGCGGTCTTTGAACTTCTGAACGACCAGCCGCATGACGCGCTCGCGACCCGATGGGTCACGGATTGTCTCGGGCAAATCGCTAGAGATGTACGCAGTCACCTCGACCTCATCGAGTTCGGAGACCGCGTCGATGGAGGCCTGAGAGAGCGTGTTCAGGTTGTTCTCGGTCAGATCGAGCCGGCCGAAGGCTCCCTGAGAGATGACGTTAATGAGGACTGCGACAGCGACGATGCCGAGGAAGACAGCGAACGCGTACAGGCTTCCAGTGAGTTTGGTAGGTGTAGCCATGATATCCCCCTACTTCCAGTTCCGTGCCTGAAGCGACAGTGTGGCGGCCGCGAGGCTGCCTCCAATGACGGTCAGGTAGAAGATGACGTCGCGAGTGTCGATGACACCGCGGGCGATGTTGGCGAAGTGGACCTTGAAGGAGAGGAAGGCGAAGGCGTCTCGCGCCGAGGACCACACTTCAGCCACCAGCGCGTCCACGCCATAAAAGAAGGTGCAGAGCAGGACAGCCAGGATGAAGGCCACGATTTGGTTCTGAGTCCATGTCGAGGTCAGGAGGCCCATGGCCATATACGCCGCGCCGACCAAGAAGAGGCCCGTGTAGCAGCCAATTACGAGGCCCGTGTCGAGTTCCCCAAGGCTCGAGACGATGAGCGGGAACACCAAGCTCAACCCGAGTGTGACGACGAGTAGCCCCAATGCTCCGGCGAACTTGCCCAGGATGATCTGAAGATCTGTCACAGGCCACGTCGCCAAAAGCTCCACCGTCCCCGACCGCTTCTCCTCACTGATGAGGCGCATCGTGATGGCGGGCGCGTAGAGGATGAAGAAGAGCGGCATCTGCTCGATCAACGGCCGAATCGTCGCCTGGTTTCCCTCAAAGAAGGGATAGATGACGAAGAGGTAGACCCCACAGATGGACAGAAACACCGTGACCGCGATGTACGCGATGGGGCTGTTAAAGTAGAGGCCAAGCTCACGACGAGCGATGGCGCTGATGTTGCGTAAAGATTCCATCTCAGACCACCTGCGTGAGCTTGCGGAAGATGCCCTCGAGGTCGAGCACTTGGCGGTGCAGCTCGATGAGCTCCCAGTTGTGCTCTACAGCGAGGCGATAGATAGCTGGTCGAAGGGCCGCCTCACGCCCGCCGAGCACCTCGAAGGCTACCGCCTGAGCTTCTGCAGTGAGCGCATTCTGGACAGCGTCTGCGCCCTCGATGCCGCTCAATGCAGCTTGCACTGCGCTTGCGTCAGCCCCTCTGACGACCACCTTCACGCGCTGGGTATCTTCTTCCCGTGCTTGAAGATCCGAGGGGGTGCCGTCCGCGACTAGCTGCCCATTATGGATGATCAACATGCGGCTGCAGGTGGCCATCACCTCGGGGAGGTTATGCGTCGAGAGGATGATCGTTCGGTTTTCACCGAGACGCTTGATGAGGTTTCGGATCTCAACGATTTGGTTGGGGTCCAGGCCGCTCGTCGGTTCGTCCAGGATCAGGATGTCTGGATCATGGATGAGCGCTTGGGCGAGCCCAACCCGCTGTCGGAACCCCTTGGAGAGGGTCGCGATCTGCTGACCCACGCGATCTGCGAGGCCACACAGGTTGGACACCGTCGCGATTCGACCGTGTCGCTCCTTCTTGGCGACCCCTCGGATGGTGGCGACGTGCTCCAAGTAGTCGTAGACCAACATGTCGGTGTAGAGCGGGTTGGACTCGGGCAGATAGCCGATCCGCTTGCGCACCGCCAATGAGTCTTTGCCGATGTCTGTCCCGTCCACGGTGACCGTGCCATCCGACTGCGGGATAAACCCGGTGATGATCTTCATGGTCGTCGACTTCCCGGCACCATTGGGGCCGAGGAAGCCTACGATTTCACCACGCTCAATCGCGAAGCTCACATCGCGGACCGCCTGAAGCGACCCATAGGCCTTGTTCAAGTTCTTCACTTCGATCATCGCCAGCCTCCTGGTCGAGTCTCCATAGGGGACCTCACGAGCGGAGTCCATTCGGCCCCGACGGTCCTCGTGTCTTCTCTAAGCGGCTAACTCGCGGGCTGTTCGTCCATGGCAGGGACGCTCACCGTAGCCTCTCCATCCTCATCCTCAACCCAATCCACAGCGCCCATGCGGCAGCTGCCATCAAAGATGGCGCCACGCTCCACGACCAAGGACGGGCTTATGATATTGCCGACAAGGCGGCCCGGAGCGTGCAGCTCAACGCAGTTTGTCGCTCGGATATTTCCGTAGACTGTGCCGTAGATGACGACTGTAGCGACATCGAGCGAGGCATGGACTTCTGCGCCTTCGCCAATAATGAGCGTATCGTCACTGACGATCTCGCCCTCAAAGCTCCCGTCGACGCGCACCACACCTTCGAAGGTCATCTTGCCTTCAAAGTGACTGCCCATGCCGACTAGGGTGTTGACGTCGCTCACGCTGTAGCTCCTGAGTTAGCTCTAGATCGAAGTTTTGTTGTGCTTCGCGACTTCGATACGGTTGTTGGCGCGCCGGATAGAGGCGGCGATACGAGCCTGCTCGGAGACAGCGTCCGCTGCGAGCCCTGCGGACTCCTCCTGGCTGCGCGCGAGGGAAGCCTTCGCACGCTCTACGTCAATGTCTTCAGGCGCTTCTGCGGTCTCGGTGACGACGATGACACCGCCGTCGTCGACCTCCACATATCCACCGCTCACCGCCAAGTAGGAGACGCGGCCCTCGGAGGTGTATGAGAGGGTCCCGACTCCCAAGCTGCTCAGCAGTGCGCGGTGACCAGGCAAGATGCCCATATCACCAAGCTCACCTGGCACAGTGACTTGGGTAATCGTCGTATCGACCTTGGACCCCATCGGGGTAACAACGCTGAGTTGCATCATAGACTCCTACGCGATTAAAGCGTCTCCGCCTTTTTAACCGCCTCATCGATGGTGCTGACCATGTAGAAGGCCTGCTCAGGGAGGTGATCGTAATCGCCATTACAGATGCCCTTGAAGCCCGCAATCGTGTCTTCGAGGGTCACGTAAACACCGGGGGTACCGGTGAAGACCTCGGCCACGTGGAAAGGCTGGCTCAAGAAGCGCTGGATCTTACGGGCGCGGCTCACGACCTGCTTCTGCTGCTCTGAGAGCTCGTCCATACCAAGAATCGCGATGATGTCCTGGAGGTCCTTGTAGGTCTGGAGGATCTCCTGAACCATACGCGCGGTCTGGTAGTGATCCTCACCGACGACCTGAGGATCGAGGATGGTGCTCGTCGAGTCGAGCGGGTCCACTGCGGGGTAAATACCCAAGGACGCGAGCTGACGAGAGAGCACCGTCGTGGCGTCGAGGTGGGCAAATGCAGTCGCTGGTGCCGGGTCGGTAAGGTCGTCTGCAGGCACGTAGATGGCCTGAACGGACGTAATCGAGCCCTGCTTGGTTGAGGTGATGCGCTCTTGAAGCATGCCCATCTCAGTGGCCAGCGTTGGCTGGTAGCCCACTGCGGAGGGGATACGACCGAGGAGCGCGGACACCTCGGAGCCCGCCTGCGTGAAGCGGAAGATGTTGTCGATGAAGAGCAGCACGTCCTGGCCACGCTCGTCGCGGAAAAATTCAGCCACAGTAAGTGCTGAGAGCGCCACACGTGCACGGGCCCCTGGAGGCTCGTTCATCTGACCGTAGACAAGGGCTGTCTTGCTGAGCACCGTCTCGCCGGAGCCGAGCTTGGACTCACGCATCTCGTGCCACAAGTCGTTGCCCTCACGGGTACGCTCGCCGACACCACCGAACACAGACACACCGCCGTGCTGCTTCGCGATGTTGTTGATGAGCTCCATGATGAGGACGGTTTTGCCCACGCCAGCACCACCGAAGAGGCCAATCTTGCCACCACGTCGGTAGGGAGCGAGGAGGTCCACAACCTTAATGCCGGTCTCGAAGGCCTCAACGTTCACGTTCTGGTCGACCAGCAAGGGGGGCTCTCGGTGAATCGGGGAGTAAGACTCCACGATCACGGGGCCTGCCTCGTCGACGGGCTCGCCGATGACGTTCATGATGCGACCCAGGGTCCCTTCGCCCACGGGCATCAGGATTGGGTGACCCGTGTTCATCACGGCGGCACCACGAATGAGACCGTCGGTGGTGTCCATCGCGATTGTGCGGACGCCACGGTCACCCGTGTGCTGAGCAACCTCGACGACGAGGTTCCACTCACGATCGTCGATCGTGGTGTTCGTCACGCGAAGCGCGGTGTTGATCTCGGGGAGGTCACCCTCGGGAAACTCGATATCGACCACGGGGCCGATGACCTGAGTGATACGTCCCTTGGGGAAATCTGTGATTTCGACTGCAGCTGCCATCGTTGTCCTCTCGTTGGAAGCGGTCGGCCGCTTCGGCGTTCGCCTTGGCGGGGAGTTGGGTAACTAGCTAATGGCCTCAGCGCCGCTGATGATCTCCATCAGCTCGCTCGTAATGTTGGCCTGACGTGCTCGGTTGTATTGCAGGGTGAGCTTGTCAATCAGCTCGCCTGCGTTCTTGGTCGCGTTATCCATCGCGCTCATCCGTGCGCCCATCTCGGAGGCGACACTCTCAAGGAGCATGCGGTAGATTTGAACCGTGATGTCCCGAGGAATCACGGCATCAAGCAGGGCCTCTTTGGAGGGCTCGTAAATGAACTCCCCCAGCTGGCCATCCTCTGGCGCCTCCGCTGGGACCACGGGGAGCAGCTGCTCCACGATGACCTCTTGCGTCATGGCCGACTTGAACTCGTTGTAGATGACGTAGACAGCGTCAAGGTCTCCCTCGATGAAGTCGCTGATCGCCTTCTCCGCGATGTCGCTCGCCTTCTCCAAGCCGACGTTCGTGAGGACGTCGTCGAAGTAACGCCCCACAGTCGCATCACGGTTCTTGAAGTAGTCGTTACCCTTGCGACCAATCACGTCGAGCGTGATCTCTTTGTGCCCGAGCTCGTTATTCTTCAGGTAACGCTCTGTCGTCCGGTTCACGTTGGCGTTGAAGCCGCCGCACAGACCACGATCGCTCGTCATCATTAGGATGCGAACGCGCTCTGGCTCGCGCTGCGCCAACAGAGGGTGATCCTCTGCGTCGGCGCGGGCCGCCAGCTGAGCGATGATGTCCTTGAGGCGGTACGAATACGGCCTCATGGTCTCGATCGACTCTTGCGCCTTACGAAGGCGCGCCGCCGCGACCATCTTCATCGCCTTGGTGATCTGCTGGGTGTTTTTAACCGAGCCGATCCGCTTGCGGATGTCCTTAAGGCTGGGCATCAGTCAGTCTCACTGGCCTGGAAGATCTCACCGAACTCGTTGAGCAGGGAGACGAACTTACCGCGGATATCATCGTTGAGCGCTGCGACCTCAGTCACTTCGGCCAAGAGCCCACTGTGGCGCGTTCGGACGTAGTCCATCAGCTCAGTCTCGTAGCGGGCCATGTCAACGACTGGGATGGAGGCGACGAAGTTCTCCTTCGCGGTGCCCGCGAAGATGATCAGCGCCTGCTCTGCGTAGCCCATCGGGGCGTACTGGCCCTGCTTGAGGAGCTCCACCAGGCGCTCACCCTTGGCCAGCTGACGCTGCGTCGCTGCATCCAAGTCCGACGCGAACTGAGAGAACGCCGCCAACTCGCGGAACTGAGCGAGGTCGAGCTTCAAGGTGCCAGACACCTTCTTCATGATCTTGGTCTGTGCCGCCGAGCCCACGCGGGACACGGACACACCCACGTTAATCGCGGGACGCACACCCTGGTAGAAGAGGTCCGACTCCAAGAAGATCTGGCCATCCGTAATCGAGATCACGTTGGTCGGGATGTACGCCGACACGTCGCCCGCTTGGGTCTCAATGATGGGCAGCGCCGTCAAGCTTCCTCCGCCCAAGTCGTCATTCAACTTAGCGGCGCGCTCGAGCAAGCGGGAGTGAATGTAGAAGACGTCACCTGGGTACGCCTCACGACCCGGAGGACGGCGAAGCAGCAGCGACATTTGGCGGTAGGCCACAGCCTGCTTGGAGAGGTCATCGTAGATGATGACAGCGTGCTTGCCGTTGTCGCGGAACCACTCGCCCATTGCACACCCTGCGTAGGGGGCGAGGAACTGCAGTGGCGCCATCTCGGCAGCCGAGGAGCTCACGACGATGGTGTAGTCCATCGCGCCGTTCTTCTCGAGCTTGTCGACGACCTGCGCGACGGTGGACTGCTTCTGGCCGATGGCCACATAGATGCAGTACACGTCCGTGTTCTTCTGGTTGATGATCGTGTCGACGGCGACGGCGGTTTTACCCGTCTGGCGGTCGCCGATGATGAGCTCACGCTGGCCACGACCGATGGGGACCATCGCGTCAATCGCCTTGAGTCCCGTCTGAAGGGGCTCATGGACAGACTTACGGCTGACGATGCCGGTCGCCTTGGTCTCGACCTGACGGAACTCCGTCGAGTCGATGGCGCCCTTGCCGTCAATCGGTTGACCCAAGGAGTTGACCACGCGACCCAAGAGACCCGGTCCGACGGGGACGCTGACGATCTTGCCAGTGCGTCGCGCGACATCACCGTCCTTAATCTTGTTGGCGTTACCCAGCAGGGCAACCCCGACGTTGTCTTCTTCGAGGTTCAGGACCATACCCACGACGTCGTGGGGAAACTCCAAGAGCTCGCCCGCCATGGCATTCTCAAGACCGTGAAGACGGGCGATGCCGTCACCGGTTGTGAGAACTGTTCCGGTCTCGCTGACATCGACCGTTTTGTCGTAGTCGGTGACCTGCTGCTTAATGATGCTGCTGATCTCGGCAACGCTGATGTTCATGACTTAACTCCCCGTTTGGGGTCGTTGGTGGGTTTCCGTTTGAGCTAGTTAACTAGCTGGTCACGCAATTTATCGAGGTGGCTCCGGATGCTGGAGTCCAGCAGCACGTTGCCTATTTGAACCTGAGCGCCACCGATCAACTCGGCGTCTACTCGGGCATCCAATGTCACGGTTTGACCCGTGAGGCGACCGAGTGCAGTGCGCACACGATCTAGATCAGTGTCTGCCATCGGGACACTGCTCGTGACGGTCGCCCTCAGGCGCTTGGCCGCGATGTCCACGATCGCTTCGAAGGCTTTGGCGACATCCTCCACGACCTCAATTCGACCACGGTCGAGCAAGACCAAGAGGAAGTTATGGGTCGCATTTTGAGTGTTGAGCTTGTTCAGGACAGCGCTCAAGACGGACTGCTTCAGCGCGAGATCCACGGTGGGGTTTTTTAAGACCCCCTGAAGCTCAGCGCTGTCGCGGTATGCATCAGCGAAGGCTTGAAGCTCTTGGCCCACCTGGACGTGGTCGCCAGAGGCGTCGCAGAGCTCGGAGAGAGCCCGTGCATATCGGCGTGCGATTTTGGAGTCGCTCAAGGTGCTCCCCTTATCCCGTGAACGAGCCGAGCTCGTCGCGGCTCTCGAGGTCAGCGATAAAGGTCTCGATGAGCGCCTGGTGGGTCTGCGCATCAAGACGGGACTGGATCATGCTTTCGGCGCGGGCCAACGCTTGGGTGGCGACGGAGCGCTCAATTTCGTTCTTCAGCTGAGTACCCTCACGAGAGAGGGTCTCCGCGGAGTCGCGCCGGATCTTCTCGGCGGTGTCCTCACCCTCTTGAATGATTCGGGCTGCTTCACGCTCGCCGTCCGTGCGGAACGCCTCGTTGAGCTCAGCGACCTCGTTATTCAGGTTTGAGAGCGCGCTCTCATACTTCTGGAGGCGAGCCTCAGCGGTCGTCTTTACAGACATCGCCTCGTCCATCTCCAGGCGTGCTGTCTCATGCCGCTTCTCGAGGAAGGCTCGGGCGGGGCCCTTCAAGAAGGTCACTCCGAGGGCGACCAAGATCATGACGTCGATCAGGTAGAAGCCATGTTTTTGGAACTCGAACCCACCTGCCAGCGCTGGTGTGGCGGCGAGAATAAGGCAGGCGACCATCGTCAGCTGCGTGATCCGTCCGCTCTTCATGCTGCGCCCCCCTTCGTGTTCAGGAGCTCGTCGGCGATCAGGGTGGCGAGGGTCTGGACCTCCGCCTCAAGTTGAACTTTGCTCTTCTCGGCGCTCTCACTAAGGACGGCGCGGCCAGCCTCGAGGCTCTTCGCGGACTCACCTTTGACGGCCTCGACCGAGCTGCGGACCGTCGATGTCGCGGCGTCACGTGCCGTCTCGCGGAGGCCTACAGCGGTATTGCGAGCATCGGTGATGCTGCCTTCGTAGGAGTTCCTTGCCTCGGCAGCGCGGAGATCCATCTTCTCAGCTTCGATACGCGCGCCAGCCATGCGTGCGTACCGGAGCTCTTGCAAACGACCCAGTGGCTTGACCACGAGGAAGTTCAAGATCACGGCAAACACCATGAATATGGCCAACTGGACGAGATAAGACCCGTCGAGATCGACCGTTCCGGCTTGTAGGATATGTTCCTGGAGAGAGGGCAGCATGGCGTATAGTCCTCGTGTCCTGCACCGTGGGTCGCCCGAAGGCGCCCGGCAAGTAGCACGGGGCTATGCGGTCGTCAAGCGACATCTAGCCCCTATCTGAACGGACCACTGCGAAGCCTAAATATGCTCAAAAAAGAAAAGGGGCGAGGAGCGCTCTGCTCCCCGCCCCTTGACGGATCGTGGCGACCTTTGGTCGCCGGCTTCTAACCTAGTTGGTGCACTTGTTGGTGCCTTCGTCGAAGCAGCCCATGGCGGGGTTCGAGAACCCGTCCATGCCCTCGGTGCAGCTGCCGCTGCCGCAGTCGCCGTCAGCCTCACAGGCGTCGACGCATGCGTAGAACGCATTGTCCGCGTCGTCTGTGCCCATGTTCACGCACACACGGTTGCCGACACAGTCAGAGTGGATGCCGCATGCGGTGCACTCTTGGTCCTTCTGGCACGTGTAGAGCATGCTCTGGTTCTCAGCATATGCGCCCTTCTTCGGCATCGAGATGCTGCCGTGGCAGACCATGTCTGGGGAACCATCAGCTGCACACGTGTCGTTGTCGGGGTTACAGGTCTGCGAGCAGTAGTACTGCTGGTCAGCCTCATCCGCGGTGACGACATCGCCGACGCAGTAGACGCCGCCGCACTCGGTGATCGGGTTGCCCTGACCATCGGTTGCCTCGGGGTCACAGGAGTCACCGGTGCTCTTCGACGGTGCAGCACCGGCGGAGTCAGTGGTGTCCTCACAGACGTACTCAGTCTTGGCTGCGTAGTCTGGACCGAAGTTGATCTGGTAGCCGACACAGCCCTCGCCCTCGGGGCAGCCAGTGCCGTCGCTGCAGTCCTGCTCAGAGGACGGCGTCGTCGGGACACAGAGGCTGTAGTAGAGGTCGTCGGTGATGACGTCGAAGGTCGTTCCCCAACCAGCGCGGAAGTTCGAACCACCCTGGCAGCGACCCTGCATCTGGTTGTCACCCTCGCCGACTGTCGGGCAGTCGGTGTGGCTCTCGCAGAGCTGCGTGCAGATTCCTGCGACGCCGGCGGCCTCATCGGCGCCGAGGCAGAAGGACTCGCAAGGCGCGGTACCAGCGACACCACAGGAGTCACCCCAGGTGCCGAGCGCTCCGGCGCTCTCGTCGTTTGCGGTGCAGGCACCCTTCAAGGTGAAGCCACCGTCGGGGTGAGGGATCATCTCACCGGGGTTAGCCGGGTCCTCGATCCAGTTCTCCACTTCGTAAGGGCTGCAGGACTCGCCGTCACCACAGGTCATCTCGGAGAAGCAGTCGCCGGTGTAGCCCTCGAAGGCGCGGCAGTAGTTCAAGGAGAGGACGTAGTTGTAGAAGCCGTCGTCATCGGTGTCGAAGGGGACCTCGTCGACCACGCACTTCTGGTTGGCAGGGCCGTCGGTGTCGCACTGGTCATCCGTCGCGCAGATTGCGGAGCAGAAGCCGCCGACGCAGAGGTCTTGGGCAGCGCAGGTAGCGCCTGGGATGTTGTCGGAGGGGTCTGCGTCGCAGGCCTCGCCGAGCTCAGCCCCGTCGGGGTACGCGCCATGGCAGAGGTGATCCCATCCGCCGGCCTCGATGGTCTCCTCACCATTCCACCACCAGCGGCAGTAGAAGTTGTCAGGGCAATCGCTCTGGTCCTCACAGCCGGAGGGGAAGCACATGCCAGTGGAGTAGCTGGGGAGGTTGTCGCCGAACGGGTTGTAGGGGGTGTTGCACTCCCATGCCGAGCAGTCGAGGTCTGCGGCGCACTCTTTGCCAGGCCAGTTCGAGCACTCGCCGCCGATGCATGCGCCGCCGTCACCGATCTTGGTGGTGTCACAGTCAGCGTCGTCCGAGCAGAAGTGGACGCAGCCGAAGGTGAAGCAGAGGCCGCCGGTGCAGAGGTGCACGTCGCCGTCGAATGGATCGCTGTTGCAGATGCCGGTCGGGTACGAGGCCTGGCCCCAGTCACCTGTGCTGACGGGGGTCATGCAGCGCTCCTGCATCTGACCACCGAGCTGCGTGAGCTGGCAGGTCTCTTCGCCCGGGCAGTCGCTGTCTGCGTCGCACTCACGGAAGGTGGTGCCAGGGACGCAGAGCGCAGTCGCGGCCTGGCCGGGGAGGCCAGAGCTGACGCACTTCCAAGAGTCGCCGTTTGGTCCGCCACCCTCGAAGCCGGTGCAGTCCGTGAAGGGGGCGTCCTCGTCCTCGACGCCGTCAGCGCCGGGGAGGCCGGTGTCGTTGTTGACGTCGTCCTTGGTGATCGTGCACTTGACCGAGCATGCGTCGATCCAGACAGCCTCGCCAGGAGCGAAGTCGGAGAGGCAGAAGTTGGAGTCACACTGGTCGCTGGTGCAACCGGGGTACTCGGGGTTCGCGATCTCCTCTGAGGGATCCTGGGGGTTCGGGATGTTCGGCTGACACTCGGCGGTGATGCCGCAGAAGGAGCCGTTGGGCAGGCCTGGGATGCCGCAGGTGTTGTCCAAGCCACAGGTCTCTGCGCCCGTGCAGGTGCCACACTCGACGGTGCCGGAGCCACAGCTCACGACGCCACACTCTTTGCCCGCACAGCAGTCAACGCACTGACCGTTGCTGCAGTTCTCGCCCGTTGCGCATCCTGCGCCACAGGTTCCGCCGCAGCCGTCATCGCCGCAGACCTTGCCGGTGCAGTCAGGGGTGCACGCGCACTGGCCAGCGCTGCAGTTCTCGTTTACGGCGCATACGCCACAGCTCTCGCCGCAGACGGTGCCGCAGGATGCCCCTGTGCTCGCGCACGTATCTGTACAGTCCGCAGCAGCGATGCAGACGCCGTTGGCGTCGCAGACGTCGCCTGCGCCACAGGTGCCGCAGCTTCCGCCCTGGCCGTCGTCTCCACAGGTCTTGCCTGCGCAGTCGCCAGTCGCGGGGGTGCCGTCATCGCCGTTGCCGTTGCCGTTGCTAGTGCCGTCGCCAGTACCGTCGCCAGTGCCGTCGCCAGTGCCGTCGCCAGTACCGTCGCCAGTACCGTCGCCAGTGCCGTCGTCGGGTTCCGTCCACTCGCCACCGGCGGCGACGCAATCAGCCTGGTTGTCATAGGTGATTGCGCCCCAGGTGTGTCCGTTGGACTCGCAGTCAAGTTGCAGGCCGAAGACCGACTCGGAGCAGCCCACTCCTTCGATGCTGCAGCCAGTGGTGGGCGTCTGATCGCCGCCACTGCCTCCGCCGCAGCCGATGACTGTCATTGCGAACAAAGCCGAACAAAATACGGCCAGAAGCCGCCATCTCAACTGAACCATGGTCGTCTCCCTCTCGTGCGCGGCACCTGGCGCGCGTATCCCGTTAAACGCGTAAATCGCTTTAATCCTGACATTGTTGCGGATTCCCGGGGGCTCTCGACCCACCTTCAGAGGCGGTGAAAACCTAGAGATTCCGCGCATTTAGAGCTATATGCTCAATAGGCGGCGAAGTCTAGAGCTTGGGTCGGTAATGTGTCAAGGCTCATCTCGCCCTCCTGTGACCTGCTGATCGTGCGGTTCCGGCGGTGGACGCCGCGTCATTCGGAAGTGTTTCGCACACTGCTCCCCTGCGCGAGTTTGCGGAAGAGTACGATTCCTGCGGCTGTTGCTCGATGGGTTCGTCTTACGAAACCTGCCGATCTAGGGCATCCGTCTCGACGCCCTAGGCGCTGGACGGAGCGAGTGTTACAGTGTCGCGTCTACGGGTAAGGCGCACCTTGGGAGACGTACTATGATCTTCGCCTGTGGCAAATGCCGCACGCGCTACAAGCTGCCGGATGAGAAAGTCGCAGGTCGCGTCCTTCGAGTTCGGTGTAAATCCTGCGGGGCGGTCGTGCACGTGCGCGATCCTGCGTTGCCCGCGGCGTCTACGCCGGCAACCCCTGCCGCGGAGGCGGAGTGGTTTGTCGCCGTCCGAGGGCGTCAGCACGGCCCTATGACGCTGGCGTCACTTGTGTCCTTGGCGCAAGACGGGACCATCTCAGAAGATAACTACGCGTGGCGCGAGGGGATGGAGGCCTGGCTCAAGATCGCTGAGATCGGGGTGCTCGAACGTCTCTTGGCTGCCGCGTCAGCGCCGCCCGTGCCGCCGGTAGTGGTCCCCCCGCCACAAGACGCACAAGAGGTCACGACTCGCTCACAGGAGGCCGCGCCTGCAGCGGCAGCAGAGAGTGACAGCCCTGCACCTGCGCCCGAGTCAATCGACCCTGTTGAGCCTGAAAACGCCCCTGTTGAGCCGGAGTCATCGTCGAAACCGGAGGTCGTCGCCTCTGAGGTTCAACCGAGGGAGGTCGCTGCCTCGGGAGCGCCCACATCCGCGGCGCCTTCAGAAGCGGCCACGGTCGTTGAGCAGGCGGAGGCCTCTTCAGCAGAAGCCACCGAGGGGGCGTCGGTCGACGCTCCTAAGGTCGAGAGCGCGCCGACCGAGGACCCGGAAGCAGACATCGTGACGCGCGAGGAGGACGCGGAAGGCGTGTCCTTGACTGAGGGGCCCGCATCGGAAAACGACGCGGGCGACGCACCTGCCTCCGCAGTGGCGCCCGCTCCCGATGCTGATGAGATGTCTACAGAAGAGCCTTCAGCGCCCTCAGAGCCGCATGAGGCGCCTGTGGACGTGCCTGAGGCGGCACAGGAGAGCTCCGAGGGAGCAGCACGACCCGAGCTCGCGACGCAGACCGTGGAGGTCCCGGTGGCCACCGAGTCGCCCTCCATCACCGCTGCGACCGAGGCGCCAACGTCCGAGGTAGGGAAAGCCTCGGCCGCCATGTTCGCTGCGATGTCGACGCGTCCAGCGGACTCTCAGGCGAAGACGGTCGAAGATCCGACACCCCAGAGCCGTGAGGCGTTTGGGGAGATTCGATTCGTTGAGGATCAGAGCAAGACCGTCGAAGATCCAATGGCCGCGATGCGCGAGGCCATCCCTGACATCGAAGAGGTGGTTCAGTCAGAGGGCCTCTCGACGACCCAAGAAGACCTCCTCGTTGAGCTCATGGACGTGGAGGCGCTGGATAGTCCGGGAGGAGTCCCGGAGTTGCCTGACATGCCCTCCGACCCGATCGAGGAGATGGCCCCCGAGCTCCCCGTTGAGCCGATCGAGGATGACATCCCCGAGCTCCCCAGTGCGCCGAATGAGGAGGTGGTCCCCGAGCTCCCCGGCGAGCCGAGCGATCAGACAAGCGCTTCCGAGGACGATGGCGAACGAGCCGCATCTGAAGGTGCGTCGTCTGAGGCTCCCTCCGACCCAGAGGCTGCAGAGCCTGAGGTGACCGATGCGATAGCTCAGGCCGCTGGTCAAGGTGACCAGGTTGACCCCGCATCAGCACCCGAGGCTGAACAGGGCACCGCCGAGCAGACACAGGGAGCACGAGTCGGGGCATCCGCCGAGGTGGCATCTGAGG
>JBMYRH010000001.1:0-286781 GCA_049602155.1 Myxococcota bacterium | reverse complement strand
GGAGCCAAACGCTTCCGAGGAGCCAAACGCTTCCGAGGAGCCAAACGCTTCCGAGGAGCCAAACGCTTCCGAGGCCCCTCAGTCTGTGTCCAAGCCCGCGCCCTCCGATGGGCTGGATGATGTAGACGCTTGGTTCGATGAGGTCCCCGGGTGGTCCAAGGACAAGCCCAAGGCACCCGACGCGCCACCAATCGGCGAGAAGCCGCCGCGCAATAAGGCCGGCGTGCTGGACTCACAGACTCAGCTTGAGGCGATCCTTGGGCAGAGCATGAAGTACGCGGGCAAGGCATCCAAGACCGACAAGGCGATGCTGAAAAAGGCGCTAGAGGCCGCGCCAGAGCTCGATGTCTTGTCAGCTATCGACGCGCCGTCTCGCTCGGAGCTCAAGACCCTTCGCAAAGAATTCTCGGTCGTCGAGAAGCTTGAGGCGAACACCCGAAAACGGGCGATGATCGTGGCCGTTGCAGCGACGGGCTTGATCGCCCTTGGTGTAGGCGCCGTGGCGCTCAATGGCGCGATGCAGGACTCTGCGGAGCAGCCGGACTATGGTCCAAGCAAGGCCGCCCCAGAGGTGAAGCGAGCGCTCTATGAGGTGCCATCGGAGGAGGTCATGCCGGCCGCTCCGGGTGGTGTGATGAATCGGAGGCAGGGAGGCGACGCGCAGCCCCCTTCGGACAAGGTAGCGCCGAAGCGAGCTGAGGCCAGCCCTGCGAAGGCGAAGGCCACGTCGAAGAAGAAATCAGCGTCGTTGGGGGCGGCCAAGGCCGCGAAGAGCGGTGGTGAACCTCGTGTCGCGCAGAAGGCCAAGAAAGAGGCCGAGCGCGCCGGGAAAGTGAAGAAGATGAGCGCCCGGGAGTTCTCACAGCTCTCGGCGGCCAAGGGAGGGAAAGCGGAGATCAAGCTCCCGACGGCTTCCAAGACCTTGTCGGATATCCGCAAGAAGAAGGCGGAGAAGAAAGGGCTGACGACCTTCAGTGACCGTGCCAAGAAGATCACGGGCATCATCGGTAAGAAGCGGCGCCTCTTGGCGCAGTGCAAGAGTGACCTAGATGAGAAAGTGAAGGTGACCTTTACGATCGCGCTGACCGGTAAGGTGACGAGCGTGCGCATCAAGGGCACCAAGAACGAGCGCAAGAAGAGCTGCATCGCAAACGTATTCTGGCGCTCTATCTTCCCGAAGGGCGAGACGAGCGAGACGTTCTCGTTACCGTTCACGATTTGAGCCGTCGCGTTCGCTGGATCGGCCTCTGCGCGGTGCTTGGCGGCGTCGTGCTCTGGTGGCAAGGGCAGGGGGAGGAGCTCCGCACGGAGTCGCCTCCTCCCGTGGTCTCGGCACCTGAGGTCATCGCCACCCCAGACCTGGCTGGGGCGGTGGTAGATCGCGCAGGCGGACGCGGTGTCGCGGGAGTAGAAGTCCAGCTCACCTGCTCTGGTGAGGTCCAGAGTGCGGTGACCGAGGATGACGGCGCCTTTGTGTTTGAGACGGTGTCCGAAGGTGTGTGTGCGCTCGACGTTCAGAGCCAGGCCTACTTGCGAGGGGGCCCCTCGGGTGGAGCCCCCGTCGAGGTGACCTTTGAGGGAGAGCCGCTGGAGGAGGTCGAACTCCGAGTGAGCCGCTCGGCGCAGGTGACGGGCCAGGTCCTTGGGCCATCAGGGCCCTTGAGTGATGTGACGCTCACGCTCCTTTATCTCGAGGCACCTGGTGAGTCAGAGGTCTTCAGCGTGACGATCCCAACCCGCACCAACGACAAAGGGCACTTCGACCTCAAGCGTTTGCTGCCGGGCCGCATGCAGGTGCTCGCGGAGCACGACGAACACGGGTTTACTGAGACGGAGTCCTTTTATCTGCAGCCAGGTGGGACGCTCCACGACCTGACGATCCACCTCGTCGCGGGTGGCACGGTCCTGGGCCGCGTTTCGGATGCCTCTGGCCGTGCCCTTGAAGGGGCCGTGGTGCGCATCGTGACAGGGGGCACCGCGCGGCCCCGGACGACTGAGTCCGAATCTGACGGCGCCTTCCTCTTCGAGGGCGTACCACCGGGGCGTATCAAGGTCACGGCGAGGCTCGCTGGGTGGGAGCTCGCGGCGCCCATTCAGGTGCAGGTGGAGACGGACGCGGACGTTGAGGTGACCCTCAAGATGCGTGAAGTCGATGGCATCCTCGGGTTGGTCCTGACGCCGGAGGGAGAGCCCGCAGCTTATGCAGCTATCTCCCTGCGGGGGGCGGATGGTCGGTGGCGTCGTCGTCCGGTGACCCGGAGCGATCGGCAGGGGCGGTTTGTGCTGCCCTCTGTCCGGGAGTTGCCGATCGCGCTCCGCGCCAGTCACACCGATCACGGGCCCAGCACCCTGCTCGAGGTGACACGATTTGATGATGAACCGACCCTCCAATTGACGGCCGGTGGGCGCCTCGTTGGGCGCGTCGTGGACAGCGCGGGGCGCCCAGTTCGAGTGTTCACGGTTATCGCGAAGCCAGAAGGGAGCAAGCGTGGCGGTAAACGCCGCCAGATCCGCAGCGGCGAGGGCAAGTTTGAGCTGCGCTCCATGGCACCGGGTCCGTATACGGTTCGCGTCGTACCTCCCGGGCTCTTGCCCGCAGAGGTGGCTGGCGTGGAGGTCGTCGCCAATGAGGTGGCGGACGCTGGCACTATAAGGTGCGATGGTGGTGGTGCGGCGGTCGGGCGCTTGGTCGATGACGCGACAGGGGAGCCTGTCCAAGGGGTTGTGCGCGTCACGTTCAAGGGCTACGGGCGTGGTGCTGAGGGCGCTTATACGCGGACCGACGCGGATGGGAATTTCAGGATTGAGGGGCTGCGTGCGCAGCGGCTGACCTTGAGGGCCAGCGCAAAGGGCTATCGGACGCGGATGGTGTCCGGGATTGATCCCGTCGAGGGCGATGAACTGGAATTAGGCGAGATTCGCCTGAGCGCGAGTGAGCCAGGGCGCCGGCAATTGGAGTACTCAGGGATTGGGGCGCAGCTCCGAAAGACATCTCGAGGGATCGAATTTCTTCGTGTCTTTGAAGACACCCCCACTGCAGATCTTGGGATCGCGAAGGGCACGGTGATCCTCGGGATCAACGGTCAGGACGCGGAGGAGCTTGACCTGCGCCGCGCTGTGGAGCTGATTCGGGGGGAGACTGGGACCGAGATCGAGCTCCTCATCGTCCCACCAGGCTCCGACCATCCGGAGTCGGTGGTCATTGAGCGTCGCGACGTCGTCGCAGGCTGACCGAGCGCTCTGCCGAGAGCGCGAAGAGGCGCTCATTGGTCTCCCAGAGGCGTCGCGCGACCTCACGCCCGAGGTTCATAATCAGCATCGCGAATTCATGGGCGTTGGCCTCGTAGAGTTCGAAGAGCGAGCGGTTGGAGATCTCGATCGCTGTGCAGTCTTCCGTAGCCGAGATGGTGGCGCTGCGCGGCATCACCGCGAGCAGGCTCATCTCACCGAATGCCGCGCCTGGTCCGAATTCGCAGAGCAAGATGCTCTTGGCCAAGGAGACCTTTGTGACCTGCACCGCGCCTGTCTCAAGCACAAAGAAGCTCGTCCCCATCTCACCTTCACGGAGGAAGTCCTCGCCACACTTCACTGAGACACACTCAGCGCGGTGGATTAAAAAGGCGAGGGTCTCCTCACTGAGGCCACCGAATATTGCGACATCGCGGATGAGTTCAGGCTGGAGCTGCATACATCTCCTTCTGAACTCTATTGAACGCGTCTCCTACGCGCCGCGCAACTCGGAGCGGCATCGTTTCCGCTGACCGGTAGACAGCAGCCCGCTAAAGGTTGAACAGGACCGCCCGTGCAGCATCGACGGCGAGATCCCAGAGCGGCGCAGGGTAGAACCCGATGCCGATCATCAAGAGCACGGTGATGGCTCCAGCGATTCGATAAGCGGGGCTCAGGGTGAGGGCACCGCGTTCACCCGGCTCGGCCAAGTAGGCCTGCTTCACGAGGATAAGATAGTAGTAGAGCGAGATCGTCGCATTGACCGCGGCCACGAGGACGAGGCCGAATTGCCCCTCCTTGAGAGCGGCAGCGAAGAGGAACCACTTGCCCGAGAAGCCAGGCGTTGGCGGGATACCTGCGAGCCCAAAGAGCCCAACGAGGAGCACTAGGGCCAGGAAGGGGGAGCGCTTGTAAAGCCCCGAGAGGTCGTCTCGCTGTGGGTTTGAGCCGTCCTCTCCTAAGGCACAGATGACCAAGAAGGGACCGAAGGCGATGATCAGATAGACGATCGCGTAGAAGACGGTGGACGTGACCCCGAGCTCCGAGATCCCAACCAAGCCGATGAGCAAGTAGCCCGCATGAGCCACCGTGGAGTAGGCCAAGAGCCTCTTGAGATCACGCTGCACGAGGGCAGCGAGGTTGCCCACTGTCATCGAGAGGACACAGAGGCACAGGATGCCGTCCGCGATGAGCTTAGAGTCAGGGGCGAGGAGCAGAGCACGGATGATGATGCCCACCGCGCCAATCTTCGAGGCGGTGCCGATGAAGGTCACGGCCTGATGAGGGGCTCCCTCGTAGGCGTCAGGCGCCCAGGCATGGAAGGGGAACACTGCGAGCTTGAAGAGGAAGCCGGCGAAGAGGAAGACGACCCCCACGAGGAACAGCGGCTCGCTGTAGAGGGCGCTGTTGGCCATGATCTCGGCCAAGTAGGTGGTCCGGGCTGTGCCGTAGATCAGGGTGATCCCGTAGAGAGAGACGGCGCTCGCTGCTGAGCCTGCGAGCACGTACTTGATGGCAGCTTCACTGCCTGCACGCTGTTGCTGATGAAGCGCTGCCATGATGTAGAGCGCGTAGGCGGAGAGCTCGAGGGAGACATAGATGGTCGTGAGCTCAGTCGCGCTCACGAGCATCATCAGGCCGACGGTGCCGAGGAATAAGAAGAAGGGGAGATCGGCTCTCGCGTGAGCCTGGACGCTGCCACATTGGCGGTTCGCGAGGAGCGTCAACGTCAGCCCCAAGAGGATGGCGACCTTCAGCAGCTGGGAGAAGCCGTCGATGATGTAGATGCCCTCGAAGAAGGGCTCGCCGCGGGCATCGAGCCACAGCACGCTGGCGACTAGCGCGCCGACGCCAAAGACCATCGACGTCCACCATAGGAGGGTCCGTCCGGCGCCGAACACGAGCATCGCGAAGAGCACAAAGGCTCCGAGCAGGACGATGGCCTCGGGCGTGAATAAGCTGAGATCTCCCACGTCAGCCCCCCAACATCGCGAGCCGAATCACATCCAGGATCCAGCTCGGGAAGAAGCCAAAGAGGAGGAGCACGATCGCCAGGATGATGCGCGGGATCGCAAGCCATGCAGTGGGCTCGACCAAATCGTCCCACTGAGGGTTAGTCGGGCCAAACATCGCCTTGCCAAGCACACGCAGCATGTAGGCCGCTGTGATGACGAGGCCCGCGATCGCGAGGACGCCGAGCACCGGGAAGGTCTCAATCGCCGCGACGAAGACGAGGAGCTCAGCCCAGAAGCTCGCGAAGCCCGGCACGCCCATCCCACAGAGCCCCGCGAGGATGAAGAACGCCGTGGCGACAGGGAGCTGGCTCGCGAGGCCGCCGTAGTGGTTGATATCGCGATCGTGCGTCTGGTCGTAGATGAAGCCGACCGCGCTGAAGAAGAGCGCCGTCATGATGCCATGCGCGAACATCTGGAAGACCGCACCGCTCATACCGTCAATGCCCAAGGTGTTCAGGCCCAAGAGGACGATGCCCATATGGGAGACGGAGGAAAAGCCGATGACGTACTTGAAGTCCGTCTGTCTCATGGCCACGAACGCGCCGTAGACGATGTTCACGGTCGCCAACGCTGCGAAGGTCGGGGCCCAGTAGAGCGCGCCCTCGGGGAGGAGTTCAATGCCGATCCGCAAGATGCCAAAGGCGCCGAGCTTCATGAGGACACCGGCGTGAAGCATCGAGACTGCGGTTGGCGCAGCGACATGCCCAGTAGGTGACCACCCGTGGAAGGGGAACATGCCGGCGAGGATGCCAAATCCGACGTAGATGAAGGGGTAGAGCCAGATCTGGAAGTCTGTGCTGTAGGCTCCGGCTTCGGCGAGTACTCGGATGTCCCACGAGGTGGCGCCCGCTTGCACCCAAAGGGCGGTGAGTGAGGGGAAGAGCAGCGCACTACCGACCATCAGGTAGAGCGTGAGCTTCATCGCGGAGTACTCCTTGCGCGTGGAGCCCCAGATGGCGATGAGCGGGTACATCGGGAGGACGGCCACTTCGTAGAAGAAGAAGAAGACGAAGATGTCTAAGGAGAGGAAGACACCGAAGACTCCGAAGACGAGTAACGCCATGAAGGCGAAGAACTCTTTTACCCGGTGCTCCAGGGTCCACATGGTGTGGACACCGGTCAGGAAGACGATCGCGTTGAGCGCCGTCAGGACCACTCCAATGCCATCGGCTGCGAGGATGTAGTTGATGCCGAGGTGCGCGACCCAGGGGATCTCCTCGACCATCTGATAGCCACCGACGGACATGTCGTAGCTGAACCAGATCTGCGCCGAGAGCCCCGCGCAGATGACGCCTGCGAGGAGGTTAACGACCTTGATGAGGGTCGTCTGCGCTGCAGGGATGAGCACGGTCAGTACACCCGCGATCAGCGGGACCAGCACGATGGCGCTCAGGATTGGGAAGTCTGTCACGTCGCCCCCCTTACCCGAGCCCGAGGTAGAAGATCATCGCGGCGATGAGGACCACCGCCAACCCGATATAGACCTGAACGCGCCCGGACTGGAGCTTCGTCGTGCTCTCACCAGCCTTGAGCGTGCGCGCGCCGACGACGTCACCGATGGGGTCCAAGCGAGTGGTCTCAAGGGTGTAGCTGGTGCGTGCCACGCCCAAGGTGAGGGCGATGAGGGTCTTCTGGTAGAGGGCGTCGACCTTCCACCGGGCGACCATCAGCGCACGTAGCCCAGGGAAGCGTGAGATGAAGCCCGTCTGGGCAGAGCCAGCGCGGCCATACTCGGCCCAGCCTAACCCGAGGCCGCCGAGGGCGACCACGATGGCCGGGACATAGTCGGCGATGCCGAGGACAGGCACGTCTTGGATGCCGATCAAGGTGGCGATCGGGCCGCCGACGAAGCCGACGAGGATGGCGCCGAGCGAGAGGAAGGCGATCGGCAGGTTCATCGGGCCGTCACCGCTGTGTTCATGGCTGTGGTAGTCGTGATCTGCGGGCTGCACGACCTCGGCTGCCGAGTCCTTATTGGGCCACTGCACGAGGCAGATCATCCGCATCGTATAGTAGGCGGTGAGGAAGCTGGCCACGAACGCACCGATCATGAAGATCGTGTGCCGTGGGCCGTGAAGGCTGTGTAAGATCAGATCCTTGGACCAGAAGCCTGCGAGCGGAGGGACGCCGGCGAGGGCGAGGCCGCCGAGCCAAAGGCCGATCATGGGGATACGATGCTTGCGGCCCCCGTGCCGGCCGATCTCGACCAAATCTCCGGTGCCAGCGTGGTGGATGAAGGCGCCCGCGCAGAGGAAGAGGAGCGCCTTGAAGACCGCGTGTGTCGTGAGGTGGAACATGCCCGCGAAGAGGCTGCCCGCGGCGAGCCCCATCAACATAAAGCCGAGCTGACTGATGGACGAGAAGGCAAGGACCTTCTTCATGTCCGGCGCCACCATCGCCATCGTTGACGAGAAGATCGCCGTGAAGGTCGCGACCGAGAGCACGATAGTGAGGACGATATCCGTCGCCATGAAGAGCTCATGGAAGCGCGCGAATAGGAAGACACCTGCGGCGACCATGGTCGCGGAGTGAAGCAGAGCGCTGACGGGGGTGGGGCCCTCCATGGCGTCAGGGAGCCATGTATGGAGCGGGAACTGAGCGCTCTTGCCGATGATCCCGATGAAGAGCAAGCCACCGATAAGCTCAAGCCGCGCTTGCTCAAGGTCCCAGGGGAGAGCCTCGCCGCCGAACGCACCGGTGATGGTCAAGATGTCCAGCGTCCCTGCGTGCTCGAAGAGGAGGATCAGACCGATGAAGAGGCCGATGTCGCCGACGCGCGTCATCAGGAAGGCCTTCTTCGCGGCCGCGATGGCCGTAGGCTTGTGATACCAGAAGCCGATTAGCAGGAAGGATGCGAGCCCGACGAGCTCCCAAAAGATGAACGCTTGGAGGAGGTTCGGGGCGTAGACAAAGGAGAGCATCGCCCACTCAAACAAGCCCAAGAAGGCGAAGAACCGACCCTTGCCCGGGTCATCCGCCATGTAGCCCAAACTGTAGACTTGGATGCAGAACGCGATCACGCCGACGATGGCGCCCATCAACAGCGTCCGTCCGTCGAGGAGGTACCCGAATTCAAGGGGCGTCATCCCGATGGTGAACCAGGTGGTCTGAATCGTCGCGACCTCAGGTGGACCGCCCACCAACAGCATGACCGTCGTCACTGCGGTCGTCAGGCCGCCGAGCAAGACGATCGCCGCCGCCGTGTTGTGCCGCCTCCGGAAGCCGAGGATGGCGACCGTGAAGACGAAGAGCGGTGCTAGCGTCGCCGCCAGCGCCAGGTGCGTGTGTGTCATCAGCCCTTGAGGTCCTGGAGGTCGTCGACGTCGATGTTCGCCCGCTGCCGGTACACAGCGACGATGATGGAGAGCGCGATGGCCGCCTCGGCTGCGGCGAGCCCGATGATGAAGAGCACCATGATCTGACCGACCGCTGGGTCAGGCGACACGAAGCGGTTGAAGGCTAGTGCGTTCAGGCTCGCGGCGTTTAGCATCAGCTCGATGCCGATCAAGATGGCGATGAGGTTGCGCCGCGCCAAGACCGCGTAGAGCCCGATACAGAAGAGCAGGAGCGCGAACAGTGTGATCATCTCAAGGCTCATCGCTCACCTCCGGCGTCGGAGGGCTTTCGGGCGATGAGGATCGCCCCTACGATGGCCATCAAGAGGACGACTGAGAGGGCCTCAAAGATGACGTTAAAGCGATCGAGCAAGTTCCGCCCGATGGTCTGAACGGTCCAAGCTGCGGAGTCTGTGGCGGCTTGTGGGCCAAAGTCTGTGGCGACAAGCAGGGTTGCGACCGTCCCGAAGACGGACAGCGCGGCGAGCGCCGCGAGCACGCGTCGTCGTGGTGACTCGACCAAGCGAGACGAGGCCACCGTTGAGAACATGACGGCGAAGATCATCGCGACGGTGATGCCGCCCACGTAGATCAACACCTCCATGATGGCGACGAAGGGGCTCTGCAGGATCACGAAGAGGCCGGAGAGTCCCAAGAGCGCGATGGCGAGCCCAAAGATGGCGTGCAACACGTTGCGCAGCGTCACAGCGAGCAAGGCCCCTGCGAGGGTCAGCGCCATGAACAAGCCGGTGGCCAGGGTGACTCCGTCCACGCGTTACGCCTCCTCGGCTGGGGTTTCGGAGGCAGAGGCTGCCTCAGCGGCAGCTTTCGCGGCCGCTGCAGCTTCCTTGGCGGCCTTCGCAGCCTTCTTCTTGGCCTCACGGGCTGCGGCTTCGACGGCCTCTCTCTCTTTCTGCTGAGCGATGAATGTGGGCTCGAATTCCGTGAACTCCTCGAGGAGGTCGAAGTTCCAGTCCCGGCTGTAGCTCGCGTCGTCGTAGAGCTTGGAGTATTCGAGGGTCGTCGTCGGGCAGACGTCGAGGCAGAGTCCGCAGAGGCTGCAGAGGGCGAAGTCCATCGTGAACTTGGTCGCCCGCTTCTTCTTGATGCCCTCGATCTTCCCGCCCTCGATTTTGATGCAAAAGGACGGGCAGATCTTCTCGCACTGTAGGCAAGCGACGCAGTCGTGGCTGTCGGTCTCATCGAAGCGGATGAGCTTGATGGCGCTGCGGAAGTTCGGGGAGAGCTCTGGCTTCTCATGGGGATATTGCAGCGTCACCGCGTTGCCGCCGAGGGTCCGGAACATGGTCTTCAACGTCACCGACATGCCGGTGAGCAGCGAGAGGAGGCCAGTGATCAGGTTGCCGAGGCGGTTCACGGTTAAAGCACCTTCACGAGGAACGCGGTGAGGAGGAGGTTGAAGATGGAGAGGGGCACGAGGACCGCCCAGCAGAAGGTCATCAGCTGGTCGAAGCGGAGGCGTGGGAAGGTCCAGCGGAACCACATCATCGTGAAGATCACGGCGTAGACCTTGAGCAGGAACCACACAGGCCCTGGCAGGAGAGGTCCGCTCCAGCCGCCGAGGAAGAGGACGGTCGCCACCATGCTCACGATGAACATGTTGGAGTACTCGGCGAAGAAGAAGATGGCGAAGCGCATTCCGGAGTACTCGGTGTGGAAGCCCGCGATGAGCTCGCTCTCTGCCTCGGGGATGTCGAAGGGGGCTCGGTTGGTCTCGGCCGTCGCGGCGATCAGGTAGATGATGGCGGCGAGAGGTTGCGTGATGATGAACCAGTAGCCGACATCGTGTTGAAGCAGCGCCACGTGGGCCAGGTTCAGGCCGTTGACGTCCAAGGCGGCGCCGTCCACTTCGATGCCGTGGTCCATGGCGCTGGCCATCAACACGATGGAGAGGGTGGAGAGGATGAGCGGGACCTCGTAAGAGATGTTCTGAGCGACGGAGCGCATGGCCCCGAGGAGCGCGTATTTATTATGTGAGCCCCAGCCCGCCATGAAGATGCCCATGATGCCGATGCCGGCGAAGGCGAAGACCAAGATCAGGCCGAGATCGAGGTTCATGACCGCGAGGTCTTTCGAGAACGGGAAGAGCCCGACGGCGGCCACGACTGGGGCGAAGGCTACGAGCGGCGCCAAATGATAGAGGGGCTTGTCCACGCCCTTGGGGGTCATCAGCTGCTTTGAGAGCAGCTTGAGCATGTCCGCGGCGGTCTGGAGCAGACCCCAAGGACCGACCTCGGTGGGCCCCATACGTCGCTGCATCCATGCTGAGACCTTGCGCTCGAGGTACACGAGGAAGAGCGCGTTGATCGTCAGGTAGCCCATGATGACGCCCACACCCGCGCCGAGCGCGAGCAGGGGGTGACCAAAGACTTGTAGGAAGGTTTCAGGCAACGGTTGGACCTAGCGGGGGGTTAGCGATCGATCTCAGGCATCACGACGTCGATCGAGCCGACGATTGTGATGGTGTCTGCGATCGGGGTGTCTGGGAGCACGTCGACCATCGCGCCCAGGTTGGAGAAGGAGGGGGTCCTTAGCTTGATACGGCTCGGATGATCGGTGCCGTCCGCGACGATGTACATCCCGTAGAGACCTCGGGCGCTCTCGACTGCGTAGTAGTGCTCAGCGGCTTCGGGCTTGAAGCGCTTCTTCATCTTAGCGGGCATGATTGGCCCCTCAGGGAGCCCCTCAAGGGCTTGCTCAATGATCCGGAGGCTCTGCTCGATCTCCTCGACGCGCACGAGAAAGCGGTCGAAGGCGTCGCCATTCTGGGTGGTCGGGATATCGAAGTCGAAGCGATCGTAGATCCCGTAAGGCTCTGCCTTGCGAAGATCATAGGCCACACCGAGGGCGCGAAGGTTCGGACCTGTCACGCCGTGATCGAAGGCCTGCTCGTGGGTGATGACGCCGACGCCGATGGTGCGCTGGCGGAAGATCACGTTGTCGCGCACGAGCTTCATGTACTCAGGCATGCGGTTACGCATCCGAGTGATGAAGGTACGTGTGCGCTCGCAGAACACGTCGTCGACGTCTTGAGTGACACCGCCGAAGCGGCCGTAGGAGTACGTGAGCCGAGACCCTGTGACGCGGTCGAGGATGTCGAGGATCTCCTCTCGATCATCGAAGCAGTAGAGGAAGGGGGTGATGCCTCCGAGGTCGAGGAGGAAGGTCCCAAACCAGAGGAGGTGGCTCGCCACCCGGTTCAATTCGCTCGCGATGGTCCGGATGTAGAGGGCGCGCTCGGGCACCTCAATGTCGAGGATCTTCTCCATCGCCTCGCAGTACGCGAGGTTGTAGATCATGCCGCTCAGGTAATCGATGCGAGAGGTGTTGGGGAGGAACATCAAGTAGGAGCGGTTCTCCGCCATCTTCTCGTGCGCCCGGTGCGAGTATCCGATCACCGGCTCGGCGCTGACGATCTGTTCACCCCGGAGCTCAAGGACGAGGCGCAACACCCCATGCATGCTGGGGTGCTGGGGGCCCATGTTCAGGAAGTAGGTGTCCTGCTCACCCTCTGCAGGCAGCTGGGTCGTGGTCATTCTGCGGCCTCCTCGGTGGCCTCTGCCGCCTCGGAGCCATCGTCATCGATACGGCCGAAGTCCTTGAGCAACGCGTGAAAGTTCACGTCGTCAGGGAGGAGGATGCGCTTCAAGTCGGGGTGGTCCTCGAAGTGAATGCCGTACATGTCGAAGACTTCGCGTTCGTTCCAGTCCGCGGCGCGGTACACCTTGGTCAGCGTGGGAGCCGGCGCACCGGGCGGGATGTCGCAGATCACGAGGTGACGTTGGCCGGGCTCAAACTTACTGAACGCGTAGACGAGTCGCATGACCGAGGCGTCCTCGCGTCGGTCCTCTGCCGTGAGCATCTCCAAGAAGAACCCCGAGGTGCGGAAGGCCTGCGCCATGGGGATGACCCCATCGATGGGCGCTACGTGTCGGTGATGGAAGCCGCTCTTGGCGTAGTCCATCTCCTCACTCTCAAGACCGGCCTCAGAGAGCGCCTCTGCGAGGTTCCCGCTCACCCTTCGAACCTCCGGCCCTGCTTGACCTTCTCTTGGAGCTTCAAGATGCCCGCGATGAGTGCCTCGGGGCGTGGTGGGCATCCAGGGATGTAGACATCGATGGGCACCAAGTGATCGGCGCCCTCCACAATCGCGTACTGGTTGTTGTACTTGAAGGGGCCGCCATCAATCGTGCAGCCACCCATTGCGATGGCCCACTTTGGGGCGGGCATTTGGTCCCAGAGTTGCTTGATCACAGGGGACATCTTTCGGCTGATCGTGCCGGCGAAGATCATGACGTCGGCCTGGCGAGCGCTGGGGCGGAAGACGCCTGCGCCGAAGCGATCCAGATCGTACTTCGCGGCCCCGGCGGCCATCATCTCAATGGCGCAACACGCGAGGCCAAAGGTCAGCGGCCAGAGGGAGTTGGCTCGCGCAGCGTTGAGGAGATCGTCGAGCATCGCGAACTGCACAAACGGCTCGGACTGGAGCGACAGGATCGCGTCCCCGTCGCCGGCCTTCGTCAATTGAGGATGAAGGCTCGCGGTGGTCATTGTGCCGCCCTCGCCGATGATCACATCCGGTGTCTTTACGCCTCCCATCGGAAGACCCCCTTTCGCCAGGCGTAGAGGATCGCCAGCGAGAGCACGGTGAGAAAGATGGCGACCTCTGCGAAGCCGCGCCAACCGAAGTCCTCGTAAACCAGCGCGATCGGGAACAGGTAGAGGATGTCTACCTCGAAGGCGACGAAGATCAGCGCGAACACATAAAACGAGATGTTGAAGCGCATCCAAGTGGGGCCGATCGTGTCGACACCGCACTCGTACGCTTGCCCTGACTCATCCCCTTTGTAGCGAGGGCTGATCAGCAACGGCAGCACAAGCGGGACAGCCCCTAGTAGGGCTCCCAGCAGCAAAAATGCACCGAGGAGGGCGTATTCTTCAATCACAGGTAGGTCCAACACCGATGACGGTTTCGCAAGCGCGAGCATCCATGGCTCGGGGTCGCGATGCTACCCGAGCATGAGCAGGACGGCAAAGGGACACGTAAGGAGAGTGTTAAATGAGGGGCTCCGAGGCGGCCTCGTACTCTGCACGTGCCACGCTCCAAGCCGCTTCTCCAGGTAGCCCTCGCGCTTGTAATTCCGGGACGATAACGGTCGTTATCGTGTCGTAGAAGAGGGCGCGGGCGTCACGTCCGTTGCACACCCCATATCCTTCGACGAGGTCGCTCGGAGGGTTCGCTTGGACGGGGAGGTGGGCGAGTTCGTAGTTCAAAAGATGCAGAAACGCGACTGGGAGATAGTCCCCTAGTCGCTCGCGCAGCGCGTCATCGATCCGCGGCGCGAGCTCGTCTAAAAGCCGCCAGCCAAAGCGCGCATGACCGACCTCATCGCCCAAAATTTCAGTCAACGCGACTTGAAGCTCCTCTGGTTGCGTCTCTAGACGCTCGGCTGTGATCAGGGCCACGGCGACCGTCTCGGAGAGGCAACAGATGCTCAGGATATTTCGCAGTAGCCCCTCAAGTGGACCGCAGTCGTCGTGTTGAGGGACCGAGTCCAGCGTCGGAAGCGGTGCGCGCGCTTCACCTCCCAAGGCCTCCACCGCCGCTGCGCATAAGACGCCGTGCCGGAGCTCCTCTTGGATCATGGACGCGACCTCAAGCTGCAGTCGCACGTCGACCCCGGCTGTCATGAGTTGAGGTACGAGGCCCGCGAAGACTCGCGCTGAGACGTGCTCGTTGACCATCCGTCCCCGCCACGTCACCACCGCCATCTCCCGCTCAGACTCGGTGAGCAGCCCCACGTCCAGGGTCAGCGCCTGCGCTCGGGCAGCCTCTCTCATGTCCAGCATCGTCACGGTTCACTCCAAGAAGTCGTCTCATTGTCCCGCGACCGCAGAGCAGTTGCGATGCCGACCGGCGTGTCCAGCCTCTGCGGTCAAGAGGTTGCACCTTAGCAGCGGGATCGTTACGCGAGCAACGCGAGGAGATCGTCGCGGGTCAGCGCTGCCGCCCGGTCCGCGCCCGCGAGCGCCGCGTCCGCGAGCGCACGCTTCCGTGATTGCAGCGCCAAGATGCGCTCTTCGACGGTCTCCAAGGTGACGAGCCGCGTGACGATGACGGGGCGGTCCTGCCCGATACGGTGTGCGCGGTCTGCGGCCTGATCTTCGACGGCTGGGTTCCACCAGGGGTCCATCAAGAAGACATGATCGGCGGCGGTCAGGTTCAGCCCGGTGCCGCCAGCCTTCAGCGAGATCAGCATCAATGGTGGCCCGTCATCGGATTGGAACGCATCGACGACGCCCGCTCGGTCCCGTGTCGCCCCATCGAGTCGGATGAAGGGCATGTCGGCGGCCTCGAGGTGAGGCTCGACCCGATCGAGGAGCGACGTCCATTGCGAGAAGACCAGGGCTTTGTGCCCTTGCGCTATCACCGAGTCGAGGGTCTCGACCAAGAGCTGAACTTTGGAGGAGGTCGCCGCCTCCTGTTTTGGCAGGAGCCCTTTGTGGCACGCCGCCTGTCGCAGCCGCATCAGCGCGGCCAGCGCTTGGATCGGGTTTGCTCCTTGGCCGAGCTGGTCGACGATCTCTTTCTGAGTCGTCGCTCGCACCGCGTCGTAGGCGGCCCGCTCTTCTTCGGTCAGGGTCACGTGCAAGACGGTCTCGATCTTTGGTGGCAGCTCAGGCGCGACCTCGCGCTTCAGGCGGCGAAGCAAGAAGGGCCGAATACGGGCTCGGAGTGCAGAGGCGACCCCAGACTCTCCCTGAGAGATGGGCTTGGCGTAGCGCTCCTGAAACCCCTTTCGTGTCCCCAAAAGGCCGGGGTTCACGAAGTTGAGTTGGCTCCAGAGTTCATCAAGGCGGTTCTCGACGGGGGTGCCTGTCAAGGTCAGGCGGAAGTCGGCGTTGAGCTTGAACGCCGCCCGCGCGACTTGGCTGTTTGGGTTCTTGATGGCCTGGGCCTCGTCTAAGATCGCCATGTCCCAATGTTCTGCGCGGAGTTCTTCAATATCGAGCCGCAGCAAGCCGTAAGACGTGATGATGAGATCTGCGTCGGCCGAGAGCTGCCGCTTGGGGCCGTGATACACACAGACTGACAGGCCTGGCCGGAAGCGGAGGGCCTCCTTCTCCCAGTTTCGAAGCACGCTGGTAGGGGCAACGACCAGCGTGCGGCCTTGGATAGCGCAGAGCCCTTGGAGGGTCTTTCCGAGGCCCATATCGTCGGCGAGGAGGCCACCAAGACCTGCGCGCCTTAGGAAGCTGAGCCAGTTCGTTCCGCGCCGTTGGTAGTCCCGCAATGTGGCGGTGAGATCGTCTGGGAGTGGGCTCTCGGGCAGGCCGTCGAAGTCACCGAGGAGCCCTTGAAGTCGGTCGAGCCCAGGAGGAGAGGGCATCCCCTCCGCATCGCAGAGGCGCGCGAGGTCGGGGATCGCGAAGGTGGGCAGCGTGCCGTCCTCTTGTTGCGCCTCTAGGAGGTCCGCGACGAGGCGACCATGGCGCTTTAGAAAGTCCTCCGGGAGCGCCGACCAGCCGCCCCCGGTGAGCGGGGCCATGGAGCCGCCGCCTTGCCACCGCTCAAAGACCGCACTGGTGCTCGCTTGGCGGCCATCTGGGGTCGTGAAGGTGACCTCGAAGTTGTCCCCGTCGAGGATGAGCTCGGGCTGAAGGGCGGGGGCTTGCGTGTAGAGTTCGTGCTCGCTGCCGCTGAGATCGCCGTCCCAGGATCGAAGGCGCCGTGTGAAGCGGACGGCCTCTTCTCCATCCAAGGTGGCCGAGACCCCAGGGCTGAGCCCCAGCGCGCGCGAGAGTTCGCGCTCAAGGCGGGCCTCTGCGCCCTCGTCTCGGATGGGCACACTGGTCCCGGTCACCTCAAGGCGACCGTCGACCAGCCTCGCGATGACAGGGTCGCCGTAGACGATGTCGGCGATGATGCTCAGGCTCTTGCCTTTGCGGCCGGACGTCAGCATCAGGCGTGGTGGGGTGTCGGAGATACCGGGGAGGCGCCCCGATGTGACCTCTACCTTCAGGTGCCGCCGGAGCAGAGGCAGCACCTCGGTCATTAACTCAGTCATGGAGTCGGCGCCGAAAGTGCGCCCCCGGAAGAGCCCCCTCAGGAGATGGCGGGGGATTGGTCCGTCCCACAGCGGGCGTAGGAGCCCCTCACTGAGGGCCGCTCCGTTGCTGAAGGTCGCGCTTAAGGTCGCGCCGGCGGTGAGCTGGACGTGGAATCCGTCCTTCTCCTCGCTCACCTCGGCGACCGGTGCCAGGGGGCGCGCGGAGCACGTCACCTTGTCCCCCTCAAGCACCACATCACGACAGGACGCGAGCGCCTTGAGCAAGCCAGGCATTCGGTCCTTGTGGATGGGCACGCGATCGTGACGGAGCGTGCGGATCCCGAGCACCTGCTCCACGTCTAAGTCGTTGGTCGAGATGGCGACCGGCGGGGTCGCGATGCGCCCTGCTGCGGCCTCGGTCAGCGAGGTGTGTAAGGGCATGGAGGTGCCGCGCACCTCCATCGTCCGACTCAGCACAAGGGCGTCGTTGGAGCGCGACAGGTGGTAGCGCACATGGCCCACAGCGCGCGTCGGTCCGGGGAGCTCCAGTCCTTCCTCGCGGGCTTGACGGAGCGCCAAGATCGCCGCAACGACATGTTCACAGACGTTGGCGCGGCTGGCGCAACTGCAATCCCATTCATCATCTTGGGGGTAGAGCGAGACGCTCAGAGCCAGCGGACCTCGGCCGGTCGTCACCTTCAGCTCGACCTCATCGTCCTCGACGCGCTCACCGATGACTGCGCCGTCGCGCGCCATGTTGGTGCCACGTTTCCACTCAGGCATCGCCGTCGCTCGGCGGATGCTGCGTTGAAGGGTGTCGAGTGCGGTATCGAGGTCAGTCATGACGAGGCTTGGCATCATGAGCGTGCTCAGACCGACCGGTCAACCGTCATAGGGCGAGTGATGACTGTGAGCATCGCAGAGTGGCCACTTCATGACGCATGTGTGCGTCGGGGGGGGGGACGCGGAACGGTTGCACACCGAGCCCTCGCCCCGTTTAATGGGATCACGATGACGTCTAACTCACCGCCGTTGAATGTAGAGCGCGCTGCGACCCGCACGCACGTCGGTCACACCATGAAGGTCAACGAGGACGCGGTCCTCGAGTTGAACGACTTCCCGCTCTTCGCGGTGGCGGATGGCACGGGGGGCACCTATGGCTCGACGCTCGCCATGGATCTCCTCCGTCGCCGACGTACGAAGCTCAAGGAGCTTAGCGGCAGTGTGACGAGCCGCGACCAGAACACTGAGTCTCGACTGTCTGTGACCGCGTTCTTCGATCTGACCTTTAACGAGGCCAGCCGGAGCATCTTCAAGTCGAAAGAGGCGTTCGGCAGTCGTCAGGTCGCTACGACCCTGGTGGCAGCGCTCGTCGTCGACCGGTTCTGCTACATCGCCCACGTCGGCAACTCGAGGGCGTATCTGTACCGCGATCATGCGCTGACCTGCGTGACCATCGATCACACGCTGGCGATGGCTCAGCGGCGCATGGGCGAGATCACGGAAGAGGAGTACCGAACGAGCCCGTTCCGGAAGGCGCTCACACAGGCTGTCGGGCTGACACCCCAGGTGGACGTCGACGTGGCCGAGGTGCGCTTGCGACCCAATGATCGTGTCTTGCTCTGTACGGACGGGCTGACGCACTTGGTGGACGAGTCGACCATCGCTGATTTGATGGCGCTCGATGACGCTGAGGTCGCTGCGGATAAGCTCATCCAACGTAGCCTCGATGGCGGTGGAACGGACAACATCTCGGTGTCGCTCATGCACATCGGTGGAGAATCCACCGGGACACACGCTGACATCTCGACCGAACTCGGGCGGATCTTCTTGTTCCAGAGCTTGTCGCGGCCAGAGCGCTTCTTCGTGGCCCCCTACTTGGCGGAGCACACTTTCGAAGTGGGTGAGCCGATCTGCAGAGAGGGCGACATCGGCAACGCAGCCTTTATGATCGAGAGCGGTGAAGTTGAGGTGACCCGAGAAGGGACGAGCCTCACGAGCCTCGGCGCGGGCGCGAATTTTGGTGAGCTGGCTTTGGCCCGAAAGGGGCGGCGCACTGCGACAGTCACGGCTACTAAGCGCACCCACTGCTACATCCTTTCCCGAGATCGGTTCCGCGAGCTTGTCCATCGGCGACCCGAGCTGGGGATCCGCATGCTTTTGCCTCTTCTGGATGCGCTGGGAGAGCGCTTGGATGATCTGAGCATCCGAGTCGGCAACATGGATAAACAGAGCCGCAGCTGAGGTCTTTGTGGCCACGCTACTCTACAGCCTGTTCGTGCTCCTGCTCTTGGCAGCAAATGGGGCCATTCACGGTTATCTTTGGTTGAAGTTGGTCCGCTCGCCCAGGTTACCCACGCGGTGGGCATGGCTTGTCGGTGGGATGATCGCGGCCTTCGCGCTGCTCGTCCCGCTCAGCTTTTGGATCTCACGTCCCTTTGTCCGAGACAGCCTCTATCCCTTGCCGCTCGTGGTTTGGACGTGGCTTGGGGTCGCGTTCTATCTCCTCCTCATCTTCGTGCCCTACGACGCCATTCGTCTGGCGAGAGTGCTCCTCAAGCGCTGGCGCGGTTCGGAGCGGGTGATGGCCACGGACTCTGGGGCTCCGCCGGTCCACGCCATCGCGGATGAGGCAGACACGTTAGACCGGCGTCTCTTTGTCTCTCGCGCGCTGGCAGGCTCTGCCACGCTCGCTGCGGCTGGGGTGACGGGGTACGGCGTCGTGGTCGCGAACGGGGACTTCAACGTCCCCGAGGTGCCTGTGTCGCTTCCGCGTCTCCCTCGTCAGCTTGATGGGTTCCGGATCATTCACCTCACTGATATCCACATTGGGCCGGTGCTCGATGGTCGCTTCATCGACCATATCGTCGAGACGGCGAACGCGTTGAAGCCTGATCTCGTCTGCATCACCGGCGATCTTGTGGATGGTTCGGTACCTGATATCGGCGAGGCGGTGGGGCGCCTTACCAAGCTGAAGTCGAAGTACGGTGTGGCTTTCTCGACCGGCAACCATGAGTACTATTCAGGGGTCGGACCGTGGCTTGAGTTCTTGAAGGGGCTGGGCTTTCACGTCCTGGGCAACGAGAGGATCTCTATCGGAGACGCTCATGGCGGTGGCGCAAGCTTTGACTTGGCGGGCATTCACGACCGGCAGGGCGCCCGCTATCATCCGACGCTCGCCCCTACGATGGCGCCTGTGCTCGCGGGGAGAGAGCCCGAGCGCGAGCTCGTTGTGATGGCGCATCAGCCGTCGCAGATCGACATGGTGCAGGGGAGCGGAGCCGGGCTTCAGCTCTCGGGGCACACTCATGGGGGGCAAGTGTGGCCTTTTGGCCTCGTCACGCACCTCGTACAGCCGTACCTCAAGGGACATCACGTCCATGACGATGGTACCCAAGTCTACGTCAGCTGCGGGACGGGCTATTGGGGGCCGCCCTACAGGGTAGGGGCGCCCCCAGAGGTGGCATCGATCATCCTCACGAGCTGAGGAGGCGCTCTAGCAGCGCGGCGCCGCGATCGAGGCACCAATAGACCGCGACACCACCGAGTGCGTGCACGATGCCGGCGTGTCCCCAGGCGATGAGCTGCGCGGGTGATCTGCGCACGGCTTGCCAGAGCAGACCGACGACGAACACGAAGGCGATTTGGCCGAGCTCTACCCCCACGTTGAAGAGGAGGAGCGCGCCAAGGACGCTGTCTTCAGGCACCCCGAGCTCGGTCAGCGCGCCGGCGAACCCGAACCCGTGGAGGAGGCCAAAGGCGAACGCAACTGCCGCGGGGTGCGAGGTGGTGAAGCTTGGAGATTGGCTCGCTGGGCGTGCGAGCTCTACCGCCAGCAGGACGATGCTCATCGCGATGACGGTCTCTACGGCGTCAGACGGGACGCGCACCCACCCGAGCGTCGCCGCCCCCAAGGTGAGGGAGTGGGCGAGGGTGAAGGCTGAGATGGTCCACAAGAGCTTCATCGTCGCCGCGCGCCCCACATAGCGACCGAAGACGAGCATCATCAAGCCGAGGACGAAGAGGAGATGATCGATCCCCTTGAGGATGTGTTCGACGCCGAGACCGAGGTACGCCGACAGTCCCGGTGAGGTCTCCGGGTCAAGCGTCACCGAGGGCGCCTCTGCGCGCGCGACGACTGAGCGGGTGCTCCCATCTTCCGAGGGGTAGAGGACCAAGACCTCTCCGACCTTTCGCGAGAGCGACTCGAAGCGCAGAGGCTCAGAGGCGAGGGTTGCTGCATCGCAGCGCACCCTCCAGCGCTGGATCATCGCCGCATTGGCGGCCTGCTGAGTCGGCTTTGTGCTCTGCTCGCAGCCCGATGGGAAGCGCACGGTGACAGGCGCGACTTGGTCTCCGGTCCCGGGCAGTTTGAGCATCACGTCCAGCTCTCCCGGGACGGAGACACTCTGGTCGATGCGGAGGAGCCCTGGCTTTAAGGGGTGAGCCGAGGCTGACAGCGTGACGAGGGTCACTGCGACAGCCCAGAGTGGGGTGACGTAGCGGGTCACGGGGCCCTGCGCTTGGGTAAGCCGCGGCGCTCCCTCAGGCGATCAAGCTGCTCGCGCAGCTCCTCGGCGCGGGCGTCCTCTCGCCACGAGCTTTCGACATAAGGGCGCCGCTCTTCGAGGGTCGCTACGCGCGTCGGTTGATGGACGGTGACTCGGATGACATGGAGGCCCGTCGGGGACATGATAGGTCCGCTCCAGCTGCCGACGGGGGCGCCGATCGCGTGTCGCGCAAAGGCGACCCCAAGGCGCTTGGTCAGCGCTTGCTCGGTTTGTAAAGGGAGGCTCGCTCCCAATGGATGAGGATCCCCCTGGCTTGGGCGGCCAGATGTCAGCGCGGTCCTCGCTGCCTGAGCATCGGCGTCCATCCCGGCGCCGCGAAGCTCTCGAGAGAAGAAGCGGTGGTCGAGGGCGACTTGGGGCGGGAGCATGAACCGCTCTGGGTAGCGCGCAAGGTGGGCACGGAGGGTTGCGTCACTTGGAGAGGCAGCGCTGGCGGCGCTCTCGAGGAGGTAGCGCATCTTCTCCGCCAAACGGCGCCGCAGGATGGGGTCATTGTCCGCCAGGCCCAGGCGTCGCGCATCCTCGACCAAGAGCGTCTCGTTTTCCCACTCTTTGAAGACCTGCTCGACTTCGGTCTCAGTGAGGGTGCGCCCCAGGGCATCCCGAGCTTCGTTGAGCAAGAGGGACTGAGTCGCGGTCGAGAGGGTGAGCCGCGCTGTCTCTTCGCTGGGGGCGCCTTGATTGAGCTGGTCGCCGGCGAAGATCAGCGAGCCTAGCGCGATGAAGCGCATCAGCGGCGGAGCGGTCATCTCCGGCGCACCGCGACCGCGTTGGGGACGGGCCAGGAGCCCGAGATCCGCCAACGCCGTTCGCCGACCGTCGCCCACAGCTGCGCTGAGCCCCCACCATCGAGCATCACAGCGTCCACGCAGCCGAGCCCCCCTTCGGAGGGGCTGGTGGCCATCACGCGCGCGAGGTCGCCGCTGAGCAGCTCTCCTTTGCTGATAGCGATTAACACACTGCCGTCTCTCTGGATGCCCAGGGCTGCCCGTCGCGCGACCTGCGGTTTGAGCTTGAGCGGTTGGCCCTCTACGACACAACGCGGGCCGACTTGGATCGCGAATTCAGCCGCATTAACGGGGGCACTTCGCCAAGCCTTGGTGTGCACCAAGTGCGCCTCTCCTTTGTGGACGTAGAAGACCCCCCAGTCGGCACGTCGTAGCGGGTTTAGGGCCTGGCCGTCGCCGATCAAGAGCCCCAAGGGGCGGTAGCGTTCGTCGAAGTAGGTGCCGTTGACGACGAGCAGCGCAGAGGCGTCCTTGGCGAGCGTCGCGACCGAGGCGCGCTGACGCTTCGGTTGCCGGGCATCGATCGGGGCAAGGCGGTGCGTCTTGAGTGAGATCCGGAACACCTGGAGCTGCCCTGGTCCCCAACTCTCCGTTGTCGGGACAGAGACCTCTCGGTAGGCGATGCCGGGCTCAAGTTCTGTCCAAACGCTGGACTGCTGGGTAGTCAGCGTCACGGTCGTCAGTGCCAGGAGAAGCGCGCTCATACGGTGTGCTTAGCATGGTAGAGGCCAACGTTGCGACGGTGTTCGTCACGCACTCTGAGAGGATCAGAGGAAGACGTGCTCGATGCCACAGCGTTGCGCACGAAAGTCGACGTTGTTCCAGCGGGTCCCGGCACGGGTCACCGCGAGCAACGACAGAGGCGATTGGAAGCCTGGCAGGTCATCGAGCGCGCGGGCCATGGGGCTGTGCCGTGGGACCGCCACGGAGATCCACCTGGCGGCCTCTTCCCACTGCTCAGCCATGATGGCGAGCAGGAAGTCCCTCAGTGGGCCGGGCTCCTCGTCTCTCTGGGCCAGGAAAGCGACTTGGAGAAGAGGCGTCGGGCTGGTCGTCTCCAGGGGGAGGCGTGGGTAGCCCCCAAACCAACTTGAGAGGTTGAACTTCAACGCAGCGCGTTTGGGTGCGTCTCGCAGGGGACCGAAGTGGAATTGGCGCAAGCCACCCGTGGGGAGCACAGCCCCGCAACAGGCCAAGGCACCGCCTCGTGCCTCTCGGACAAGGACGATCTGCTCGAGGTTGCCACCGGTCATTTGCTGAAGCCTGGCAGCGAACCCAGCTGGAGATTCCGAGCGACCGAGGGTGGACATGGCGTGGCTGCGATGGAGGAATTCACCGACCTCCTCAAGAGTCGCGTTTGAGCCGTACTCAATCCGCCGAGAGGGCGCGCCGGGGAGTCTCGCGCCACGAGGGAGCAGGCCGACAGTGAGCTGGTGCATGACTTGAGCCATCGGCTGTTGAAAGCGCCGATCGTCCCGATGCGTGAAGGCTCCGAGGGCCTGTTGGTCATGGTCAAAGCAGCCGGTGTAGAAGATCTCAACCCCCTCTGTGTCACGCAGGTGGTCGCAGCAGGCTCGGAGCACCGCAGGCAACAGGCTCGCCCCCCGGTGCTTTGGGCTCAGCCGGAGATCACTGATGTGGCCCACAGTGAGTGTGTCTGCGCCCAGGCGTGCCTTGCGGACGACGAAAGAGAGGCAACCGATCGCGGCGCCGACATCGTCCTCGATCAAGAAGCTCAGCGGATCATGCGCGGTGCCTTGAGCTTCAAACACACGGAGTCGAGCGGGCACACCACCCCGGTCCTCTCGGATGGCGAGGGGGCCCCCAAAGGGGACAGAGCTGAGGAGCCCATTGAGTGCCGCACGATCTTCGCTGGAGGCGGGACGTAGACCCCAGCCTTCTCCACGAAACAGCAGCTGCGTGGCGGACGGGATGACGGTGGCGAGGGACTCGGACACGTTGCTCCATAGGGCAGGTGGCCCATATAGCATGACATTGAAATCGCTTCGCCCTAGTCGGGTGTGATAAGTCCAATCGTCGGCTCGGGCTGAGGTGATAAGGAGGGGACGATGGAGCAAAGCGAACGCGATGCGCTGTGTGAGATCGCGCTTGAGAGCGCCATGGCCGCTGGCGCTCGGTACGCCGAAGTGCGCCTCGTGGAGCGTCAGCGCGAGATGATCGACTATAAGGACGGCGGGATCGACGTGTCAGCGTCGTATCGCGACTTGGGCATCGGCATTCGAGCCCTCGGCGCCGAGGGTTGGGGATACGGTGCGACAAGCCTACTCAACCGTTCCGGAGTTGAGCGCGCCTCACGAGACGCTGTCTCGGCGGCTGCGGCGACCTCAACCTTGCTTGAGGGGGGGCCACAGATCCCCGAGGCGGTCTCAGGCGCCTATGAGACGCCGATGCAGGAGGACCCGTTCGCGGTCCCCCTTGAGGTCAAAAACGAGATCTTCGCGGAAGCCCACGCACGGATGAAGGCTCACGCCGGAGTGAAGGTGGCCAAGGGTGGCTTCACGGCGCATCGTCAGACGCAGACCTTTCGTGCCTCGAATGGCTCCGCTCAAGATCAGCGTGTGACCCTCTGCGGCGGCGGCCTCGTCGCCCTCGCTGAGCACCAAGGTGATGTGCAGGTACGCTCGGGCCCAAAGAGCTTTGAGGGCAACATCTTGCAGGGTGGCTTTGAGTGCTTCCGTGGCTTTGACTTGGTGAACGACGCTGACCGCTTAGCGGAAGAGGCGATCGCGCTCACGCGGGCCGAGCCGACCCCCACCGGACACAAGACGATCGTCTTAGATGGCGCGCAGCTCTCGCTTCAGATCCACGAGTCTGTGGGCCACCCGATCGAGCTCGATCGTGTCTTTGGGGAGGAGATTAGCCTCGCCGGGGCGAGCTTCGCGCTGCCCGAGAAGTTAGGGTTTCGCTACGGCTCAGAGCTGGTCAACCTGACCGCGGATGCCACCACCCCATACGGTCCTGGGACCTTTGGGTTTGATGATGAGGGCACACCCGCGACCTCGACGCCGATCGTCGAGGACGGGACGTTCGTGGGGTACCTCTCGGGCAGGGACAGTGCCGCAGCGCTTGGTCGGACGTCGGGCTCAGCCCTGCGCGCTGAGAGCTGGTCGCGGCAGCCGATTGTCCGGATGATCAACGTCAACCTGCAGCCGGGGAGCGGGAGCTTTGATGACCTGATAGGGGGCATCGACGATGGCCTCTACCTCAGCGTGAACAAGAGCTGGTCGATCGACGATCTGCGCTTGAACTTCCAGTTCAGCTGCGAAGCGGCCTACGAGATCAAGGGCGGTAAGCTCACGGGTAAACTCTACAAGAACCCCGTCTACTTCGGGGTGACCCCCGCGTTCTGGGGCGGTTGCTCTGCGATCGCTGGGCCCGAGGCCTGGCAGATGTGGGGTTGGGCGTTCTGCGGCAAGGGCGATCCAGGGCAGATCATGTACGTGGGGCACGGTTGTGCACCCACTCGCTTCGACAACGTCAGTGTCGGTCACACGTAAGGGAGGCGATCATGGACAGCGTGTTCGATAAGGGATGGATCGATGAGCGGCTCGCGTCACTCCTCGGCCACGTCGCCGGGGCCTCTGATGGCGCTGAGGCGCTCTTCCGCGGTGATGAAGGGAGCCATTTGAGGCTGGCAGAGAGCCGGATCATCCAAGCGGGGCAAGTGGTCGAGGCCAAGGTGACCTTGAGGGTCATCGCCGATCAGCGCGAGGCGCGGGCCTCCACGACGGACCTCTCCGACAGTGGATTAAAGCGCTGTGCGGAGCTGGCGCTCTCGCGCGCGACTGCCGCACCACAGGCCACGGAGCCGCTCGAGCTCGCGGAGCCGACAGCGCTGGCTGCGCCATCGCCGCGGGCCTTGGATGTGGCCACAGCGGCGCTCGATGGGCCGACCAAGGCGCGTTGGCTGGCCGAGGCCTGTCGGGCCCATGAGGCCGACGATCTGAGCCTCGCAGGCCGCTTTCACTCTGGCCTGAGCTCCATGGCTGTGCGCTCCTCAGCCGGCGTCGCTGCGCACCACGTGGGCAGCTGGGCAGATGTGAATTTGAGCGCCTTGGAGCGGCCCGCAGGGCACCGCGCCAGCGCTTACCGCTCCTACTTCGATACGCGCGTCGACGAGTCCATTATCGACCGACTCCAGACGACCGTCCGCGATGAGTGTCACCTCGCTCACGATCCGATGACCGTGGAGCCTGGCGCCTGGGATGTCGTGCTCGCCCCCGCTGCGGTCGCTGAGCTGCTCGAGTGGATGGGGACGATCGCCTTCTCGTCGCGGGCCGCAGAGGAGGGCACCAGCTTCATCGCAGGGCGTGAAGGCGAGAGCGTCACTGGTGAGCACATCTCATTGGTCGACGACGCCTCCATGCCGCACGGCATTGGGGTGCCCCAGCCCTTTGATGTCGAGGGGCAACCGAAGCGCCGCGTCTCGTTGGTGAGCTCTGGTGTCGCGCAGGGCGTCGTGCACGATACGGCGTCTGGGCGTCGAGCGGGTTGTGCGTCGACTGGGCACGCTCAATGTGACGACGAGTTCCCGACGAGCGGTTCCCGAGCGGCTCATATCCACCTCGAGCCTGGCACCGGGAACCCTGAGGAGATGATCCAACGGGTCAACCGAGGGCTCTTAGTGACCCGCTTTCATTATGTGAACGCGATGCTTGAGCCACGACGTGCGGTGATGACGGGGTTGCTGCGTGATGGGGCCTTCCTCATCGAGGATGGTCGGCAGGGGAGGGCGGTCCAGACGCTGCGCTTCACGGACTCGATTCTCGAGGCCTTCAGCCGCATTCAAGACTCGGGCTGCATCTCAAAAACCTTGGAGGCCCACAACTCGTGGTTCGGTCCTAGCCAATGTTTTGTTGCCCCATGGCTCTTGATCCCGGGGCTGAAGTTCACGAGCGGTCGCTAGAGGGGCGTCGTCGACTCAGTCGTCGATGCGGCCTGGCATCTCGGCGATCATCCAGGCGAGGCCAGCCATCGCTGCCGCCGAACGGGTGAGCTCCTCGGGGTCGACCTTGTCCACCGTGTCGGCCTCTGTGTGGTGGTAGTCAAAGTAGTGTTCGCCATGGGTGTAGAGGCCGATGACGGGCACGCCGTGCTTCTTAAAGTGGCTGACGTCCGGTGCGCCTCGTCCTGGGAGTACCGTCATGTGAGCGGCCTTGGCGAGCTCGGGCATCATGGCCTCGACGCGCCCGGCGGCGGCGGCTTGTTTATCCTCGTCGACGTGAGAGACGCCAAATGAGACAGGAGCAAAGCCACCCGCGTCCGCCTCGATGGCGGCGACGATCTTGGGGAGCTCCTCTTGATGGTCACGGATGTATTGTTTCACGCCCGCCATCCCGTTCTCTTCGTTGGTCCATAAGACCAGACGGATTGTGCGCCGGGCCTGGAGGCCCATCGTCCTCAGTGTACCGAGGGTCTCCATGGCCATGACGACCCCTGAGCCGTCATCGTGCGCGCCCTGACCGACATCCCACGAGTCGATGTGCCCGCTGATGATGACGACCTCGTCCGGCAGCTCTCGCCCGACGATCTCGGCCACGACGTTGGACGAATGGCTGTCACCGTCCCGTCGAGCGTTCATGGTGAGCTTCACCTGGACGGGCTTGCCGGCAGCCTGGAGCCGCGCGAGGAGGTCGGAGTCCTCTGTAGAGATAGCTGCCGCGGGGATCGCAGGCTCGTCCTCGCGATAGACGAGCGTGCCGGTGTGCGGGGTTCGAAGGCTGTGCGCCGTCACCGAGCGGATCAGGACGGCCTTGGCCCCGAGCTTGCCAGCCATGTTGGCGCCGAAGAGTCGGAATCGTACGGTGTGCCCGTAGCAAGCGCCCTCCTCCGGGGTCCAATCCGGCATCGGGTTGTTAAAATGCACGATCTTACCGGTGACGCTCGTGCCCAGAGCCTTAAGCTCGTCCTCGTTAGCGACAGTGACCACCTCGGCCGTGATGCCCTCTGGCGGGGTCGGGAGTGACATCCCGAGGCCCAACATATGGAGGGGCTCGATGCGAGGGGTCAGCATGACGGCGGACTCTTCACCCCGGACCCACTTGGGGATCGTGACGGGCTCAAGGGCGACGTTCTCATGCCCTTCGTCGCGCAGCACGTCACGGGCCCAAGCGATGGCCTGCTCGAGCTCCGGGCTCCCTGACAGGCGATGACCGAAGCTGTCACACAGCGTGACGAGCCGTTCGTAGGCGCCGCGGCCGGCCAAGATGGTGTCCATGATGCGCTGCACAGTTGGATCGCTGCCTGTCGCGGCGGGCGTGACGTGCGCGGTGTCCTTCACAGGGGCGGCACCGCAGGCCGCAAACTGCACGGCGCCGGCGATGAGCGCTGCGATGAGGGAGACATGCTTGACGGTGTTCACAGAGACCTCCTCGACGGTCTCGTTGTCTACCGGTTAGGATACCAGCCATGCAACCTATGGATCCCACCCGCTACTCGAATCGCTACGACGATCCCGGCGCTGGGTGGTTCACCATCATCGTCGACGCTGATCAGGTGCTCTTTGTCGCCATTCACGGCAAAGGGACGATCCCGGGGACTCGCGCCCTCGTAGCGATGTTCGATGAGATCGCGACCATGCGTGAAGGGAACGAGACCCTCGACGTCTTCATGGATCTGACAGGGTTGAGCAAGACACCCCTGCGGGCCCAAGCGATCATGGGCAAGTGGTTGCTCCTCAACCGCGGATTAGTCGGTCGGGTGGCCATCTTTGGCGCCAAGGCTTGGGAGCGAAAGATCGCGCAGGCTGTCTTAAAGGTCGCGCGCTTTGACCGCGCTTCGCTCTTCAAGACCCACGCGGAGGCCGCGTCTTGGCTTCGCCCCGGGCGCCCCGCATAAATGCGGAGCCTTCAGCCCTCGACTGGGCTGAGTATGAGGGTCGTGAACTCGTCGATCACCGCGTCAGGTGCGGACACTAAGATCGCCTCCCCGTCGCGCGCCTCGAGGGTCATCAGCCCTGCGTAACTAAGGGCGCCAGTCTTCGCATGGACCACCCAGAGGCGATACACAGCGCAGGGCCCTGGCGTTTGTCCGAGGATCCGGACCTGCGCGCTCGACGTGACCGTGACGCCGACTGGGTTCACGACGAAGGCAAAGGTCTCGTCCTCTCGTCCAGCCCAAGGTGTCCAATCAAAAGGGGGCAGTTCGGTGCCCTCGAGGCGCATGGCGCGTACGGCTTTTTCCTTGGTGCCGACCGGGTAAGAGACGGCGCCTGCCTCGACTTGGAGTTCTAGCTGACCGGCGGCCAACGTCACGGCGCCACCCTCCTCGGGCCAAGCGACCGGGGCCTCATCGTCTCGCAAGGGGACGATGATGTCGTGGGGCAGGGAGGACACATCCTCGGTCTCCAAGAGGTGGTAGAAGATGACGTCGAGGTGCGCCCCGCTCGGGTCACCAGTCTGCATCTTCAGCGGTTCTAAGGTCAGGTCTGAGACGAGAAATCGCCCATCGGAGTCGGTCTCGTCCCAGTAGCAAATCGAGGGGGTACACGCGAGCATGCGCATCGCTTCAATCGGTTGACCATCCGGGTACACAAGGCGCCCGGTGACAGCACCCGTCGGTGGGGCCTCATCGGTAACCAGCGGGGGCGCAGTTGGCCCCTCGGGTGGTGGCCCGGGTGAGGCCTCGCAGCCCTCGGAAGCATCGGACTCAGTCGTCGCAGTGGCGTCGGAAGGGGGCGCTGTGTCGTGGCCCTCGTTCTCACCTGAGCCCCCCGGTTGGACAGGGTCGCTTTCGCAGCCCCCTAACGCCAAAGCGGCGAGGAGACAGGTCAGCCAAAACGTGCGCCTCACGGCGCGCCGTAGAGGGAGTTGTAGTAGGACTCGAGCCACTTGAGGCCGGCGATAGGGCCACCAGGACCTCCCCCGATCTCGGAGTCACAGGGCACATCGTTGTCGCAGAACGCGACGAAGGTCATGTGCTCGTCGAGGACATCGATTCGCGGCATCGCCTTCACGTAGAGGTACTCCTGAAGTTGGAGGTTCGTGTCGGCCAACACCGTCACGAATTCCGAGGGCCACGTCTCTTCCCATAGCGCCGCATCGGCTTGCTCCATCGGTGTGCTCGCCGACCACATGATGGTGATCCAGTGGATGTCACCGTTGACGATCAAGTCGCGGATGATGTCGTACTTGTCGGCGAAGAAGGCGAAGTCATCCATCACGGATGGATCACCGTTTGAGAAGTAGTCCGCCATCGCTTTGCACGGCTCGCAGAACCAGGTCACGACGTCGAGGACGATGGGCTTCCCGGTCTTGGCGAAGTCGTACAGGCTGACGAGATCTCCGTGTTGATCGAGCGCCTGATAGTTGGGCATCACGGTCCCTAAGAGGGGCTCTGAGTCCCAACCAGGATCGGCGATCTCATCCTTGGCCTGGTTGTAGGGCCACCCGCCGACATAGATGACCGAGGAGGCGTCCATGGGATCGGTGCCAGCGTGCATCTCGTCATCATTGGAGTAGCCGTCTCCGTCCATATCCGGGTCGTCTGCGTCCGGGATGCCGTCGCCATCCATGTCTGAAGGCGGCTCTGGGACATCGACCTCTGAGTCAGCCTCAGGGTCGGGGCCGACATCGCCGCTTGGAGGTCCCCCGCTGTCACCCTCCGGAGAGGCATCCGATGCGTGACCTGCTGAGTCACCAATGTCCGCCTCCTGGACGTCGTCGCCCTGGGTGTCTTCCGTGGCAGGGGGCATCGTCACATCTTCCGGAGTGACCTCGACCGCGTCCTCTTGCACGTCGGAGGCGCCGTTGCCCATGGGGACTTCCTCATCGATGTCCGCTTCGGAGCCCTCCATCGTGTCTGCGACCGGTGGGGCGGTCGTGTCGTCTCCATTGGCTGGGGCGTCACTCCCGCATCCCACGGTGATAAGGGCCATCGCCACTGCGGTGCCGCAGAGCTTTTGATTGAACCGACGCATCGTCGCTCTCCCCGTGTGTTCATCGCGAGGGACGTCATGCACGTGTCCCCGCTAAGTTCGGCACATCGCCGCGACTCGAATGTGACCATGGTGCGATGAATCGAAGCTGGGTGCCAGTCGATGCCGCCGCGCCTAGATGAAGAAGTCCGGAGCGAGCTCTTGCGTCGGGTCGACAGCATAGCCGCTCAGGTCGGTGATGCCGGCGGCCGCCAGGACGTCATCGTCGATGAAGAAATTGCCGGTGCGCTCGGCGCTCGGGCTCGTCAGGATGTGCCACGCAGCGTCGGCGATGATGGCGGGGGTGCGGCTGCGCTTGGCCAGGGTGTCCCCCCCCAACAGGTTTCGGATAGCGGCCGTGTCGATCGTCGTGCGTGGCCACAGCGCGTTGACGGCGATGCCCGCGTCAGCCAATTCGGCGGCCATGCCCAAGACGCACATCGACATCCCAAACTTCGCCATCGTGTACGCCACGTGGTTTTTGAACCATTTGGCCTCCATGTTCAAAGGAGGCGAGAGGTTCAGGATGTGCGGGTTGTCTGCCTTAGCGAGGTGCGGAATCGCAGCCTGCGAGCAGACGAAGGTGCCGCGCGTGTTCACGCCGTGCATCAGGTCGTACCGCTTCATGGTGGTGGCTGTCGTGCCGGTCAACGAGATGGCGCTCGCGTTATTGACCAAGACATCGAGGCCGCCAAAGTGAGCGACCGTCTTGTCCATGGCCGCCTTCACGTTGTCCTCAAATCGAATGTCGAGGATCACTGGCAGCGCGCGACCGCCCGCAGCTTCAATCTCGTCGCACGCTGTGTACACGGTGCCTGAGAGCTTAGGGTGTGGCTCGGCGGTCTTGCCGATGACCGCGATGTTCGCGCCGTCGCGTGCCGCGCGGAGCGCGATGGCTTTCCCGATACCGCGGCTCGCACCCGTGATGAAGATGGTCTTGTCTTTGAGGGTCGCCATGTCTGCCTCTTCGGAATGGGGGACTCGGGTTATAGACCGCCCGTCAACGGGTGACTAGGGGTGAGCTGATGGCTGTGTGCACTGGTGGGCCCCGGTGGGAGGGAGACACCAGAGCATGAACGCGGTGACCGCGAGCGGCTTGGGCCTTTGACCGCTTAGTCGTTCAACCCGAGTGCCTCGCGGAGCCCAGCCCCCCACGCGGAGCCAGCGCGATAGAAGACCGCAGGTTGGCCGATCGGGGCATCAATCTCGAGGGTCACTCCCGCAGCCTCATCGCCGTAAGGCGCTCCTGACCAGAGGTGCACCCAGCGCCCAGCCGGCAAGTAGAGGGAGACCGTTGTGGCGCCTTCGTCGACTACAGGGGCGATCAGGAAGTCCGCGCCGAGCATGAACTGCTGGTCCAGCGTGTAGACCTTCGGGTCGTCTGGATAATGCAGCATGAGGTGCCTCGCGACCGGTAAGCCGCGGTCACGCGCTTCCTCCATCAGCGTTTGGCGGTAGGGGGCGAGGGCGGCGAAGACTCGCGTCATCTTGGCGAAGTGGGCGAGCGTCTCTTCGTCACTGTCGTACTGATGGTTCAACTCGGGGAGGTTCGTCGTGTGGAGACGTAAGAGCACCATGAAGGTGCAGGTCTCCAGCCATCGCTGGAAGAGCTCCTTCGAGCGGTAGTAGGACAGCCCGAAGGCCGGGTAGTCGACGGAGAGCCAGCCACCGACATCGCTGTGTTGAAGGCTATAGCCCGAAAGTCCGCTGGAGAGCAGCGCAGGGATCACCGTCTTTAAGCCGTCGTGCTCATCCCAAGTGACGAGCTGATCACCGATCCAGAACGCGCGCGCCATCGAGGGGCTCTTCGCGTTTCCGCTGCGGTTGAAGGTCAAGTGCTCGTCTAGGACACCGGCGTCGCGCGCCATCTCATGGTTCAACTCTGCCCAGTCAAAGGGGTACTGGTTGTGGTAGGCGCGGGGCTCTACCCCCGAGTACGGGGCCACATCGACGGGCAGGGCTTCACCAAAGTCGGCCATCCAGCCGGCGACACCGATGTCGATCATGTCGACCATCAAGCCCTTGATCCACGTCCGAGTGTCAGGGTTGGTGAGGTCCAACATAGACGCCGCAAACCCACCATTGTCCACCGCGATGACCTCACCGTCGTGGTCCTTCATCAAGAGGTCGCCCTCTAAGGCCTCCGTATAGAGGACACGCTCGACCCCCGGCTTATCACTGGCGTCTGCGAGGAACGGGTTGAAGTAGATGAGCGAGCGGATCCCTTGCTCAGAGAGGGTCGAGACCATCTCTTCAAAGTCTGGGTAGATCGTCCGATCGATGGTCCAGTTCCACCACATGCGGGTCCCGAAGGGGGTCTGCCTTGTCCCAACCCAGTCCTCGATCCAGAGGGCCGCGAGGGCCCCGTCGACTGCGTTGAGGGCCTCAACTTTCCCGAGGGCGACCTCTGAGCCACCGTAGGAGCGGACGATCGCCCCTGACTGCGTCCAGGCAGGGAGGGGGCTCATTCGGCCGCTGTATTCCGTGTAGGTCTCGACGATCTCGGCGGGGGTCGCGCCGTAGAGGAGTTGCCCTTTCATCATGGGCGCATTCACCATCGCGCGGGCTGTCTCGTCGTCCCGCAGGTCGAATTCGATGTACTCATTGTGGTCGAGCAGCAGCCCGTAGCCCCGGTTGCTCAGGGTGTAAGGCACACAGGTATAGCTCGTATACCAATGGCCGCCGGACCCGGGAGAGGCCTCATTGAGTAGGTCGGTGATGGGCTCAAGTCCGCGACCGTGGCCCTGCTCCTGACACCAAATGGGGAGGTTGCGTCCCTTCATGTTCAAGGCGCTGTATTGCGCGCCGAACCCGAAGAAGGCCTCCTCAGGTTGCGATTCCCAGGTCATGGTCAGCACGGAGTTGGTCGGGCCGGCGTCGTTGCTTGTGGCGACGACGAACTCAAGCCTGCGGGAGGCAAGCGCCGTGAAGCGGACTTCGAAGGTCCGCTCGCAGTCTGTGAACTCACCGTCCACGACCACCGTTGCTTCCTCGAGGCTAATGCTGTTGATGCGGCTCTGTTCACATTGATTGGACCGCGCGATGTCCACGGTGAACGAGCCTCGGGACTCTGTAATGGTGACATCGGAGGCAGCGCTGCTGAGGAGCGGGACCGTGCCCCCAGCCCTCCAGAGTACGCGCTCCGCGTCCTCCCGATGCCACACGCTCAGTGCCCCGTCTCCATCGGAGTCCCACCCCACCCAGAAGTCGCCCACAGAGTGACACTCGCGTAAAGGGCAGGTGGCCTCAACGTCGACATCGAGAGGCTCCTCTCCAGCGTCCGTGGCGCTCGCGTCCCCATCGACGGGCGGTGTGCCGGGCTCGTCCGATGTGCACGCTGTCCAAGCGATGCAGGCGAGGCATACCAGGACAAGGAGGGGGGAGGCAGACGGTAGGTTCCGCATGATTCGCGACATGGCTCGTCCCGGGGACAGTGGATCGAGGGACCTCATGGTCCCGTCTGACATGGCCCGACCATGACATGACGGCTGACGCGCTCGCAACGATGAGTCGATCACGCGGGCCGTTGTCGTATTGAACCCGCCTGCTTAGTTCGCAGCAAACAGCTGTCGGTGGAGGCTGTTGAAGTCGTCGAAGTCCTTTCCGAGGATGACGACTTGGCACCCCGCTGCCCGTGCTGCGACGCCGTCACTCTCGTCACGATCTCCGATGTGAAGGAGGGCGCGCGGCTCGAGGTCGAACTCGCTGAGGATGCGCTCGAACATGACGGAGGACGGCTTGATCGCCCCGAGCACTTCGCCTTCGTAGACCCGCTCGAAGTGGACAGGCAGCGCGAGGGAATCGAGCTTCTCTTTTGCCTCATAGTCGGTCACGACGAGCTGGCGTCGCCCCGAAGACTCGATGGCTTTGAGCAGCTCCTGGACACCGGGCTGTGCGCCGACCGCCGCCACGGCGTCGCTGTGCCACCGCACCATCTGCGCTTTGATGCTGCTATCGGCGGTTGGGGTCGGCAGGCCCTTGACGCCGCCTTGTTTTCTGACCTTCCCCATCGTCGTTAATCGGCGCCACAGTCGAAACAGCGCGCGGATGGTCCCCCATGCACCGAGGCTGAACAGATCTCGGAGAATCAACCCTTTGAAGGCGTTGACCATGGGCTTTAGCTCATAGAGCGTCCCATCCAAGTCCCAACTCACGACTTCGATCGTGTCCCAGTCGATAGGTTGTGAGGTCAATGGCTCCAATCGACGTCCTCGAATAAGCGCTGGATCAATGGGGTGAGTTTGAAATGAGGCCTCGACGCTCCGCTGACTGCGGTCACCGTTGTTTGCGGTTCGTCGGCCGAGAGATGCTGCAAGTACCTCGTAGGGTAGGGCGAAAGTACGGGTAGGGGCGAGGCGATTCGACTCAGCCTCGCTCGAGAGCCCTTGATTCATGTCGCACAGGATCCTGTCAAAGGTGCGGTCAAACCCGGCGAGAAGCCCTTCACACACCTCCGCTGAGGGGGGCGGAGGGGGAGCGTAAGACCCAGGTTTAACCGGTGAGCGCCGGCTCACGAGGGTGTGAAGGGGGGCAGGTCATGTTGACCTTCGCGAGGATGGGGTACGACTCCGGAAGCTTTGCAGGAGCGATGTTCAGCTGTTCTCCAGTGAGCTGCTCACCGATGAGTGAAAATGTGGGCCCTCGATGGCACCTCAAGCGCAGGTCGGATAAGCCGCCGATCACACCGACGCATCGAACGAGGTCTTCCGTTTGGTCATACAGCGAGCCATCAGGGGGCCTGATGGCCATCGCGTCGGCCTTTCCCGGGCTCTTCCGCGTTCGGGAGACCTCAGGAGTCGACGCATCATCACACACTCGCTCCGTGAATCGGCACTGTGACCACCACGCGGTGGGCGCGAGCCTCAAGATCATCAGGGGGGAAGAGGTCATGCAACACACGCTCCAGGGGAGATGCTGCGACACCTTCTAGGTGACGAGAGCGGCTGACCAAACAGGACGCGCACCCTCCGAGCATCATCGGACGGAGGGCCCACTGTGCTTGAGATGATTGCAAACGATGCGGCGGTCGATCGGTTGTGGTATCACTTCGCCGTCTCGCACGCAGGAGGACCACCGTGGAGCGCGTCTACCTCTTTCTACATCTCTTTGGCGTCTGCCTGCTCTTTGCATCACTCGGAGGCTTGGCCCTTCACATGATGAACGGCGGCGATAAGTCATCGAACCTGAACCGCAAGCTCATCATGATCAGTCACGGCCTCGCCTTGATCATCATGCTCGTCGCAGGGGTCGGTTACCTCACCCGCACCGGACAGACCGTTAACCAGGACTGGGTGCACGCGAAGATTGGCATCTGGCTTTTCATGGGCGCTGCGCCTGCCGTCATCTACCGAGTACCAAGCGCGGCCAAGATGCTCTGGTTCATCCTGCCTCTCTTGGGTGGACTGGCCTTTTATTTCGCGCGCTTCAAGCTGGGCTAACGGTGCGTGAGGCCTAGCCTCGCGACCGACCTATTTCTTGGGCGCGACGCCGTCGATCAGGCTTCGAAAGAGGCCTGCGACGTCGACGTTCAACTTGACGTCAACCTTGCCAGGCTCTTTGCCTGAGTTGGCCTCGGCGGCGCTCTCGGGGCTCGCCTCCTCTCCGTCGTTCGCGTCGGCAGCCTTTGGCTCCGGCGTGTCAGCTGGCAGATCGACCTCGACACCGCCCTCGGGGAAGATGGACTTGGTGAACGCCCCGAAGAGTGCTGTGAGCACTTGAGGACCGTGTTCGCGCAGCATCTCGCCGTCCACGTTGAGCTTCACCTGACCGCTTGAGCCGTCCGGGACGAGGTTGTCTTGGACGTAGGCGTTGAAGGTGCTCTTGATGCTCTCGGAGATCCGCTGCTCAAGGTCGCTCGGCTCTCGAGGGGCGCGCGCGCGCCGGGCGCTCTCAAGGTCGATCACGTTGTCATCTGTCGTGGCTGGGACGGGGGACTCTGCCTTGTTCTGCGCCGCCGCCTCTGTCGGTGGGGTGACACCGGCGAGTTGGCTCATTAGGCCCGTAATGAGGGCCTGAGCGTTTTGCTTCACTTTCTCGCCGTCGATTGTGGTGAAGTCGACGGTCCCGTCATCCTTTTGCTCCATCCCGAAGCGCTCCTCGAGGACCTTTTGAGCCGCAGTCTTGAAAGTCTCAGCGAAGTCTTCGACCTGCGCGCCTGCGTCGGTCTTGGGCTCTGCCTCGGCTGCCTCAGGGCTCTCAGAAGTCTCGGGGGTCGTGTCGTCGTCGTCGTTCGCCATGCTCTGCTCCTCAGTCGCTCACACGTTGCGCGTGAGTCCTCTTTACCTTTGACGGTAGTGGCTTGTCATCCAGGGGGTTGTGTAAGAAGCAGCGCCGCACTGGCGCTGTTACTGTGTCCGACGAGGCATAGTTGCCCCTCAGGTCCAGCTTGGAGCGCGAACCATGTGGTTTGCCGCACATCATCCTCTCCGTGGCGCCGTCCAATGCCCACCACATGGCGCCCAATCGCGGCAATTTGATGGCTATCGATGACGACGAGTGTCCCGACGGTGTCGTGTGTGAGGCGCTCCAGTCCGTCTCGGAGAATCGGATCCTCAAGCGCACCACCTTGAACGACCTTCAAGGTCTCTGAAGCCCACGCTTGGGCTTGAGCGCTTCTTGGCAAGTCAGAGGGCTGGAAGATCGCGGGGAGCACGCCAGTGGCAAAGAGGGTCGCGGCGCGATCGCTCTTCGTGTAGCCCTCGATGCGCCACGCTGTATCCTTCACGGCCGTGAACCACAGCTTGCCATGGCCCCGCCCGGTGCGTGGCTCGTTGAGGAGGCCGCAGATGGCCGCGCGACGGCCCTCCTCGACGAGCTCCGCGAGGGGGATCCAGCGGAGCGGGCTGCGTTTTGCCTGCCTCAGGAATCGTCCAATGCTCTCTCCACGTGCAGACAGCCCTTTGCCGGTGCACAGGGCTTCAAGCGCCGCGTCGTCTCCTTTGTCGAGTGCCTCGACAAAGGCATGCATGAGTTCGCTGGGCGTATTCAATGTAGGGGCCTAGTAGTCGATGCCGTGGCGTTTGAAGAGCTTGCACACGGCAGTATCCTGGCTTCCGTCGAGCTTCCATACGATTTGATCGCCTTGGCCATCGACGCGGCTGACGACCGAGCGGAGGTCGCCGTTGGACTCGGAGAAGTAGAGCACCTCGAGGATGGCGTTCTCGTCGGCGTCTCCGCAGACGCCGCTCATCATGGTGTCGATCATCTCGGCGCGGCCAGAGGCGTCGAGGTAGCGATGCTCACCCTTGCTGACAGCCTCGCGCATGGCGTCGTCAGCGCCGAACAATGCGTCCCACAAGCTTGGGGGATCATCGCCGAAGAACTTCGTGATCGCGCTCCACCAGTCAGGCAGATAGGGCGCCACGATGCTCATCAGCTCATCGAGCGCAGCGAGGACCTTGTCGAGGTCACTCTTAAGTCGGTTGAAGTAGCCCATGCCTTCTTTGAAGAGCTTCCAGGCGAGGAGGATCACGATACCTGCGGGGCCGAAGGATGCTGCGCCGATGAACTGCATCAGCTCACCGATGAGGCTGGCGGCAGCGCCGACACCCTCAGCGATCTTCTGGACCTGCTGGATCTTCTCCATCATGCCGTTAGCTTCACCACCGCCCTCTTTGCTCTCTGTCTCCGGCCCCGCGCCGAGCTGGGGACCGCCTTGGATGTCGGACCCGGACTTGCCGCTCGTTTGCACGCCGCCGCTGTTCTCATTGGTCGGGGCCTGGGTGTCCTGAGTCGGCGCCGGCAGAGCCGGGGCCTCGCCGGCCGCGCTCTTGGACTCTGAGGCGCCCTCATCGCCCCACGCGTAAGTGGTTCCCCACTCAAACGCGAAGAGCTCACCGAGGGGCATCTGCCACTCTGTGAGATCGTGGCGGAACTCTTTCCCAAGGGTCGCCTGGACGTAGGGCCGCGCGAAGAGGTCGAGGCTCGGTGCGAGTCGGACGCCGATACCCAGCTCACCACCGAACTTTCCGCCCGAGGCTCGCAGTGTGCCGTACGGGTTGATGTTCAGGTCGGCGCTCAGCTTCACTTCGCCTTCGAGGCCGACGCCGAGGTTGGCGCCTGGGATGCCGCCGCTGACTCCGGCGTAGGCAGCCGCAGCGGCGAAGAAGCTCATGCCCCAGTTCAGGCCGAGCTCAGCCGTGAAGTCAGGGACAGTGACGTTGTCCGCGAGCGGGCGGAAGTTCTCGATGCCGATCGCTGCGCTCAGCGTGAGTGGGAGCAGGTCGAGGCCCATCCCTGCGTTCGCGCCAAAGTCGATGTTGACGCCCGGGAAGATCGGGATCGACTGCTTCGGCAGGATCGGGATCTCCATGTTGAAGAGTTCTCGTCCGTCGACGAGCACGACATCGGTCACCTCAAGGGTGCCGCTCAGGATGGGGTCGAGCGCCTGGTCGACTTCAACGCCAATCGTCCCGCCCAAGATCTCGTTGATCTGGTAGTCGACCTCACCCTTGATCTTGAAGGTGTCGTCTTCGTTGTACTCCGCTCCGACCATCCCGGACATGGCTCGGCCCGTGCTCGGATCATCAAAGAGCGTGAAGTCGATCTCGCCGGCGCCGGAGTAGATGTCTGAGCCGGTCTCATTCGACCAGTTGACCTCGAAGCGGCCCTCCATGTCGTTCATCGACGGGATGGCGATGATGCCGACGCCGCCTGCGCGGACGAGCTTGCCGTCCTCGATGCGCGCACTGCCAGAGACCTCCTTGACCAGGATCATCCCGCCCAAGAGTTCAAAGGGCTGGAGCATTGTGGCGGTGCCTTCGACCCAGAGCAGCTTGTTCTCGACCGCGTCGTATTCACCGGCCGCGATCAGCTCGACCAGCGGCTCTCCATCGACCACCAGCACGCACTCCAGGATGCCGCCTAGCTTCCGGAGCTCATTGTCTTTGACGGTGCCCTCTCCGCCAGAGCCCTTCTTGAACAGGACCTTGGTGGAGCCGCTGATGTCGAATTCGAGGTCGCGGCCGAGGAAGACTCCGCCGGTGCCAGTGAAGGTCTTGGATTCCGTGGTGAACTCGCCAGTGGCGTTGCCCTCGAGCAAGACGCCCTCGGCGTCATGCACTTGGAATGGCACGTCCCCGTCGACCCGTGTCAGCGCGTTATCCTCGATGTAGGCCGTCGCGCCGCCGCCTTCAGCGAGCCAGAAGCTATAGTCCCCTAGCTGAGCCAGCTTCTTGTCGCGGCAGCAGTCTGTGGTCCCTGTGCCGTTGAAGAGCCCTGTGCTGGCGTCGAGGGTGCCGCCCAATGAGACGTTGAGGTATTTGCCCTCCGCGTCGTCCAAGCGGAGGTTGATCGTCCCGCCGACGCTGGCGAGGTTGTTATCTTTGACCGTGACCTCGGCGCCGCTCCCTGCACCTAGGAAGAACATCTGCCCACCGAGCTCAGCGAGCTTTTTGTCGATGTGAACGACAGCTGCGCCCGTGCCGTTGAAGACCTGACCGAGGTAGTCGTAGTCCGCAGTGGCGGTGATCGTGATGAACTTCTGGTTGCCGAGGCTCGCGTCATCGAGCTGGGCGTTCACCGTGCCACCGATATGCGTGACATCGGTGTTTAGCAGCGTGACCTCAGCGCCGGTCCCAGGCATGACCTTGCAGGTGTAGTCACCGACTGTGCCGACGGTGATCTCCTGCATGAGCTCGGCCATGCCGACGCCCTCAAACCCTCCTGCGTCGGTGTAGGTGCCGGCGAGCGCGAGCCGGACAAAGGGCCCTTGTGCGTTGTCGAGCCGGGTGAAGATCGTGCCGCCGATCTCATCGATGTTGTCGTTGGTGACCTTGATCGTAGCGCTCGACCCTGTCTCAAGCCAAGCTGCCCAGCCGTTGATATCGAGGAGGTGCTTGTCGCGCACGACATTGACCGCCCCCGTGGCCTCGACCAAGGAGCCCCCGGCGTCATCACGGCGATAGATGGCGGTGCCTGTCGCTTCGAGGAAGGTGCTCTCGGCGTCGGTGACGCTGGTGTTCAGAGTGCCCGTGGCTTCAGTCAGGCGTGAGTTCGCCAGGGTCACAGCGATACCAGTGCCGGGATCGACGAAGAAGGAGTAGTCGCCTCTCGGGCCGACGCCCTCGGCCGCTGGGAGCTGTATCAGCAGCTCGGCCGACGCTTGGCCGTCGAAGGTCTGCTCCGCGTGGGTGTACGTCCCGTTGAAGACGAGCAGCCATTCATCGACCCCGTCAGAGTTGATCATCACGACGGGCACTTGAGCCGACAACGACTCGAGGTCGAAATTCTGCAGGGACACCGAGGCGCCGCCGCCTTCATTGAGCCAGAAGTCGTAGCCCGCAGCATGGAGCCCGAGGTCGTAGCGCTGAATGACGTCCACTGTGCCAGTAGCGCTAAGGTCGGGCGCCTCTCCCGCCGTGTAGCGACCCACGATGCGGGTGTCTAAGAAGTCCCCCCCTTGGGTGGCGTCCCCCACAAGGACTCGGACAGTCCCCTCGAGCCAATCGAGCTCGCTGTTGGTTAACTGCAGGGCGATGCCTGTCCCCGAGGCGAGGTTGAAGGTGAAGCGCTCTGAGCCTTGCGGGGTGATGTCGATCTCGTTCAAGAGCTCGATCGTCCCGAGCGCGGTGACGTTCGCTTGGTCACCCTCGGCCACCGTGTATTGGGCTTCGAACTGTCCCTGAGCGAAGGGGACCTGCTCCTTGTCGACGCGGAGCGTCAGCTGCCCCTTGAGCTCGGTGACCTCGTTATCGAGGACAGCCCCATCGCCCCCGGATCCCTCGGCCAAGTAGATCTGAGTGTCGCTGCCATCCGATGCGACCAGGATGTCGCTCAGCACCTTGACCTGGCCAAGGCCCGAGAGCCCTTGTCCCTTGCTGTAGGTCGTCAGCAAGCAGACGTTGACCTTGGGGGTGTTGTCCTCCTCGGCCGTCATCGAGAAGGTGCCCTCAGCCGACTCGACGCTGCTCTGGACCAAGGTCGCATGGAACGAAGTCTCGGGCTCGAACCAGTAATGGAAACGGTCGCCTTCGGCCCAGTCGAGTCGATCTGTCAGCGTCGCCTCGATGCTCCCGGTGAAGCCCTCTTCGGTGTCACCGAGCTTGTAGTCACCGCTGATCGCGCCCAACGCGACGATGGTCTCGTTGTGGATCAGCCCAGCGTCCGCCGAGATGTGGGCTTTGACGAGGGCGTTGTTGGTGAACTCGATGTCGACGCCGCTGCCTTGAATGATGACCAAGAGCCAGGACTCGATCTCGCCACTCTTGGTCGTGTTCTCAGAGCCGAGACGGAAGTCACGGGTCAGCGCGAAGTTGCCTTTGCCGGTGAACAGGTCGTCTTTGAGGTTCCACTCACCACTCAAGGTGCCCGCGCCAAGGGGCTCTTCGCTCAGGTTGACGTCGTAGTTCAGCTCCGCGCCGACGGACGCCAGTTGATTGGCCTCCACGCGCCCGCTGACCCCGGAGCCCTTCTTCACCACGATCTGAACCGCAGGTGGGATGGCCTCGGGATCTGCCTTGTCGCTCGTGGCGGGGAACTCAAAGTCACGCGCCGTAGAGACCTCGATGCCGCCGGTGAAGGCCATGTCCGCGATCGCGAGTTCGCACTCTGAGAGGGTCCCTTCAAGGAGCGGCTCGCTTGAGCCATCCCCGTCATAGATGACCCAGTTTAACGTCCCGCCGACAGTGTCGAGTTCGCTCTTGGTGATGGTCGCGTTGACCTCGGTGTCTGGGGCGACGACGAAGGTCCATTTGGCGTCATCGGTCGTTTTCCTGATCTCGGTCTTCAGGATCAGCCGCCCTGTGCCACTGACCGTGTGGTCGGTCAGATCGTAGATGCCCTCTTCGAGGTGGCCCTCAAGCCACAGCTCCCCCTCACGCAGATACTGTGCATGGATGTTCATCCCTAGCTGCGTGACTTCGCTCCCGGTCATCTCAGCCGAGATGGACGTGTCAGGCAGAATGGACAGGGTGTCGATGCCGTCTCGCAGCGGGATATCGTAGGCTTCGGTGAGGTGCGCCTCCGCGGTCCCGGTAAAGGTGCCCTCGGACTTGGTGTAGGTGCCGGTCAGCTCGCCGGCCAAATTGAGTGGCTGCAGCTCTGTCGGGACGACCACCTCGAACGGGACCTTGCCCTCAAAGAATTGGAGTTCGCTCTCCTTGACCTCAAGGTACAGCTCCCCCCCCTCTTTCAAGGTGACATCCCCCCACTCAGCGGCCAGCGTCCAGTCTTGGCTGATCGCTGCGGCGCCGGTCACATCGAGCTTCATCCCCTCAAAGGCGAGGACGCCGTCCATCCATCCGCCCAGCTCGCCCGTGCCGTCTGTGGCGGGGTTGAAGGCGAAGAATTCAGCCTTGTCTAAGGTCGCTTGCTTGAAGCTCCCCTCGATCGTGGCCTTGAGCTCGGCGCCCTCCTTGATCACGACCGGGCCGACGGCGCGGTCTGGGAAGCCGTACTCGGTCTCGAGAGTGAACGTCGCCTCTGACGTGATCTGGTCAGTCTCACCATCCAGCGCGAAGAGGAGTTGCCCGCTCCCGATGTGCCCATCGGGCTCTTGAACGGTGTAGTCCAATCCCGCAGTGACCTCTTTGATGTGACTCTCTTCGACGACGACCGTGGCGCTCGCGCCAGAGGCGATCGTCCCGTGGATGCTGTCGACGTTGCCGAGGTGCATGTCCCGAGTGAGGGTCGCCTCTGCGGTCCCCGACACTTGGCCGGTCTCATAGTCGTAGGTCAGCGCTTCGCCCGTCACGACGAAGGTCTTCTCCCCTTGGAAGGGGACCTCGACCTCGAAGGTCCCTGTGGCGGACGCAAAGTCGTTCGCGGCGAGGGTCGCCGTGGCCTCTGCGCGGGTCAGGAGGACGCCGCCCTCGCCGAGAGGGAGCCCGCCCTCGCGGGTCAGCGTGACCGTCGCGTCGCCAGAGAACTCTTGCGTCGGGATGTCGTAGCTTCCGTCGACTCGCAGGTCCCAGTCGGGGACGGACAGGGTGGCACCGGCGCGGATGACCTCGACGGCTCCGTCAGTGACCGTCACCCCGACCGTGCCGTCTTTGACGTAGAGCTCCTCACCGATTTGGTAAGGGTTCATCTGCGTCAGATCGGCGCTGCCCGTCCAAGACCCGGTCGTGACGTTGACCGACCCCTCGAGGTCGACGCCGACCCAGTCGCGGATCGAGAGGTGGACCCCGCCGGTGACGACCAGGCCGTCTTGGCTGTAAGTGCCACCGACGCTGCCGGAGTCGATCGTGACGCCCTCCATCAGCTCGATGGGGTCGTCGAGATCGATGTCGATGCGGCCGCCGATGGCGTTGTTGAGGAAGTCGGCGCTCACGGTGACGGCGCCGATGCCTGCGACGTGGCCAGTCAGCGAGCCGGAGACTGAGACGTTGCCCTCTCCGTCGACGCTGAGCTCAATCGTGCCACCCTCGAGGGTGACACCCTCATGGAGGGTCACGTGGGTGTGGTCAAAGGAGGCGCGCCCGGTCATGCCTTCGCTGGAGATGTCCAGGTCGATTGTGCCTTGGACCACGTCACCGAGGGCCAAGCTCGCGCCCCGCACGCTGGTGCTGATACGCGCCGTGTCGTCGTTGCCGACGCTCATGCTCAATGTCACGTCGCTCACTGTGACGAATTCGCCTAAGGCCACGTCGGCTTTGACCGTTCCACTCTCGAGCTTCCAGCTCGTATCAAAGCGGAAGTTCGCCTCGGTCAGCGTCACGCCGTTGATGACCGCCTCGTTGAGAGGAATGGTGCAGGTTGGCGCGGCCGTGGATGGGATCGAGATGCTGACCTTCTTGCCAGCCAAGTAGATGTCATAGCTCGAGGGGCGTGTGCCGCCGGCTTCGCTCCCAGCGTCATTGGAGGCGTCGGTGTCGGCCGCGATATCATGGGTCGGTAAGATGGCCTCTGTGGGGGAGATCCCTCGGCCCGCGCCGAAGGCTGCTCCCACGCCCGCAGCTTCGTGCTCCGCAGCCCGCTTATTCGCACGCGCGCCGCTCGCCATCGCCGCCCGATTAAGGTCTGCCCGTTGCGCCACATGGGCGACCTCATGGCCGAGTAGGGCGCGCCCGGAGCGGGTCTCTGGATCGTAGCTGTTGGGGTTCAGGAAGACCGTGCTGCCCTCCTGTAATCCCCGGGCTCCTCGTCCCTCAGTGCGACGCCGTGCCTCCTCATCGACCCTCACAGTGAGGTCGCCGGCGCTCAGCCCGAGCGCTCCGGCGAGCTGGCGGAGCAACGCCGCCGTGCGCTCTGCCCTGGCGGCATCGAGGTCGATGACGTTGTGGGGGAGGGGGGCAGCGTCCAGGGCCTCGTCACGCTCTTGCTGTAGGCTCGCGATGGCCGCATGAGCCTCATTGCCACGGTCTTGTCCCCGCCCCAGGAGGCGGTCTGCAGCATCGCGACCGACGTGCTCGGCCAGCGTCCAGTAGAGCGCCTCTCGGGCGCCGGCGCTGAGCTGACCCATGGCCTCAAGGTCTGCGAGATAGGCGGTGATCTGCTCGGGCTGATCTTGGAAATCAAAGAGGAGCTCCTCGACGTTGTCGAGCAAGGCACGCTGTTGTGCCTGCTGTTCGCGGTCGAGCTGCAGGCGCCGCGTGCGTTGCGCCTCATGCTGCGGAGTGTCTCTTTTGGGGTTCAAGCGGGGTGTCTTCTCGTGCGCGGGCGAACTACGGGCGTGTTTTGGGGCCTGATGACCCCAACGGAGTCGGCTGTCTCCAGCGGGAAGGGCTGCGTGGCGACGGTCAAGGTCAGCGTCTCGATCTGGACTCGGACGCTTGCGAGGCCGGTAATGGCTTACTGCGTCCCGATTGGAGCGTCTGTGAGGATACCATGGTTGGGGCTGCGACCGGAGGCCTACAGCACCACGTTCCTAACATAGCAAAGATCGATCCACGTCGCGCCCGAGGCGGCTCAGGAGGCGCTCGTCTGGGTCGGCTCCGTCGCTGACTCGTCGCGCGCTTCTCTGGCGCGCTCAAGCTGTCGGGCTCGGACGTCGACCGGGGAGGGCGCCCCCTGCTCCGACGGCTCTGCAGGTTCGGCCTCGAGAGCGCCTGTGGTCTCGTCGACACCGGTGTGTTGCCGAGGGCGCTTGGGTGGCACGTAACCCGGGTCGCGGGTCAGCTTACCCGCCGCGACGAATTCATCGCGACAGGCCTCGCGCAAGATCGCCATCGTGAGTTCGCTGCCGCGGTCGGCGGCCCAATAGGCAGCGCGGAGCAGCGCGTTCTTGATCATGCCGCCGGTCATGTCGAAGTCTTTGCCGAGCTGGGCGAAGTCGACGTCGCTATCAAGGGGGCACTCCGTCGGGCAGAGCGTCTCCCAGATCCGAGCGCGCTGCGCGTGGTCGGGCTCTTCGAAGGTCACACGAAATTGAATGCGACGAATCAACGCGCGGTCCAATGAGCCGAAGAAGTTCGTCGTGAGGATGCAGATCCCAGGGAAGCGCTCGATCTCCTGCAAGAGCAGGTTGACCTCCATGTTGGCGTAGCGGTCTGTGGCACTTTGGGCCTCACCAGAGCGGGCCGCGAAGAGAGAGTCGGCCTCATCGAAGAGCAGCATCGCGTGGCTGATTCGAGCTTGTTGGAAGATCTCCCTGATGTGCTTCTCGGTCTCACCGACCCACTTGCTCACGACCTCTGGGATGTTGACGCGGTAGAGTGGTCGGTTGAATTCACCAGCGATGATCTCCGCGCAGAGGGTCTTACCAGTGCCCGGCGGTCCATCGAAGAGCGCGACGATGCCTTTGCCTGTCACCAACCGCTTTCCGAAGCCCCAGCTGTTGAGCACTGTCGAGCGGTTGCGCACGGCGGCGATCATCTCTCGGATCTTTCGGTCCGCCTCCTCGGGCAAGATGATGTCATCGAGCCGGAGGTGCGTCGTGGTGCGGACCGTGAGCTCCTCAAGCGCGTAGCCAAGCTGCGAGCGGCAGCCCTCCTCTAAGAGCGCCATCGTGAGCTTTGGCGACTCTGGGTTCTGCGCGATTGCACGGTTCACGGCCACCAAGATCGCATTCTTAATCGTCCCGCCAGTGAAGTCGTACGTGTTGGCGAGGGAGTCGAGGTCGATGGTCCCGTCGAGGGGGACCTCGGGGGGCAGATGGACCTCCCAGATTTGACGCCTCAGCGGCGCTTCGGGAAGTTCGAAGGCCAAGGTGTAGATGATGCGCCGCTCGAGGGCGTCGTCGAGTCGCTCCGGGTGGTTGGTCGTCAGGACCAAGATCCCCTCGAACTCTTCGATGGACTTGAAGGCGGTTGCCTTGCGTTTATCGCTCTTGCCGAGCAGCGCTTCGCACTCGTCGATGAGCACGAGCGCGTCTCGCATCGTCGCTTCACTGAAGAGGTCTCGGAGCGCACCGTCAATCCCCTCATTCTCGGGCAAGTCAGCGGCGCTTAATGAGATGACTGGCCGCCCCACGTGGCTGGCGAGTGCATGAGCTAAGAGCGTCTTACCGGTCCCGGAGAGGCCCGAGAAGAGCATCGTCAGACCACGCCCATAAGGCAGGACCCGATCAAACCCCCAGTCGCTGATGATGCGACGGTAGCGGTTGTGGTTCTCCACGAGCTCGCGGACTTGGCTGAGTTCACCAGGCTCTAAGATGACGTTGAGCAGGGAGAGGGCCGGCGTATCGAGGCGTGCGACCTTGGCGACAGACTCGCTGAGTTCATCCTCTTGCAGGAGGAACCGCAGGGTCGGGGTGGTCAGCGCAACGCGCCGCGCGAGCAGCTCCTCGTTGGCGCCCGCTTCGGTTTTACCGAGGGCGATAAGCCCGTGACGGATCAGGGCCCCAGAGCCTAAGAAGCTTTTGCGTGCCTCCACACGTTCCGCGGCGCTCGCGCAAAATCGGTCGAGGGTCAGGCGCACGGTCACAGACCGAGAGAAGATGTCGCGCCCGCTCGAGGCTACGACGGTGCTCATCCTGGGCTCGATATGGCTGGCCAACCCGAGCAACACGCAGCGCAGCTCGAAGGTGTTGAGGCGAAAGCGCTCGGCCAGCTGCCCCAATGGCGAGGCCTCTGGGGTGTCACGAAGTTTGCCCTCGAACGTGGACCAGCTCGCCTCTGATGACTTCCGTGAGTCGTCGTCTTGTGCGCCGAGGAGCTCCGCGGTGGCGGTGATCCCCTCGATCAACAAGGTCAGAGTTGGGTCTTGGTTCGGCATGACGGTCAATCCTGGCTTGCGGCTCCATCGATTACAAGCCTTCGCCATCTTGGGGGGTTCTGTGGACGCCTTGGTGACCCGCCCTATCATCGGACGGTGTCCCGAACCCTGACCGTCTTCGTTTGCCTTATCCTGGGTCTCATCGCCCACGCATGCTCCCCACTCCCAATGATTCAGGACGCGAGCGCGGTCCGTAAGGGGCAGCTCAAGGTCGGCGCAGGGCTGGCGATGGGGATGCCCGTCGATCCAGAGACCTATTTCCAGCCGGACGGACCAGGGGCCATCGGGCCGTCGGATGGGGATCTCCAGTACATGCCGATCCTTCACCCTTTTGGCTGGACCCGTTATGGCCTCGGTAATGATCTGGAACTCACGACGGCCTTCCACGTGCCGACCTTCGCTGTTGCGTTCGGACTCAAGTGGTCCTTTGCGAATTATGAACCCGGAGATGTCGTCAGCGCGGCGGTGAGTGGAGACCTTGGCGCGAGCCTCGCCTTCCCGAGCCTCATCGCTGGGCTCAGCCTCATCACGTCGTTCCACGTGTCGGAGTCTGTCTCGCTGGACGTCGCCAACCGCTTCGGGACGATGAGCGCGCTCTGGGACTCCCCCAGCCTCACCTCGACCCTCGGTGTCTCTATCGGTCGCAAGTCGACTGTGCGGCTGGCTGTAGGCTACACGGTGGCCCTCGGCAACGACCTCATCCCTGGACTACCGCCCTCCACGTCGGCCATTTACCTCGGTGGTGGCTGGGAGTACTAGTCGGGTAGGTGGCCCGTGAGGTGTTCCCCTACGGCACGACCTGGATGTTGCCGACCATGACCGGGTGAAGCGCACACTGGTAGTTGTAGTACCCAGGCGTCGTCATGGTGAATTCGACCAGACTCGTCGCGCCGTCCTGCGTGTCCATGATCGCGTCCTCAGCGCACACCTTCTCGAACGGATGGTCCGCTGTGGCCTCAACGGTCACGGTTTGCCCGACTTGCATACGGAGGCACATGGGGGAGTAGGGTGCGAACGGGCTCATGGTGATGGCGATGGTACCGTCCTCGGCAGTGACGTCGTGGGCTGCGAAGTCCTCTTCGGTGCAGCCTGCGAAGGTGGGGTCACAGAGGAAGGCCGGCGTCGTGGCCTCGCAGGTTCCGTCGGTGCAGACCTCACCTTCGTCACAGCTTCCACATAACAAGGTGTCGCCGCAGCCATCGTCGAGCTCACCGCAGGTCAGATCACCGCAGTCCGCGATGGGCGCACATTCATCTGCGTCGGTTGCGGCGGCGTCAGGTGCTTCGGTGTCGTCTTCGGTGATGTCACCTTCGGGGGTGTCAGACTCCTCTGGGTCGACTGTGCTCGCATCTTCGGGCTCTTCGATGTCCTCAGCGTCTGTAGGGTCGTCATCCTCGGTGTCCTCGACGCTGGGTCCAACGTCTTCGGTGATGGCGTCCTCCGTGGAGGACACGTCGTCATCGGCGGTGGCTGTGTCGTCGCTTGGCCCGATGTCTTCAATCACCGTGACATCCTCTTGGGTCGATGTGTCCTCGGTGATCGGTGTCGTGGTCTCGATGGAGACCGTAAAGAGCACCATCAGTGGGCCATTGCTTAAGAGATCGAACTCGTCTTCATAGTCACTGTCCTCGGTCGAGGTGGGATCTGAGCCGACCAGGCGTTGCAGGACCGCATAGAGTAGTTCCCCGTTTGCAGCGTCACGACTGAGGCTCACCATCGCGGGTGCGCCGTCCTCTCCAGTGACCCCCTCTTCGACGTTCAAGCTGCCGATAATGTCAGCTGGGGCGTTGTTTGATTGCGCCCTGATCACGACCCGGCCTGGGGCCGTCGCGACGATGCGCGTGATAGCGACTTCGTCGGCCGATGCCAGCGTTTGGTTCTCCACCTGCAGGTCGGGCAGGGTCTGATCGGCGACGGTGACGACGAAGCTCCCCGATACGGGTTCTCCTCCCTCAGTGAGCACCGGCTCATCCTGGCCTGGGAATTCAAAGTCGCCATCTTGACCGTGGTCGACATGCAGCAGGGCGTGGAGGGTCTCGCCGTCTACAGCGGTGCGGATCAACGTCACGGCGACCTGCGTCGAGGTCCCCGACTTGACGGCGGCGTGCCCGAGTTGCCTTCCAAAGCCACCGTTGGCGTCTTGGTAGACCACGATCCAGCCGGCCTCAGCTGCGGCAATATCGTCGATGACGACCGTGTCATAGGGCGCCTCGGGGGCCTGATCGCTCGCCTTCACAAAGGGGGTGATCGTGCTGGTGGTGTCATCTCCGCAGGCGGTGATGAGCAGTGCCAGGGCAGCCAAGTGTAGCAGTCGCGTTGCAGTGAGGCGCATGGAGTCTCCGTGAGCGATTCGACGGGCAGGTCCTACCGGGCGGGTAGGGCGGGGTCAAGCTGGGCGCCGGTCAGGGGGTCGGCTCGAGCGGGATACTGCGCATCCAGCGGATCGCGGTGGGATCGCCGGTCAGGCGGATCGCTTCGCGCGCCAGTTCTTGCGTCGCTTCGGGGCTCAGTGCCTGGTCGAGGGCCGAGACGTCGTACGCGATACCGACATTTGGGAAGTCGATGTGGGCGGAGCGCAGGTTGTTGGCGCCCGCAGCGAAGATGGCGTCATCGACGGCCTTCTTCGTGCCGCGTTTGTCGACATGTACCACGGTCAATATTGCGCTGGCGTAGTCGACGGCGAAGTCGATCGCAGCCCTTGGACGGTAGACGCAGTTGCGGATCATCCCGAACTCGCTCAGGAGCTGTGTGGTGCGCGCCACATAGCGGGCGATTCGAGGCTGTGCCTCACGTGTCGCGGCCCCGATATGCGGCGTCGCAAAGATCCGAGGCTCGCCTTCGTAGGGGTTGGTCCACCCGCCGCCTTGGGCGCTGGGCTCTGACGGGAAGACATCGGTGATCGCGTAGCTGATGTGTCCGTCGCTGACGGCACGTTTGAGGTCCTCGGGCGGGATCAGAAAGCCACGCGCCAAGTTGAGGAGGATGCGTGGGCTCTCCCCCTCTTTGTCGCCCATGTGCTTCAGCAGGTCGTAGGTCACCATGTTGCGGTTTGAGCGCCCACGATGGTCCTCGGCAGAGACGTGGATCGTGACAAAATCAGAGGTCTTGAAGAGGCCCTCTAAGGTGTCGCATCGCTGCCAACCCATCGCCAATCCCACCTCACGAGGGACCTCCGCCGAGTCGTAGAAGACGATGTCCATCCCCATGGCTTGGCCGAGCTGGGCGACCTGTCTTCCGATGTTGCCGAGGCCGACGATCCCGAGGCGTTTTCCGAAGAGCTCGTAGCGGGCCTTGTTGTCTTTGCGCCAGACGGACTCGGACATCTGACGCACAGAGTCGTAGAGGCGCCGCGAGAGCATGACGAGCTCGCCGATGACCATCTCCGCCACGGAGCGACCATTGGAGACAGGATCGTTGGTGACCAGCACGCCGTGCTTGGCTGTGGCCTCTTTGTCCACCGAGTCATCACCGATGCAGCACAGCATCACTGCTGCAAGATCGGGTGAGGCCTCCACGACACGCTCGGTGATCGGGATGCGGCTGCGCTTGTAGATGAGGTTGTAGCGCCCCTCATGCATCAAGCGGACGAGCTCGTCCTCCGTGGGGACCTCGGCGATGCGCGTGGGCGTGATCCCCATCTGACGCAGGTAGCCGTCCAAGCTCGGATCCGGGTTCTCTAAAACGAGTGCCCGCTCGAAGCGGCCTCTGCCCGTTCGAAAGTCTGTCAGCTGAGGGGTGCCGTCGCTCATAGCGCAGTCTCCTAAAGACGTCCCTGTTCGCCTCCTTATCATCGACACGCGTTCACGGCCACCACCCTGCGCTGCTTCTCAAATCTGTACTGAGCGGTGGCCGAACAGCCCTCCATTCGCAGGTCCAATGGCTCAGACATCTTGCTTGTGATGACCGCGGCTCCCAACGATGTGTATCGGCGGAGCTTGAGGGGATGTGAGCGACACTGATCGTCGCAACCAGGAGGTTGACGTGCGGTGCGCCTCGGTGTCCTTCTGAAGCTTCTGCGGCCTGGCTTTGCACCTAAAAACGCACCAAAACGACGTCGACAAGCTGGCGTCGCTCGTGCTTTCGTGACGGGGTGTTAAACGACGCGCTGCTACAGACGATCTGGTCGTGGGCTTGGCCTTCACTGTGCCTGATCGCTTGGATTGTGATCGTCGCTGTGGCGCTGCGACGCTTCTTCCCTGTCTTCGCCCGCCTGACGGCGGCTGAGGGGCAGCTTGATGAGGCGCTGATCGCTCGCCTCCAGAGCATGGCGTGGTTTGGGCTTCTGTTTACCGGCGTCTACGTCTGGTTTTACCTCGCGCCGATGCCGGAGCGCGTCACCCAGTTCATGAACGACCGTGTTCAACCTTGGTTCTGGTACACGGTCGGGCTGGTGGGTTGGATCATCGGTGGTGTGTACGTCACCCGTCGCGTCGTGGCCTTCTTGGCGGAGCGCGCGACTCGGACGCACGCAGCCTTGGACGATGCCCTCGCCGAGGCCATCCGCCGTCCCCTCTACATCATGTTGTTTGTGGTCGGAGTGAACCTGTGGGCGGCTCTGGTGCCACTCCACGAGGACGCCTACACGACGCTCCTATTAGGTAACAAGGGGGCGACGGTCTTGGTGATCGTCGTCTTCTTGGAGAGCTTTGTACGCACTTGGATTTTGCTTCAAGAGGCTGAGTCACGGGTGCTCGCGACCAGCGGTGGGGTGCTTCGGACGACCGCGAAGATCGTCATCTACGCGTTAGGTGGTCTCACCGTCCTGTCGGCCATCGACATCGACATCACGCCGATCATCGCCTCCCTCGGTATCGGCTCATTGGCCATTGGTCTTGCGCTTCAAAAGACCCTCGAGGACTTCCTGGCAGGGCTCTTGATCGCTGCCGATCAGCCCATTCGAGTCGGGGACTTTGTTGAATTGCAGGAGAGCGTCGCGGGGTTTGTCTTGAGCATTGGCTGGCGCACGGTTCGGATCCGCACTCGCGATGATCAGTACGTGATCGTGCCAAACGCACAGATGGCCCAGGCGACTGTGATCAATCGCTCGATGCCGACCTCGGAGGTGGGGTTTGTCGTCAAGCTCGGCGTCGCGTTTGATACGGATTTGGAGCGCGCGCGCGAGGTGGTATTGAGGGTCGCACAGCGACTCCAGACCGAGCACCCAGACGCCGTCGCGAGCTTCGAGTCACGGGTCGTCTACGCTGGATTCGGTGCCTCCGAAGTCACGATGAACGTGTGGATGCGCTCGACATCATGGGCCGCGCACTTTCGTCTTCAGGACGCCTTTGTCCGCGCGATCCTCCCTGCGTTTACGGCAGAGGACATCACCATCCCGTTCCCGATGAGGACACTGGAGTTCGTCGGTGATCCTCTCCGTGTTGAGCAAGGATAGGACGTGATCGGCATGGAATATTCGATGCATGGCGGTCGTCACTCTCTCGTGGCTTCATTGAATGGAGAGCCCATGCGCCGGATGTCCGGGCTTCAATCTCTTGCGTGTTGCGTGGTGCTCCTTTGCAGCGCTGGCGCACCTGCCGCACAAGCCAAGGCATCGAGTGACTTCACCGCCTTGTATAAGTTGGTCCCGGCACGCGCAGATGGCTTTGTAGCTGTCGATCATGTGCGCCTCGCCAAGCACAAATCCGCCTCCAAGTTACGCAACTTCGTCCACGACCAAGGGGGAGCGCGGGGGCTTCAGGCGGTCGTACGGCTTGGGTTGGTGCCAGGCAAAGAGATCCTGCGCTCGGTGAGCTTCAATATCGGTCGCTCCGAGGCCGACGTTGTCCGCGGTGACTTCGACATAGAGGCGCTGAAGGTGCGCGCAAAGGATCGATTGACGAAGGCCTTCAAGGAAGGCAGCGAGCAAGGGCACCCTTGGTTTACCGTGACCAAAGGGCGGCGCTTTGTGTCCCTCTCTGAGGGAACCGCTGTCATTGGGAGCCCCAAGATGGTGACGCGCGTCCTGGCGCGGGCTGCCGGGAAGGGGAAACCACTCACGTCGCGCAAGGCATTCAAGGCGCTCATTGCCCCCGCTGGTAAGGCGAAAGCGTCGCTCTGGGGGGCGGGCTGGGTGTCCAAGTCGGTTCGTGACGCGATGACAGGGCGTCACGCTGACCTCGGCAAGGGCATCAGCCGGACGCGCTTTCATGCCGCAGGGGACGCTGACGTGGAGGTGCGCGCCGCCACCTTTACAGATAGTAAAGCTACGGCGACGGCGCTGAAGGCCTTGGTCGAGTCCGAAGTGGACCGACGCTTCAACTCGCTCACGATGAAGATGCTGGGTGTCAGTGCCCTCGTGAAGAGCGCGTCTTTTACCACCAAGGGCAAGGTGCTCTTGATGCAGATGTCGCTCACGCCCGCTCAGGTTGACTTGGTGGCGACGACGGGGGGCAAGGTCATCTCCATTCTACGAGCGAAGCGCTCGAAATGAGCCAACTGGTCGACAACAGTTGGGTGGAGACCGACTCCGCGGCGCTCGCATCGAACGTCGCACTCTTCAAGCAACGCTTGGCGCCGGGTTCGCGTCTGGGTGTGGTCGTGAAGTCCAACGCCTATGGTCACGGCGCTGCGCTCGCGAGCCGTGCATTTGTCGACGCAGGTGCAGACTGGTTGATCGTCAACGACGTGGTCGAGGCCCTCGCACTTCGTGACGCTGGCTTAGAGGCGCCGATCTACATCTGTGGCCCTGTGCCGCCTGCCGCGGCCCCTCAAGTTGTGGCAGCTCGCGCTCGTACCGTCGTCTACGATGGTGCGTTCGTCACCGCGCTGGATGCGGCGGGGCGCGCAGCAGGCTGGGTGGTCCCTCTCCATATAAAGATAGAGACAGGCAACACCCGGCAGGGCATCGATGCGCATGAGGCGCTCGCATTGGCTGAGCGTATTGCTTCCCTTCCCGGGGTCCGTTTAGAGGGGCTCGCGACGCACTACGCGGACATCGAGGACACGACGGATCACACCTTTGCGCAGTCTCAGCTGCGCACTTTCCTTGAGGTGCGAGACGCGTTCATCGCGGCCGGTTACCCCGTTGAGATGTCGCACTCTGCGAACTCCGCTGCGGCAATCCTGTGGCCAAAGACCCATGGAGAGATGGTACGCGTCGGAATCGCTGCCTATGGACTCTGGCCCTCCCGAGAGACGTATGTGACCGCTCTACAGGCTCATGCACGCCGTGAAGACGGCCTCCTGCCCGAGCTGGCTCCAGCCTTGAGTTGGCGTGCGCGGGTCGCGCAGGTGAAGTCTGTGCCCTCAGGCGCCTTTGTGGGGTACGGCCGCACCTACCGAGCGACCCATGATTGCCAAATCGCTGTGCTCCCAATGGGCTACCATGAGGGCTATGACCGTCGCCTCTCCAACCTTGGTCATGTGTTGATTCGTGGCGTCCGGGCGCCGATCCGCGGGCGCGTCTGTATGAACATGACGATGGTGGATGTGACTCATGTGCCTGAGGTCCAGGCCGGTGATGTCGCGACGCTCTTGGGTCGAGATGGGGACGAGCAGATCACCGCAGAGCAGCTCGCAGAGTGGATGGGCACGATCAACTATGAGGTCGTCGCTAGGATACATCCGGCTTTACCGCGCCGCACCTAAAGGTGCCCCTCCGCAAGCCTTTGGAATTAGAGGCTTTTTGGGCGCGCATTTGGGAGCGTAAACGTGTTGACGCTCCCCATGCCGTATGTTACTCAGCCGCCGCCTAATGGCGTCGTGGTTTCAGTGATCGCAACGCTACAGGGCGACCCAGTCAGGGAGCGTGAGCTCCCGCCCCCCCAGAACCGCAGAGGGCACACGGTGGCCAGCCTCAAGGACAATGCGAGCGTTGCGACGGTAGGGATCGAGATGGTCCTCGCCGTGACGATCGGTCTGTTGGTGGGGCAAGCCGTCGATAACTTCTTAGGCACGGGCCCATGGGCTACTGTGTTCTTGGTGATGGTGGGCTTTGGGGCCGCAGTGAAGGCGATCATGCGCACGATCAAGATCGTGAACCAGCAGCTCGCTGACGCTGAGGCGAAGACCGACGGGCGCCCCTTGCAGGTCACGCGCTTCGAGCGGAGGTGGTCATGAGCGCCGCCGCTACGCTGGAGAGCCCCTTGCTGGGCTCTGTGACGCGAACCCTCGCAGCCTTCACGTTGCTCGCCGGGGTGATCACACACCTGACGATGGGCCTCGGGCCCTTCTTGTGGGGTGTCCTGGTCGCCGGCGGACTTCAGCTCGCCAACCTCTACGCCCTGACGTGGCTCGGGACGCGCTTGGCGCGCACCGAACCTCGCGGTGCAGCTTTGTATGCGGTCCTGTTCATGATGAAGATCGGCGCGCTTGTCGGCTTCGCTGTGTGGGCGCTCAAGGCGCTGCCCTTGGATCCATTTGGCTTCATGGTCGGTGTCTCTTTACTGATCCCGGCTGCGTTGCTCGCCAGCGTACTGCAGCCCCTGGCTCCCCCTTCCGACCCGGTGGAGGTTGAGGCATGAAGAAGAAGCTCGTCTGGATTGGCCTCATCGGCCTCCTGGTCGGTAGCGCGGTCTATGAGTTCGCGCTCAAGGCGCCTGTCGAGCCGCAGCCATTGGCTGGGGCACTGAAGAGCCCTGTCGCTGGGACCGTGAGTTTCTCGGCCGACGGTCACACCGTCACTGTGACGCCGAGCAGCGCCGCAGATAAGGCATTCAATTCAGATCTCGGTCACCTGACGACCCTCGTCGACGCCGGTACGGTCGTCGAGGTCGGTCAGCGCCTCGCAGACCACGCAACGCCACACGAGCACTGGTCGATCATGGCGTTCCTCCCCCATCACTTCCTGAACGACGTCCGCACGACGTTCGGGCCGAGCCTGCTCGACGGTGATGTGATCCCTGTCACGCACATCTTCATGGCGCTCGTAGTTCTCCTCTTAGGGTTAGGGCTCTGCCTCGCCGCGAATGCCCGCTACCGCCGCGAGAGCGAAGAGACGCTGCTTTTGCCGCCCAAGACGTGGAGCGTGCTGGCCTTCTTCGACGTGATCATCGAGCTGCTGCTCAACACGATGGAGGGGCTGATGCCGCGCAAGGATGCGTTGGCGGCCCTCCCGCTCATCACGGCCTTCGCGGTCTTCATCTTCATGTGCAACTTCCTTGGTATGATGCCAGGGTTCTTGCCCCCGACGGACAACCTCAACACGACGTTGGCCCTCGCGACCGTCTGCTTCCTCGCCTACAACTATTGGGGCTTCAAGAAGCAAGGCGTCGTCGCCTACCTCAAGCACTTCGCTGGCCCCGTTTGGTGGTTGGCGTGGTTCATGTTCCCTCTCGAGATTGTGAGCCATCTCGCCCGACCAATGAGCCTCGCGGTTCGTTTGATGGGCAACATGTTTGGTGACCACCTCGTCTTGGGGATCATTATCAGCTTCCATCTACTGGTGCTTCCGCTACCGGTGATGTTGCTGGGTTGTATCGTCTGCATTGTGCAGACAGTTGTTTTCACGCTCCTTGCTATCGTGTACGTCGCGTTGGCAGTTGAGGAGCACGAGCACGATGACCATGGCCACGGACACGCCGAGGCTGCGGCTCACTGATTGCGTTTTTACCCGCGGCTCGGCCGCGAACATTCCAATTCGGCTGATTTGGCCATAAGGAGTTTTCGATGAAGAAGGTGCTGAGCACTGCGATGTTGACTGTCCTCTCCCTTTGCTTGTGGGCCCCATTTGCCCTCGCTGCAGATGGTGGTGACACCAAGTTTACTGTTGGCGCATACCTCGCCATTGGCTCGGGTCTCGCCATGGGCATGGCCGCCCTCGGTGGCGCTCTGGCTCAGGGTCGCGCAGCGTCTGCTGCCCTTGAGGGCATCGCGCGCAACCCAGGTGCGTCCACTCAGATCTTTACCCCAATGCTCTTGGGCCTCGCTTTCATCGAGTCCCTCGTGCTCTTCACCCTGCTGATCGCGTTCCTGCTTCAGGGACAGATCGCTGGGATCATGGGATAAGCTCTTAATCGCATCTGCGATGAAGAGGCGAGGGCGCTTGGCGCTCTCGCCTTTTTTAATTCCCCTCGCTACCCCGTCGCGCGAGAGCTTGCACGCCATGAGCCCGTCGCCGAGCCAGGCGAGGCGCGGGGCCTGATGCCGAGAGTCGCTCGCCCTCTGCAACGTGGCGCTGTCCACCTACAGACAACGCGCTGCGGGGCGTCTCAGTCGCCTACGGTCAGGATGAGCGCGCTCGCGAAGGCTGGGTCGAGGTCGTAGGCCTGGACCCGGCCGAGGGCCAACCCGAGCTCGCTGACTTGGTCATCGATCCAGTCTGCCATGAGCGCATCGACGTGCTCTTTGAGCGGCGCCAGAACGACGTTGAGCGCGTCTGTGGCGGTGACATGGCCACTGCTCAGGTCGAACGCGATGTTCAGGAATGCAGCCAGCTCCTCTCGACTCAAAGGCTGGAAGCTGAAGGTGTCGGAGAGCATGGACTGCGCCAGCCCTGTCCTGAAGAGCGTGGCGAAGGTGATCCCATCTCGCTCGGCCTCGGGGAGGTCCCCGAAGCTCGCGCCCATGAGGGCCTCTGGACTGAAGCCAAGCTGGCCCTCAAAGAAATCGAGGACGCTGCTAGCGTCTGCGAGCGCGACCTCAAGTCGACTCAGTTCTTCTAGGGTGCGCACGTCGCGGTAGGATAGGGCGCCAGGGGTGACTAAGCCCTCGTAGAGGACTGGGTGGCGACGACTTAGTCCCTCTAGGGCGTCATCGACCGGTTCGCCGAAGAGCCGCAAATTGTGTGGGGCGCCAGAGCGCGCGGCGAGTCGTCGCGCTTGACGCGAGAGCTCGCTGACCAAGCTGAACCCGACCCGGAAGAGCTGCTCAGGCCATAGGCTCTTAGCGACCTCCACCGCGCGAGGCAGTGACTCGTCTGCGAGCCAGAGGAGGCCTAGGTTGACCAGCGCACCGCAATGTCCGCCGATCTCGGGCAACGCGTCGGTCTGAGAGAGGTCCCCGGTGCGGGCCATGAAGACCTTGTTGACCAAATAGGTGAAGGTCTCGGCGAAGCGTGCCCGCTCGGTGGGGGTCATCTCAGTCAGGACTGCGCCCAGGGTGTCAGGTGGCGTGACGTGATGGAGGATCACGTCATGCAGGACATCACCGTGGGTGATCGGCGCGGCGACGACCATCTCGCCGAGGCTCTCTCGAACCTCGGCGCGCATCCGCTTTGGCGGCGTGTGTGCATAGACTGAAAGTGCCTCGCCCGGGGTGAAGAAGCCCATCTCTTCCAGTCTCCCTTGGCGGAACCGGATGAGGGTCTCTTCGATGGAGCTCGGCAAGTCGAAGCGCGCGGTCTGGAAGATGTCGCGCATCTTCCCCATATCAGCGGCCCAGAGGAGCTTCATCATGTCATGCAGGCGGTCTGCTAGGTCATGATCTCTGGCGATTGTGACCCAGAACGCACCATCTGGGGTCGGGATCACCTGGAGTTCATCGGGCACGATGTCGATATCGAGATCGCCGGGGTGGACGGTGATCTCGCGCGTGAAGAGCAGCTGCAGTAGCTCTGGTTCTGTTGAGCGGACGAGCTTCAGGGCCGTGTCGATTGAATGCGAGCGGGCCATATCAAGCCAGTCGATCCATCGCTCTAGCTTGACGTCATGACCGGTCCAAAGATCGAGATCGAGGATGCCTTGAATTTGTTCGGGGGTCGCCAGGTCCAAAAGGACGTGGCTGTCGCCGACGCCGATCTCCTTCATGGTGAAGTAGAGTTCGCCGGTCGCGAGCTCACCGAGGAAGACCTCGGGGTCTTCTCGATCCAGGAGCCAGTTTAGGGCAGCCATTCCGCCACCGCTTCGCACATTGGCAGGCATTTCGCCGCGCGCAGTCAGCGTCGCCAGGCTCCCCGAGGACGGTCTCGCGTTCTTTGATTCATTCATCATCGAGGCACTCCATAGCTGGGTGTACCCTGAATCTGCAACCTTTGAGATGCGCGGTCGCCCTTGAGATGGTCGAATACACGACCTAAACGGTTGCAACTGTTTGACTCTGGACCTAGAAACACACCCCGCGGACGCAGGGAGCGATGGCGTGGATGACCAACCTAACAGAGGGCGCTTGGGTGCTCTGAGTGACGCAGCTGTCGAGCGTTGGGGTGTGCCAGTCACGCTCCTGATAGGCGCCTGTGTCCTGTTCGCAGGGTTGGGGCAAACCGGGCTGTGGGACCCCTGGGAGATGGACCGCGCGGATCTCGGGCGCCGTCTCAACGCGCCGACTCAGGTCGCAGTCGGGCTTCAAGCGAAGAGCCCCCTGAAGGACGTCGTGGCGGAGGTGGCGGAGGCGCGTCACGCTGTGCCCCGATTTGCGGACGCGCCGCGCGCAGGGGCGAGGAGTCGGCCCGCGGTCCAGCGGGCGCTCCGTGAGACAGTCGAGCGTGCGCGGACGTCCCTGGTCGCGGCGACACTCCTCGAGCTTGAGTTGCTCACCCCGGAGGGCGCCGATACAGCGGTTTGGGAGCGTGCCTACGAGACACTTCGCGATGTGCACCGCGCGGTCCCGAACGGGCAGGTCTTGGTGGTGTCGGCTGCGGCGATCGATGAAGCCAACTGGGAGCGCGCGCTGACTGTCGCGCGGTTGCGGCACACGTGGGGCGCCCTATCGAAGCGCTACGAGCTCTCGGAGGTCTCCTGGCCCGCAGCCGAGGATCCCTTCTGGGACAAGCACCTCTCAGGTGGGCATGGTCTTGAGCGGCTCACGCTCGTCACGACACCGGAGGGGGGAGATCTTCGCGCATCCCTGGATGCTGCACTCCAGCTCACTCAAGGTGGGGTCGTGCAGTACAAGGAGGCCGGGACCACATACGCGGTGCCACCTCTACATCACTGGCTCGGTGCGGCGGCCTACGCGACCTTCGGGGCCTCCGAGAGCAGCGCGCGTCTTCCAAGCGCTCTGTTGGCCTTCTTGGCCTTCTTGATCATGGTCTGGAGTGCTCGTGGGCTCTTCGGGGCGCGCGTCGCGACCATCACGGGCCTTGTCTTGGCGACCTCGCCCATCTTCTTTGTTCAGGCGCGCTCGGTCGCAGGGGAGGGCGGGGCGATCCTCGGGCTCACCCTCGTCACTGTTGGCCTCTTGAATCATGTCCGAGGCGCGTCGCGGGGCATGACATGGAGCTTGCTCGGCTTAGGCCTCGCGGTGGGCTTCCTCGCGAAGGGCCTCGTGGCCCCACTGTCCTATGTCTGTATTGCGGGAGTCGTGGCGCTGGTTGCGCTCCCCACCGAGCGCAGAGGATGGGCACCATTGGCGGCTCTAGGGGCCGTCTTTCTGCTTCTGATCCTGTGGGTCGAGACCTCGCCATCGTACGGTTTCGCGGGTCAATTCAGATTCACCCTCCCGATCTTCTCCGAGGGCCCCACGGACTACGAGCGCAACTTCGATTACGCCATGAAGTCGATCGGCTTTGGGCTCTTCCCATGGTCACCCTTGGTCGTCATCGCGATGGCGTTCGCGGTCCGCATTGCGGTGCGGGAAGAGAGCACGACGTTCCTCGTGCTGATTGCCGCATTTGTGGTGCCAACCTTGGTCTCGATGGGGTTCTTGAAGGACTTCAATCACCTCCTCTGGCCCGGCGCTCCGATCGCGGCATTGGCGGTGGCTCTGGCGCTTGAGCGTGTGGGCGAGGTGAGTGAGCGGGCTGGGACTGTGATGGCGTTCCTCGTCTTGATCATGGGCTTCATCTTGGCCCGGGAATTGGGCAAGAGCGCTGAGCCACTCGCGGGGTTGCTCACCTATGATCCGCCGTTTGGTGAGGACGGGGGTGTGCGCTTCCCGACAGAGATCAGCGTGAAGACCTGGGCCCGCATCGCGCTGTTGATGGTCGTGATGCCCTTTGTCCTGCATTTCTCTCGCGTGATTGAGGCGTTGAAGCCGGTCGTGGCCTTCTTCAGGCGCGACACGGCGTGGGTCGTTACGGTCTCTGTGTTCTGCGTCCTATTGCCGTTGACGTGGGTCATCCGCGTCGGCTCAGCCTTCGCGGTGGGGATGGACACGACCACGGCGCGCGGTCTGTCTGTCGGGCAACGTGGATGGCATGCGCACCTCCTGCAGGGCGGCGACCCCGTCGCGCTGCTGGCCTTGTCTGGTTTGGTCCTCGTCGGGGTGTCGTGGGTCCTCCGCTACGCCTTCCTTTGGCGTCGCTTTGCGGATCGCGGTGCGCTCCCGAGCGGCTGGCGTACCGATAAAGCTGCGTTGTTGACCGCTGGGGCGGCCTTCGTTGTCTTGGTCTGCCATATGGTGTGGGTCGTCTGGCCCTCTGGTGCCGCTGCTTGGCCAGAGGGGTACTGGTCTGAGGTCCTGCTTAGTGCAGAGGCTCTGTTTGTGCTCTCGCTCTCGGGGCTCGCGTGCTGGCGTTTGATGGGGCGGGATCGTCTCGTGGCTTGGGCGACCGCCTTGGCCATCTTGAGTTTGTGGCTCGGTACGCGCCTCGTCCGGGATGTGATGTTCTTCCCGCCTGTCGCCATCGGGGCCACAGCAGCGGGGGGCGCCGCCTGGGCTGTCTATGTCCTCCCAAGGCTTTGGTGGGCTCCGAGACAAGGGGCCGCGCTAGGCGCTGCTATCGCCTCTGGGGCGCTGTTCGCTTGGGCGCTCCCCTTGCTTCAGCGGTGGGACCACGTCAGCGAGTTCATCTATCAAGGGCAGCAGGAGAGCCTCACCCTGTATTTGCTGCTCTCGTCCCGAGTCAGCTGGGTGTGCTACATCGCCATCGCGCTGTTGATCGTCAATCGCCGCTTGCCGCAGCTCTTTGAGTGGCTGCTGAGTCGCCTTGGCGGGCTCCTCGAACGGCCCGGCCTTATTCGCGCCGTCGCCGTCGTTGGGGCTCTGGTCTTCAGCGTCGCGCTGCTCGCTGATTTCTACCCGAGCCTCGCGCATCACGTGAGCCAAAAGCATGTCCTGGAGTCCTATGAGCGCGCCGCGAATACGACTCAGGGGGAGGGCGCCGGGGTGCTCTACAAGCATGGGCGCTTCGATGAGTCTGGCCGCCAGGACACGAACTTCTACACCGCAGCCTTGCCAGGCATCTCCGATCGCTCGACGGCCCTTCAAGTCCTCCTCGGTGAGCGAGACCAGATGGCGAGCATCGAGACCGCCGAGGGGACCTCACAGGTCTTCTTACCCGGCTTTGACAGCACCAACGACGTCGACGGTGACGGTCTTCGAGACCAGTCCGTTATCAGTGGTGAAGCGACCGAGGTGTCCCTCGGGGCCCTGACTGATGATACGGCGAATTGGGCGCCTGACGCGCACGCGGGCAAGGTCCTCGTCGGGGTCAAGGGGAAGGCCTACCCAATCACGGGCAACGATGCCACCACACTGCGCCTCAAGACCCGCGCGAAGCCGATGTTGAAGCTGCGCGTCAATGACCCGGAGCATTACATCATCGACTCTGCCGAGTCAGTGGAGCATCGCGCCTCTGCGATGCGCCGAGCGCGGCAGTTTTTACTCATGCCATCGGAGGCCTTGTCCGAGGTCAACCATGCCTTCCGAAAGCTCAGCGGCGGGCGCCACTTGCCCATCTTGGATGGTCGGTCGAGTCGGGTGATGCTAGCAGGCAGTTGGTTGGAGGAGGGGGAGGCGCAAGAGAACCGCTTTGCTCAGCACACGCTGGACATGGCGCGCTTCGAGGCCCTGAATGATCCCAAGGTGCACAGGCTCTGGGTTGACTTCAACGACACCCTTCGGATCGTCGGGTATCGCTTGGAGAGTGAGAGCGTGGCCGTGGGGAAGTCCATCGAGTTGACGGTCTACTTCCAAGTCATCAAGAAGGTGAAGGCGTCTCAGAAGATCTTCTTGCACATCGATCGACAGGGCACCTCGAACCGGATCCACGGAGATCACTGGCCGCTGAACCAGGCGGTCGGTGATGAGCCCCAGAAGACCTGCGTGGGCTGCTATCGGACGGACCATTGGTTCGTGGGTGATGTGGTCACCGATGTCTTCACGAAGGAGGTCCCTACGGGCACCACATCAGGCATCTATGAGATCTGGATGGGGCTCTACAACACATCTACAGATAAGCGCATGGTCGTGAAGCGTTGGGATAAAGAGAAGGTCCGCCACGATGGCTCGAACCGCGTTCGACTTGGCTCCTTTCGGGTGCGCTAAGGATGGACCTCTCGGACACGACGGTCGGCTGGGTCTTCGCGAGCGCGATCTTCGCCTTAGGGGCAGCGATTGGCTCGTTCCTGAACGTGGTCATCTACCGGATCCCTCATGGGCTCTCGATCGTGAGGCCTGGGAGCCGTTGCCCAGCTTGTGAGACGCCGATTAAGGCGTGGCACAACGTCCCGATCTTCGGATGGTGTTGGTTGAGGGGGCGCTGCGCGAGCTGCGACATCCCGATCTCTCCACGCTATCCCCTCATTGAGTTGGCCATGGCGGGCCTCGCGGTGGCGTTGTTTCACACCTTCTCAGGTGGCCTGCTGACGGTCGACGCGGTGGCCTCCTCGAACTTCCTGCTCGAGGTCATCGTACCGTTCAGCCTCTACTTGGTGTTCGTGTCAGCGCTCGTCGCGGTCACGTTCATCGATCTGGACTACTTTGTTATCCCGGACGTCATTTCGAAGCCCGGTATTCCACTCGGCATATGCGCGGCGGCGGTCAGCGGCGCGGCGGTGGGCGTCACTTGGCAAGACGCGCTCATCGGCGCAGCGGCAGGGGCTGGCGTGATCCTCGTCATCATCTATGGTTACGCGGCGATGACCGGTCGTGATGGCATGGGGCTCGGAGATTACAAACTCCTCGGGATGATCGGGGCCTGGCTTGGCTGGCAGGTCCTGCCGCTTGTTTTACTCCTCTCTTCGCTTCAGGGGATCTTGCTGGCGCTCGTGTTCCGTCGAGCCTTCGCGGTTGACCAGCTCCCACCTCTGCCCGGAGAGGAGGACGCAGTGGTGGAGCCAGTGGCTGAAGGGGTCGGGCAGCTCGCGATCCCGTTTGGGCCGTTTCTCTCTTTGGCGGCCTTGGAGATCTTGTATCTGCGGCCAGAGATAGACGCCTTACTCGCCACATGGCTCGACTTCGGGCCATGATAGCCCTATGCGCGTGGGCATTCGTACACAGGTCTTGGCGACACTACTCGCCGTCCTCGTCTTCGGTCTCGTGGCCTCTTATATGGTCACGTCACGGGTGACTCGGAGCGTCGTCCTCGACGCGCGCGTGACTCAGGCGAAAGAGGTCGCGACCCTTGCAGCCGCGAGGTTCTCGGGGGTCCCGCGTACGCCCGAGGCGCTCGGTGCCGCGCTCCAAGAGGTCCGGGCGCTCGTCGCCCCAGACTGGGTGTGGCTGCTCGACGCAGACGGTGTGGCGCTCAGCAGCGAGGACGATGCACGGGCTGACCCGGCGCTCGTCGCCTCACTGATAGGGGTCGTCGCGGAGCATCGGATCGTGGAGGAGGAATTCGGCCAGACCAAGCTCATCGTGGTCGCCCCTGTGCGCGTCAAGAGCCGTGAGCGGGAGGAGGAAGCGCCCTCCGTTGCGCCTGTTGAGCGGCTCTCTTTGGTGTGGCAGAGCGATGTCTCGCCGACCCTTCAGCAGGTGGGGGAGATCGAGTGGCTCTTTATCCTCTTCTCCGCGATCATCTCCGCCCTAGCCGTCCTCCTGGGTTATGTCTTGTTGGGGCGGACTGTCGTGCAGCCTGTTCAGCGCCTTGTGCGTCGTATCGATCGCTTTGAGGCCGGAGCGAGCCCCCCAAAGCGGGCCGAGCGTCTACCCTCCGGCGAGCTCGGCGAGTTGACGCAGGCCTTTGAGCGCCTGGCGACGCGCTTGGCGACAGATCGAGCGCGCATCGAGCAGCAGCTCAGCGAACTCACCTTCGCCAACAGAGAGATCGCGTCCCAACAAGAGCAGCTCGTCCGCACGGGGAAGTTAGCCAGTGTGGGTGAGCTTGCGGCTGGCATCGCGCATGAAATCGGTAACCCCATCGCGGTCATCCAGGGCTACATGGAGATGCTCAGCGACGCTGACTTGTCCGATGAGGACCGTCGCAACTACCTCCGGATCATGGAGGACGCGATTCAGCGCGTGTCGACCATCATCCGAGACTTGCTCGACTTTGCTCGGCCCGTCCCCGAGGACGAACTGGGGGGCGATGCTGTGGTCGCGGCGCAGACCGTCGAGAAGCTCTTGGGCCATCAGAAGCGCCTCCGGCATGTCACGTTGACGGTCGAAGCGGAGGTGGAGACAGCGCCTGTGCCGATCCCATCAGGCCGCCTTGAGCAGGTCCTCATCAACTTGCTCTTCAACGCCGCTGACGCCACGCCCGAAGGTGGGCGTGTGTCCTTGCGTGTGACGACCCATGACACGCAGGTGATGGTCGAGGTCTCAGATGATGGCGCCGGCATCTCCGAGCAAGACCAGGAGCGGATCTTCGATCCCTTCTTCACCACCAAAGATCCGGGAGAAGGGACCGGCTTAGGGCTCGCCATCTGCCATGGCCTTATCGAGAGCTACGGGGGCGCCATTCAGTTTGAGTCGACGGCGGGGCAGGGGACCACCTTTCAGATCACTCTACCGGTTGGGGCTTGCCCACCATCTGAAGATCGTAGTCCTTGATCTTGTAGAGCAGCGCACGTGGGCTGATCTCGAGGAGCTTGGCGGCGTGGGTGCGATTACCGCCCGTCCGCTTGAGTGCACGCTTGATGAGCTCTTGTTCGACGAACGCTGTCGCTTTTTTGATGGAGAGATCGTCCGACGAGAGGCTCCCTCGGACGGGGTCTTGCGCGTGGCGCAGCTGGTCAGGGAGGTCGTCTGGGACCAGGGCCGGACCGTCACTCAGGACCACGGCGCGCTCCAAGACGTTCTCAAGCTCTCGGACATTGCCGGGCCAGGGGTAGGCCCCGAGGATCTTGAGCGCCTCGGGGGCTAAGGTCGACGCTTGAAGGCCCATTCGCTCTGCGATGCGTGCCAAGACATGGTCGGCCAGCATCGGGATATCGCCCGCGCGGTCGCGTAGCGGTGGGACGACGATCGGCAGGACGTTGAGTCGGTAGAGGAGGTCCTCACGGAATCGCCCGCTCGAGACGTCTTTCACGAGGTCTCTGTGGGTCGCTGCGATGATCCGGACATCGACCTGGATGCTGGTCGTCCCGCCTACAGGGCGAATCTCTCCCTCTTGAAGGACGCGGAGCAGGCCGACTTGGAGCGCCAGTGGGAGTTCCCCGACCTCGTCGAGGAAGAGGGTGCCCTCGTGGGCCTCTTGAAAGAGCCCAGCCTTGTCAGTGCGCGCGTCGGTGAAGGCGCCTTTCACGTGACCGAAGAGCTCTGACTCAAGGAGCGTCTCAGGGATCGCCCCGCAATTGATGGCGACAAACGCTCCATTGCGTCTGGGCCCAGCTGCATGGATAGCCCGGGCGACGAGCTCTTTGCCGGTCCCGGATTCTCCGGTGACCAAGACGGTCGAGCTGAAGCCGGAGACTTTGGCCATCATCGTCTTGAGCTTCACCATCGAGGCGGACTGCCCGATGAGCGGCCTTGGCCCCTCTTCTATGGCGGCCAAGCGGGCGACGCGGTCCTCCAGCTCGGCGACTCGGGCTTGTAATTGTTGGCGCTCCTCGGCCTTTCGGAGGGTCAGCAGGACCTCATCACGCTTGAATGGCTTGGAGATATAGTCGTACGCACCGCGCCTGAGGGCTTCGATCGCCAGGTCGATTGTGCCAAATGCGCTCATCGTGATGACGGTCGAGGCGAGCCCTCGTTCGCGCATGGCGTCCAACACCTCAAGACCGTTCATGCGAGGCATCTTCATGTCGCAAAGGACGAGCTCGAAGGGGGACTCAGCCAACGTCTTCAGTCCATCTTCACCGCTATTGACAGCGTGGGCCTCGTAACCTGCAGCGCTCAGCATGGTGCTCAACATGTCCGCGAAGGGGACTTCGTCGTCGATTATGAGGACGCGTAATGGCACGAATCTCTCTGTGTGGCCGGGGACTGAAAATGAAGGTGTTACGCTTCTGAGCGGGGCCCGTCTCTTCTCATGGTAACAGCGACGGAGGCCGCGCGCGCATGGGTGGTAAGAACGCTATCGGACTGGACATCGGGTCCAGCTCCATCAAGGTCATTCATTTGAAGGAGGACCGCAAGGGCGTCCATCTTCAGGGCTTTGATGTCCAGATGTTGCCGCCCGAAGCCGTCGTCGACGGCGCGTTGATGAACTTCGCCGTGATTACGGAGAAGATTCAGGAGCTCGTGACGGCGAATCGCCTCCGGGTCAAGGACGTCTGCGTGAGTGTCAGTGGTCACTCCGTCATCATTAAGAAGATCAGCCTGCCTGAGATGACCCCGGATGAGCTCGAAGAGTCGATTCAATGGGAAGCTGAGCAGTACATCCCCTTTGATATCAAAGATGTGAACGTGGATGTGCAGATCATCAACCCGAAGGCCGGGCAGGGGCAGATGGACGTGCTCCTCGTCGCCGCCAAAAAGGACATCATTCACGACTATGTCTCAGTGGTGAATGACGCTGGGCTCCGCGCTCAGCTGGTGGACGTCGACACCTTCGCGATTCAAAACGCCTTCGAGCTGAACTACGGCTTCCCGCCTGGGGAGACGGTCGCGTTGGTCAACGTCGGCGCGTCTGTGATCAACATCAACGTCATCGCCGATGGGATGACGACCTTCACGCGCGACATCTCCATGGGGGGCGGCCTGTTAACCGCTGAGATTCAGAAGCACCTGAACGTCTCCTTTGAGGAGGCCGAGCACTATAAGACAGCAGGCGAGGGCAACATCACCAACAGCACGATCGCCCGGGAGGTGACCGCGCTGAGTGAGAAGGTCAGCCACACGCTCGTGACCGAGATTCAGCGCTCACTAGATTTTTATGCGGCGACAACGGTCAACGCTGACATCGCGCGTCTCTATTTATCGGGGGGCTCCGCTCAGATTGCGACCCTCGTGCGGACCCTTGAGCGTAACCTTGAGGTGCCCGTCGAGCTGGTGAACCCCTTCAAGAACATCATCATCGACCCGCGACGCTTCGACGTGGATCTGCTCCAGCGCATGGCCCCTATCGCGACGGTGGTCGTGGGGTTAGGGCTGCGTAAGCCGGGGGACCGGGTATGATTGGTATGATTCGAATCAACCTGCTCCCAGCGAAGGACGGTCGCCGTCGTCGGAGCAGCAGCGGTGGCGGAAGCCAGAAGACCGGGGCCATCATCTTGCTCCTCGTCATCTTGGAACTCCTCGGCATGTTCTCCTGGTATCAGGACCTGAGCGATCAGGCGACGGAGCAGCAGAGCATCGCCAAGCGCGCCAAGGACAAGGTCGCCTCTCTCGAGAAGAAGAAGGCGAAGCTCGAAGAGCGTGAGCAGAGCAAGATTGAGCTGGCCCGTCAGAACGTCATCTTTGAGAAGATGAAGAGTGAGAAGACAGGGCCGCCAGAGATGCTCAAATTCTTGAGCTACGTGCTGACCAAGAAAGAGGACAACCTCTACAACCGCGAGGAGCTCAAGGCCCAAGAGGCCTCAGGGTGGGCCTCGGGCTGGAACCCAGAGAACCTCTGGATGACGCAGGTGGTCGTGGGCACGGGCGATGTCATCCTCCGGGGGCACGCGCGGAGCCATGAGGACGTGGCAGAATTCTATCGACGCCTCGAGAGCGGCATCTACTTCGTGATGATTGACCCGGTGTTCCAGAAGGTCTTCAACGACCCGGACTTCTCTGACCTAGAATTGGTCGAGTTCGAGGCCACCGCGATGCTGAACTACAACACCGATGGCGAGATGAGGATGACCCGCGAGGATGTGCCTGAGCGCCTCGCCCACCTCATCAGCACGGATGGCGGCGCCAAGAAAGACGCTGGTAAAGATAAGAAGGGCGCGAAGCCCAAAGCCGGAGGTCACTAATGGAGCGCTTTGAAGCCCTACCGACTCCGCAGAAGCTGCTCATCGGATTCCTTGTGCTCGCGCTCGCAGGCGGAGGGTTCTACTTCCTCATGATCAGCGACGCTGAGGCTGCCATCACTGCGGCTAAGTCTCAGGTCCGTCAGAACGAACAGAAGATCGCTCAGCTCAAAAAGTATGAGAGTGGTGAATTGCTCAGAGCCCTCGAGGCTGAAGAGGCGGAACTTCAAGAACAGCTGGCGGCCAACAAGGCTTTGTTGCCGGAAGAGGAGAAGCTCCCGGCGCTGATCACCTCGATCAAGCGTCAAGCCGACGAGCGAGGGTTGAAGATCAACCTCTTCAAAAAGCGCCCACGCTTCCCGGATGAGTACGTCGATATCATCCCGGTGGAGATGGAGGTCGAGGGGTCGTTCCCGGTCGTCGTCTCCTTCTTCGAGGCACTGGCTCAACCTGGTATGCGGATGATGACCGTGAGTGGCTTGGACATGGAGGCGCTCGACGTGAAGTCCATTATGGATGAACGCCGAGTCGAAGAGCAGACGAGCATGATCCCTGGCACGGGGATCAGCACCGGGCAGAAGGTCGACAAGAAGAACCTCACCCCTACCGAGCACTTTCTTATGAAGCTCGACAAGTACGAGGGCGCGGTCGATCGTATGCGGGTGAAGTCAAAGTTCACCGTGAACGCATACAGCTACACAGGGAAACTGTTGACCGCTGAGCAACGTAAAAAGCGTAAATCTGGCACTCGGTCCATCCGATAGGCGCGTCTGGTGAGGAGCTCTGAATGAAGTCCATAATCGTCCGAGTCTTGGTTGCCTCCCTCTTGACTGGAGGTGCGCTTGAGGTCTCGGCGTGTGGTGAAGACGAGGTCATGGAACGTCCTGTCGACCCGCGCATTGCACGACGCCGTAACGCCAAGAAGAAGAGCTCACTTCCCCCGGATCAGCTCGTGCTCTTGAAGCTCGAGAACTCAAAGTGGGAGCTTGTCGGTCCGCACTTCAAGAAGTTCCTCGCTCAAAAACATGCGACCCCTAAAGACGCGTTTGGTCCTAACACGACGTCTTTTATCCCTCGGCCAGTGATCGCGCAGGATGAAGATGTCGCCGAAGAGGTGGCCATTGAAGAGGAGGCCCCTCGGGGCCCATTGGAGCAGTTCGCCCTCAGCGACTACACCGTGAAGAGCATCATGAGCGGCACTGCAGTGGCTAAAGCGATGGTCGTCGATCCGAAGGGAGAGGCCTACATCGTCCAGAAAGACACCAAGATGGGGGATAAGGGAGGCATCGTTCAGTCGATCACCCAGTACATGGTCGTCGTGAAAGAGCCGAACACCGAAGAGCCGGTGAAGATCACGATTCGTCCCCCCTTCGTCGACCTGGTGAGCAGCTCGGACGAGGGCAGCACTCCGTTGGCACGTGACAGCACCAAGATGACGACAGCCACTGTGGGCTCGAAGAACTGAACTTCACCGCAACGCCGTCGCGGTGAGGTGAGGGTCGCGAGGGCAGCGTGTGCGGGTGCCTAATTATAGATGACGCGCGCGCGAGGATCGTCGCCAGCCCGGATCATATCGGCCCCCCGTTCTGATCACTGGGACAGCTCTAAACAGCAAAATGTCGCCGTTCTGAGCGACTTCTGGGCCGAAAACACCCAGTAAGCTGCCGTTTTTTGACCGTCTCCGTAGGCGGGCCTACCATTTCTGCTGGAGATCCCAAAGTGGGGTTTTCCATGTGATTCTAGGCCTTTGTGCCTAACAGGAGCGGTTTTGATGACCCTCGCTCACCATCGAACCTCCATCGTGGTCCTGACCACGGCCTTCTCCTTGGTGGCCACGGCGGCCCTTGCGGCGCCGTCTGGCAACCTCATCAAGGCGCTCGACATTGACGAGACAAGCGATCAGACGATCGTCTCGATCAAGGCCAAGGCTCGCCCCACGTTCACCGTCTTCAAGCTGAGTAACCCTCCGCGTCTCTTTATCGACGTGGTCTCGGGTGACGTCTCTAGCCTGAAGTCGACGACTCACGTTGGTAACGGCGTGATCGCCCGGTTGGTCGCTCAGCAGTTCCAGAGCGATCTCGGCCCCGTGGGGCGCATCGTCGTCGAGTTTGAACAAGACGCGACTTACGACATTAAGACGAAAGGTACGACCGTTGAGCTCCGCGTCGATGGTACCGCGCGTACCCGCCCCGATCTGAAACTCAAGGCAGCTCAGCGCGAGGCGAAGCGCCTGGAGCAGGCCATCGCCCGAGAGCGTGGCCTGTTGAAGGAGCTCAAGGCGTCTCGTAAGCGAGAGGAGAGCCTCAAGGAGCAGGCTGAGCAAGCCAGAACGACTGAAGAACAGCTTGTCGAGCGCGTCGCGCGTGCCCGAAAAGAGTCCCAGCGCTTGAGCAACCTCGCGAAGGCGGAGTCAGATAAGCTCACCGACGACTTAATGGCCTTGAAGGCCAAGAGCGCCCTTGAGCGTCAAAAGGCCGCAGCACTGAAGCGAGCCGTCGAGGCAGAGGCCGCGCGCAAGGTCGCGGTCGAGGAGGAGGTCAAGCGGGCCGAGGCGCTCCGCAAGACTGTCGCAGAGTCATTGGCTCATGAGCGTGCTCGTCTGGGCGCGGCTAAGGTTGCGCGCGCTCGGGCAGAGCGAGAGCGTAAAGCTGCGGCAGCGGCGACAAAGGCAGCGACCGAGCGTCGTCGCCTCGCCAAGGAGGTCGAGGACGCCCGGCGTCGTGACGACTCCAAAGCGGTGAGTCGCCTCCAGCGTGGCTTGGATAAGCGAGATAAGGCGCTGCGAAATGCCAACGGTGAGCTCGAGGTTGCCCGTCGCGGTTTGCAAGAGGCGCGACTCTCCCAAGCGCAGGCAGAGGCACGACTCCGTGAGACGAACGCGCGACGCAGTGAGCTTGAGGCTTCACGTCGTCAGGCTGCTGAGGAGGCCTTGAAGCAGGAGCGCGCGCGCTCAAAGGCTCTGGCTGACGCGCTTGAGAAGGGTGCCAACAGCAACGTGGGGCGCCGTCAGGCGGACCTCGTTCGGGCGAGTGAGAAAGCACAGCGCACGCTACTGGCCCTTGAGCGTTCTTTGCAGGAGCAGCGGTCACGGGTGCGCAGCGCTCAAGAACAGGCGAGCGTTGAGCAAGCACGTATCGCGCTGCTAAATGATCAGCTTACCAATGAGCGTAATGAGCTCGAGCGCCTTCGTACCGCGAGGAAGGCGGAAGAGAAGCGCCTCGCTGAGGCGCGCAAAGAGCTTGAGTCTCTCAGAGAGCGTCAGGCCAAGGCCGACCAGCAGGCAGAGGCCGCTGACTCTGCCTACCAGCGTCAACTCGCCGCTCTCGACACTGTCCGTAACCGTCGGACGGAGGAAGAGGCGCGTCTTCAGAGCGCGAAGGACAAAGCCAAACAAGCCGCCGACACCGCTTCTGCAGCGCTTCGTGAAGCGCAACGCATCCGCAATGAGGCCGCCAAGAGCGCCGAGGGGATGACCCGTGAAGCGCGTGCTCAGGCGAAGTCTGCTGAAACTCGGGCCAAGAAGGCGCAAAAAGAGGCGAAGGCATTTGAGCGTGAGACGCGGACCCTTCGAGAGCGGGTTAAGACCGCCGCGATTCGGTTGTCCCAAGCTGAGGCCCTCACAACCGCCAAAGCTGAGAAGGCACAGCAGGCGGCGAAGCGTGCCGCCGTCGCGGAGCGAAAGGCAGTGGAGTACGAGCAGGCAGCGAACGCCGCCCGTGTGAGGGCGACCGAGGCGAATGCTCAAGCGAAGCTCGCTCAGATCCGCGCCATGCGCGCAGAGGAGTCTGCGCAGGCCCGTGAGCGCCTCGCGGCCCAGCGTGTCGCGGCCGCTCAGGACGCCGAGCGCGGTGCACGAGACATCTTCGCTCGCGTGGAGCGCGCAGACCAAGAGGCTGCGAGCGCGCAAGCTCGCGCTCGTGCTGCCGAGCAAGAGGCTGAGACGACGATCGACAGCATGCGGGTCAGCGTCGAGCAGGAGCGCGCTCGCGCCGCTGCAGATGCGAACTCTGCGTGGCAAGAGGCCAAGATGGCGAAGGCGAAGGCCCTCGCCGAGCTCCGCGCGACCGAAGCTGAGACGGCGAAGAAGTCGGCACAAGCGTTGGCGAAGACCCGCCGGGCCGAGGCAAACGCCAAAGCCGCAGCAGCGAAAGCTGCGCGCGTCGAGGCTGAGTCGAAGGCACGCGTCGCTCAGGCTGAGTCGATGGCGAATGCACGTCGGAAGCGCGCTGAGCGTGCGGCCGAGCGCTCGGCCTCTCGCGCTGAGAAGGCGGAGAAAGAAGCCGAGCGCGCACGTCAGAGCGCGTCGAAGGCTGAAGCACAAGCTGAGGCTCGCGCCAAGCAAGCGTCCGAAGCTGCGCAAGCAGCCCTCGCCCGCGCCGCTGAGGTGGAGCGGATCGCCGCGGAGCGTCAGCGCTTGGCGCAGCTCAGGGCATCCCAGTCCGAGGCGGTCGCAGAGCAGGCTGAGACTCGAATCGCGAAGGTTGAGCGCTTGCTAGATGACCGAAAGCGCGAAGCGGACGAGACCCTCAAGCGCATCAAGACTGCAGATGTGCAGGCCAAGGAGGCTGAGAAGCGTGCTGCTGAGGCCGAAAAGAGCGCCAAGGCGTCGATCCGTCAGGCCGCTGCGATTGAGCGCAAGGCTAGCCAGCGCGCGATACTCGCTCAGAAGCGGGCCCTAGAGAACGAGGCCAAGGCGAGCGCTGCCGAGAAGCGCCTGCGGGACGCCAAGGCGCGTGCCATGGAGGCTGAAGAGAGCCTAGCTGAGCTCAAGGCCGAGGCACGAAAGAGCGCGCGACAGGCCAAGAACGTCGCGGCTCGGCTCTCCAAGACCGATAAGCGGATGAAGGCTGCAGCGGTTCGAGCGGCTGCCGCCGAGAAGCGCGCTCAGAGTCACGAGCGTGCGCTCCGTGATGCGCGTCGCGCAGTTCAAGACGCCGAGCGTCGTGCCGCAGTCGCGCTTCGCAAGGCGGACAAGTCCGAGCAGAGGGCAGAGGCGCTCAAGTCTGTCGCAGCGGCAGCGTTGACGCAGGCTCAAGATGCTGAAGCTAAGGCCAAGAAGTCGATTCGTCGCGCCAGCGCTGCGGAGAAGACGGCGTCCAAGCGTGAGCGCTCCGCCCGCCGAGCGAAGGTGCGCGCTGAGGCGGCTGCGAAGCTCGCAAAGAAGCGTGAAACTCAGGTAGAGCGCGCCGAGAATCGCTTGGCGCTCGCCGAGAAGGGGGCGTCTCGCAAAGAGCGTCAGGCAGCTCGCGCCGAGGCGAAGGCGGCTCGCGCTGCGAAGCTGACGGCAGATCGGGAGCGTAAAGCTAAGGACGCCAAAGCCGCGGCTGCAGCAGCTAAGCAGCGCGAGGCGGAGGCTAAGGCGGCGGCGCTCGCAGCCAAGCGTGATGAAGAGCTTCGCACCGCAGCGTTTCAGACCGAGGAAGCCAAACAGAAGATGCTCGCTGCAGAGAAGGCGAAGAGCCAGGCCACGAAGGTCATGGAGCAGCGACGCCTGGCACTGGACCAGCGTCGCGCGCGGGCTGTCGCCGTTCGAAGCGCTGAGATGGAGAAGAAGCTCGCGGAGAAGAAGCGCCTCGCGGAGCTTGAGAAGAAGCAAAACGCCGCGGCGAATTTGGCGAAGCTGCAGTCCGACGTCCAGGCTCGTAAGAAGCTGACTGATGAGCTGCGGAAGCGGATCATCGCTCAGCAGGACCGCGCTCGAAAGCTCAAGGTTGAGGCCAAGACGCGCAAGGCGGACGCGAAGGTGATGGCCAAGAAGCTCGCTGAGCAGAAGGCACGGGCTGAGAAGGCCCGCCGCGCTGCTCAGACCGCGACAGCGGCGAAGGCCAGGGCCCAACGGGGTCCCGTGGCGTCTGCCGACCCTACGGTGACCGATCTGCGCTTCAATAAGACAGCCCGCGGCGGTGAGGTTCGCATCGAGCTGTCTCGCTCGGTCAGCTACGAGATTGTGCGGACCGGTGCGCGCCGGATCGAGCTTCGCCTGCATGGTACGAGCATCCCAGCAAACCTTGAGCGCACCCTCGATACGAGCGCGATGAACGGGCCGATCAAGCTCGTCTCAAGCTTCAGAGAGGCTGGCAGCAAGGGGGCTGTGCGCGTCGTCGTAGAGCTCGCCGAGTCGGCTATCGATCAACTCCGAGTCAAAGACAACGCACTCCTGTGGTCTTTCGAGCCCACCGGTCGACGTGCTGGACGACCCATGGTCGCGCAGGGCCCGACGGCAGGGGCGCCTATTCGTCCGCCGAATGCCCGAGCGTTGGCGGTCGCGCAGGCCGCTCGGGCTGCAGCGAAGCCTGAAGCACGATCCGCGCTGGCCTCGAAGCAGCAAGCGCCAGCGCCCGTCGCGCAGCCGCAGAGGACCCCGCCCGGCGTGCATGCCTACCCAGGCATGGTGGCGGCAGATGGCGGTGCAGTGGCTTCGAAATCCGGTGGGTACGTGGCGAAGCCCTTCATGGAGGGGCGTCAGCGCCGCCGTAAGCGCAAGCGCAAATACGCGGGCAAGAAGATCAACCTCACGATTAAGGACGCCGATATTCAGCACGTCCTGACCTTCCTCGCGAAAGAGGGTGGTGTGAACATCGTGGCGTCGGATGATGTGAAGGGGAAGGTCACCTTCCACCTTGAGAACATCCCGTGGGATCTCGCCCTCGACATGATCCTCAAGACGCAGGGCTATGACTACGTGCGAGAGCACGGAGTCTTCCGCGTCGCCCCAGCGGAGGACATACAAAAGGAGTTCGAAGCTGAACTCAAACGGAAGCAGACCATCGACGAACTCAAGCCGATGGTGGTGCGCTTCGTGACGGTCAATTACGCAGCGATGGACGCGGTCGCCGAGCACATCAAGACCGTCCTCTCGAAGAACGGGACAGTGTCGGCGGACTCCTCCACATCGACCCTCATTATCAAAGACATTGAGGAGCATGTGCAGGCCGCCGAGGACATCGTCCGTCGGCTGGATGTTCAGTTGCCGCAGGTGCTGATCGAGGCGCGGATCGTTGAGGCTTCGACCAGCTTCAGCAGGGACATCGGCATTCAGTGGGGCGGTGACTTCAACATGTCACCGGCTTTCGGAAACCCGACTGGGTTGGCTTTCCCGTCCATCATTGGGGTCCGGGGCGCCGCGGATGACTCGACAGCTCCTACAAGCGGCATCATGGACTCGAGCCCGAACTTCGCGGTCAACCTCCCTGCCGCAGCTGGTGGTGGCGCCGGTGGTGCGTTGGGCTTGACCCTAGGCAGCATTGGTGGCGCGGCGAACGTGAACCTTCGCTTGTCAGCCGCTGAGGACGAGGGTCGCGTGAAGATCATCAGCTCGCCGAAGATCCTCACGATTGACGGTAAGAAGGCGACGATCAGCCAGGGTGTCTCCATCCCGATCTCGGTGGTAAGCGCCAACGGCGTGAACACCCAGTTCTTCAACGCCGACTTGAAGCTTGAGGTCGAGACGAGCACGTCGCCCGATGGCAATATTCGACTCGATCTGGACATCACCAAGAACGAGCCTGATTTTGGTCAGACTGCAGCCAACGGTGCCCCCACGATCCAGAAGAAGGAGGCGCACACCTCCCTGCTCGTGCGTGATGGCGACACAACGGTCATCGGTGGCGTGTACACGCGGAACACAGGTTCCTCGTCAGCGCAGGTGCCGTTCATCTCGAAGATCCCGATCCTCGGTTGGTTCTTCCAGAACCATAAGGAGTCCGACAAGCGGAGCGAGCTCCTGATCTTCATCACGCCGCGCGTCGCGAATCGACGGGCCAGCATGGTTGATGGCGGGACCCTCTAATGTGGATGGCGTAGGGCACATGTCGCCACAAATCGTCGCGCTTGTCGGCCTCTCTGGGGCTGGCAAGACGACGGTCGCAGCGCACCTCGCCGTGCGCTTGGGGTGGCGCGCTTTGGACCTCGATGCCGACATCGCGTCACACGCCAGTTGCACGATCTCAGCTCTCTTCGAGCAGCGGGGAGAGGCCGAGTTTCGACGCCTCGAGGCGGCTGCTTTGAAGAGGGCCTTGACGAACACCCAGGTGGTCTTGGCGACCGGAGGCGGCGCGCCCTGCCAGCCGGGGGCAATGGAGGCGCTCCTGGGGGCGGCTTCGGTGGTGTGGCTCGATGCGCCTACGTCCCTCCTCGCGACCCGCTTAGTGGGCTCGGAAGAGCGGCCCTTGCTCGACCCCGGACGCCTGCTGGCGTCACTGGATGCACAGCACCGTCGGCGCCTCTCGACCTACCAGCGGGCTCACCTGAGGGTCTCCGTGGCCAACAAGAGCATCCCCGAGGTCGTCTCTCACATCACGGAGGCGTTGAAGGTGCGACATGGTTGAGCTGTATGTAGAGCTCGGTGAACGGCGCTACCCGATACACATGACGGCTGAGCTGCCAGGGCGGCTCCTGGTGTGTGAGGTGGCGAGGCTTCGCCCCGCGCCGGCTCCGATCCTCATCGTGACCGATGATAACGTCGGCGCGCTCTATGCCGATGGCGTCTGCCAGGCGCTCAAGGCTGCGGGGTATCAACCTCATTGCCTGACCCTCGCCCATGGTGAGGCGAGCAAGACCTTGAATGTGGTCTCTAAGGTCCTCGATGAGGCTTTGTCCCTGGGGCTGTCTCGTCAGGACCTGATCGTCGCGTTAGGGGGCGGTGTGGTCGGAGACATCGCTGGTTTCTCGGCGTCGGTGCTCTTGCGCGGCGTGCGTTATATTCAGGTGCCCACGACTTTGCTCGCGCAGGTCGACAGCGCGGTCGGCGGTAAGACAGGCGTGAACCACAAGATGGGCAAGAACCTGATAGGTGCGTTTTGGCAGCCGAGCGCCGTGATCTCAAGTCAGGCTGTGTTGAGCACGCTGCCCGACCGAGAGCGTCGCTGCGGACTGGCGGAGGCGATCAAGCACGGCATTTTAGGCGACGCATCGCTGGTGACCTGGTGTGAGCAACATGCTCAAGCGCTGCGGACGCTGGAGCCCGAGGCGGTCGCGCACCTTGTCGAGCGCTGCTGTACGATCAAGGGCCAGGTCGTCAGTGACGATGAGCGTGAGTCGGGGCGCCGCGCAGTCCTCAACTTAGGCCACACTTTTGGGCACGCATACGAGCGTTTGATGGGGTACGGGACGCTGACTCATGGCGAAGCAGTCGCCTTAGGGATGGTCTGGTCGGCCCGTTTGTCCGAAAGGCTAGGTGTCGCGGAGCCCGGTCTAGAACGTGTGCTGGTCGACATTTTTGAATCTCTTGGTCTCCCAAATGATACGCAAGGGCAGGGTCTTCCGTCTCTATCTTCGCTGATGGAAGCTGCTCGAAATGACAAGAAAGCAGACCAAACTCACGTAACGTTCATACTGATAGAGGAAGTCGGCAGAACCTTGTTCAAGCGCCTTCCATGGACCCATATAGAAGAAGCCTTGTCTGGCTTACCCTCACGGAGGACCCCATGAACCCCCTGACTCAACGCATTGCGGCGCTGAGCTTCGCCTTGATACTGATCTTTGCCGGTTGCGGCACGGAGCTTGGCGGTGTGCTCTACATTGTAGGCAACACAGTGCCAGAGAGTTCAACCTGCTTGGTGCAGGCTCAAGGTGGCGGTGGTCAGCAGAAGTTCCGGCCCAATGGAGTCCTCGATCTCTCCGTGACCGATCGTTACAAGGGCTACTTCATGGTGGTCAATGAGGCGCCGCAGTTCGAGAGCGTCTCCGGGTTCGAGGCTGAAGACGGCCGCTTGGACCAGTCCAAGATCATGCTCGATAGCGCGACCGTGAGATTCTATATGAGCCAGACGGTGGTCGACAGCTACGGTCCCCTCATGAATGACCTCTCTCAGGGGTACGGCTTTGCTGCGCCAATGTGGGACCCCGCGAATTGTGATGGGCAACAGTGCTACACCGAGTTCAATGTCGCGATCTCCGTGGAGCTTCTCCCGGGTGGTACGGGGGCCGCCATCTTCGATCTCCTGCCAGCCAACTACGGGCGAATCTTCCGTCAGGTGCCGATCTTCGTCGCTCAAGATTCATCGCTTAACCTGGTCGCTGGCGCGCCGATCGACGTTCAATACGGTGGGGCCGAGCTAGACCTCCTCTTTGAGGTCTCGGTTGCTGGTATGCGGCATGACGGCGTTGAGGTCAGCAGTGAGCGCTTCCGCTACCCGGTGAAGGTCTGTAATAACTGCCTCGTGGTGAAGAGCTACGCGCGCCCTGTGGCGCTTAATCCACTCAATCCAGGCGAGGGCTTTGAGCCGATCACCGCCGAGGAGATCTTGGGAGACGTCTGCGCCCCTGGGTCTGACGAGGAGGTCCCCAACGCCTGGTGTGGCTTGATGTACGGCCAGGAGGGGGGCGCTGTGGACCCTGTGCTGCAGTGTCGCCTGACGCGCTGCCTGGACGGCGAGGGACAAACGTCGCCCGGTGGTGCCCCGGAGAAGACCCTCTACTGCGACAATGACGGCGTTTCATTCGGTGCGATCGTGCCCCAATAGGATTAGACTGCCCTCATCTCGGATGCACAGAAGCGCCCGATTGGATGACGGTCATGGCCATACGTACCCCCACCCTTGCTGAGATCTACGCCCGCCAGGGACACTTGGGGGAGGCGATCGCGATCTATGAGTACTTGGTCGGCGAGGGGCATGATCATGCTGCGCGGCTAGACGTGCTCAAGCGGCGGGCCGAGGAGGCGCTCCGGGTGGAAGCTCAAGAGGCGCGCGTCGAGCGCCTCCGCGTCCTGCTCAGGCGCGTTCACAGTCGCGCGAGGACGCCATGAGGAACCCGACACTGACCATCGCTGTGATCCACGGCCCGAACCTCAATTTGCTTGGGCAGCGTGAGCCCGAGGTCTACGGCCATGGGACACTGAGCGAACTCAATGCATCGCTTGGGGCATATGCAGAGACGCTTGGTGCATCGATCGTGAGTACCCAGCACAACGGTGAAGGCGACCTTGTGGACGCCATTCAGGCGACAGCTGACGCCGTCGATGGGATCCTGATCAACCCGGCTGCATACACACACACGAGCGTCGCCATACGAGATGCTCTCCTGGCTGTGTCGATCCCTGTGGTCGAGGTTCACCTGAGCAATGTGTATGCGCGTGAGGCGTTTCGGCACCACAGCATGATCGCCGACATCGTGGTCGCTCGGGTGATGGGGTTTGGCCCGGACAGCTATCGCCTTGGGCTCCAGGGGCTCGTGGATCATCTCCGAGCGGGTTGACGGGCTATAGCGTCGCAAAGGGAACACTGCTACCTTGGGATGCCCAACGTCCACCGCGCATGATTGGTGCTGATAGGGTCCTGCAGGTCGCGGGACGGCGTCGCGCGAGGCCCCCACTGCGGAAGCGATGAACAAGACGAAGCTGCTTGCATCGGCCCAGACGCATATGCGGAAGGGGCAGTACCGGAAGGCGATCTCGGCCTTCGAGAAGGTCCTCAAAGAGGATCCGTCTGACGTCCGCGCGCGCCTGAACTTGGCCAACCTTTACTATCGTCGTGAGGACTTTCCACGGGCCGTGGATACGTTCCTTGAGGTCGCCAAGATCTACGAGGAGTCAGGCGCGACCCTCAAAGCGATCGCGGTCTATAAGCAGGCGATCAAGCTCGACCGAGATCGGGCGGACCTGCACGTCCTCATCGCGGACAACTACGAACGACACGGCCTATTGAATGAGGCGGGCAAGAGCTATCAACACGCCCTTCGCCTCCTCGGCACCCGCGGGGATAAAGCTGGGAAGCTCGATGTCATCCGGCGCATTCTTGAGCTGGATCCGACCAATTTGCCTGACCGCGTGAGGTTGGCAGAAGCCTACAGCTCTCTTGGGCAGCTCAACGAAGCGGTCAGGCAGTTCCGGCGGGTGGCCTTGGAGCTCGATCGACTCGGTCACGTCAAAGCGTTCCAGCGCATCGGGGAGCGCCTCCTCTACCACCAGCCCGATGACGCTATCATCGCGAAGAAGCTCGCCACGTCATACGTCGTGGCCCGTCAGCCGGGGCGTGCGTTACCGAAGTTGAAGCTGGCTTTTAAGCATACGCCGCGGGATCTGGAGGTCCTGGGGACGCTCGTCGATGCGTTCTCTATGCTTGGTCAGGCTCATAAGGCCGTCACCGTCCTTAAAGAGATGGCGCGGCAATACGAAAAGAGTGGCCTGCTCCATGAGCGTGATGACTGTTTCCGAGAGATCCTCACGATGGATCCGGATGATGACTCTGCGGCCAATCGCGTGAGACCGACAGAGAGTGCGCGGGAGGGAGAGACGATCGAGTTTGAGGATCTTGGGGGCCCAGCACCATCTGGCGGGACGTCGCCCACGAGCACCCCAGAGCCCCCCGATCCAGGGCCTCCTCCCCTACCGCCCCCGCTGCCACCTGCGCCGAAATCTCGAGGAAAAGAGTCGCGTCAGGCCGGTCAGAAGACGAGCTGGATGAGCGAGGGTGCGAAGGTGCGTGCACGTCGTGGTTCGATGGAGATCGAGGGAGAGGCGCCGCCGCGTAAGCCCCCCACGACCGGAGACAACGCTGCGGCTGCGGCCATCGGTCAGCTCCTCCATGAGTCCATGGAGGACGATGACTCGCGGCCCCCATCGAGCGCCGAGCAGCGTGCGCCACGTCCTGTGTCGGACGCCACGGCAGGCGATCTCGAGGCGCTCTTCGCAGCTGCGATAGATGAAGTGTCGACGCCCGGCGTCGATCCTGAGCCGAAGACCGATGCAGAGCGCTACGCGGAGGGGGCAGCCCTCGCCGACGACAGCCCTGGGTTCGACGGGAGCGTCGAGGAGAACACTCAGGTCGATGTTGAGCCCGCTAGCGGCGATCCTAAAACGGCGAATTCCACCGGAGATGGGCGCGACGATGAAGACGACGCGTTCACAGAAGGTCTAAAGGAACTCGACTTTTATCTCACCCGTACGCTCATCGACGAGGCACAGTCCTTGCTCGATACCCTACAAGAGCGGTACCACGATCACCCCGAGCTGACTCGCCGCGCTGAGACCTTGGCGCGCTTGACCTAGCCTAGACTGTCCAGGAGCCCGTTAGATGAGCGACGCGACCGACGAACTGCAAGCTGATGAGCGACGCGCTCTTGAACGTGAGCAGGAGCTGCAAGAGCTGGAGCAGGAGATGCACCAGCAGGAGCAGGGCTTGATCGACATGGAGCGCGCTTACTCCAAGCGCGCGAGGGCGCTAGTGAGCCTGCTTGGCTATGTAGGTGAACAAGAGCGGAGCCTCTTACAGCGCGCCGACGCGATCGGGACGGGAGCCCGAGCCCTCGTCGAGGAGACCATTGAGGAGGTCGATGAGGCCGCCGTGATGGATGAGCTCGACTTTGGGATGGAGGACCTCCGTCAGACGATGCTGGAGCGGCGCCTCGATCTGGTCGATGCGCGTGCGGCGCTGATCGAAGACCGAGAGGCGCTCTACGAAGAGCGCGCTGAGAAGCTTGAGAATGCGGAGTCTCGTATCGCGGAGCTGGAGGATAACCTCGTTTCCCGCGAGATGGAGATCGCGTCTGTCCTACGGAAGCTCATCACCGGGGCTGCCGACTTTGGAGATGAACGGGACGACTTGGCGGTCGCGGACACCGTCACCGACACCCGGGCTGCGACGCATCAGGTCCGCGAGACCAACAGTATTGGGCGCGAAGCGCTCAAGGTGGAGAGCGGGACCGCCGAGGCGCGCAAAGACGCTGAGCAGGCTCCGGAGCCCACCCCGGCCGAGGAGAGCGAGCCGGCCGTCGACGCGGAGGCGGAGACGACGGAGCAGGCCGCTCCGAGTGAGCCAGACTCGGCCCCTGAATCGGCTACAGAGCCCCCTGCCGATGAGGCCGAGGATACGGGAGTTCGCTTCAACCTCGAGGCCAACTTTGGCGATGAGTCAGGTCACACGTTCTTCAGCTATGACGATGATGGCGAGGACGATCTCCCGGGGTTGTTCGTCGCGACAAACAACCTCCTGAAGGAAGATCGCGCGGTGCGCGTGGCGCTCTCACTCGGGGAGGCCGATGTACAGCTCAAGGGGATCGTCGCTTGGCGCCGCGAGGAGGCAGACTCCGAGGGACCGGCGGGAATGGGGATCGAGATCACGTGGCTCGGACCAGGCGCCCCGGAAGCCTTGGGCAACTGGCTTGCAGAGAATTCGCCCATCACTGTGTAGGAGAAGGGTATGAAGCCTACGGTAACCGCTAAAGACATCGCGCTGCTTGAGCAGCACGCGGAACTCCCAAGCACTGAGGCTATCCTGACGCGCTTTGGCGCGTATTACGAAGGATGTGTCGGGGCGGATGAGGCGCGCTCGAAGGCCCCTGTACTCCCTGAACTCCCCGAGCCTCTGGCTGACGCGCCCCTTGAGGAGCCCTCTGAGGCCGATATCTCGGCAGACGAGGTGACCGAGTCACCCAGTGATGATCAAGAGGACACAGTGCGCTCAGAGGCCCCTGAGGCGGACCTCAGCGATGAGGATGGCACAGCAGCCGCCTTGGAGGAGGCTGTCGAACCAGAAGAGGGGTCTGAGGAAGAGGCGCCTGAGGAAGAGGCTCCCGAGGAGGCTGCTGAAGAGGAGGCTCCTGAAGAGGAGGCTCCTGAGGAGGTCGACAACGACACTGTTGTGGGGTTAGCAGCGCCCAGCGATGAGGAGATCGAAGCGGCCGAAGACGGAGAGGCAAGTGGCACGCTCATGATGGCAGGGCTGAGCGATGAAGCCGTCGCGGCAGCGCGAGAGCAAGCCGAAGAAGGCACAGAAGAGCAGCCCGTGGCGGCTCAGGATGCTGAGACCCTGATTACACACGCAGCGCCCACCACCGCACACGTTGAGGCCGTCACTGAGGAGGCGCCTGCACCGAAGCGGAAAGGGCGCAAAAGTAGAAAGGCCAAGAAGAAGTCCTGAACGATTTGAGTGCTCCTAACGCCGTCTTCCTTGGGTCCGACGACACCCAGCTCCTCACGGACTACATCGCCAGTGGTGAGTCCCCGCGAGGGTCCTGGCGCGTCGGCACTGAGTACGAAAAACTGGCCCTCGCCCGTGACGGGCACCGCCTCGCGTACGAGGACGATGGTGACCGCCCGGGGATTGGGCGCTTGCTCAACGATCTCGGTGAGGCTGGTGGTTGGGAGCCGATGGAAGAGGCGGGGAGCGTCATTGGACTTCGGCGCGACGGGGCCTCGATAACGCTTGAGCCAGGGGGGCAGTTTGAGCTTAGCGGTGCGCCCTTTGCGACCATTCATGAGACGCGGCAGGAACTCGATACGCACCTCGCCGACCTGCGATGGTTGAGTGAGCACCACGGCGTTCGATGGGCTTGGACAGGGCTCGATCCTGTCCATGCACCCGAGGCGATCCGGTGGATGCCCAAGGCGCGCTACGGGGTGATGCGACGCTATCTTCCGACGCGTGGGCAGCTGAGCCTGACGATGATGCAGAGGACCTGCACGGTGCAGGCGAACCTCGACTTTGAGAGCGAAGCAGACATGGGGCGAAAGCTCCGTGCAGGCATGGGCTTGGCGTCTATTGTCACTGCGATGTTCGCCAATTCGCCCTTTGATCAGGGCCGCCCCTGCCAAATGAAGTCCTTTAGGGCGCACGTGTGGACGGACACCGATCCAGACCGGACTGGGCTCAGACGCTGGGCGGTCGATGAGGCCCTAGCGAGCTATGAGCGGTGGGTGGCGTTTGCGCTGGACGTCCCGATGTTCTTCTTTGTGCGTGACGGGGCGTATGTCCCCTGTGCGGGCTTGCCGTTCAGGCGCTTTTTGTCGCACGGCCATGAGGGGCATCAAGCCACGATGGCGGATTGGGAACTGCACCTCTCGACCCTCTTCCCCGAGGTGCGCCTAAAGACCTACCTCGAGATGCGCAGCGCAGACTGCGTGGCGCCCGAGCTGATCCCGGCGCTTCCAGCGCTCTGGAAAGGGATCCTCTACGACGGCTCTGCGTTAGACGCGGCGTGGGATCTCGTGCGTCGCTGGAGCTTCGAAGAGCGCCTGACGCATCAAGGGGACGCAGCGCGCCTCGCGCTGGACGCACCAGTGCCTGGTAAGCGCTACAAGACCGCGGATATCGCGGTGGAGCTGCTCGACATCGCGTTGAACGGCCTACAGACCTTAGCCGCCGAGGGGGGCTACGAAGATGAGCGATGCCACCTCAGGCCTCTGGAGCTCCTCACGCGCCGAGGACGTTGCCCTGCTGACGAGACTTTGGCTTGGGCGTCGCGCACGCCCAAGGGTGAGCGCGACCTGATCGCACACTACGAATGAGCCCCCCTGCAGCGCGTCGCGTCACTGAGGGGCTCAATCGCACCCGCGTATCTTAGAGTAGCTCTGACACCGTCTCGCGCTCGCTGACGAGCTCGTCGATGGTGCCCTGCATCTTGCCGCGGACCGTGTCGCTGACCTCGAGGCCGGTGACGATCTCGTAGGTCCATGGTGCCGTGATCCGACAAGGGAAGGAGAAGATCAGCCCCTCTGGGATCCCGTACGCGCCCGTGGATGGGACAGCCATGGAGACGTATGGAGCGTCGCCAGTCCCGACGAACCAGTCGTGGATGTGGTCGAGCGCAGCGTTGCCTGCGGAGGCGGCCGATGACTTGCCTCGGGCTTGAATGATCGCCTTACCCCGCGTCCGCACGGTGCCGTCGAACTCCTCGGCCAACCAAGTAGCGTCGAGCACGTCGCTGACTGGCTTGCCGCCGATGGTCGCGCGGTCGATGTCGGGCACCATCGTGGGGCTGTGGTTGCCCCAGATCGCGACGCCGTTCACATCGCCAGCTCCGACGCCGGCTTTGTGAGCCAGCTGACCGATCGCGCGGTTGTGGTCGAGGCGTGTCATCGCGGTCCAGTTCTCCTTGGGGATCCGAGAGGACTGAGCGGCCGCGATGAGGCAGTTAGTGTTGCAGGGGTTGCCGACGACGATGATCTTGGCGTCAGCCGCCGCGTTGGCGTCGATGGACTTGCCCTGACCCACAAAGATGGGGCCGTTCTCGCGGATCAGATCGCTGCGAAGCTGACCAGGTCCACGGGGCTTGGAGCCCACCAGCATCACGACGTCTGCGTCTCCGAAGGCGGTGTCTGGGTCCGAGGAGGTCTCGATGCCGTGCAGCATTGGGAAGCCGCAGTCGGTGAGCTCCATCGCCACGCCCTCGAGGGCGTTCAGCGCCATCGGCAGCTCAAGGCACTGCAGAATGACCGGTTGGTCGGGACCGAGCATCTCGCCAGAGGCGATGCGGAAGAGGAGTGAATAGCCGATCTGACCGGCTGCACCGGTCACTGCCACGCGGATGGGGCTTGCCATGAAGGGTTCTCCAGAAGTGGTGTGGATAGGGGGCGAGCAACACGGCTCAGGTGGCCGTTTTCGCCGGACCTACTGACGTGAGTCTCGGTAGGTGTCAATGCTGACCTGTGCATCGAAGAGCACAGTACCAAGGCTCACACGGCCCGCACCCTAATCAGCCGATGTGCGAATGCGCAAGCCTCGACCTCGCGAACCCAAGGGTGGTGAGGGGGCGGGCGAGCAACCTCAGGGTAAGTTCAAGGCTTGACGCACCGATTGGAACCCCTCGGTCCATCGCCCTTGCGCGTCTCGCACCACCAGTTTTTCTCTGATGGGGGCCTCTTTAGGCGTGTCGTGACCGCTCCAATAGATCAAGTAGGTCGGAGCTTGGTCAGGTTTGGGGAGCACCTCCATCACGCGCTGGACGCTGAGCCCGGCGTCGACAATGGCCTGCTCGTAGCGATCTGGGCGCGCCGCATCCATGACGATGACGAGGACACCGTCGCGGGCGAGGTGCTGCACAGCGGCGGCGCAGTAGGCCTCGATGCCCCCACGCAGTTCAAAGCGCGCAGCTTCGCGCTGGGGATCCTTGGGCGGGGTCCCCGAGCCTAAGGGCATAAACGGGGGGGTCCCGGTGATCAACTCAAAGGGGCCCCCGGTGGGCTGGGCCTCCCTCAGGTCACCGTGGACGAGCGTGAAGCGGGCGCTCAGCGCGTTGGCATGCACGTTGCGCTTCAACAGATTGAAGGAGACCTCTTGAGCTTCGATCGCTACGACCTCCGCGCTAGGGAGCGCGCCAGAGAGCATCAGCCCAACCGCCCCTTGGCCGGCTCCGAGATCCAGGACAGTGCGCGCCTCCGGGGCTGCAGCGTGGCCTGCCCAGGCGCAAAGCACATCATCGGTGCCGGTGCGGTGCCCGCGTTTTCGCTGCCAGAGTTCGAGCTGCTTAGTGAGTTGGACCCGCTGGAGGACGCTGGTCACCCTAGAAGAGCGCTTCGATGTCAGCCTTCGTTTGGGCGATCTCGTCGGCCTTGTAGCCGACGATACGCTTCTTGATGACGCCCTTTTTATCGATGATGAAGCTTGTAGGCATCGCGTTGATGTCGAAGTCCGTCATGGTCCTCGCGATCGGGTCATAGCCGATCGTGAAGTTGGGCTCGAGGGTGCTCACGTAGCGTTCGCCAGCGGCCTTCTGTCGGTCCACGTTGATCGCGACCACCTGGAAGCCCTTGGACGCCCACGCCGTCTCCCACTCCTTGATGGCGGGCATCTGCTTTCTGCAGTTGCCACACCAGGAGGCAAAGAAGGTCAGGTAAGTGACCTTACCTTTGAAGCTCGCCGCTGAGAGTTTGCCGCCCGCAGCAGTCTCAAGGACCAAGTCTTTGGGGATCCCTTTCCCTACGATCTCGGGAGTCGCGGTGTCTGCGACGGCGCTCGCCGCGATCGAATCGTTGACCATCGAGTCTGCGCAGCAACGGAATCCGGTGGTGTCGTTCTTAATCCCGGGGCCGTAGGTCTTAGTGCGGCGTCGGCATGTTGCCGCCGTCTTACTTCGCCAGTCACCACCGATCATCGCGGCTTTATCCTCTGATTCTCCGATCCACTCGTAGAGGTTGCCACTCATGTCGTACGCCCCCTCGGGCGTCCGGCAGCGTGCGCTCGCCCCGGTGGGCCCGGCTGCCCCCGTGTACTTATCTTCGCTGTCGCGGCATGCACCGCCCTCGTAGAACGCGCCGTAGGGGTAGAGTCGCCCTCGCACCGCGCCGTCGGTGAAGAAGCCGTTCTTGTTGTCGTCGACGGCGGGCTCTCCGATACACGCAGAGACCCACTCCTCTTCGGTGCACATGCGTTTGCCGGACTTCTCGCATGCAGCTTTGGCATCGAACCAGCTCGCCATCGCGGGCTTCACACCGGGTAAGCTCGTGGCGCGCCCTTGTGTGTCGAGCGCTGCCTCGAAGGCGTCGATCCAGAAGGGGCCCTTCTCGGTCTTCATTTGAACCATGCGCGGGGTCTGTGCGTCAGCGACCTTGGCCTCCACATTTGCGGGTGGGATGGGGTTCGTCATCGCCATCTGGATGTAATAGTCGAGCACGTCTTTTGCGGTCGATCCGGTGACCAAACGGTTGTTGATGTAGATGCGCGGCGTCCCCTGAATCTTCATCTTAGCGGCGAGCTGGACGTCCTCCTTGATCTTCGCCATCGGTCGCTCTGAGGCATAGCAGCTCTCATAGGCCGCGACGTCTCCGCCAAGTTGCTCGACGTAGCCCTTGAGCTCTGCGTCGGAGAACTTCTTCTGATTGTTGTACAGCAGAGCGTGAGCATCCCAGAACTTGCCTTGCTCTTGCATACAGATGGAGGCGCGGGCCGCGCGACAGGCCCCCTCATGCATGCGCGAGGTCCCCATGCGGTAGTTACAGTCTGCATTCATGGGGTAGTGCTTGAAGACGAATCGCACCTTGTCTTTGTACTTCTTCTTCAGCTGCGCCTCTTGGTTCGTCACGAAGCGACAGAACCCACACTCGAAGTCCTTGAAGGAGACGAACGTCACAGGGGCATTCACGGGTCCGAAGACGTGGTCCCTCGGCCCGACTGGGATCTCGTAGTAGTCCCAACCGTTCTCGGTGAGTTTGGGGGTGGGCTTCGACCCGGCAGCCGCTTTCGCAGCGGCTTGAGGCGGTTGAGCCGCCCGCTTAGGGGGTGCCTTCGAGGTCGTCGCTGCGCCGGTTGCGCCCGCGGCCGGCGGCTTCGCAGCGCAGGAAGGTTGATGCCCGAGTTCACATGCGCGCTGACTTGCTGCGGCCGCTGCGGTGGCGTCACGGCGAAGCTCAGCTGCATCCGCAACCTTCACCAGGAAGCCCTTGGTGTGGAAGGCCGCCAAGTCGACACAGCCACTCGCTTCACCTTCTTGGCACGAGAGGTCTGCGCGGTCGACACAGGCTTGTTGCATTCCGAGATCGCAGGCCTTTTTCAGCGCCGCACGTGCCTGAACCTCACTGCCGCGGGGCACCCCTTGTCCGTCACGGTACATCGGGACAAGCTCCGCGCAGGCGAACATGTCGCTGGCTTCGCATCGCGCAAAGCGGGCATCAAACGCGATGCGACCTTCAACTTGGCCGTATACGAGCCAAGCCGCGATGAAGCTGATCACGAGGACGCCAGCAGCCTGGGCCATCGGCGCAGCGGCGCGCGTCACGTGGCTGAGGGCGCCCTTGAGGGTGCCCATCAGTCCATCGCCGTGGGCGGAGATCGCGAACGCGGTGACCAGCAGATTCACTGCATACATTAACGTGCAGTAGGGACAGAAGACGCCGTACTTGGCTGAGACTGACGCCATGTAGATGCTGTGCACGATGGCGAGCGCGCCGATCCCGGCCAAGTAAGTGCGGGCACCGCGAGCTGCCGCATCAGATGCACGCCCTCGCCACGCGAGGAACATCATCACGAGGTATGTCGGGATGGCGAGCAGGGAGACTGGCAGTCCGAAGAGCGAGGACTCCGGCTTGTCCATCAGGGCGTCACAGTTCAGAGCCGAGCTGATGTTGCACTCGCTCGCGAAGCCAGGGGCCTGAAAGATTACGTTGAGCTTGGCATAAACGAGGTAGCCAGCGGCGTAGAGTCCAGCTACTAAGAGCGCCAGTGCAGCCATCAACGGCCAGCTCCGCTTGGGAGCATGCGAGTTGTTGTCCGTCATAAGTGGTGTTCTCCGAGTTATATTTACGGAACGTGCGCCTTATACAGCAACACTGACCTTGGCTCTAGAGAGTCGCGAACGACTCACTGCATCATGGGCTCCTCGAGGGGGCTGAGGTCTCGTTACCGAGGTACTCCGCGACCACCTCATAGGCGCCCGGCGACTGCATCCCGGGGATGGTCAGTCGTGCTTGATAAGCCCCACTCCCCGAAAGCAGGACAGTCTGCAGTAGACCAATCGTCCGCCCAGTGGAGGCGTCGATCAGCAGGAGCCTCACGTGACCGACGGAGGGGGTGCCATCGTCGCGCGTGACCATGCCCTCGATATCAAAGGGCTCTCCACGGTAGACGACGGGGGCCAGGACCGCGAGGGTGGTCATGGTCGGTCGCGCCCCCGGGGTGGCTTGTAAAGGCACGGGGGGGGGAAGGAGGCCCGATCGCTCGGGCGCTTTGCTCTCGATGCGCGCCGCATTGTCTCGGCGTGTGGGCGGCAGCCCCACTACGCTGCCTGCGCCTGCTGACGGTCCACTGCGACTGTTGCGTGCGAAGGGAGCCGGGCGGTCGAAGGGATCTGGCTCCTCGGGGCTGTGTCGCACCTTATCCTCGCCACCCTCGATCACGAGGCGCTCGGCGCTGCCGCCGAGATCCACCCGCATCCAGCCGGGGGCGTCCCCAGGGATCCAGACCTCCACGAAGACATGAGCTTCGTTGAATACGTAGCGGGCCGGGATACCAAGCCCTTGGGCGGTGATCACAAAGGCGTAGGAGCGGTGGCGGCAGATGCCGCGCTTGCCGAGGGCCAGGTCAGTGTAGAGGTCGCCGGAGTCTTTTGGGGCTGCTCCAGGCTCGAAGCTCCGGAAGTGCCTCACGAGCGTATTGAGGAGTGTTCGATACCGCGTTTGACCTTTGAGTCCGAGCCTCATCGCCACGTCCTTTGCTGCCCTGTGGATGTGCCGTGGCAGCTTTGGGCGCCGAGAGGTCGGGACGTCTTCGACTGTCAGCGCTCTAGAGACGGGGTGCCCAAAGTAGCGCTTCGGGGCGTCGACGAGGAAGACGAGCCGCGCGGTTTGCTCTTCCGAGCCCTGAAATTGCGGCCTCACGTAGAGGTTATCTGCGGCGTCTCTCAGGATCTTCACGCCGATCTCGGGGTTCGCCTCCATCGAGAGCACGCGGCTATCGGCTGCGACGCTTGGCAACGGTATTGTGTCCCCGTTGCGCCCCTTGAGGAGGATCGTCCCCCAGAAGACTTCGCGGTCGCGTGCCCCCTGCGTCGGGCTGATAGGCACCTCTTTCAAATCCCCGGCAGCCCGCGTCAAGCTGCCGTTGGCGGCGACGGTGTCCAGGACTCTGTTGCGCTTGAAGGGCACGACCGAGGGGTCAAAGCTCGCGTGGTATCCAATGGTTCCCTCTTTCTCCGTGTTGCGATCGGGGAGGGCCTCATCGCCGAGGGTCCCGCGAGGATCCAGCGTGCCGGGTTGAGTCGCCTTTGGCGCCGGACGATCGGTTCGGGTGCCCTCGACCCGGTCGGCGGCGTAGCGCGCCTCCGTACGGCGGGGGGGCCGGTCTACGTTCGGCGCAGGGAACGCGACGCCGTCGCGTTGGAACTCGCGGGGCTGGTCACCGAGGCGCTGCGGGTCGTAGACAAATACAGGCACAGAGGCCCGAGAGCCGGGCGGCGCGGGGAGCGGCTCGTGCAGGATCGCACCATCGGGTGCGATGGACAGCTCGTCGTTGGCGAGAGCCACGCCTCCAACGAGGAGGCTGAGCAGGGCGACAACGATGGTGGGTTTCCAACTCACAGACTGCATCGCACCAAGTGGGCCCTCCGACGTCAAGGGAGCGCATCCAATCACCCCTACATTCGGGCAACTGTGCAGCCTCTGCCTCCATTCCCCGCACCTTGCGACGCAGAGGTCGGCGTGTTAGCTCGGATTCATGAGTGACTTTGTAGATGAGCGTGTCCCGTACTCCCGTCGGGTGTTCTGTAATCGCAACCTGCGCATGGACCGGATCCGGTTCATCGGCTTCGATATGGACTACACGCTGGCGCGCTACACCGAGGCCATGGAGTTCCTCCAGGCGGAGATGGTGTTGGCGAGGTTGGTGCAGCGGTATGGGTATGACCGCGGCGTGCTCGCGCTTCGCTACGACCCGAGCTTTGCGATTCGCGGGCTCACCGTCGATACGGCGCGCGGGAACATCTTCAAGATGGACTCGCATCGCTTCGTCGGCAGGGTGTGGCACGGCACGGAGGTGCTCGACTCCGAGGTGCGCAAACGGACCTACACGAACCGTAAAGTGTCCCCGAGCGACGAACGCTACGTCATGGTTGACACCCTCTTCTCGCTCCCAGAGATCAGCCTCTACAGTCAGCTGGTCAGTTACGTGGACCGCATGGATCCGCATAGCTCCAAGCCGACTTATGAGAAGCTGTGGAGTGACCTCCGAAGCGCGATGGACTCATTGCACAGAGACGGCACGTTAAAGGCCCGCATCCGGGCTAACTTGAGCCGCTACATCTTCGAGGACGACGAGCTGGCCGAGACGTTGCATCGCTTCCGGTCCGCCGGAAAGAAGCTCTTCGTGCTCACCAACAGCGAAGCGGATTACACCCAAGCCGTGATGTCGTACCTCCTCGATGACCGCTACCCTGGCTATGCGACCTGGGAGGATTACTTCGACTTTGTGGTGACCTTCGCGCGGAAGCCGAGCTTCTTCACATCGGAGGAGCCCTTCCTTGAGGTCGATGAGTCGCTTCAGGTGACGAACATCGAGGCCACGAAGCTCAAGCGGGGCACGATGGTCAGTGGGGGGAACTTCCTTGATCTGGCGCGGCTCACGGGGATGGTTGGTGAGGAGGTGATGTACGTTGGAGATCACATCTACGGCGACATCCTACGCTCCAAAGTTCACACTCACTGGCGCACCGCGATGGTCGTGCAGGAGATGGAGGACGAGCTGGATCAAATCCACGCTCACCGCGCCGCGCTCGGCGAGCTCGCGGCCAAGCAGCGTCATCGGTTCCAGTTGACGCTCGAGCTCGCGGCGCGCGCCCTCGACGGCGATCGCGCTGAAGCCGTCCGCACCGAGATTCGGGACCTTGGGAGAGCGCTGCAGACCTTCGAGCAGGGGTTCGTGGAGAGCTTCAACCCAGGCTGGGGCATGCTCTTCAGGGACCGCGCCGAGCTCAGCGCGTTTGGCGCGCAGATCGAGGACTATGCGTGCGTCTACACGAGCCGAGTCTCGAATTTTAGGCTCTACTCCCCGCAATGGTACTTCCGGTCACCGCGCGACCGAATGGCCCACGAGCTGCAGCTCTAGCGTGCTGCACATCTGAAAAGGGGAAACTCCCACAATTCGGGTCCCCCCTCTGGGCTGTCCGTGGTAGGAAGCCGCGTCACGATGCGACGGAGTCTCTTATATGAGTACGCTGGTCATCATCGGCGCCCAGTGGGGCGACGAAGGAAAGGGCAAAGTGGTTGACCTCTTGGCTCGACGCGCACGCTATGTCGTGCGCTTCCAAGGCGGCAACAACGCGGGTCATACGCTCGTCGTCAATGGCGAGAAGACGGTCCTGCACCTCATTCCCTCTGGGATCTTGCAACCGGGGGTGAAGAACATCATCACCCAGGGGGTCGTCGTCGATCCCTTCGTATTGCTCCAAGAGCTCGATGGGCTCGAGGCCAATGGCGGCCTGCCTGAGCCCGGTGAAGCGCTCATGATCAGCCCCCGTGTGTCGCTGATCCTCCCGTATCACCGTGCGATCGACAAGGCGCGTGAAGCGCGCCTCGCGGGCGGCAAGATCGGGACGACCGGGCGCGGTATTGGACCCGCCTACGAGGACGTCGCAGGTCGTCGTGCTGTGCACCTCGGCGACATCCTAGATCGCGCGACCCTGGAAGCGCGGCTCGATCGCGTCTTCGACGAGCGACACGCGACAGTGACGTGGCTCGGTGGTGAGCCCATCGACCGTGAAGAGATGGTGCAGAGCCTGCTGCAAGCCGGTCAGCGCTTAGCGCCTTATGTCCGCGAAGCTGAAGCGGTCGTGCGCGACGCCGTGAGCCGCGGAGAGGACGTCCTCTTTGAAGGCGCACAAGGGGCACTCCTCGATGTCCAGCACGGGACGTATCCTTACGTGACCTCGTCATCGACCAACGCCGGGGCTGTGGCGACCGGCGTCGGCATCGCGCCCAGCGCAATCGACGGGGTTGTTGGGATCGTCAAGGCGTACACGACCCGTGTCGGCGCCGGTCCATTCCCAAGTGAGCTGGAGGGGCCCGTCGCGGATCACCTCCGCTCTGTCGGGCATGAATTTGGTTCGACGACTGGGCGACCAAGGCGCTGTGGGTGGCTGGATTTGCCTGCACTGCGCTATGCGCATGGTTTGAACGGCTTCACCGCCCTGACGCTGACAAAGCTTGATGTCCTCACGGGCCTGCCTGAGGTGAAGCTCTGTGTCGGTTACCGGATCGACGGCGAGGTTGTCGCTGTGCCGCCGTCTGCCACAAACTTGGAAGCGATTGAGCCAGTTTATGAGGTGTTCCCTGGTTGGTCAGAGGACATTAAGGGGGTGCAATCCCTCGAAGACTTGCCAGAGTCGGCGCGCCGCTACGTAGAGACCGTGGAGTCGCTCGTGGGCGTGCCCGTCGCGGTCCTTGGCACCGGACCCGGGCGACGTGAGGTGGTGGAGCGCTCGGCGCTCTGGACGACACCTCAGGCCTAGGAGGGGCGTAACTGCGGGGGCCCGGGCGGCCCCGGTGGTAAGGTCAGCGGGAGCTGTACGGGCTCTCCGGGGTCGACAAGGTTGCCGACATTCACACCGACAAGGCGGACGGGGCGGTCGCCTTCTCTCGTGGCGGCTTCAAGCAGCTCAGTGGCACGTGACGCGATGGTCGCGGCGTCACAGGTCGCCTGAGGCAGTGTCAGGCTGCGCGTGATGGTGGTGAAGTCTCTGTACCGCAGCTTCAGGGTGATGGTGCGGCCCGGTCGCTCGATGCGGCTGAGCGAGCGGGCGACGCTCGCCGCGAGCTGACCGATGACCCGCGTGAGTTGCTCTGCGTCGGCGACGTCCTCACTGAATGTCGTCTCTGCGCCCCGGCTCTTTGGGGCGCGATCCGTGCGCACGGGGCGAGGGTCGTCGCCGTGAGCCAAGCGATGAAGGAGCAACCCGTGTTGCCCGAGCAGGGCTCCGAGCTGCTCCGGGGTGCGGTCTCTAATGTCTCGCGCCGTCCGCAGGCCTGCGCTGCGGAGGCGCTTCGCGGTCGCTGGACCCACGCCCCACAGCCGCTCGACGGCGAGCGCGGCGACAAACGCATCGATCTTGTCGGGGGGGATGATGGTCAGGCCATTTGGCTTGTTCATTCCGCTGGCGATCTTGGCAACGAGCTTGTTCGGGGCGACGCCCGCTGAGGCGGTCAGGTTCACTTCATCAAGGATTCGGCGCTTGATAAAGATCGCGACCTTGCCGGCGAGGTGCTCTTGCATCGAGTTCTCGGTGACGTCGAGGTAGGCCTCGTCTAAGGAGAGCCCCTCCACCAGCGGAGTGATGTCACGGAAGATCTCGAAGACCTGCCGGCTCGCTTCGCGATATCGCGCCATGTTGGGGCGCACGAAGACGGCGGTCGGGCATCGCCGGCGTGCCTCAGCGCAAGACATCGCGGAGTGAACTCCGAACGCGCGCGCCTCGTAGGACGCAGCTGCGACGACTCCGCGTCCAGACGGATCTCCACCAACGACTAGCGGTTTGCCCCGCAGTTCGGGGCGGTCGCGCGCCTCCACCGAGGCGAAGAAGGCGTCCATGTCAACGTGGATGATTTTCCTCACACGCAGAGTGTAGCGCTCTTCGCTTTCACGTAGGAGCCTCGCTGTAGATCGTTTACACTGGTGTGCAGGTGGTGTCTCTAGACCACATTCGAGCGGGTTCCGCTCGAATGCCCCTGGAAACGGAGGGGTCAATAGACACCACATGCGCACCGGGATAGTGTTTTCCTTAGTGTAAACAGCGTCTTATGTTTTTGGCACGATGCTTGCTTTTTTCAGCGGTGACGACAAACTAAAGTCGCGCTTGAGACATCACAGTCTGGCGCGACGGTGGAGACCAAATCATGCGAAAGCTCATCACCCTGTTCATGCTGCTCCCCTTCCTGCTCTGCAGTCTCTCGCTCACCGCGTGGGCCGAGGATAAGAAGGAGGACGAGACCGAGAACGGCGAGATCATCATGGGGCCGGCCTACCAGCCCGAGATCATCGGCTACGAGAACTCGTCCGGGAACAAGGACTACAAGCCGAAGACGGACTCAGAGGGCTCGAACTGGTACTTCGACCCCAACGAGATCTCGGTCACGACGGGTGTCTCCGAGACCGGTACGAACTTCCAGGGCGCGCGCATCCTGGCAGGGAACCAAGACGTCGTGGTCGGCGGGATGGCCGTTCAGGGGACCTTCGGAGACGAAGAGAGCAGCGAGTTCTACATGAACTGGCAGGGCTCCACCCTCTACTTCGGTGTCCACAGCCTGGAGACGATGAACTCCGTGGACGGCATCATCGAGTTCTACTGGTTCGAGTCCTCCATCCCCCGCGGTTCGGACTTCTACGTGATGCAGATCAAGGTCAAGTCCTCGCCTGACGTCTGGGGCAACTGGCGCGTCGCGATGGAGCCTGGCTTCGTTGATGAGTACGTCTTCTTCTGGCAGGACATTCAGCCTGCTCAGATGCTCGACGTGTACATGGAGGAGGGCGGTGACCACGGTGCACTTCGTTGGGACTTCTCAGTGCCCTTCGACACCTACGAGTGGCAGCCGGAGAAGACGATGCAGATCCGTGAGAGCTACGGCGCGGGCTACGAGATCAACGCTGGAGCCAACGGCGACGCGAGCGCTGAGGGCCAGGTCACCTTCAAAGAGGGCGGCGTCGTCGCGGACCTCAGTGGCGGTGCGAGCATCCAGTCCAAGGGCTACATCAACGAGTCGTTCAAGGTGCAGAGCCAGTACACGGTGACGCTCTACCACTGGCAGATGCTGGTGCAGTCTGGTGGCGACGAGATCCACTACAAGACGGTCATCCTGCCTAACAGCGTGGACCACGAGGCTGACAAGGACTCGGCGTACCACGAGTACTTCGTCGTCCTTCAGTCCACTCGCGGTGTGCCAGTGCACGTCGATGACATCCACATCGGTGCGTCCTTCCGTCACGTGATTCCCTTCTGGTTCGACGGTGCTGAGGACCTCACGGTCTCCATCGGCGACATCTGGATCACGCCTCCGACGGGCATCTGCATCCCTGGTGACATCGCCCCTGAGGGGACCTGTAAGCAGATGGGTGTCTGTGGCCTTGTGCCCCCCCGCTGCATCTCCAACCAGTGGGAGTGCCCCATCGTCGACGCTTACGAGGACGAGGAGGTCTCCTGTGATGGCCTCGACAACGACTGTGATGGCGTCACCGACGAGAACCTCGACCGTGCCTGCAGCAGCGACTGTGGTGACGGCGTTCAGAAGTGCCAGTTCGGTGCCTACCAGGACTGCAGCGCGCCGCAGCCCGAGCCCGAGATTTGCGATGACGGCATGGACAACGACTGCAACGGCTGGATCGACGACGGCGAGGCCTGTGAGGCTGAGTTGCTCGAGGAGACCGAGGACGCCGAGGGGAACGAGGAGACCACCGAGACCGAGGAGGACCTCCAAGACCCCACAGGCGGCCCGGTTGGCGAAGAGGGCGATGAGCCCTCCGTTGACGGAGACGACCTGAGCGCTGGCAGCGACGAGGACAATGGCATCGAAGGCTCCAGTGGTGACAGCGCCTCAGGTGACACGACGGAGCTTAACGGTGAGTCCGGTCCGGTCATGATCGCTGGCGAGAATGGTGACGCGGTCGGCGCAGGTTGTGAGGGTGGTACGGACCACAGCTGGCCTGCTCTCGCGCTGCTCGGCGTGCTCTATGCAGCGGCCCTTCGCCGCCGAGAGAGCCTCGTCTAGGTGCGTCGCGCTCTGCGCGACAGCTGGTCCTATTAAGACTACCGAGCCCGTGCCGCATGTGCGTCACGGGCTCGTTGCATTTCAGGTCGGCTGAGTTATCCCCGCGTGGGAGCGAGAGTGACGTCTTCGCCGACGTCTTCGAAGAAGCAGTCGCTTGGTGGACCTGGGTGAAGGGAGTAGAGGAAGCCGACGGGTTTCCAGAACTCCGGGACCGGCTCACCATCGAGGTCGAGGTCGAAGCTCTCATCGTCCCAGTCCGCGTAGACCAAGTCGTTCCATAGCGCAGCGTTCTGGAAGAGGGTCAGCCAGCCTGCACCGGCGACGTCGGCTTCGTAGTAGTCGTCGAGGAGGTTTTGAAAGATGAGCCCGCGGGAGCTTGAGACCCAGGCATTGTCGAAGACAGCGACAGCAGCCTCGCCTTCGTAGAGGAGGCCTCGGTTGTTGTGATTGCACGAGCCGACCTCCAAGTAGAGGTCGTCGATGATCACGAGCTTGGAATGCATGCTCATTGGCTGGAAGGTCGCCTCGACCTCGTCGATGCAGAAGGTGCAGTCGGTATCGACAGTGTCGAAGCTCTGGAGTTGGAAGAGGCCATAGCGGTCCGCGAAGAGCCCTTGAAGCAGCTCGTGCTGGAGGTGGGTTTGCCAGCATCCGGGGTCTACCCACTCGTCGACTGGCCCCGTGACGACGATGAGGACGACGTCATTATCGACGAGCATCCGGTCGACGATCGCGTCCGCGAGGATCGGCGAACGGAAGTATTGGTCTTCGATGTAGATGTACTCATCGGCTTGAGAGATGGCGCGCAGGAGCGTATCTGCGATCGAGGTTTGGTTGAAGGGCTCTGGCATCGTGGTGACGACTTGGGCTTGTACACCGCCCGCGAAGGGGAGGGGAGTTGGGGCCGCGGTGAATGCGCTGGAGAACTCTGCGTTCTCGGCATCAGACGCGAGTTGAAGGTCCCACCGCTCTTTGAAGACGTTGACGGCGTCTGCTGCGGAGGGGCCCTCGACCCGGATCATGTAGTCCTTTCGAGGGTTGAAGTCTGAGACGGCGAGCTTGTCTTTTACCGCGAGCCGATCTTCAAGCGACGCCTCGAAGGTCATGCGCCGCGGCTCGTAGACGCCGTGCTGATGGGTGTCCCAGTCTGTTGTTTTGACGTTCATGCCGCCGATGTACGCGACCTCTTGATCCATCGTCAGGAACTTCTGGTGCCAGCTCGCGAGGGGGATGTCGAAGGCGCCGAGGCCCGCTGGGAGCGCGTTGAGGTCAACGGTCTGGGGGGAGAGCCTTGGCTCACTCTCCACGCTCCCTAAGAGCGTCGTCGACGCAGCCACGGTCCAGGCGGCGAGGAGGTGGTCAGTAAACGCCGCCCCGCCCGGGGTGACGTCGAAGGTCCCCGCGACCGTGTTGGCTACCCCGAGCATCTCGACACCGTCGCTCGGTGTCAGGGCGGCGGTGTAGACCGCGTCGTCTGCCGTGATCCAGCTCAGGAGCCCGTCTTGGCTGTAGAATTGATTGATGAGGATCTTGCTCTCCACGCCCTCGAGCCCGAGCGCTGAGAGGGTGCCTAAGGCTGTATTTTCCCAACGCGCTTCAGGGGTGAGGTAGGGGTGAAGCTCGGGGTCCCTCAGGAGCTCCAACTCACTCGTCCACCACCACGTGGCGGAGGTGATCAACGCCTCAGAGGCCAGCAGGTCGGCGCGCACGGTCGCCCAGGCCTCTTCACCGTCGCGTAGCAGGGTCACTAAGTTGCCGTGGCGCGCGGGGGGGCCCGATGCAGCGAAGTAGTGATGGGCCAGACCCAGCCACAGGCTGTAAGACGGTAACATTGCTCCGTCGACCTCCTCCACCTCATGCATCAAGACGGCGCTGCCCTCACCGCTGGACACCTCCACGTAGAAGGCCTCCTCTGGGTCAAGCCCACCCCCGGCGTAGGTCACGGTCGCACCCATAGCCGCGTGCCAAGGCGCTGCGGCTTCGATCGCCAGCGTGGCCGGACCACACAGTGGCGTCGTGATGGACGTGGTCTGTGATGTGATCTCCCAGCCTGCTTTGCCAGCGCTTAAGCCGACCGCCATGTCGCCGACCTCTTGGGCCCAGACATCGAGCCCATGGACTGTCAAATAGGCGGTTGGTTCGGTGCATGTGCCCTCCCACGGGCACGCAAAGGGCGGTTCGCAGGGCGGTGTCTCGCTGTCAGGTCCAGGCTCCTCAACCTCTTGTTGTGCGTCATCGACGTCGGTGATGACGCTGTCTAGGGGAAGCGTTCCCTCCACGCTGTCTGTGTCGTCTGTTCCCTCCACGCTGTCTGTGTCGTCTGTCGGGGAGGCGTCGAGACCGGGCAGGGAGCCTGTGTCACCCACTGCGCTGATGCCATCGACAGGGTTGCTGATATCAGTCGGTGCCTCGGCGTCTGCGTCCAAGGGGACGTCATCGATGGGGCCGACGGCGTCTGTCGGTGTGGTGGTGTCGGCCTCAGCTGTGTCGCTCGGGAGCCCCCCATCAAGGTCCCCGACTGTGTCGATGTCAGGGAGCGCAGTGTCTGGGTTGTCCTGGCTGTCTGCCTCGCTCAGGGCATCGACAGCGCTTGAGCTGTCTTCAGGGGCGGAGCTGTCATGGTGCGCGTCGCCGGCCAGAGCATCGGCGTCGCGCACGAGGGCATCGGTTGACGCTAAGGTGTCTTTCGGCATCTCTGAGTCGGAATCGGTGCCTTCTTCCTTGTCTCCGTCGGCGGCATCAGAGTGCCCGATGATGTCTGGTACAGTGAGGGGCTGACCGTCGCTGTCGGTCAGCGAGGTCGCATCAGGAGGCCGTTGACTCGCGTCCGTCAAGGCGGAGGGATCTGGGGGCGGAGCGCTCTCACCGCATGCGGCGAGGAACCCAAAGCTGAGGATGGTCAGGGCCAGGTCCGTACGGCGTATGACTGCTCTCCTGTGCGAGCCTCTCGAAAGGTTAGCACAGGTCCGCAAAATGAGCGTTCTTTGGCCTCAGCGAGGTTGCGCGGAGGGCCTAGCGTCAGTTGCAGCTGACAGGCATGCACGCGTGGCTGTCTGTCGGCTGACCGACGCTCGTGATGTGCTGCGTGCACTCTGAGGCGTCGGGATCGTCACAGCCTTGTGAGGGCATGCAAGGCTCTCCGCAGCGCATGTCGGCGCTTTCGCCAAGTCCACCCATGTTGATACAGACGTAGTCGCCACCGCAGTCGTCATCTGATTCACAGACCAGGCAGGTCGCGGCCAACCGACAGCGCTGTGTTTTGCCGCTGAGCGTGTCGTCTGGTCGCGCGATCAGGGTCTCCGTCGTGCACTTCAGAGTGTAGGGAGAGTCTGGGTTCTGGCACCCGGCGTCTGTCGTGCAGAGCTCAGAGCAGTAGCCGCCTCCGTCCCCGTCGGCGAGGCAGGTGCGCCCCTTACACTCTTGCCAGGACGAGCAGGGCTCCCCGACCTCTTTGGTCGGCAAGGTGTCGAGCCCGTAGTTGGCGTCTCGGCACAGGTGCTCGACGGTGACCGCCTCATCGGGGTTGCCGGCGATGGCGATCGCATCACAGTAGTCCTTCGCTGCGTCACATTTACGGTCCTCTGTGCAGGGAGCCAGTGAGCCGAACGACGACGCCCGCCAGCAGTAGGGGACATAGATGTCGTCGATGGGGTCAGGGGTGCCGTTGTGACCGACATTGAAGCTTAGGCAGATGGACTTCCAGAAGACGCCGTCGAACTCGAAGGTCTCTGGGCAATCGGAGGCGGACTCGCAGTACGTGGTGCACATGGAGTTGTCGGTCGTTGAGCCGCTCGGTACCAAGCAGAGATCGGAGGCACATTCCCCGATGCCGGTCCCGCAGATCTCACCAAACTCAACCTGGTCTTCGTAGTCCTCTCGGCAGACAAATTCAGCGCCCCAAGTCTTACTGCCATCCTCGGACAGCTCTGAGACGATGCGATACTCGCAGTGCTCGCCGCTTGCGCAGTCAGCGTCGGTCTCACACACGGTGGTGCCACCGTTTTGTGGCCATGGCATGCAGACGTCGACGTCGACGTACGTGTCGACAACGTCGTCGTCATCGACGTCGATAGACCACTCGGTGCCCCGGATGCAGGCCAGCCCGTCGCTGCAGTCGTCGTCGCTGGTGCAGGGACCTGTACAGACCCCGTCAAAGCACCCGTAGTACCAGGCACATGGGGGCAGACCACTGCCATCATCCTCATAACCGCAGGCCTCACCATAGCCGACTGAGCCCTCTTCAATGCGCCGGCAGGAGGGGTCGAGCGCTACGTCTTCGACCGCGCTGGCGCCGTTCCAATAGGGGCGGCAGAACCAGTCGGGGTCACCACACTCACCAATGACTGTGCAGTTCTTTGATAGGCAGAAGTCCTCGGTGAAGTCGCTGTCCGAGTAGGGGGTCATCTCATCGCAGGTCGTCGCCGAGCAGTCCGCATTCGTGACGCAGAAGTCGCTGTCCTTCGCGCAGAGCCCGTCGACACAGACATCCGTGGCGCAGTCATCCTCCTCGCCGCACGTGTCTACACAGCCAAAGCCGAAGCAGAAGGGGCCGCCACAGTAGTTCACCTCACCCGCTGCAGGATCGGTGTTGCAGGCATCTCCGCCGGCGCCCCCGTCCTTCACGCGCGTCATGCACCGCTTCTCGGACTCGCCCATGATGTAGAGCACATTGCAGGCTTCACCATCCGGGCAGTCGCTGTCTCCAAGACATTTACGGAACGTCGTGCCCGGTCGGCACAGTCCGTATGGATCTTTATCCGGTGAGCGCAGGTTGACGCACCGGTAGTTGGTGCCGAAGGGGCCATCGGCGGGGAAGCCCGCGACGCAATCGTCGGGCTGCAGGGGGTCGACCACGCCATCCGTGCCGGGTTCGCCGGTGTCGTTGTTGACCGAGTCATCATAGAAGGTGCAGCCCTTGGAGCAGTAGCGCCCCGAAGAGCCACCTGAGCAGATAGAGGTCTCGCACTGGTTGTCCATGCAGTCGCTCGTGTAGCCCTCGGCGCTCCAGATGCAGTTCGGGTTGTTAGGGTGCGTGGGCGTTGTGTAGCAGCACGCGCCACCAAAGGGTTGGAGTTCGCCCTCAAGGTTCCCAGAGCAGACGTTGGGGTTCACGCTACAGGCGCCTTGCTGACACAGTTGCTCGAAGGGGCAGTCTGCGTCCTCCTCGCACGGGGCGGCCATGCATTCGCCATCTTTGCAGACGAGCCCAGCGACACAGTCGCTGTTGGAGGTGCACGAAGGGCCTTCACAGGCCCCCATCGCGTTGCAGGTGTCGCCGTCAGCACACTCACCGCAGCTGCCACCGCAGCCGTCGTCCCCGCAGGACTGACCGACGCACGCGGGGGTGCAGTTGCCCGAACCCGAATCAGATGTCGCGCCGGCGTCGGCCTCCGTTCCCAGACCGCTTGAGTTGTCTGCATCCGGCGATGTGCCGGTTGTTCCACCGCCGTCCGGTTCGGAGGCGCCGCCACCGGTCGTGTCAGCTGTGCCTGATGCATCGCCGACCACCTCAGAGGTCGTATCGCCGCCGTCTCCCGAGCCGTCGTCGGCGCCATCTCCCGAGCATCCGATGGGGCCGCCAAGCGCGCAAAGCACGACTCCCAACACTAGGGTGAATGATCGGTTCACGGCACACCTCCACGAGAAAACTCTGTGTGAAGGCAAGACCTTATCGAAGCAGAGGGGTCCGAACAAGCGAGGTTTTCGACGGTTCTTGAGACCTGGTCAATACTCGGCTTGTGTGCCCGGTGTGTCCGGGGACCAATCCTTCGTTTGATGACATGAGGTCGCGGATGCGCGCGGTGATGATGTGCTTGATGGCTCTAGGGGTGTGCGACGTCGCGTTCGCGGCAGATGTCGTGACCTGTCCGCCCGACACGCGCCTTGAGGGGCGCCTAGGCGAGGAGCAGTGGTGCGAGCGCTTCGACACCGTTGTCGCTAAGTTCCAGCGGCACGGTCCTTCGATCGCGTGGCATAAAAATGGGACCATCAAGCAGCAGGGCACCTACCGCTCTGGGCGTATGGACGGGCCGTGGCGGGAGTGGCGTGCTGACGGCACCCTGCGGGTGAAGGCGGACTACAGCCTCGGCCACCTAGACGGCTCTTACGAGGAGACGCGGGACGACGGCGTACGCTTTCTAGGCGACTACCTGCAGGGTATGCGTCACGGGACTTGGACGACCTTCGACGCCAAGGGCGGCGTGATGTCTCGCGGACGCTACCGAAAGGACAAGAGGCACGGCAGTTGGACGATGACCGTAGAGACAGGTGAGCGATTGGTGGGTCGCTACGTCTCTGGAGAACGTACCGGTGTGTTCACGATCTACGGGGCCGACGGTGTGCGTATTGCAGCCGGTCCGTTCAAGGGCGAGCACCGCAGCGGGACCTGGTCCGAGTACGATCCTGCGGGGCACTTGGCAGCGACTGGCCGCCTCCATCGAGGCGTTCGCTATGGCGACTGGACCGAGTTCGCGGCGGATGGTCGCAAGATCTCCGAGGGCCGATACCTTGATGGCGAGCCCCATGGTCGCTGGACTGAGTGGTTGAAAGATGGACGCGTCGCTCGAGGGAGCTATCACCGTGGTCGTCGACAAGGGGCCTGGTCCATTCGATCGGGCCTGCTCGGGAAGACCCTCGCGAAGGGCGACTATCGTCGAGGAAAGCAGCATGGGCTGTGGCGATACTTCGACCGAAAGGGAGTCGAGGTGCGCAAGCAGCGCTTCAACCGCGGTCGTCGTGTAGGTGGGCACGTGATCGCCGATGCGCTCTGAGTTGAGTCACCCGGCGCGCGATAACCTCGACGTGACCGGCTGCGCTTCGTAGACTGGCGCCATGCGCCACCTCATCGCAGCTCTGTTTATCGTGCTCCTCATGCTCCCCGCCTCTTCGGCGTCGGCCTCGTGCGAGAACGTGCCCCTTAACGGCGAGTGCAACGGGAGCGTCCTGCGCTACTGCCTCCTCGGGGTCGAAGCGCAGGTCGATTGCAACCTGTTTGGGTTGGTCTGCGGTGCAGACAGCCTGTTCGGTCTCATCCCTGTGATGTCGTGCGTCGAGGACACGCCGGAGGCGGATCCGTGTCAGTACGTTCAATGCGGGCAAGGGTGCGGCGGATGCCCCGGCGGGCAGGTCTGTAACGTCTACGGGCAGTGCATTGTGCCAGCGAGCTGCCAGCCCGATTGCGCAGGGAAGCAATGCGGTGGCGACGGGTGCGGTGGGGTCTGCGGCATCTGTTCACAGCAGTACGTGTGCACCTACGCCTTTGTCTGCCAAGCGCTGTCGACCTGCCAGGCGAACTGTGTCGGGCAACAGTGCGGTGACGATGGATGTGGCGGCTATTGCGGCTTCTGTAGCTCTGTGGAGAGCTGCGACTTCAACCACCAGTGCGTGCCCAAGTCGACGTGTACACCGGATTGCAGCGGCAAGCAGTGTGGTGGTGATGGCTGCGGAGGCACCTGCGGTGAGTGCAATCAGATCACCGAGAGCTGTGACTTTAACTACCAGTGTGTCCCGAAGGTGAGCTCATGCACCCCGGATTGCGTGGGGAAAGTGTGCGGCGGAGATGGTTGCGGCGGCTCCTGCGGCGAGTGCGATGAGGGACAGAGCTGCAAGTTCGATGGGACCTGCACAGGCGGTACAGGCTGCACCGCGGCGTGTGCCCAAAAAGAGTGCGGGGGCGATGGCTGCGGCGGCTCGTGCGGTCAGTGCACCCAAGGCTGGAGTTGTCACTTCAGCGGGGTCTGCGTGGATCCTGGCTCGTGCACGCCTTCTTGCGGTGACAAGGTCTGTGGGGACGACGGCTGCGGTGGAATCTGTGGGGAGTGTGCCCCTGGTCAGAGCTGCAAGTTCGATGGGACGTGTACTGGTGGCAGCAGCTGCGAGGGTGACTGCTCCGGTAAAGTGTGCGGTGATGATGGCTGCGGTAACAGCTGCGGTGAGTGTCCCCAGGGCTCGAGTTGCAGCTGGAATGGGACCTGCGTAGGCGACAATCAATGCATGCCCGACTGCGAAGGTAAGGGCTGCGGTGGAGACGGTTGTGGTGGCATCTGTGGCGTCTGTGCCGCTGGCCAAAGCTGCAAATACGACGGCACATGTGTCTTGCCCGATGGCTGCACACCAGACTGCTGGAACATCGCCTGCGGTGGCGACGGTTGCGGTGGGACGTGTGGGGTCTGCCCAGAGGGGCTGAGTTGCAGCTTCTCTGGGAGCTGCATGGTGACGGGTGGGTGCGTTCCAGCCTGTGGTGATAAGGTCTGCGGTGGAGACGGTTGTGGTGGGACGTGTGGCGACTGCCCCCCCGACCAGAGCTGCAAGTACGACGGGACGTGCGTCGTCCCCGGCGCTTGTGCGCCGACGTGTGACGGCAAGGTCTGTGGTGGCGATGGGTGCGGCGGCGTCTGTGGCGATTGTGAACCGGGTGAGAGCTGCAAATACGATGGGACCTGCATCGCGACAGGCGGCTGCACCCCGGATTGTGAAGGCCAAGGTTGCGGTGGAGACGGGTGCGGTGGTGTGTGCAATCACTGCGCGGTCGGACAGAGCTGCAAGCCGGATGGGCTCTGCGTGACGCCCTACGACTGCACCCCCAACTGCGCAGGTGTGTCCTGTGGTGCGGATGGGTGCGGCGGCCTCTGTGGGGCCTGCGCCAATGGGCAGTCGTGCTCACCTGCCGGGTTGTGTGTCGCGGTGACGGGGTGCGCCCCCAACTGCGACGGTGTCTTCTGCGGTGATGACGGCTGCGGCGGGACCTGCGGGGAATGCCCTGTCGGCCAAGTGTGCGGGGGGGATCAAACCTGCACGACCACAACAGGCTGCCCGGTTCAGTGCGCAGGGAAGACCTGCGGCGCGGATGGATGTGGCGGCGTGTGTGGTGTCTGTCCGGATGGCGTGACGTGCGAGATGACGACCTTTAGCTGCCCTGAGCAGCCTGATTGCTACCCCCTCTGCGACGGCCGGGTCTGCGGCTCGGACGGCTGCGGTGGGCTCTGCGGCCTCTGCGAGGGCGACGCGCCCTGTGGCCCCGATGGCCAATGTCAGGGGTGCGATCCTGATTGTCAGGGGAAGACCTGTGGTCCTGACGGCTGTGGTGGCACCTGTGGGGGCTGCATGGAGGGGATCGCGTGCCAGGGAGGACTCTGCTGTGTCCCTGATTGCGGCACGAGCCTCTGCGGGGATGACGGCTGCGGAGGCAGCTGTGGCGTGTGCGCACAAGGCCAAGCGTGCTCGGCTGGTGCGTGCATCAGCGGGGCCAACGACACGACCGGCACCGGCTCAGGGACGGTCGGCACTGGCTCGGGCACGGGCTCCGGGGGGATCGGGAACGGCGCGACGCCGCCCACCCCCACCGCGGACTCCGGGTGCACGGGTGGCGGGCGAACCGGTGCCCCCCTTGCGCTCCTCCTTGGCGGGATGTTCGGTGTGGCGTGGGTACATCGGCGCAGGGCTCAGCGCGTCACCTTTAGGTAGCTGTCGAGCGCCTCTTGCGTGTCATTGCGGAGTCGAATGCATCGGTCGATGCGCTCTAAGGCGAGCCCGAGGTTGCGCTCTGTGCCGCTGGCGCGGTGGGCCTCATCCTTGAAGAAGAAGACCACGGCTGCGCGCTGCGCAGGGGCACAGAACTGCTGCGCCATCCTTGGGAACCGCGACACATATTTATCGCCCATCAATTCAAGGACCTTCGCGTAGTGCCGGACCATCCACTCCCAGACTTGAGTGCGCGTCATTCGGTGCCCCATGGCACGACGTGCGACGGTCCTCAGGTCTTGTGCGCGCAAGGTGCCGTCGAGCAACAGCGCGAGGGTTTTGTCGAGCAGTGGCGGCGCTCGGAAGTTGGCGAGCGCATTCATGACGTCTTTACGGATGGCGGGCGAAGAGGCGCGGTCTAGTGCGGCTCGGAGTCCCTCCCAAAGCGCCTCGTCTCCTGACCATGCTGAGATGCGCAGCGCATAGCCGCGCTCGTCTGCGGTGATCGCGTCCTCCCTCTCAAGGAACCGCTTCGTCATGGTGTTTGCGTGGCTGATGGCGCGCTTGTCTTGCCCGGGGCCGGCGAGCAGCCGGATGATCGCGGGTCTGAGCATTCGGGTCTGAGGGTCCTCCTTTGCGCTCGCCTTGCGGCCGATGCGCTTGAGGATCGGCCTGGCGAGGGTTCGGAGTCGCTTGGCGAACGCACCGACAGCCGCGTCGGAGAGCGAGGCGTTCTCGACGAGGTAGAGCCCTGAGAGGATGCCCTCGATGACCAGTGGGTGAGGATCCTTTGCCAGTGCAGTCAGCGTATCCAGGAAGGTCGCGACGTTCATACCGCCGGCTTCATAGAGCGCTGAGAGGTGGCCGGGGAGGGCGACCCGCTCCGGGAGCGTTAACCGCTCTCGATGAACGGTCGCCAGGGCGGTGAGTGACGCTGTCGGGACCTGCCAACGGTAGTAACCTTGCTCGTCGGCGTTGGGGTGGAGCCAGTCCGGGCATCCGGCGACCCCGAGCTCGATGGTGCTCTCCGGGGTACTGAGCTCGATGCACTCGCGCTGAACGCTCCCGCCGATCCCGTAACGCAGGCAGATCGGGACGCGCCACTGTGTGCTCTTGTCCGCTTTTGAGCCCTTGGGCAAAAAGCGGCGCTGACGCAAGGTCACCTTCGCGCTGTCAAAGCGCTTGCCGCCGCACTGCGTGGTGACCTCGATGAGTGGGACACCGGGCTGATCGGTGAAGGTGCTCAGCATCTCACGCACCGGGCGGCCGCTTGCCGCCCCAAGCGCGTTAAAGAGGTCGTCACCCGTGGCGACACCGTGAGCCTTGTCGCGCATGTACGCCCGCACGCCCTCGCGGAAGTTGTCCACCCCGATCCAGGCCTCCGTCATCCCAAGGATAGCGCGGCCCTTCGTGTAGGTGATGCCATCGAACGCGTTGTAAATGTCGCCGGCCTCTTTGATGGGGTTCCGCACCGCCCTCGCGTCGGCCTGGGTGTCGAGCCCCATGGCCCATTGGGTGCCTCCGATGGCGTCGACAGACGACTCGAACTCGGGGGCCACTTGGCCGACCACTTTGGTCCCCATCCAGGTCGCGAAGGCTTCATTCAGCCAGAGATCGTCCCACCATTGCGGGGTCACCAAGTTGCCGAACCACATGTGGGCGAGCTCGTGCGCATTCACACCGAGGCTGGAGCGCCGCGCGGCGGGGGTGGCGCCCTCATCAAGCAGAATCAGCGGCTCTCTGTAGGTCACGAGCCCCACGTTCTCCATCGCCCCAGCGGCGAAGTTGGGCACGGCGACGTAGTCCAGCTTCGCGTAAGGGTAGGGCTGGCCGAAGTACGTCGACAGCGCGTCTAGAATCCCTGGGGTCGTCTTCATCACGTAGTCTGTGAGCGTCCCTCGACCCTTGACGGTGGCGACCCGGAAGCTCAGCCCATTCGGGAAGGCGCCCGGGGGGGCTGCGACGAGATCCATCTCGCCGACTGCGAAGGCGATAAGGTACGTCGGCAGCGGCTTAGACGTGTCGAACTCAAAGAGGGTCTGCGCTCCGTGGTTCGTGCGGCTGATCTCCGGCGTGTTCGTCAGCGCCGTCATGCCCTTTGGCACTGTCATCCGGAACGAGAAAGGGGTCTTAAACTCGGGCTGGTCAAAGCACGGGAAGGCGGACCGGGCCTCCAGCGGCTCGAATTGCGTGTAGGCGTACCAGTTCTCGCCTTCCTTGGTGCGGTAGAGGCCCTCGGGGACCTGACCGAGGGGCGCATCGTAAGCGAGGTAGAGGGTGGCTTTACCCGGCGCGGCAGGCGGGGGCGTGGCGCGGAGCGACAATGCACCGTTTGGCCCAGCCTCGACCGTCGCATCGACACGAACCCCATCGCTCTCGATGCTCGCTAGGTGAACGTTCATGTCCTTGCCGTGAAGGACGATACGTCCGTCGGTCAGCGCGGCGATCTCGACGTCGATCTCCACCTGGCCTTGGAAACGCGCCTCTCGTGGATCCACCGTGAGCGCGATGCGGTATGCTTGCGGCACCACGTTGCGGGCGTAGCGATGCTGACCGTCCGTCGTAAACGGGGTTGGAGAGAGCGTGTGCTCGGGGGCTGCTGAGGGCTCGGGGGACGTGTCTGTCACCGCCGCAGCTCCGCAGCCGCTCAACCACATACAGGCTGCTGCCACACTGATCGCTCGTCGTATCATCACCGTGCACCTCCAGACGCGGAAAGTGTCACCTCATGGCCGCGTCTGTAAAGAGAGGACTCCCTTCGATACAGAAGGCACTTCGGGGTCGCTTGAGGCCCTCAGAGTGCAGCTAAGTGCTGGACCACGAAGTGGATCGGCCCACCGCCGGTCTGGACCGTCTCCACGCCGATGCCGATGCGGTTCACCGCCGGATCGAGGAGTGCGCGACGATGGCTGGGGCTCGACCACAAGTCTGTGTGTGCTTGAGTGACAGATGACGCCATCGCGACATTCTCATGGAACTGTGGAGTCGCGACATCGAAGCGCGCGAGGCGGTCGGTGGGGGGACTTCCGCCGGGCAAGACGTGGGCAGCGAAGCCCGTCCGCGCCATCTGAATCGCGTGACGTCGGGCCGATTCAGAGAGCGTCTCAGAGCGTCGCAGCGCCGAGAGGCCCAGCCGCCGTCGGTCCCGGTTGACCAGCTGGATCATGCGACCCGCGGGTGAGCCATAAGTCTCTTCGGCGTCCTCCATACACGGTCGTGCTGGGCCACGGTCGGCGTCCCGAGAGTGGACCGGGATCATGGCGACCACCTCCGGACCACGCTCAGTCGTCCCGATAAGTTCGAGCAGATAGGTGCCCGGCCCGGCGTCAAGAACGACGCCGATGCGCAGGGCATCTCCACTGCGGTGAATCGTTGCGTTGCTCACCAGCTCATCGGGGCGCCCCACCAAGGCGCGAAGGCCGCTGAGGCTTGAGTCGACGGTGCCGGTGACCGCTGCGACAGACCCAGGTGCAGGTGACTGAGGGAGCGCCTTCAGCACAAAGAGTCGCCTGGCGAAGACGACCGCGAGCGTGTCTCCTTTGAGAGACAGGCCGTAGTGGGTGACCCCCTGGGGGAGGATGTGCTCCCGCACGTAGGCGCGCCAGGCTTGTCGTATCTCCGGCAGGCCTGGTGAGATGACCACGACGGGGAGGATCAGCCCATCCTGGACGCCCTGTCCGCGAAGCTGTTGCCGCAGATCGGTGCGGGGCCCAAGCTCCGCTGCGCGCCTCGCCGCGCGGTCGAGATCCCCACTCCGGATCAACGCGTCGGCCTTGGCGTTGTCCGTGATGGTCTGCATCTCGTGACTCCACCCTTCGTGCGCGACTGGCACGAGCGTAGAGGCGAGCAGCATTAGGACAGAGACTCCCATCGTCCCTGTGAAGACGGAGCTTCATCGGGCGAGTAACAGTGGCCCGGACGCTTTCGACCGATTTTTCCTGCGCAATGGGATCGCCCTGTCATCCGTTTCCCTTCACGACGGTGACGTTAAATGCCGTGGGATTGCGGGCCGATTGAACCTGTTGAGGAAAAAAACACAGTTTTCTTCACGTGCGCGGAATAGCGTCCCAGAAAGGGTGTGTTGGACCCGTCGACGGATAGTTCTGTTAGGATAAGTCCGCCAATCCATCTCGGAGGGCCTTCGCGAATGATATTAGCGAATCCACATCGCAAGCGACCAAGCGCTACGGCGCTGGATATCAGCTTCCAGCGCGAGGCGTTGGTTCACATGTCGAGCCTCTTTCAGGCGGCGCGTTACCTCACGCGAGACGACGCCGCCGCAGAGGATCTCGTGCAAGAGACGCTCCTCAAGGCGCACCGCTTCTGGCACCGCTATCAGGAGGGCACGAACTGCAAAGCGTGGCTCTTCCGCATCCAGACCAACACCTTCCTCAACAGCACGAGGAAAAAGTCACGCACGATGACGCTCATCGAGGACGCGGACAGCGAGGCCGCATCGGACTCGCTCTACGAGCATTCCTCCTTTTACGGGACTCCCGAGAATCAGTACCTTCAAGGCATGCTGCCGGAGATGATCCAGGGCGCGCTTGAGGCGCTGCCGGAGAACTTCCGCCTGCCCGTCATCCTCGCGGACCTGCAAGACTTCTCGTACAACGAGGTCGCTGAGATCATCGGCTGCCCGGTCGGTACGGTGATGTCCCGCCTCTTCCGCGGGCGGAAGCGCCTTCAAGAGGCCCTGTTCGCCCACGCCATCGAGCAAGGGATCATCGACCCCAAGAAGGCGACCGACGACGATGGCGCGCTCTCCCTCGATGCGTACCGCGCCCGCAAGAAGGCTGTGCGTGGAGCGAGCGCATGACCTGTGAAGACGTCCGGCATGCGGTGTTTGTGTACCTCGACGGGGAGTTTGCTCCTCCCGAAGCCGAGGACTTTAGACGTCACCTCGACGCCTGCGAATCCTGTCGTGTGTATGCGCAGGGGGAGTCGGCCTTTTTAGGGGACTTCAAGGCGAGCTTGGCAGAGCCCGAGATGCCGGCTGGGATGGAGGCGCGCTTGATGGCGGCGCTTTCCGACGCCCCGGCCCCCGAAGTCGCTGCGCCGATTTCGATACACAGGCGTCGTGCGATGAACTGGTTGGCTCCGCCTCTGGCGCTCGCGGCAGGCGCGATGTTAGCGCTGGGAGCCTGGAGCTTCGTGTCGGCGCCGGACGGTGAAGACGTAGCAGTGCGCCATGCGGTGGCTGCTCACCGCACGGCGATGCCGCTGGAGGTGACCGGTGGGGAGGCCAACGTGAGGCGCTTTGTGAAAGCGAACGCGCCCTTCGCGGCGGACGTACCCCTCGAGCCGAGTCAGGGGCTTGAGCTGGTTGGCGCGAGGTTAACGCAGGTCGATGGTCGGGTCGCAGTCATCTACCAATACGACAAGGGTGGTCAGCGTGTGAGCGTCCTCCAGGCGGTGTCGTCAGCCGAGCCGGTAGAGACGGCGGAGGCTGAGTCGCGCTTGGATCATCGGCAAGGCTACGGCGTCTTGACCTTTGGCTCGCGGGGCCTGAACAACTCTGTGGTCGGGGAGCTGCCCGAGATGGAGATGCGCGGCCTTGTTCCCGTAAGCTACCGCCCTTGACGGAGGGGCGGCCCATCGCTGCCGCCCGCAGTCGTGCCCACGGGTGATTTCCGGTAGGCTGCGAGGCCATGCTTCGTGGTGTGCACCATCGCGCGATGGCGCTCGTCATCGCGGTTCTATCGTCCGCTCTGCTGTGCCCTGGGGAGGCGCGGGCTGCGACTGATCCCGAGCGCCACTGGTTTACGCTCGAGACGGAGCACTTCGCGATCCACGGTTATGACGATGGCCTCGCCTTTGCGCAGCGCGTCGCGGGGTACGCCGAGGAGGCCTACAGGACCCTCAACCCCCTCTTAGGTTGGACGCCTCGTGAGCGGGTCCATATCCGCGTCATTGATGACGTGGATGCGTCGAACGGGTTCGCGAGCGTCAGTCCGTACGACGGGATCACGCTCTTGGCGTTCCCACCCGAGATGGGGAGCGACTTGGCCTTCGCGGATGACTGGCTCCGGCTGCTCATCTTCCATGAATACACGCACATCGTGCACTTGGATAACGCGACCGGTGTCCCCGAGGTCCTGAACACCATCTTTGGGAAGACCTTGAAGCCCAACGAGTCGTTACCGAGGTGGTTCACCGAGGGGGTCGCGACCTGGGCTGAGACTCACACGACCGGAGGTGGCCGCGTAGGCTCCTCGCGCTACGAAGCTGTGCTCAGGGCTGCAGCCTTAGCGGGGCGCTTGCCGTCTATCGATGCCATCACTGGTCCTCCGCTGCAGCTCCCTCGCGCGATGAGTTGGTATCTCTACGGCAGTTACCTCATCGATTACGTGGTGCGTCACGCTGGCGTTCCGGCACTCCGAGACTACCTGAGGGCCTACGGCCGACGACTCGTACCTTATGCGATGAACACTCTGGCGCGTCACCACACCGGGAAAGATCTGGTGGCGTGGTGGGAGGAGATGACCCAGGAGATCACTGCCCGCGCCCACGCAGTCGCCGAGCGCGTCAAGGCGGAGACGGTGCGAGAGGGCCTGGTTGGGACCTCGTCCGGGGAGCACAAATCGTACCCACACTTTACGCCTGATGGCGCGAGCGTGCTCTACGTCCGAGCGGACGGGCGGACTCAATCTCGGCTCGTCGTCGCACCCCTAGCGCGCCTCGATGATGCGTCGACGGTGGCGGTCTGTGATGGAGGCTGTGGACGCTATGACATCTCGCGTGACGGTCGCTCCGTCTACATGACGACGACGCGTCCGCATCGCCGGGTGAACACGTACCGGGATGTCTTGGAGTTTCCCCTGAAGCTCAACAACCGGCGGGGGAGTGGACGCCGGGTGACTCAGGGCGCTCGCTTCGGTGATCCTGCTGTCGCGTTGGATGGTCGCGCCCTCTACGGGGTCTCCACATCCTGGGGGCAGTCCTGGATCCAAGTGCTCGACGTCGTCACAGGTGAGCCCTTGTCACGTTGGACGCCACCAGAGCACGCCAGAGTCGACGCGCCGATCCCCCACCCCGACGGGCGGCGCCTCTTCGCGAGCATGCACCACGCCTCGAACCGTGACTTGATAGAGATCACCCTGCGTGACGGTGCATGGAGACGCCTCACCTACGGCGCGTCGATGGAGAACGACCCGACCCTCAGCCCAGATGGCCAGTGGTTGGTGTATGCCTCGGACGTCACTGGCGTTGCCAACCTCTATGCGCGCGATGTCTCAGGGATCCCCAACAGAGAAGGGCGCGTGTTTCGTTTGACCAACGTGGTCGGCGGGGCGTCACAGCCTTGCCTCTCGCCGGACGGCACTCAGCTGGTTTATGTGGGCTGGACCGTCGACGGGGACGAGCTCTACACGATGGCTTTCGAGCCCGAGGCCGGTCGCCCGGTAGGGGTCGGAGATCACGCAGCACCTCGAGCCCCAGTGACCCCACCACAGGTCACAGTCAGCGCACCTCAGCCCTACCGCCCACTGCCGACCTTGTTGCCACGGAGCTGGTCGCCCACGGCGGCCTATGACACGACAGGTTTGGCGGTCCTGGGGGTTCGACTTAAAGGCATCGACATCACGAGGCGCTTGGCGGGGAGCTTGGGCGTTCAGTGGGACGTCGGTCGTGGGGATGTCTCGGGTCTGGCGACCCTCGGCTTCGGGTTTGGGTTCGCTGATTTCGACGTCACTCTGGGGCGCTATAGTCGGGACGTGGCAGCGCACTACGACGATCAGGCGCAGCCCTATCGGCAGGAGGTGCTCCATGGTCGCGTCGGCGTGAGCGTGGCGTTGCCCGACCCAATCGCGCCGATGCGCCTCTCAGCGGCCTTCGCCACCGAGGCGTATCGTGGCCTCGCGCACGCCGCCGTGACCCATCGCCCTGACGAGACCACCCCGGAGGTCCCAGTTGAAGGTGTCACCACATCGATGCGGCTCTCTTGGACCTTCGACACGACCCGAGGTGACGTCTGGAGCATCTCGAAGAACCGCGGCGCGGAGGGGGCGCTCTCGTTGCGCTTTAGCCTCCCTGAGCTGGGAGCGGACCGTACGAGCTTTGAATTCACGTATCGACTGCGTGGTTATCTGAAGATGCCTTGGCACAGCGAGCACGCGATGAGCCTTGGGGTGCAGGGTGGGCTCGCAGGGGGCGCACCCGGCGATGTCGAGATGTTTGAGGTCGGTGGTGTCCCAAGGCGTGACCTCGTGAGCGACCTCCTGAGCCAGTCACACGCTGGTGCGGTGTGGCTGCGCGGGTTCACCGAGCAAGCCTTTGAGAGCACGGATTACCACCTCGCGACCGTGGAGTACCGTTTCCCGTTGCTGCGATGGCGGCGCGGTCTGGGGACGTTACCGGTGTTCGCGAGAGATCTGACCGCCGCGGTCTTCTCTGATCTCGCGTGGCTTGCGCCTCCGAGTGATGTCGAGATGAGCCTCGCAGATCTGCACCTCGGCCTGGGCGCTGAACTTCGAATGACGACCGATCTGCTCTTTGGCTTCGCAGCTCGGGTTCGGCTGGGCTACGCGTACGGCTTTGGCCCGGAGGGCGTTCACCACGTCTACGTACTCCTCGCGCCGGACCCTTGAGCAAGGGGAGGGCTCCGTTGACTCGCCTCAAGTGGGGCGCTAATCTCCGACGTGGGCTTAATTGCCGCTGCGCCATTCTTGGTGCATCTACCTCGCACTCGGGAGCTTGCTTGGAGACTCTTGTACGCGGACTTTGTGTCCTCTTGATGTTAAGTCAGGTCGCCTTGGCGCAAGACGCTGACACTCCTGCGAAATCGGATAAAGCAGCGGCAGCTGAGGCGAAAGCTGCGCCGACCAAGCAGAAGGTGCTTGGGCTGCGTATTGAAGGCCTCGAGCTGGCGGCGAAGGATCGAGAAGATCTCTTCAAGGTCGTTCAGCAGCGGCTCAAGGCGTATCCAGATATCGAGCTCGTGCGTCCTCCGGATGAAGAGCTCACCGACCTGATGATCGACCTGATGTGTATGGACATCGATGTCGATTGTCTGACCAAGGTCGGACGTAAACGGATGGCAGACCGCGTCTTTTACGCCCAGGTCGACGTCATCGACGCGGGTTTCAGGCTCACGGTGCGTTTGATCAACGTCACGAAGGGCAACGCAGAGCGTGACCGTCAGGCGACGATCAAGAACCAGACCGAGCTGACGGCTGTGCTTGAGCGCGAGATCGTCGCGGCCTTCGGTGACCCACCGCCGCCCCCGCCAAAGAAGGGTCGCCTGATTGTGGAGAGCGATGCTGGGGCAAAGATCTATATCGACGGGGCTTTCGCTGGGGCAGGTCGTATCAGGCTGAAGAAGCCCGCTGGGCTCTACGTCGTGCGAATTGAGAAGCCCGGGTATGAAGACGTGCTCTTTCGCGTCGACCTTGAGGCAGGGCGCACTGCGAAGAAAGTCGCTGATTTGAAGCCGGTCGCGCCCGTGAAGGCCGAGCCGAAGCCGGTCGTAGAGGAGCCATCGACGAGCAAAGAGCCGGGTGACGCTGTGGCGGGCCCTGAATTTTACGAGACATGGTGGTTTTGGACTGCTGTAGGCGCAGTGGTGGTCTCCGCCGCGTCGGTAGGGATCGCCCTCGGTATCGAAGGGGAGGCCGTCCCGACCGGTGACCTCCAACTATCCGTCGATCCAGCAGCCGCTTGGCGTGACTTTGCGACCCGCGCAGGAGGCACACCATGAACCGCGCATACTCATCGATTGTGGCCCTCTGTGTGGGCGCTATGGCGTTGTCGACGGTCGCCGTCGGTTGCGCCAATTCAGAGACAGCGACCCTAGAGTTGCCCCTCTACACCGAGGCTGACTACTTCACCCTCGATATTTACGGCCCCGACGGGGTGAACCTCTACGCAACCGGCTGCTTGCTTCGCCAAGCGAGGACCTTCCGGGTCTCGAACTTAGAGCGTGTGGAGAACGCCTCGATCCTCTTCCACTACTACTCTGATGTCTCTTGCGACGATGCTGCCCATGTGGGCGTCGGCATTCGAGGAGAGGTCACCGTGGCGAAGGGCGAAGAGCGGTATTATCACATCCCAGTCTTGGCTGACGGGGACGTGACAGCCTTGCCGATCGATCAAAATGTCTCGGCGGGCTTCGCGACTGAGGTGACCTATTGCGAACCTGACATGGCGTGCACGGAGCCGGGGGCTGAGGGGCTCTGCAAGAAGGCCTTCGACGACGGGACACAGAAGTTTAAGTATTGGTGTGTGCCCTCCTGTGAGGTCGACTCGGATTGCACGGACCTTCACGTTGCAGCGACCTGTGACGAGGTCACCAACTGGTGCATGATCGCGTCGCCTTACCCATTGAACATGTCGTCACCGCGGGCCTTTGGGCAGTCGGCGACGGCGAGCAATGGGGACGTGCTGTTCTTTGGAGGCTTCTCAGAGCTGACTGAGGGCGCGTTATCTGCATCTGCAGACGCGGTTGAGCGCTACAACGTGACCACAGGGCTCTTCGAAGTCGAAGCCTGGGACGGTGACGCTGCGGTCAACGTGGCCCACTCTGGGATGGTGACGCTCTCGCGGTCGGGCGAGGCGCGCAGCGCGCTCGTCGGTGGCGCTACCGGCGCTGCTCTTGGTGCCGATGGACCGATGGACTTCACCGGTGCGTCAGGTGACATCGTCGTCTTGGACCTCGATGATGCGAGCTTGGTAGTACACGCAGATGCGATTGAGCCGGTGGTCGCCCCCGGGGTCGTGGCGTCGGGCGCTGTGATCGTCGCCGTCGGTGGTCTGCGCGCCGATGATTCGGGGGAGCTGGTCTCCTCCACCGCAGTCTCGAGATGCGATGTCGACGGCGTGGACTACACATGTACCCAAGTCGCGAGCCTGGCCACCGCGCGGACGGCCCCGGCGGTCTCTTGCTTGGATGACGTATGCAGTGAACTTTTGGTCGTGGGCGGTAACTTAGAGGGCCCTGTCGCAGAGGTGATCGACTTTACTGGGTCGACGACTGAACCTGAGCTCACCAGCATGGCCTCCTTGGGGCTACCCGGTGCGATTCATTGGCCCGTTGTGTGCGCCGACAAGCTTGTCGGTGGTGCGGACGCCGATGGACAAGGGCTGTTGCCGATGACGATGGACGTGGACGCCTCAGGGGGCGTCTTGACGGCGACCGAGTTGGAGAACCTTGATGACCTTGAGACGACCATGCAGGCCGGGGTCTTCGCAGCGTCAGACGGCGACTGTTGGATCTTCGGTGGGCGCCACGGTGTGGACGGTACGACGTCTGCTGCGGTGTGGCGGGTCACGGATTCCGCGGTGGTCGCGGCGGGCTCCGGTATCGCGTTAGAGGGTGCTCGATACGGTGCGACCGTCGCTGCCATTGGCAGCGGTGAGCTGTCTGGGAGCGTTGTGATCGCGGGTGGCCTGACCTTGGGTGAGGGTGCCGACGCGGGGGCTCTCGTTCACGGCGTGGAGATCTTCCGGCCCTGAACATGCCTGTCGCTTCGCTGCGCTCCTGGCACCTTGGGGCACTGGTCTTTTGCGTACTAGTCCCAGCTGTAAGTGGACATGTGACCTGGTTTGATGCGGGAGAGTTCGGAGCCGCAGCGGCCGGCCTCGGGGTGCCCCATCCGACCGGGTTCCCTCTGCTCTGTATCCTCGGGTATGCCGCGCAGTTGATCCCCTTCGGGACCGTCCCCTTTAAGCTAGCGCTCTTGTGCGCCGCCGCGGTCGCGGCGACGACAGGGCTGATTCACGCGACGGCTGTGATCGCCGGGGCGCGGCGTTGGCCCGCTGCCGTCGGGGCGCTCTTTTACCCCTGCGTGGGGGTCGTGTGGCTACACGGCACGGTGCTGGAGGTCTACGCCCTCAATGGCTGCCTGCTGGCGCTGCTCGCGTGGCTGCTCCTTCGGTCCAGTCCGCGTTGGCGCATCGCAGCGTTCGTGACGGGGCTCGGACTCGGCGCCCACGCGACGTTTCCTCTGTTGGGCGCGATCCTATGGGCGACGAGCCTGACGCAACATCGCCGATGGGGACGCGTGTTAGGTTGGGTGCCGTGGGGTCTCTTTGGGGCGGCGATCCTGCTCTATTTACCCGCAGCAGCGTCGCGCTCCCCTTGGCTCAATTGGGGCGACCCTTCAAGTTTGGACGCCTTGGTCTCACACCTGACTGCGGCGGGCATTCGAGACGCCTTCTCCGAGGAGATGGGCGTCGTGGGAGGAGACACCCTGCACGCTCTAGTAGCGTGGTTTAGCAACGCTGCAGGAGGGTTTTGGCCCCTCGTTTTTGGGGTCGTGCTCCTCGGTGGCCTGTGGGTTCGAGCTCGGGTGGTTTGGGGCGTTGCGCTGCTGGCGTGCTTGGGAGATGCGGCCTTCAGTGTGCTGCTTAACCCAATGGGGCAGGCCGATCTTCAGACTGGGATGCCCGGAGCCTGGGCCTTGGCCTTGGCTTTGGCGCTGGTGGCCGGAGATGTCCGAATCGTGTCATCGATGAAGGCTCTCCCAGTGGCCGTGGTGTGCGCCCTTGTGTGCGCGACGCTCGGGAGCTGGTGCTTGGATCCGGCTCAGGAGGATCAACTCGCCACCCGCTATGCGCAGGTCGCCCTGATGGAGCCGGGGCCCAATGGTGTGGCGGTCCTCTCGTCTGACCACCTCGCTGGACAATTCCTCTACTTGCAAGGCGTCGAAGGCATGCGCCCGGATGTGGTCTCACTTGTGGTGCAACATCTGCCAAGCCGCGAGGATGTCGTGCATCGCTACTCGCACTCAGGGCAGGCGCCTCCTCTAGCCTTTATGGCGATCGAGCGTGCCGCCCAGCGGGACGCAATTGTCGCGCTGACCCGCAGTGAGTTGGAGCGCACGTCGGTGTCATGGGAGCTCGGGGATGGCCGCTTCGATGCCCTGATGGCGCCCATCCTTCGGCCTGGACGTGTGCTCTACCGCCTGGCCCCTTCGGCCGAGGTCGCTGAGTCACCTCTAGGCCCTCTGCGGGCGCCCGGTGGGGCTTTGGGAGGTGCGCTCGCACCAAAAGAGCCGTTCGCTCTGCGCTCACGTCGTGTCCTCAGCGATGCATCGCGGCACCGCGGTGTGTGGCACCTGATGCGCAACGAATTACAGCCCGGCGCTGCTTGTTTAGAGGAGTCGGTCGCCCTGGACACCACCAACCCTCCCGCGCTCCTCAACCTCGCCGCAGCGCGGCGACGTCAGGGAGACCTCCCAGGCGCCATTGCGTTGCTTGAGCGTGCCCTTGAGCTGAGGCCGACCTACGGGAAGGCTCGCGCAAACTTAGCCACGTATCGGGGCGACGCGCAGCCTCGCTAGCGTGCAGGTCCAGGGCAGGCGTTCGTGGCGGATGAGAGGGCGATCGCGAGGTCTAATTCCACCTCAAGGGCCATCACATCGCTTGGCACTGTGCTGGTGATCCGCAGCTCGAACTGGGGCGTCGCAGCGAAGGCGACAGACTCGAGGACGTCGAGCCCTTCGTAGTAGATGGTGAAGCCGGAGGCATCAAACGCATGCCTAGACTGGTCGATGACCAGGGATGCGAAGTCCGCCAAGGGGGTCCAGTCACCGTTGGGGTAGGGGGCGATCTCCACCCCGAAGTCCAGGAAGGACTCCAGCCCTTGCGAATCAAGCCGCGTGATGGTGAGCGTCGAGGTGAAGGGGTCGAGCCCCACACATCGAATCTGATCGGCGAAGTCCACGTAGTCCGCGGCCTTGCGTAGGTCGTAAATGATGTCGCCGCGCCGTGTCTCGGCCGTCACATCGCCGATGAGCGCGTGGAAGTCGACCGCTACCGTCGCGTGGAAATCGATGTCCACGCTGCCCGAGCTCGCGCCGTCCATGTCGGACGAGCACGCCCCCATAAGCAGCCCGAGGGTGCACGCGAAAGCGAATGTCTTTAGATACCTACACATCATCAGGCTACGGAGTCTATGCCGCGACCGGCCTCTTGGTCTACCCTTAAGGCGCACACCTCCGGCTCACAAGGAGACGGAGTGGCGTGTGATCCTGCTCCTTAACCCTAGGTGTCGCATGGAGAGCTTCCGTACCGAGACGCTGACGACCCGCGATGGTGTGTCTCTGCGTGTCTTCGACAGGCCAAGCCCTGCGTCAGACTCTCCGGCGCTGCTCTTGTCCAATGGTTTAGGGGGGAACCTTCAGGCGTGGCGGCACCTCGTGGCTGCGGTAGGCAAAGAGTTTCGGATCCTGAGTTGGGACTACCGCGGTCTCTATGGGTCGAGCTTGAGCCCAGAGCAGCGCGGCTCGGTGGCCCTGGATGTCGCTGCGCATGCAGGGGACGCAGAGGCGGTCCTCGCGTGGGCAGGTGTCGAGCATGTCGTACTCGTAGGGTGGTCCATGGGGGTGCAGCTCAATTTCGAGCTCGTGCGCCGCTCCCCGAGTCTGCCTCTCGCTATCGTGGCGATGTCGGGGGGCTACGGGCAGACCCTCTCCCGCACCATCGCTGGGCCTTGGGGTGAGCGGGCGATTCGGCCAGGTTTGGATGTGTTTAGAGCGTTGATGGACTCACTGGGGCCGCGCCTTGGGCGCCGTGGTCGCTGGCTTATCCACGGGGCAAAGACGCTCCGACTCGTCCACCCGAACATCGACGTGGAGGTCTTTAATGATCTCCTGACCGATTATATGAACTTGGACTTCGAGTCGTACACGGAGATCCTCGGCGCGCTCGGCGATCACGACGCAGAGGCGGTCCTCCCCACCTTGGAGTGCCCCGTGCTCATCGTGTCCGGCGACCGTGACCCCATGACGCCTGATGCGCTCTCTAGCCATATGGCCGCGACCATCCCCGATGCGGAATTGATGATCGTGCCGGGGGGGACCCACTACGTCCCTGTCGAGTTCCCGGATGACATCAATCGGCGCATTCTGACCTTCTTGGGGGAGAACGTCCGAGCGGCTGCATAGACGTGAATCGTGATTTGCATATGGGGCACAGTCGCCTATCGTCTACTCCTCAAGGAGGCCATGTGCGCGACATTCAAATCGTTGTCCTTATCCTCACTCTCGCGGCGTTAGGTGCCTGCTCTACGTCGGTCTCTCCAGCCCACGAGGCAGCTGGGACGGCGGGAGCCGCGACGGTCGTCACGCAAGCGCTGACGCGTGAGCTCGCGGCGGCCGATGCAGTGCTAAAGCAAGGGCCGAAGGTCGAAGAGACCATGGCGCGTCAGGAGGCCACGCTGAAGGGCGCGCGGGTGGACCGACGCTTGCCTGTGGGGACCTTAGACGGCGCAAAGATGCGGAACGTGCTCACCGCCTACGCGAAGATGCATGGCCTCGGGGCGGTTCAAGTCAAGCTGGGTAAAGCCGATACGGGCGACGAGATCCCGAAGGCTCATACCGGGGAGACACCCTACAGCTACACGACGACGCAGCTCATCGGGAGCGCGCCGATCGCCATCACCGTCTCCTCAGTGGACGAGGCGCGGCTGACCGCATTCTTCAAGGCGATCATCACGTTGCAGCTGCCACTGATGGTCCTGCCGACGCTCTTGATCGACGAGAACAAAGCGACCTTCAGCGGCTCGGTGTACTTCAGACGTGACGTGGCCCCCGCCAAGCGCGGGCACCTGACTCCGTCACTCAAGGAGTTGGCCGAGGCTTGGAAGGTCAGGGTGCCTAGTGACCCCGAGCAGATGAAGGCGCTGACGTCGTTACACGCGCAACTGATGGCTAAGGATGCGTCAGTGCGCGCCCTCCTCGCCAAGCAGGACGCGATTGCTCTACAGGCCCGCGTTCTTCAGTTCCTGCGCACCAAATCGAAGGACATCGAAGAGCAGTCTGCTCCGAAGCGTGTCGTCGCTCCCCCGAGCGGGGATCGGTCACCAGCGACGCCGACGCCGACCCCAGCGACGCCCAGCAAGGCACCTTGAAGAAGGAGCGGCTCGACGATCTCCTCTTGAGTCGTGGACTTGCGCCCTCAAAAGCGCGGGCACAAGCGCTCATCCTGGCCGGCAAGGTCTGCGTCGGCGAGCAGAGGCGGGACAAGCCCGGTGAGCGCTTCGCGGCGGATGCACCGATACGTGTCACGACCAAAGATGAGTGGGCCTCTCGCGGTGCCTACAAGCTCTTGAGTGCCCTCGAGGCTTTCCCAGAGCTGACGCACGCTATTGCCGGCGCCAAATGCCTCGATGTTGGGGCATCGACTGGGGGGTTCACGGATGTCTTGTTGCGCCATGGTGCCGAGGCCGTGGTCGCGGTGGACGTCGGGTACGGACAGCTGGTCTGGCGGTTGCAGTCCGACGTGCGCGTGACGGTGATGGACCGCACGAACATCCGCTACGTGACCATGAGTGACATGCCGTTCACGCCATCGTTTGCGACCTGTGATGCGTCCTTCATTCGCTTGCGCCTCATCCTCCCCGTGGTCTTTGAGCTCCTCACACCCGGCGGGCACTTCGTGACGCTCGTCAAACCTCAGTTCGAGGTGAAGGGGAATGAAGTCGGTGAGGGTGGAGTTGTGCGCGACGAACGGCTAAGACAGCGCGTCCTCCACGAGGTGATCGATGACGCGGAAGGGATCGGGTTTCAGACATTAGGTCACGCTGACTCAGCCCTTGCTGGACCAAAGGGAAATCGAGAGATCTTGCTGGTGCTGCAGAAGCCGGGCAGCTAAACACAGGTCACGACAGACCAGTCGGTCGAATCGCGTTGACCGAACCCCTATTAATGAGTAAGCACTCACTCATGGCACGACCGGTGACGATACAGACAGAGCAGATCGTGGAGAAAGCACGGCTGCTCTTCCTTGAGCACGGGTGCAAGCTCTCTACCAACCGCATCGCTCGGGCACTCGGTATCTCAGAGGGCACCATCTTTAAGCGCTTTGGGACCAAAGAGGCCCTGTTCGCAGCCTCGATGGGGATGCCCTCGGCCGACTTCGCCCGTTCGTGGCCTAAGCGGGCCGGTGAAGCGCCCCTCTCAGAGGCCCTTGAGCAGATCGGCCACGAGCTCGTCGCGCACTTTCGGGTAGCTTTGCCTCGACTCATCATGCTGCGTCGCGCCTCTGGGATCGACCCGTTCTCTGTCCTCGCTGAGAGTAACGAGGCGCCCCCTGTGGTCCTCCTCGATGGGGTCACAGAGTTCCTGCGTCGCGAGATTCAGCTGGAGCGCTTCCGCGCAGATGAGCCTCGGATCGCAGCTCGAATGCTGGTCGGTACGTTGGCCAATTTTGTCTTCTTCGAGGTCATGGGCTTTGAAGTACACGGCAAAGAAGAGACCGAACGCACAATTCGAGGCATGGTGACGCTGCTGGTCACTGGGAGTCGCCTGTCATGAAGCGTTCGGTACTGTGGTTGAGCGCATCTGTGGCGCTGTTGATGGGGTGTCGTCTCCATCAGGTTGAGGCCGAGCCGCCACCGCCATTGACGGTCCCGGAGTCCTTCCGGAACACCGGAGGAGACGCTGAGGCCCCCGACCGATGGTGGGAGAGCTTCGCGGACGAGGCGCTGAATACGACCATCGACGCTGCGCTCTCGGACAACCTGAACATTCGGGCTGCCTGGGCACGGATAGAGCAGGGGATCGCGGTCGTCCGAAAGCAAGGTTCGGCCTATTGGCCGCAGCTCGAGGCTGGGCTAGGGGTATCGGGTCAGCGGTTCTATATCGAGCAACCCGACATGTCGGCGATCGATGTCTCTCAAGGGCTCGACAATGTCACCCTCCCCACGACCACCGAGAGCAAGGACGCCGGAAATGTTCAGCTGACGGTGTCGACCTCTTGGGAGGCCGACCTTTGGGGGCGTATCGCCTCCATGGAGGACGCAGCGCTCCACGACCAGCTGGCAGGGCGTGAGGATCTCTCTGCCGTCGCAGTGTCCCTGGCGGCTCAGGTCGCGGAGACGTGGTTTATGTTGGCGGAGCAGTCTGCGCTGCTCGCCTTGCTGCAACAGCAGCTCGCTGCCAACCATGCGCTGCTTGAACTCGTCGAGGTCCGCTTCACTCAGGGCATGGTGCAGGCCATCGATGTGCGACAACAGCGCCAGCAAGTCTCGAGCATGGAGTCGGAATTGCCGCTCATCGAGGGGCGGCTTGAGACGTTGAGGACCCGGCTCGCGGTCCTGATCGGGGTGCCGCCTCAGCAAGACATCACCATGCCGGCTGCGGAGCTTCCTTTACCGCCCGCTTTGCCGGCCACCGGTCTCCCCACCACCTTGTTGACGCGTCGCCCGGACGTCCGCGCTGCGCGGCTCCGAGTGACCGCGGCCGATCACAGGGTCGGCGCGGCGATCGCGGACCAGTTCCCTGCTCTGCGGTTGTCGGGGCGCATAGGCTTCTCCGATGACGCGATAGACACCTTCTTCCTGCGCTGGATCTACAACCTCGCGGCCAACTTGGTGGCGCCGCTCTTCGATGGTGGACGCCGGTCTGCCGAGGTCGCTCGAACCCAGGCCGTCGTGAAAGAGCGGGTAAACACCTTTGGGCAGGTCGTACTCGATGCCCTCAAAGAGGTGGAAGATGCGCTCGTACTTGAGGCCCGCCAAGAGCAGCATTTGGTCGCCCTGCAGCGGAGCGTCGAGCAGGCAAAGCAGACCCTTCAAAACGCAAAGGCCCGCTATGTCTCTGGGTTGAGCGATTACTTACCCGTCCTTGGGGCGCTTCAGACGTTACAGGCCGCGGAGCGCCGAGAGGTCTCAGCGCGCCGTCAGCGCCTCTCTTATCGCATCCAACTTCATCGGGCCCTCGGCGGTGCCTGGGCCGGTGAACTTAAGGCCCATGACGCTTCGGAATCAGCGCCTACGGAGTCACCATGAACCGCTTGCTCTCCTTCGCTGTGCGCGCCATCGCGCCTATCGTTGTCATTGGCCTCGCTCTTGGTGTCGCTGCTCAGTTTGTGCAGTCGAAGCCACAGGCCAAGCGCGCGGACCGGTCGGTCGCGGCGCCCTTAGTCGAGGTCATCACGGCGACGCTTGCGCCTCAAACGTTGAGCTTAGACGCCATGGGGACAGTCCGCCCGGCGCACCTCTTGGTCGTTCAGCCTCAGATCAGCGGGGCGATCATTGACCATCACCCGGGCATGGTTTCTGGTGGGCTGATCTCCGAGGGAGAGGTCTTGGTGACCATCGACGCCAGGGATTACGAACTCGCAGTGGAACGCCAGCAAGCTCAGGTCGCGCGTGCCCGGCTCGACCTCCGCGTGGAGAACGGCCGTCAGGCCATCGCGGAGCAAGAGTGGGAGTCCATGGCGAAAGAGCTCGTCATGATGGACAGAGCGGATGAGTCGTTGGCCCTCAGAGAGCCCCAGGTGGCGGCCGCGCGCGCAGGGGTGCAGGCCGCTCGTGGGGCGGTAGAGACCGCTCAGTTGAGCCTCGACCGGACACGGATCTCGGCGCCGTTTAACGCTGTGGTGCGTGAGGAGGCGGTCGAGGTGGGGCAAATCGTGGGGCCGGGATATCGGCTCGCGACTCTGGCTGGCACCGACGTCTCTTGGGTCGAGGTCTCTGTGCCTGTCGACGCGTTGAGTCGCCTCCTGATCCCAGGGCACAACGTCACCGATGAGGACGAGGGGAGCCTCGCGATCGTCTCCCAAAAGACGGCCTCAGGTGCGACGATTGAGCGAGAGGGGCGCGTACTTCGTTTATTGAGAGAGCTCGATCCTCGGGGGCGCATGGCGCGCTTGATCGTGCAGATCGACGACCCGATGGATCTGGCGAAGGACGTGGAGGAGCGTCGCTTGCCGCTCCTCGCGGGGGCCTTCGTCTCGGTAAAGCTTGAAGGGACTGTCCTTGAAAACGTCGTGGCTGTCCCACGAGAGGCGCTCCGCGATGGGCGCTACGTGTGGGTCAGCACCGAGGATAAACGTCTCGCCATCCGCGAGGTGACGGTGGTCTGGCGAGAGCGCGACCGCGTCTTGGTCTCCGACGGCCTCTTCGAGGGTGAGCTGATCGTTCAGTCCCCACTGGCGGCGCCGATCGAGGGGATGGCGCTGCGCGTCGACACGAAAGAGCCCGCGCTCCCTGCAACCGATGGCGCGGACGGCGAGGCGGGTGAGGCCGCCAGCGACGACGCGGATACGTCCGCGGATGATACGGCCGCCGACGATGAGGAGAGCGAAGAGGTCGACGCGCCCGACGAGGAGGAGACTCCGTGACGTCGCTGCCTCCAGAGCACCAGCCCGAGCAAGAGCCCTTCTTCTCAAGGAAGGGCCCTATCGCTTGGATGGCTTCCAACCCTGTAGCGGCCAACATCTTGATGGTGGTCATCATCTTGGGTGGCCTCGTGATGCGCTTTCAGCTGAAGGAAGAGGTCTTCCCTGAGTTCGATATGGAGTGGGTCACGATCCGCGTGCCGTACCCCGGGGCGAGCCCTGCAGAGGTTGAGCAAGGCATCATCCTCTCTGTCGAAGAGGTGGTCCGAGGGGTCGATGGAATCAAGCAGGTCGTCTCGACAGCGAGTGAGGGGAGCGCCGGCATTTATGCCGAGCTTGAGACCTCGACGGACCAAGATAGGGCCCTGTCGGACATCAAGAACGCAGTCGACCGGATCCGCTCCTTCCCGGAGGACGCTGAGCGGCCCATTGTTGCGCTGATGACCAATCGGCGGGAGGTGATCTCGGTCGCCATTCACGGGGCCGCCAGTGAGGCGGCTCTCCGAGAGCTGGGTGAGTCGCTGCGCGACAGGATGCTCCAGAGCGATGAGGTGACTCAGGTGGAGCTGTCCGGGGTCCGGCCACGGGAGATCTCCGTCTCTATCCCTGAGCAGACGTTACGTCGCCATGGCCTCACCTTGGGGCAGGTGGCCCAGAAGATCCGGCAAAACGCGATTCAGCTCCCCGCTGGGGCGGTGAAGACCTCCGGTGGTGAGGTGCTCTTACGGACGGATGAACGGCGCGACCAAGGACATGAATTTGAGGACATCCCCATCATTGAGACGCCCGAGGGGGTGGTCCTGCGGCTGGGTCAGCTCGCGACGGTAGAGGACGGCTTCGCCGAGTCGGACGACTCTGCGCGCTTCGACGGGCGCCCCTCGATCATCGTAAAGGCCTTTCGAGTGGGTTCGCAGACACCGATCAAGGTCGCCGCATCGGTCCGAGATGAGCTAGAGAGGTTCTCCGCAGACTTGGCCCCAGGCCTGAAGGTCGATGTGGTCTCTGACCAGTCGGAGATCTATCGCGACCGTATGGAGTTGCTCACGCGGAATGCCTTCTGGGGGCTGATCTTTGTCCTTGTCGTCCTAGGCCTCTTTCTCAAGCCGGGCTTGGCCTTTTGGGTGACGCTTGGCATCCCGATCTCGTTCATGGGGGCCATCCTGCTGATGCCCGCCTTCAGCGTGTCGATGAACATGATCTCCATGTTCGCATTCATCGTGACGCTCGGCATCGTCGTGGATGACGCCATCGTCGTGGGTGAGAACATCTACGCGAAGAGACAGCGAGGGCTCCCGTTTGGGGTGGCGGCGATCGCGGGTGCGCGGGAGGTCGCGATGCCCGTGACCTTCTCGATTCTGACCACCGTGGTGGCCTTCACGCCGATGCTCTTTGTGCCAGGCTTCTCCGGCAAGCTCTTCGGGGTGATCCCCGTCATCGTCATTAGCGTGCTCCTGCTGTCGTTGGTGGAGTCGCTCTTCATCCTCCCCGCACACTTGGCTCATGAGTCACGTCCGCAGCGCTTCGGTCTGACGGGCTTGCTCTTCAAGCTCCTCGCGCTCGTGAAGATCCCGCTCTCGCCTGTGCTCTGGGTGCTTACGACAGTTCAGCAGGCGGTCTCGGGCGGGCTGGAGCGCTTCATCAGCGGGCCGTATCAGCGCCTTCTCCAGGCGTCGCTTCGCGCGCGCTATCTGACGACGGCCATCGGCCTAGCGACCTTGATCGTCACCGTGGGTTACATCGCGGGCGGTCGGATGGACTTCTCCTTTATGCCGCGTATCGAGTCGGACCGGGTGGTGTCAAAGGCCTTGCTCCCCTATGGCTCACCGGTGGAGCGCACCGAGGAGGTGCAGTCGCGCCTGATCGCGGCGGCGCGGGCAGCGTTGACTGAGTTGGGGGGCGGAGAGAAGGTCGAACGCGGCATTTACTCCCAGTTGGGCAAGGGGATCCCTGGTGGGGGACCGGCCGGCATGGTGCGAGACGAGCCCGGGGCCCACTTGACGACCGTTCAAGTGCGCCTCGTCCCCAGCAAAGACCGACAGTTCTCTGCGCAGCAGTTCGCGACACGTTGGCGTGAGATGGCCGGGGAGATCGCAGGGGTCGATCTCCTGACCTTCAAGGCGACCATCGGTGGCGGGGCGGGGAGCCCCATCGATGTCCAACTCAGTCACCGAGATGTTCGCGTGCTTCAGCGTGCCTCACAGCGCGTAGCGACCGCACTCGAGACCTACGCTGGGGTCACGGACCTGGACACGGGGTTCTCCGAGGGGAAGCCCCAGCTCAACTTTGAGCTGACACAAGAGGCCAGGAGCCTGGGCTTGACCTCTCAGAACGTCGCACGGCAGGCGCGTAACGCCTTCTTTGGCGCCCAGGCGCTGCGCCAACAACGAGGTCGCGATGAGATCCGCGTCTATGTGCGACGCCCGCTAGAGGAGCGTCAGTCGGAGCACGATGTGGAGTCACTGTTGATCCGGACCCCGGACGGAGGAGAGATTCCCCTCGGGGTCGCTGCGCGAGTGACTCGTGGGCGCGCCGACATGACCATCAACCGTACCGACGGTCGCCGTCGTATCAACGTCACGGCCGACGTGGACGAGAAGGTGGCCAACGCGGGGAAGATCTTGGCCTCGCTCCAAAAGGATACGTTGCCTGCCCTGCAAGCAGAGTTCCCGGGGCTGAGCTGGTCGCTTGAGGGTGAGCAGCGCTCACAGCGCGACACGCTTCGCGCGCTCGGCACCGGTTACTTGGTCGCGATGATGGTGATCCTCGCGCTCCTCGCGGTGCCCTTCAGGAGCTACATCTTCCAGCCCCTCATCGTGATGGCCGCCATCCCGTTCGGCTTGGTCGGAGCGGTGGTAGGGCACATCGTGATGGGCTTCGAACTCTCCATCATCAGCATGTTCGGTATCGTGGCCCTCAGCGGGGTGGTCGTGAACGACTCCTTGGTGCTGATTGTCGCCGCCAACCGCGCCCGTCAACGTGGGGAGTCTGCGTTCGACTCTGTCTGTAGCGCATCGATCCGGCGCTTTAGGCCGATCTTGCTGACCTCTCTGACGACCTTCTTTGGGCTCTTGCCGATGATCTTCGAGACGTCTGTGCAGGCGAGGTTTCTGGTCCCAATGGCGGTCAGCCTTGGCTACGGCGTGCTCTTCGTCACCTTCATCGTCTTAGGGCTCGTGCCATCGTTTTACCTCGTGGTGGAGGACCTACGCTGGCTACTTGGCTTTAGGGATGAGGTGGCGTCCGAGGACACCCCGGCCGCAGAGCAAGAGGCGTCGTCAGCGCCTGCGTAAGGCAGCGCTTTAGGTAGGAATATTGCCGTTATGGCGAGGCGGGTTCTGCATGGCCTTGGTCTCGAGGCGCATGAGGAACCTGGCCAGCTTACGGCGCGTCTCCGTGGGCTCGATGACATCGTCGATGTAGCCGAGGCCAGCCGCCTGAGCAGGGGTCAGGAATGCCTCCTCGTACTCTTTCTCAGCCGCGTCTAAGACGGCTTGAGGATCGTCGGCCTCCTTGGCCTTTCGACGGAAGAGGACCTCCACTGCGCCCTTCGCGCCCATGACGGCGATCTGCGCTGACGGCCACGCGAAGTTGATGTCCCCTCCGACGTGCTTGGAGGACATCACGATGTAGGCACCGCCATAGGATTTCCGTGTGATGACGCTCAGCTTGGGAACTGTCGCTTCGCAGTAGGCGTAGAGCAGCTTCGCGCCGTGATCGATCACCCCCTGGTGCTCTTGGTCACACCCAGGCAAGAAGCCGGGGACGTCCACGATGGAGACGAGGGGGATGTTGAAGGCGTTACATGTGCGGATGAAGCGCGCGCCCTTTCGAGAGGCGTCGATATCCAGGCAGCCCGCCTGCTGAAGGGGCTGGTTGGCGATGATGCCTACCGAGCGTCCACCCAAGCGAGCGAAGCCGACGACGATGTTCTGCGCCCAGTTCTCGTGGACCTCCATGAAGCTGTCGTGGTCGATGATCGTCGCCAGGAGCGCGCGCACGTCATAGGGCGTACGGGGGGAGTCCGGGAAGATCTCCTCAAGGTCCGGGCAGAGGCGATCAATCGGGTCACTGCTTTCAACGAATGGTGCGCGCTCACGCCAGTTCTGAGGCAGGTAGCTGAGGAGCTTTCGGACCCCCGCGAGGGCCTCTAGATCTGTGGGGTAAAGGAACTGGGTGACCCCTGTCTTGCTCGCGTGCGTCCGGCCACCGCCGAGCTCCTCCACGGTCACGTCCTCGAAGGTCACGGTCTTCACGACCTTCGGACCCGTGAGGAACATATAGCTCGAACCATCGACCATGAAGACAAAGTCGGTCAGGGCCGGAGAGTACACTGCGCCGCCGGCACAAGGACCACAGATCACCGAGATCTGCGGGATGACCCCTGAGTTTCGGACGTTGCGTGTGAAGATCTCGCCATACCCTGCAAGAGAGGCGACCCCCTCTTGGATACGTGCGCCACCAGAGTCGTTGATCGCCACGAAGGGTGCCCCAGCCTGCGCCGCCAAGTCTTGAAGGCGCGCGATCTTGAGCGCGTGGGCCTCTCCCAGCGAGCCACCCAGCACGGTCTTGTCCTGCGCGAACGCGTAGACGGTCCGACCCTCGACTGTGCCGACGCCAGTGACGACGCCGTCACCGGGGGTGCGGCGCTTATCCAGGCCGAAGCGGTCACAGCGGTGAAGGACGCGGTCTCCGATCTCATCGAAGGACCCTGCATCGAAGAGGGCGGCGAGGCGCGCTCGGGCGACACTCACGCGCTTGGACTGCAGGACCTCTAGCTCGGCATCAGCCGGTCGCTCGGAGGCGGCCGACGGGGGCACAGTTGCGCTGCTCATGTTCTTCTCCTCTTGCGCGTCAGCTCGCTCAGGCGGGCTTGGACGTCGCGGGATGACTCGTCTCGGAACTGACCTCAACCAGCACTTCACCGGTCCGTACTTGAGCGCCGGGCGCGACGTGTAATGCCGAGACCACACCGTCGCAGGGGCTCGTGAGGGAGGTCTCCATCTTCATGGCTTCGAGGACGACCAAGGGCTCCCCTGCGCTGACGGCCTGACCGAGAGTGGTCATGACCTTGAGTACGACACCCGTGATAGGGGCCTTCACCTCAGGATCTGCCGCTGGGGGCTCTGAAGGGCCGCTGGCGACACCGAGCATCAAGTCTCCGTCAGAGCGGACACGTACGGGAACCCCGACGCCTCCATCCGAACGCAGCGGGGAGAGCATCGTCTCCCCCTCGGGTGTGGAGACCATCCTTAAGTTGATGATCTCGTTGTCGATCTCGACACGCACTGCGCCGTCGGGTGAGACCTCCGCCAAGCGGACTTGCACCTGCTTGCCGTCGGTCTCAGCGGACCAACTCTGGGTGGAGTCATTGAACTTGAGCGTCACGGCGCGCGGGGTGTCTCCCCCAACTGTGACCACATATTGGCGCGTTCTGCTCACCCTCGCCCCCATCGCATATCGGTCGGTGGATTCGTGCTCGGCGCATCCTCGCTACCGTTGAGGAGGTAGCCCTTCTCACGCAGCAGCGCTGCGATGATGGCCAAGCGCATGGGGTCGTCGCCCACATGTCGCGCGTCGACCTCGACAATACTCTCTGCGATCGCGAAGCGTGGGTCCACTCGAACCATCGCGCGAACGCTCTGTGCGCCAAGCGCGACGAGGCGAGACGCGGCCTCACCAGTCAGCGAGAGCGTCGCAAATCCACGCTCATCGACGCCCGTGATGACCACCTCGGAGACCGCCAAGTGGAAGCCCAGGCCGAGGGCCTTGGTCGTCGCCTCTTTCAAGCACCACAGTGCGGTTAACCGCGCTTCTTCGTCGACGATCGTACCTTGGTCGTCACGGATCGGGAGCTCCCGCTCCAGCTCGGCCAGCCAGGTCTCCGCGAAGCCCTCGGGGCGCGCGGCGATCCTCTCGATATCGATCCCGACGCGGACGGCGGAGTCGAGGGCGATCGCTGCGATTGCGACGCCATCCGAGTGGGAAAGGCTCAGCGCCGGGATGGCGTCGCTGGGGAGCTTCTCCGACCATGGCCCGCGCAAGGTCATGAACGGTGCACCGTGCGAGTCCTTGCGGATGAGCAGGTGGTTGGCCGGCGGTCGCACACCGAAGCGCGCGTGGAGCCACTCAGCGCAGAGCGCCTTGGCAGCGACTCGGGCTGCGAGCCACTCAGCGCGGCGATGCTCGCTGCGTTGACGATCATGGGCTGCCAAGTCGTCGGGGGTGACGTGCTCGCTCAAGGGTTGCCCCCAGTTCGCGAACTCGGCCTTCGCCGTCTCGATGTCACAACGCCGTGATGCGACCGCACGAGGCCGCTTGAGATCGACCGAGCGACCCGCCGGGAGCGGGCCTGCGTCGATCATCTGAAGCCCCTCGAGGCGCTGGAGTAGGGCGCCGTCAGTCGACCAAATCTCTGCATCGAACATCGCGCGGCCCTCTGGGGCCCCCTCGATCTCCAACACGCGGACGAAGACGTCTTGGCCGGCGCGGGCAGGGTGGTAGACGGTCGCTCGACCGATGGCTGCCGGCAGGAACATGTGCCCCTGGTGCGCCATCGCGTGCAGGCCAGCGGCTTGGAAGGCTGCTTCACGACCGAAGGGATCGCTCAACAGCTCACTGACCTCAAGGCCAGGAGCCGGGTCTTCATCACAGATGGTGCCCGTGGCGACGAGGCCACTTCGGCCGGCGTATGGGACCGCATTGAGGAGGCGGAAAGAGCCGGTGTGGAAGAAGACCGAGTAGATCCCCTCAGCGTCAGGACCGACACGGTCCAGGTCCGCCGAGGTCATCACGAAGGCGTCACCCGCGGGTGCCGCAGGGGCTAACGAGATGCGCCCTGTGAAGTGCTCGGTGCGGTCGACACGCCCGGTCCGGAGGGTGCGCTCGCTGAAGAGCGCGAGGTTCAGGTGCTCACCGTCACGCTCGACGGTCACCTCGAGTGAGATGGGGGCGCCCTTGTGGCACTTCACTGGGCGCGCGAACGCCACGTTCTCGAAGACGAGGTCTCGGGGGCATGTGGCCAACTGGCGTGCCGCCCGTGAGAAGAGCTCCATACCGAAGACGCCCGGCAAGACCGGGGTGCCGTCGATGGCGTGATCTGCGAGGAAGCGCACCTTGGTGGGGTCCAGCGTGACACGCGCCGTGAGCGCGAGCCCGTTGGTGTCCAAGACGATGCTGTCGAAGAGCTGGTCAGCGCCGGTGGCGTCGCCAGCCATGGCTGCAGCTCCTCCGAGCGCACCGAGTGCACCCGCAGCGACCACCTCACCGACTGTGCCAAAGGCCATCATGTCGCCGACCATCTTCGCTCCGATGGAAGGCGGAAGCATCTCGACCCCCATGTGCTCGAGGACGGTGGCGACGCTCCCGCGTGTCGCCATCCCGACATCGGCCCAAGCGGTCCAGTCGATGGCGAGGCCCTTGGGCCCTGCCTCTGCGGCGTTCAGCGAGGCGCACAGGCGAGCCAATGCGTCGTTGGCGGCTGCGTAGTCCACTTGGCCTGCGTTACCGAAGCGCCCGGAAACGCTTGTGAAGCCGACAAACAGCCCCAAGCTGTCGCCGAGGGCGTTCAAGAGGTTGGTCGAGCCGTCCAGTTTGACGGTGAGGACGCGATCAAAGATCTCCGGGGACTTCTGGGCCAACAGGTGGCTGTCCTCCAGCCCCGCACCGTGGATGCAGATGTCGACGTCTTGAAGTCCGCCAAGGTGCCGCGCCGTAGCGACGTCGTCACAGACATCAAAGGCTAAGTAGCTCGCCTTCGCGCCCAAAGACTCAAGTGTCTTAAGGGTCTGAGCGATCTCCTTCTGAGCGACGATGGGCTTGAGCGCCTTGTTGATCACCTTCGGCGTCACGCGTCCGCCCTCGGCTTTGAGCTCCGCCTTGATACGAGCTCGCTCTGCCGTGAGGTCCAAGTCAGCGGCGTTGGTCAGCGTCATTGGCGTACGGCCCGTGAGGATGAACTCACCGCCGAAGCGCTCGGCGAGGTGCGCCGCGATGCGCGCTGTGATGCCGCGTCCGCCGCCGGTCATGAGCCAGCGGGTGTTCGCCCCGAGGGTCACGACGGGGCTGTTCTCAGGGGCGCTCTCAAGCACGGCGTGGTTGAGCTTGTCGCCCTCGAGGCCGACCTCGACCTCGGCCTCCACGGTGAGGCATGTGGTCAGCACGACGAAGGGGTCGATGCTCTCGATGGTGTCGATGTCGACGACGCGTACGGGGATGTCAGCCCACTCTCGGGCCAGGGACTTGGTGAAGCCCGCCATGGCGCCACCGAGGAGCGGTTGCTCGCATCCCTCCGTGCCGAGTCGTCCGCCGAGGCGCGTGACAGTCAACCAGAAGAGGTTGTCGGTGGGGACACCGCCCCGGAGTTCCTGGATGGCGCGCGCGATCTTGAAGCACGACATCGCCGCGCTGCGCACTTCAGCGGGGGAGGTCTTCGACGACTGTGGTACGGCCAAGAGGTTGACGATCCCGGCGAGGTTGTCGCCCGTGGCCTCCAGCGTGCTCTTGATCTTCGCTTCATCGCTGGCTTCAGCTGGGGTCAGCAGATGCACTGAGGTCCCGATCGACGCGAGGCCCGTCATCATCCGGCGCGCCAAGATCTTGGAGCCACCGACCACGATGACGCTCTTTCCGGCGACGAAGGTCTTGATGGTCCCGGCATCCGAGGTCGCCTCTGCGAAGGGGCGCGCGTTGACTGTCCTCACCGTGAAGTGGGTGGGGTCGATCTCAACAGCCTTCGGGGCGACTGGCTCGGGGGCCGTCACGGCGGGAGTCGGCGCCGGCGCGGTGACCGCGGTCGCGGCGCTGGGACGCGCTGGACGCGCCTTCAAGACGCGCTGGTCGACATAGACCTCAGGGCTCTCGAGCCCGGAGGTCTCGCTGAGCCACTTCATGAACACAGGGGTGTTGACCCGTGCCTCTGTGCGGGCACGACGGCGCCACAGTCCCAGGGCCAGCTGAGAGCCAAAGCCTGCCGCGAAGCGGACGGCGTAATCAAAGGGTTGGGAGCTGCCATCCGAGTAACGCAGGTCGCCGAGTGACTCGTCACGCTCCTTGAGGTTGGGGATGGGGGGCGCCACACTCTTGTGGAGCATGCGCACCGCCAACGCGTCCTCAAGGCCGGCGCCCATGGGGTGACCGGTGTACCCCTTGATGTTCGCGATCGTCATCTCAGAGGTCTTCTCTCCGAAGGCACGACGCACACACTCCACCTCCGCTGCTGCGGAGCCGCCTCGGGCAGGGGTGAAGGTCTCGTGGCTCACAAAGACACCGTTCGATGCGATGGCGTCACGCTCTGTCTTGTACGTGCTCTCCGCCTCACTGATGAACTCGTTGAAGACGCTCGCGATGTGCTCCACATCCAACCGAGTGGAGTGGAAGGCGCTGTTCGCGACGCGCGTCCCGAGGAGATCGGCCAAGGGCACGACGCCTCGCTTTTGGGCATCCTCGTCGAGCTCGAGGACGAGAGCGACTGCGCCAGCCCCAAGGATGGTGCCGTTGCGGCGCTTGTCGAAGGGCAGGGCGGCCTTGCTGACGTCGCCCTCGGCGGTCGCGGCGCCTGTCGCCAAGAAGCCTGAGCCCACCCAGGGCATCATGGTCTCATCGGTGACATCGTCTCCGCCGATCACGATGACGCGCTTGCAGCGGCCCAACCGCAGCCAGTCTTCTGCCATCGAGCAGGCCTGAGTCGTCGAGGCACAGGCCGCGTTGATTCGGGTGTTTGGGCCACGGGCGCCGATGAACTCAGCGAACTTGGCGTGGCCCATCGCGATGACTTGAAGGAGGTAGCGTCCGTCGAAGGAGTAGCTGCCGTCGCGGACCGACTTGATCGCCTCGTTGATCGCGACATCCACCCCGCCGAAGCAGGTGGCTAGGATGATGCCAGTGTCGTCGCGCATGCTCTCAGGGAGGGTCACACCGGTGGTGACCTTCTTTCCGCTTCGCGTGACGCGGTAGCGCGGCACGAGAGGGATGTGAGCGTCACGGAGGGCCTCAATCCCGGCAGCGAAGGCGAGCTGACTTGCTTTATCGAGGCCGAGTGAGACGCGCTCCTCGATCCCGAACTGCTCCGTCAAGTTGAACTCACCGAGCTGTCCAGCGAGCTTGACCAGCTCTTCGCGCTTGGTGACAGGGACAAAGTGAGCGGTCCCATCCGAGCCCTTCTGGAGGCGGGTGATGCCCTTGTTGAGCATGTTATCGGTCTTCGTCTCGGTGACCAGTGAGATCAAGCTGCGCCCCGTCAGGAGCCGCTCGAAGCTGTCGTCTGCGAAGACCTGCTCGGTCCCCGGGAGCCCGACGGCTGCCCCGGTGCAGACAATCGGCGAACGCACAGGCCACTCGGTGTCTTGCACATCGCCAGTAGGCGTGGGGAGCGACACGACAGGTGTCGAAGATGCATCAGCCGCTGCGGGGGTGTGCAGTGGCGCCTGAACGCCCGGACGATGTCCCGCGACGATGAGCTGACCAACGGCCGCTCGGAGCGTCATTAGGCCACCATACTTGGGGTGGTTCGTCGGGAAGACGCGGATGTCTTTGCCTTCAAGGACGCTCTGGATGAAGCCGGTTTGGGCGCGCTTCGGTCCGATCTCGACGAAGGTCCGGACACCCTCCTCGTGGAGGCGCTCGATCTCGGCGATGAACTCGACGGGTGACGCGACTTGCGTGGCCAAGAGGTCACGAATCTCGTCGGGTGTCTCGGGGTAGAAGCCACCGGTGACGTTGGAGAGGATGCTGATAGACGGCTTGGAGATCTCGACCGTGGCCAAGTGCTGACGCAGCGGCTCGGAGGCCGGGGCGACGATGCGCGTATGGAACGCGTGGCTTACGGGGATCATCCGGACGTCGAAGCCCTTCTCCTCGAGTCGGGCAGCTGCTGCTTTAACGGGGCCAGTGCTCCCGCCAATGACCGTCTGAGCGTGGCAGTTCTTGTTCGCGCAGACGACGTATCCGTCGATCTCGCTCAGCACCTCCTCGACAGGCTCGACGCCGGCGGCCACTGCGGCCATGAGGCCGTTGTCCCCGTCCATGGGCTCGACATCAGCCATCGCCGTGCCGCGCGCCGCGACGGTGCGGAGAGCTGACTCGAAGGACATGACGTCGCTGGCGACGCAGGCGCCGTACTCACCGAGGCTGTGCCCAGCGACCATGTCGGCGCGGAAGCCAAACTCTTTCACGAGGCGTAACAGCGCCGTATCGACTGCCAGAACTGCAGGTTGTGTGATCTCGGTCTGAGTCAGCTTGATGAAGGCGGCCTTGCTGGCCTCTTTGCTCTCAAAGTCCGCGTTGAGGAAGTAGCTGGTCAGGGGTGCGTCGAGCACATCAGACATGACCGCGTCGGCCTCGTCGAAGGTCTCTTGGACGACGGTGAAGCGCTCCGCGAGGTCTGCACCCATGCCGAGATATTGACTGCCTTGCCCGGGGAAGAGGAAGGCGACCTTGCCCTCGGAGGGGCCCTCAGCGAAGTGGACACCGCGGTTGGCGAGGATCTTGAGGCCCTTGTCGGCGGCGATGGCACCTCCAGCCTTCTCAACGAGCTTCGCCAAGGGGCCGGCCCCTGCGGATGGCTCAAAGGCGAGTGCCACGCGAGAGTGTGCGTCTGCGGCGTCGGGGCCTTGATGGAACTCGGCGGCGGCTGCTAACCCGTCGTGTTTTAGGGCTTCTCCCAGCGCGGTGAGCTTTGCGACCAGGGTGTCTCGGTCTGTCGCTCCAAGGGTGATGAGCCCGTCGAGCGCGGCCCAGACATTGCGTGATTCCGGGGCTCCAACCGTGCTCGGCGCACTGACGGCAGGTGGGGCCTCGGCAGGCACGGTGGCCTTCGTGGGGGGCGTCGGCTCGGGTGCCGGTCCTTGTCCCATGCGGCTGATGACGTAGTCGGCGAGGCTAGAGATGGTCGGGTACTCGGCGAGGCGGAAGTCTGCGTCGCGCTCGAGGCTGTAGACCTCGCGGACCTGAGCCATGATCTCAGCCTGCTTGACGGTGTCGACGCCGAGGTCGGCCTCGAGCTCGAAGTCCGGCTCGATCTCGTCGGCCTCGTAGCCGGTGCGCTCGCAGAGGATGGTGACGATCTTTGCGTAGATAGCGTCACGGTCTCCTGCCGGTGCGGCCGCGGTCGGCGCCGCAGCGACCGGAGGGGCCTCCGTGCCGGCGCTAGCGGCCATCATCGGTGCAGGGGTGGATGAGGTCTTATCAGATGACGAGTTGTCCATTCGGATACCTTCACTGAGTGGGCCGTTGGCCTCTTCAAGGACGACATGCAGGTTGGTGCCGCCAAACCCAAAGGCGCTCACGCTGGCTCGGCGTGGGATGCCGGTGGGCACCTGCCAGTTCTCCCGCGTCAGCTGCAGATGCAGATTGCCGCGCTGGAGTGGCAGCTTGGGGTTGGGGGTCGTGACGCCGAGCGTGGGCGGGAGGACCTTGTGGTAAAGCGCGAGCGCGACCTTCGTCATCGCAGCGGCGCCAGCGGCGGCCTTAAGGTGGCCGATGTTGCTCTTTACGCTGCCGAGGGATGCGCCGTAGTGGGTCTGACCGACGACGTCGATGAGGGAGTTCACCTCCACGGGGTCCCCGACGGGGGTCCCAGTGCCGTGAGCCTCGAAGTAGGTGACCGTCTTCGGGTCGATCGCAGCGTCCTCGTAGGCCCGCTCAATCGCGCGCCGCTGACCTGACGGGTTCGGGGCCGTGATGCCCTTACCGCGACCATCGCTGGAGGCGCCGATGCCCTTGATGATTGCGTAGACCTTTCGGCCCTCAGCCTCGGCGTCTGCGCGACGCATGAGGACCATCATGCCAGCACCCTCGCCCATGACGAAGCCGTTCGCGCTGGCGTCAAAGGGGCGAGAGCCGTCGGCGGAGAGTGCGCCGATCTTGGAGAATTTCACGTAGCCCTCGACGCCCATGCCCGCGTCGGACCCACCGACCAGAGCGTGGTTGATGGTGCCGCGGCGGAGGTGATTCACCGCCACATCCAGCGCTGCGAGGCTCGAGGCGCAGGCCGCGTCGACGACCCAGTTTGGGCCGCCAAGGTCAAAGGTGGACGCGACACGCCCCGCCGTACAGTTGGGAAGCTCACCTGGCATGGTGTCTTCTGTGATGGGGGGACGCCCGTCATTGGCGAGGGCATCGAAGCGCGCGCGCACCTGGGCAGCCTTGTCGTCCGACAGTCCGCTCTCCTTGAGGAGGCCGTCAAGCTGATGGGACAGGCGGCGGAGCTCGGTTCGGATAGCGGTCGTGACGCGAAGGTCGCCACCCATGCTGTTGCCGATGACGACCGCGCAGCGTGTGCGGTCGAAGTCCTCTGTTGGCTCCAACAGGCCCGCATCAGCCAGGGCTTGGCGCCCCGCTTCGAGCGCATAGAGCTGCGTTAAATCGAGGCTCTTGACGACCATCGGAGGCACTCGGAAGGCCTTACGGTCGAAGTTGAAGTCGCGGACGAATCCACCGATCTTCGAGTAGGTCGTGTCTGGCTCTTGCCGATCGTCGGTCCAGTGGAAGTCTGCGTCCCAACGCTCAGAAGGGACGTCGCCGATGGCGCAGTGGCCCGAGAGGAGGTTGGACCAGAACTGCGCGACGTCAGGTGCGTCTGGCATCACAGTGCCCAAGCCGACGATCGCGATATCGTCAGGCGAGCTTTGTGAGGTCGTGCTGGCCTGCACCGGGGCAGGCGCCTGGGGGCGCTTGGTCTGCGTGACCTGGGCCACGCCTCGTGGCGTCGCGATGGACGCTGCGTCGATCAAGGCACCGTGCAGGTCTGCGATCCGCGTCCGGCCGTTGATCAAGGCCACGCCTTGTCCAGCGTGAAAGAGCCCTGTCTCAAGTTGAGTGGCCTCGTCGACGTTCTCGAAGATGGCGCCCTTCTCGGGATCGATCGAGGCGATTCGCTGCGCTTTGGCTGCGGCGCGGAGCCCACCGAGGTTGTCCTTCTCGTAGAGGTGCTTGCGATCCTTCAAGGAGACAGAGTTGCTGCGTCGCTCGAACTCTGTCTCAAAGACGACGTGAGCTTGGTTGGTCGGGAGGACGCGGGTCGGTGCACCGACGGTCTCGCCCATGAGGAGCGTGGACTTGGCCCCGGCGATGGCATCCCGGTATGTGTCACTGACCGCCCCGGTCTCGACCGCCTCGTCGCACATGAGGTACGCCGTGCCCATCTGGAGCCCTGTCTTGACGCCGCGCTCGTTGAGGGTCCAGAGGGTGGTCGCGAGTGCACGGGCAGACGCTGCGTCACTGATGCCGCCAGCCGGCACGAAGGCGAGATCGCTCGCCTGAACGCCGGCCGCGAGGGCGCGCTCCACCTCAAAGATGCCGAGCTGCCAGAGGACCAGTCCACCAATGGAGCCGACATGGCCGCCTGCCTCGGTCCCCTCGAGGATGAAGCGGGTCAGACCTGACTCGAGCGCTGCACGCAGGAGCCCGGGGGTGGGTGTGTGGAGGTAGGTCTTGATGCCCGCGCGCTCGATATCGAGGGCCTGCTCCATCGTGCCCGCAGCGACCAACACGAAGGGGGGCTTCAGCTCCTTGAGCATCGCGATGTGTGCGTCACGGTAGTGATTGGCGTCGAGGCCAATGATGCCGGCTCCCCACGTCGCGTCGGGGCAGGCTGCGGCGGTGTCCTCGACCAACTTTCGGGCGATATGGCCAGGCATGTTCGCCAGGGCGAGCCAGGGCATGGAGCCTGAGTCAGCGACGGCCTTCGCGAAGGCTGGGACGTCAGCGACTTGGGCCATCGGGCCTTGGTGGAAGGGGAGGGCGGTGCTGTTCGTGCTTGAGATGCCCTGGCCCGGGGCCCACGGCCACTCGGCTGCGACGCCGCGCTCCTGAGCTGTCATGTGGGCCCGGAGGCCCTCAAGGATCCCCGCGATTGTGCCCCAGCGCTCTGCCATCGGGCAGGCGAAAGCGGCGTCTTGGCCCAAGGGGACCAGCTGGTTCTTCATGTCGACGTCGCGCACGCTCGGCGCGAGGCGCGTCTGGACCTCGTTGAGGAGATCCGTCCGGGACATCCCGCCGGCGCCTTCGAGCTTCTGGACCTCGCGCACGGCGCGAGTCGCAAGCTGGCCGAAGGTACGGAAGCGGAACCCCTGCTCTAGACCGAAGCAGGCTGTGTCGAGCGGGTTGAAGCCGTCCAAGCGCCCGCGGAGGACATCAGAGGTCGGTGCGTCTGTCGCTGCCCAGAGCTGGACGTCGAGCATGACGCCATCGGCGCCGGCTGCCAGGCAACCAGCTGCCGTGTCTGGGCCCACGCCTCCGCGTGCGACCACGGGCACATTGGCGGGGGTGACCGCGAGCACTCTGCGCAAGAGGACGAGCGTCGTGTCGTGACCGACCATCCCGCCGCCCTCGAACCCGCAGACGACCAAGCGGTGTGCTCCTGCAGCGGTCGCAGTGAGTGCTTCGCTGTCATCTCGAACCTCAACCCAGACGGTCACCTCCGCTTGAACAGCTTCGGCGATCGCCTCTTCGGCGCGCTCAGCGACCCACCACTCCGCACCAATCAGCGTGTCGGCGGCGAGGCCACGGGCAGTCGGTGTGCTGCGAATGGCGGCAGCCTGAGCAGACGGAGCGTCTCGGAAGACGACTGTCGAGGTCTGCGCCGCAGCGGTCGCCGCGGCATCCCAAACGGCCTCACCGGGGAGCCGGATGAGGACAGGGTTCGTCAGGTTGTGTGATGCGTTGCTCATGGGTCACCAATCCGTCCACCGCAGACCCACTATCTATAGGGGCCTGGTTTCGAAGATGGCGCATGATGGCAATCGGCTTCTAAGTGTCAACAAGTGCGCAAAAATAAAGGGACTTCATGGCTTTTTACACACCATTAACCCATGGTGACCGAACGAACGCTCTGGAGAGGGGTTCCTCGCAGTTGTTCGAATAGGTGTCAAGCCGAGCGCTCGCTCTGAACCGAATGAACACTCATTCATTCTAGGGGTGGCACTTGGGGGTGCGAAACCCAAAATGAGCGTCATTCATTCTTTAGAGGTTTCAATGATTTTAGGTGCTTGTGTGTTTCGTGCTGAGCCGCCCTGGTTTCGGGGCTCGCTTGGCCCGTGATCACACGACCACCGCAACCACCCACCGCAAGGGGGGGGGGAATGGGGGAATTCAGCGAGGGCTGCGAGGCGGCTTGGGCAGAGGCTAGCGCGGAGCCTTTACATCAGCCTCGAAGGTGTGTGGCGCTCTCAGCGTAGGTCGCCTTTTGGGTGCGCGCATCGTCCAGCCGAGCTTGGTCTTTCGCCACGACCTCTGCCGGTGCGTTAGCGAGGAAGCGCTCGTTCGACAGCTTGCCCTGGAGCTTGCCGATCTCTTTGTCGAGCTTCGCCATGGCCTTGTCCAGTCGCGCGAGCTCCTCATCGATGTCGACGAGGCCTTCCAGTGGGACAAAGATGCGGCAATCTCCGGCAATAGCGACTGCGCTCTTTGGGGGGCGTGGTGCGTCGACCACGACCTCAAGCGTGCTGACGCCAGCGACATGAGCGAGGTAATCGCTCGCCCCTTCAATGAGCGCGGTGGTGGCGGCGTCCGGTGTGGAGACGTGCACCGTCAGGCCGATCTTTGGAGAGATGCGGTTCTCACCGCGGACGTTACGCACCGCGGTGATAACGTGGATCACTTGGTCGAGGCTCTGCGTTGCGGCCTCATCTCGGCGTCGTGAATCGGCGAGGGGCCAATCGGCCACCATGATGTGATCCGTGGCTCGCTCGTTGAGGGGCAGCCGGGTCCAGATCTCTTCGGTCAGGAAGGGCATAAAGGGGTGCAGCAGGCGCAAGGCCTCATCGAGCACGTGAACGAGGACCTGACGGGTACGAATCGCAGCCTCTCCCTCGGCGCGCAAGGTGGGCTTGGAGAGCTCTAGCGTCCAGTCACAGTAGGCGTGCCAGAAGAAGCGATAGACCGCGTTTGCAGCCTCATCTAAGCGATAAGAGTCGAGGGCATCGGTCACCTCTGCGACGGTTTCATCGAGCTTGTGGAGGATCCATCGGTCGGCGACTGAGAGAGACGCGGTCTCATCGAGGTTTAGCGGCGCGACTCCCTCCTCAGGGAGGTTCATCATCACGTAGCGGCTGGCGTTCCACACCTTGTTCGCAAAGGCGCGATAGCCGGCGACTCGCGCCATGTTCAGGCTGACATCGCGGGCCTGCGCAGCCATCGTGGCGAGGGTGAAGCGGAGGGCGTCTGCACCATACTCAGCCGTGACGTCGAGGGGATCGATGACGTTCCCCTTCGTCTTCGACATCTTTTGGCCGTTCTCGTCGCGGACCATGCCGTGAAGATAGACGACGCGGAAGGGGACATCCCCCATGAACCGGAGCCCGAACATCATCATCCGGGCGACCCAGAAGAAGATGATGTCGAAGCCGGTCTCCATCACGGAGGTCGGATAAAAGGTCTTCAGCGCGTCGGTGTTCTCGGGCCAACCGAGGGTGGAAAACGGCCAGAGCCCCGATGAGAACCATGTGTCCAAGACATCGGAGTCTTGCTCAATCGTGCTGCTGCCACACTGACTGCACGCCGCTGGGGTCTCCTCTTGCACGGTGATGTGGTCACAGTCACCACAGAACCACGCTGGGATCTGATGCCCCCACCAGAGCTGACGGCTGACACACCAGTCACGAATCTCGGTCATCCAGTTGAAGTAGACCTTTTCCCACTCTTTCGAGATGAAGCGTGTCTTGCCGCTTCGCACAGCCTCGATGGCTGGCTCTGCCAACGGCGCCACTTCAAGGAACCACTGATCGGAGAGCATCGGCTCCACCGGGACGCCCGTGCGCTGGCAGTGGCCCAAGTTGAGTTGGTGGTCCTTGATGCCGACCAAGAGCCCCGCGGCGTCTAGGTCAGCGATGACCTGTTTACGTGCATCGTAACGATCGAGCCCTTGATAGGCAGCGGGGGCGTTCTCATTCACCCGAGCGTCATTGTCGAAGATGGTGATCATCTCGAGGTTGTGGCGTTGGCCCACCTCGAAGTCATTGAAGTCGTGAGCGGGGGTCACCTTCACGGCGCCGGTCCCAAACTCCATGTCGACCAAGATGTCGTCTGCGACGATGGGGATGCGTCGGTTGGTCAGCGGCAGGTCGATGGTCTTGCCGATGAGGTGTTGGTATCGGGGATCATCCGGGTGAACGGCCACCGCAGTGTCGCCGAGCATGGTCTCTGGTCGCGTCGTGGCGACGACCAGGCGCTCGTCGGAATCGCTGACGGGGTACGCCATCTCCCAGAGATGTCCGGGCATCTCGCGGTGGTCGACCTCGAGGTCGCTCAGCACGGTGTGGATCCCCGGCGACCAATTCACCATACGCTTCGCGCGGTAAAGCAGGCCGTCGTTGTAGAGATCGACGAAGACCTTACGCACCGCTTTTGACAACCCGGCGTCCATCGTGAAGCGCTCTCGCTCCCAGTCGACGGAGACGCCGAGAACCTTCAGCTGCTTTGTGATGCGAGCGTGGTAGGTCGCTTTCCACTCCCACACCTTCTCGAGGAAGGCCTCTCGCCCGAGATCATGGCGAGACAGGCCCTCTTTCTGAAGCTCGCGCTCCACCACCATCTGGGTCGCGATCCCCGCATGATCGGTGCCGGGCATCCACAGGGTGTTGTAGCCTTGCATGCGCTTCCAGCGGATCAATACGTCCTCGATCGTCAGCGTGAGGGCGTGACCCATGTGCAATGAGCCCGTCACGTTTGGAGGCGGGATCATGATCGAGTAGGGAGGCTTGTCGGATGTGTCGTCGGCGTGGAAGTAGCCTTGCTCGTCCCAGATCGGGTACCAGCTGCTCTCGACGTCGGCGTGCTCGTAGGCTTTGGCCAGCTCGGTCACGGATTTTCCTCTTCGGTTAAGCGGCGAATCTCTTCGCGCAGCATGTCCTCGGCGAGCTCAGGCACTACTTTCCACACGATGGGCTCCAAGAGCGGCTTGAGTGTGGGGCCCAACAGTTCGGCTGCTCGGGTGTCCAGGGTACGTCTGGTCTCTTCTTCTGCCGCTGCTTGTAGCGCGGCTCCGACCTTGTCGCCAAGTTCCTTCGACGGGTCGGTGAAGAGGGCTGTAACGGCGTCTTTTACAGCACCCTCGATCATCGCTTCGACCCTAGGCAGGACCAGAGCTTGGAGTTCGCGTGCGACCAGCTCTTGGAGCTCGGTCGGCGAGGGACCCGTGAGGCTGGGTAGAGGGGATAAGGGGCGCGCTGATGCCACGGGGGCTGATTGCGCGACATGCGCCTCAGAGCCCTCTTGTGGGGTCTCTTGGCCCAGCAGTGCCCGCACACGTTCCAGTAAATCATGCTGCTCAAACGGCTTGGGCAGCACGTCGGCGATCCCGGCATGTGCGACGCGGTCGGCGTCCGGGCCATCCCAATCCGCGACGAGGAGCAAGACCGGTACTGCCGCTGTGCTGGGGTTCTGGCCGAGCTGCTCTGCGAGGCTGTATCCATCGAGCCCAGGGAGTTCTGAGTCTGCAATGACCAAGCGCGGAGCGAGCCGCAGCGCATCGGCGAGCGCATCTCTCCCGTCAGCCATACAGGTCACGTCTAAGCGCTCGGCGCTCAGGGTCATCCTGATGAGCAGCTGTAGGGTGTGACTGGACTGCGCCACCAAGACACGCTCGCTCACAGTGCGCCTCCTTGGAGGAGGGTGGGGTGTCCTTTGACCCTCATTCCTCACTCCAGGTCGTGACGGTCTCGGGGTTTGGCAGCATGAACCCGGCGATGTCTTGGATGATGGCCCGGATCGCGTCCGCTTCTCCGTCGTCGATCACGCGAAGGGGGGTGCGCCCTTTCAAGTTCGGGATCGGGTTGCGGAGCCATGCATAGGGCTCGGGGTACATCATGACGGCGCAGCGCCAGATGTCCTCCGGGACGCTGACCTCACCCGCACCGACATCACCTTGCGTCTCTTGACGCTGGTCGGGGGGGAGCGCCTCCCAGTAGGTGGCTAGCAGCCATGCGTAGAATTCAGTCCAGTTCGCGTGTGTATCCATCGCGTGGCTTATAGCACCAAGCGCCCGGGCGCGCGACGCATCCCTGACGAGACGCTGCAGTCATAAGAGGTGAAGTGCGAGCAGCCTGTAAGCCGAGTTTTGGCCCGTACGTCGGTCACCCTCCGTACGGTGATGGCCATTCATCTACGTGATGGATTACTCCGTCACTTGAGCGATACACCCCGAGGTCGCGAGCGGGCAGCTCGTGGCCGAAGCCAGCCTCGTTCTCGATCTTGCTCCAGGTGGGGTTTACCGGCTCCCCGTGTCACCACGGGGTGCCCGTGAGCTCTTACCTCACGCTTTCACCCTTACCTCCAGGCGGAACCGGGAGGCGGTCTACTCTCTGTGGCACTTTCCCTAGGGTCGCCCCCGCTGGCCGTTAACCAGCACCATTGCCCTGTGGAGCTCGGACTTTCCTCCCGTCATTCACCGAAGCGAATCGACCGGCGACCATCCGGTCTACTCGCACTTCACCTCGCCGCGCAATCTAGCGATCGAGAGAGCTGCGTCAAGCTCGGAGACGCAGTTCACCGTTGTTGGTCACCGTGCAGAGGTCGAGAGGGGAGGAGGGGATGCGACGCGCGGAGGCGACGGTTACTCCTCAGTTGCCTCGGGCTCTACGGGGACAAAGTAGAGGAAGCGTTGGCAGTTGTTGCATGACTCCAGGGTGTTGCCACGCTGAACGAGGATGAAGGTCTGCGGAGGCAGCTTCATCTGGCAGCCCGTGCACTTGCCTCCCGTCGCCGGAACGACTGCGCGACCATCTCGGCCGGTGAGCACGCGCTCATAGCGGCGCATCGTCCGCGCGTCGACCTTGCTTGACAGGGCGCTGCGTCGGTCCGCGACCGCGTCGATTTGTCCGGTCAACTGGGCCAGACGGTCGGCGTTGCTCGCCTCTTCTTGGTCAACCTCGGACTGAAGGTCAGCGAGCTTCGTCTCTTGGGTCGCGATAGAGGACTTGTACTCCTCCATCGCCTCTCCGAGGCGCTTGAGCTCAGCCTCGTCCTCACCGTACTTCTTGCGGATGTTATCGAGCTCGCGCTGGACTGCAGCGTACTCTTTGGTGCGAGTCACCGCGGTGAGCTTCTGCTTCGCGCGGGACATGCGCTCGCCGTCTGCGCGGAGCTCCTCCTGTTGCTCGCTGTAGAAGCGGTCGGCTTCAGAGAGCTTCTCTCGCTTCTCGCCAAGCTCGGCGTCCATTCCCGCCAAGATCTTCTTGAGGGTCATCAGGTTTGCCGCGAGCTCGTCCCGTTGAGTTTTGAACTCACGGATCTCGTCGTCCACACTCTGTAGTCCAACCAGTGCTTCGATGACTTCAATCAAGATGTCCTCCAGGAGTTGCTGCGCTCGCTACCTACTCCCACCAAATAACAATGGCGCCACCCGATTCGGATGACGCCATAGTGACGAGAGCTGACCTTCGACCTGCATTGGAGCAAGGGATCGTCCTTTGGTAACTCGCTAGGATTCTTTCAAGTTTTTGGTGGGCCCACCTGGATTCGAACCAGGGACCAGCCGGTTATGAGCCGGCGGCTCTAACCGCTGAGCTATAGGCCCATGCGCTTAACTCAGTGGCGTCAAAATCATACCGGCCTAACCAAGTCAAGCGGACGTTGTTTCAAAATCGTCACGCAATCGCCTTCCTCAACTGTCCACGAAGCTCTTCAATTTCTTCGAACGTGAAGGATGCCGCAGCTTTCGGAGCGCTTTGGCTTCAATCTGACGGATACGTTCACGGGTTACGAAGAAATCCTGCCCCACCTCTTCGAGGGTGTGGTCGCTCTTCTCTCCGATGCCGAAGCGCATACGAAGGACCTTCTCCTCACGTGGCGTGAGGGTCGCCAGGACTTTGCGAGTCTGCTCCGAGAGGTTCATGGAGATCACCGCATCTGCAGGGCTCATGATGCGTTTATCCTCGATGAAGTCACCCAGATGAGAGTCTTCTTCCTCACCGATCGGGGTCTCGAGGCTGATGGGCTCTTTGGCGATCTTGAGGACCTTTCGGACCTTGTCGATCGGCATATCCATCTTCTCCGCGATCTCCTCTGGGATGGGCTCACGCCCCAGCTCTTGGACGAGGTAGCGGCTCGTGCGGATCAGTTTGTTGATGGTCTCGATCATGTGGACCGGGATTCGAATCGTGCGTGCTTGGTCCGCGATAGCCCGTGTGATGGCCTGGCGGATCCACCAAGTCGCGTAGGTCGAGAACTTGTAGCCACGGCGATACTCGAACTTGTCGACGGCCTTCATCAGGCCGATGTTGCCCTCCTGGATCAGGTCCAGGAACTGCAAGCCGCGGTTCGTGTACTTCTTGGCGATCGAGACCACGAGCCGAAGGTTGGCCTCGACCAGCTCTGTCTTTGCCTTCTCGGCCTTCTTTTCGCCCTTCATTACGCGGTTGTAGACAGTGCGGACCATCTTGAGGTCCATCTGGCCATCTTTCTCGCACTTCAGCAGCTTCCGATGGTTCGCGCGGATGACGCGCGCGCCCTCAAGGAGGGACTCGGCCGTGATGCCATGCTCGGCCTGGAGCTTGGCGTCGAAGCTCTTGTTGCGCTTGGCCTGGTCGGTGAGCTTACGGATCTGCTTCGAGGAGATACCGAGGCGCCGCTCTACTCGGCGAATCTCGCTCTCCGCGCGGTGCATCCGGGTGCTGAGCTTCTTGAAGGTGCGGACGACCTCATCGAAGAGCTTCTTGTTCCAGCGCAGTTCCCGGAACGCCAGCTTCATGGACGCGATCTCAGCGCGTGCCTTGGCGAGGTGCTCCTCGGCGACAGGATCGCCTTGGCTCAGGTTCGCGGCCTTTGCCTTCAAACGCAGGTTCTTCTCATAGTTCTTACGCGCGCGACTGAACGAGTCGAGCACCGCTGCGATGAGTCGCTCGTCTGCGATGTCGCCAGAGCCGTCCTCGCCCTCCAAGTCCTTGACGATGTCTCGGACGTTGATTTCTTCGTCCTTGACCATCCCCTCGAACTCAAGGATCTGCTCGACGGTGAACTTGGTGTCCATCAGGACGTCCATCACCTCGAGCTCACCCTCTTCGATGCGCTTGGCGATTTCGATCTCGCCATCACGGGTCAAGAGGCTGACCGAGCCCATCTTTCGGAGGTACATCCGGACGGGATCGTTGGTTTTCAGTGCGTCGGAAGCGCTGTCGACGCGGGTCGGCGTCTTGCGCAGCGCGGCGCGCTCCTGCTCGGCCTCGGTCTGAGCCGGCTTCTTGACGTCGCGGAGCACCTCGATTTGGTGCTTCTCTTTCAGCCAATCGAACAGGACCCCAAGCTTCTCCTTGTTGATCGAGCCAGCGGGGAACAGGCGATCCACCTCGTCGGTGGTCACGTATCCACGCTCTGACCCGATCTCGAGCAGCTTCTTGTAGGCTTTTGTCTGGGTAAGCTTCGCCATGTCGGTCCTCAGGCGCCTTTAAGGCGCTCGACTTGCTGTTCTAGCTTCTTCTTCTCGGCAAGCAAACGCTGCCACGCCGCTTCATCTTCCCCGTCACCCGGGCGCTGCTGGTGGTCCATCGCATCTCTGCGACGTCTCAAGTCGACCGTCTTGAGGCGGTTCAGCAGCGCCTCAAACTCAGCCGGCTCGCCGGCGTCGGTCTTTCCGTCAGCGAGCTGACGGAACAGCAGCGTCCTCAGGGTTGAGTCGCTCACTTCGGATGCGAAGGTGATCGCATCCTGTTCGCCCTCTTCCTCGGTCAATCGGTCAAGCGCTGCCCTCACGGTAGACGACTGCAGCAGGCGTCCCGCGTCGCGAGCCCTGTAGAGCGGTCTGATTGAGGGTTGCAATAACGCGACGACCAACAGGCGAAGCTCCGCATCGGGTGGTGGCGGACTAGGACGGGCTTGCACAGGAGCAGGCCTCTCGGCCGACTCGCGTGCGCGGTCTTGTAACGGAACCGGGCCCCTCGCGTCACGTAGAAAATCATTTAGCGTCGCGATGTCGAGCCCAAGAGACTCGGCGAGGTGCTTGCTGTAGAGCGTTCGTTCTCGGCGATCACGCACGGACAAAAGCGTCGGGGCGAGGAGATCGACGGCGCGCGGGATGCCCGCCATCGGGTCGGTTCGGACATGGCAAGTCGCCATCGCGTTGTCGACCAAGAAGGCCCAGCCTGATCGCGCAGCGTCGATCGCAGCTTGAAGCCCCTCGGCGCCGTCGCGCTGCACGAGCGTGTCGGGATCATCCCCTTCGGCCAAGGTGACGACGCTGATTTGAAGCCCCTCAGCGAGGGCGAGCGGGGTGGCCTTCGCTGCGGCTGCTTGTCCCGCTGAGTCTCCGTCATAGAGGAGGACAGCGCGGGAGACAAAGCGGCGCAGGAGCTGGCACTGCTCCGGTGTGAGGGCAGTGCCCATCGGAGCGACGACGTGGTCAAACCCGGCTTGGGCGAGCGCGACGACATCGATGTTCCCCTCCACGACCAGCGCGACGCCGCCCTTGCGCATGGATTTGCGAGCTTCGTAGAGGCCGAAGAGGGTGTTGCCCTTGTTGTAGACCGGGGAGTCGGGTGAGTTGATGTACTTGCCAACCTTGCCGCCGTCCTCTCGTGGCTTCGAGGCCTCGGTGCCTGGCAAGATCCGCCCGCCGAAGGCGATGACCTCTCCCGCCAAGTTCCGGATCGGGAACATCAGCCGACCGCGGAATTTGTCATAGAAGCCGCTCCCGTCGCGACGTCGGCCGACGAGGCCCACGGACTCCGAGAGGTTCATGTCGAGCTGCTGGCGTGTCATCTCTGTGGCGAGGCCATCCCACCGGTCAGGTGCGAACCCAAGCCCAAAGCGCTCAATCGCCTCTCGCTCAAGCCCGCGCTCTCGGAGATAGGTTCGGCAGAGCTTGCCTTCGAGTGACTGAAGGGTGTCTACATAGTAACGAAGCGCAGCGCGGCCCACCCGGAAGAACGCATCCTGGTCGCGGCGCTTGGCTTGTCGTCTCTCAGCGGCTTGCCGTTGACGCTCGGCCGGGTTGCCTTCGACAGGCCCTCGGGGGGCGCTGTTCTCCGGCAGTGCGATCCCGACCCGCTCTGCCAAATGGCGTACGGCCTCCATGAAGCCGTAACCATGAAGCTCGCGGACAAAGCTGATGACGTCGCCGCCGGTCTGGCATCCGAAGCAGTAAAAGAAGCCGCGCTTCTCCTGCACCGTAAAGGATGGGGAGCGCTCGCTGTGAAAAGGGCACAGCCCCTTATAGCTCCCGCCTGCCTTACGGAGCGACACGTAGTCGCCGACGACCTGCACGATATTGTTTCGCTCGCGAATTTCTCGCATGAGCGCGTCGTCTAATCGGCCCGCCAACTGTGACGTCCTCCCCGGATGATCGCAGAACCCCGTTTTCAGCGGGATGCTAAGTTAGGTGGGCGCTGCTCGAAGTCAAGCATCGGGTTAGCACAGCGGCGTAGTGGCTACATCATCGCGGTCATCAGGCCCATGGCCAGATTCATGTCACCTTCGATTCGGATCTTCCCGGCGAAGAAGGCGTTCTGAACATTCTCAGCGCCGGATGCCAGTCGCCCAAGGTAGCCGAGATCGACGCGGATCGTCGTGGTCGGTGCGGTCGTGTTCGGAGCGCCGCCTCCGACCGTGATGGTCGCCACGTACTCGGCGTCCTCGGCATCGTCCTCGACGATGCATTGAATGTCGCCACTGAAGGTCTTGAGGCGCTCGGCGCGCTCTCCGGAGCCTTGCATCTTTGTCAGCATGCTTGGGTCGAGCAGCCTCGGGTCCACATGGTCACGGACGACGTCACGGACCCGCCCCGCGACGAATTCACGCCAGTCTGCGACGGTCACGCTCACAGCTACCAGCGGAGCCTCAGTGGTGCCTTCGATGAGCTCGAACGCTCCGCCGGAGACGCCCATATGCCAGTTGCCGCCGCCAGGTCCGGTGACGAATGCAGCGACCCGATCGTCAGTCGCATCAGCCGGTGGGCTCAGCTCATTCATCGCCTCTTGGAAGAGGTCGGCGAACGCAGCCGGCATGATCATGCGAGGTAGGTTCGTGAGATCGACCATGGATCACTCCGAGGCTTGAGGTCGGGGACGGACGCTAGGAGCCCGGTCCACGCGTTGTCAAGGCTGGGTCGGCGTGCTAACCGCGACGTATGGTCCGTCTTCGCTCCTCAGTCGCTGCTCTCATTGTCAGCCTCGTCGCGTCGAGTGCGCTCGCCGCGATGCCAAGCGGTGACGAGATGTTGACGCATATCGCCGCGATGCAGCCGGCGGCGACCCCATTCGTCGTGAACTACGTCGAGGTGCCCAGTCAGGGGATCGCCCGCGTCGCTGTGCGCGTCCTTTCGGATGGGCAGGGGCGCGCGCGCATCGATCTTCAAGATCTCCAGGGCGGCGTGAGCCGGTCTCGGTTCTTTGGTGCCGTGACTCAAGGGGCCGTAGAAAGCCTCGACCGCGCTCCGATATGGTTGCAGTGGTGGATGGCTCGACCTGCGACGATGATCGCGAAGGTTGTAGGCATCGATGCTGGGGTTCGGTCGCTAGGACACGCAGATGGAGAGATCTTGTGGGTCGTGGGGGCAAGCCCTAAGCAGCAGGAGGTCCCGCAGTTGCACGTCGAGCGTGAGACTGGGCGCTTGCGTCGCGCCGTCGATGCGGGGGATGCGGGCCCTATCGCCCCAGCGCGATTGGATGAGTACGTCACACATGAAGGTGTGGTGACGCGTTTCCCCAAGCGGCTGACTCTCCGAATCAATCGTCGTGATGTGGTCCTCGTGAACACCTGGTTGAGGGAGGGTGACGCCACCCAATTCGGGCCTGAGGAGTTCCTCCCCGCGAAGACGCGATGACGGCTGCCTTCGTGAAAGTGGCCGTCCCGGTGCCCTTGCACCGACTCTTCAGTTATCGCGTCCCTGACGCCGCGCTGGTCTCCCCAGGGATGAGGGTGCGCGTGCCATTCGGGCGCCGGCCGCTCGTCGGGGTCGTGGTTGAGGGGCCTACCACGACGCCACCGGAGGGGATCGCACCGGCGAAGCTAAAGTCGGTGACAGCGGTCCTCGACGAGACCCCGTCTCTGGACGCCGAGCTCTTGGCTCTGTGTGCGTGGATGGCGGCGTACTATCACCTGCCCCCAGGAGAGGCTTACTTGTTGCCGCTCCCTCCTGGTCTCCTTGGGGCCAAGGCGCAAGTAGGGCGAAGCGCGGTCATCAAGACCGAGCGCGTCGTGACTTGGGAGCGGGGGCAGGGCGAGGGCGAGCGCTTGGGTGCCAAGATGCTTGCTGCCTTGACGTGGCTCGAAGGCCGAGGCCCCCAGACCTTCGCCGCGGTGCAGGCGGCCACTGGCGCCTCGGCGGATACACTGGTTCGGCTGCACGGGCGTGGGTTCGTTAGCCTGAGTGAGCATGAGGCGCGCCGGGACACGATGGCTGCCCTTGAGGTGGCGGCGTCGGCCCCCCCGACCCCTACCGCTGAGCAGGCTTCGGTGATCGCCGAAGTAGAGCTCGCGTTTGGGGCCTATCAGGGCTTCTTGTTGATGGGGGTGACCGGGAGTGGCAAGACCGAGGTCTACATGCAGCTGATTGAGCGTGTGCTCGATCGCCAGGCGGGTGCGCTCGTCTTGGTGCCCGAGATCGCGCTTACACCGCAGTTGGTGGGGCATTTCCGTGCTCGGCTCGGGGACCAGATCGCGGTGCTCCACTCGGGGTTGACTCCCGCCGCGCGTGCGGAGCAATGGGTTCGGATCCGTCGAGGGGAGCTGCCGGTCGTGATCGGCGCCCGCTCAGCGCTCTTTGCGCCCCTCCCGAACCTCGGGCTGATCGTCGTGGACGAGGAGCATGAGGGGAGCTTCAAGCAGGACACGAGCCCACGCTACCAAGCACGCGATCTCGCGCTCGTGCGCGCTCGGCAGGCCAGTTGCCCAGTCCTGCTCGGGACGGCCACGCCGTCCGCAGAGAGCTGGGTGAATGTGCAACGGGGCAAACTTCAGTTGCTGCGGTTGACCGAGCGCGTCCAGGCGCGCCCCATGCCGAAGGTGACCGTGATTGATCTGCGTCATGAGCCCACGGTGGATGAGGACCGTGTGGTCTCCGGGCCGCTCCTCAAGGCCATGCGCGAGAACCTCGCTGAGGGACATCAGACGATCCTCTTCGTGAACCGTCGGGGCTTTGCGTCGTTTGTCGTCTGCCGGGCGTGCGGTGAGGCGATGAGCTGTGATGAGTGCTCGGTGACGTATACGTGGCACCGTCGCCGCAGTCGCTTGATTTGCCACTGGTGCGATCAGACCACGCATTGGCCGTCGACCTGCCCCTCGTGCAAGGCCGATGCGCTTCAGGAGATCGGCTTTGGTACCGAGCGGGTCGAGGCTGCCGTGAAGGGGCTCTTGCCAGAGGCTCGTGTCGCGCGAATGGATCGCGACACGACGCGAGGCAAAGCGTTACCCAAGCTCCTAGAGGCGATGCGTGCGCGCGAGATAGACATCTTGGTCGGGACACAGATGGTGGCGAAGGGGCACGACTTCCCAGGGGTTACTTTGGTGGGGGTGCTCATGGCCGAGCTCGGCCTCCGCATTCCGGATTTCCGAGCGAGTGAGCGGACGTTTCAGCTGATGACACAGATCGCCGGTCGCGCTGGACGCGCCGAGCAACCGGGGCGCATGCTCTTGCAGACGCTGGTCCCTGAGCACTACGCCATTCAGCACGCTGTGACCCACGACGCGGAGAGCTTCTTAGAGGAGGAGGCAGGGCTGCGCAAGGCGCTGCGCTTTCCGCCGTTTGGTCCGCTCGCGCTCTTCCGACTCTCAGGTGCCGACCTGAGCAAGGTGCACCGCGAGGCATCGCGCATCGCCACTTGGTTGACGCAGCTGGCGGAGGCTGAGATCAGCGTCCAGGGGCCGATGCCTGCGCCCATTGAACGCGTCCGGGGCAAGTGGCGATTTCAGGTCATGGCTCGCGCCCAAGGGCGTCACGCGCTGGGGGTCACCTTGAACCGACTCATGGACGCCTTAGACGCGGAGAAGCCCGTGTCGGGGGTGCAATGCTCCCTCGACGTGGATCCCTACACGTTCCTTTAGCGGTCATCGGGCGCTATTCGCGCTCCACGCACTCCACGACGAGCTCCACCTCTTCGACGAGCCCGGCAGAGCCTTTACCGTCGAGCTTGAAGCCGGACCACTTGATGGGGAAGGCGTCGATGAACTTGTAGCTCACGGCAGGCGACCCATCGTCACCATCATCGTTGAGGAGGTGAATGACGCCGTTTTTGCGGTCGTGTTTGCCCTTCATGACCGACTGGCACCAGTCCCAGAGCTTGGTGTTGTCCACGAACCCTTTGGTCAGCTTGATCTTCCCAAAGCGGCGGATACCTGGGCGGTAGCGCGGGTAAGGATCCATGCTGTCGCGCCACTCAATGAGGTCGGTCTCCCAGGACAGCCCATCACATTTCTGAAAGGCGCCGTAGTCTTTGTTTTCCTCACCGTCGATGCGGATGACGAAGTTGTACTCACCGAAGTAGTCGTGGTCACGTCGACCCTGGCTAGACTCGGCCGGCGTGCTCCCGCCGCCACCACTGCTCCCGCCACCATCACTGTCGTCGTCTCCCCCGGTGAAGAGATCGACCAAGGGGTCGATGCTCCCCTGCTCGACAGACTCTACGGTGGCATCGACGACCTCTCCCAGGGAGATGTCAAATGCTTGGTCGAAGCTCATCATGGCTCACGCTCCTGTCAATTGCGCTCCCTCACGGGCCCGTGTCTCCGGGACCAGAGAGCGTCGTTCTCTTCGTTCGTTCTCAGGAAGCGCACACACATCAGCGGGTCAGAAGGTCTCGTCTCTCGCTGCGCGCTCAATACTAGAGATCCCGCTCATGGAATCAAGGTCTGTGCGTCAAAAGCCCTTGATCGGGCGAATGTATCGAAAAGGGGGCAAGAATGGCCGCTAAGCGTTTGTGATGAGGGAAGAGCCGATGGTACTTTATGCGCCTCGGGATACGCCGGTCACATCGACCGCGCCACGGAGGTCGCTACTATGCGAAGTCGGTCGGGTTCATTTTCCCCGCTCAAAACAACCCCCTTCACAGCTCTCACGCGCGCACTCGCGGTGCTCGGGGTTGCTGCTGTGGCGCTCGGCTCACCCATGGGTTGCAGTGATGCAGGCGGTGATGGTGGGGGGGCGATCACCGGTGACCCATCGGGAGATGGGACCGGCGGTGACGGCACCGGAAACGGCACCGGGTCCACTAACGGTTCAGGGACACCGGGAGACAATGGTACCGGGGAAGGCAACTTTGGCATCACCAATGTCCCGAACATCGAGCTCGATCCTGTCGACAGGCAACGCTTTATCATCGACACCGGAATGGATGTCGGGTCGAGCCAGACGCATGGCGTGGCCGTGATCAACACGGGTAGCTCGGCGCTCACGGTCTCCGATGTGCGGCTGCAGTACATCTTGCCAGAGGGCGCGGATGACGGTGAGCACCCGGCTTTTGAGCTCCTCAATGCGCCGAGTGAGACGACTCAGGTCTACCCGCAAGCGGGTGATGAGTACCCGAAGGGCCTCGACATTCAAGTGAGCTACACGCGGAAGGCGGACAACGTGGCGCGCAGCGCGACGCTCATCGTGGAGTCTGACGATCCCGACGAGCCAAACGTCGCTGTGGAGTTTGCGACGCAGTCGGGAGAGCCACTCCTGACCACTGACAAGGTCTTCATCGACTTTCCCTTACTTGGTGCTGGCGCTGTGGGCGAAGAGCCCATCAACATCTTCAACACAGGGACCAGGACGCTCATGGTGAGCGGCTTCAAGATCACCAAGGACGGGCGCTTCGGTATTCGGGGGGACGACTGGGAGATCGGAGGCGCACCCGACGCGGTGTTGTCGATCGACCTCACGGAGGCGATAGCGGTCCCACCCGGTGGCGTGCACGAGATGATCGTCACGTTCTATTCGGACTCCGAGTCTCCCGCTGAGGGGAACTTGCTCATCTACTCGGACGACCCCGACACGGGGGTCGGCGGTCACGTCGTGGCTTTGACCGCGAACAAGAACGGACCATGCATCGATGTCGATCCCCAGAAAGTGAACTTCGGCGGCAAGGTCGTCGGCACTCAAAACACGATCGAGGTTGAGATCGCGAGCTGTGGAACTGCACCGTTGCTCGTCTACGGCATTGAGATCGCAGGAGGCTCGTCCCCTGACTTCACGCTAGACCTCAGCGCCCTTGAGGCCCTCAACGGTGATGAGCCGCTCACCGCGAATACGCCCCTTGAGATCCCCATCAACCAGTCGGTGGTCGTCCCCGTGGTCTTCGTACCGGATCAGGTGAACCCCAAAGATCCCGACAAGATCCCGATCCCGGACCAGGGCGTGATGAACATCGCATCCAATGCCTTTCAGTCCCTCTTAGAGGTCGAGCTTGAGGGGGCAGGTGCCGAGCAAGATTGCCCCGTGCCCGTGATCCACGTGGAGGAGGGAGACGAGGTGATTCCGCAGACCGTGCTGCACCTCGACGGCATGCAGAGCTACGCACCCTTTGGCGCGATCACTGCGTGGATTTGGACCGTGGAGCAGCCTGACGGGAGCCAAGAGGTGTTTGTGCCCTCAGCGACGGCACCTCAGCCGATCTTCCAGGCGAACGTCGTCGGCCTTTACACCTTCACCCTCGAGGTGATGGACGAGAACAACAACTGGAGCACAGGGGACTGTAAGCCTGATGTGTACAAGGTCCTCGTGCAGCCCGATCAAGCCATCCACGTCGAGCTGACCTGGGAGACGCCAGGGGACCCCGATGAGACCGACACTGGTCCTGTCGCTGGATCCGATCTCGATCTGCACTTCGCGCACCCCAACGCCTCAGGTCCAGATTTGGATCAAAACGGCGTGGAAGATCCCTGGTTCGACAAGGACTGGGATGCCTTTTGGTACAACAAAGCGCCAAACTGGGGGAGCTTCGATCCCTCCGCCGGCGACGACCCCTCTTTGGACCGCGACGACACCGACGGTGCAGGCCCTGAGAACCTGAACATGGGGATCCCCGAGGACGACATCGTCTACCATATTGGCGTTCACTACTGGGACTCGCACGGCCTTGGCCCGGTGACGACGACGGTGCGTGTGTGGACGTACGCGACCCTTATCTATGAGGGCTGCGCAGGGAAGACCGAGGAGGAGTGCTGCTTGGACCCGACCGAGGGTGGGGCTGTCTGTGAAGTGCTCGAGGCGCCGCTAAACGAGCTCGATATGTGGTGCGTTGGGGCGGTGAACTGGCCAGATCCTGAGGTCGCAAGCTGCCTGCCTTTGGCCCCTGACACGGTCACACCGAACTACGTGAACCCCTTCTTCTTGAGCTTCTAAGGGATGGGCTGGTTGCCCAACCCACCATGAGCCGGTAACACTCCTCCGCGAAGGCACGTCGTATTGTGACGCTGTGCATAGGAGGTCGTACGTGGTTATCCCTCTTCGAGTTGCGCTGTTGGTGCTCGCCATAGCGAGCGTCAGTGGCTGCGGTGGTGTCGGGGCTCAGCTCGACACAGACACTGATATGACGACCCCGGCGGCTCACTTTGCAGAGCTCGAGGCGCGCGGCCATGCCGGCGTCGAGCCGGTGGTTGATGGCCTCGGTGAGGCGCCGTTCATCGTGCTGCGTGGGGGCGTCGTCCTGACCGCTGAGGGGCATCGTTACGATCCCGGCTTTGTCGTCATGAAGGGCGGCAGAATCCTCAACGTCGGTGGGGGAGACCCGGGGGACGTGGCGGGGGCGCAAGTCGTCGATGTCTCCGGTCACTTTGTGACGCCAGGGCTCATCGACACGCACTCACACCTCGGCGTCTACCCGAGCCCAAGCGCGAGAGCCCACAGTGATGGGAACGAAGCGACAGCCCCTGCGACAGGTGGCGTCTGGGCTGAGCATTCATTTTGGCCGCAAGATCCCGGACTTGAGCGCGCTATCGCTGGAGGGGTGACGACCCTTCAAATCCTCCCTGGATCAGCCAACCTCGTCGGTGGACGTACGGTGACGCTGCATATGGTGCCGCACCGCGGTTCACGGGCCATGCGCTTCCCGGGCGCCCCGGATGGCTTGAAGATGGCCTGCGGCGAGAACCCCAAGCGTGTCTATGGTGGCCGAAAGCGCTCTCCCTCCACTCGGATGGGGAACCTTCGCGGTCAGCGCGCGATCTTCATGAAAGCCGCTGAGTACCTGCGCAGTGTAGAGAAGGCCAAAGAGGATCCTCCGGCCCGCGACCTCGAGATGGAGACCCTTATCGGCGCCATGGAGGGCAGTGTCCTCGTACACGTTCACTGCTATCGCGCCGATGACATGTTGAACATGCTGCAGTTGTCCGATGAGGCGGGGTTCAAGATTCGCTCGTTTCATCACGCCACGAGCGCATACAAGCTCAGGGACATCCTCGCCGAGCGCGATGTCTCGGTGTCGACCTGGGCGGATTGGTGGGGCTTTAAGCTCGAGGCGCACGACGCGATCACCGAGAATGCTGCGCTGATCCATGAGGCTGGCGCACGGGCCATCATTCACTCCGATTCAGCGCGTGGGATTCAGCGCTTGAACCAGGAGGCAAGCAAGGCACTCCATGCAGGCAAGCGTGCAGGGGTCGAGTTGACCGAGGACGCTGCCCTGCGCTGGATCACCGCGAACCCGGCGTGGGCGCTCGGTATCGATGACGAGGTCGGGACACTGAGCGCGGGTAAGCGCGCTGATGTCGTGGTCTGGGACCGTCACCCCTTTAGCGTCTATGCCTCAGCCCGCTGGGTCTTTGTCGACGGCACCTTGAGGTATGACAAGGCGAGACAGGATCCGCCTTGGAGTGACTTTGAGCTGGGCCAGGGGGAGTCACCGTGATGCATCTGCTTGCTCAAAGTTCAGCCCTGCTTGGGCTCCTCGTCGTCTTTGTGTCGCCGGCTTCCGCCCAGTGCCTGGCCATCACAGGCGGCGCCGTGCACACCCCTGAGGGCGTCATTGATGCGGGCAGCGTCCTGATCCACGACGGTGATATCCGTGAGGTGGGTGCCACGGTCGCTGTGCCCGCAGGGTGCAAGACCATCGATGCCACTGGGGGGATCGTTACCCCGGGGCTCGTGCATCCACAGAGCGTCGTAGGGTTGGTTGAGGTTGGACTTGAGTCCTCCTCTGTGGACCTGCACCCCGACGGAGATCACGATCCCGTTCACCCGAGCTTTGAGGCGCATCAAGGGTACAACCCCGACGCTGTGGCGATCCCCGTGTCCCGCGTCGCGGGCATCACGAGCGCCGTGATTGTCCCGCAGGGGGGGACGTTTAGCGGGTGGAGCGCTTGGGTCGACCTGGCAGGGAAGACCCAGGCCGAGACCGTGAAGCGTCCGCGCTTGGCCCAGCACCTCAGGTTGGGCGCGCTCAAAGGCGCCCGCGGCACAGCGCTGCATCGCGCGGTTCAGCTCTTTGAGGAGGCCCGTGATTACGGGAAGAACCGCGCGGATTGGAGGAAGAATAAGCACCGCGCATACCGGTTCCCTGCCGGTGAGCTCGAAGCGGCTCTGCCGGTCTTGGCGCGTAAAGTCCCCTTGGTCGTGCACGCGAATCGCGCGTCCGACATCGAGGCTGCCATGCGCCTCGCCGATCGGTACGGCTTGCGGATGATTCTCGCTGGTGCGACCGAAGCGTGGCGCCACGCAGAGGCCTTAGCGGCTAAAAAGATCCCCGTCATCTTGGACCCGATCACAAACGCGCCAGAGAGCTTCGACCGCTACTTCGCGCGCGCTGACGCCGCCGCCATCCTCGCGAAGGCCGGCGTGCCCTTGATCCTCACGACGTCGGGCTTCACGTCACATAACCTGCGCAAGCTGACACAAGCTGCGGGCAACGCTGTACGAGCTGGCTTGCCTCACGCTGACGCCCTCGCGGCGATTACACGTCATCCCGCAGACGCATTTGGGATGGTGACACACGGTCGCCTTCGCCCAGGAGCCCGCGCGAATGTGGTCGTGTGGTCAGGCGACCCCTTGGAGTTCTCATCCAGCCCGACACATGTCTTCATTGGAGGCGTGTCTGTGCCGCTCGTCAGTCGTCAGACGCGACTGCGAGATCGCTATCGGACGCTCCCAGGCTCTCCCGGTCCAGCGCTGAGTGTGCCAACGTACACGCCCTGAGCGTTAGCGCAGTGCGTCGACGAGGGGATGTGCACCGAGGGGTACACCGAGCTCTTCTGCGAGCGCATCGATGAGGGCGATGAGGACCTGCGCCCGCCGGGTTGCCTCCGCGCGACCGGCGCTTGTCCGCATCGTCGTAGGCAGGCGCAGGAGTTTCACAAAGAAGTGGTCCAGGGAGTACGCCTTGTCGTCGAGCTCTCGGGCCTGAGCCCATGGATCTGCTGCATGAAAGTACTGAGAGCCCATCAGGGTCCCAGTAGAGATGTTCCGGAAGGCCCCAATGGCGCCGAGCGCTTCGAGACGATCAGCATCTTGAAGTGCGCTGCCCAAGGCGTCCTGAGGGACAGCCCCACGACTAAAGCTGTGGTCACGGATGGCGCCCTCGATACGCGACCGAGCAGCGGTGTTGAAGCCGGCAGCCTCTAAATGAGGCCTGGCTGCTTCCGCCGAGCGTGTGCTGGCTAAGTGCCGTTCAGGGGAGTCTTTAGGCAAGTTCACCAGGTCGTGGAGGAGCGCCGCGGCGACCGCTTCAGAGGGGTTCACCTCGTCACCACCGATGCGCACTGTCCAAAGTGCGACCCGCAAGGCGTGGTCGAGGTTGTGCCCGGGGTCGTCGTCCAGTGTGGACGCCGCCAAGTTCAAGAGGCTCGTGAGCCCAGCGTCCGCGTCGATCAATGCAAGGAGCTCATTGCGCGTCATCATTCCCCCATCCTCCGCCGCCTGGTGTCGCGACACGGACTCTCTGCCCAGGCGCGAGGCTAATCGGCTCTCCCCGCCATGGACGCCATGTGGTGCCATCGTAGATCATGTCCTCACCGGGCGCGCCCGGCTGTCCCCCTGAGAGGCCGGGAGCCCCAGAGTCTCGCCGCGTGGCTAGCAGACAGGCTTGACCGCCAGCTAGGAGCTCGAGTTCCCGGATGAGGCCATCGCCCCCGGGGTGCTGACCGTCACCGCCGCTCTTCGGCCGCCTTGAGAAGCGCCTCACGCGGAGGGGCAGTCGGGCCTCCATCACCTCGGCGTCTGTCGCTCGTGTGTTGGTCATGTGGACTTGCCGGCCATGGGCACCTGCGCGCTCGGGGCTCCCCCCGAGGCCGCCTCCGATCGTCTCGTAGAGCGACCATGGCTCTCCATTGTGTTGACCACCGATGGTGAGGTTGTTCATCGTCCCTTGTGATGCAGCGCGTGCGCCGGCTGCTCGGAGTACCAGATCTGCCAGGCGCTGCGAGGTCTCGACGTTGCCACCGGCCACGGCCGCGCCCTCGGGCGGGCTCAACACCGAGGGGCTGGGGAGGGTCAGGAGGATGGGATCGAGCGCGCCCTCATTGAGCGGGATGGGGCGCCGGACGAGGACACGGAGCGCATAGAGGACGGCTGCACGGACCACTGCGCTCGGGGCGTTGAGGTTCCCGGCGTGGGGTAGCCCTGTCCCTGTGAAGTCGATGTGCAGCCGGTCGCCACGGCGCGTCAGGGAGCACCTCAAAGGGATCCCGTCCAGGGTGTCCGTAGCGGTCCCCTCATCGAGGGTCTTCACGACATCGCGCACGGCCTCGGCGGCCACGTCGCGGAGGTGCCCCATCCACGTGGAGATGAGCGCAGGGGCTCCCAGGGCGATGAGCGCCTTCGCAGAGTGGGCGTTGGCGGCAACTTGGGCCTCTAAATCGGCCAGGACGGTGTCCCGCTCACGCGACTCCGAGAGACGCTCACGGAGGTCCACGAGGCCGTCGTCGTCGATGAGCGGTACGCGCCGCAAGACGATCCCCTCCTCCGAGAGCTTCGTCGACGTTGGAGGCATCGAGCCTGGGGTGAGGCCCCCCACGTCCACATGGTGTCCGCGGTTGGCGACAAACCAGCGCTCGCCTCCTGAGATGACGGCCGTCACGACGGTGAGATCCGGGAGGTGGGAGCCTCCCGCGTGGGGATCGTTGGTGACCCATGTGTGGCCGTCGGAGAGGGGGCTGACGTGCTGGATAATGTCGCGCACGGTCTCGCCCATCGCTCCGAGGTGAACTGGAATGTGGGGGGCATTCGCCACGAGCCGTCCATCCCCATCAAAGAGCGCGCAGGAGAAGTCTCGCCGCTCGCGGATGTTTACGGACCGGGCCAAACGCTCGAGTACAGCACCAGCGTCCTCAGCCACCGCCTGAAAGCGATTGGACCAGAGCTCGACCGCGTACGCCGTGCGCTCCGTGGGAGCAGGCGCGGGCTTCGGTGCAGTGTCCTCTAGCCAAAGTAGGCCGCTACGCTCAAGTGCGCGCCAGCCCTCGGGGATCCAGATGGAGGTGGTGGGCATCGTGAGGCGCTGAGGTCCGTGGACGACCTTCTCTCCGAGCGCCCATGGGCTCGCGCTCACCGGCGGCAGCGGGGAGACCGGGGCAGAGACGCGGACGCGCGCGTTCACCACCTCGATGTCATGCCCTGGCCGGTTGAATCCGTAGCGTCGATGATGTTCTTCCGCAAAGCGCTGAGCGATCGCTTCGCGGTCGTCAGTATCGAGCTGCAGCTCGATCGTGTGGTCGGTCCCGCGATGTCGTAGCGCGAGCGTGTGGGTGACGTGCCCCAAGGCCGGGAGCTGCGCTGTCAGCGCCTCAAGGACCTCGAGGATTTGGCTCCACGCGGTTCGCAGGGGGGCCCAGATCGCACGTACAGCGCTCTCTTGGCGGGGCGCGAGGGATTGTCCCCAGGCGCTCAAGACGGCGGAGCATGGGTGGATGAGCACGGTCCGGATACCGAGGCGCCGCGCGACCGCCGCGGCGTGTTGACCCGCCGCACCGCCGTAGCTGACCAGCGCGTGGTCGTTGAGGGCAATCCCGCGCGCGGTCGCCAAGCGTTGGACAGCCTGCGCCATCGCCTCGCGCGCGATGTCGACGAAGTCCTCGGCGCGCCCGGGGAGTGAGACCTGTGTGGGGTCGAGGGGGGGCGTGAAGGCCGCTGCGTCCATTAGGCCGAGCGCCAGCGCTGCATCCGTGAGGGTAGGGGGACCTCCGCGACCGTAGCACTGGGGTCCTGGGTGGGCACCAGCTGACTCAGGCCCGACGGTCAGTCGTTGGTCATCTTGCGAGAGCACTGAGCCGCCACCGGCCGCGATCGTCTCGACCTCAAGCATGGGGCGTCGTAGAGCGACTCCGGCGACCTCGACGTCGCCTTCTCTCCGAGGGAGCACGCCGACCTCCACCCGGCATACATCGGTGGATGTCCCGCCCATGTCCAGCCCAACGGCCCGCTCGAACCCTGCTTGCTTGGCGACCGCGGCGACGGCGAGGACGCCTCCTGCCGGTCCCGAGAGCACCGCGTCTGGAGCGCGCAAGTCATGAGCGGGGCAGAGCCCGCCATCGGAGCGCATGGCCAAGGCATCGCCCGGGATACGATCACGGTCCATCGCGCGGGCCAGGATGGGGCTTATGGCGGCGTCGACGAGCGCTGTCTCTATCCGCGCTAAGTATCCGAGCTCAGGTGAAATCTCATGCCCAACGGTGAGCCAAATACTCGTGGGAGCAGCGCCTCTGACAGCCTCCGAGACGAGGCGCTCATGGCGTGCCGACCGGTGGCTGTTCACGAGCACAATCGCGACCGCCTCAATGCGCGCCTCAATCAGCAATTGACCGAGCTTCCCTTCATCCAGCGTGAGGGGCTCAATGACCTCCCCTGAGCTGTCGATGCGGCCACCGACCTCGAACACCTCCGTACAGAGCGGTGGTGAACGCTCGGCGTCCGGGTCGAAGAGGTGAGGGCGTGTTTGGTCGCGCACCCAGGGCAAGTCAGCGAAGCCCTCGGTGACGATCAAGAGGGTTCGGACGCCGTGCCGCTCTAATAACGCGTTGGTGGCAACCGTGGTCCCAAGGGTCAGCGCGCCGCGGGCCAAGTCACCGATGACGGCCACGTCAGAGCGGACCTTGTCGACACTGAGCGCACCGCGGCTGTCGACAGTGATGATGTCGGTGAAGGTGCCGCCGCGGTCAACGAAGGTCCGCGAGGGAGCGCCCGTCTTCACCCCTGTGTCGTGGTCTTCACTCGACAAAGGGGAGCGTCCAGCGACGTCCGTCGGGGTGACTCAGCGTGATCCGCCTCGGATCGGAGCTGATGATATAAGGAAGCACCAGCTCGGGGCCTGCGACGGTCGCGAGGTGAAGTGCCTGTGCGCGGGGCACAAAGGAGCCGCTGGTTTGGTCGATAGGGCAGGGCGGGAGATCGCAGGCTTGCTCTCGTTCCCATAGGTAGGTCCCGTCGGCCGTGAGGACGAGCCGATCCTGACCTACGGTCCAGGTGCCGGTGAGCATCTGAAGGGCCAACGCCTCGGGAGAGGTGGTCTCCACAGGTGCTGATGCCTTGCCATCAAGGGAGGCCGCCGTGCTGCCACAGGCTGCGAAGAGCAGCGCAGCGGCGACGATGAACAGGGCCCTCATCGCCGTGAGCCTGATGTGGGGAGGTGCGTGAACATGGCCCTTACGGGGTCGCTGTCGTCGCCATAGGTGTAGGCCGGACCGAGCGCGTTACCCCGATCGGCGGGTTCGCTCGCTACCATCGGGTTCTCGAAGCGGTCTCCCTTGCGGCTGCGCCAACCTGCCATCTCGTTCTCTTGCTGCTGTGCCCACTGGGCTTGGAGCAGGATGAGATCGTTGAGGCCCGCAGGGAGCTGGTCGCGCAGCTTGTACAGGACGTGGCCTGTCGCCTCGGCGTCATGAGACGCGCGGTGAGCACTGTCGAGCGGGATGCCGAGCCGCTCACAGACCGCAGTGAGGCGTTTTGAGCCCTGTTTACGATGCAGTTCTCGGACGAACACCAGCGGGTCGACGCAGCGCTCGGGGCTCCAAGGGATGTCCAAGCGCTGGAATTCGTTTTGGATGAAGGCGCGGTCAAAGGGCAGGTTGTAAGCGACGAAGACCCGTCCCTCGAGCCACCCGCTCAGGGTCTCGGCGATCGCCTCGAAGGTGGGCGCAGTCGTTAGCTCATCTGCCTCGATTCCCGTGATGCTGGTGACCTCAGCCGGCAACTCTCGTTGCGGGTTCACCAAGGTCGAATAGACGTCCTGGACCTCGCCGGCGAGCATGTGCACGACGCCGATCTCGATGACGCGGTCGTTTTGCGGGTCGAGCCCGGTCGTCTCGACGTCGAGGACCGCGATCGGGGTATCGAACCATTGGGTGACGTCTGTGGCCATGGACTGCTCTGGGGTAAGATACGGGTTCTTGGCGAGCATACCCCAAACCTATCCCCCCCGCGACGGCGAGATGAACGACTTCTGGTGGTGGCAAAGCGTAGGCAACCTGAAGGCACGAACTCTGCCCTTACTCGATGAGGCGCATCAGCGGGCGGACGCCGTCCTAGTCGCTACCGAGCCCTACGAGGTTGCAGAGGCGCTCGACGCGCTGGTGCAGCTCCTAGATCACCCCCGTGCTGCGTCAACTCTGTTGGCGGCGTGCCACCCTCACGCGGAGGTTCGCAGCGCCGCGCTTGACGTGCATCGCGACCTCTTGCGGTTTTTGTCTGAGCGCCTAAGCGACCCTGCGCTCTTTCAGGTCGTACGTGTTGCAGCGGATGCGAGCAGCGAGGAGGGGCTCGCTGCCCTGTACCAGGTGTTCCTGGAGATAGGGCGTCTGCACGGCGCCGATCGCACCCAGGACGAACGCGCCAGCCTCCGAGAGCTGCGCACGATCATCTCTCGAACCTCGGCGATCTACCGTCGGCATCTCGGTCAGGTCGGTGCGCGTGTCCCAATCTCGGCGGACTCGGAGCTGGACGGCATGGAGGAGGGGTGGCGGGAGGCCCACATGTCTTCCCATGAGGGACAGCGGTGCATTTCTCTCACCGCAGGCGTCACGGCATCCGTCTTAGAGCGATGTCAGGTGCCGTCGACGCGTCGCCGCGTGTGGGAGGCGACAAACGCTCATGGCTGGCCCGACAATGGGCCTGTCTTGGTGCAGCTCCTAGAGGCTCGCCAGGCCGCGGCGGAGGCCTTGGGGCTGACGGATTGGGCGAACCTTGAGGTGCGCCACACGATGGCAGGTGACGTGCCATCAATCCGCGGCTTCCTGAGGCGGGTCGAGAGCGTGGCCCGGTCGGCCGCCGAGCGTGAGAGGGAGGCGCTCTTGGGGGCTCACAGCGAGGACGCGTTGCCCCCTTGGAGTCTGACTTGGGCGCGGGCACAGCAGCACCCGCCAGCGCCAGGCTCGAACACAGCCACACCGACGCAGGTGATCGCGACGTTGCGGGGGCTCTTTCAGCGCGCTCTGGGGTGGCGTATTCGGGTCGTCGAGGGCGCGTCTATTTGGGCCCGTGAGATCGTGGTGTGGGAGATCTCCGATGCAGAGCGTTGCCTGGGGCGTGTCTTCTTGGATCTCGCTGCGCGCACAGGGAAGGGCTCTGCGCCGAAGACGATGCGCATCAGGACGGGGTGCGCACCGTCCGTGCTCGCGGAGGTCGCGCTGATCGCGTCCCTCGCCGCGGAACAGCCGATGTCTCACACCGCCATCGTTGGGCTTTTTCACGAAGTGGGTCATGTCGTGCACCACCTTTGCGCGTCGCGGTCACGCTGGGTGGCATTGAACGGACCCCCTCAGGGGCGTGATGTGGCCGAGTTGGCGGCGCATGTCTTTGAACATTGGGCCTGGGAGCCCGAGGTCTTGAGCGAGTTGGGATGGAGCTCGACCGAGGTTGAGCGCTTGAGGAGTAGAGAGGTCAGCTCCCGAGGCGCACGCGTGATGCGTCAGCTCCTCTACTCCGACTACAGCCTCTCTTTGCATCAGCGAGACGCTGCATGGGCAGATCTAGACGCCTTCGATTCGGAGATGTTTGATCGCTATGGCGACGGTGCGAGGTTCGCCGAGCGTCTCTATGCGCACTTCCCGCACCTGATTGCGTACGGGGCGACCTATGCGGCGTATCCGTACTCGCGGGCGGTCGCCTGCGACGTCGTGTCGTACATCTCACGCAGGACCTGTGCGCCCGGTGCCTTAGAGCCGTTCCTCAAGGAGGTGCTCGCCCCGGGGGCGTTGTGTGCTCCTAAAGAGGGGCTTATGCGGCTCCTTGGGCGGCCCTGGTCCGTGCAAGCGTACTTGGACTGGATCGATCCTGCGGGTGGGACCTCGGTGTTGGCCTACAGCTGAATCGTCAGCTGGTAGGCGCGTCGCTTGCTGACCCCGAGGGACTCGGCGACTCGAGCCGCCGCCTCTTTCTTTCGGACGCCGCCCTCGATCAGGGGGATCACAGCGGCCACAATGTCTGAGTCGGTGACGGAGTCTTCACCCTTGGGGGGGCGGTAGAGGAGGACGACCGCTTCACCTTTGGGGGGGGTATCGCGATCCAGCCGCTCCGCGATCTCTATGACAGGACCACGCATCCAGGCTTCGTGGCGCTTGGTGATCTCCCGGGCCAGGACAAGCTCGGTCTGAGGGTGTGTCTCCGCGAGCTCATCCACCATGAGGGGCAGATCTCTTGCCGGGCAAAAGAAGGCGTGGGTGCCGCTGGCGAGCGTCGACAGCATGGCGCGCCGCGCTCGGGCCTTCTTTGGGAAGAACCCATGAAAGGTGAACTGCTCGGTCGGGAGGCCGCTGGCGCTCAGCGCGACGATGAGGGAGCTGGCCCCAGGGATCGGGATCACTGGGTGGCCATCTCGGATCGCGGCGGCGATGAGCCTCTGGCCCGGGTCGTTGATGCAGGGCGTGCCAGCATCGGAGACGAGGGCGACTGACTCTCCACGCTCAAGGAGCGCCAAGATGCCTTCGGTGCTGGCAGCTTCGTTGTGGGCCTCATGTCGCATCAGCGGTGTGTCGACACCGAAGTGATCACACAGACGCCTCGTGACCCGAGTGTCCTCGCAGGCGATCCGGTCCACTTCCCGCATGATACGGACCGCGCGAAAGGTCATATCCTCGAGGTTACCGATCGGCGTCGCGACAACGTAGAGCGACCCTTCTTGGAGTTCTCCGCCTATGACGGCTCCTCAACGTGCACAGTCAAACCAAATGTCCGCCGTGCGTCTGCATAGCGATCACTCAGCACATAGTAGACCAAATCTTTAAGTTTCTCTCCACGACCCAGCTTGGAGCTGCCGACCACCTCGCGGGCGAGTAACCGCTCCGCCATCTCGATGTCACCACAGACAAAGAGGGCTGCGTGGTTGGCTGTGAGCTCGACTTGACGGTGCCAGCTGCCGATCTCAGGGAGCACATTTTGAGCCCGGAATGTGTCAATGTGGAGCTCCAACTCCTTGCGTTGCTGTGGGCTCACACGCCGATCGAGCTCAGCACGAATCTCGCCGACGGCTTGCGCGAGCTGTTGGAGTTGCGCCTCGGACAGGCCTGCCTTCACTGGCATCTGGAAGTTCGGATCGATCAGGCTAAAGGCCGCCATGAAGAACTGATCCAGCTGCTCTCGCTGGTAGAGCGTCGCCATCACCCGCGTGGGGTGGGTGTAGGACATCTGCTTTGCAGCATGAAAGGCGATGTCCTTTTGCGAATGCCCGGTCGTCATGTCCTGACCGATGCGCAACACTGGCGGCATCGTGGGCAGCAACTCCATGCCCATGCCCGGTCCGATGTAGGCCTCGGGCATGGGGAGGCCTAGGGTGCGCCCGACGCCACTAATCGCGCCGGCGAGCAGCGTCTTCTGATCGAGGTCGAGCTTGTCTTTCTTCTTGAGGCCGAAGTCCTTCAGGGTCTGGATCCCACCGAGGCTCTTTCCTAGCGCGGCGTAAATGATCCCGAAGATCTGACCCAGCGCTCGATCTTCATCCTGGCTGATGAGGAAGGCCTCCCAACTGGCGTCGTCGAGGTTACGTGAGGGCTCCACAGCGAGCGCATCCACGTGCTCGTGGTAATAGGACTCCTCGTCTGGGTTTGCCTGATCCAACCCACACAGAAGCCCCGCGACACACCACGCAGCGTCGGGTCGCTCCATGCGGACGTAGAGTTGGAAGAGGCGGTGGTAGCTCTCAAACCGATCCGGTTCGGCTGCTACCAAGTACCGGTGCTGATTGACTGCATCTGCCCAGCGCGTAGGGGAGGCCTCATAGAGTGAGAGCAGGATCTCCCGCACGACGGTGTCATCCGTGCGAATCGCCAGCGCCGCCTCGTAGGCACCGATCGCCCGCTCGACGTCCCGCAGACGCGAACGGTAGACCTCACCGAGGTTACGGTTCAGGGTGAAGCTCAGAGCAGGTCCCCGCTCGAATGCTTCGCCGGCTGCGTTTACACGTTCGAGCATCGCGACGTAGGCTTGCTCGAGCCCTGACCAGTTCCGCTCCTTGGTGAGGAGCTCGTCGATGGCTCGGAACGCCTCGAGCTTGGAGAGGTCGTAGTCCAGGACCTTACCGAAGTAACGCGCGGCCTCGTCGGGGTGGCCGATCTCGTCCCGGTACATGAGGGCGATCAGGTTCGCCTTGTCCGCTTTGCGCTTGGGATCCTCTTCCGTCTCGATCAACCGCTCTAGCCAACGGATGGCCTCTGGGAAGTTCTTCCGGCGCGCCTCGATTTGGACCAATGCGAGCATGGGCGTCTTGTTAAAGCTGCCCTGGTCGAGGGCGGCCTCGTACGCGTCGACGGCGCTATCCAAGTCATTGAGCTTGGCGTTGAAGATGTCACCGATCTCCACGTGGGTAGAGAAGCGATCGAAGGGCTCTTGGAGGAGATCCAAGAGCTGACGCTTGTAGGTGATCGCGTCGTCCCATTGCTCTTGCGCTTCACAGACTTGACTGACCTGCCGAATCGCGTCGACGCTGTTGGGGCGCTCGTCGAGGACCCGCATCAAGTAGCTGTTCGCCTGCTCTGTGTGCCCCGTCTTTGTCGCGCACTCACCGAGACGCAAGTTCACGCGCACGAAGTCCTCGTCCGTGAGGTCATCGCCAGCGAGCCGTAAGAAGGCCTCGTAGGCTGCTTCAGACTGGGCCCATTCGCCTTGACGGTAGTAGAGACCGCCGAGGCCGCGCTGGATCATCGGGTCCTCGGGGAGGTGCTCGGAGGCCAAGCGATACTCATCAAGGGCACGATCGTAGTCCAGCAGCTCTTTTGCGCACTGCGCGAGCTTCCTGTGAATAGACGCCATGACCTGCGGCTCTGCCTCGGCGTTCACCACATCAGGGATGCGCTCCAGCAGCGGCATCGCCTTAATCCATCCTTCGATACCGATGTAGTGGTCCGCGAGCGGCATCAGGGCATCACGGCTCATCGGATCGGCGTCGACGCCTGCCTCCAGATGTTCCAGAGCCTTCTCACGGTTATCGAGCTGCTCGCGCCAGACGGTGGCCAGCTCGACGTGGGCCGCGCATATGGCGACCTCATCCTCGAGGGAGTTGAGCTTGTGCTCCAGCGTCTCGATGACCTTCTCGTAGCGCTCCTCTTCGGTGTAGAGCGCGATCAAGGCATCGATGGCCGGGGGATGGCCTGGGCGCTCGAGGAGCGCGGCGTCGTAGTACCCAGCGGCTGCCGCCACGTCCATCATCTCGTCGTGGCTGATCTTGCCCTGGGTGCACATCAGCGCGATGCGCTCCTCGGTCGCGTCGATGATCTCCAGTTTGCGTCGGATGGTGTCGATGACGCGATCCCAGAGCCCCTCTTCGGCGTAGAGCGCTTGCAGCGTGTCGAGCGCTCCGCGGTGACTGGGGGTCTCTTCAAGCGCGCGCTCAAAGGCGCGGATTGCGCTGCCGATATCATCGAGCTTCTCATGATGGACGGCGGCCATCTCCAAGAGGGCCCGGCTCTTGGCCTCGGCGCCCTCGGCCCAGCCATGCTTGCGTTCGAGCAAGTAGACCAAGTCCTCCCACTGCTCGGCTCCGGTGTAGACGGCCTCTAAGAGACCGATTGTTTCACCGTGGCCAGGCTCCATGGTCAGGATGCGGTTATACCAGTCAGCTGCGGAGTCGCTGTCCTTGAAGATCTCGCGCTGAATCGTCGCGATCTTGAGCGCCAGATCGATGCGCTGATCGACCTCTTTGTGGGCGTCTACGGAGCGCTCGAAGACATCGATGAGCTTCTCCCAGTCGTCGCGGTCGACATACAGGACCTCAAGCCGCTCCAGCGCGATCAAATTATCTGGCTGGAGTGAGAGGACCTCTTCGAAGCGCTCGATGGCGGCGACGTCATCTTGCAGGTTGTCGTCGAGGATCGCGCCCACGCGGATATGCAGTTCTACGAGCTTGGAAGGCTCTGCGTCCGCGATGCGATCGAGGATCTTGATGAGCTTGGGCCACTCCTCTCGGACTTGGTGCAAGCGCTCGAGGTTCTTAAGCGCACCACGGTGCATCTCGTCGACCTCAAAGAGGGCGTACCACGCTGCGACAGCAGCATCCCCATCACCGAGCTTCACCTCATGACAGTCAGCGACGGCCTCCATCAGTTCGAGGCGCTCGTTGTAGTTCGGTGAGACCTCACTGAGGCGACTGAGCGCCACCACGAGCTCCCCCCAACGCTCCAGCGACTCATTGAGCGCCACGAGGGCACGGAGGGCGATCTCGTTATCCTCATCGAGGGAGAGGACCCTCACGAAGTAGTTGACCGCCGTGGGGCTGTCTTCGAGTCGGTCTCGCACAATGGTGGCCGCTTTGATGGCAACGTCGAGGGCGATGTCACCCTCGAGGCTATCTAACGACCCATCGTAGACAGCGACCATCTCCTCCCACTCGCCGGTCGCCTCAGCGAGGCGCGCGGCCTCCTCGAGGGTGGCGATATCATCGGGGACCTGCTCGTTGGCCTGTACGATGACGCTGAAGGCCATCTCGAGGTCGCCGACCTGATGTTCAGCGAGCTGCGCGAGGTTCCTGAGGTTCTGGAGGCGTTCGAAGGCGTCTTCGAGGTGCTCGGTGCGCTTGTACAGAAGCTCTGCCAGCTGCTCCCAGCTCTCGTCGGCGCGGTAGATCTTCTCAAGGCGCCTTCCGGCATCCAGGTTCGAGGGGTGTGCATTGAGCACCGTGCGATAGGTCGAGGCGGCGCCGGCGGGGTCCTCGATGCGCTGTTCCTGAATCTGAGCGACATCCATCCAGATCTCGAGCTGCGCGTCACCGGGCTCGGTGTGCGCCACCTTGAGGAGACCAAGCGACACGGCTTTAGCCCACTGCTGCTCTTGGCGGTAGAGGATCTCTAGCGCCTCGATGGCCCTCGAGTCTGCTTCGGCGAGCTCAAGCACATGCTCCCACGCATCGATCGCATCCGGTGGGGTGTTGATCGACTCGGTGAAGAGCTCGGCGAGCTCGCGCCATATGCCAAGCTGACCAGCCTCATCATGCTGGCCGCTCGCGAGCTTCGCGCGCAGGACATCGACCAATTTCTCGAAGTTGAAGCCCTCTCGATAGAGCTCACGTAGTGCCCCCAGGACCTCTTCGTCTTCCGCAGCGAGGGTGCGAGCTTGCTCCCAATGGCCCATGGCCCTGAAGGCCTCGTCCAAGCGCCCCTGCAGTGTACGACCGAGCAGCTTGTGGAGCTCGAGAGCGCGCGCGTCGGCCACGCCGATTCGGAGCTCACGCTCGTAGGACTCGACCAACGCCTCCCACGCCTCGGTGTGTGCCAACAGCCGCTGAAGTTCGTGGACCGCTTCGACCCGTGAAGGGGCCACCATGAGCACTTCTTCGAGGAGCTCGATGGCGTTGTCGACCGCGTCGAGGTGGACCTCTGCCAACCGCGCCATGTCGGACAAGTAGTGCACACGATCCGAGTCTTCCCGGCTCGTCTCCGCGAGCCGCTGCTCTGTCTCGAAGAGCGCGGTCCATTGCTCACCCGAGCGGTAGAGAGCCTCAAGCCCGGTCAGGGCGTCTCGGTGCATGTCGTTGAGATCAAGGACCTGAGAGAGCGCCGCGATGGCCTCCTCGGGTTGTGAGAGCTCGTCTCGGTAGAGGGCTGCGAGCCGCATCAAGAGCGTGACGCGCTCCTCGTCGTACTCAGCGACCTCCGCTGAGGCGATGAGGACTGGCTCAAGGTCTGCCCAGCGCGCTTGGCGTACGAGCATCCCGTCCAAAGAGCGCAACGATGAGGCATGTTCGCCATCGAGCTCCAAGACGAGACGATAGACGCGCTCGGCCTCTTCAGCGTCGTCGAGCTGCACTCGGTTGATGTCTGCGGCTTGTCCCCACAGCTCGACCTTTCGCGAATCGTCGGCGACCCCGGCGGCGTCCATGAGGATCGGTCGCAGATCTGCCCAGCGCTCCGTCTCCTCGGTCAGCGCGGTAAGCTGCTCAAGCAGGAAGCTGTCGTCTGGATCCAGGACCAAGGAGCGCCCGTACCAGGTGATGGCGTTCGCCTTGTTGTCGAGCTTGCGCAAGTTGAGCTCGGCGAGCTGTCGCGAAAGCTCAAGCTGGTCGCCCTCATCACTGACCGCCCCTAGCTTGATCTCTAGGAGTCCATGAAGCGCTTGCCAGCGCTCACTCTCCGTGTAGACGGACTCCAAGCGCTCGGCGATGTCGAGGGGGTGGACACCCTCGCTTGCGAGGCGGTGCAGGGCGCTGATCGCCCCCTCCTCTGAGCGATCGATGTCCAGGATCTCGATGTACGCATCGTGGGCGCCTGAGGCGTCGCTGAGCTGAGTCTCTTTGACCGTCGCCAGCTCGGAGAGCAGCGTGATCTTGCGCCCTGGCTCATGGTGCACATCGACCTGACTGCGGAGGATGTCCGCGAGCTCCGCGCCGAGGGACTGTTGTCGGTAGAGCTGCGCCAGTCGAGAGAGCGCTTCGAGGTGATCCGGGTCATCCTCTCGGATGAGGATGTAGACCGAGACGGCCCGCTCGGCCTCGTCGAGATCCTCCATAAGGAAGGCGCCCATGCGCAGCCTCAGCTGCAGCGCCAGGTCATCATCGGCGTCCTCTGAGATCTCTTGATAGAGGGCGACCAAGCTCTCGAGGATACCCTCACGCGTCGCTAACGCCTCGATCCGCTCAACCGTCTCAGAGTGTCGTGGGTTCGCACGGAAGGCGCGGTCCAAGGCTCCGTAGGCCCGAGAAGGATCGGCCAGCTCGCCGTCAGCGAGGGTCGCCATCTCATGAAGGCGCAGCAGCAGCTGCTGGGGCATATCGGCGCTGTGGTGGGCGAGCACTTGGTACTGAGCCCAGAGTCGCTCCCACGCCTCCATGGCAGCTAAGACGGGGCGCAGGACCTCAAAGGCCAGCTCTCGCTCGTCACGCTCGGTGATGATCGCTTCGAGTGAGTCGATGGCGTCTTCGTGTTGAGGTGCTCGGGCGAGCAAGGCCTCATGGCACTGGATTGCTTCTCGGATGTCGGCGAGTTGGTCGTCGTCCTCGTGGAGCTTCGCGAGGCGGTACTGAAGCTCTGCCCACTCGTCCGTGTCCACCAGCGGCTGCAGGCGGCCCAGGATCTCCTTCAGGCCATACCAGTCCTCGTTGACGAGCATCAGCGTGTCGAGCTCACGCATGGCGTCGACGTCGACCTCATCCCAGCTGAGCACGGTGCGCCACGTCTGAATGGCATCATCGGTGGCCTCGAGGTGCGTCGCCTGGATGGTGGCCATCTGTGCTGCGATGCGTTTGCGCGCCTCGGTCTCTTCCTCGCGCTCAATCTTCTGTCGGTACACGTCGACCAAGCGGTCCCACGCTGAGACGCGCTGGTAGAGCACCTCCAGGGCGTTCAAGGCGACGTCTCCATCTCGATCACGCTGATGCAGAGACTCGTAGATCTCAATCGCGCGGTCTGGGGTCTCAAGGTCTGTTGCGCACAGGGAGCCGGCCTCCGCAAAGAGCCGGTTACCCTCAGCTTGGTCGTCTACCATCGGCGCCTTGCTCAGGAGCATGTCGATGAGGCGGGCTGTGTTGTGCTGACCACGGTAGAGCTGAATCAACGCGTCGATCGCGGGCATGTCCCGTTCGTCGATTTCCAGGAGCGCGCGGAGGTGCATCTCCGTGCCCTCGAGGTCTCCGGCACGGTCCCGGCAAAGGCCCGCGAGGATACGGTGCGTCTCTCGTCGACGCATGTCGTCGTGGATCTCGTCGACCAGCGCCTGCATGTGCCCGACAAGCTCTCGGTGACAGTCGAGGATGTCCGCCAAACGTAGCAGCTGATCGAGGGTCGACTCTCGGCCGGGATCAACGACCGCTGCCGCGACGTAGTGCTCGAACGCGAGTTCTGGGGTCTCGCCGGCGCCTTCATAAAGCGCTGCGATCTTGTAGTGCCACGCGATCTGCTCGTCATCGGTGTCGCTCGTGTCGACGCGCACCTGGAACACCCCGATGAGGCGCTGCCAGTCATTGCGCGCCTCGTAGACGGGCTGGAGAAGGGGCGCGACGTCACCGGCAAAGTCGGGCTCGTCAAAGAGCCGCTCCAAAGCCGCTACGACCCCCTCCTGACCAGGGGCGAGCGCGAGGATGTCCCCATAGCGTGTGATGGCCTCGGTGGGGGCGCCGAGTTTATGCTCGGTCAGCTCCGCGCGGCGCAGCATCAGCGCGATCGCGTCGTCGTCCCTGGCGTCGCTCACGAGGCTGTCGAGGAGGGAGGCTAGGTCGTCCCACTGCTCGGTCTTGACCAAGAGCGCATCGAGGCGCTCCGTCGCCTCAGCGTTGTCCGGCTGGAGGGCCCGTGCTTGGTGGATTGCGTCGATGGCTTCGTCGGGTCGCTCAAGGCGATCCGCGAGCACCTCGGCCATCCGGAAGAGGTAGCTGAGCTGCTCTGCAGTGTCCTCGGTCAGCTGACTCTTCTTACGATAGATCTCAAGCAGGTCCTCAGGTTCCGCGAGGGTCTCGAAGAGCCGCTCCAGCGCATCGAGTGACTCGGAGTGGTTGGGGTCCTCCTCTAAGATGTGCTGATAGAAGGTCCGCGCGGCCTCGGGGTTGTCGAGGCGGTGATCGTGGGTTCGAGCGACGGTCAGCCGCATTGCCAGCCGGGTTTCGCCGTCTGCTGCTTCGTCTGCGAGGACGCTGTAGAGGCCCACAAGCTCATCCCACCGATCGAAGGCGTCCGTCAGCGCCTCAAGGGCATCACGGATCTCCCAACGTGCCGGGTCGAGCGCGAGGAGGCGCGCATAGCTTCGCCAAGCCAAGCGAGGCCGATTGGCGGTCTCGGTGTAGAGCAGGGCGAGTCGCTCAATGAGCGCAGCGGCGGTGACTGGATCACCGAGCTCTTCCGCGGAGAGCGCTTGAATCTCAAGCGCATCTGCGAGCTTGTCCCACTCGGAGCGTCGCTCGTAGATCGCGGCCAGGGTCGTCGCGATGTGGAGGCGCTCGTCTTCGTCTGCGAGCAGAGCCTCTAGCTGTCGAATCGACTCAGCGTGGTCAGCAGCTAGGCCGAGGGCGCGCTCGTAATGGGAGAGCGCTGCGCTGACCCGCTGTCCCTCGTCTAAGACGCCATAAGCGAGCATGCCGAGCTGACACTCGACATCTGCGAGGGTGGCGGGGGCAGCCTCCTCGGCGACCAAGACATCGCGCTTTAAGGCGAGGATCTCTCCGAGCTCACCGTAGCGCTCGGCCGGCATCAGGATGTTGACCAAGGCGTCGTGGATGGACGTGTCCGTGTGGAATTCGTCCAGCATGCCAACGAAGACTTGCTCCGCTTCGCCCGCGTCGCCGATGTCATCGCGCCACGTCTGCGCGAGGCTGAAGAGCAGCGCCTTGCGTCGGTCGGAGTCGGAAGCGATCGCGAGCTGACGCTGCAGGACCTCGACGAGGGACTCATGGGCGCCGGAAGCACGGTGGAGGGACTCCATCGCGTCCAAGGCAGCACGGTTGCCGTCATCCAGAGCAATGACCCGACTGAAGGCATCCAAGGCTGCCTCGGGCTCATGCATGGCGTTCATGTACACCAAGCCCAAGTCGAGCAGGGCTGCTGCACGATCGGCCTCGTCCGAGATCAGGTCCGCCGTGTCCTCGATCGTCGCTGTGTAGACCTCCCAGTTCTTGCTCTTCTCTGCGAGGCGACGCAGCTGTCCGTAGAGCTCGACGTTGTTCGGGTGACTTTGAATGGCCTCGAGGTAGGCGAAGAAGGCGGCCTCGGCGTCCCTAAGGTGGGCCTCTAATACCTCTGCTTTCGCGAGCAAGAGCGCGAGCCTGTCGTGCGGATCGTTGGTGACCTCTAGGACCACCTCATAGACGGCAGGCAGCTTCTTCCACGCGCTGATCTCGCGGTAGATAGGGATGAGCATCTCGGCGGCGTTCTTGTTGCTCGGATCGAGCTCAAGGATCCCCTCCAAGCTCTTGACCGCGCGGCGCTGGTCGTCGAGTTCTGTGAGCCAGGCCTTGGCGACGACGAGCAGGAGCGTCTGCTTCTCCTCAGGGTCGTCGACTTTCTTGAGCTGACTCTCGAGGGTGCGGATCCACTCCGCCACGGTGCTGTAGGTCCGGAAGAACCACTCCAGCTGCTCCCAGTCTCGCTCTGCGGTGTACTTCTTCCGCAGTTCGGTTTGGGCTTTCTGGTGGCTTGGATCCTCGCTGAGTAGGCGCTTCCAGATCTCGGTCGCTGCGTCAGCGTTGTTGAGCTTGCCGGAGTACAAGATCCCCAGCTTGTCGAGCACAGCGATGCGCTCGGCGGGATCGTCGAGGAGCTCGACGCGGCGAAGCTGCACCTGCGACATCGCGTCGTAGTTCTTCTCTCGCTCGTACAGGCCCTCAAGCGCGCTCAGAGCCTCCAAGTGCTCCGGGGCCTCCTCCAGGACTTGCTCCCAAAGCATGATCGGGGTCTCGGGCTTGCGGATGTGCTCACTCGCCATCCGCGCCAAGTCCAAGACGCCTGTTTGGCGGGCCTCGTCATCTTCGTTGAAGAGCAAGTCACGCATGGTCAGCTGGACCAAGCTCTCATAGTCGCGTCGGCCCTCGTAGATCTCCTTCAGCTTGGCCACTGAGGCGCTGTGAGTCTCATCGAGGTCGAGGATGGCCTGGTAGTGCTTTGTCGCCTCGGAGGCGTTGTTAAAGCGCTCCATCAAGATGCCAGCGATGCGCTCGTGGAGCGCGATCTGCTTTTCGCTGTCCGGCGTGTGGTGGATCTTGCGCTGCAGGACTTTGACGAGGTCCGGCCACCGATTCATCCCCTCGTACTCTTGAGCGAGGGCGTCGAGGGCCTCTAGGTTCCCCGCGTCGATCTCAAGCACGGACTGCCAAGTCGCGACGATCTTTGACGGCGCGTTGAGGTGTGTCCGGTAGATGTCGATCATCTCCCGGTAGAGCGCGATACACCCGTCGGGATCGTCTGCACCCAAGCGCGTGACTCGCTCTTTGAGCAGGTCGACCATCGCGTGCCACTTACCGACGGAGCGGTAGAGCTCACTCAGGGCTGACTCGGCCTCTTCATCCAGCGGGTCGGCGGTCCGGACGCCTTGCCAGAACCCGACCGCTCGGTCGGGTTGTCCTGCCTCGGTGGCGAGGCGACCGAGCATGCGCTTGACCTCGATCAGGTCCTCCATCCCGCCTTTGGTGGGATCGGTGAGGAACTGCTCCAGGCGACGCCAGTTTTGCTGCTTGGTGTAGTAGGCGAGGTAGAACTCTCGTAGAGGCTCGTGATCGGGTGGCGTGGTTGAGATCTTGCGGAAGGACATCTCGGCTTTCTGCTCGTCTCCGAACTCTTGCCAGTAGGTCATTCCGTTCCAGAAATAGAGGAACGTGCCGATCTCCGGGTCCTCAGCCTTACGGGCTTGCTGACTCAAGACCCGCAATATCGGGCTCGACTCTGCATCCTCAATCCACTCATTTAATCGCGAGTAGATGACCTCGAGTGTCTCAAGATCGTTCTCTTGGATGAGGTGAACGATGAGCGCCTCAAAGGCGCGATGATCGGATGGCTTGGCCTCAAACGCTTCCAACAGGTCGGTCGCCGACATGTACCCTCACGGACAATTGAGAGATCTGGGGTACGGTCACGTTGACGCGTCCGTCATCGCCCCTACCTTACCCCGCAGCGTGTAGATCTATCACACGCGCGCGAGGGCCGACAACCGCACCCATGCATCTTCGATTGCGACCAGCGCTACATCTGAACCGGGCGCCCGGGTAGGGGAGATCCCGGCTCCTCAATTCAGAGGCCCAAAAGATCGCGGACGCCGTCGTGAAAGCGCGGCCGGAACCCGCGCATGACGGCCTTCGACGGCGCACCTAGCGCCACACGATCAGTGAGCAACACGACGATGAGATCGTGAGCGCGATCGATCCAAACGCTGGTCCCTGTGAAGCCGAGGTGCCCCACGGCGTCCTTGGAGACACGCGCGCCCGCTGTCGAGTTGGGCGGTGTGGGGGTGTCCCAGCCCAAGACCCAGGTCGTGCTCGCATCTGCGCGGTTTGAGAGATCCCAGAACTCCCGGATGACCCCACCGTCGATCATGCCGCCCCGGCCCGCAGCCGAATTCGACAAACCCAGAGCCCACTGTCCGACCTCGTTTGCAGTCGCGAAGAGGCCAGCATGGCCGGCGATCCCACCGAGCACCCATGCGTTCAGGTCATCGACCTCACCGTGGGCTTGGCGCAGTCGGCGTGGGCAATGGCCAGTCGGCACCGCGCGTCCGCGCCCCGGGGCCCCTGGTGGGAGCCCCCAGCACCAACGGGTCACGAGTCGATTCAGTGATGCTTGGCGACGCGCCTCGAGGTGCCACCCGAGGCTAATGAACCCTAAATCGCTGTAGCGCGTCCCGGACTCACTCCCCGCCAGCTCTCCGATACGCTCGGCGATAGCGGCCTTCACGGTCGCCGTCCCGGGTCGCCACCCTGGGGTCTTGTGCTCGGCGATGGCCCATAGATCGTCCCACGCGGGTAAGCCCGAGCGATGCGCCAGCAAGGCACGGACTGTGGTGTCTAGACCTGACGGCGACTGGACGCGCTCGTCCAACGTCATCACCCCGTCTCCCACAGCGCGCATCACTTCGGTGACCGTCGCCATCGGCTTCGTCAACGAGGCGACATCCCACAGGCTCTCGGGGGTGACCCCCTCGGTGTGCGCCTGCGCGACGGGGCTGCCGTCGTGGGCTACCCAGGCGTGCCCTTGAGTGAAGGCCCCTGCAGCACGGCCGTCCTCAAGCAGTGCCCGAAGGCCGCTCTCTCGCGATGCGGCTCGGGTCATCGTCGCACGAACGAAAGGCGCGCAGGTCCGTGGTCAGGCGCCTCGATGCGCCCGAGCCAGCCGCTCCCTTCACCAAAGGGGATCGGTGCGTTGCTCACATCATGCCCGAGGGGAAGCCCCCGAATGACAGGGACCCCGAGGGAGGGGGCGACCCGCGCGAAGAAGTCATCGATCGCTTGAGATTGCTCATCAGTGACGTGAGTAAAGGTGCCCAAAGCGAGCCCCGCGATCCCCTCGAAGCAGCCCGCATAGGCCAGCTGGGTGAAGAGCCGATCGACCTTGTAGGCGCGCTCTCCAGTGTCCTCGAGGAGGACGATGCGTCCACGCAGATCGGCCTGCCAGGGGGTGCCCACCATCGACGCGAGCACACAGAGGTTGCCGCCGGCCATCGGGGCCTCAGCGTCCCCCGAGACCAAGGTCTCAAGGCCCTCGAAGGGCGTGACCTGATCCACATGCCATGCGGCACGGGTACGGGCGCGGCTCATCTCGTCGAGGCGCGCGAATTGGGTCGCTGGCGGTGCATGCCACGCGGGCCACCCAGCGCGATCCCAGGCCGCGAGGAGGGCGGTCCCATCACTGAAGGCCCAAAGGGGCACTGCGGGTCGCTCAAAGAGCTTCAGGTCGTACGCGAAGGCGGCGGTGAGTGTGCGTATACAGCCGTAGCCACCACGCGCGAGCCAAATGCCATCAGGGGCGTGATCGACGGCGTCTCTGAGCATCCGCGCGCGTCGCGCGTCGGTGCCCGCCAAGTAGTGGTGGCGCTCCTCGAGGCGGGCACGCCACCCCTCTGGCCACATGAGCTCGACCCCGAGTTCGACCATGGCGTCCAGTCCGGCCTGCAAAGTGTCGGGCTTCAGCGGCCCCGCCGGAGCGAGGGAGAGCGCGACACGGCTCATCGTCCCCCCGACACCAACCGCAGCCCGGCTTCTTTCGACTTGCCGGCTTGCATCACGTCCAGCTTGGCGGACGCGCTCTTCGCTTTTCGGATGGCGGCGAACTCGCCCTCCATGCCCTCGAGGTCGCAGGTGATGCCGTGGGCTTCAAGGATGGGCTTGAGGGTCTCGAAGTTTTTGACCAGTGAGGTCTTCACGGACTGGTAGCCATGCGCCGCCGCCTCGGGGCGCTTCCAGAACGCCAACGGGTTCATCGCGAAGAAGCGGGCGTCGGTCTCAGCGGGCTCGATGAGGATGCAGTCGCCTTTGAACTTATCGTTCATGCGCAGCTTCTCGATGCCGATGCGCAGGCGGCTGTGGAGCATGGTCCTGAAGGCCTGGTTCAAGACGACCCCCATCCCCATATCGGCCAGAGACAGCTCTCCCGAGGAGCCTGGCCTGTAGTGGTAATTGATGAAGGGGCGGAACGGATTGTAGCAGACGATGAGCTTTGCCCCGTGTCGGACCGCGCTCGAGATGTTGGCGGTCTTGCGGACGGCGGCGTCCATATAGTCTTGCTGGAGCCCCTCTGGGCCGACGCGGGCGGGCCGGAAAAACCCGGGGATCGCGGTCGAGGCTTGGACAGCCTCGGAGATGGTCGCGCTGTGGTTCTCGTCGTGGCCGAAGACCACGCGCTGGGCTGTGTTCACGTTGGTCGCGACGATATACAGGCTCTTACCGGTCTGGAGCTTGAGCTTACGGAAGTCGTTCGGGAAGCCATTCTTCTCGAGGTTCATCCGCACGTAGCGCTCGATACGCCGGTTATCGAACACGCCGGATGGCAGATATCCGCCGGGCTTGAAGAGAGCGCTGCGGCCCATCGCCTCGAAGAGCGGCTCAGTCAGCGCGCTGGCCGTCTCAAGCCCTGGTGATTTTAGGAATTCAGCCGCGAGCTCCCGCAGCTGGCGATGTCGTCTAGGTACGAGTTGGCTCAGCGCGATGGCCATCGCCGGGCCAAGCATCGCGCTGTTCCGCGCGAGCTTCGCGGGGCGCGTCAGGAACTCACGCCAGTTCAGATAGTAAAAGTCCATGTAGCTGAACTTGCTGATGCGCCCCTCGTTACCTCGGATGGCTTGAACGAGCTCCCAAGGCGCTACGCCTGTGGAGAGCGGCGCTGCGAGGAAGGCCCCTGCCGAGATCCCGACGTACATGTCGAAGTCATTCACGGAGAAGTTCTTCAGGAAGCGGTTCAGGGCGAGGAGGCCGCCGACCTTGAACGCGCCACCGCTGATCGCTCCACCGGCCAACACCAACGCCTTCCTAGAGTCAGGCTGCTGGATCGACAGGTTCGATTTCTGGACGATGGTGAGGCTCACGTGGCCGCAGTATAGGGTACACGTGAGCCTGCCCGCCAGTAGCTTGTCGAAGTCAGCGTTTGCGGAGCAGCTCGGCGAGCCTGTCCATGCGGAGGACGCCTTGGATTGCGTCCCCCTCGGCCACGATGGCGACCCGCGAGCCGTTAGCGCCCATGAGCTCGATCGCCCGGCGCAGTGTCGCGTCCGGGTGGACCGTCACGATGGCGCGGTCTAGGACACTGTGGAGCCCCGGGAATTCGTGATTCGCCTCAAGCGCGCGCTCGAGCCCAAAGCGCGCTACGACGCCTAAAATACGATTTCCAAAGGCGACGGGGAAGTGCTCAACCGTCTCGTGCTCCCGTAGGACATGGGCGACCTCTTCTCCAGAGGCGCTCGCCCCGAAGATGTGCTCGACCGGCTCCATGAGCTCGGCGGCCTGATGCGAATCGAGGGCGATGCGCAGCATCGTGCTCCGCGCTTCCGCCGTCGCAGAGACCAGGACAAAGAGACCGACGATGGCCAGGAGGAGATCGCCGGTGGCCAACCCGACAATGATCAGCACGGTAGAGAGCCCACGCCCGAGGCGCGCAGCCCAGCGCGTGGCCTTCCCGAGCCCGACGCGGGACGCCAGACCCGCGCGGAGCGCACGACCTCCATCGAGGGGGAAGGCCGGGATGAGGTTGAAGAGGCCGAGGGCTAAGTTGATCACTGCGAGGTGGCCAGCGAGCTGGTTCTCTGTCGCGAAGAAGGCCAGCCAGGTGACCCCGGCGAGGCCGAGGCTGGTCGCCGGACCGGCGAGGGCGATCCAGAGCTCATGGATGGGCTCCGATGGCGAGTCATCGAGGATCGCTACCCCCCCGATGGGCAGGAGCATGATCTGGCGTGTGCTGACGCCGTAGCGGCGGGCGGCGAGGGCGTGCCCAAGCTCGTGAATCAGGACGCTGCCGAAGAGCGCGATCGTGAGCATCAGCGGCAACAGCCAGCTGGCCACGTCTTGGGCGTCGCTGCTGAAGGCGAGGAGCATCAACCCCAAGATGAGGAGCAGCGAGCCGTGGGCTCGTATAGGGATGCCGAAGAGTGTGCCGACCGGATATGACCAACGCATACACCCCAGCATAGGAACGAAGCGACTCGAGTCCAGAACGACCACCTTTACAGCGAACCTTTTCCCCAGGGCCAAGGTCGTGGATGATGCGCTCTGTGACCGACCGCGACACCCAGACCTCGCAGCCCTCAAAGGGCGCTCAGCTTCGACGAATCGACGAGGACGTCACGGGGCATTCGGCGCGCGGCCCATGGCGGGATGTCTCCGAAGCGGAGTGGTCGGATTGGCGGTGGCAACAGCGTCATCGGGTCCGGACCTTGGCGGAGCTGGAGCGCGTGATCTCGCTGACCGACGAGGAGCGCGCAGCGTTCTCTGAGTGCGACGCGCGCTTTAAGATGGCGATCACCCCGTACTACGCAGCGCTGATGGATCCCACGGATCCGACGTGCCCGGTGCGCCGGCAAGCTGTCCCAGATCCTGCTGAGCTGCGGCCGACGCCCCTCGATCTGGCGGACCCTTTGGGTGAAGAGGCGCACATGCCGGTCCCCGGGCTGACGCATCGCTACCCCGATCGGGCGCTGCTCTATGTGACTCACAATTGCCCTGTGTATTGCCGCCATTGCACTCGAAAGCGGAAGGTGGGTGATCCGACGTCTGCGGCGTCGCATCGGCAATTGGATGGCGCATTTGACTACCTGGCCGATCACCCTGAGGTGCGCGACGTCCTCGTGAGCGGTGGCGATCCGATGAGCCTCTCCGACGATCGCCTCATCGCGGTCCTGGAGCGCCTTCGGGCGATTCCGCACATCGAGGTCATCCGCTTGTGCACCCGCAACCCTGTCACGTTGCCTCATCGCTTCACCCCCGAGCTTCTAGAGCGACTCTCGCCGTATCAGCCGCTCTTCGTTCATACCCACTTCAATCACCCCACCGAGTGCACACCAGAGGCCGCGCGATGCCTCCGAGCCCTCGCCGACGCCGGCCTCAATGTCGCCAATCAGATGGTCTTGCTCAGCGGCATCAACGACGACGTCGAGGTCGTGCGGACGGTCAACCTGTGGCTGCTTAGGCAGCGGTGTCGGCCCTATTACCTCTTCCAGGGAGACCTGGCGGACGGCATCGCCCACTTTCGAACCCCCCTCCAGGTCGGCCTCGACATCATCAAGGGGCTCCGTGGCTTTAGCTCCGGGATGGCGGTGCCCCACTTTGTCATCGATGCGCCGGGCGGGGGAGGGAAAGTGCCCCTGCTCCCTGAGTACATCGTGCATCAAGACGAAGAGCACATCGTCGTTCGTAGCTACGCCGGTGACGAGTACAGCTACCCAATTCGCTGAGCGCATCTCCATGTGGTTCGAGGGCCCCCTTAAGGTTCCGCCCAGAAACCACGATGAAGAGGAGACGACATTGACAGCGATACCCGGTGATTCGGCCAGCCCCACTTCCCCCTGCGACCCGATCGACGGCACCACCCTCCGCGAGGAGCTCAGCGTGGTGTGCCGTCGTGCGCGTAGCGCCTCAGAGCGAGCGTGAGGCTGAGACCGGCCCAGTGCGCCGAGCCCCAGGTGTCACTGCGCGGCGTTGGCGTCTAGTGAACCGCGGCGCGCACCGGCCCCTCATCGATGAGCTGAGCCTCCAGCGCTTGGAGGGCATCAAGCCTTGCGTCAACGGCCTCTGGGCTTGGACCAAGGCGCCTCGCGAGGTCAAGGAAGAGGGGACCATGGGCGGCCTCTGCGCGGGCCATCTTCGTCCACATCTCAGCGAGCTCCGGGTCCGAATGGTGCTGGCCCAACAGTGCCAAGCGTCGACAACTGCGTGCTTCGATCAGGGCCCCGACCAAGAGGCGGTCGACCAGCTTGACTTCACGGGTGCCGCGCACCTCTGCCACCAGAGCTCGCGCATAGGGGTCGCCAGGATCGGCGCCGAGGACGTAGCCGCGCCGCGTCATCTGAGCGAACACCTCCTGAAAGTGCTCCAACTCCTCGATCGCAAGCGACGTCATCGCCTCGACCAGCTCCGGGATGTCCGCGTACTGAACCACGAGGCTCATGGCCGTCGCGGCCGCTTTCCGCTCGGCATGAGCGTGGTCTCGCAAGACGGCCTCTGTGTCGCTCAGCGCGTGGGTCAACCAAGCCGCGTCAATTGGGCTGCGTGGCGAGCGCATCGCATCACTCCTTCTCTGAGTCATCGTGGGGGGTCGGGTGTCGGGGATCACCGTCGCCGACACCCGCATGAAACCTGGCATGTCAGCGCCTCGACGTGCAAGGCGAACCCAATTTACCCATCGGTCGGCAACCACGTCGCGCGCGAGAAGGGCGAGCAATTGGCGGGGTTACCCCTTCGCTGCTACCGTTTTGCCCACGATCGAGGCCCGCGATTGGACACTGGCCTCGCGGCCCGCGGAGGACTCGTTGCGTAGCGACCTCGGTTTTGATTCTTTGGCCCCTTTGATGGCCCGTTCTCTTTGCTTGCTTGCGGCGCTCGCTGCGGTGGGCTGCACGGATGGCGGCACGGTTCAGGGGACCCTCCCAACCGGCTTCTTAGGGGGACCGGACGGTAACGTCGTGACGACCACTGATGCGGTCGTGCTCGATGACGCAGATGACGACGTGACCGTCGAAGACACTCAGGGCGATCCCGATACGGACGCTGGTGAGGTTGGACTCGATGCCGACGTCGCAGGTGATGACGTCGCGGCGGATGTGGATGCATCGGACGCTGTGGGGCCAGAGGACGACGTGGACGATGCCGGCGATGTGACGCCGTGCACGCCCGGTGAGCCTGGGTGTGGCTGCGCGGATGACGCGGACTGTATGAACCTCGACGATGGCAACCTGTGCAATGGCCGCATGGTGTGCACCGACGGGGAGTGCGTCGAGGATACGGCGGTCCCGAGTTGCGATGGAGATACCGGGAACCCATGCACCGTATCGAGCTGCGATCCGGCGTCCGGGGGCTGTAGAATCGTGGAGCTGCCGACCGGCATGGACTGCGATGATGGAGACGCGTGCACGCCAAACGACCGCTGCGAGGCGGGCGTCTGTCGCTCTAGCCCACGGATCCTCTGTGACGATCACAACCCGTGCACCACGGACAGCTGCTCGGATGGTGCGTGCACCTACACGACGGATGATGCGCTGCCTTGCGATGACGGCAACGGCTGCACGGTCGACGACGCCTGCAACAGCGGGCTCTGCCTGGGGACCTCTGGGGAGGCCTGCGGCTGTGAGACGGATGACGATTGCACGGCCTACGATGATGCAGACGCCTGCAACGGCGTGGTCACCTGCGAGTCTGGCGTGTGCAAGGTCAAGCTCTCCTCTCTCGTCATCTGCGCGACACCTGGCGCTGACAGTTGTGGTGCCGAGGTGTGTAACCCGGAGACAGGCAGCTGCGACTTCGTGAACCACCCCAATGGCGCGGGCTGCGATGACTCGGACCCATGCACGGTCGATGATCAATGTGCAGCCGGTAACTGCGTGAGCAACGCGCTCACTTGCGAAGCAGGCCCTTGCGACACCGGCGCGTGCATCCCCGGCCTCGGGATCTGCCAACATACGCCTACCGAGGACGGGACCGATTGCGTCGGCGAGGCAGCCTGCTCCGATGGCGCCACCTGCCAAGCGGGGCTCTGCGTACCCAGTGTAGACGCCTGCCCATGCGGTACCGACGACGACTGCGCTGCTGAGGATGACGACGACCTGTGTAACGGCTCCATGCGCTGCATCCAAGGGCGCTGCGCGATCGACCCGGAGACCGTCGTCTCGTGCACGGCCGACAGTGTGTGCGCAGGCGCATCTTGCGACCCTGCGACGGGCGAGTGCACGGTCGAAGACGTCGATGACGGCACCGCATGCGACGATGGAGACGCTTGCACGCAAGCGGACAACTGCGTTGACGGTGCTTGCGTCGGTGAGGTCATCACGTGCGATGGTGATGGGCCCTGTGTCATCGCCGATTGCCATCCGTCTTCCGGGTGCAAGACGACCTTTGTGGGGGGCGCCTGTGACAACGGAGATGGTTGCACGGCGCTATCAGGGTGCCTGGCTGGTCAATGCAACGAGCTGCTCCCAGTCCTCTGTGAGTCGGTCGATGTCTGCATCGACTTGGCGTGTGATCCGGAGCAAGGCGCCTGCGTCGAGACCGCGAACACCGCCCTGTGTAACGACGGCAACCCTTGTACGGACGGTGACGTCTGCGCAGGGGGGGCGTGTGTCGGCACCGACATCAACTGTAACGACGGGAACCCCTGCACGGTCGGTGCCTGCTCCGAGGGGACCTGTGTCCAAGATGGTTCGTCGTTTGAGGCAGTGCTCTGTGATGACGGGAATGGATGTACCGCGGGTGACCGCTGCGTGGCGGGCGTCTGCGAGGGTGTTGAGTCGGCTGAATGTCAGTGTGGCACGGACTCTGATTGCGAGTCCTACGACGACGATGATGTCTGCACCGGGACGCTGATCTGCAGCGACGCCGGCACGTGCGTCGTGGCGGAAGGCACGACCGTGGGGTGTGAGTCGCTGGAGCCTGGTCCGTGTCAGGTCGCCGCCTGCGACAAGGTGAGCGGCGACTGCTCGTTGGCGGAGCGCCCCAATGGGGCTGTCTGTGTGCCTACGGGGCTATGCTCAGGCGAGGGCGTCTGTGAGTTCGGCGCCTGCATCCTCGCAGAGTCGCCCTGTGACGACGACAACCCATGCACGCTGGACACCTGCGACCCAGTCATCGGCTGCGTCTACACACCGACCTCCGGGTCCTGCGACGACGGCAACCCATGCACGGATGGTGACTCATGCGAGGCCGGGGTCTGTGCTGGTGGCAGCAATTTCTGTGTCTGCGCCAATGACGCGGGCTGCGCACCCTACGATGATGCGGATCTTTGCAATGGCTCCCTGGTCTGCATCGACAACTATTGCACGGCAGACGAAGCGACTGTCGTGACCTGCGAGGAGAGCGGCAGCGCTTGCACCGTCAACGTCTGCGACCCGGCCACGGGGACCTGCGCTGCGGAGCCCGTCGATGGGGGCACTTGCTCCGACGGGGATGCGTGCACAACCGGGGACACTTGCCTTGACGGTGCCTGCGTGGCGGGTGAGGCGGTCTCTTGTGCGGACCAAGATGGCAACCCATGCTCCAGCGGCGCCTGTGATCCGGACACAGGGAGCTGCGTCTACACGGCGCTCGACAGCGGGTGTGACGATGGGAACTCTTGCACCCCAAGTGAGACCTGTCAGGGGGGCGCATGCATCTCCTCGGTGAACGATTGCACCTGTGATGATGACGCGGAGTGTGATGAACAGCTGCCGAACAGATGCGAAGGCACCGCAGTCTGCGGGGCCGCTGGTTGCGAGCTCATCGAGGGCACAGCGATCATCTGCGACACCTCCGCCGATACACCCTGCGCGACAACGGCTTGTGTCCCCGAGACCGGCGACTGCGTGACGACCTTCCTGTCGGAGGGGGACGCGTGCGGTGCGGACAACGCCTGCATCTCCAACGGCGCCTGCACGGCGGATGGCCAGTGCGACGGCGAAGCCCTCGATTGCGACGACGACAACCCGTGCACCGCGGATAGCTGCGACCCTGCCAGTGGGTGTGTGAATGAAGCGGTCGCCGACAGCACCGCGTGTGACGATAACGACCAGTGCACCACCGGGGACGTCTGTAACTCGGGCACGTGTACGCCCGGCGTGAACACGTGCTTCTGCTTCGCGGGTGAGTCGGATTGCGAGGCGCTCAATGACGAAGGTAACCCGTGCACTGGGCTCTACGTGTGTGACAGTAGCGGCGGCACGCCTGTGTGTCGGAAGAATGACCCTGTGAGCTGCCCCTTGACCGGTCAGGAGCCCTGCAAGGTCAATGAGTGCAACCCAGCCAACGGTCAGTGTCAGCAGCAGACGTCGCCCGCGGGCACGCCGTGCGATGACAATGACCCCTGCACGGTAGAAGACTCCTGCGTCTCCGCTGGGAGCTTCGTGACCTGTGCAGGCTCCGATATGGTGTGCGACGACGGAGACGACTGCACCATCGACACCTGCAACTTGGGGGAGTGCGAGACAACCCCTGCGCCGAACTTCACGCCGTGCACCGACGACGATTGGTGTACATCGCCGAACGTGTGCTTCGAAGGCGGCTGCGGCACGGACAAGTGCGACTGTGACTCCGACAGCGACTGCGAGGACTTTAACGATGACTCGGACCTCTGCGCACCTCAGCACGCATGCAACCTAGAGACAGGGCGCTGCTTCATCGATGAGAGCTCAGCGGTCAGCTGCTTTGACCCGAACCCGTATGACTGCGTCGACTTCGCATGTGAGCCGAGCACGGGCGCGTGCAGCGCGAGCACGAGGCCGGAGGGGACCGCCTGCGAGGACGCCGACGGTGCATGCACGATCAACGACACATGCAACAACTCAGGTGCATGCATCGGCACCCCAATCATCACGTGTAATGACAGCACGCCGGACGACTGTGAGGACTACCGTTGCCTGCCAGAGAGTGGACAATGCGGCTTCTCCGAGCGCGCCGAGGGTACGAGCTGTAGCGACACCAATGCGTGCACCGTGAATGACATCTGCGTAGCCGGCGCTTGCCAGGGAGAGTCCATCCCCTGTGAAGACGACAACAGCTGCACAGAGGATGTCTGCTCTGCCCTCGAAGGGTGTCTGCACATCCCAGTCTTTGGTCCCTGTGACGATGGCGATCCGTGCACCCTTGGGACTTACTGCGCTGGCGGCAACTGTGGGGGGACAAGCGTGACCGACCTCTGTGGTGGGTGCACCGACTTCTCTGATTGCGAGATCTTTGACGACGGAGATGCGTGTAACGGGACCTGGAGCTGTGACGCCGGGACCTGCGTCTTCGACGAGACGAGTGTCATCCTCTGTGAGCCCGAGGGGGTGGAGGGCGATCCAGCGTGCTACGTCGGCGTCTGTGATCCAGAGAATCCGGGCTGCACCATCGAGACCCTGCCATCCAGCACTGGATGTGATGATGGAGATCTCTGCACGGACTACGACCGCTGCTTGGACGGCGCATGTGCGGGTTCACCAAAGGATTGTGACGACGGTGATCCTTGCACCTCTGATAGCTGCCATGCTGACACGGGCGCCTGTCAGAACATCTCGCTCAACAACGGAGAGCCCTGTGATGACCGCGACGCCTGCAACGGTGCCGACACCTGCCAAGAGGGGCTCTGTGAATCGGGCGATGAGGCGCTCTGCGGATGCACGACCGACGCTGAGTGTGTCGGAGTGGCTGAGAACCTGTGCCACGGTGACTACGTCTGTCGGGTTGGGCAATGTGTGCTGAACCCAGCCTCCGTGGTGGTCTGTGAGCAGGATCCGTCAGGTTGCTTCGCGACGAGCTGCGTGCCTGAGACCGGGCTGTGTGAGTCCGCGGCTCGACCGGATGGCACGAGCTGCAACGACGGTGACCTCTGCACCGCCGACGATGTCTGCACCGCGGGAAGCTGTGGCGGCACAGCGGTTGATTGTACAGACACCGACAGCTGCACATTTGACCATTGTGACGCTGACTTCGGCTGTGTTCATGACGTGTTCGCAGGGCCTTGCGATGACGGGAACCCGTGCACCAAGGATGACGTCTGTGTCTCTGGTGTCTGCCAAGGTGTGACGAACAACTGCGACGATGGCAACTCCTGCACCAACGACATCTGCGTGCCAGGAGAAGGCTGCCGCAACAACAACCTGACCTTCGGTTCACCGTGTGACGATGGGGATATCTGCACGATCACCAAGTGCGACGGTGCAGGCGGCTGTACGACCACCAACACGGAGAGCTTCTGTCTCTGCCCCGATGGCGATCCGACCAACTGCGATAGCCTCGGCGATCCGTGCACTGGGACCTACACCTGCGACCTGTTCACCAGCCGCTGCGTTCGAGATGAAGGCTCTGCAGTCACGTGTCAGGAGGATGAAGCGTGTGCGTCTTACGCCTGCGTCGAGGGCGCCTGCGTGGAGACCTTGGCGGATGACGGTTCGGCCTGTGACGACGACAGCTTGTGCACCACCGACGACAGCTGCCAAGCCGGCGCCTGTGTGGGGGATGTCGTCGAGTGCCCGAACGTGGCTTCGGCCTGCCAAGAGCAGATCTGTGTCCCCTCTGAGGGGTGCCTGGCCCAGCACGCCTCAGGGGTGTGCACGGACTCGCAGAACTGCACGACGAACGACCATTGTGTGTCCGGGCAGTGCTTGGGCGTACCCGTCCAAGATCCAGCGTTCTCAATCGATGAGTCAGGGCTCGCCGCTTGGACCATCACTTCCAGTGGAAATGAGGCGACTTGGCTGGCGACGGGGGCCCATACGACGTCACCACCGTATGGCTTGCACGCGGTGAACCCGGACACAGGGTTCATGGATGACTCTGGCGGCGCCTGGCTCGCCACGGCGCTGCTGCCTGAAGTCGACGTCCCCTTTGGGGCCAAGGCCCTCAACGTCCGATTCCGAATCCGCGCTGACTTCGAGCAGAATGGGTGTGAGCATCAGACCTTCGCCATCACGGTGAACGGCGCTCAAGTGGATTACTTGGTCCGCTTGGAGGGCTCCCAATTTGGTGAGCCGACGCCTTGTGAGAGCACAGGAGGCGATTTCCTGGAGGGACAGGTGAGCCTGGGCAACACTTACGAGGGATCGAGCGTGGAGCTCGGCTTCACCGTCGAGACATTGAACGCGTCCGGTAACGGAGGCGGAGGCGTCATCATTGATGACGTCGTGTTCGATTGGAACTGTGTGATCAACTGAGGTCGATGACGTCATGAGCCCTGTTAAAACTAGCGCGCGACGCGGCCGTCCAGGATGGCTGCTGTCGATCCTGACGATCTGCGTCGCCTGTACTGCAGTGATGCCGGCGTCCGCTGAGGTCGCCACCGTCAACCCGATCCTCTACCAACCCGCCGTCTTCCAAGGTGACCTGTTGACCTTGTCGACTGCGCGCGCCGAAGGAAAGCTAGGTGTCACCGTCGCCTTTGGAGCCCACTACACCGACTCACCCTTGAGCTTCGCGGCGACCGACGCCTACGGGCGCACGTTCAACGAGCAGACCGTCCAAAGCCGCGTCATGGGGGAGCTCTTGGTCGGGTTTACCGCCCTGGATCACCTTCAAATCGGTGTGGCGATGCCGCTCGTCCTTGAGGGTCAAGGCGCGACCTACAAATACAGCGGAGCCGGAGAGACAGCCGGTTTTCAGGTCGGTGAGCTGCGCACCAGCGTTAAAGGGCTCTTATACCGAAACAACGTCTACGGGCTCGCCCTTGTCGGTGAGATGACGATCCCGACCGCGGATGAAGAGGCCGTCGTGGGTAACGGCCTCGGCGGCGGTGGCCGCATCGTGAATGACTTCTATGCCGGCCCGATGACCATCACGCTCAACACGGGGGTCTACGCCCGCGCGGAGCCTGTGAAGCTCAATTCGTTGGAGCTGGATCACGAGATGATGTTGGGCTTGGGGGGTGAGGTCGACATCTACGGTGGCCTCGCGGTGCTGGGTGAGGCGTATGTACGAACGCCCCTGATGGATCCATTTGGCGACGACAACGCGACCTCGATGGAGGCGATCGGCGCGGTGCGTTGGGCCCATGAGTCCGGCGTCTCGATGACGGTCGGTGGTGGCGGTGGCACGCCACTCTTTGCAGGATATGGGACCAGCAAGTTCCGAGTTTTTGGAGACGTGCGCTACAGCTTCACGGCGACCTCGGATGGGGATGACGACGGCGTCGCTGATGAGGATGACGCGTGCTTGACCCTCCCCGAGGATCAGGACGGCTTCCAAGACCTCGATGGGTGCCCCGATCCAGATAACGACGAAGACGGCTTCTTGGACATCAATGACGAGTGCCCTTCGGAGGCGGAGGACTTCGATCAATTCGATGACGAGGATGGCTGCCGTGATTGGGACAACGATGGCGACACGATCCCGGACACTGAGGACCGATGTCGCAACGACGCCGAGGATCTTGACGAGTATCAGGACGGCGATGGTTGTCCCGATCCGGACAACGACCGTGATGGCATCTTAGATGCGGATGATGCGTGTCCTTTCCAGCCGGAGTCCCCTAACGGCTACCTCGACGAAGATGGGTGTCCGGATTACGAGGGCATCGAGCAGGATGATTCACGGATCACCCTCGACGGTGCCGTGCGCTTTGATCCCGACAGCCATGTGCTCTTGCCGGGATCACATAAGATCCTCCGGGCGGCAGCCCGCTACATCATCGACCGCCCAGAGCTGAAGCGCGTGCGCATCGATGTCCACACGTCGAAGCGTGGTTCAGCGGAGCGGGTCGCCGTGGACACGAAGTTGGTCGAGGCCGCGTTGTTGAGGGCCCAGAACGTGCTCGAGTTCATGGTGATCGAGGGCGTGCAACCGCGCCGCTTGGTCATCCGTGCTGTGGGCGGGGCTGAGCCGGCTGCAGACACCACGGACAAGGCCAACATTTCGTTGAATGAACGCGTCCGTCTCTACGTGACTGAGCAGGACTAGCGCCCCAGAGGACGTGGGGCCAAGCGGCGGGTATCCCCGTCCGCCTGGTCAGGTCTTTATATCTCGTCTAGCTCCTGGCCAAGCAGATGGTGTAGCGTCCCCCCCCTCAACCGAGCACTGGATCCTTGGAGGTGACACGTGGCGGGGCGATTGCTGACGACGCTCGAAGACATGGCCAGGCGCGCGATAAAGGCAGCCTTGGACTTGGACGCCGATCCGGATGTGCGCGAGAGCACAAACGCTCGCTTCGGTGATTACCAGATCAACGGCGTCTTACCCTTGGCCAAGATCGCCAAGGCGAACCCCAGACAGCTCGCGGAGAAGGTGCTGGCCGCGCTCGACACCGAGGGGATGTGCCTAGAGCCCGAGATCGCAGGGCCTGGGTTCATCAACCTGCGCTTAGCCCCAGCGTGGATCGCAGAGCACCTCGGGACCGCCTCGGCTGACCCGCGCCTGGGCGTCACGCCCGTCGCGAAGCCACGGACAGTCGTTATCGACTACTCCAGCCCCAACGTCGCGAAGCGAATGCATGTGGGCCATTTGCGCTCCACGATCATCGGCGATGCCCTAGCTCGCACGCTACGTTTCTTGGGCCATGAGGTCATCGGAGATAACCACATCGGTGACTGGGGCACTCAGTTTGGCATCCTCCTGTGGGCGTGGGCGCGCCACGCTGATGAGGAGGCGTTGGCCGCCGATCCGGTCGGCGAACTCGAGCGCCTCTACAAGCTCGGCAGTGAGGCCTCCCGAGGGGATGAAGCCATCGGCGAAGCGTGCCGCGCTGAGCTGGCTGCTTTGCAGGGCGGTGATGTCGAGCGCAAGGCCTTGTGGGATCGGTTTGTGGCCATCTCTCGTGCCGATGCGGAGTCGATCTACGCGCGCCTCAACGTCTCCTTCACCTCGTGGCACGGTGAGAGCTTTTATCACCCTCGACTGCCCGGCGTGGTCGAGAGCCTCATCGAGGCCGGGCTCGCCCGTGAGAGTGATGGCGCTATCGCGGTCTTCTTTGAGGATATTGAGCAGCTCGCTGATAAGCCCTTCTTGGTCCGCAAGAGGGACGGCGCGTTCCTCTATGCGACGACGGATCTGGCGACGATCGATTACCGGATGGAGTCTTACAGCCCGGATCAGATGATCTACGTCGTGGACGTACGCCAGTCGCTGCACTTCCGTCAGCTCTTCGAGACGGCTCGCCGCCGCGGCGTGACCTGCGCCATGGATCACGTGGGCTTCGGGATGATGCTCGGCAATGATGGGCGTCCGTTCCGTACCCGTGATGGCGGGACGATCACGCTCGCCTCTCTGCTAGACGAGGCGGAGGCGCGCATCCTGCCTCTCGTTCAAGAGAAGTGGCCCGAGGAGTCCGAGGACACGCAGCGCACTATCGCGAGCGAGGTCGGCATTGGCGCGGTCAAGTACGCCGACCTGTCGCCGAACCTCGCCACGGACTACCGCTTCGATTGGGACAAGCTCCTGGCCGCCGACGGCAACACGGGCCCGTATCTTCAGTATACGTTGGTGCGCATCCGCTCGATCTTCCGAGCCCATGAAGAGCGCTTTGGTCATGCCTTCGTCCCGGACGGCGCCCCTCTAGTGCTCGAGATGACCGAGGAGATCGAGCTCGCCAAGGAGCTGCTCAAGCTTGGGGATGCTCTCGACCGAGTCGACAGGAACCTCCGTCCGCATGTCATCTGCGATTACCTCTACGGGCTGTCGCGGAAGTACAACCCGTTCTACGCCAAGTGCAAGGTGCTCGGCGCCGAATCCGATGCTGTCCGTCACTCGCGCTTGGCGCTGTGCGCGGCGACAGCGCGGGCGCTCGAGATTGGCTTGGAGTGCCTGAACATCCCCGTCCCGGGCCGCATGTAGGGCGCAGGGCGCGCGAGGCGACGCTAGAAGAGCAAACGAGTGAGCTTCCGACGGAGCATCTCGACGGTCTCATCGCCGCGTCCAGCGACCTCGAAGATGGTGGATGAGGCCTCTCGGACCTTGGTCTTCAGGTCGGGATCGATGCCCCGGGTCCCAAAGAGCGTGACCAGGATGTCCAGAGCTGCTGCAAAGTTGCCTCGGACACCGTCGGTGCAGGCGACCAAGTAGGCGGCCTCATGGTCCTCCGGGTTCATCCCGCGTCGATCGCGGACCATCGCTTCACCGCCCGCCGCCTGCACGTCCTTCAGCAGGTCGCTGAGGCTGAGGGCAGCTTGAGCGGCGGTGTACTCGTTCATGCGTGCGGTCACTTTGCCGAGGGTCTCTCGGGCCTCCTCGTCCCGACCTTGCATCAGGAGCAGGCGGCCGAGCTCCAGGAGGGGCGCGCCATCTTCGGCGTCCGCGGCGACCTTTGCGCGCCAGTAGGCTTCCGCCTCGACGGGGTCGGTCGGCGCTCCCTCTTCGGCGGGCGGGGCCTCGACGCCGCAGCGCTTGAGGACTTCATCGATGAACTGCTTCACGTTGCTCTTTGGCTGAGCCCCTGAGAACGATGAGACGACTTGACCCTGAAACAGGGCCAGGACCATCGGGATGGACTGCGCCTGAAAATAGGCCGCCAACTGTGGATTCTTATCCACGTCGATCTTCGCCAACGTGAACGCCCCGCCGTATTGGGCAGCGAAGTCCTCAAGGATAGGGCCGAGCTGTTTGCACGGGCCACACCATTCCGCCCAGAAGTCGATGATGACCGGCGCGGTCATGCAGGCCTGGACGACCTGATCTTGAAAGGTGCTCTCGGTGACGTCGATGACGTGGGCGTTCATGAAACCTCCGCTCGTTGGAGCGTGATGCGATGTCGGTGCGAGCGCGTTGCGCTCGGCTTCTGGAAACCTATGCGCGCGGAAGGGGTTTCGGTCAAGGGGGGCAACCCCTATCATGGGGGAGATGGCCACTCTGTCTCGCATTTTTATCCTGCTCTCCTGTCTCCTCGTGGTGATGGGCGCCCCGGCGTACGCCGCGCCGAGCGACAGCGCACCTCAGGGCGTCCGGCTGCCGTGGACCTTTGCCCCGGAGCAGAGCGGGGTCGAGTCGGTGCTTAACCATGCTGCCGGGCTCGGGTTCTTGGAGGGCGCTGGGTTGGGGCTTGGGTTCTCGACGAGTGTCCTTGGTGGCGAGCCGCTGGACGGGATTACGACCCTCGGTGCCGTGCGCCTAGGGCCCATTGGGCTCGGCGGCGGATACTCGTACGTCGGCGAGGTGGGCGCCTTTGATCGGGGGACGCACCGCATGGACCTGGCGGTCGCCTGGCGCGCCCTGAGCAGCGTGTCGCTAGGGCTCCGGTACATGGAGCTGTACGGGCCGACCCCTGAGCCGTTCACAGATGTAGATGCGGGCGAGCCCGAGGAGGCCGCGGCGCTTGATTACAGTAGCGTGGCGCTGAGCATGACCTACCGCCCAGTCCGCGCCCTCTCTCTCTCCTTCGGCGCAGAGCGCTTGAATTCCCCCGACTACGGCGCGTCGTCCTTGGCGCCGATGCTGTCGCTCGGGGTCGGGTTGCGACCTGGTACCGAGCGGGTGACCTTCGGGATCGAGGGGCAAGTGAGCGTCGAGGATGAGCCGACTTGGTTAGCCGGTGGGACGCTGCGGATCATGCCTGTGCCCGGCGTCGTCGTCGCGGGCTATGGGCGCTACGGTCAGTCTCCAGGGCAGGCCGACATGATGACCTGGGGCGGCTATGTGGCCTTCCAGCAAGGGCTCCTAAGCGCTGCCGTGACGGTGGACCGCCGTGATCCTGCGACCAGCGGCGGTGAGCGCAGTATGAGTATCGGTGGCCTCGTGACGGTCACCACAGAGACCAAGCCCTCGCTCTACGAGCCCGGGGGCCGCGTCGTGAAGATCCCCATCTCGGGGCCGATCGCGGAGCGCCGCAATGTCGAGCTCCTGAGCCCTGACACGCTGCCCTTTGGGTACTGGCTTGTCTTGCTCGACATGATGGCCCACGACGACACTGTAGAAGGGGTCTTGCTTGATATCCGGAGCGCCCCTCTGTGGGGACAGACTTGGGAGCTGCGTGAGGCCATTAAGCGCCTGAAGGCGGCGGGTAAGTCGGTGACAGCCCGCATGGTGTGGGGAGACATGCGGTCGATGTACTTGGCCTCGGTCGCCGAACGCATCTATCTGCACCCGGCTGGTGGCCTGATGCTCACCGGCTTGGCGGTGACTCACACCTATCTGAAGGGGCTGCTGGATAAGCTGGGGGTTCAGGCGCAGTTCGTGAAGTGGTCCGAGTACAAGTCAGCCTCAGAGCCACTGACGCAGACAGGGCCCTCAGAGCCCGCCACCGAGCAAACGCGCGAGATGCTCAACATCTTCGATCGCCATTGGCGTGAAGCCGTTGGCCAGGGGCGCAAGGTGGATCCCAAGGCGTTGGACGCTGTGTTGGCCTCGGGGCCGCAGACGATGACCATGGCGCATACGCAGAGGATGATCGATCGCGTGGTGCATGACGACGCTTTGAACGACGCATTGAGTGACGACTTAGGTCGCCGGGTCACGATCATCGAGGGGTACCGACCGTCGCCTCGCGCATGGCGGCGTTGGCGCAGCCCGCGGCGTGTTGCCATTGTCCCTGTCGTAGGGACGATCGTCGACGGCCGCAGTCAGCCCTTCAAGCTCCCTATCTTTGGGGCGACCACCGGAGAGGAGGACTTCAAGGAAGCCATTGAGCGCGCAGTCAACGATCGCGATGTGGTGGGCATCGTGGTGCGGGTCTCAAGCCCAGGTGGTTCCGTCGTGGCTAGCGAGCGGATGCACCGTGTGCTGGTGAAGGCTCGGGAGCGCAAGCCAGTCGTCGTCAGCTTTGGGGACTTCGCAGCCAGCGGCGGCTACTACTTAGCCTGTGGAGCGCAGCGCATCCTCTCGACTCCGCTCAGCATCACGGGGAGCATCGGGATCTTCACAGGCAAGGTCGACCTCAGTCAGCTCTACGACCGTGTCGGCGTGACTACGCGGACAGAGAAGACCACCCCTCGCGCGGATGCTCAGGGCTCTCATCGACCGTGGACGGAGGAAGAGCAGGCGGTCGCGAAGGACCGCTTAAAGGCGTACTACGACCTCTTCGTGGGCCACGTCGCCGAGGCGAGGAAGATGAAGGTCGAGACGGCCGAAGCGCGGGCACGGGGTCGGGTCTACTTGGGGGAGCGCGCGATGGCGCTCAACTTGGTCGACAGTGAGGGTTCACTTTGGGACGCCGTGGCCGCTGTGCGAGAGCTCGCGGGGATCGATCCGCGGGAGGCGCTCGACCTTGGATACGGGCCTCAACCCGGCCTGATGCAGAAGATCGCCGTGCTCTTGGGCGGTGCCCTGGGTCTCTCTTCTGACGTGAGTCTGTCGATTCCCAAGGCGCTTGAGCCTATTCAGCGTATGCTTGCCGCCCTGGCATCCCTCCAAGACGGGCATGTGCAGGCACGTCTCCCTTACGACATCGAGGTCCAGTGACACGCGCCATCCCCTTCACGATCGACGGAATCGACCGAGGCACTGGTGCGCGCGCTGGTCGCCTTGAGATGGACCGCGGCGTGATCCACACGCCTGTCTTCATGCCGGTCGGCACTCAGGCTGCGCTGCGCAGCTTGCCGCCGACCTATGCGACGGATCTCGGCATTGAGATCATCCTCGCGAACACCTATCACCTGCACCAGCGACCCGGGGAGGGCATCGTCCAGAAGATGGGCGGCCTGCACCGCTTCATGGGTGCACCGATGCCGATCTTGACCGACTCGGGCGGGTTCCAGGTGTTCTCCCTCGACAAGGTCGAGCTCACGGAGGACGGGGTCTACTTCGCTTACGAGCTCGACGGCAAGCGCACCTTCTTGTCGCCGGAAAACTCGATGGCGATTCAGATCGCCCTCGGCAGCGACATCGCCATGGCCTTTGATCAGTGCCTGCACGCGGAGGCTGATTACGATGAGACTGCGAGGTCGGTGGACCTCACGGCGCGGTGGGCGAAGCGCAGCGTCGACGCCCATGACTCCGAAGAACAATCGCTCTTTGGCATCGTGCAGGGAGGGATGTACGGAGAGCTGCGGAAGCGCTCCGTGGAGCAGATCACTCAGCTGCCCTTTGACGGCTTCGCTATCGGCGGACTCTCTGTGGGCGAGGGGCCCGAGCGCATGAATGCCGTCCTCGCTGACACGACGCCACACATGCCGGCGAACTACCCGCGCTACCTCATGGGCGTGGGGCGCCCACAGGACCTCGTGGACGGCGTCGCCCTCGGCGTCGACATGTTTGATTGCGTCATCCCCACACGGCATGCGCGCAGCGGGACGCTCTACACCTTTCAGGGCAAAATGCGCGTGACGCATTCGAGGTACCGTCGTGATGGTTACCCCATCGATACGACGTGCAATTGCTACACCTGCAAGACCTTCTCGCGTGCCTACCTTCACCACCTGTTCGCTGTGGGGGAGGTCCTAGGCTCGACCCTCTGCACCATCCACAACCTGGCGTTCTTCAAGACGATGATGGATCGGGCCCGCGTGGCGATCATGGAGCAGCGGTTCGCAGCCTTTCGCCGCGACATCAAGGACCTCTACCCTGAGAAGGGTGGGGCGCCTATCGATGACGATCAGCGCTCGAAGAAGCGCCAGGCAGGGGCACGCCAAGCGGAGGCCGGCAGGAGAGGGCCGGAGGACTCGGGTAAGCAGGCGGCGGGCGGGCGTCGCGCGCCACGGGGGCGGGGAGCTGGCAACGACAGCAAGCGCTCGAGTGGTCCGAAGCGAGGCAAAGGAACGCGATCGGGGGGCAAGAAGCGACCCCGTAAGAGCTGAACAGGGACACCAGTGGGCCTCAAGGACGACACGACCAAGCGCAACCGGCGCGGCTTCTTTCAAGCGGGGCTTGAAGCGCTGCGTCAGAGCGCGCTCGAGAGCGCTCAGGCGATCGTTGAGGCCACGGGTGAGCTCGCAGATGGGATGCAAGGGCCCGAGGAGACGCCCGTCGGTCAGGACGGCGAGGAGGTCCGCACGTACCATCGCGCGCGGCGCCAGGGCCCTCGTGGTGACGGTAAGCGTCGCTTCATTCGCCCCCCAGGGGCGCTCCCCGAGGCGGACTTCCTGACGAAGTGTGAACGCTGCCGCAAATGCATCGAGGCGTGCCCGGTGGACGCCATCTTCCCCGCTGGCCCCGACCGCGGGCCAGAGCTTGAGATGACGCCGATGTTGAATGTCATCTCGACGGCCTGTGTGATGTGTGATGACGTCCCTTGTGCGTCAGCGTGCCCGACTGGGGCCCTTGAGCCTGTCGCACGCGAGGACATCCGCATAGGGCTCGCGGTCGTGCTCTCCAACCTCTGTCTCAACAGGCGCGGAGAGCATTGCGATGACTGTATCCCGGCCTGCCCGTTTCCCGAGCAGGCGCTCGTGACCGGTGCAGACCATGTCCCGATCGTCGATGAGTCTTTCTGCACTGGGTGTGGCCAGTGCGCGCAGGCGTGCCGTGCCTTCCCAAAGGCGATCCACGTCGGTCCCGTCTAAGGGCGCAGCCCCAGAGCAACACGGGGGGAGGTGGTGCAGAAGGCACAAACGCCCCAGGAGAAGCTCCTGAGGCGTCTTGTGGTGCCGTGCTGAACCACGGCATATCTCGTCGCGGGTTAGGCTGGGGTGCACTCGGCTGCGCAGTCCTCTTCGGAGCCGCCACCCTCTTGGCAGGTCCGGATGCACATGCCCTCTTCCTGACTGATGCCGGAGCTAGCCTCCTCCTCCTCGGGGCGGTCGCCTTCTCCAGCCTCCTCAGAGCCCGAGAAGCCTCTGTCACAGCGCTCTTGAAGTGCTGCGCAGTCCTCGGCCGACGCCTCGGCGTTGGCACAACGGTCTGCGACGCCTGCGCAGAAGGCCCGCCAGTCGTCTTCGCGCGCGCCGTCGGTCTCTCGGTCAGGCAGGCATGCGTGCAGCTCGCCGCAGACCTCACGGAACTCCTCGGCGCTCTCTGTGGTGGCGCGGCACTCCTCAAGGTCGGCGATGCAGGTTTCAAGCGCTTCACCCTCCGCGTCGCTGAGCGCGAGGGAGGACGTGCCGGTCTCTAGAGCGTCATCTGCGCATCCGGTGAAGCCGAGGGCGACGATGCTGAGGGTGAGGATTGAGAGGAGCAACTTCATGGGTTTCCTGCCTTGATAGTCAGTGTCTTGTGGCGGTCTCGTCGCCGCGTTTGATGCATGGTGCCCGCTCGGCGACGATCCGTTCCCACATCCGCCCACATATCACGGAGTTGCGGGTTTAGGGAGGCTCAGGGCGTCATTGAGCCTCTGCACTTCGGCGCCTCGACTCCCCGACGGGAAGCGGGTCTGATAGCGCGTGATGAGGCGCGCGGCCTTGTCGCGCTGACCTTGGGCCATCCGAACGCGGATCATGCCGACCAGCGCGACCTCAGCCTTGGTGTGCGTCCCTGCCAGCATGTGAGGGGTGAACAAGGCCTCCGCTTCCCGCCATCGTTTCGCACGCAAGAGGCCGCTCCCAAGTCGCGTGAAGGCTTTGCTGGCTTGGGCCTTATGGGGGAAGCGCTCGAGGAGTGAACGATAGCGCTCAGAGGCTTCGTCGTCTCGCCCTGTGGTCCGCGCGCGCTCCGCCAAGTAGAGCAGGGCTTTCGCAGCATCTGAGCCTTGAGGATAGAGGCTCAAATACCGGGACCATGCAGCCTCCGCTTTATCGGAGCGCTTCAAGCGTCGATCCAAAAGCGACGCCATATCAGCGAGGACTGCCGCAGGTGCTCGCGAGGTCTTCTGGAGGGCGTCTTGATAGGCCGTGAGTGCGCGCTCAAAGCGTCCGTTGAGCTGGTACGCGTCACCGAGCAACGCATCTCGCCGCCAATCACGTGATGGCGTCGCCTCCAGGAGCGCGATGGCCTCGGCCTCTCTCCCTTCTCCTAACCAGGTCCTCGCCTGTTGGAGCGGGGGCACAGCGGCTTTAGCAGCCTGAACCGTCGCCTTCTGCGGGGCCTCGTCGGGGGGAGCGACGGCCTCTATCGTGGGCTTGTCCTTATCCGAATGGCGTACCCGAGCGGGGGGCAGTGAGTGAGCAGGTGTGCTCGGGCGCGCTTGGAGCGTGGGAGTCGACGGCTCTCCCTCGCCCTCGCCCTCGCCCTCAAGCGGGTCAGGTGTGGCCGCGGTGGGTGGTGCTTCAGAGGGCGCCTCCGACGAGGGTTTCACGGGGGAAGTGGCGCCCACTTGTGCGGGAATGCGGAGCACATCTCCCGCCTTCACGAACCCGACTAGGGTGCCATCCCGTCGCTCCACACGGACTGTCCCAGAATTCCCGGTGACGACCGTCTCATGCGTCTCTGAGAACGTGACGGTGAACTCGGTGCCCACCACGATGACGCGTGCATTGGGCGTTAGCACTTCGAAGCGCTCGTCGTCGCGTCGATGGCTCACTCGGGCGTGGACGCTGCCCGCTTTGAGCGTGAGTTGCCGTGAGCGTCTCCGCCAATCCTCGACCGTCAACTCCGAGCGTGAGGAGAGCGTCACGACGTCGCCGGCGTCGTCTTTTAGAGTCAGGTCAGAGCGTTCGCCTGTGACGATGCGTGCCCCGTCGGCGGTGAGGTCTAGAACGTCCTCCGTGATGAGGGCGCCATTGACCCACACCGAGCCACTGCGTTGTGCGATCTCTATGGCCATTGGAGAACTGTGGGGCACGACCGATATCGGGGCGTCATCGCGTGTCCCCCAGAGGGTCAGCGCGACGAGGAGGCCCGCGGCCGCTGCGAGCATCGGCCATGCGACACCACGCACGGGTGAGCTGGTGTGGGGGAGCGCCGTCTCTTGACGTGCCGCGTGCAGGAAGGCGTTCGCTCCTTCAGCAGAGGGAGAGAAGGCGAGGGCGCCTGCGGCCGTCTCGCGCCACACGCGGACTTGTGGACTCAGCTGAACTGCAGAGGCAACGAATGCCTCAGCTGCGTGTTCCGACGCTTCAAAGTCGAGCGCACTCTGGGCGTTGAGGAGCATCGCGTGATAGCCCTGCAACCGCCCCTGACAGCCGCTGCAGATGGCGAGGTGGGCTGCGTGTCGCGCCGAGTCCTCAAAGGCGACCTCTTGAGCACCTTGGAGGCTCATCCAAGACTGGGTCTCTTGGCAGGTGGCGCTCATCGCTTCCCTCCCTTTGACGACACGAGGTGTAACCTGTCGATGGGCGCTTGGAGTCGCCTAGCTTCGTCCTGATCGGTGTGACTCAGGAGGGCAAAGAGACGCTCTCTGGCCCGATGATGTCGGGTGCGGACAGTCGCTGCGGGGGTGTCGGTGATGTCGGCGACCTCCGCGGCACTGAACCCCTGGATCTCGCGGAGCAGCCAGACCTCGCGGAATGGCTCGTCGACATGGGCGAGCAGCGCTTGGACTTGCTCGAGTCGGTCGCGCGCTTCGAGCTGTGACTCGGGGCTCTTCGTACGATCATCGACGGTCTCAGCGTAGCCCTGGACGTGACGCTCTCGCCGTTCACGGCTGCGGATGTCGTGGAGCGCCACATGGCGGGCGATCCGATGAAGCCACGTGCGCAGCCCTGCGTCACCACGGTAGCGCTCTAGTGAAGATAGGAACTCCAGGAAGACCCGCTGGACCAAGTCCTCGATCGCGCTCGAGTGTCTCAACATCCCTTGCAGGTAGCGTCCCAGATCCCCTGCGTAAGCACGATACAGGGCTAGCCAGGCCTCCTCGTCACCCGAGCGGCATCCCTCAAGGAGGGTCTGTTCATCTGGGCTCAACGGCATGATGTCCCTTGCGCATGAGCAGGCGGCGTCATAGGCCTCATGGGGTGAGCCCGAGGGCGATCTGTCCGCCTAGTGCTCCCGCTGAGGCGCCATAGACGGTCTCCCCGAACCATTGGTGCTCGGGGCCCGCAAAGTAGAGTCGACCAGTGAGACGTCCACTGACGGCGATGAGCCGCGAGAGCCGCCATACGATGCCGAACTCCAATGCACCGAGCCCGACATTTGAGCTCGCGGAGGCGGTCGACGTGTCTCGCTCCGAGAGGGCGCTGAGGGTGACGACGCGGTGCTGGAAGCCGAGGCCAGCTCCGAGGCTCAGGCGGACGTCGCCCATCCGCAGGCCACCTCGACCGAGGATGAGGACGTCACCGCCGTGACTGTCGACGCTGCGCGCCGTGGCCTCGGCGGTCGTGGCCCAATAGGCGCTGCCTTGCAGGGCCAATGCGAGGCGCTCATCGAACCAGGAGAGGCTGATTTCAAGGAGGGGGCCTGCCAAGAGTCGGCCTTCTTCGACCGCGGTCCCTTCGCCAGCGAACTGATGGACGATATGGCCCCCGGCGAAGACGCTGAACTGGAGGGGGCTGGAGGCAGGGGGTGAGGGCGCCTCTGTGGCGGGCACGGCAGGTCCAAGCTCAGGGGGGCCACCAAGTGATAGATCGTCATCGCGGTCCAGCAGCGGGACCTGGGCCTCACCCGTCGCCTGCTGGGCGATGATGAGCTCGATCACCGAGCGCCCGATCATCTGTGCACGCACGTCCGGCGCCTGCCCCCAGAGCGCAAAGCCATGCAAGCTCTCTGGGGCGAGCCACACCATGACCCCGGTCTTAGACAGGGTGACGCGTGGCGCGTTGGCAGGGCAGGAGGTTTCGTCGGGCGTCAGTTGCCATGCCCACAGGAGGTTCGCCTTTCTACTCTCGATTCGGAGGGCATCTAGGATCGGCTGCATCTCTGCGGGCATGACATCGACGGACGTCACCAGGCAGGCGCTCTGTGGGCCTGCTTGTGCTGCCGCCACGGCGGTGATGCTGCTCAGAATGGCGAGCACGCTGAGCCTGATGAACGCTCTCATTGTGAGCCCTCAGGGGGGCACAGCGCGACACCATCAATCGACACCGTGAGGCGCAGCTCTGCGTCCGTCTGTGGGGCCCATTGCGACACGACCAGATGCGCCAATGGGCTGCGGAGAGAGTCCTCTGGTTTCGCATCGAGTACCACATCGATGAGGGCTGAGAGGCCAGCTTCACCGCTGTCATCGTCTCGCATGAGCGCCTGGGGCGGTGTGTCGCCTCCGAGGTCCGTGACCGGGTAGAGGGTGAGGATTGTGTCCAGCGCTGAAGCACTGCTCATGGTCACCGATAAGAGCCCCGGTTCACCGATGAGCTCGTAGCCCTTAGCGCGTGACGATGGAGCCAGGCGCACTGCGAAGCTTGAGGCCTCGCAGTCTCCGGCTAGGAGGACCTCAAGCTCCCGCACGTCGCCCCACGCGAGCGCCTCGAGCGCGGGGAGCTCATCGGGGTCCTTGGCCATCTCGAGAGGCGCCACATCACAGCCTGACGCAGCGATGAGTGCGAGAGAGAGTCCCGTGAGCAGGCGCGAGCTGAGAGAGGGGACGATGGGGCGGATCCTGTCGTGACGAGGTGAAGCGTGTCGATACGCTACCTTACCGTGCCCGCTCAAGGGTGCTTCGTTCCCGAAAATCGGGGCGACCGGTCAGACACGTCAATCTAGGCTCCTCGTGCCGGATCGTCGGTGCTCGAAATTCTTTGGGCATGGGACGCGTTTAGGGTGGGTTACTCCCCCCAGGCGACCTCCGCTGACCCCTCACATGACACCTTCGCTACACGGAGCACCTCAGATGATGCGCGACACCTTGCTCTCTCTTTTACTCGGCCTCACCCTGTGCCTCACGGGCTGCACGGGTAGCCCTGCAGCCAACCAAGCCAAGGGTTCGACGCCGACTGCGCCGGCAGCCAACTCGGATGTCGCCATCTTCACCGGCCTTGAGCTACCGACCCTGAACGGCGGTACGCTCTCCGGGAGTGACTTGAACGGCAAGGTCGTGCTCGTCGTGAACGTCGCGTCGAGCTGCGGATACACGGGGCAATACGACGGGCTCCAGAAGCTGTACGCGGACCACCGCGACAAGGGGCTCGTGGTGGTCGGGGTGCCATGCAACCAGTTCGGGGGGCAAGAGTCTGGGTCGGGTGAGCAGATCATGAGCTTCACCAAGGACACCTACGGCGTGGACTTCCCGCTGCTCGCGAAGCAGAACGTGAAGGGGGCGGATCAAAGCCCGCTCTTCAAGCGATTGATGAGCGCCTCGTCCAAGGGTGGCGATGTGGGCTGGAACTTTGAGAAGTTCCTCGTCGGACGCGACGGAAAGCTGATTGACCGCTTCAGTTCCGGCACACGACCGGACGCCGAGGCGTTGATGGCTGCGATTACAGAGGCGCTTGCGTCATCCTGAGCCAAAGCGCGGACGAGGGCGTTAACCCTGGAGGTAGAACTCGAAGATGACTTCGGACTCCTGCCACGCTTCCCATCGACCGAACGGGTCTTCCCACGTCACTGTGACATCGATCTGCCACACTCCAGGCATGAACAGGTCCATCTCCAGGAGTTCATAGTCACCTTCGGAGATGCGGGCCCCGAGGGTCGTGGGCGGGAAGGTCCCATGCCCGTGGCTTGGCATTGTGGGCGTCGCGACCACGTCAGCCCATCCCACAGGCAGCGTCTCTTCGCCTAACGAGGCGCTCAGTGAGAGGCGCCAAGTGTACTTGCCGACGTATTTCGGCTCAGGTGTGCTCAACGACAGGGTCACAGTGAGCCCCGCGTCTTCCTTTTGGAGGCCTGGCTCATAGGCGTCTCCCAGCGGTGCGGCGCCAGCGGTCGAGGTCGAACTGCCCGCGGTCGAGTGCGGGATGTGGGCGTGACCGGTCTCACCGGTCGCCCCCCCCGTGTTGTTCAGGTGCCCAATGTCGGGTCCATCTCCGCAGCCCTGCGCAGTCACCATCATCGCGGCGACCATGAGTATCCAGAGTCGATGAGGCCTTGCTGTCGGGGGCATTTAAAGGGCTCCTTGAGGGACCGGTTACGGTCCTACCTTCGGGATTTCCTCAGCATGAATGCAAGCGTCCTGCGTCATGTCATATGGCGCGATGAGTGGCGCTCTCGGTCTAGAACGCCGCGTTGCCAGGGCTGCGTGGGAAGGGGATGACGTCGCGGATGTTGGCCATCCCGGTGCAGAACATGACCGCGCGCTCGAAGCCTAAGCCGAACCCCGAGTGGGGCACACCACCATAGCGGTGGAGGTCCAGGAACCAGGTGTAGTCCTCGAGGTCCATACCGTCTTGGATGAGCCGAGCTTTGAGGCGCTCTAGGCGATGCTCACGTTGGCTCCCGCCGATGATCTCCCCGATCCGTGGCACCAAGACGTCTAAGGCGCCGACGGTCTTGTCGTCGTCGTTTTGGAACATGTAGAAGGCTTTGATCTCTTTCGGGTAGGCCGAGACCATCACGGGGCGCTTGAAGTGGGTCTCCGTGAGGAAGCGCTCATGCTCCGTTTGGAGGTCGATGCCCCAGCTGACGGGGAACTCGAAGGACTGACCGCTCTTCTCCAGGATCTCGACAGCATCGGTGTAGCTGACCCGCTCGAAGACGTTGGACTGGGTGCCCTCAAGTGTCGCGATGAGGCTCTTGTCGATGAAGCGGTTCAAGATCTCCAGGTCATCCGCGTTCTTCTCGAAGACTGCCTCAATGAGCGCCTTCAAGTAGGCCTCGGCGAGGTCCATGTTGTCGTTGATGTCGTAGAAGGCCGCCTCAGGCTCGACCATCCAGAACTCAGAGAGGTGCCGGCTCGTGTTCGAGTTCTCGGCCCGGAAGGTCGGGCCGAAGGTGTAGACCTGACCGAGCCCATAAGCCAGCGACTGCGCATTGAGCTGCCCGGACACGGTCAGCATCGCATGGCGGCCAAAGAAGTCTCCGTCTCCGGCTTTGACCTCGAACATCTCGCCGGCGCCTTCGCAGTCGCTCGCGGTGATGATCGGGGTTTGGACGTATGCGAAGTCTTTGTCACCAAAGAAGCGGTGGGTGGCCTGCGCGAGGGTCGAGCGGATCCGGAAGACCGCGCTGAAGGCGTTGGCCCGCGGCCTCAAGTGGGCAATGGAGCGCATGAACTCCATCGTATGGCCCTTCTTCTGGAGCGGGTAGGTCTCTGCGTCGGCTTCACCGATGACGCGGACCGCGGTGGCTTGGAGCTCCACGCGCTGCCCTTTGCCGGGCGACTCGACCAGCTCGCCGTCAATTTCGACGCTGCAGCCGGTCGTCACCTTGGGGAGGATCGCCTCGTAGTCCGGCATGTCCGAGGGGACGACCGCCTGGATCGGTTTGGCGCAGGAGCCATCAGTGACGGCCACGAAGCTGACGTTTTTTGAGCCTCGTCGGGTGCGGACCCACCCCTTCAATCGGTAGGTGGCGCCGACCTCACCGTGATCGAGGATCCAGGCGATGCGGGGAGAGGAGGGTGTCTTTGCGTCAGACATGGGGTGTTCCTAGGACCAGAAGTTGTTGGTTGTCATCCAGGAGCCTCCGTCTACCACGAGAATCGATCCCGTGATCCACGCGGCAGCGTCGCTGGAGAGGAATAGGGCGGCATCGGCGATCTCGGCAGAGCGGCCGAAGCGCTTCAGTGGGATGCGCTGCTGGAGCTCTTCCTTCATACCCGGAGGCATCAGGCGTCGCATCCCCTCGGTGTCGCCAATCGGACCGGGGGCGATGGCGTTGACGCGGATGTTGGCTGGGCCCCACTCCACGGCCAGGTGGCGGGTCATCGCGTCGATGCCTGCCTTCGCGACGCCCGGGTGCACCTGCAGCGCTTGGCCCGCGTAGTGAAGCGTCGCGGTGATGTTCAAGATGCTGCCGCCGCTGTCTCGGAGCGCTTTGTCGAAGGCGGTTCGGGAGACGTTGTAGGTCCCCATCGTGTCGATCTCGAGGACCGTCCGGAAGGCGTTCGAGGAGAGGTTGGCCGCCGGGCAGAGGAAGTTCCCTGCTGCGCCGTTGACCACGATGTCCAGCCTGCCGAAGGTGTCCAGAGCACGGTCAAAGGCCGCGTCGACGGCGTCCAGCTCGCGCACATCCGCTGCCACAGGGAGGCAGCGGCGCCCCGTCTCGTTCTCCAAGACCTTCGCGGCCTCATCGAGGCGCTCCTGAGAGCGGCTCACGATCACGGTGTCGCAGCCGTGCGCCATGAACGCGCGGGTGATCTCCAAGCAGATGCCCGAACCGCCACCGGTGATCAGGGCGACTCGACCTGACAGGACGTCGTTTCGGAACACGCTCATGGGACCACCTCTCCAAGCCGAGTCGTCTTCCTAAGGCAAGCGAAGCCGACACGCAAGAACCCCGTGGTAGCACGACTCCCGCAGTGGTCGGGTGGATCCTTGGGCCCGGGGAGGGTGAACCTGCCTTGGGTCAGTGACGCGGGGAGGGCGCCGTCAGGTCGACATCATTGGGACGCGGCGCTGCGCTGCTGTGCTCACGGTCACGGTGCGAACCGTAGGGTGGTGGCTGAGGTTGCGCTAAGCTGCAGCAGCGGTGGGCACAGCGACCCCCGAATGTGAGCCAATGACGGTCGGGAGCGAAGGGCCACGATGAGCGAAGAGACCGCCGCACCTCGAGATGTCCCAGGCGCCCTCCACGGGAGTCGCTTGGTGACGCTGCCGCATGTGCGGCCGCTTGTAGAGCGTTGCGTGGCCTTCGTCTCGGTCGACAAGCCTGTCTTGGTGGAGGTCGGCTTTGACCACGGTCGTCGCCTTCACGCGACTGCACGAGAGAACACGGACTGGCAGGTCCTCGGCCTTGAGGTACGGCAGCGGCGGGTCGAAGAGGCCACAGCGCGCGCTGACCGCGATGGGTTAGAGAACCTCTTAGCGTGGCGGATGGACGCTCGGACAGTCTTCGCTGCGGTCCTGCCGCCAGCCTCGGTCGACCTGGTGGAGGTGCTCTTCCCGACACCTTGGTGGAACCCGGCGCTCAGGAAAAAGCGGCTGCTCTTCGACGGGCACTTCGCCGCCGATGTCGCTCGGGTCCTCAAGCCCGGGGGGCTCCTCCACACTGCGACCGACGTCTTGGAGTACGCGGAGATCATCGACGCGGCCCTGGCGCGTCATCACGAGTTTACGCCGCTCGAACTCTCAGAGGGCCGGGCGCTGCGCCCCCCTTGCGGGCAGCAATCGCGCCGGGAGTGGTCGTGCACACGCGACGGCATCTCATGGACGGCGCGCTTTTGGAGGCGGGGCGCTAGCTGACAGTAGGGCGGACGCGTCGGTTGACGACGCGCACATGGGCGCTCGTCGCCGCGAGGGTGCCGGTGTCGCCGCGCTGCAGGTTCGCCGCGTTGGCCTCGTCGGTGTCGATGTGCATCTCGAGCGCGTAGCTCGACTTCACCCGCACGATGACGTCACCGAAGATCAAGTCCCGCCCGTCGGTGTCGACAGCGACCTCGACGACATCGCGGTCTTTGACTCCGTAGAGTTCCGCGTGCTCGGGGCGCATGTGGATATGACGCTGGGCCTGAATCACGCCCTCGGTGACGGTGAGGGTCCCCTCGGGTCCGATCAACGTGATCCCCGGGGTGTTCTCGACCTTCCCGGAGCACCGGATGGGGGCGTCGACGCCGAGGTGGAATTCATCGGTCCGTGAGATCTCGATCTGGGTGCGCCCGCGCTCGGGGCCCACGATGGCCACATTCTCGATGCTCCGCTTCGGTCCGACGAGCGTGACCCGCTCCTCGCAGACAAATTGACCGGGCTGCGACAGCGGGAATTTCGAGGTCAGCCGTCGTCCGCGGCCGAAGAGGACGGCGACGTCGGCGCGCGTGAGGTGCACGTGGCGGGCGCTGATCGCGATCGGAATGGGCGGGGCCTCCTTCACGAGGTTTTGTCCGTCGACCACCGCGAAGGTGTCCTGGGCGATCGCGTGCTGCTCGTCGGTAGCGACCACCAAGAGGCGGCAGCGACTGTGCGGCTCTGAGATGTCGATCACCGGGTCCTCATCACTCGTCTGCGCGTCCCTGTTGGCGTCTTCGTCGAGCAGCGCGCCCATGAACTCCAGCCGCTGGACAGCACGGTGACGCACCCACGCGCTGTTCTCTCCAATCCCGCCCGTGAAGATGATCGCGTCGGCGCCTCCGAGCATCGCGGCGTAGGCCCCGATGTACTTCCTGAGGCGGTGGCAGAAGACGGTGATGGCGAGGCGACATCGTTCGTCTCCAGCCGCGGCGCGCTCCTCGATGTCTCGCATGTCGTTGCTCAGGCCGCTGAGTCCCTTGAGCCCGGACTCCCGGTTCAAGAGCGTGTCGACCTCGTCGATGCTCAGCTGCTCTTTACGTACGATGTGCATCACGGCGCCGGCGTCGATGTCACCGCTGCGGGTGCCCATGCAGAGGCCTTCAAGCGGTGTCATCCCCATGCTCGTCTCTACGGAGCGCCCATACTCGACGGCCGCGACGCTCGCGCCGTTCCCGAGGTGACAGGTGATGACGCGCAAGAGCCGCGTCGGTTGTCCCATGAATGAGGCTGCACGCTCTGCCACGTACCGGTGACTTGTGCCGTGGAAGCCATAGCGGCGGATGCCATGCTTATCGGCGAGCTCAATGGGTAACGCGTAGCGCTTAGCGCGGTTGGGCAGGCTGGCGTGGAAGGCGGTGTCGAACACGGCCACGTGTGGGATGTCGGGCAGCAGCTCCCGGGCCGCGCGGATCCCTGCGACGTTGGCAGGGTTGTGGAGCGGCGCGATCTCGATCAACGCCTCGATCTCTGCCTCGACCGCGTCGTCGATCAGCGTGGGCTGGGTCAGGGTCTCACCGCCGTGAACCACCCGATGACCGACCGCCGTGATGTGCGTCCCTTCGGGCGCCGCGCTGGTCAGCTGGGGCAATGCGCTCCTGAGCGCCGCGCCGTGGTCGGGGATCTCGGCGCTCCCGATGCGCTCGACGAGGGCGCTCGAGAGCTTCTCGCCGCTCTCGTGCTCAATGAGCGCCGCCTTGAGTGAGGAGCTTCCACAGTTGATGACGAGGATGTGCATGAGATCTCCCTTCATGACAGTGCGTGATGGCACGCGGGCTACGACGAGGTGTAGGTCCTGGAGCGTTGTCGACTAGCTCCCGGGCGTATACCAGATCGGGGACGTCCAGGCGCGCTCATGGAGCGTCTTCGGGATCGTCTCTGCGCTGCAAGTCGGTGGGCGCTCGTCCTCGGGGATCGCGAGACATCGTCTCCAACTGTAGCGGCAGCTAGGTCGCTCGATGACGCGCACGTAATAGACAGCCGGGCGCGCCGGATCGAAGTCGGGGTCCGTCCAAACGGAGCAGAGCGTGTCAGCGCCACCTGGGGCTGGCTCACAGGTCATCAGATCCACGTCACCCTCGACATCCTCGGCCACCGCGACGTCGTACACTTTTTGGTGCGGCACCTCGGCGTCGTCCATCCAGCCTTTAACGATCTGGACGCGCTCAAGCTTTCCACCAGGGGCGGTCTCGGTGCCGGCATCGCGGAGGGCCGAGACGACAAAGCGAGGGGCACCGTCTTCCGCTGCGCGGCTGGGGAGGTCACCCCCCATGGGGACCCCCGACTCATACCCTCTCGCGACGAGCTGCGGATCGGCGCAGAGATCGTCGGCGTACCCCCACCCCCCAAAGAACCGCGCCGTGATTCGGGGGCCGCTGGTCCCGAAGGTCTCACGGCGCCTCATCGCCTCAAAGATAGCGTCGCGAGAGTTCTCCTCGGCCCACACCCCGGCCAACCCTCCAGGGCTGTTCAGGATACCGCCTGGGGTGAGTTCAATGGGTGCGAGCTGCTTCTCAGGGGTGTCGTCTTCGATGCCGACATGCCCCGAGAAGTCCTCTTCGTCGACCAGGCCCGGGGTGCCATTGTGGGTGTCAGTCGACGCGATGATGCCAAGCTTATAGGGGTTCGCACCCAGCCGCTCTTGCTCGAGCAGGCCCTCGGTGAGGACATAGCGCACGAAGTCCATGCGTGAGACGCAGCCGAGCCCGATCATCATCCCGAAGCCAGGCTCGTCTCCACAGTCGGCGAAGTTGGTCTTGAGCTTCTCGAAGTTGCACAGCTCGTCTTCGCCGCCCAACACGCTGGTCAGCCCATTGGTGCACTCGGAGTCCCCTTTGTGTTGATAGATCTCGACGAGCGGTTCGATGGCTGCCCTGAGGCGGGCCGCCTCGGCTTGCTCCTCCACGCTCCCCGCGAGGGGGTACTCGACATGAAAGTACTGACCGTTGGACCAGTTCGAATTGTGCGGGATGGCGAGGACATCACACCCGGTGCCCGCCTCGAGGCATGTGTCACGGAGAGACTCCCAGAGTTGCACCTCGGTGGGGGCCTCCATGTACGCAGTCGGGTAGTCCGGGACCTCTGCCCCGCGGAAGATGACGTTCCGATGGTAGTTCGAGAGCTCGGTAGCGCCGCTGTATTCATAGCCAACGAAGGTGGTCAGCTCGCAGCTGCTGGTCCGGTCGTACCAAGCCTCTGCGGCGCGTTGGACGTCTGACCACAGCGTCATCGCGACCTCACGACAGATCGCACCATCCTCGCCGCAAATCTCGGGGTGGCGCTCCGGCTCGATCATGGTGAGCAAGATCCCAAGCTCTGCGGTCCCTTGGACGCCCTGGCCGTTGAAGTTGACGCAGGGCGCGCTCGTGTACGCCTCCGACTCAGGGTCGTTGCATAGGAGTGTCTCAGCTAAGAACTCTGCGTGGTCTGTGAGCGCGACGAAGTCGAGGGGGCGGGCTAACTGCACGGTGCGGGTGGGGTTACCTTCCGAGTCGAGGGGGGGCAGGCCCACAGGGTCGCCCTTCGCGAAGGCGTAGGCGTCGTCCATCGTCGTGCGGACGTCGTTGGTCCATGCGTCAAAGGAGAGCCGGGTGTGGACGTGTAGATCCCCAAAGAGAGGGCGTTTGAGGGGATCTCGGTCGGCGCACGGTTCACGCGCTTCGGTGTAGACCACGGTCGGCTCCTCGGCAGCGTCGCCTGACTCATCAGGCTCATCTGGTTCGAGCACGGTGTCGTTGTCCACCGCGGCGGAGTCTGGGGCAGAGACGAGGTCCACCTCCTCGGAGCACGCGGCGAGGGTGAAGCAGAGCAGGAGTGTGAGGCAAGACCTCATAGCTGGTCCTCCGGGGGCGGCTCACGGTGGATCGGAAAGGCGCGGCGCAGGGTGGGTAATAATGCCTGCTCGCGCTGACGCATGGTCTCTTGGGTTGTGGCTCTGGCGTCTCGCGCTGCGGTGAGGCCCGGGGTCCCTAGGCTCCTGGCGCTTAGGTACACCAGGTGCGTACCGTAGGACGATGCAACGACCGACCATGCGTCCTGCTCTAGGTCGGGGAGCGCATCTGAGAAGCGTGGCCCGAAGACCCGAGAGACGTCTGTAGCGTCGACGTCCTCGAAGCGCTGCCCTCGTATGAAGGGGTCCCCCAAGGTCGCCCAGGGCTTCCCCGCCTCGAGCGCGTCGCGCGCGGCCTCAAGGCGGACATCGCTGACGTCTCCCTCGGGACCGTGGGCCAAGAAGATGTGGTGAAAGCTGTGCTGCGTCACAGAAGGCTGTGAACTCGGTGGGGAGTCGGCGGAGTCCCCTGCGGTGGCGTTCGGTCGCCACAGTGCCCGACGTTTTTGGGCGAGGCGGCGGCGCACGATGTGGTCACCGCGGTCCAACCCCAACTCTTTTGCCTCCTCGACGAGCGCCTCGGTGTCGAGGAGGGTCTCGCGCAGGGTGTGGATCTCCTCATCGGTGAGGGCACGTTTTGTCTGATCGGTTCGCACTGCGATCGCCGCTCGGACACGGGCGTCAATCGCTGGGCCACGCTGAGCAGGTTCCTTGGCGTCTGCGATAAAGCCCAAGACAAGGATCGCCAGCCCGCCGAGCAGGAACACCCAGACCGGCTCCATGCGCGTGTTTTCTGGAACATCGGACATAGGAGATTGATAGCTCACCGCCGTGGACCTGTCATCCAAGCTGCGGCGGGGTCCGGTTGACCCAACCCGCCCGCACACCCTACGTTCGTTGCACGCGCGCCAGTTTTGGCGCACCCATGACGCCAGGAGGCACCATGCATCGCTCTCGAATCATTCTGGCCGTCAGCGCCCTTACGCTCGTTTTCACCGTGGCCGCCTGCAAAAGCGGGCCAAGTGACCCTGCCTCATATCGTGCGGCCATGAAGGGGATGGCCCCCGCGTTGACCAAGCTTGAGATGACGACGCGAGATGCCAGCACCGCTGGAGATCCGATGCAGCTCAGCAGCGCGCTCGGGAAGACCGTGTCATCGGCCAAAGCGCTCGTCTCAGTGGTTCAGAAGGTCGAGGTCAGCGAGCCAAGCCTCTCCGGGCTCCATGCAGATTTGCTCGCCGCCGCCAATGGACATGTGGCGATGCTCGAAGAGGCCGCGGGCGGCGCTAAGGCGACGCCGATCCCTGAGACGAAAGGCATGATGAACGACTCGACTGAGGAGCTCCAGGCCGCCGTTCAGGCTTGGAATGATGCGCTAGACGGGCTCTAGGCTCCGGCCGGCGTCAGCCTCGAAGGCGCTGAGCGTAGGCCATCAACGTCGGGATGAAGGCTGGGTGCGTGGCACAGAGCTGGAGTCGCTCCGGGTCCGGCATCGAGGCAGGCGTCTCGATACCGCTGGCATCTTGGAGCTGCCCTTTCATCTGAAGCAGCGCCTCTTTGGGCTTATCTAGCAAGGTCGTGACGAGCTCACCTGTCGCCTTGTCCCGAGCGTCCTCGTCCACAAGGCGGTGGATGAAGTGGTTCGCGGTCAGGACGTCGCAGCCGAAGCGGCGCCCAGTGAGGATCAGGTCGCGCGCGAGCCCAGGGCCCAGCTCGCGCATTAACAAAGGTACCCCTCCCCACATCAATGGGAGCCCCAGGTCGACCTCTGGGACGGAGCACACGAGGTCGTGCGTGGCGATCCGCATATCACAGGCCGCGAGGAGCAAGAAGCCCCCGCCGACCGCGAACCCATGGGCCGAGGCGATCGTGACGGCGCGCTGAGTGAGGACGGCTTGGATGACACGTCGCCCAAGGGCGGCAGAGCGTTGCACGGTGTCGACGTCCAAGGTGCCGTCGTCGTTAAGCAGGCTCGCCATGGCCCGGAGGTCGAAGCCGACTGAGAAGGCGCGCCCCAGGCCCTCGAGCACGACGACCTGCACATCTGGGCGCTCGTGGAGGGACTCGAGAGCCTCTGCCAACTCCTCAAGCAGCTGTGGTGACAGCGCGTTCATGGCGTAGCCACGGTTCAGGCTCACGCTGGCGACGCCGCCGCCGACCTGCATTAGGAGAGTTGTGTGTGCGTCAGACATTGAGGCCCCCGTCGATCATGGCGTGGTCCCTATCACAGTCATCAGAGACTTGGGGGTTCAAGGCGCAAATCGCCGGCGCTTCCCGGTGAGGCAGGAGCTAAAACGCGATGATGTGGGGAACCTCGTCACGCGACCGGCTACCGACCATGGGTCACGTGTCTTGGCGAAGCGCGAGAAGTCAGCCTAGGCCGGCTCCTCATTCAAGCGCGCCGCTTGAGCGTCATAGCGCTCGGCGAGCAAGGATCGGAGCGCGTCGGCGTCGCCGCCTTCATGCGCCATGGTCCCATTGTTGATGCCTGGCTTCGGCATCGATCCAGCGCCGGTGTTCTCAAGGGCTGCGCTAAGTTTCTGCGCGGCTTGTGAGACGGTGACGACGGCCGCCGGACCGGCACCTGCGGGGACGGCTTGGGGCGCCTCCCTGGTGCTGGACAAGGCATTCCCGGTCGTGGACACGACGACAGGCGTCGCCCGGCTATACGCTTCAGCCATTCCGGCTGTGGGAGCGGAATTCACTACTGGCATGATTCCCCCTAAAGAGGGTTCGAGGGCTAGATGACACGGTAGGTGTGCGAGATCGCTCTCGCACGATAGACCCGACAACACTAACTCACGAGCCTTCATCGCCCAACCCAAAGGCCGATTATTCCCGTAAATAGCGGGCTATTCCGCTCCCTGCTCTAGATCCCGTCGTGTCGAATCGTTCGGTAATAAGGGCGACCTCGCCTCGCCCCAGCAGTATGTGCCGTCGGGCTGGACCTTAAGGGGGAGCACAGCGTGCACCCTCTCAAGGGGCAAGCTATCTGCGTAGAGGTGCGGAAACGCGACGCCTCCACGGCTCTCGACAGGCTCCCATTTGAGGTCATCGCCGAGGTCATCAGTCGAGATACGCAACGCGACAGGGCCGCTCTTCGCTGCGAAGTACCGCGCCGCCGTCTCGAGCACCTCGGATTCGCTGCTGAAGTGCATAAAGCCCGAACGCTGGTCGAGCGCGTTCGGGGTGAGGGCCCCTTTGGTTTGGCTCTCCTTCCACTCTGAAGCGGTCAGGATGCGATAGACGACGGTCATCGGGCGACTCCTGTGGCCGGTGCGGGGGTGAGGATAGTCTGGGACCTCTAAAGCTCGGAGGCGACCCGCGTGCCTTGTGCGATCGCGCGCTTCGCGTCTAGCTCGGAGGCCACATCGGCGCCCCCGATGAGGTGGAACCCGATCCCTTTATCCTCGAGGGCGGTGGCCAAATCTCGCGCAGGCACTTGGCCAGCACAGATGATCACGTTGTCGACGTCGAGGACCCGCGGCTGCTCATGCACGGTGAGGTGAAGCCCAGCGTCGTCGACCTTAAGGTACCGGCACATGTCCAGCATCTCTACCGCCCGATGCTTCAGGGTCGAGCGGTGAATCCAGCCAGTGGTCTTCCCAAGGTTCGCGCCGAGCTTACCTCGCTTGCGTTGGCACAGCGTGATGGCCCGCGCCGGGGTCGGCCACTTTGGGGCGACGAGGCCACCCCGGTTCGTGAAGGTTTGGTCCACCCCCCACTCCGCCATGTAGGCGTCCGTATCGAGCGCGGTCGATTGGCCTTCATGGGCGAGATACTCGGCGACATCGAAGCCGATCCCACCTGCGCCGATGATCGCGACCCGCTCGCCGACCTCCGCGCCTCCGGCGAGCACGTCGATATACGAGAGGACCTTGGGGTGGTCGATCCCCTCTAGGCCGATGCGGCGAGGGTGGACGCCGGTAGCGAGCACGACCTCGTCGAAGGCCCCCTCTGCGAGGGTGTCTGCGGTCACACGTGTGTTCAGTCGAAGGTCAACGCCATGAATCTCAAGCTGGCGGCCGAAGTACCGAAGGGTCTCGACGAACTCCTCTTTCCCTGGGATCCGCTTGGCCATATTGAACTGGCCGCCGATCTCGTCTGCTCCATCGAAGAGGGTCACGGCGTGCCCACGCTCCGCAGCGGTCGAAGCACAGGACAGCCCCGCAGGGCCTGCGCCGACCACTGCGACGCGCTTAGGAGATTGGGTGGCTGTGATGGTCCACTCGGTCTCATGGCAGGCGAGTGGGTTCACCAGACACGAGCAGCGCTTGTTTTTGAAGATGTGGTCCAGGCATGCCTGGTTGCACCCGATACAGGTGTTGATCTCGTCCGCGCGGGTCTCTTTGGCCTTCTTGACCCAGTCGGGATCGGCGAGGAATGGTCGCGCCATTGAGACCATGTCGGCGCACCCCTCGGCGAGGACTTGTTCGGCGACGTCGGGCATGTTGATTCGGTTGCTCGTGACCAGGGGGATTTGCACCTCTCCCTTGAGCCGCGCAGTGACCCACTTAAAGCCTGCGCGCGGCACCATGGTCGCGATGGTCGGGATGCGCGCCTCATGCCAACCGATGCCTGTGTTGATGATGGAGGCGCCGGCCTCTTCGATGCGCTTGGCCAACTCGACGATCTCCTCCCAGGTGCTCCCGTCCTTCACGAGATCCAGCATCGAGAGGCGATAGATGATGATGAAGTCGGGGCCGACGGCCTCCCTCGTCGCCTTGACGATCTCGATGGGCAAGCGAATCCGGTTCTCGTAGCTGCCCCCCCATTGATCGCTGCGCTTGTTTGTATGCGTCGCGATGAATTGGTTGATCAGGTAGCCCTCAGAGCCCATCACCTCGACCCCGTCATAGCCTGCGCGCTTAGCGCGGAGCGCGCACCCAGCGAAGTCTTTGATCGTGGTTTGGACACCTCGGCCGCTCAGCGCCCGCGGCTTGAACATGCCGATAGGCGCTTTGATGGCTGATGGCGCCACGGCGAGGGGATGATAGGCGTAGCGCCCGGCGTGCAGGATCTGCATCGCGATACGTCCGCCGGCCTCATGCACGGGCTCTGTAACCTGTCGATGCAGCCGCTCCTCCAGTGCGTTGCTGAGCTTGCCCGCGAAGGGCTTCACCCAGCCGGCGCGGTTTGGCGCGATCCCCCCTGTGACGATGAGGCCCACGCCGCCCTCAGCGCGACGCGCGAAGTAGGTCCCCAGCTTGGTGAGCGACGTCTTGCTGTCCTCGAGGCCTACGTGCATGGAGCCCATGAGCACGCGGTTACTCAGGGTAACGTGCCCAAGATCGAGGGGCGCCAAGAGGTTCGGATAGAGCTCGTGTGCGTTGGTCAAGGCACCCTCCGTATCGCATAGGAGGGGAAGTTAACCCGACGGCCTGCTCGCCGTCACATTGAAACTCTGTCGACTCGGTCAGGCGCCGCGGGCGATTCCGATGGTCGCGCCCTGCGGATCGGTCACGAGCGCAAAGTGGACCATGTCGGGGACCTCACGCTCTATCAGCAACTTCGCGCTGAGCCCTGTCGCCTTTGTCAGGCTGGCGCTGACGTCGTCGACGTTGCCGTAGAAATACCATCCAGAGTGCGGGACCTCAGCTGGGCGCTTGCGCACACCCCCGACTAAGGCGCCGTCTCGCAGGATGAAGCGGTAATCTCCGAGGCTCTCAGGGGCGTCATCCGAGAAGGTCCAGCCGAACGCGGCGCCATAGAATTCGAGCGCAGCGGGGACGTTGTCGGTGCTCAGCTCGGCCCAATCGAGGTCGCCGGGGTTGCCGCGCCTTGGGAGCCAACTCAAGTTCTCGCGGTCTGCCGGCTGAAGCAGCGCGACCATCGCCCCGAATGGATCCCGCAGGATCCCGATCGTGCCGAGGTCTGGCACCACAATGCCCTCTAGGATCACCTGGGCCCCGAGGGCTTGAAGGGCAGCGAACCGCTCCTGGAAGTCCTCCACCCCGACGTAGCCGATCCACTGAGCGGCTTGATCAAGGGGCAGGGGCTCGACACCTCCGAAAGCTTTGTCGCTGTGCATGAGGCCCGTGTAGGCGTTGTCCTCTCCAACATTGTGGTCCTCAAAGGACCAACCGAAGACGGTCTCGTAAAAGAAGCGCGAGAGGTTCTTGTCGGGGGTGTGCAGGTCAAACCAGCAGAAGAGGTTGTTGTAGCCGATGTTCATACGCGCTCCGTGCGGTGGAGGTCGCAGTTTAGTCGACATCGTCGCCCCCGCAACCAAGGTGTCAAAGACGGACTTCACGGGTGAAGCCCCCTGAGAGATCCGGTAAGGTCCACTTAGGTCCTCGTCCCTCGGAATTTGCATGCGTCTGACCATCACACGCCCCGACGATTGGCACGTTCATTTGCGCGATCAAGCGGCCCTCGCGCTCACAGTGCCGGATTCTGCGCGCACCATGGGGCGAGCGATCGTCATGCCCAACCTCAAGCCACCGGTCACCACCGTTCAGCAGGCGATGGCGTATCGAGAGCGCATCCTCGCGCATCGGCCTGAGGGCAGCGCGTTCGCGCCGCTGATGACGCTCTACCTCACGGACAAGACGTCCCCTGATGAGATCCACCGCGCCGCCGACGCGGGGGTCGTGCCTGCGGTGAAGCTCTACCCCGCTGGAGCGACCACGAACTCCGACTCTGGGGTGACAGACATCATGGGTCTGAAGCCGGTCTTTGAGGCGATGGCCGAGCGCGGCGTGCTCCTGCTGGTTCACGGAGAGGTGACGGACGCGGACATCGACATCTTCGATCGAGAGGCGGTCTTCTTGGAGCGCACGCTGGGTCCGCTGATCGAGGCGGTGCCAGGGTTGCGGGTTGTCCTCGAGCACATCACGACTTCAGACGCCGTCGACTTCGTCGAAGCGGGCCCGGAGACCTTGGGGGCGACCATCACGGCGCACCACTTGCTCTTTAACCGCAACCACATGCTGGCCGGCGGCATTCGCCCACACTACTACTGCCTCCCGATCCTCAAGCGGGGCAAACATCAGGCGGCCCTGGTTCGGGCCGCGACCAGTGGGCACCCGCGCTTCTTTTTGGGCACCGATAGTGCGCCGCACTCCACCCAGGCGAAGGAGGCGAGCTGCGGCTGCGCGGGCTCGTATACGGCGCACGCAGCGCTTGAGTTTTATGCGCTGGCCTTTGAAGCGTCAGGTGCCCTTGATCGCCTCGAGGGCTTCGCAAGCCACTTCGGCCCGGACTTTTACGGCGTCCCACGTAACACCGAGACCGTGACGTTGATCAAAGAGCCTTGGGTCACTCCCGAGGTGTTGGACTTCGGAGGACAGGAGCTGACGCCGCTGATGGCCGGTGCGACCTTGGGGTGGCGCGTCGCCTCTTAGCGCGGGGTTGAGGGGGCGCTCTCAAGGATCGGGCGTCGGGTCGGGTCCGCGATTCCGACATCCTGAGTGGCCTTGAGGGCCTCCTCGAAGGTCCTGGCGACGACCGCGACCCCCAAGAGCTGCTCAGCTCGGGCGACATCGTTGGTGGTGAAGGCGCCTTGCTCAAGGAGGCCAGAGGCGTCGTAGGTGGTCGTCGGGAGGCGACTCTCCAGGGCTGTCATGAGCGCTTGGAAGTCGGCGTGGCCGCTCGTGCGAAGATCGCCCCGGTTCAACAAGAGCCAGAGCCCGGCGGAGCGCGAGCCTAGCGGGCGAGCGAGGGCCATGGCGATGTGCCCCATGGTGCACCGAGGGTTGAGTTCGAGGGGGAGTCGCAACTTGAGGGCTCCAGACGCGTCCCGGACGATCATCAGGTCGAGGCCGGCCTGCCCGCGGAAGCCCGCCGCGTGCATGGAGGGCGCGAGCCCCTTAGCCACTTGACGGACTGTCCGCCACATCCACTGTGCATCGGGGGTCGCGCGGTGCACGAAGGCGCTGATCTCGTCGTCGAGCGCCAGCTTGATGTTCCCGAGGATGGCGCCTCGGTATCGCCCGGTAGCGTCGGTAAAGAAGGGGTTGAACCCGACCTCGGTTAGCTCGCCATTGGCTTGAAGTTTGAACAAGTAGGAGAGGTCCAAGACCCGCTCGTACCACGGCTCGATACTGACGCTCCCTTGGGTGGCGATGGTGTCCTCTACCCATCGGCGTTGACGCGCCGTCGGGCCATCAGCGGAGATGCGCTGTGCCCCTCTCCCCGCGGTCCCGAAGGGGGCTTTCACGACCACGAGGGGATAGCCCTCATCGTGGAGGGCTGCGCAGCGCGCCTCGACCTCCGCCATACGCTGTGCGACGGTCGGTAAGGGATCGACCACGCAGCAGGCACGCCGCACGTCACTGACTGCGTGGAGGAGGTCGGGGAGTTGCTCAGCGAGCCAAGACTTTGAGCCCAGGTGTGCGCGTGCGCTGACGACCGACTGGAGGTCATCGATGGGGGCCTTGAGCTGACCCGCTAGGGGTTGCAGAAACTCTGCACTGCGAGGGTCCCAACCCCAAGGGCTGAGCTCGGCGAGGCGCCGTGTCGCCAAGGGGTGTTTTGCGGGGAAACGGCGGGCCTCAAGGTTCACTTCGATGCATTCTGGGGTCGAGTAACCCAGGGCTTGCAGCCCGGCCAGGAAGGCGGGGCGCGGGCTCTCCCTGACGAGCAGGACGTCCTCTTGTGCCATCACGAAGAGCGGCAGAGCCTCCAGGTCGCGGGTCATCGCCACGACATGGGCTGGGGGCGTGTGCCCCTTCGCTTGCCTCCCGAGCGCGACCTCGGTGTCCGGGTTGAAGAACAGGACTCGGGGCGGGCGGCCTTTGCTGTGGCTGTAGACGCGGAGGTGATTGATAAAGTCTTCGTCTAAGCCTGCATCTCGTCTGTGCGGGACGGTGAACCCGATCCCCTTGGCGCGCGCTGGCGTCATCGGGAAGGAGAGGGCGCCTTGGTAGGCCTCCCATTGAGAGAGCGAGGGGTCGCGCCAGGTCTCGAAGAAGCGGACGCCATGGCGCACGTGGGCGACCTCATCGAGCAAGACTTGGTCCATGATGCTGGCTGTCTCATTGTCGCCGACGGACTGAAATGCATCGCGATAGTGGAGTGAGAAGTCCAGGTTTGCTTGCTCGAACGTGAGGCTCATCGCGGCGACGAAGTCCATGGGCTTGGCCATCGGTGAGATGAGGTCCCAGAAGAAAGAATTCAGTGGCACGCTGCCGAGCTCTACCCCCAAGGCCGTCATGCGGTTGAGGTAGAGCGACATGTGCGTTTGCTCGTCGCGCATTGTCGCGACCAGCCGTTTTCGAAAAGAGCTGGGGGCGTCTGGGAAGCGCAGGAGCGCCAAGGCCATCAACTCGAGCGCGAGCAGCTCATGGTTGGCGAAGAAGTGGAGGGCGCGACCGCGCGCTTCGGGGTCATGCAGGGTCCCTGACTTTGGGAACGTTGCACGCGCCGTCTCTGGCGGAGCGAATTGCAGCCCTGCGGGTCGCGCCGGCAAGGGCGTGGTTTGGCAGCTCGCCCCCGGGCGCAGATCGGTGAGGCGGCCCGGGATCTCAAGTTTGTCGGTGAGCGCTGGGCTATAGAGCACGCGCTCGGCGAATTCTCGGATCTCCATGGCTGGAGAGCTTATCAACTGAGCGGTCGGGGGGAAGGACCGAATGGTGGCCTTGCTGAACCTGAGCCGCGGTCCCTATGCTGCGCACATGATCTCGACGGACCAACCTGTGGCGGCCATCACGGGCGCCGGTGGCGGCATCGGCACGGCGACGGCGCTTGAATTAGCGCGCGCCGGGTATCGCCTCGCGCTCTCCGATGTGGACGAGGCGTCGCTCGCAGACTTGGCGGCTGCGCTCTGTGTCCACGGGTTCGAGGTCACGACGCGCTCCGTCGATGTCGGGGATCCCGAGGCCCTCGACGCTTGGGCCGCGGCCATCATCGCAGACTTTGGGCGCGTGGATGTGCTCATCAACAACGCAGGCGTGACGACATGGGGCCGCTACGCAGAGCAATCCACCCGGGACATTGATTGGGTCATGGACATCAACACGCGGGGGGTGATGCACGGCTGCCGCGCGTTCTTGCCGGCTCTGAGGCGCTCGCCCCGTGGTCATATCGTGAACGTCTCATCGATGATAGCGCTCTTCGCCGGCCCGCTGCAGACCACCTACACCGCGAGCAAGTGGGCGATCCTCGGCTTCTCCAAGGCGCTGCGCCTAGAGTTGAAGCCCGAGGGGATCGGTGTGAGCTGCATCGTCCCTGGGGTGACCGCGACGCCGTTTATTTCGGAGTCACGGACCTACGATGCAGATGGCACAGCGACAATGGGCTCGCTGATGCGCCGCTACGGGATGGCCCCTGAGCGAGTGGCTAAGCGCATTGCGCGCGCCATCGTCCGCAATCACGGGCAGGTGCACGTTGGGCTCGACTGTCACGCCGTCGCGCTCATGCAACGCTTTCTGCCGGGTCTCCTGCCATGGTGCGTGAGCCGTATCTACCGCAGGTTTGCCCCAAGCGGCCGGCTGAACCTCGGGGGGCCACCGTGAGGGGACGCGCCCTTGAGCCCATCCAGCTGCGCGGAATTCGGCTGCGAAACCGCTTCATCAAGACGGCGACTTATGAAGGGATGTCACCAGGCGGTCGGGTCTCCGACGCCCTCGTGAACCACCACGCGCAGATGGCGGCCAACGGTGTCGCCTTGACGACCGTCGCCTATGCCGCCGTGTCGCCTGACGGGCGCACCTTTAGCGAGCAACTGCTGGTTGATCGTGACAATGTCCCTGGGCTTCGGCGGCTCACCGACGCTGTCCATGGGCACGGCGGACTAGCGAGCCTGCAATTGGGTCATTGTGGTGGCTTCTCGAAGAACAAAGAAGTCACAGGGGGACGCCCGGCGGGGCCTAGCGCCGCTTGGAACACCTATGGACTGCTGGTGGGGGTGCCGCGCATCAGGGCGATGACGGTCGATGAGCTCGCGGAGATTCCTGATCAGTTCGCTCAGGCCGCGCGCTTGGCGCAGGAGGCTGGCTTTGATGCCGTGGAGATCCACTGCGGTCACGGTTACCTCTTGAGTCAGTTTCTGTCTCCTGCGGTCAATCGTCGCAAGGATGCGTGGGGCGGCTCGCTAGAGGGGCGCGCGAAGCTCGCGCTGGCCGTGATTGAAGCTGTGCGCGAGGCCGTAGGGCCATCGATGCCGATCTTGGCCAAGCTCAACACCAGGGACGGGGTGCCGGGTGGTCAGGAGATGGAAGAGACGGTCCAGATCGCCCAGTGGCTGGTCGACGCGGGGGTCGACTGTATCGTCCCAAGCGGAGGCCTCGTCGCCCGGAGCGCGTTCTTCTTGATGCGTGGGAGGGTCCCCGTATCGGACATGGTGCGCGCAGAGAAGCACCCCGCTCAGCGCTGGGCGATACGGCTCTTTGCCCCGCTGGTCATGAAGCCCTACGCCTATACGTCGAACTTCTTCTTAGAGGACGCCGCGCGGATCGCGGAGGCGGTCGATGTCCCAGTCGCTCTGCTAGGAGGGGTCGACTCCGCGGCGGCCGTGACGGAGGCCATGGAGCGCGGCTTCTCCTTCGTCGCGATGGGCCGCGCGCTCCTCGCCGATCCGGACTTCATCCCGCGCTTCACCCAAGGCGAGGCGATCGTCAGTCGCTGCACGCACTGCAACGCCTGTGTCGGTGAGATGGACATGGGCGGCGTCCGCTGCGTGTTGGAGCCACGCTCGGCCTAGGGGCCGAGGCGGCGTCATCACCTCTAGAACGCGTCGATGATCCCGTTGAGGGTCTGGCTCGGGCGCATCGCCTGGGCAGCAAGTGCATCGTTGGGCATGTAGTAGCCGCCGACGTCCATCGCTTGACCTTGCACGTCGTTGAGCTCTTGTACGATGGTCGCCTCGGCCGCCTTGAGCTGCTTTGCGAGCGCACCAAAGCGCGTGGCCATCGCCGCGTCGTCGGTCTGCTTCGCGAGCGCGTCGGCCCAGTACATGGCCAGGTAATAGTGGCTCCCTCGGTTGTCATGCTCATTGACACGACGCGACGGGGATTTGTTGGTTAACAGGTACTGAGTGGTCGCCTCGTCGAGGGTCTCACCGAGCAGGCCGGCCTTCTTGTTCCCGGTGCTCTCTGCGATGTGCCCCAGTGAGACGGCCAGTGCGAGGAACTCACCGAGCGAGTCCCAACGCAGATGGTTCTCTGCCTCAAACTGTTGAACGTGCTTTGGCGCTGAGCCGCCTGCGCCCGTCTCAAAGAGCCCGCCACCCTGCATCAAGGGGACAATCGAGAGCATCTTGGCGCTGGTCCCGACCTCCAGGATGGGGAAGAGGTCGGTAAGGTAGTCGCGAAGTACGTTGCCTGTGACTGAGATCGTGTCCTGGCCCTTCGCGAGGCGCTCCAGCGTGAATGTCGTCGCCGCGACGGGCGCGAGGATGTGGAATTCTAGCCCCTCCGTGTCGTGCTCGGGCAAGTAGGCGTTGACCTTCTTGATGAGCTGCGCGTCATGGGCACGCGACTCGTCGAGCCAGAACACTGCCGGATCACCGGTCGCGCGTGCACGGTTGACGGCCAGCTTCACCCAGTCGCGGACGGGCGCGTCTTTGACCTGGCATGCACGCCAGATGTCTCCAGCTTGAACGTCATGAGAGAGCAGGGTGTTGCCCTCTGCGTCGACGACGCGGACCGTGCCAGCGGCGGCGAGCTCGAACGTCTTGTCGTGGGAGCCGTACTCTTGAGCCTTCTGTGCCATGAGCCCGACGTTAGGTACGCTCCCCATCGTCGTGGGATCGAAGGCTCCGTTGGCTTTACAGAAGTCGATCACCGCCTGATACACGCCCGCGTAGCTGCTGTCTGGGATGACGGCCTTCGTGTCCTGAGTGTCACCGGCAGCGTTCCACATGCAGCCTGAGGTGCGGATCATCGCAGGCATTGAAGCGTCGATGATCACGTCACTCGGGACATGCAGGTTCGTGATACCCTTGTCTGAATTCACCATGGCCAGCGCGGGGCCCTCGGCGTATGCAGCCTCGATGTCGGCCTGAATCTGGGCGCGCTGACTGGAGGGGAGCTCGTCGAGCTTCCCGAGCAGGTCGCCGAAGCCGTTGTTGACGTCGACACCGAGGGCATCAAACGTCTCGCCATGCTTGGCGAAGAGCGACTTGAAGAATGCGCGCACGCCGTGGCCAAAGATGATCGGGTCGGAGACCTTCATCATCGTCGCCTTCATATGGAGCGAGAAGAGCACGCCGTTCGCTTTCGCGTCCTTGATTTGTGCGTCCAAGAAGCGGACGAGCGCGGCTGTGTTCATAAACGTCCCGTCGATGATCTCCCCCTCCAAGAGGGGCACGCTTTGCTTGAGCACGGTCACGGTGCCATCGCCGGCGACATGCTCGATCCGAGCGGTCGTCGCTGCGTCGATCGTGACGGAGCGCTCATTGGAGCGGAAATCATCGCCACCCATCGTCGCGACATGTGACTTCGAGTCCGAGGTCCAAGCGCCCATCGAGTGGGGGTTGTTCCGAGCGTACTCTTTCACTGCGCGGGGAGCGCGACGGTCTGAGTTACCCTCACGGAGTACGGGGTTGACCGCGCTGCCTTTGACCTTGTCATAGGAGGCCTTGATCGCGCGCTGGTCGTCGCTATCGGGCTCCTCGGGGTAGTCGGGGAGCGCGAAACCGCCAGCCTGCAGCTCACCGATCGCAGCCTTGAGCTGGGGCACCGAGGCGCTGATGTTCGGCAGCTTGATGATGTTGGCCTCTGGCGTCTTCGCGAGCGCCCCGAGCTCGGCCAAGGCGTCGTTGACGCGTTGGTCCTCGGGGAGCCTATCGTTGAACGCTGCGAGGATGCGCGCTGCGAGTGAAATGTCACGCAGCTCGACGTCGACGCCGTTACCGCGGACGTAGGCCTCAATGATCGGAAGGAATGAGTACGTCGCGAGCGCGGGGGCTTCGTCCGTCTTGGTGTAGATGATGGTCGGATTCACGGCGCTCTCCCTGGCTCGGAACGGTTGTCAGAACGCGTGTCGGCTCTCCGAGCGAACCGGACACGGGGGGCACTTCATACTCAAAACGAGGCGTCTGCGCATCAGTTGTCTTGTGCGCCCGTGTTCGAGGCGAGCCCCTGGGCGACTCAATGATGCCGCCAATAGGTGACAAAACGTGGGCGGGGGGATGACACTGAGGCATCACGAATTTAACAACACGCGGCGGCACGGCATAAAAGAAGTTGTGCACGCCGGCTGCGAGGAGCAACCCAATCATGAAGCCAGCACTCAGCTGCGTCCTCTTCATCGTTCCGTTGATTGGACTCGCGGGGTGCTCTGACTCATCGACCGCCGATGGCGCTAATGGGTCCGCGGTCAACAGCGCCTCGGGCACCGATGATGCCGGTCAAATCAGCGCCCAGGGTGACGCTCCGACCAACCCTGAGGGTGACGTGAGTGAGAGCTCGGCGGAGACGGTAGACGCTCAAACGGACAACCTGCCGGGCCGCCACGACGCTTCAGCATCTGCAGACGCGGCAGCGCCCACCGACGCTGCCTCAAGCTCCGCCCCTGACGCTGGTGAGCCGACCCCGGAGCACTTCAGTTTCTTCGTGACCAGCTTGGAGGCGATGCAGGAACTCTCCGGGTCGTTGGATGGCTTTGGGGGCAACCTTGGAGGCCTTGAGGGGGCTGACGAGATCTGCCAGACGATCGCCGGCACCGTGGACGGTGGAGGCAAGGTGTGGCGCGCCTTCTTGAGCGTCACTGCGGGCGCTGATGGTCAGCCTGTTCACGCGATTGACCGCATTGGCGAGGGGCCTTGGTATGACCGAAATGGCCGCTTGGTGGCCCTCAGCAAAGAGGACCTCCTCACGGAGCGACCCACGGGAGCGGATCCACAGATCGCGGAGGACCTGCCAAACGAGTTTGGCCAGGGGCAGAAACAGTTTGGCGACAACCACGACACCCTCACAGGGAGCAACGCGTCAGGGATGTTGCACAGCACCGACCCCCTCTCGACCTGCATGGACTGGAAGTGCCCCGGCAACACCTTTTGTCCCGAGGCCATCACCTTTGAGAAGATGGTCATGGGGGGACACTCGTGGCCTCGTGAAGACCACGGCGGTGGTGGTGGCGGACAGCTCGCTGACCAGCAGAGCTCGGCGTGCGCGGGGTTCCAAGAGGGGGATGCGTGCACGGTCAGCCTGGGACAAGGTCAGGTCCAAAGCGCGTGTGTGCTTGATGACGCCACAGGGGACCTGCTCTGCAGCGTCCCTGTCCCGCCCCCCTGGTTCTTTGCATGTAGCAACGCCAGTGTCGGGGACACGTGCAACGTCGACAAAGGTCCGCAGAAGTTTGACGGGACATGCGAAGCGCTGGAGGACGTCACCTCGCTCGCGTGTGTGCCCGAGGGCTTCGACCCTGCAGCGGGTCTGGGAGGAGGTGGCGCTCAGGATCCCTCGAACTGGATCGCCGCGCACACGGTACCGGGGTGCAACGCAGGCATCGAATTGGAGCAGACCGGTGGTGGCCAAGGGACCCTCACGGTCGGTGGGGCCGGGGGCTACGGAGGCCTCTACTGCTTTGCGCTGACACCATGAGCCTTCGGCGCTGGGGAGTCATCTCGATCGCTCTCATGACGCTGCTGGCCTGCAGCACAGAGGTTGAGCCACCAGAGGGGGCTCACGCCCAGCTCGACACCATGGGGTCGGCGCCAGATGAGGGTGGGCCTTCGGACAGCGCCTCTTCGGTTGAGGACGTTACGGCGTCTCCAGCGGACGCCGAAGTTGACCCTCTCGATGACGCGGAGGTGCTGCCGTCCCCTCTTGTCTACGCCACGTGCCTCGCAGCAGAGCGCCTCGGCGGGTTCTTGGTGACCTTGGCCGAGGACTACACGGGGGCCAGCGGTCAGGTCCTTGATGGTGTCGTGCCAGCGAACGTGCCGGAGCTGGTTCAGACTGAGGGCGCCTGCCAGTTGATGCGCGCAAAAAGCCTACATTGCGATCCCAACTGCGTGCCTGGTGAAGCTTGCGCGGAGTCGGGTGCGTGCGTGCCTTACCCTGAACGGAGCTCCGTCGGGGAGGTCGTGATCTCGGGGCTCTTCGACCCTCTGACGATGGAGGCCAAGTGGGGCAACACCTACACCAACCAGGGCTCAATGGTGCACCCCGGTTACCCGGTGGGGGCCTCACTCGAGCTCTCGGCTGAGGGGGGGGCCTTTGGGGCGTTCTCGCTCCGCGGCGTAGGGGTTGAGGCGCTTGAGCAGACCGGCGCGCAAGAGATCGTCGTCGAGGCGGGGGCGCCGATGTCTTTGAGCTGGGTCCCGCCGACTGTGGATGGCCCCGTAAAAGTGCACGTGGAGCTCAACCTGAACAATCACGGCTCCACGTCGGCGTGGATCGCGTGCGACGTCCCTGACACGGGGACCTACACGGTGCCATCGAGCCTCCTCGAGGCCCTCTACGCGATCGGAGTTTCGGGGTTCCCCTCCCTGACGCTTTCTCGGCGCAGCGTCGACTCTACGACGGTGACGCAGGGCTGCGTTGACTTCGTGGTGCATTCGGACCGCAACGTCCCCATCACGATCTCAGGGGTCACATCGTGCACCCAAGATATGCAATGCCCTCCCGGACAGTCTTGTGGTGCGGACTTAGCCTGCCACTGAGGCTCAGGGCGCGGCTGTGGGTTTGGGGCCAGCCTCATGGAGGGGGTGTTTGGGCCAATGCGTACGGAAGGCGGCCTCGGTCAACTCCGTGACCGTCAGCGCTTGAGTGGCGCTCTGACCGTTGTCCAGTCGCGCACCAGTGAGGCCATTCCACAGCCCGATCCCCTCGGTCCAAAGCCACGGGGCACCTGTCCATGGGTCAACCCCGACTCGTTGGGTCGGCGTCAGGGGCGCCATGAAGGCTCGTGTGACGTGGTGGGCGCGCACGACGAGCGCCGCGAGCCCCCCGACATCTGTGCGCAGGAGCCCGTCGCGAGGCAGCGCACCGTGTCGCCATGCCGCGGCCTCCCCGCGCGCGAGCACCACCGTCAGGCGTGCTGCGAGGGTCGGGATAAGGACCTGCTTGCGCGTCGCTTGCCAGCTCGCATTGAGGCGCGCCGGGGGCTCGTTCGAGACGACCACCTGAGCGTTCGGGGCGAGTCGTCGGGCGAGGCGGAGCGGCAAGACTGCCGTCTCCGGGACGGCCTGCAAGAGTTGTTTCGCGGTCCCCACGACCGCTTTGTCTACTCCGGGGAGCCACTCGCTCTTCAACGCCTCCACGCGGACCCGTCGCCATCCATCGGCGCCGGCTGTTGCGCTGGTCGGCACGAGGTCTCCCGGGAGCGCTAGGAGCATTGCGGAGCCACTCTTGGGTGACCACGTCGCTGCCACGCGTCGTCCGCTTTGCTCGTCGAGGAGCGTGCCGTGCCGGTCGAGGAGCGGCAGGGGGTAGATTCGACCTCTTTGCCCCTCCATCCAGAGGAGCACCAAGGTTTTCTCGGGCCAAGGGGCGCGTTCCGAGGCGACTGTTTGACTCACGGTGAGCGAGGCAGGGGGCGCTGAAGAGGCGAGGGCCGCGCTCGCGATGAGCGCCGAGACCAGAGCGATTGACGTGGTGACGATACGGAGGGTCATGGATCGTGAGCTTAGGAGGGGAGCCGACAACCGGGCAAGGCATGAGGGCTCAGAGCGCTCGGTTTCTCATAAACGAAATGCCCGCTGGAACACGGGGTTTGAGACAAGTGGTTGATTTTACTTATTCACGTTCGAGAGACCCTGACTTCGGTCATTGACACTCTTTCACGCGGGCATCTATAACGCCGACCTCGACATTGTGCGTTCCGCACCGGAGGAGTGTCCATGCCACGCAGCTCGAAGCTTATCGGTGCCTTGACCTTAGCGGCCCTACTCGCCGTGGGTTCTATGGCTCAGGCTCGTCCATTCGCCAAGGCCAACTCGGTGGAGGCGTCCTTGAAGATGGGGGGCTACTTCTTCCTGAACGAGGACGAGGGTCTCAACGACACGTTCAGCTACCTGCTGTCCGGGGCCTACAACTTCTCCGACTTGATGGGCGCCGAGCTGGCGCTCGACTTCTCTCCGCGGGAAGTGAACCCCACGTCGATCTTGCACATGCACCTCGACTTCATGGTTCACCCCTTCGTGCACGACTGGTTTGTCCCCTTCGTGGGCGTCGGGCCGACCTTCTCAGTGACTTTCGCGGATCCGGACAGCGCAGATGTCACCGACAGTGACTTCGGTTTGAACGCGATCGTCGGCATCAAGTTCTACCCGTGGGATCACGTCGGTTTCCGAATGGATGCGCGATACGTGGTGCGCTTTGGGACGGACACGGACGAGCTTACTGGGCATGACCTGCTCGCTGGCTTCGGTCTCTTTGTCAGCTTCGGTGGTGACGAGGATGAGGCCGATGAGGTCCTCCTCGATACCGATGGTGACGGCTTCTTAGACGACGTCGACGCCTGCCCGACTGTACCTGGCGTGGAGTCGGCGAAGGGCTGCCCAGACCGGGACGGAGACACCGTTCAGGATCCCGAGGACAGCTGCCCCGACACCCCTGGCCTCGTGGCGCTCAAGGGCTGCCCAGACGCGGATGGTGATGGGATCATCGACAGTGAGGACCGCTGCCCCAAGAAGGCTGGACCTGTCGCTCAAAAGGGCTGCCCGGACATCGACGAGGACACGTTGGTCGACATCGACGACCGCTGCCCGAACATCCCGGGTGATGTCGCGTACGACGGTTGTCCACCACCACCTCCGGCTGAGATCGTCGAGAAGTTCAGCGGCGTGATGTACGGCATCCGGTTCGACAAGGACTCCGCGACGATTCAATCGGTCTCGTTCCCGATGCTCGATGAGGCCGTCAACGTCCTCGACACCTACAAGGCGATCATCCTCCTGATTGAGGGGCACACCTCGAGCGAGGGCGATCGAGGTCATAACATGGCGCTCTCCAAGAGCCGCGCTGCCGCCGTGAAGGCCTACCTCGTTGAGCGCGGGATCAACGCAGCCCGTGTCGAGACCGAGGGCTACGGTCCAGATCGCCCGGTCGCGTCGAATGAGAACGAGAAAGATCGCGCCAAGAACCGACGCATCGAGTTCAAGATCCTGCGACAGTGAGACACAGGCTGCTGACGAGGGCGCAGTACCGCGCCCTCGTCAGCAGTCGTTCTTCCCTGCTTGAGGGGGGGGGTTACTCGTCGGGTTGGACGTCGATGACGTCATCACGGTGGTGTCCCCGGGGGGACAACCCTCGTCGCTGGCGGGCATCGTCGAGGGTGTGACGCATCAGCTCGCCCAGGTCTTCTACGATGGGGACCATGCGGCGCAGGAGAGAGAGCTCCAGCTTGACGATGGTCTCGAGCGTCTCAGCGGCACCCTCTAGGTGGCCGACAACGCGCTCGGTGCGGTTCAGGATGCGGTTGCTTAGCTCACGCGTGTCCACGTCGAGCTCTTGGGCATCGAGCGCGCCTCTGAGCCGCGTCAAGAGCTGCCGCGAAGATCGCTGTCGGTCATTATCCGTCATGGATTGAATCTAACGGGTATGGCGCCAGAGGGCCACGCCCGAGGCGTCAGGAGGGCTTTAAGCCTTTGAACATAGGGGACATGAGGTTTTTTGCCTTGACGGTCCGGAGGCTCCGGGAACAAGGTCCGGCTCCGGATTACACCCCGCTCGGAGGATTTCGTGAAGGTTAAGAAGAACTGCCACGTGCGCATCAACTTCAAGATGAGCTTGGCAAATGGTGACCTGGTCGATGCCTCGGAAGAGGGCGAGCCCCTTGAGTTCATCTGCGGACGTGGTCAGGTCGTGACCGGTTTGGAGCGCGAGCTGATCGGGATGCAACCCGGGCAGCAGAAGCGCTTCGTTGTGGCTGCGGCCGACGCTTACGGCGCCCATGACCCGACGCTCGTGAACGAGATACCCAGGGCAGGGTTCCCCATCGATCGGAAGCTTGAGAAGGGACAATGCTTCAGCTACCGCTCGAAGAAGGGGGCTGAGCTGCGGTACCGGGTGGTGGACGTGAAGCGCGAGACGATCGTCGCCGATTTCAATCACCCCCTTGCGGGTAAGCCTCTGCACTGTGAGGTGGAGATCCTCGATGTGCGTGAGGACAGCGGCGACGCCCTCTACGATCGCTAGCGCCTTTGGCGCGTTGCACCGCCCATGCGTTGTGTAGCTCTTGACGGTCCCTGGTGTAAGTCAGAGGACCGCCTGCACACGTTGACCTGTGGGCCCGCAGCGCTCTACTCTAGGCGTCTGGACCTAATCACAGGAGTATTTTGAAGCTGTCGACGCGTGGTGAATACGGATTGAGGGCGATGGTGCTGCTCTCATCCGGCGATGACCCCGTGGGGAAACTGCGCCATGCGCAGGCGATCTCGTCGACCCAAGATATCCCGTCTCACTACCTGAAGCAGATCTTGATTCAGCTGCGAGAAGCCGGGCTGGTGAAAAGCACGCGCGGACCTTCAGGTGGTCATTGCCTCGCAAAGGCACCCAGTGAGATCACGGTCGGGGAGATCCTAGTCTGCCTCGAGGGCGAGGTGACTGGGGTCGAAGCGGTCTTGGCCATGCCATGCCATATCGGTGTCGGCCCAGATCACTGCGTCATTAAAGAGCTCCTCCTCGAGGTGAAGTCTCGGGTGGAGGATCTTCTCTTCTCGACGACCCTCGCAGACTTGGCCAATCGCCAGTGTCACTTGAGCCAAGAGCGCGTGCTTGTACAGCCGCGCTTTATGAACTCATGTCATGGCGACATGGCCGAGGGGAACGACTCGGCCTGACCCTGGTCAGGGGGAAGTCGGCACCGCATCTGTGTGTATCGCTGTCCAGTCGAAGCCTGGGCCGGGAGACTCCGAGCGTGGATCGATGTGCATCCGTCCGATGACGCCGCGGACCGTGGCGCGCTTCGCCGCAGGGAGCGCTTTCAATGGGACCTCAGCCCCACCAGGTGGCTTGAGGTTTAGGTCGGGTAAAAGGCGGACTAAGTCCTCCAGCAGCCGGTTGAGGCTCGTCATCTGGAGGGAGGTGTAGCCCCAGTTTCGGACGACCTTCCCTTGCACGCGCACGCGCTGACTCATCGGACGCTCGATCCCATCGGCGTGACTGGGGAGAGGCGGGTCTTGCGGGGCTGTGGGGGTCACGAGTTCGATCGAGATGCTCCGCGCGTCGAGTGATCTGGACCGCGTATGCTGGGCAATAAGGCCAACATCCAGGGTCTGATAGACCTGCCCATCCCAATCGATCAGAAAGTGCGTGCTCTCCTCGCTGTATTGAATCTTCACGAAGCGTTCGAGTGCGGTGACGGTCCCTGTGGCGTGCAGGACGATGAGATCAATCCCAGTCAATTGGGTTGGGCGATTTGGAGCACGTCGGGCAAAAGGCGTCGCCTTTGACGAGGGGCGCTTGCCGAGCTGCTTGGCGACCTCATGCTCGGCACGACGCGTCTCAAGACGCATGTGATCATGGTTGATGGGCTGCTGAGTTTGGAGCTCGTGCTCTCCAATAATTAGGCCCCTGTGCTGAGGTCCCCGGGTGGTCGTGGCTGGGAGAGTCGATGCCGCCCTTAGGCCTGCACGAGCTTCAGGGTGGCCCGGTGCTGACTCCAGGACTGCTTCAAAGGCACCCTTAGCGGCCTCCCAGCGTTGCTCAGAGAGCGCTCTGAAGCCAGTCTTGAGGCCACGCTCTAGGACCAATTCTTCCGGTGGTTCGCAGGCTGGCAGGCCTCCCCGCACCGGGGTCTCCTCACACCCCACGAGTGGCAGGACGAGCAAAGTGGCCAGGCATGTGAGCCAAGCCGTCCTCATTCGACTTCTCCTGATGTATCCACCGACATGCCTATCAAGCTGACCCATTGATTTGAGAGGAGGACTTCATCCTGCATGACTCCTTCATCGACGAAGCCTCGTGATTCGTACAGCTTTCGTGCGGCGTGGTTATCTTGGTAGACCTGTAGCCGCACTCTGCTGAGGATCGGATTGGCGCGAGCCCACGTCAAGGCAGCGTCTAGCAGCGCGCTGCCGATGCCCAACCCCCAGGCCTCACGCAGGACCCCCATACCCAGTTGCACGGTATGCTGGGTGCGCTGTGTGCGAGCGCCCGTCAAGGTGAGGCTGGCCAGGATGGGCTCTCTCCCAAGTCCTAGAGATGGACGTGAGGCGACGAGGCAGAGGCAGGTGAGGGTGCGCGAGAAGTAATCAAAGATCAGGCGCTGCTCAGCTAGGTCAGGCAGGGTGTCCTGGACACCCTTCAGCATGTAGACCGTCTCTCCGACGAGGGCCTTTGTGTGCACAAGGTAGGCGGAAGCGTCTCGTCTATCCGCAGCGCGGATGATGAAGGGCTCTCCTGCCTTGTCCCGGTCGCGACACGTGGGGAACCGGGGCCTCATGATGGGCACCTCGCGAGAAATTCGCCGACGGGTTTGAAGACCTCTACAGGAGCATCTCTGCTCAAGAGGAGATCCAAATGGCCCCAACGTTGTGGGTGCTCCCGAGCTGTCGCGTCGTCCTCCGATGGCGCCCAGCGATCGATGTGCGCTTGGGCGCCGCGACCAATCACACGCACCTCACGAGATCCACGATGATGCCGGAAGGCAGGCACCGTCGCAGCGAGTGGACCAAGGGTGTCGCCCGTCCCTGAGATACAGAGGATGGGGATGGCGGGCGCCTCTGCCAAGCGACTCACGTAGTCGACGGCGCCGTCTCTCGAGGATGCGTGGTGATCGGGGCGATGGCGCCACGCATTCATCTGTTCAAGCAGTGGAATAGGGATGTCCTCGACGGTCTGATCCATGACGAGGCGCGTGGGTCGCCACGGGACGTTCTTAGGGTTCATGATGGGGCGCAGGAATGGGTTCACCAAGACACGGGGCAACCGAGCTCCAAGGCGGGAGAAGAGCCGAAGCGGGACCGCGCCGCGTCGCCGAAAGAGGGCGAGCCCGAGCCGCATTAAGGGGCCCAAGTAGGGACTTGATGCACCGCGAAGTGGCGCGCCAATCAGGGTCAGGCTCCTGAGGTGTTTACCCACGGGCTCACCGAGCACTGCCGTCCCGACGATGCCTCCCATGCTGAAGCCCACCCAATCCACCTGGGACGCTCCCGTCTCACGCATAATGTGCACGAGAGCTGCTGGTGCGTCCTGTCGCACGAAGTCATCGAGGCAGATATCGCTTACGCGGCCAGTGTTCGAGCATGAGGTGCCGCACCCCCTAAGGTTGAGAAGCCACACGTCATGCCCCTGGGCGTGCAGGGCGCGGGCGATAGAGTGATCATCGTGCACATCCATATTTTGGCTGCGTGTGGCGATGCCGTGGCAGACGAGCACGGGCAGCCCCTCTCCTCGATAGCGGTCGAGCTGCAGGCGCCAGCCGTCCTCTGTCGTGGCGACCGTGGAGAGTAAGTCGGCGCTGCGCGCTGTCGTGCCGTCGCGTGTGAGCGCACGTGACGTCAGCAGGACGAAGGCGAGCAGGGCGAGCGCCGACGCGAGCGCCGCCCAGAGGGCAACGTCGATCACCCGGCGTCGACTGCTTGGGGTGCGCTGACCGGGGTGAAGGTGAGGGACTTACCGCTGCCCGGTGCGCCGACCTCCACACGGACCCCTTGAGCACCGTCAAAGGTCCCGGCGATGAGCTCATAAGCGAGCGGATCTTCGATGAACTGACGTATTGCGCGGCGAACGGGGCGGGCCCCAAAGGCTGGGTCGTACCCCTCCTCGGCCAAAAAGGCGATCGCAGGCGGGGTCACGTCGAAGGTCAGATCGCGCGCTCCAAGTCGCTTCACAAGGTCCCCCAACTCGAGGCCGACGATCGCCTTAATGGCTTCGCGATTGAGTTGCTTGAAGATGACGACGTCGTCGATGCGGTTGAGCATCTCCGGGCGGAAGAAGTCTTGTAGTGCCTCCTGGACCGCAGCGCGGACCGCAGCGTCTCCTTCATCGATGCGATCGACGATGGCCGCTGAGCCGAGGTTGGAGGTCATCACTAAGATGGTGTTCGCGAAGGAGACGGTGCGCCCCATGCTGTCCGTGAGTCGACCATCGTCGAGCACCTGGAGCAGCAGGTCGAAGACCTCGGGGTGGGCCTTTTCGACCTCGTCTAAGAGCACGACGGAGAAGGGGCGCTGCCGTACTGCTTCCGTCAGCTGTCCGCCCTCTTCGTAGCCGACGTAGCCCGGAGGGGCACCGATTAGTCGCGCGACGGCGTGCTTCTCCATGTACTCCGACATGTCCAGCCGAACCATTGCGGTTGGGTCGTCGAAGAGCTCCTTCGTCATGACTTTGACGAGGTGTGTCTTGCCGACACCGGTTGGCCCCAAGAAGAGGAAGGACCCAAGGGGGCGGTTGGGATCTTGAATGCCAGAGCGAGACCGACGAATGACGTTGGCGACGGCGCTGACCGCCATGTTCTGTCCGATGACGCGAGACGACATGCGGCTCTCGAGCTCGAGCAGCTTGAGCGACTCACTCTCTGTGAGCCGATTGACGGGGATGCCTGTCCACGCTGCGACCACCGACGCGATCTCTTCGGTGTCGACCGCCTCTTTGATCCAGCCGCCGTCTTTGTGCTCAACGGCCAGTTTGCCCTCTAAGGCTGCCAGGGTGCGTCGTGCCTCGGGGAGGGCCCCGAAGCGGATCTGGCTGGCTTGGTCGAGATCGCCCTGGCGACTCAGGTCCTCTTGCCGCTTGACCAGCGCCTGTACGGCCTCCTTGTTCTGACGGATGAGCGCTAGGAGGTCTTTCTCTTTGCGCCACTGTTCCAGCTGATCGTCGAGGCCACCGCGCAGGGTCTCGATCTCACCATCGATGTCCTTCATCGACTCGTTCGCAGACTCCGAGCCCTCTTTCTCGAGGGCGGCCCTCTCCATCGTCAGCTGGTCGATGCGCCGCCGGGACTCATCGAGCTCGGCGGGCAGGGAGTCGACCTTCAGCCGCAGGCGGCTGGCTGCTTCATCGATCAGATCGAGCGCTTTGTCAGGGAGCATTCTCTCCGAGATGTAGCGTGTAGAGAGCTTCACTGCGTTCACCAAGGCGGAGTCAGCGATCGCGACGCCGTGATGAAGTTCGTAGCTCGCTTTGAGCCCCCTCAAGATAGATAGGCACTCGGCGTGGTCGGGCTCTTCGACGGTGATCGTCTGAAAGCGCCTAGCCAGCGCCGGATCTCGATCGATGGATTGGCGATATTCACGGACCGTGGTCGCGCCGACGCAGTGCAGCTCACCGCGTGCGAGGGGAGGCTTGAGCATGGCCGAGGCGTCGATTCCGCCTCCAGAGGTGCCTCCAGCGCCAACGATCGTGTGGATCTCATCGACGAAGAGGATGATTTGACCATCGGCCTCCCCGACTTCTTTGAGGACCTGCTTGAGGCGATTCTCGAAGTCTCCCCGGAGCTTCGCGCCAGCGACCAGGCCGCCCATGTCGAGCGACAGGAGCCGTCGCCCCCTCAGCAGATCGGGGACGTCCCCCTCGGCGAGGCGCCTCGCGAGCCCCTCGATAATGGCGGTCTTGCCGACGCCGGGCTCTCCGATGAGCACGGGGTTGTTTTTACGCCGCCGGCATAAGACCTCCATAAGCCGTCGAATCTCGTCGTCACGTCCGACCACTGGATCCAGTTGGCCTGCGGCGGCGCGTGCGGTCAGGTCGATCGCGAAGCGGTCGAGCCAGGTGGCGTTTTCATTGTCTTCCCCGTCTTGGGCAGCCCCACCATGCTGGCGCGCGTGAGAGCCCTTACCCTGCGAGCCGAGGCTCCCCCCGCGCTCGGGGTTCTCAACCTTACGACTGGCGGAGGTGATGCGCTCGTGGTTGCACTGTGCGCTTGTCAGCGCCGCGTGTGCACGTGTCCCAGGGACATACGCGATCGACGCGATCAAGTGAGCGGTGCTGACGGCCCGCGCCCCTTCGGCCCGGGCGTCTGCGCGGGCCAGGTCGAAGCACCGGACGAGGATCGATGAGATCACCACTTGGTAGTCACCGCTGACTCGCGGCAGCGCCTCGACCTCATCCTTGATGGCCTGACGCAGCGTGGCGGTCTGGGTCCCCAGGTAGGTCCACACGTTCATCGCGTGCGACTCATGATGCTCGAGCAAGGTCAGCAGGAGCTGCTCGGGGGTCAGTTGTGGGTGACCTTGGGCCTTGGCGGTCTTATTGGCCGTGGATACAGCCTGGCGCGCCACTGTCGTGAAGTCGTCGAATCGCATCGGTCTTCCTCCTCGCTACGACGCAAGTATTGGCACCGATGTCGGCTCTGCCAATCCCCTCAACGTAATAAACCAGAGGAAGTGCTACTAGCTCTTCGCTTCGACGTAGGCCAAGCGGGTCTGATAGAGCACACTGGTCAGCAGCGCGGACTCTTCGTCCGTGAGGTTTCCCGTCGTCTTCGCCTCGAGCATCGTCAAGATGTCGATCGACTGCTGAGCCAGCTCCAAGCTCCCCTCAGCGGGGGCGCTGCCATCTTGGCCGAGCTGAATCAAGACGCTCGACCCGAGGGAGATGACGAAGGTCGAGAAGTCCATCGGGCCCATGCTGGGTCCCGTGGGGTCGTCTGGACCGGTCACGCTACTCTTCTTCCAAGTCAGCCGGATCGGGGCGGCTTGGATCGAGGTACTCGGCTTGGCCCGCGAGGTCGGGCAGCGTCGAGACGATCTCTTCGACGGCAGCACGGGAGATCAAACCTTTGGCGATGTTCCGCTTGATGATGCGGGTGTCGTGATTGAGGTCGATTTCGTTGCTCATGATGCCTCCGCTTTCCGTGTGTCCCTGCTCGGGACGGGCGCGTGTACCTATAAGGCCCAACGAGGGGTTGTCAAGAGGTCGACGCAGGGGCGAGGACATTCGCCGCGCTTCCAAGGGCCTTTATGTCGCAGTCTTTTACATTCACGGCAAGCGTTCGATCGTCGGTGCACGCCTCGCTGCCTCTTCCTTGACCCCGCCGCAGGCCCTCTCCTAAGAAGGCGCACCTCGCGACCTTGGGAGAGGGCTTATGAGCGTCGAGAACGGAACAGATCTGCGCGTTGTGCTCTGCACTTGTCCCCCAGATCAGGCCACCGTCATCGCACATGCGCTGCTGGAGCAACGGTTGGCCGCCTGCGTCAATGTGATCCCAGGGGTGCGCAGTATGTACTGGTGGAATGATGAGATCGCCGAAGACGGCGAGTCACTGCTCGTGATCAAGACGCCGCAGTCAGCCTTTGTGACCCTCGAAGCGCGCCTCGCCGAAATTCACCCCTACGACGTTCCAGAGATCTTGAGTTTGTCGGTAGACGAGGGGGCAGATACGTACCTCAGTTGGGTGCGAGAGTCGGTCGCCTGCTGAGTCGTGTTTGAAAGGGCTTTGACAGAACCCATCACGTCGTCGGAATAATCGCCCCCCCTCGCCGGGTTGGCTGCCTCAGTAGAGGTGGATACCGAGCACCGACAGGTTGGTGGCGAGGTGTGGAGGGAGACCTCCGTCCAAACGTGAAAGGAGTTGGAGCGATGCAGGGCGACGTCCGGGTGATGAACGAACTGGTGCGCGAAGAGAGCGCGTTCTTAGAGCCGCTGATGAATGAGCTTGAGAAGGTCATCGTGGGGCAGACCCAGATGATCGAGCGGATCCTCGTGGGGCTGCTTACGGGAGGCCACGTTCTCCTTGAGGGTGTGCCCGGGCTCGCGAAGACCCTGACGATCAACACGGTGGCCTCGGCGATCGATGCGAAGTTTCAGCGCATCCAGTTCACCCCAGATCTCCTACCAGCTGACCTCGTCGGGACGATGATCTACCACCAGGAGACAGGGAAGTTCACGGTTAAGAAGGGGCCGATCTTCGCGAACTTGGTGCTCGCTGACGAGATCAACCGCGCCCCCGCCAAAGTGCAATCTGCGCTGCTCGAGGCGATGCAGGAGCGGCAGGTGACTATTGGTGAGGAGACGCATTCCCTTGCGCAGCCCTTCCTCGTGATGGCGACGCAGAACCCGATTGAGCAGGAGGGCACGTATCCGTTGCCCGAGGCTCAGGTCGACCGCTTCATGTTGAAGGTCACCGTCGGCTATCCGACCCGAGAGGAGGAGCTGAAGATCATCGACAGGATGACGGGCTCGTCCACGGCCGCGGTGCAGAAGGTGACGACGACCGAGCAGCTGTTGAAGGCGCGTGACGTGGTCAAACAGGTCTACCTCGACGATCGCATCAAGCAGTACATCGTGAACTTAGTCTTCGCCACCCGAGAGCCCGGCTCTGTCGGTGCAGGTGCGTTGAAGGATCTCATCGAGTACGGGGCCTCGCCCCGCGCGAGCATCTACTTGGTCCAAGCAGCGCGGGCCCACGCCTTCCTCAAGCGCCGCGGCTACGTCATCCCTGAGGACATCAAGTCCATTGGGCTGGATGTGCTGCGCCATCGCGTCGTCCCGACCTACGAAGCTGAGGCCGAAGACCTCAGCTCTGAGGACATCGTGAAGCGGCTCTTTGAGCTCGTGGAAGTCCCCTAGGGTTCGTCCGGTATTTGTCCTGCCTCGGAGCGTCTTCGTAACGTGAGTGAAGATCAACCAACGGACTCGGCCGCCCTCGGTCGAGACCTCCTCAAGAAGATCCGTAAGATCGAGATCGTGACCAGCCGTAAGGCAAACGAGCAGCTCGCTGGTCAATATCACTCGGTCTTCAAGGGTCGAGGTATGAGCTTCGAGGACGTGCGACTGTATCAGCCAGGCGATGAGATCCGCTTCATCGACTGGAACGTCAGCGCGCGCGCCAATGAAGCGTATGTGAAGCGCTTCGTGGAGGAGCGTGAGCTCACCATCATGCTGATGGTGGACGTCTCGGCGTCGCTGCGCTTCGGCTCACGTCAGGAGATGAAGCGCGAGGTCGCCGCGATGCTCGGGGCGCTGCTCGCTTTCTCAGCGGTGAAAAACAACGACCGCGTGGGGCTCATCCTCTTCAGTGATGAGGTCGAGCGCTTTGTGCCCCCGAAGAAGGGGCGGAAGCACGTCTTGCGCATCCTCGCGGAGATCCTGACGTGGAAACCCAAGGGTAAAAAGACCAACCTGGCGGTCCCGCTGGAGTACCTCTCCCGTGTCTCAAGGCGGCAAGCGATCGCATTCCTGTTGAGTGACTTCCAGGCCCCGGTCGAGAGCTTCGTGACGCCGCTGCGCATCGTGGCCCGCCGGCATGATGTGGTCCCCGTGGTCATTCGAGATCCGATGGAGAGTGAGCTCCCATCGATCGGGCTCGTCCCTTTTGAAGACCTAGAGTCCGGCGAGACCACGTGGGTCGATACGTCGAGTCGCCGTGTGCGCCAGCACTTCCGCGAGCGCAACGAAGCCGAGCTTGCGCGCCTGCTTCAGACCTTCCGCAAGCACAAGCTCGACGCGATCCCGGTGGAGACCGGTGGCAGCTACGAGAAGGCTATCATTCAGTTCTTCAAGCTGCGGGCGAGGCGACTATGAGCGTGTGCGTCCGGGGACAGCTCTGGGGTGTGCTTGCACTCGCCGTGGCGCTCAGCGGTGCGTTCGCGGTGCCGGCGGTTGCGCAGGACGCCGCGCTCCCGTCGCCAGTCAGCGTGCGCGCAGAGCTCTTGCACCCCGACGGTCGCGCCGTGTCTGACGAGGCGCCCCTGAAGCTTGGTGGGCTCGCGACGTTTCGGCTGGTCGTCGAGGCGCCACCAGAGGCCCGTATTTACGTCCCCACAAACCCCGCGATCGCGCCTCTGCGGCTCAAGGGAACGCCCGGCCCCCCGCAGCGAAAGATCGCCGGGAAGAAGGTCGTCGAGGTCCATGACCTCCCGGTGACTGCCCTGCGCGTGGGGGTGAAGGTGGTCAAGCCGGTCGAGGTCCCATACCGGCTGACGGATGGCACGGATGGCAGCGTCATGACGCAGCGCCTCAAGGTGCGTGTGCTTGGCCACCTCACGGATGTCCAAGACCCGACGCTCGCGAAGCCGCCACTCCCGGTGCCCGTGATCGGTACCAACTGGGTCCTCGTCTGGTCGTTGACCGTCCTCGGCGCGGCGGTCCTGACGGCGCTGCTCACGCTCCTCGTCCTATTCTTCTTGCGGGCCTACCTAGAGACCTTGGTGCCGCCGCCTCCTCCGCGCCCCGCGAACGAGGTGGCCCTGGAGGCACTCCTCGGGCTCTCCGTGGCAGAGATCCCCGCCGTGACGCGCTATGCCGGCGTGATCGACGTGCTGCGTGCGTATCTTGGCGGCCGGTTCGGGTTCGATGGGTTGGAATGCACCACCCGCGAACTGATGGCTTCCTTGGGCGGCGTGGACTTGAAGGACGTCACAGACACCGAGATACAGCTCGTGTTGGAGGACGCAGACCTTGTGAAATTCGCCGGCATCGAGCCGAGCGATGACGAGGCGCGGCGGCTCGTGCCGATCGTGCGTCGGGTCGTGGAGGTCACCTGGGAAGAGCCTGAGGAGGAGGTGGCCGAGGTCGGTCACCGACGGATGGAGCCCGCGACGGCTGCCTCACGCCTCCGCGCTGGGTTGGTCGACGTGCTCCTCGCCGGGGCCTTGGGCGCCCTCACCACAGGTGGCGTCTGGGTCGCCGTGTCACCTGCGTGGGCTTGGCTTGGCGTCCTCGTGGCGGGCGCCTACTTGTGGCTTCGAGATCTCGGTGGCCCGGGGAGCCCCGGCAAGGTGCTCTACGGACTTCGCCTCGTTCGGACGGATGAATTGCAGTCTGCGCCGGGCTATGGCGCGCGCTTGCTGCGTAACTTGCTGCTCTTGATCGCCCCCGCTGGCTTGCCGCTTGAGGCCTTGGTCTTGGTGCATCACCCACTGCGCCGTCGCATCGGCGACGTCTGGGCGCAGACGGAGGTCGTCGACGATCCCTTGGCGGGGATGCGCGCCTCAGCGCGCCGCTCAGAGGTGACGGTTGAAGGGGGGACGGCATGAACCTCTTCGGGCTTTGGTTTGAGACGCCTTGGGCGTTTGTCGCGCTGCTTGTGTTGCCGTGGCTTGTTCACCGCGCGCTTGCTCGGAGCCGTCATGGGCGGGTGCCCATCCCGAACCGCAGCGCGCTGACGGCTCAGCACAGCGGCTTTGTGTCCTACCTTTGGTGGGTGCCCGACATGCTCCGCATCGCGACTGTCGCGGTCCTGATTGTCGCTGCAGCACGCCCTCAAACCGAGGACCGACAGGTCGTCACGGGCGAGGGGGTCGACATCATGTTGGCGCTCGACATGTCGATCTCGATGAACGCTGTCGATCTGACTGAGGAGGAGCTCCTCACGACGCTCGGCAACGAGGAGCGGCCACGCAATCGCTTTGAGATCGCACGAGACACGCTCCAGGAGTTCACGACGAGTCGCTCTCAAGACCGAATCGGCCTCGTCGTCTTCGGGCGCGAGGCGTGGTTGAAGTACCCGCTGACGCTCGACTACGGGCGCCTCGTGACGACTTTGGATGATCTCGTCTTGGATGGCTTTTACCAAGATCGCGAGACGGGGCAGTGCATGAATGGCTGCACCATCAGCGGGGCAGGGACTGCGATTGGTGACGCCCTCGGGCGCGCCTACAACCGGGTCCGGCGGTCCAAGGCCTCGAGCCGCGTGATCGTGCTCGTGACCGACGGCAAGCAAGAGGGGGGCTCGCTCGATGGTGCGGCGATCGCGCGGCACATCTCCAACCTCCCGGAGGAGGAGGCCGTTCGGGTCTACACTTTCTTGGTAGGCAGCCAGGAGCAGACGTGGCTGCCGGACGTCGATCGATGGGGTCGCCCCGTGGTGGACGCGAACGGAATGCCCGCCTACCGAGAGCCTCCTCGGGCGTACCCGACCGATCCTGCGCTCCTGGAAGAGATCGCGACCCTGACGGGGGGCAAATTCTACCGAAGCTACAGCGCTGAGGACTTCGCAGGTGACGTCGAAGACTTGGAGCGCACGGTGTTCAAGTCTCGGATCCACGTCGCGCGAAGTGACGTCTTTCAACCGCTCGCGCTCTTGGCGCTCTTCCTGCTTGTCGCTGAATGGTCTCTGCGCGTCACGCGCTGGCGGGGGCTCGTATGAACGCCTTGGTTTGGGGGGATCCCAGCGCAGCGCGTTGGGGCGTCCTCGTCATTGTCCTCCTCTTGGGCTTCATTTGGTTGGGGCTTTGGCGTCGAAGTCGCCTCGCGGCGCTGGCGAAGCTAGGCCCCTTGCCCGCGCTTTTAGACAACGCAAGCGCCTCGCGCCTCGCGCTTAGAGCAGCCCTGGTCGTAGGCGCAGCGCTCTTACTCGTGATGGCGCTGATGCGCCCACAGCAAGGCACGCGGGCCACAGAGCTTAAGAACCTGGGCATCGATATCGCTGTGGTCGTCGACGCCTCTAAGTCGATGAAGGTGGCCGATGTCGTCCCCGACCGGCTCGAGGCGGCGAAGCTCGAGATACACAAACTCCTAGGCGGCATGAACGGGGGCCGAGTTGGCCTCGTCCCATTCGCCGGCTTGGCGTTCATCCAGACCCCGCTGACCAGTGACTTCGACGTCATCGGGACCTACCTCGATGACCTCCAGGTCGAGGACATGCCACGAGGGGGGACTGCGATCGGTCGCGCATTGATCGAGGCGATCCGAGCCCTGGTACCCCCGGACCAACTCGAGGGGACGCTGGCTGAGACAGCCTCGGATGGTGCGGGTGGTGACGCCCCTGACAGAGACACGCAGGCGTCGGAATTTACTGGCTCTAAATACAAGGCCATCGTGCTCTTCACGGACGGCGAAGGCCATGAAGGAGATCCACTGGCTGTTGCAGAGCTGGCGGCCAAGTTGGGTATCCGCATCTTCACCGTGGGGGTTGGTACGGCGCAGGGGCGCCCCGTGCCGCTCATCAACGCGGAAGGGCAAGTGATGGGCACCATGAAGGCTGGGGACGGTGTCACGCCGATGTTCAGCGAGCTTAACGAGCGGCTCCTCCGTGAGATCGCCGTGAAGACTGGCGGCGATTATTTTCAGCTTGGGCCGGCTGGTGGTCTTCAGCGCCTTCGAAAGTCGATCGATACCCTGGAGAAGCAAGAGTATGAGGCGACGTTTAAGCACTTGAGGGACGACCGCTTTCAGCTCGCCGTGGTCCCCGCACTGCTCCTCTTGCTGCTTGAGGCGATGCTCAGTGGACGTCGCCGCCGTAAGGAGCGGTCATGAATACATGGCGACGACATTGGGTGGCCTTGGTTGCGGTGGGCGCAGGGGCTTTGGGTGTGGGCTGTGAGGGGTTCTTCGAGACACCGCATAGCGCTGTGGAGGCTGGGAATGCGGCCTTGGGCGCCGACGATCTTGAGGGAGCGCTGGCCGCCTACGAAGAGGCTGCGTCTGAGCTCCCAGAGAGCGCTGAACTCGACTACGACCGCGGGGTCGCACTGAGCTTGTCCAATCGCCACGACGAGGCGACGCAGAGGCTCTTGCGGGCCCTTCAAACCAAAGACCCGGCGTTGCGTGTTCGCGTGGAGGCCGGCTTAGGCGCTGCCTACTCGCGATGGGCCTTGGAGCTTGAGCGAACCGCGGCCTCTGCGGCGGCGACCGTTCAGCCGGATATGGCCGTTGATGCGCCGCCCGCTGAGGCACCAGATCCCGCCAAAGTGGCGCTACCGAAGTGGGAGCGGGCGGTTGATCATCTCGAGAAGGCGCTGCGCGCGAAACATGACCCTGATGTCCTGAGGAACCTTGAGATCGCGCTGCTGCGAGTCGATCCGCCGTGCTCATCTCGGAACGATGAGCACGAGCCCAACGATCGCGCCGATCAAGCGACGCTGATTGAGTTAGCGGCCCCTGAGCCCGAGGCTCAAAGTAACCCAGGGGGGCAGGCGCCCGCTGCGGCGCCAGGGGCGCAGGATCAACTCAGCTGGACACGACAGCTTTACGCATGCCCCGATGATCTGGACTGGTTTCAGGTGCCTCTACAGGCCGGTGACCGGCTCAAAGTGTCCCTCAACGCCGACTCGGAGGAGGGGCAGTTGGGTGTGGCCCTGCACAGCCCGGGAGGGGCGGACCAACTCGTCCCGGGGCGGGACGCGGTCGAGCCCTCGCAGGAGCTGACCTTTACCGTGCCGCCGGGGGGGGATGGTCTCTACTTACTGCGCGTCTGGAATGTTGACGGGGAAGAGCGGACCTACGGGCTCGACGTAGAGATGCGACCGGCATGCGAGCGTGTAGAGGATGAGTATGAGGAGAATGATGGGCCCGGTGAGGCGGTCATGCTCACACCAGGGGCCCTCGAGGGGCTGAAGATTTGCCCAGAAGACGAGGACTGGTTCCAGGTCGTCCTAGCCGAGGGGGAGAGCGTCTTTGTGTTCGCCTCGGTCGCTGAAGATGAGGCCTCCGAGGGAGGGGGCGAGTCCGAGGAGGGCAAGGAGGCTCAGGGGCCGCCACCTATCGACGTGGAGATCATGGGGCCAGAGGGCGATATCCTCAGCGCTGGGAGCCCAGCTGGGGCGGGCGAGGTGGCGACGCTCTTGATGCCTGGTCCCGGCACGTACATGGTTCGAATCCGGGGGGGGGAGGGGCTCGAGTCGCGCTATCAGCTCTTGGTCAACGTGGTGCCGCCCTGTCCCGACGGGGATGACCCCCTCGAAGACAACGATGTGGTCGAGGACGCGACAGATATCGCTGCTGCGGCTCAGCAGCTCGCGGCACAAGGACAGGGACAGCAGGGGGCGGCTCCTCCGTCCGGGTTACCGCCCGGCGTGCAGCTTCCACCGGGTGTGCAGTTGCCTCCGGGGATGCAGCTCCCTCCAGGGGGCCAAGGTGGGGGAGGGCCTGCGGGTGGTCCACCTCCGCCCATGTTGCTTCGGATCTGCCCTGATGACGTGGACTGGCTGACCGTCACGGCGCAGCCAGAGTCGAATGCGGTGGTCTCAGCCATCTTTGAGCATAACAAGGGGGATCTCTCGATGACCCTCTTTGAGGCGGGGACTCAGAAGTTGCTTGAGACCTCGGACAGCTCGAGCTCAGTGAGCAATGGTGAGGCCCTGGCCTTACCGCCGGTTGAGGAGCCGACACCCTTCACGATTCGGGTCGAGGGCAAGGCCGGCCAAGAGAACTTCTACCTCTTGCGGGTCGACAACCCGCAGCCGCAATCCTCGGATGACTCTCAGGAGTCCGATGAGGAGCAAGAAGAGCAAGAGGAGCAAGAGGAGAAGGACGAAGAGCAGAAACAGGACGAGCAGCAACAAGAGGAGCAGAAAGAGCAACCTCAGGAGCAGGAGCAGAAGCCGCTAGAGGACGCGCTCGACAAGCTGGATCACAACCCGGAGAATCTCGAGGCTAAGCAGCGGGCACAGCGTTCGCCGCTCGTGAATCATCCCCCCGAGAAGGATTGGTAGTGCGGCGCTCTTTGCCATGGTTAGTCGCGTGCGTTGTCTTGGGCGAGCTCTGCTTGGTTGTGCCCAGCGCAGAGGGGCAGATCTTTGGCCGACGCGGGGCGCGCCAAACCGCGCGGCAAGCCGCAACGAAGCCGGAGGTGAACGTCAAAGTCGACCGGCGGGCCATCACCACGGATGACCAACTCAGCGTCGAAGTACGGCTGACGGGAGAGTTCGATCGTTACCAAGAGCCTGACTTCACCGGGTTTGACGTGGAGAGCCAAGGCTCCTCTCAGCAGATTCAAGTGGTCAATGGCCGCATGAGCACCGAGAAGGTCATGACCTTCTTGCTGATACCGCGCCAGACAGGGACGTTTACGATCGGACCAGGACGCATCTTTAACGGGACGCAAGAGGTCGCCGCGTCTGCGCCGATTCGTATCCGCGTCACCGGCGCGAAGGCGCCCGAGCCTACGACCGCCGCGGCGGCCCGTGATGTCACCAACCGCTCAGCGCGAGAGTCGGTCTTCATTCAGGTCGATACAGAGCGGACGTCTTACTACGTCGGTGAGCCCTTTGTGATCACGTGGAGGCTCTTCTATCGACGCGACGTGGGGGTTCAGGGGTTAGAGCATGTGTCGGAGCCACGCCTCGAGGGGCTCTTAGCTGAGGAGTTGCTGCCTCGGGACCACAAGCCTCGACCGAAGGAGCGCCGGATCGGAGGCACACGATTTCGATTCTTTGACCACTCGAAGCGGCTCGCGACCGGGTTGGCCCCGGGGCGCGTGACGATCGACAGCGTGGCGGTGCGTTATATCGCTGGAAGCCTCTTCCGACAGAACCGGAGCACGGTGCGCTCCAAGCCCTTCGATCTGGAGATCAAAGCGCTCCCGACCGAGGGGCGGCCCAAAGCCTTTCGACCAGGGAACATCGGGCGCTTCATGTTCAAGGCGAGCCTCAGAAACGCCGATGGTGTGGAGCCCAAGCGCGTCCAAACGGGTGAGCGCCTAATCATGGACGTCACCCTCAGCGGTCGAGGCGCGCTCCTTGGGGTCCAACCTCCCGTGATCGCGGACAGCGAGACCTTCGATGTCGAGTTAATGCCCGGTCAGAGCGAAGATGAGCTCACCAAGGACGAGGACGGCATGCGCGGTAAGCGCGTCTTTCAGTACATCGTGACCGCCACGAAGCCAGGGAAGGCGCGTACGCCGGAGGTACGCTTTGGGTTCTTCGACCCAACCCGTGAGGATTACCAAACACACCGTTGGCCAGGCGTTGAGCTTGAGGTGTCGGGGCGAGCCGTTGGGAGCGCGAAAGACTCTGACTCCCTCACCGATGACGACATACGCCCGAATGTTCCGACGCAAGCGCTCACGGACCATGTCCCGCTTCGACCGCTCAGCGCTGCGTGGTTCTGGTTACTCGTCGGCTTGCCGTTGCTCGGAGTGACCGGCGTTGAGCTGCGCCATCGGGTCGTCGCGGCGCTCGGGGCCAACCCAGACAAACGAAAGGCTCGGGGGGCTCATGGCAAAGCCTTGAAGCGCCTGAGCTTGGCTGAGGCCGCCGCGAAGCAAGGCCTGGTGCAGGACTTCTATGGTCAGCTCGACCGGTGCTTGTCGGGGTACCTGGAAGAACGAGTGAACATTCCCGTTCAAGGGTTGACTCATGACGAGCTGCGCACAGCGTGTCGTGAGGCTGGCTATGATGATGAGCTTATCCAGCGCCTCATCGATGAACGCGACAATTGTGATTTCGCTCGGTTTGCGCCGAGCTCTAACGTCGATGCGTCGATGAAAGAGGCGTCGCAGCGCGTCCAGGCGCTGTTGACGGCGCTCAATGCGGTCTCGCCACGGAGGCGGGCATGATGCGGTCTCTGCTGCGACTCTCGATCATCGCCTCCGTCGTCTGTCTCTGCGGAACGTCAGCGTCCGCGCAGACAACGACTGAGCAGTTTGAGGTGGCGAACTCACTCGCTTACCAAGGTGATTACGCGGCCGCGGTGAAGGGGTTTGAGGGGTTGGTCGAGGCGGGCATGGATGACCCTGCGCTCTTCCTTAACCTCGGCAACGCCCAGTACCGCCTGGGTGCGTTCGGTCAGGCGATTTGGTCGTTTCGACGGGGTCTGCGATGCGATCCTTCGGAGAGCTTGAGGGAGAGCCTAGGGCACAACCTGAAGCGCGCGCGTACCGAGCTGCAGGCCCGATATCGGGCCAGCAATGACGGGAGCCAGTTCATTTACTCAGAGCCCGGCGGTTGGCTCTATCAGCTGTCTCACGTCACGAGCCTTGAGGCCCTCTTGACGCTCTTCCTCGTGCTTTGGTGGGCCCTCGCTTCATGTCTTGTCATGCGGCGCCTCTCCAAGGGGGAGCATTGGGGCTCGATCGCTGTACCTCTTGCGGTCCTTATCCTCCTCGTCGGTGGCCTCTTCGTCGCCCGTCTCTCTACTGACGCCAACTTTAGGCTCGGGGTCGTGGTGGCCGATGGCGTGGTGATGAGAGAAGGGCCTGATGTCCATGCGCGCGGGGTCGATGTCCCCGAGGGGATCGAGGTACGCGTGCTCGATGACACCCCGGGGTGGCATAAGATCGAGATCCCGAGTGGGCGCTCAGGCTGGGTCGCGGAGAAGGTCCTCAGCGTCCTCTAAGTCAGCTATCGCCGCCCTCGCCGCCGCCTGAACTGTCTGCACCTTGTCCGCCCTCGCTCTTCTGGTTGCGACGGCGACCGGAACGCTTACGTCGTCGGCGCTGCGTCTTTTCGGGCTTTGGTCGGCTGGTGGTGGCGCCGAGCTCAAGGGAGAGCCCGAGCCCGCTATTGAGTGCGTTGATGAGGGCTGTCAGATCGCCAGGCGCGGCTTGGAAGAGCGTCGCGAAGCGACCGAGGTCATCTCGGGAACCGTAAGGGCCGGTGCCTGCGAGGACGCGCCGTCGTGCTGCCGCGGTGTCTTCGACGTCGAGGTCACGCCCCATGTAGCTGCCCCCTGCGACGTATGCGACGGTCCCGACGCGTGAGATGTCGGAGGGCGCCGTGACGTCGCGAAAGACCTCACCGTCCGGGCCTTGTCGAGGGCTCACGGGCAGTGCGCACCCACCAGCTTCATGCGCCGCCTGCTCGATGAGTTCGGGCTGGGTCATGCCCTCGAGGGCAGCGAGGAGGGGCGAGTCGCTCCAGTTCTCTACGAGGACCACGTAGCCAAAGCCAGGTCCGCGGACTGATACACCAGGGTGCAGTGTCGCGAGCGCCGGGTCAGCAGCGATGGCAGTGATCGTGTCCGTGTCGGGCAGCGAGGCTGCGCCGTCGACGACGTATACGACGGATTGAAGTCCGGCCTTGGCCGCAGCCTCGGCGACTTCATGGGGAGCGCCCAAGTCGGCAGGACAACACAGGTCGATCAGGACAAAGGAGTACATCGGTGGGACCCTACACAGCATCCTCCGCGACCACAACCACCACGGTCGCGTCGAGGTGATCACGGGGCAAGACGTTGACCGGGCAGCGGCTCGGGGTGATGCTCGCTGAGGCAGGTAACAGGAGCGATGGCTTGGACGCGACGGATTCGACAACGGCGAGCGCGGACCCTATCGACGTATCGATCGTCGTCCCGGTCTTCGAGGAAGAGGAGAGCCTCCCTCACCTTCATGAGGCGCTGGTGGCGTCACTCTCCACGCTGGGTCGTAGCTGGGAGATCGTCTATTGCGACGACGGGTCGAGTGACAGCTCCTTTCAGGTGATCCGCGACTTGGCGGCTGATGATACGCGGGTTCGGGCTGTCCGATTTCGTCGCAACTTTGGTCAGACCGCGGCGATGGCCGCTGGCTTCGATCATGCGCGCGGTGAGGTGATCATCCCGATCGACGCGGACCTTCAGAATGATCCCAAGGATATCCCGCGTCTGCTCGAGGTGATCGATCAAGGCTACGACGTCGTCAGTGGGTGGCGGTCGAACCGTAAGGATGCCTTTTGGAGCGTCACGCTGCCGAGTCGGATCGGAAACGCCGTGATCGGCCGATTGACTGGGGTCCGTCTGCACGACTACGGCTGCACGCTCACGGCCTATCGTCGGGAGGTGCTTCAGGAGATTCGCCTCTACGGTGAAATGCACCGATATATCCCTGCATGGGCTGCCTCGGTCGGGGCAAAGATCACCGAACTGAAGGTGACGCATCACGCGAGACGATGGGGTGAGAGCAAGTACAACCTGGGCAAGGCTGTGCGCGTCATCCTCGACCTTATCACCGTGCGCTTCCTCATCTTTTACAGCACCAAGCCGCTTTATTTCTTCGGCCGTTTGGGGCTGAAGTTTGGTGTCGCTGCGGGCGCTGCATGGACTTGGACGCTGACGAAGAAGATCCTCTGGGGCGCGCCCCTTTACACGGATCCCTTCTTCCTCGCCGGCATCTTCTTGGCCCTCGCTGGCCTCCAGATATTGCTCTTCGGCTTGCTCGCTGAGTTGACGATGCGCACGTATTACGAATCGCAAGGCAAGCGCATTTACGTCCTCAAAGAGACACTCCATTTGTCCGATTCATGACGCAGAGCCTCGCGATCGCAGGCGGGCGGAGAGCCGCAGCGCTCTTGGTCTTTCTGTTGGGGGGCTGGGCTCCCGTGGTGTCTGCAGAGACGGCGACTAGCGCTCCAGAGGCGCGCGCTGATGCCGATCAGACCGGGTGGCTGACCGCCGCAGTCGGGATCTCTGTCGGGGACGCTCTCGGGGTAGATACGCGCTATTACCGACCCGGCTTTGACCCCGTACCGACGCTGAGTATCGGCTGGGCATGGCGCCTGGGGGCTTTTGATCTCGGCCTCAGTCTGGAGCACACGCCGGGCGCTCACTCCTCGACCTACGAGGGGCAGCCCACGCGACTTGGAGATCAAGTCGCCGTGTTGGCCGCTGTGCGCTATCGGTTCGTCACTGAGGACTGGGGGGGCTTTTACGTGAGCGCCAGCCCAGGGCTTGGGATCTTCATGACCACGGAGACCTTACGTGGCGCCATTGCGCTCGCTGAAAACGTGACACCGAGAGAGGTGGCTGATCTCGGAATCGGGGTCACTTTACAGTCGGGATTGGGGTTCTTTACCCGACTCTCAGAGACGCTACAGTTCGTCGTTGAGGTGAGTGGTATCACGACCTTAGGGACCCTCACTGTCGCCGATCAGAGCCTCCCATATCAGCGCTACCGCGCCCGGTTTCATGCTGGGCTCGCGTGGCGACTTTGAGCCAGGGGCGCTGATATGTGCGGGGTGACCGGGTTCATCGACCCTGAGGCGCGGACGCCGAACCCAGACGAGGTCCTGCGTCGCATGCAGGACGCGTTGACGCACCGCGGGCCTGACGACTCGGGGAGCTACACGGCCGCCCCGGTGTGGTTGGCTCATACACGGCTATCGATCGTGGGCCTCGCGGACGATGGGAGGCAGCCCTTTGTCCTCCAAGCCAACCCTTCGGAGCCGCCCATCGTGGTCGCCGCGAACGGTGAGATCTACAATCACGAAGCGCTCCGAGAGACCATTCGGAACGATGGACATCTGGGCGCTCGACTCCCAACCAGTGATTGCGGCGTGTTGCCTTGGCTCTGGCGTCGAGATGCCTCTCGAGCCGTGGCGTCGCTCCGGGGAATGTACGGCCTCGCCGTCTGGGATGGGCGCGACGAGAGCCTGACCCTCGCGCGGGATCCCGCGGGGCAGAAGCCGATGTATTATGCGCCACTCCCGGGCGGCGGTGTCGCCTTCGCCTCTGAGGTGAAGGCCCTCCTGGCCCATCCGTTGGTGACCCGCGAGGTGGATCCCATCGGGCTGCAGCGTTACCTCACTTTCGACTTTATCCCCGGTGAGGCGACGATCTATCGCGGGGTGCGACGTGTCCCGGCAGGTCACACTGTCCGCTGGGCTCGTAAAACGCTGACCTCGCAATGTATCGCCTCCGTGCCGAGTGCGATGCCGAAACTTCATAGCCTTGAGGAGGCGGAGTCGGCGCTTTGGTCCTCTTTAGGGACGGCGGTTGAGCAGCGGTTGATGTCTGATGTCCCCCTAGGGGTCTTCCTCTCAGGGGGGCTCGACAGCACTGCGCTGGTCGCGATCTTGGCCGAGCGTGTGGATCCATCACGGTTGAAGACGTTCTCGGTGGCTTTCGAGGACCCGACGTTTGATGAGTCATCCCATGCGCGTCGCGTGGCGACACACTTTGGGACGGACCACGCGGAGCGGACGCTGACGGCCGAGCACCTCCTTGCCCTTGTCCCGGATCTCTTGGCGACCCTAGATGAGCCCTTCGCGGACCCATCGATCGTCCCGACCTCCCTCTTGAGCGCCTTCGCTCGAGAGCAGGTGACCGTCGCTTTGGGTGGAGAGGGTGGAGACGAGCTCTTGCTAGGTTACCCCACATTTTACGCAGAGCGCTGGGCGTCGCACATCGAGCGGACCCCTCGATGGCTTCGGCGATTCACGTTGGACGCAGCGGTTCGGTGCCTACCCGTGGGGACAGGGAACATGAACCTGGGCTTCAAGGCGCGCCGGTTCCTCTTAGGCCTCGATCGTATCGCCGCACATCGCCACATGGTCTGGATCGGGGGGGTTCCACCGGAGCAGCACGCCGAGGCGCTCGCTCCGGAGATCCGATGGTCTGCGGGGCCGACCTCGGCGGTCTTTGAGCCGGTGGATGAGCTGATGTCACGGTTTCGGAGGGCGCGACCCGAGAGCACGCACCTCGACGCGCTGGGCTGGCTCTACGAGCAGACGTACTTGGCCGATGGGGTGCTCACCAAAGTGGACCGGGCCTCCATGGCGCACGCCCTCGAGGTCCGTGCGCCCATGCTGGACGCTGAATTTCGCGCCGTGTGCGCCAGGATCCCTACGCAGTATAAGCTCCGCGGGGTGACCACCAAGGCGGTCTTACGTCGCTGTCTTATGAAGCGCGCCCCCTCGGACATCGTGAGCCGCCCGAAGAAGGGGTTCGGCATCCCGGTGGCCTCTTGGCTACGTGGTCCACTGAAGGACTGGATGCAGGCCGTTTTGCAGCGTGAGCGTGTCGCGGGAGGGGGGCTCCTCAATCCGGACTGGACCGAGCGCTTGATGAAGGAGCACCTCTCGGGGACTGCGAACCATCGCAAGGCGCTTTGGAGTGCTCTCTGTCTCGAACTGTGGCGCTCCGGTCCTTATGGACCCGATGGAGGTCGCTCATGAAGCTCGGGGTGGATCTCGGCGGCACGCGGATCAAAGCGGGCCTTGTGACAGACGATGGGCACGTCCACACGAGGGCGATGCGCGCGACCCCTGATGACCGAAGCGTCGAGGCGGTCGTGGAGAGCATCGTGAGCGTGGTGGCTGATATGGCGCCGCATGCGACGACCGTCGGGTTGGCTGCGGCGGGCGTCATGGAGCGCTCAACGGGCCTCATACGCGAGAGCCCCAACTTTCCAGCTTGGCGTGACGTTCCCCTCGGAGCTCACTTGGCGCGGCGGCTAGAGTTGCCTGTGAACCTCGATAATGATGCCAACGCCGTCGTCTTTGGCGAAGCGCGTCACGGCGCAGGGCAGGGCGCCTCGAGCCTAATTGGCTACGCCCTAGGGACGGGTGTCGGGGGCGCGGTTGTGCTCAACGGCCGACTTTGGCGAGGCGTGCGCGGGATGGCAGGAGAGCTCGGGCATGCCGTCGTCGTTCGCGATGGTCACCCCTGCGGGTGTGGAGGCCGAGGTTGCCTCGAGCAGTACGCTGGTGCCGTGGGGCTTTGGCGTCAGCTCGCGGAGCACGGGTACACAGAGTACGCGTCCGGTGTGGATGGCATCCGCTTGGCGAGCGAGGCGGCGCGCGCTGGTGACACCACCTTGCGTGAGCTCTTCAAGTCGCTTGGGAGCCACCTTGGTGTCGCGATTGCTGGCGCTGTTCACGCACTGGACGTGCAGAGGGTGGTGCTGGCCGGTGGGCTCACCGGTGCGTCGGATCTCTTCCTTGAAGCGACGTATGCCTCCATGCGTCGGCATGCGTTCCCGAGCGTGGCAGACGGGGTCGAGATCGTGGTCGGCACCCTGGGCGAGGATGCGGGTGTTATCGGCGCTGCGGCGCTTGAATAAGCCATGAAAAGTAGCAGCTGGTCTCAAGGCTCTGTGTCTCGACGATTGCAGCCGCCCTTTGCGGAGTGTATGACTCCGCCGATTGGAGGAACGCCATGATGAAGGGTAGCTATTCAGACGTCGTCGAGGCGGTCGGCAATACGCCGATTGTCCGCCTCAACAGCCTCGCCGCGGGTGTAGAAGCAAATATCTACGCCAAGCTGGAGTATTTGAACCCCGGTGGCAGCGTGAAGGATCGCCCCGCGATCCAGATCATCCGCGATGCTGAAGAGTCGGGATTGCTGCAACCCGGAGGCACGATCGTAGAGGCCACAAGTGGCAACACTGGGATGGGCCTCGCCATGGTCGCAGCCATCCGTGGCTACAAGACCATCTGCGTCATGCCCGATAAGATGAGCGAAGAGAAGATGGCGGCCCTGCGCGCCCTCGGCTCCAAGGTCGTCGTCTGCCCGACGAGCGTTGAGCCCGACGATCCTCGTAGCTACTACTGCGTGGCGCGGCGCCTCGCGGAAGAGACCCCAGGTGGCATGCTGGCCAACCAGTATCACAACCCGTCCAATCCGAAGGCGCATCGCCTCTCTACGGGTCCTGAAATTTGGGAGCAAACCGGCGGTGAGCTGGATGCACTCGTTGTGGCGATGGGGACCGGTGGGACGATCACTGGCCTTGGGAGCTACCTCAAGGAGAAGAAACCCGACCTTCAGATCATCGGCGCTGACCCCGTCGGTAGCATCTACTACGACTACTTCCGTACTGGCCGCATCACTCCGGCGCACGCCTACCGTGTGGAGGGCTTTGGCGAGGACTTCATCCCCTCGACCATGGACTTCTCGGTCGTCGATGACGTGATTCGCGTCTCGGACAAGGATTGCTTCCAGTGGACGCGACGCCTCGTCCGTGAAGAGGGCATCTACGCAGGAGGCTCCTCCGGCGGCGCTGTGTGCGCAGCTGTGCGTTATGCCGAGAAGACCGGCTTTAAGGGGAACATCCTCGTCATCATCCCAGACTCTGCGGTGCGCTATCTGTCCAAGATCTTTAGCGATACGTGGATGAAGGAGGGCGGCTATCTCGATCCCGAGATCGGCGAGGAGACTGTGGGGGATCTTCTTCGACGACGTGCTACGCCACTCATCAGCACATCACCCGGTGATACCTTCGCGGCCGTGATCGCTCAGATGAAGGAGCACGGCATCAGCCAGCTCCCAGTCATCGATTCACGAGGGCATATGCAGGGGTTGATCTCTGAGAATGACCTCTTGAAGGCGATGGTGGACGGCTCGGCAGACACCGGGGCCAAGATCGATGACTATCTCGACAACAACTTTGCGTTGGTTGAGGTGACCAACCGCACGTCGCTGCTCAGCCAGCTCTTTGCTCAGGGCAAGGTGGTCGTGGTGGAGGACGCAGGGCGGGTCATCGGTATCCTGACGAACATCGACTTCATTGACTGGATCTCGTCTAGGTTGACCGCATGAGCGTGCAGAAGATCTTCGTCGTCAGTGACGCGACGGCGGAGACGGCTGAACGTACGGTGCGCGCTGCGCTCGTTCAGTTTCGGGGGGCTGAGACGCAACTTCGGGTCTTCAGCCTCGTTCGCGATGATGCGCGCATCGCAGAGATTGCCCAGCTCGCCGCGGAGCAGGGGGCCCTGCTCGTCTATACGTTTGTGAACCCTGAGCAGCGGGCCCTCATCGCGAGTCGAGCCGATGCGCTTGGCCTCGCGACGGTGGACTTAATCGAGCCCTTGATGACTCAGTTGACGATGGTGCTGCAGGCCGATCCCGCGGGTCGCCCCGGAGTCCCGAGGCTGACTGAGGCCTACTTCAAGCGGATCGAGGCCGTCGAATTCGCTGTGAAGCACGATGACGGGCAGTCCATGAACAAGTTGACCGAGGCTCAGATCATCTTGGTCGGCATCTCGCGGACCAGCAAGACACCGCTGTCGACCTACTTGGCCCAGAAGGGCTGGAAGGTCGCGAATGTGCCTTTGGTCCTTGAGCTGCCCCTACCGCCAGAGCTAGATGCTGTCGCGGACCAACACGTCTTTGGGCTGACGATCGATGTCGCGAGCTTGATGCGCATCAGGCGCTCACGGCTCAAGGCGTTGAATATGCCCGTCACGACGGATTACGCCCGTCGAGATCACATCGTGAAAGAGTTGGCGTATGCCCGCAGCGTCTTCGACGCGCACCCGACATGGCCGGTCTTGGACGTCTCGCAAAAGGCCATCGAAGAGACCGCGGCGATCATCCTGCGGACGGTCGATGAACGTCGGCGTCGGAGCGCGGCCGAGTGAGGTGACCCGAGGGTCTCAAGGCCTAGAGACGGCCAAGAGTCATTTGGAGTGATACGCTCAGGCTTCACATCCGTCTTTTTACACGGACTCGTCCGTCATGGAGGCTGTCGATGAAGTGTGTGAAGGGATTCTCGATTGTGTTGATGCTGGCTTTGGCGCCGGCTGCGTGGGCTGAAGAAGGCGGGACAGACACCCCCGAACAGTCGCTTCGCAAGTCGGAGACTCACGCAGAGTCAACACGCGTGACATCAGGGTTCGCGGACTTCGCCGCTGGCATTCTGCGCGTGACGACCCCAGCGGATGACCTCGATGAGCCTCTCCCGACCGGCACAAAGACGGACTTTGAGCGCCGTGGATACATCGTCGTGTCAGACAACCGCGTCGAGATCTTGGTCGATCGAGCGGGTCAGATCTACAAAGACCGTATCTACCAAGGGATCATCCCCGGGCTCCGTAATTCGCTTCACGCGGGTGAGCTTGATGAGCTTCAAGGCGAGGACATCGTGCTCTGGGCAGGCTTCCAGGCAATGGCACCCCTTCAGCGCCTCTTCTTCTTGCTGACGGACCCGACGCCACGCTTTGAGGTCACGAAGAAGGGGCCGACGACCTTGGAGGTGTACTTTCCCGGGTTCAAGGTCCCCAACCGCAACATGGTGCGGGCCCTGGAGACACAGTTCTTCCGCGGCCCAGTGGCGCGCGTCACGGGTAAGCGTGAGCAGAAGGGGATCCGCTACACGGTGCAGTTAAAGCGGAACACCAACTACCTGTACCGGTGGGAGCCACCCTTTCTCTTTATCGACTTTGAGCGCCTAAACGACTGAGTCGGCCTCACCTCGTGAGGAGCTCAGCGGCGTGAGCGCGGGTCTTATCCGTGATGTCGATCCCGCCGAGCATTCGCGCGATCTCATCGATTCGCTCGTCGCTGCTTAGGGTCGCCACCGAGGTCCTCGTGCGCCCATCTTCGGTAGACTTTGAGACGTTCAGGTGATGATTCGCCTGGGACGCAATCTGCGGTAAGTGAGTGATCGCGATAACCTGTCGATGCGCAGCGAGCTCTGCCAGCTTGCTGCCCACGATATCGGCGACGGCGCCGCCGACGCCTGTGTCGACCTCGTCAAAGACGCCCACGTAGACGTCATCGGCCTCGGCGAGCACGCTCTTTAGAGACAAGAGGACCCGTGATAGCTCACCGCCCGAGGCGACCTTCACGAGGGGCTTGAGCCCCTCACCCGTGTTGGTCTCGATGAGGATCTGGCCACTGTCGAGCCCCTGAGGTCCAAGGGCGTCGCGCGGTGTCATCGTGAAGGCGATGCGAGCACCCTTCATGGCGAGGTCGAGAAGTTGCGCCTCGACCTGCGTCGCGAGGCTCTTCGCTGCCTTTTCACGCGCCTTACGAAGCTTCTTTGCCGCGGCCATCGCAGCCCGCTCTTTTGCCTCCAAGGCCACCTCAGCTTCCTTAATCGCGATCTCAAGCGACTCGAGTTCCTCAAGCTCAGCGCGCAGTGCCGCGGCCTTCTCGACCAATCCAGCTGGGTCTAGGCCGTGCTTCCTGCTCAACCGAATGAGCGCGTGTAGACGCTCCTCGATCGACTCGAGGCGGTTCGGGTCGAGCGCGACCTGGTCGCTGTAAGCTCTGAGTTCGTAAGCGATGTCGGCGAGCTCGATGCGCGCCTCCTCGAGCCTCTCAGACAGAGGAGACAGCGTGGTATCCAGAGCGCTGAGTTGTGAGAGGACGTCGCACGCGCCGACGAGGGTCTCCTGAACACACCGCGAGCGCCCTACGAGCTCATTTTCGACCGCCCGGCTGTCAGACATTAATCGTTTTGCATGCGCCAGACGGTCTCGTTCAAGCCTCAGCGCCTCTTCTTCGCCCTCGACCGGGCTTAGATCCTCGATCTCACTGAGCTGAAAGCGAAGGAAGTCTTCCCGTTGCAGTCGTTCGCTGTCACGTGCCGTGAGTCCTTTCAAGACCTGCTTGGCGTCACAGAGCGCGTGCCAGGCCGCTGTATATTTGGTGCGCACGGTGCTCAGCCCACCGAAGCGATCGAGAAGATCTAAGTGGGCCGTCGCGTCCAGTAGCGTGGCGTGTTCGTGCTGACTGGAGATGTCGACGAGCCCCTTCGCGAGCTCCGCCAAGGTGCTGACGTTGACCAAGACGCCGTTGATCCACACACGGCCGCGACCGTTCCGAGAGATGATGCGGCGAATGATGATGTCTGCGTTCTCGCCCTCGGCATCGCCGAGGAGCTCGAGGTCCCGCAAACGCTCCACAAAGTCCGAGCCTCGCTTGACCCGGAATAGAGCTTGTACCTCGGCTTGGTCACAGCCCAACCGGATCGATGTCGACTTTGCACGTCCGCCCATCACCAAGTTCAAAGCACCGACTGCGATTGATTTACCCGCCCCCGTCTCGCCGGTGATCACGTTCAAACCGGGGGCAAAATCCATCGCGGTCGAGGCGATAATGGCCAAGTCTTGAATGGCCAAATGAACCAACATGGTCGCGTCTCCCGTTCACAATGTGCTGTGTGCACCTTGGCTCAGTAGCGCAGTGCGGCTGAGACGTCTATACTCACCTCATGGCTGATTCGTCCATAGAAGTGAGAGGGCTCCACGACGCAGTGCGACTCCTGCGTCAGTTCGAGCAAGATATTAACGATTCCGATAGCTACAAGCCGGCGCGAGTCGCCGAGTTAGAGCGCTATGTCGAAGTTCTGACGCAGTACGATGCCAGCCCGATGGATGACCTCGAATTCGCGATCGATGACGCGGATCCTAAGGTGCCCGTCCATCACATCCAGGTGAACTGGGCTGATGCGGGTGGGCTCTGGAAGGCCGTCCGTCGCAACATCAACAAGGACGGCGTCTTTCTACGCACGGACCAGTTCCCCAGCATGGGGGCTAAGGTCGTCCTCACGGTCCAGATCGAGTCGCCTAAGATTCAATTCGTAATGTCGACTAAGGTCATCTGGGTGAACCCTCATGAGCGCTCCGGCCGTCCGATGGGGATGGGGCTCAAGTTCAACTGGAATGATGACGCAGACCGAACCTTGCTGCGCAGCTTTATGGCGGGTGACAGCGAGGCCGCTGACCTTCAGGCGTTCGGCTGAGTCATGTCGTGTTGCCGACGCAGCCCTCCTAGAGACGCACAGCAGAGCGCTGTGGGTGTTCCGGGGAGTGTGTGGGCTGACTGGATCGACCAGGGGCGCGTTCAAGGCGCCCACTGCGAGCCATCAAGGATGGCAGGGTGAGTCAGATGGATGTCGAGACGGGATACGCGCCGAGCGCGGATGGCACACAGCTACTCTTTCGCTGGCATCCGGCAGCGGAACCCAAAGGCCTCGTGGTCTTGATTCACGGGTTCGGTGAGCACTCGGGGCGTTATTTACATGTCGCACAAGCGCTGAATGAGGGCGGCTACAGTTGCTTCGCTATCGATCTCCGTGGGCATGGTCGGTCCGCTGGAGCGAGGGCCTTTGTGACGCGCTTTACGGACTACCTCGACGACGTGGACGCTGCCGTGGGCCTGGCGCGAGAGCGTTGCCCAGAGCTTCCAATGATCCTCCTCGGTCACAGCATGGGCGGCTTAGTTGTCGCCAATTGGATCGCCGATCGTGGGGCCGCGGCCACGGGCTTTGTGCTCTCAAGCCCTGGTATGGGCGTGGCGCTCCCCGTACCAGCCTGGAAAGATGCCCTGGGTCGCGTGATGTCCCGCCTCATCCCCGGGCTAGCTATCCCTACGGGGCTCGATCCCCGCCTCGTCAGCCGAGATCCGGATGTGGTTGAGGCCTATGTCGGCGATCGCTTGGTGCTGACCAAAGCGACCGCGCGCTGGTATGTGGAGTTCCTCGGCGCGCAAGAGCGCGCGCTGGAGACCGCATCGAGTGTCACGCTGCCGGCGCTCGTGCTGCAGGCCGGTGATGATGGCTTGGTGGATACAGCGGCCTCAGAGCGATATGCAGCTGCCTTAGGGGGAAGCGACGTGACGTTCACCCGCTACCCTGGGCTGTATCACGAGCTCTTCAACGAGCCAGAGCAGGCCGAGGTCTTGAGCGCTGTCGTCGCCTGGATGAATACGCACACCACAGCAAGCTGAGCACCACCAAGGGCCCAGACGAGCGCTGCTCTCCCTGGGCACATCCGTCTTGAGCAGGCGGGGCTGGCTCGGGCTCGGGACCGAGGTCGTCGGTGTTATCGATGACGTCGGGAGGCTCCGATGTAGAGGTGTCCTGGGTCGGCGTGACCCATCTCTGTGTCTCCTCAAGGGTGTCGCAGAGGCACTCTTCATCGAAGTCTTCCAGAGTGCGCTTGTCGCAATCACCGGGGCCGGTCGCGGCCTCCATGACGCTCTGGGGAGCGCTGCTGTGGTCGAGCCCGAAGAAGTGCCCGAACTCGTGAGTGAGCGTCGCGATCAGGTCATGGTCGGGTGTGTCGGTGTCACAGACCTCTGGCGCCGACCATGAGAACGTCCCGGTCCCATTGAGGGCCATATCGGTGTCGACGATCTCGCCTGTGATTGCGTTGTGATGCACCAAAGTCACGGCGATGAGGCCCGAGCCAAACGGCCAGTCTTCCTCAGGGTGGACCCAGTAGATGCACTGCAATTCGTCGTCTAGAACTTCCCCCGGGCAGTCTGAGAAGCCGTCGCCGTCGTCCCGAAACTCGAGGGCCATCGTGACGCACGGCAACTCCGCCCAAGGCTCGGCCCCCATCTGCACGGACCGCAGCATCGCTTCCCTATCGATGGCCTCGGGTAGCGTGGGGTCTATCGCCAGGGTCACTGTGTCCGCGGTCCAGTAGATCGCCTCGCCACCGGGGATGCGATAGGGGCGGCATGTGTCAGCCGTCGCCTGCTGGACGGGGATGAGCGTCAGGCATACGAGGCTGATGGCGGCGACGCGAAGGACGTGTCCGCATCTCCTTCGGACAAAGAGCGCCAGCGTCGCAGCAACGAAGAGGAGCATCGGGAGGGGTAGGGGGGCTCGCTCCTGTGCTGAGCAGCCGCTTGGCGCCGCCTCGGGGCAGACAGGTGCCTCGACACTGCCTCGCGGCGTGGCGACCCCACAGGGGCTCAGCTCAGGGGCATCCACGAGTGCATGGTTTGCGCTCACGCCCTCTTCATCGTCGAGGCTCAGTCGCCTCTTATTCCAGGCCTCCGGTCCGGCAGTCTCATACATCACAGATTGCCGCACCGTAGAATGCCCGAGCCCCAAGACATGTCCGACTTCATGTGTCACTGCGTGTTGTAGGTCGTAGGTGTTCGGCTGCTTATCGTGTGAAAACGCGAAGTCTTCTTCGTTAAACTCCATGTCTGCATCGACAATTTCACCGGTCTCTTTGTCGAACGTGAGCGTTGTCAGGCCGACTACACGCGCGGCGTAGGGCCAAGAGCCTGTACCATGGCGCCACATCGCGACGTTCAGTGGCCCTGTATCATCGAGCCCTGCGGTGCTGACGCAACTGATGCCGCCCTCCTCGAAGTCGACATACATGCCTTCGAATTCATCCCAGGTCTCAAAAGAGGCACGCAGGACGTCGCGGGTCTCTTCGGGGCTCAATAAGCTACACCCGCTGGACTCCATCCACCATGTCACGCAGCTCTGGTCCCAGTGAACCATTTCACCGCTCTCAGCGCGCTCTAGGACGTAACCAGATGCGGTGGGGGGCATCAGCAGCACCAACCATGCGACGAGGACTGCTCGGGCCATCATGGAGCGATGCCTCCCGGTCCACGCCCGGGGATGTGTCGCCAGAAGTCAGGCGGAAAGAGCATGAGGAGGTCCGCTGGCTTGTGGCCATGCCATGCGGGCTCAATGCTTCCCTTCGGGGTGATGAAGAAGGTCCCGAGCGGGTAGCCTAATGGCTGTAGTCCCCAGGGGGTGTGCGCGAGCAGCAAGACGACTTCGTCGCCTGCCTGGAAGATCGGCACACCAGGGACGCGAGTCATGAGATGAGCGGAGCTACCCCCAGGTTGCACGAATTCCAGCCACCCCGAGGCTGCGACACCAGCATCAAGGCTGGGGGCCTTCAGATGCTCCCAAACCCAGAGGAGGTAACGGGTTCGAAGTTGACCGGGCTGGTCAGGTGCGGCCTCAGGTCGTTGCTGGACAATCACACCACGCACGACGAGCTCTGCTTCCTCGATGAGCTGCTCAAGCGGTGCTGGGGCGAGGGTCATTGCGTAGGTCGTGTTCATGCTCAGGATGAGCAGGATCGCGATCCAAGCTTGCAGGTGGCCCTTCAGATGCATACTCCGATGGTAGCCTGCTGGTGCGTTCACTGAAACCTGCCCTTTACGAATCATGACGAAGCCTCTATTTCGTCGTCAGAACTACGGAGGTTCTCATGGCCACACGCCCCGCTGATTGTTTACGTCCAGTGACGCTCACCCCCGATTACACCAACGCCCCGCTCGCCAGCATTCTCATTTGCTGTGGAGAGACGCGTGTCTTGTGCACCACGTCCGTGGAGGAGCGGGTACCGCCGTTTCGTTTGTCTTCTGGTGGCGGTTGGTTGACCGCTGAGTACTCGATGCTCCCCGGAGCCACACCTCGACGCACTCGGCGCGCTGCATCGCGCGGTAAGCTTGATGGCCGTTCGACTGAGATCCAACGTCTGATCGGGCGCTCACTGAGGGCGGCCTTTGACCTCGACAAGCTTGGACCTCGGACCCTCACGATCGACTGTGACGTCTTGCAGGCTGACGGGGGCACCCGGACCGCCGCGATCACAGGTGGCTACGCCTCTGCGCGTTTGGCGATTGAGAGGCTCATCGCATCAGGTCAAGCCGAGCAGGCTGCTCTCGGGCACGGCGTCGCCGCGGTCAGCGTGGGCGTGGTGCGCGGTGTCCCGACGTTGGACTTGGACTACATCCTCGACAGCTCGGCGGACGTGGACATGAACGTCGTCATGGACGAGCGCGGGAGCTTGATTGAGGTCCAGGGCACTGCAGAGAAAGCGGCCTTCTCAAGGCAGGAGCTCAACACCCTGCTCGACCTCGCGGAGAATGGCATTACGACCCTCCGTCAGGCGCAGCTCGAGGCCATCAAGCAGGGGTTGGCGCACCGTCCCGACGCGGGATAGTCAGTGAAAGTGAGGTTGAGGGCCGCGTCAGCGGCACCTCATCACTTCATCTTCTTCGTCGCCGCGTTACCGAACTTCACAGCAGCTTGATTGGACGGATCCAGGCGACTCGCCTTCTTAAACAGCGCCGCCGCTCGCTTGTAGTTCTTGGCCTTCATCGCCTTTAGGCCGAGCTGCATGTACTTCTTACTCTCGGCCTTTGCGGCTGCAGGGTCAGCCTTGGTCTTTGCCGTGGCCTTAGAGGCCTTCTTCTCTTCGGCAGCCTTCTTGCGGGCAGCCTTTGCCTCTGCTCGAGCTTTCTTCTTGGCTTCCGCTTTGGCCTTGGCCTCTTCACGCTTCTTTGCCCGCGCAGCTGCGCGCTCTGCCTTCGCTTGCGCGCGTCGCTCGGCGGCGGCCTTTTTGTCTTCAGCGCGCTTGGCGCTGCGCTCATCGGAGGCCTGCGCCTTGTCGCTCGCTGAGTCACCGGCGTCTTTTTTCTTGGCCTCGGCCAAGCGCTTTGCTCGCGCAGCCTTTCGCGCTTCAGCAGCCTTCTTGTCGTCTTGGGCTTTCTTCGCGTCCGCGGCCTTTTTGGCGTTCGCAGCGGCTTTTTCGTCCGCAGCCTTCTTGGCGTCCGCGGCCTTCTTGGCGTCCGCAGCAGCTTTCTCTTCAGCAGCCTTCTTTGCATCCGCGGCGGCTTTGTCTTCAGTCGCCTTCTTTGCGTCCGCAGCGGCTTTCTCTTCAGCAGCCTTCTTCGCATCCGCAGCGGCCTTCTCTTCTGCGGCCTTCTTCGCGTCTGCGGCGGCTTTGTCTTCGGCAGCCTTCTTCGCGTCCGCAGCAGCCTTATCCTCTGCAGCACGATCAGCAGCTTCTTTCGCTATGACCTCTGTCGCGCTCTCTTTTTCTGACGGTGCTTCCTTGTCATCGGTCTTGACTTCATCGACCGCGGGAGCGGCCTCCTCCGCCACAACAGGCTGAGCCTTCTCGATATCGGCTGCGGGGGCTTGCGCGAGGTTCGCCATTTGTGCCCGTCGGGCGCGCTCCTCTGCGCGCTGACGCGCGGCCTTTTCCTCTTCTGCGCGCAGCTCCAGCTCGGCCTTCTTCTGCATGGCGGCCTCTTCGGCCGCAGTCGGGATACGGTCGGCTTGGCTGGTCGCCATATCCGCCATCTTCATCTTGTTCTTGTTATCGGGGCTACCGATCGTCATGTAGGCGATGCCCGCGGCGACAAACGCTGCGGCGCCTGCGATGAGCCAGAAAGTGGGCTTTTTATTTCCCTCTGCGAACGGATCTTCACGAGGCTCGGGGACGGCCTTCAGCTCGGAGGAGGTGTTGACGAACCAGCCGTCATCGACGCCTGCACCCTCCGTGGTCGGGAAGTCGACGACAGTTGTGTGCCGCGCGGGCGGACGTGTTTTACCCGACTTGCCCTTGCCCTTGCCCTTGCCCTTGCCCTTGCCCTTGCCCTCGCCCTTGCCTGCCCGTGCTTTGACGGCGTCAGGGGACAAGAGTGTCTTCGCAGAGTGATCGATTTTACGTTTGCGGCGCCTCTTCGAGCTCTTCTCGGGCGTCGCTTCATCCGCCGGCTCTGGCTCCGGCTCTGGTTTAGCCTCTGATGCACCCTCGGAGGCTTCGGCTGGCACGGCCTCTTGTTCGAGCGCGGTCTCGGACACCGTGACGGTATCAGCTTCCTGTGCTTTGCGGCGCTTCGCGGCCTTCGCGATGGCCTTCACTTGCGGAGCGAGCCCGGCGGCGACCACCGTGCTGTTGGGGTCGTCCGACGCGGCTTCAGGCTCCGGTGACGGAGTCGCAGCGCTCGCTGCGAGCTGGGGGACTGCGCCTTCGGTCACGACCGCGGCACCCATCTCGCCTGTGATGAGCGACTCAAGCTCGTTGCATAGCGCTTGTCCAGAGAGCTGGCGCTGCTCCGGCTTCTTAGCCAGGGCGCCCATGGTGACGCTCTCGTACGGCTTGATGTGCTCTAAGTTTCCGTAGCGCATGTGGAGCGCAAGGGGCTTCTCAAAGATGTGCCGCTTCATGGTCGTAGCGGGGTTCGCGCGGCTGGTGCGCGGCGCGAACGGCGCGCGCGCTCTCAAGCCTTCGTACATCAGCACGCCGAGCGCATAGACATCTGCGGGGGCGCCGGCCTCTTTGCCTTGGCACAACTCTGGCGCCATGTAGTCCGGGGCACCCAAAAATGGCTGACCTTTCCGGGCAGCGCTGTATGGCTGCATCAAGCCAGCGAGACCATGACCGTACACTTTAGCGACGAGGCCTTGGCCATCGACCTCAATCAGTCGGATGAATTCGCCGCAGAGGGTCTGGTGGGGAACCCCAACTTGCTCGCCGGCCGCGACACCACGAGCGACTTGGTGGATCAGCACAGCTGCTTCCGTGGGGGTGAGGCCGTTGCATCGTGAGACATGCTCGGTAAACGAGCTGCTACCAATCCACGGCGCGGAGAGCCACATGCAGTCATCGGCTGTGACACCACCGTCATTCCAATTGACGACGTGCGGCGACGAGACCTCTTCCGCAGCCTGGAGCGCTGCTTCAGCTTTCGCGTCCGGATCTTCGATGCCGGGCTTGCACACCAGCAGCAAGGCTCGACCACCTTCGGCATCATCCGCTTCCCACAGGGTACCGTACGGTAGGGTCGCGCGCTCACGGTCGGGCGTATACCGTCCGCCGATTTTGTCCGCTTTCGTGTTGCTCATGTTGCCTTTGTGCTACCAAGCCGAGTCGGAGGGAGTCTAAGGGAGCCTTTGGAGCAGTGCAAACCTCTTCGCGTCTCTCCTCTCGCGGGGAGGCGCGCGACCATGCTTTTGCGCGCGCTCGCGGGAGAGTCCCAAAGAGCGAACCGCCGGCTCTCGATGTGTGGCACGGCGTTTGCTTTACCTAGGAGAGCGCCCACGTGTTTTGCCCATCACAGTGGGTTCCCTCTGCCAGGAAAGGGGGCCACGCGTGAGGCGTGGGAGAGAGTGTAACTGCCTGCAAATATTGAGGAGTAGCCCCATGAAGCAAGAGCCATGGATCATCATTGCCACCGATGAAGACAGTCACCGCTTGGCGAAGAACGCGGAGAAGCTTCGACGCTGCTACCCTGAGAAGTATGACATTCGGATCACGCTTCAAGACCTCGATTCACGCTACGCACTGGCGGTACGGCATCGCGAGTAGTGCGCGGTGGTGCGGGATCCCTGTGCGTAGCGGCCCAGCGTGACTCTCTCTAGCGATCAGCCGAAAGAGGACCGCTGCGGGTGCTCTGTCAGAGCAGAGGAAGCGGATGTGCTAGGTTGCGTGTCATGGAATGCTCCCCTTGGTCTCGATGTCGACGCTCGGTCTTGAGCGCAGTTCATATCGCGCTTCTCCTGTGCCTCAGTTGTTTTGCGTCCGGCTGTGTGACCGTGGGCGAGCGTCAGGGCGACGATCCCTTGCAGGTCCTCCTCGCTTGGCATGAGGCCTTGGAGGTCGGGCAACCTGCGCAAGCCTGGTCGTTGTTAACGCCCGCGGCGCGAGAGGGCCTGGGTCAGAAGGCGTTTATCGCGCTTTACGAGAGGCAGGCTGATGCTTTGATTCGACAGGCGAAGGCGATGGTCGACTGGGCGCGGAATCACCCACCCGCCGAGGCGCTTATCGTCGAGGTCGGAGCGCACCCTGTGCCGCTCGTTTGGACGCGCTCGGGGTGGCGGATTGATGGCGGAGCCGCTGAGCGACACGACGTCGAGCCGGTCCCTGAGTAAAGCCGTTGTCCCTCTGAGCACGGGCGAGCTATAGTTCCGGGGTCTTCGACACCGGTGAGGGGCTACCACGATGCTCGAGTCGGATGCGCGTGCGACCTCAAATCGCCAGCGCTATCAAATCGTCAAGAAGCTCGATATGGGCGGGATGGCCGAGATCTTCCTCGGTCGCGCTCAGAGTATTGAGGGGATTGAGCGGCAGGTGGCGATCAAGCGCGTCTTGCCATCGCTGTCGCTGAATGAGCAGTTCATGGCGATGTTCCTCGACGAAGCGCGCCTCTCGATGCAGCTCACCCACGCCAACATCGTTCAGGTCTTTGATGTTGGTCGCGCCTCGGGGACCATCTTCATCGTGATGGAGTACGTGGACGGCTACAATTTGCGTCGCGTCTTTCAGCGGGCCTCTGAGCGTGGATTTCGAGTGCCGATCGAGATCGCGTGCCAGCTGGTGATAGAGGTCTGTAAGGGCCTTACTCATGCGCACGAGAAGGTCGACAGCAACGGGCGGCACCTGAAGATCGTGCACCGGGATCTCTCACCGCCCAACATCCTGGTCTCCAAGTCCGGCGAAGTGAAGATCACCGACTTCGGACTCGCCAAAGCGCTGACTCAGGCGACCGTGACCGACCCGGGGATCGTAAAGGGGAAGTACAGCTACCTCTCGCCCGAGGCCGCTGAAGGGCAGAAGGTTGACCACCGAGCTGACATCTTTGCGCTCGGGATTTGTCTCTGGGAGCTCCTCGCGAACCGCCGTTTGTTTTTGGGGACCGATGATGCAGCCACGGTGGACTTGGTTCGGGACGCGCGTGTGCCCTCCCTGGCAAAACTCAACAGCAGCGTGACCCAGGAATTTGAGCGACTGGTGATGCGCTCTTTGGCCCGGGATCCGCATCATCGGTTCACGTCGGCAGCTGAGTTCGGTGATGCCGTCGCCAACTATCTCTTCGCGAACAACCTCAAGGTGACGAGCTACGACGTCGCCAAGGTCATCGGCCGATTATTCGCCTCGGGTCCAGTCGCTGAGGACACCCCGGAAGAGCGTATCGATGCGATGATCGGAGAAGAGGTTGCCACCCTAGTGTCCACCCGGAGGGCGGAAGACAGAACGGCCGATGGGAGCCTCCCCGTGGACGTCGCGAGCTTGAACTTGATGTCGCGTCCGCGGTTCGATCTCTCTGAATTCTGGACGAATGCCGGCGTGGCTCCGGACCTCGACGATGAGAGTCGCCTCTCAGCGACGGTTCGCGCGATGGAGTCGGCGCGTACGCCAGATGAGCTCATGGAGATGCTCGAGGGTGGAATGGAGCCTCTCCCTGAGGCCGAGGGTTCAAGTGCAACCGACGGTCGCGGCCGCTGGATCGCGCTCCTCTTAGCCGGGCTGCTCGCCCTAGGGGCCATCGGCTACGCGTTCGGCCCCAGCTTCTGGACAGGGGCGCCGTCAGCCGAGCAGGCGAGTCCCGCCGGCCAAGCGACCCCGCCGGATCCGTCCCCTCAGAAGTAGTAGACGATACCGATCTGGCTTGTGAACGAGCCGATCCCAAAGTGAATCGTCTCAGCGTCGTAGCTCTCCGTATCCGGGGTCCCTTCTCCTTTGAAGACAGCCCCCGTGATAGGCAGCATCGCGATCACGACGCCGACGGAGAGGCTCACGCTGAAGCTGTCCGAGAGGAAGAACTCGGTCATGACCGGGAGTTCGATGTCGAATTGGAAGACGGCTCCGTCTTGCTCATCGTTGCTGTCGTAGCCGGTCTCGAAGCCTAGGGCGAGGCGGAGACCAGCCCCTAGGTTGGCGTGCAACGACTCAGCGAAGTTGTAGACGAACCCTGCCGAGACGGCGACGTTGGTGTTCAGGAACTTAAAGTCTGTCTGAGTCAGGAAATCCGCACCGATCGTGGCGAGGATTCCGAACTTGGCTCCTGGCCAATATCGCATCGTGACGCCCGAGACACCGCCAAGGGACTGCTCGATACCTAGGCCGAACCTGCCGTTGAGCTCCTTGGCCTCGGCGGGCGCCGCCGCAGCCAAAGTTGCGACGGTACAAAACGCGATCAAATAACGTCTAAATCCCATGCCCTGACCCTGCCTCAAGGTCACCGTTCCGTCTAAACTTCTGCCCAACGGTGGGCACTCCAGTACAGCTGTTAACGGTCGAGCCTTGAACACGTCGCTGGGCTGGGTTAGAGCATCGGCAACAGCAAACATGTCCTCAGGGGGGGCTCAGTGAAGTTCTTTATCGACAGTGCCGATGTCTCGGAGATCAAGGACGCTTTGGCCATGGGGATGTGTGATGGGGTTACGACGAACCCGTCGCTCGTCGCCAAGACAGGACGCACCTTCGACGCGGTGATCGCTGACATCTTGGAGATCTGCTCAGGCCCTGTGAGCCTTGAGGTGACAACGACTGCTTACGAAGACATGATGGCGCAGGGGCGCGAGTTGGCGAAGCACGCGGACAATGTGGTGGTGAAGTTGCCCTTGACCCCCGAGGGTCTGAAGGCATCTCGGACCTGCTACGAGGAGGGCATCGCGACCAACGTGACCCTCTGCTTCTCACCAAGTCAGGCGCTCTTAGCCGCGAAGGCTGGTGCGACGTATATCAGCCCCTTTGTCGGGCGCCTCGATGACATCTCGACCGACGGAATGGCGTTGATTCAGGATATCCGGGCCATCTACGACAACTACGACTACGAGACTCAGATCCTCGTGGCCTCGGTGCGTCACCCGCAGCACGTGGTGGACTCGGCCTTGGCCGGGGCCGACGTGGCCACGATCCCTCATAAGGTCATCGGTCAGTTGGCCAAGCACCCGCTCACCGATATTGGTCTCGCCAAGTTCATGGCTGACTGGGAGAAGGTGCCGAGCTAGCGAGCCCGTCGAGGTTTAGCGGGGGAACGCCATAAAGATTTGGCGCCTCTCACGGCGGATCAAAAACGAGACGATCTCGCCCTCCTTTGTCCGTGCGACCTTCGCCGCCAGGTGTTTTGGGGCGCTGCCTACCTCCTCGTAGTTGAACTGAAGGATGACGTCGCCAGCCTGCAGGCCAGCGCGTTGGGCATTGGAGCCGCGCGCTACGCTGACGATGGCGACCCCGCGCTTGTTCCCAAGGCGAAGTGTGCGCCGCTGTGAGCGAGACAGAGGTGCAAGCTCAAGACCAAGCCCTTTGAGGGGCGTATTCGCACGGGTCCCATCTCCTCGGTCACCCGGCGCGGTCGCGCTCGCCGGCTGATTGTCAGGGTAATGCGTCAGGGTCACTGGGATACGGTGCGTCTTGCCTCTCCTCAAAATCTTCAGAGGAGTGGCCTCCTGAGTACCCCCTGTGGAGGCGTACCAGGGGAGGTCCTCCCAATGCTTGATAGGCTTATCGTTGAAGGCGGTGACGACGTCCCCAGGCTTGATACCAGCCTTCGCAGCGGGCAGCCCAGGGAGCACCTCGACAATGAGCGCACCGGCCTCTGGGGAGAGCCCCATCTTCTTCGCGAGCCCTCGATCGACAGGACCCACACGCACGCCAAGGTAGGCGCGCTTGACCGAACCGGTCGCGAGCTGGGGGAGCACTGTCTTGATCATGTTGATGGGGACGGCGAACCCGATGCCTTGACCGGCCGCGTTGATCGCCGTGTTGATGCCGATAACCTCACCGCGTGTGCTGATCAGTGGTCCACCGGAGTTGCCTGGGTTGATGGACGCATCGGTTTGGATGAAGTTGGCCATCATCGGCTCACGCCCCGGTTGAACCTCACGGCGCCCCTTCGCGCTAACGATCCCGGCAGTGACGGTGTGATTGAGGCCCAGCGCATTACCGATGGCGACGACCCACTCGCCGATGGCGACGTTGTCCGAGTCCCCCAGGGCTGCGACAACCAGTGGTCGAGAGGGCTTAAACTTCAGCAGAGCGACGTCGAGAGGCTTCCAGCTCCCGATGATCTCCGCCTCATGCCGTGTACCATCTTGGAGCGTCACCTGAATGTCGACAGCGCCGTCGATGACGTGGTGATTGGTGACCGCATAGCCGTCTTTGTGAATCACAAAACCGGTCCCGAGCCCCGTCCCAAAGCGCTCTGAACCAGGCGCTCCAGGTCCTCTGAACATTGGGAAGAGCGGGTGCTGAGGACCAGGGTTCGTGCGCTTCGTGGTGATGCTGATCACGGCTGGCGACAGCTCACGGGCCAACGTCGAAAAGGTGTTGAGCGCGACCGGGGCACCGGGGTCGAGGGGCGTGGCTGTAGCGCCGTCCGTCCACAGTTTCGGGGGGATGGGCTGGGTGGAACCAGCAGGGGTCTTGGCCAGCGTTGGACTCGCGAGGACGCAGGTCAGCAGTGCGGCCCACAGTATGCGACTGAGTGCGTTCATAGGTGTCTCCTTTCGCTTGGCAACAACTGCATGAGGTGAGCCGCTATTCCGGGACTATGCAGAAGTCACTGGGCTTCGAGTTTGCTCAAAGACAGGGAGGTAGAGGGTGAAAGCTGCACCATCGCCTTCATAGCTCGCGACCTCGATCCACCCCCCCATACTGCGGATGATGCGATCACAGATCGCGAGCCCGAGCCCGGTACCACTGGGTTTGGTCGTATAGAAGGGGATGAAAAGCCTCTGCAGGACTTCATCCGGAATGCCAGGCCCTTCATCTTCAAATCGAACGCGAATGTAGGTGACGTGGTCGCCCCGCTTTCCGCCGTCGCTGGGGCGGGGAGGGCGCCGACGTGTGATGGACGTGGTGATAGTCAGCCGTCCACCGTCTTCGCCCATGGCCTCAATGGCATTGCGCGAGAGGTTCAAGGCCACTTGCCTGAGGAGTTCTGGATCGGTGCGTGTTGATGGGAGGCTCGGCGCCTGGATGAGTTCGATTTGGCAGCCATGCTCTTCGACGTTTACCAGCGTGAGCGTGCGCTCCAGCACATGGTTGACGTCGACCAGCTCACCGCTCGTCTTTAGAGGGCGTGCATAGGTCAGGAACTGGCCCACGACGCTGTTGAGGCGGTTGACCTCCTCGGTGATGATCTCGAGGTAGGTGTCTCGTTCGGAATCGACCTCGTCCAAGAGCTGGGCAGCTCCCTTGATGGCCCCGAGTGGATTGCGGATCTCGTGCGCCAACCCGGCGGCCATTTCACCCAGCGCTGCCAGTCGATCGCGCTCCCTAATGCGGTCGAAGAGTCGGGAGTTTTCAATCGTGATGGTCGCTTGTGCGGCGAGGGCCACGAGCGCCTTGATCTCGTCGCTCCCATAGGCCTCTCGCAGCCGCTCGTCTTGCACGTTCAGCATGCCTAGCAGCTGATCGCCGCTGACGAAGCCGATGGAGAGCGCAGAGTGCAGCTCGCGCATCGTCGTTTGTACGGCGTCCAACACCTCGACTCCGCCCTGATCTTCGAGCTGGTCTTGCTTGGAGAGCGCCTCTCGTTCGGCCTCAAGGTTCTCGATGGCGAGCACCTTTTGTTCGAGCAGTCGGTCGAGGAATGGGCGACTCGTGATGGCATCCAATCGCTCGGTGACCTCGGTCCCGATGCTGCCAAGACACGTGTAGGTCAGGCCATCTTCGTCGAAGAGGTACATGCTCGCGTGGGTCACGCGCCGCGAGGCCTCCAGGTGCTGGAGGACGTTGTTGGAGAGGGTCGGGACATCGATGACCTTCGTGAGGTCTGCACGCAAGGATTCGGCCTGAGCGGTGAACTCGAACTTCTCGCGAAACACGAGCTGCGTCAGGCGCTCTTGGACCAGCGCGCTGAGGGGCTCGAAGAGGATGAGGATGACCACGGACGCGATAGCGGTGTTGAAGACAAAGAGCCCGAAGTCGTGTCGCCACCAGCCGACGAGCAAGACGTAGATCGTCCCAAGCACCAGTGACAGACCGCCTAGACTGACGAAGCGGCCCAGAAACTCAAAGATGTCGATAAGCCGTCGTCGGGTGACGACCTGGAACATGAAGAACATGTAGAGGGCGGTCAGGACGTTACCTGCGGAGGTGACCTGAAGCCCCGGGACATATTCGAGGAGCAAGAGCGCGAAGACGCCACCTCCTGCGACGGTGACGTATTTCAAGCGCACGCGCTCGACGCGTGAGACGAGGGTGCGGTACCGGAGCCCCATCTGAGCGAGGGCGACCATGAGGCTGATGGTCACCGCACCAAAGAGGATCCACTGGCGGATCTCTGGCGTCCCTGGCCAACTCGCGACGGTCATGGTGAAGAGCCCGAAGGAGAGCCCCATCGCAGCGTGCCTCAGGCGATCGGAGCTGCCGCTGTCTTCGCCTCGCGCGAACCCGGAGAAGAAGCCCAGAGACGTCGCCGGGATGAGGCTGGCGACAATGCCGCGAGCGCCGTGACCAAGGCGTGGTCCGAGGGCCTCAGTCAACACGAGCGCGTCGACGAGGAACCATGCGACGAGGTTGAGGTTGAACCAGGCGAACCTTCGGAAGACAGGGAGCCGCCAACCTTTGAGCATGACGTGGCTCGCCAAGGCGGTGCATATGACCGCCGCGATGAGCGCCGCTTGGATTCGGTACCAGTTCTCCACGAGGGGAGGGTACCTGCTTTGGCAACGCCCGGCACGTGACGTTGATACGTGGAGGGGGCTCTTTCCCGGCTAAAGGACGAGAGTAGCCCGATTCATAGCCCCTAGAGGCCTTCAGCGAGCAACGAATCCTTGAGCGCCCGAGCGACCCGCATGGAGTCTTTCTCCTCGATGGGATCGGCGCGGTTTAGGAAGGCATTCAAGTGACGTACAGCGTCGCGACGACGACCCGCTTCGGCGAATGCGAAGGAGAGGTTGAAGAGCGTGTCGGTGCGTGCGGCATCACGGGAGAGCGCTTCGTTCAAGTGCTCGATGGAGCTCTCGATCTCACGGAACCGTAGCTCTAAGACGCCGAGGCTGTTGAGCAGACTTGCATCACCACGGTTGTGGGCCAACCCCTCCATGTAGACAGCCCGCGCCGCTTCATCGGCGTGGACGGATTCATACATGGCGCCAAGAGAGAGGAAGGAGCGGGAGCGCCCTGGATCGATGGCCACCGACTCGCGCCAGGCCAGATCTGCACCCTGTTTGTTATCTCCCGCGAGGAGCGCGAGGCCTTTGTAGTGCCATGCGCCGGCGTGATTTGGATCGGTCTCCAAGGCACGACCAAGCAATTCTGCGGCTTTTGCGTGGTCACCGAGTTCGGTGTGAAGTCGACCGAGCTGGTAGAGCACCTCAACGTGCCGTTGATCGAGGGTCAGGGCACGCTCAAAGTGACTGACGGCGGCCTTGGGGTCGTCCTTATGAGCGACCGCGATGAGCCCCTGCTGATAGTGTGCGGCCGCGTTCTCTGGATCCAGCCGCGCAGCTCGTTTGAAGTACCCATTCGCGGTCTCAACGTCCCCGCGGTTCAAGGCACGTACGCCGTGATTCACCATCGTGATGGCGTCGGTTTGTGCCTTGCTGCAGCCTGTCGCGCTCATGAGCAGCAGCATGCACCCACACAGCGCCGCCTGGATGACCTTGCGGTCGATCCAATGGAAGGCGTAGGTGGCTGTGCGCTGAACCATGGACACTCTCACGGCGCGGGAATGAGCCGCACATCAACATGACGTGCAGCGATTGAGGTGAGCTAACGGGTCTTGAGCAAGAGCGGATAGGAGACCTTGACGACTCCGCCTTCCTTCGGAGCGGGGAAGCGCCAACGCTTCATCCGCTTCTTAATGCAGGAGAGGAGCTTCTGGTCTTTGATACTCGGGTTGATCGCGTTGGGGTTCGCGACGTTGCCGTTTGGCAGGATGGTGAAGGCGAGCTTCACTTTACCCTTGAGGCTCTTGTTTCTCTGAAGCGCATCTTGGTAGCACCACTTGATGCCGCTCAGGTTCTGACGAATGATCCGCTGCACTGTTTTGCGGTCCAATCGGCCGCTCACGCGAGCGGTCTGTGCGATCGCGACGGGCGTCAGCTTACGCTCCTTGAACTTGAGCTTATCGAGGCCCTTCTTGCCTTTGATCTTCTCGCCCATGCCGCCGCTGGTCCCTGCACCGACAGAGCCTTGCGTGGCGAAGCCTCGGCTGCCACCGCTGTCCAAGGTCCCGCTGAATGGATCGACCGCGCCGGCTGCAGCGAGCATCGGGCTGGATTCACCGCCGACCGACCCGAGGGTGCGGACCAAGCGGTCATCGATCATCATGTTCTCATCGGTCTCGGCGAGCAGCTCGCTCAAGAGGCCTGTGTCCTGGTCGAGGGCTTTGGCCAGCGCCGTGTCCTGGACCAACTCTCGGGCTTTATCCTTGCGTTGCTCAGGGCTCAGCGCGTCCGTATCAACCTTCTTAGGCTTGGGCTCGTTGAGTTTATCGACCAAGGTCTCAGGCGCAGGCTTCTCGTCCTCCTCCCGATCTTTGGCCTTGAGGGCGTCGTCCTCGACCTCTTCTTCGATCTCCTCTTCCTCCTCTTCAGGCTCCTGGATCTTGAGGATCTCGATGAGCTTCGCCCGGCGTGCATCGCGGTCGAGCTTGCTGATCAGCTGCTCGGGAGGCTTCAGGCTGAGGAAGACAAGGAAAGCGATATGGAGGATCGCCGACAAGCTGATGAAGATGAACGGGTTGTAATCAATGTTGCCCAGCGGGGACAACTTGGGACGTGCCGGCATCCGTGAGTAGCTGATGAGCAGCACAAACTCGCCGACTCGAAGTCGGGCTCGTACGGGGCCCTCAATGATGTAGTGGTGCCCTGTGAGTTGGCCGTCTTTGTCGAGCTCACCGATGGGCATCACGCTGCCGTCGGCGAGCAAGTCCCCCTCAAATTGAGGGAGGGAGAGGTTCAGGCCGAATTTACCGTTTACCGCTTCAATCAGCGGGAAGGCTGTAACCCCAAGCGCCTCCTCGGGGAGGCTGAAGCGTGCGCCGACCTCTTCTCCGATGACGATGGTCTCCGGCTTATCGAAGTGGTCAATGGTCAGGACGGTCTCGCCCCACAGAAGGGCGATCTCAAGCACCATGTCCGTGGACTCAGCCTCGTCCTCTTCCATGCTGTAGAAGGAGTCTTCGCCAAGACCTTGAATCTCTTCTGGGCGGTGACGCGGCGCACTCGCGGAGGCGCCCTCCTCACCGGCCTGCAGGCGCACCACTAAGGTCGTGTTGCCGATAAGGAGGCGGTCTCCGTCTCGGAGCCCCTCCTGGGTCATCTTCTTACCGTTTAGCGATGTCCCGTTGGTCGAGCCCAAGTCGGTCGCGCGCCACGAGCCATCCTCTAATCGCTCTACGACGGCGTGCTTTCGCGACGAGTTTACGTCGTTCAACCTCAGGTTTGAGGTCGACAGTTTCCCGATGTTGATGATTGCGCGATCAAAGCTTACCTCGCGGGTCAGCTTGCCCCCTTGGTAGATGCTGAACGCAATCGACGAGTTGTCATTCGCCATGTACGCCGTCCTCTAGAACTTTCGCGCTTTGGCTTGGCTCCACGCAGCCCGCCTGGTGCCAAATCCTCATGAGTGGTTGCACGCTTAGATGTCCTCTGCCGACCGGACAATCTCGTCGACGAAATGTAGCCTCACAGAGATGAGGCTCGACATGCGGCCACGTCGTAAGCCCTCCACCATCATGGTGTTGGGTTTTAGGTAGTCGGTGCTGATTTCATCTTCCTCAAAGTCAAAGACCTGAGGCCCTTCGTCATCCTCCGCTTCTTGAGCGAGGACGGAGCCCCCGATGCTCATTGTGAGCAGGAATCCGAGCGACATCACCGCCCTCATCAACCGCCCTCTGAGTATCGAGCTGGGATATGACAACCGGCTCATGTACATCTCCTCCAAGATACACCGTGATGGCTTCGTCGCGTTTCGCCGAGGCGCCCAACGTCTAGCCAGTTGGCACTATAGGTCATCCCTAGCTCGTACGCTAGCGTCCAAGGAGGGATTGCGAAGTCAGGGGCAGAATCCGGTGTCATTCGATGACGTCGTGCCCTGCGTTGACCGGGCTGTCTATGGCTTGAGACACCTTGTGGGGTGGTCGGCGCCACGTGGGCCTGAGGTGGTAGGTGACTGATCACGTAGACCAGACACCTCCTGCTGCTCAGATGTTCCCGACCTAGGGTGTTTTACCTTCTTCTGTGGGGCTCACCGGGTCGGGTGGACCCTCATCAGTCCCCGTTTCTCCGGAGGGGTCACCGCCCTCTTCAGTCATCTCAGCTGCGGTCGCGGCCGCATCTGCGCGCAAGGCTTCCAAGGTGTCCGTGATGCTGCGAACACGCTTCGTGATCTCGCGCCACTTCTTATGCTTGCGATCGATGCGCTCTTTGTATTGTGAGCAGTACGTCTCGGCTGCCTCGTAGTTGTTGGTGTACTGGTGATGGAGCACACAGAGGTTGTAGTAGGGATCCAGGCTCGTAGGATCGAGGCTGAGGGCCATCTCGTAGCCTTTCTCAGCCTCTTCGTAGCGCTCGAGGCCACGCAAAGCCACAGCGCGACTCGTATGAAGTTCGGCGACCTTGGGTTGGAACTCCAAGGCCTCATCAAATCGCTTCAGGGCCGTATCAAAGTCTCCATAGGACAGCTCGAGCGCGGCGAGGTTCAGCTTCGCGTCGATCTGGCGGGGATCCTCTTTGAGGGCGCGCATGAAGCTCGCTGCTGCGTTTCGTGAGTCGTCCTTTTCTAGGTAGATCAGGCCGAGGAGGTTGTAGAGCGCAGCCGGTTCCGGGAGCTCCATCTCACGCCGGCGATCGAGGGCCGTCGTGGCGACAAGCCAAGCCTGGTCAATCAAGCCTTGCTTGAAGTACGTGACGCAGAGGTTCACGTAGGCGTTCACGTTCTCAGGATCACCGAGCAGCACGTTCCGCGCGTGCTTAATCGCTCCATCCCAATCTTCCGCGTCGATGGCCAAGCCAGCCAAGATGTTACGGGCCTCTGCTTGATATCGATGTTTAGCGATGATGCCTTCGAGCCGTGCTTTAGCCCCCTCGACATCTCCCCGGTTGAGTTGCAACTCAGCCAGGCGTGCGTCTGCCGAGATGTATCCTGCGTCAGCTTTTAGAGCGCTCTTCCAAGCGGCCTCAGCCCCAGGCAGGTCTCCGTTCATCTGGAGCAGGAGGCCTAGGTTGTACCAGGCGTGGACATTGGAGGGCTTCTGCTTCACTGCGGCCTGGAACTTGCCGATCGCCTCGGGGATCCGAGTCGCCAACACGCTCGGGTTGTCCACGAGCTTGAGCCCCTCTTCGTAGGGGCCCGCCGACACAGAGGTTGGGATGAGGAGGAGAAAGAGGCTGGATAGGATGATGGCTGATCGCATCACTTCACCTCCTGCTTGAAGTCAGGGAGACCGCTGTTCGATTCGACCCGGTTTGGTTTGATTCGTGACTCTTTGATGGATCGGTCGCTCAAGTCGAGCTGGGCGATCGCGTTCTCTGCGCGCTGGCTGTATTTGTTGAACCAGTGCTCTTCACGGGCGATCGAGAGTGCCTTGGCGTAGCTCGCGATGGCTTTGCTTCGAATGGGCTTGGCGCGCTCGGCCATCACCGTCTTGTACTCTTCGACGGCGTCTGGGTTGCGCCTGAGCTTCCGAGGGACCTCAGTGTTCTCGACGGCGCGAGCCAAGTCTCGGTAGGCGAGGCCCAGCTGACTGTAAGCCGCGATCATCCAACCTGGGTGACCGTACTTGATGACCTGCTCGTAGATCTTCTTCGCCTCATTCATCAGCGTCAGCTTTTGCTTAATCGCCTTCTTCATCTTCGCTTCACTGCCCTTGAGCTTCACCCACCGGGCTCGAGCGAGGAGCCCCTCACCGAGGTTGAAGTGCGACTCGGCGACCGCTGAGATCGCGGGGAGCTGGAGGGCCCGCACGGCGTCATCCTCCATCCCCTTGAAGTAGTTCACGGTGTCCTCAAAGGCCTGCTTCGCCTTTTTATCCTTCCCGAGTCGCGCGAGGGCGCGACCCTTCGCGCGCAGGACACGGAGGCGAATGCCGCCTGGCTCGGTCTTGTAGCGCTTCAGATGCTGACGGACCGCCCGCAAGATCGGGTTCGGGCTCTTCTGTTTTTCGTGGATCAGCACGATGTCCAGGTGGACGCGCGGTGACTTTACCGGGTCGGGGTAACGCTTGAGGTACAGCTCAAGGTTGTTCACAGCGTCGCTGTACTGCGCCAGTGTCTTCCTGAAGATAGAGGCGAAGCGGAGGGCCTTCTCTGCGAGTGGGTGGTTGGGGTAGCTCTGAACGAACACCTCATACACCTCAGCAGATTGCTCATACACGGCCGTCTCCCGGAAGATCTCAGCGATGGAGTAAAGGGCCTTCGGTGCGAGCTCGTGGGTGTTGTACTGCTCGTACAGCCGCTTCTGCATCTCGAGGGCCTTCTCAACCTGCTTCGCTTTGAAGAAGTTGAGACCAGCGTTGAAGATCGCGGCCGGGGCTTTCTCGGCGTTCGGGTACTCCTTCTGGTAATCGATGAAGCACTGAGCTGCTCCCAGGAACGCGCGCTTCTTCTCAAACTTGAAGCACTCCTGGAAGTTGAATTCGTTGCGGATGCGGTGAACATCCTCGGCCAGGGCCGTCTCCATGAGCGTCGCGTCTTTTAAGTACATGTTCGCGAATCGGCGCAGGTTGTCGACGTCATGGCTCAGCCCATAAGACGAGAGGACGTGGCGAGCTGCGTCTTCCCAGAGGGAATGATCACGGTGGCGCTG